>NZ_CP192463.1:4800000-6630955 GCF_050626985.1 Roseateles noduli
AGCGGTTTGAGCGGGTCCGGCGCAGCAAAGATCAGCGAAGGCAGTGCACCGACACTGCCGATGTAGTGAGGCGCAGGCGAGAGGGCGAAGACGTCATTGCGCTCGCACTCGTCGCATGTCGCGCCCGATCCCAGGTTGGAGGACGAGATGGCGACCAAATGTTCACGTCCGCTGGCGATGCATTGGCCCCCGCGGGCCAAGGATCGATCCGTCCAGGAATTCGGATTGGCGAGGAGGAAGATGTATGACCCGGATTTGTTGCGCAGGGAAACCTGCTGGCCAAAGCAACTCCCTTCGCCGGGAACGGATGAGCGAGTGCAGAAGGTAATGGTTTCGATGACTGCGTCACCGCACTCGGCCAATGTTTCCAATCGGTCCACAGCAGGCGGCGGCGCAGTTTGGGGCCAAGCCGTTGAAGCCCATATAGAAACTATTGCGAGCAATACCAGGAATCTCAACATCTTGGTAATAGCGGGCGCATCGACGCCTTGACGAACAATTGACATTGTTGTCACACTCCCTTGAGGCAAGACAGCAGTTGATTGACCGGTGGCTTGCTCCTTATTTATTTCTTGCGAGCAATCCGTAATCCGGATGACATGTAAATCATTCTAGGAGTGACGATCGCGAAATGGCTTGTTTCCGGCGGGTAAAGCAATGCTGTGCCGATCGATAGATGCACAAGTATTGACGTTCGACTAACAACGCTTGCAGAAAGCCTTCGACAAGCTTGCAGGCAGTCGAATCGAGCGCCACGGCTGAATGCACGCCATGCATCAGGTTCCTCTCCCAAAATGCTCGATGGCATTCAACGCCGCCATGAGGGCACCAAGTTCGACCGGATCTGCACAAGCCTCGCGGGGTGACGACGGACAAGAAAAAACCCGGGCAGAGCCCGGGTTTGTTCGATTCGAGGAAGGCGCTCAGCGCCTCCGCTCAATGCACGCCGTGCATCAGCTTCTTCATCACCGGGCTGAGCAGCATCAGCAGCACGCCGGCGCCCGCGGGAACGATGGTGAAGATGAGGAAGAAGGTGGACATCGAGTACGTCGACGAGATCGTGTCGATGTACGAGCCCGTCATGCCGGCGATCTTGTTGGCGATCGCCGCGTTGACGAACCAGACCCCGAACATCAGGCCCAGCAGGCGCGCCGGCGCCAGCTTGGAGATGTAGGACAGGCCGACCGGCGACAGGCACAGCTCGCCCATCGTGTGCAGCAGGTAGGCCAGCGTCAGGAAGATCATGCTGACCTGCGCCGTCTTCGCGCCCGCCGGGATGCCCGACGCGCCATACGACAGCGCAGCGAAGCCCAGGCCCAGCAGCACCAGGCCGACGCCGAACTTCACCGGACCGCTCGGGTTCCAGCGACGTTCCCACATCTTGCTGAACATCGGCGCCAGGATCACCAGGAAGAAGGAGTTCAGCACCCCGAACCAGGTGGCCGGAATCTCGGATTGCTCCATCTGGAACTCGCGGCCCAGCATCCACAGCGACAGGCCCCAGATCACCGCCAGCGCCAGCGCCAGCAGGGCGTTGGACAGCTTGTAGAGGCCCTCGGTGCTGCGGCCCAGCTTGACCAGCAGCCAGCTCAGGATCGCCACCGGGATCAGCGTCATCAGCGAGTTGACGATCTTGAAGATCAGCCCGCTCGTGCCCACCAGCGCGCGGTCGGTGTAGTCCGCCGCGAAGATGGTCATCGATCCGCCGGCCTGCTCGAAGGCGAACCAGAAGAAGATCGTGAAGAACGAGAACACGCCGATCGCGATCAGCCGGTCGCGCACGATGTGGGCGGGCGTGTCGTCCAGCGGCTCGCTCGCGTCCACCAGCGGCGCGTCCTTGCCAGGCGCACCGCCGATGTCGCCGAAGATGCCCTGCGCCAGCCAGAACTGCAGCGCGCCCAGGATCATGAAGACCGCCGCCAGGCCGAAGCCGTAGTGCCAGCCGATCTTCTCGCCGATGTAGCCGCACAGCGAGATGCCGAAGAACGCGCCCGCGTTCACGCCCATGTAGAACAGCGTGTAGCCGCCGTCGCGCTGGCCCTCGTTGTCCTTGTTGTAGAGCTGGCCGACGATCGCCGAGATGTTCGGCTTGAACAGGCCCGTGCCCAGGATCACCAGACCCAGACCGACGTAGAAGGTCGCCTTGGTGTCGAAGAACAGCGCGATGTGGCCCGCCGCGATGATGAAGCCGCCCAGCACCACCGAGCGCCGCGTGCCGAGGAACCGGTCCGCGATGTAGCCGCCGATGATCGGCGTCAGGTACACCAGCATCGTGTACGTGCCGTAGAGGCTCGTCGCCTCCTCGCGCGTCCAGCCCCAGCCGCCCTTGGCGGCCTCGGAGATCAGGTACAGCACGAGCAGCGCCCGCATGCCGTAGTAGGAGAACCGTTCCCACATTTCGGTGAAGAACAGGACGAACAGGCTGTTGGGCTGGCCGAGGATGGTCTGCCGCGCTCCGGGAGTTTGAATTGTGTTCAAACGACGCTCCGTGATCGATCGCTCGTGGATCGCTGAGGAATCAATGACCCGGCGTCCGGGTCACGGGAAACCGCGTTCCAGGGATCAGAACGCGTTTGCCGCTGGTCCAGGCCCCGGACCGATCCGATCCCTTGGGGCCCGCCAGCGGCAGGCGGCGCCATTGTCAGCCAAAGGTCAGCGGGAACCGGCCCGCCGGCATTAGGGCTCACCCTAGGTGCCGGGACCCTTCCCAAGGCGTCTCCGCACACGTCGCGGCAGCTTGAAACGCCGATCCGGCGGGGGCGTCCGCGCGACGCGTTCAGGAGGCGCTCGGGCGGCGCTCAGGGGACGTTCAGGGGCGCTCTTCGCGCAGCAGCCGCAGACCGTTCAGCACCACCAGCAGGCTCGCGCCCGCGTCGGCCAGCACCGCCAGCCACAACGAGCCGATGCCCGCCAGCGTCAGCGCCGCCACGATCGCCTTCAACCCCAGCGCGACGACGATGTTCTGCTTCAACACCGTCGCGACGCGCTCGGACAGGTCGATCAGCTCGGGCAGCCTGCGCAGGTCGTCCTGCATCAGCGCGATGTCGGCGGTCTCCAGCGCGGTCGCGCTGCCGGCGGCGCCCATCGCGATCGCGATGTCGGCTCGGGCCAGCGCCGGCGCGTCGTTGACGCCGTCGCCGATCATCGCGACCGGTCCCTGCTCGTCCGCGAGCGTCGCGATCGCCTCGAGCTTGTCCTGCGGCAGCAGCGGCGCGCGCACGGCGTCCTCCGGCATGCCGAGCCGGCCCGCCATCGCGACGGCGCTCGCACGCTGGTCGCCGCTGAGCATCGTCAGCGACAGGCCGCGCGCGCGCAGCGTCTTGAGCACCTCGGCGGCCTCGGGTCTCGGCGTGTCCGACAGCGCCAGCAAGGCCAGCGTCTGCGCGCCTCGCATCAGCCAGACCAGCGTGTGCCCCTGCGCCTGCAACGCGCGGGCCGCGTTGCGAGCCTCGTCGTCGACGGCGCCGCGCTGCTCGGCCAGACGTTCGTTGCCGAGCGCGAATTCGGCGCCGTCCAGTTGCGCGGTCAGGCCCAGGCCCGGCAGGTTCTGCAGGTGATCGACCGGCGCCAGCACAGTCCCCACGCGCTGCGCGTGCGCCGCGACGATCGCCTGTGCGAGCGGGTGCGTGCTGCCGGCATCGAGCCGCGCGGCCAGGTGCAGCGCCTGATCGGCGTTCACCGACGGGTACAGCGGCTGCACCGCCGCCAGTTGCGGCTTGCCCTCGGTCAGCGTGCCGGTCTTGTCGAAGGCCAGCGTCTTCAGCTGCCGGGCGCGCTCCAGGTAGAGCCCGCCCTTGATCAGGATGCCGCGCCGCGCCGCCGCGGCCAGACCGCTGACGACCGTCACCGGCGTGGAGATCACCAGCGCGCAGGGACACGCGATCACCAGCAGCACCAGGCCCTTGTAGATCCAGTCGCTCCAGGTCCCGAAGCCCAGCAGCGGCGGCAACACCGCCAGCGCGACGGCTACCAGCACCACCGCCGGCGTGTACACGCGGGCGAAGCGGTCGATGAAGGCCTGCGTCGGCGCGCGCTGCGACTGGGCCTGCTGCACGGCCGCGGCCATGCGGTCGAGCAGCGTGTGACCCTTGCCGGCGGTGACGGTCATTTCGAGCAAGCCATCGCCGTTGATGCTGCCGGCCAGCAGCGCATCGCCGGGTGCCTTGTCCACCGGCATCGCCTCGCCGGTCAGGGCCGCCTCGTTCAGGCTGGAGCGGCCCGTGAGCAGGCGCCCGTCGAGCGGCACGCGTTCGCCGGGAGGGACACGAACCCGCGCGCCGATCGCCACGTCGGCCGCGGGCACCGAGGTCCAGCGACCATCGGTGCCTTGCACCTGCGCGGTCTCCGGCGCGAGCTGCGTCAGCGCACGGATCGCGTCGCGAGCACGGGCCAGGCTCAGGCTCTCCATCATCTCGGACAGGCCGAACAGCCACACCACCATCGCCGCCTCGGGCCACTGGCCCAGCACGATCGCACCGATGACCGCGAGGCTCATCAGCAGGTGGATGTTGAGCGTCACGCTCTTCAGCGCGATCCAGCCCTTGCGCAAGGTCGGCAGACCGCCGAGCAGCATCGTCGCGACCGACAGCGCGATCACCAGCGGACCGGACTCGTCGAATCCGGAGAACGCCAGCGTCTCCGCCGCGATCGCGGCAACGCCGGCGATCGCCATGCGCCAGCGCAGGCTGGTCGAGATCGCCGGCGGCGGCACCGGCGGCGGGGCTTCGGCCTCGATGGGCTCGGCGCTCATGCCGGCCGCGCTGATCGCGGCGCGCAACGGCGCGTCGTCGGGCAGGCGGTGGTGCACGTCGAGCAGGCGGTTGATCAGGTCGAACTCCAGCGCGACCACGCCGTTCCTGCCTTGGAGTTGCTTGCGCAGCAGGCCTTCCTCGGTGGGGCAATCCATGCCGGCGATGAAGTAGCGCTGGCGTGTGGTGCCGGCCAGTTCCTCGGCGCTCGGAGCCTGGGACTTCGGCGCGGGCGCGGCGCACGACGAGCCATGCCCGTGGTCGTGGTCGTGGTCGTGGTCGTGGTCGTGGTCGTGACCATGTCCGCTCCCATGCCCGTGCCCGTGCGCATGGCCCGCGTGTCGATGCGCTTGCGTGGCGGCCGGCGCGACGGGTGGCGCTGTCGCGACGTCGGCGGCGTGACCGCAACATCCCCCGCAGGACGAAGCCGAAGACTCGGGCGCGGCGGGGCGGTGATCGTGTTCCTGATGTGCCATGGGGGTCGATTGGATAGTCTGTAGCCGCTCCAAGGTCAAGCGGCTATCCTGATCGACATGCGAATCGGCGAACTGAGCAAGTCCACCGGCGTGGACATCGAAACCATCCGCTTCTACGAGAAGAGCGGCCTGCTGCCGCCGCCGGCGCGGAGCGAGAACGGCTACCGCGATTACGCCCATGAACACCTGGAGCGGCTGGCCTTCATCCGGCACTGCCGGGCGCTGGACATGTCGCTGGCGGACGTCACGCTGCTGCTGAACAGCCTGGAGACCCGCGACCCGGAGGAGCTCGTCAAGGTCGACGTGCTGGTGGCGTCGCAGCTCGGCAAGGTCCGCGCCCGGCTGCAGAGCATGCGGGCGCTGGAGGCGCAGCTCGTCGCCCTGCAGAAGCGCTGCGACGCGGACCACGACCATCACGCCTGCGGGATCCTCGAAGAGCTCGTGTCGGCGGCGCATGGCGAGGCGTGCGCCTGCCATCCGGATGAGGCGCCGACAGCGCCGCGCAGCAGCGTCGCTCGTACCTGAGGCTCAGCCCGCCGACGGCAGCGCGGCCTGCACGAGCCGCTCCCGCAGCCGCGGTACCGCGAAGTCGATGAACGCCCGCAGCTTCAGCGGCAGCCGGCTCTGGCTGCGCGGCGCATACATCAGATGCACCGGCCGCGGCGCGGGCTCGAAGGGCTCCAGCACGAGTCGCAGCCGACCTGCCCGGACGTCCTCGTTCACCTGGTACGACAGCACCCGCGCCAGGCCCGCGCCGGCGCGCGCGGCATCGATGGCGGCGTCGATCGTCGTCACGCTCAGGCGCGATCGGAACGTCCCGGTGCGCACCGCGCCATCCTGCCGGAACGGCCACGCGCCGTCGCTGGAGAGGCTCCCGAAGGACACCACGCGATGGCGACGCAGGTCGTCCGGCGTCTGCGGCGCCCCGTGACTGGCCAGGTAGGCGGGCGAGGCGCAGAGGACGTGGCGGCACTCGCCGAGTCGCGTGGCGACCAGGCTGCTGTCCGGCAACTCGCCGATGCGCAAGGCGACGTCGATCTGGTCGTCGAGGAAATGCGTGACCCGGTCGGTGAACTTCAGCTCCACGGCGATTTCGGGAAAGGCATCCAGGAAGGCCATCACCGTCGGCAGCACGTGCAAGCGCCCGAACATCGTCGGCGCGGTCACGATCAGCTCGCCGCGCGGCTCGGTGTACTCGCCGGCGGCGGCGCGCTCGGCCTCGTCGAGCTGGTCGAGGATCGTCCGCGCCGCCTCCACGTAGGAGCGTCCCGCGTCGGTCAGGTCCAGGCCCTTGGCCGAGCGGATCAGCAGGGACGCGCGCAGGTGCTTCTCCAGGTCGGCGACCTTGCGGCTCACGGTCGCCAGCGGCAGCCCGAGCCGCTGACTCGCCTTCGACAGGCTGCCGGCGTCCACGGCGGCGATCAGCATCGCCATTGCGTCGATTCGATCCATGCGCACTCGCGACCGGGCGTGAGCGGCCAGGCCTTCCAATTTTCGGGAGGGTTGCTCTCGATCCTAGCGGCTTCCGCAGGAATCCGGGAATGCCGAGACTGCATCCCATGCCTTCCAAGGCGGGTCGCCGACCCGGGGAAGGCGCCAAGGACACCGCCATGAGCGCCATCAACACCGCCATCCACCACCGCACCGCGACCGTGCTCGGCCGCCAGGTGTTCTATCGCGAGGCCGGCGACCCGACCGCCCCGACCTTGCTGCTGCTGCACGGCCTGCCGACCAGCAGCCGGATGTTCAATCCGCTGATCCCGCTGCTGGCGGACCGCTTCCACGTGATCGCGCCGGACTACATCGGCTTCGGTCACTCGGACGCGCCCAAGCGCGAGGACTTCGCATACACCTTCGACCACTTGGCGGCCCATGTCGCCGGGCTCGTCGACGCACTCGAACTGAGCTCGTACACGCTCTACATGCAGGACTACGGCGGTCCGATCGGCTTCCGTCTCTTTCAGCAACGGCCCGAGCAGGTGAAGGGCTTCATCATCCAGAACGCCAACGCCTACCTGGACGGCGTGGGCGAGGAAGCCAAGTCGGTGTTCGGCCCGCTGTGGGCATCGCGCACGCCGGAGAGCGAGGCGCCCGCGCGCCAGCTCATCACCATGGCCGGCACGAAGTGGCACTGGCTGGTCGGCGCGAAGGACCCCGAATTGATCGATCCGGATCACTGGATCGTCGACCAGGCGCTGCTGGACCGGCCCGGCATGCAGGACGCCAACGTCGACCTGCTGGAGAACTACAAGACCAACGTCGCGCTCTATCCGGACTGGCAGGCCGCCTTCCGCCGCTACCGCCCGAAGACGCTGATCGTCTGGGGGAAGAACGATCCGATCTTCATCCCGCCCGGTGCCCGCGCCTACCTGAACGACCTGCCCGAGGCCAGGCTGGTCTGGCTGGACGGCGGCCACTTCGTGCTGGATGAGTTCGCCCCGCAGGTCGCAGCCGAGATCAAGGCGGTCTTCGGTTGAACCAGGGATGAACCAGGGGTGAGCCTGGGACGAGCCGGCGCCGCCGCTCAGCGCGGCATGGCCCGGGCGAATTCCTCCAGCCGTCGGCGGAGTTCGTCCCGGACCAGCCGCAGCGCGGGCGACAGCTGTGCCCGGCCCGGCACGATCAGGTGCAGCGGCGCCGGGTCACCGCGCCAGTGCGGATTGACGTGGACCAGCTGGCCGCTGGCCAGTTCCTGGGCCACGTCCGGCCACGACTTGTAGGCCAGCCCCAGGCCGGCCAGCGCCCAGCGCTTGACGACCTCGCCGTCGTCGGCGACGCGTCGTCCAGCCAGCGGCAGCCCCACCGGCTGACTGGCGATCTCGACGGGCCAGTGGGTCGGCACCTCGCCGGCGACGAGGTAGCGCAGCGCCTCGTGGCGCGGCATGTCCTCGGGCGACGCCGGCATGCCATTCAGCGCCAGGTAATGCGGCGCGGCGACCAGCACCCGGCGGCAGTCCGGCAGCAGCGGCAACGCGACCTGGGCACCGCTCGCCGGTTGACCGTAGCGGACGGCGGCATCGACGGGGCGCCGCAGCAGGTCCGTCAGCGGATCGCCGATCTGCAGTCGCAGCGTGAGCGCCGGATGGCGTTCCTGGAACTGTTCCAGCCACGGCAGCAGCACATGGCGGCCCAGGTCGGAGGGCACCGTCAGATGCAGCTCGCCGCTGAGCGCCTCGCGTCCCGCGAGCGCTTCATCCCGGCCATCGGTCAGCGCGCGCAACGCGGCACGCGCATGCGGCAGGTAGCGCTGGCCTTCGCCGGACAGGCGCAGGCTGCGGGTGCTGCGCACGAACAGCGGGAAGCCCAGCTCCTCCTCCAGGCGCTTGAGCGAGGCGCTGGCGGCGGCGGGCGACCAGTCCAGGGCCTTCGCCGCGGCCGTGAGGTTGCCGAGGTCGGCGATGCGCACCAGCAGTTCAAGGTCAGCAATCCGGGCCATTGTTCGATTTTCTTTGAAAAAGCTTCGTCCGCCAGGGCACTCAACCCCGAGCCCATCCATTCCAGACTGTCAACCATCAAACAGCCTGGAACACACATGGACACCCAGCCCGCCTCTGCCTCCGCCTCCTCCGCCTCCTCCGTCTTCACGGCGGACACCGTCAGCGTCGTCTTCGGTGGTACCGCCGGTATCGGTCGGGCCGTGGCGGACGCGCTCAACGCACGCCCGGGCCGCGTCGTCGTCACGGGTCGATCGACCGACCTGGACGTCGCCGATCCGGCGGCCGTGGAGGCCTTCCTCGCCGAGATCGGACCGGTGGACCCGGTCGCCGTCACCGGCGGCGTCATCGACATCGACGGCGGCGCTCTCATCCAGTGACCCCCGGCAACTCGCCCGAAACCTCCTCAAGGACCTCCATGACCGATCTCTTCACCCCGATCACCCTCGGCCCGCTGACGCTGCCCCACCGCGTCGTGATGGCGCCTATGACCCGCGCCCGGAGCACCCAGCCCGGCAACATTCCCAACACGCTGATGGCCGACTACTACGCGCAGCGCGCGAGTGCCGCGCTGATCGTCAGCGAGGCCGCGCAGATCTCGCAGCAAGGGCAGGGCTACAGCTTCACGCCGGGCATCCACAGCGACGACCAGGTCGCCGGCTGGCAGCTCGTCACCCGGGCGGTGCACCGCGCCGGCGGCCGCATGGTGCTGCAGCTGTGGCACGTCGGCCGGATGTCGCATCCGGTCTTCCATGACGGCGGCCTGCCGGTCGCACCGTCGGCGCTGTCGCCCGAGGCGCGCGTCTGGGTCGCCGGCGAGGACGGCATCGGCCGCATGGTCGACTGCCCGGTGCCGCGCGCGCTGTCGCGCGACGAGATCCGCACCGTCGTCGACGACTTCCGCCGCGCCGCCGCCAACGCGATGCGCGCGGGCTTCGACGGCGTGGAGATCCATGCCGCCAACGGCTACCTGATCGACCAGTTCCTGCGCACCACCTCCAACCACCGCGAGGACGAGTACGGCGGTCCCCGCGAGCACCGCCTGCGCTTCCTGCTGGAGGTGGTGGACGCCGTGGCCGCCGAGGTGGATCCGGCGCGCATCGGCGTGCGCATGGCGCCGTTCATCACCGCGCGCAACATGGACTGCCCCGACATCATCCCGACCATCCTGCAGGCCGCGCGCGAGCTGTCCCGCCGAGGCGTCGGCTACCTCCATCTGGCCGAGGCGGACTGGGACGACGCGCCGCAGGTGCCGGAGGACTTCCGCCGCGCGCTGCGCGAGACCTACGACGGCCGGATCATCGTCGCGGGTGGCTATGACGCTGCGCGCGCCCGGTCGCTGCTGGCCTCGGGTCTGGTGGACCTGGTCGCGTTCGGGCGCGCGTTCATCGCCAACCCGGACCTGCCGGCGCGGCTGCGGCAAGACCTGCCCCTCGCGGGCTTCGACGGCGAGTCCCTCTTCGGCGGCACCGCGGCCGGGTACAGCGACTATCCGGCGGCCACCGAGACCGCCGCGGCCGTCACGGCCGTCGCCGCCTGACCGGCCAGCCGCCTGTCCCCGGGCGCCGATCCGTGACGGAGTCGGCGCTTTCCCGCCCCACCGGGCGCGGGGGCTGCCGCGACCGTTCAGGTCGGAGCCCGAACGGACGATGTAGAGTCCGGGCCGCCCACGTTACAACTTCAAGACATGTCGACACGTGGCCGGCCTGCCCTCCGCTCCCCACGTCTGTCATGCGTGTCTGTTCACTGTCATCGGTCAAGAACCGGATCGTCCTCGGTCAGCCGCTCGCCTTCAGCGTGCGCGACACCGACAGGACGCTGCTGCTTGCGCGCGGGCAGGTGATCGCCGACGCGGCGCAACTCGACGCGCTGATGCGTCGCGGCGCGCTGGTCGACGCGAACGAACTCGCCGAGTCCGCGCGCCAGGCCACGCCCGCGCCGACGCGCTCCGCCGCCTACCTGCGCGACCGGCTGCCCGAGGAATGGGACCGCGGCATGCAGGATGTGCGCAACGCCCTCTCGGCCTCGCCCGATCGCATGGCCGGGGCGCTCGACGGCGCGACGGCGCTGATGCTGACCCTGATCGACAGCTCGCCCGAGGTCGCACTCTCACAGGTGGTACGACAGCCTGAATCCACCAGTGGGCACTACGGCGTTACGCATTCCTTGCATGCAGCCACCGCGTGCCACGCGGCGGCCCGCTATCTGGGCTGGGGTCCGGACGACCAGCGGCGCGCCTTCCAGGCCGCGCTGACGATGAACCTGGGCATGCTGGACCTGCAGGCGCGGCTGTCCAGCCAGGTCTCGCCGCTGACGTCGATGCAGCGCGAGGCGATCAATGAACATCCGATCCGCAGCGTCGAGATGCTGAGCGCCGCCGGCATCGACGATCCCGACTGGCTGGACGCCGTGCTGCAGCACCACGAGACGCCGGACGGACGCGGCTACCCGCACGGGATCAGCGACGTCGGCGAGCTGGCCGAGATGCTGCGCTACGCCGACATCTACACCGCACGCCTGAGCAGCCGGGCCAACCGGCCCGCGATGAGCGCCGCGCAGGCGGGCCGCGAGCTCCACCAGATGGCGGCGCAGAGTCCGCTGGCGGCGGCGCTGATCAAGTCCTTCGGCATCTTTCCGCCGGGCAGCCTGGTGCGGCTGGCCAGCGGCGAGGTGGGGCTGGTCGTGCGCAACGGCGACAAGGCGCACCGTCCGATGGTGTCGGCCTTGACCAACGCCAATGGCGAGCCGCGCCACACGCCGGTGCTGCGCGACAGCAGCCGCGAGGACCACGCCGTGGTCGCCCTGCTGCCCGCGAACGGCTCGCCGATCCGCCTCTCCGACGAGCGCATCGCCGCGCTGATCGCCGGCGCGTAGCGGCCACGAGGGGCGCCCTGCAAAGCCTTGCAGCCGGCCCACCTCGATCCATCACACCTGCAAGGATCCACCCCTCTTTCGGTAGAACTGGCCCCCTTCCCTCGCGCGCAGACTCCGCCGCTTTTGGACATGGGGGATGCATGTGGGTCAAGTCGTCGAACTGAAATCGGGGCGCTGGCGCGCGGTGATCGCGCCGGATCGCGGCGGACGGCTGCGCTGGCTGGGGGAGAGCGGGCCCGGCGGTCGCCAACCGTGGCTGCGCCCGCTGCTGATCGAGCGGGGCAGGCTGATCGGCGGAGGCGCCGTGAGACTGGCGCCTCCGTCCGACGTGCCCGAGGAAATGGCGACCCTGGTCCCGGACCCGGGCGCCTTCGATGAGCCCTGGCGCGTCACCCAGCAGGCGCCCGACGCGATGACGCTGATGCTGCATCCTCGCAGCCCGTCGCCGGGCACCTGGGGGTTGCAGGCGAGCCAGACATTCCGCCTGGACGAACACCGACTGGACTGGAGCCTGTCGGTGCGCAACCTGAGCCGCATGCCGATGCCGGCGCGCCTGGGGTGGCTGCTGAACTTCCCGGAAGACTTCGCCGACGCCGCGTGGCTGGACGACACGCTGGACGTGGTGAAGCTCTCCGGCCGCGATCACGCGGAGCGGCGCGACCCCTGGTGCGGCATCGCCTCGCTGAGCGGCGCCGGCGGGCGCATCGCGCTGCTGCGCGGCGAGCCGCCGCTGGACACCTTGAGCTTCGAGCGCCATGCGACGCGCAGTTCGGTCCAGCTCCGGCTGATGACGCCGGACACGCCGCGGCTGCAGCCGCTGCCGCGCGGCGAGGAGCTGACGCTGCGCGTGTCGATCGACCTGCTGGAGCCGCGCACGCCGCCGCTGCCGCGCGTGCCGCCGGACCATCCCGCCGGGTCGCTGATCCTCTGAGCGCCGATGGGCGAGAAGAGGTCCGCACGCGCGTCGGCCGGGCCCCCGAGGGGAAGGCGGCACCTATACTGCCGCGCGCTGCTCCTGCGGCTTCCCCCCATGCCGACGTTGCCCTCCCTCGCCGCCTTCCGGCCCTATCTGCGCGACGCCTTGCGCGACGATCTCGTCGCCGCCGTGGTGGTCAGCGTCCTCCTGATCCCGCAGAGTCTGGCCTACGCGATGCTCGCGGGGCTGCCGCCGCAGGTGGGCCTCTACGCGAGCCTGCTGCCGCCGTTGTTCTACGCGGCGCTGGGCTCCAGCCCCTTCCTCAACATCGGCCCGGTCGCGGTGCTGGCGCTGATGATCATGCAGACGCTGCAGCTGGCGCCCGCCGGCGTGAGCCCGAGCGAGGCCGCGCTGGTGCTGTCCGCCGAGGTCGGCCTGTTCCTCGGCGCGGCGGCGCTGCTGCGCCTGCACGCGCTGGCCGCGCTGCTGTCGGTGCCGGTGCTGCACGGATTCGAATCGGGCGCGACGATCGCCATCGCCGCCAGCCAACTGCCGGTGCTGATCGGCTCGACGGCGACCGGCGGCACGCTGCCGGAGCTGTGGCGCTCGCTGTCGGCCCACGGCTTCGACTGGCGCGGCGTCGCGGCGCTGTTCGGGGTCGTGTCGCTGCTGGCGCTGGTCGTGGTGCGGCGGTTGCCGAAGGGCTTCGTCTCCCGGATCGCGCCGCTGGCCGTACTGCTCATCGGCATCGGCGTCGCGTGGGGCTGGAATCCGCAGGGCCTGCCGCGCGTCGGCGAACTGCCGCCGCTGGCGCTGGTCTTCACGCCGCCGCGGCTGGATCCCGAGCTCTGGACCGCGATGCTGCCCGGCGCCGCGCTGATCGGCCTGCTCGGCTACGTGTCCAGCCTCGCGGTGGCGGAATCGCTGGCGCGCCGGGTCGGTCAACGCGTCGACGCGCGGCGCGAGCTGATGGGCCTGTCCGTCGCCAATCTGGCGGCGGCGATCTCGGGCGGCATGCCCGCCGCCGCGAGCTTCTCGCGCAGCGTGCTGATGAGCGACGCGGGCAGCCGCACGCGCATGACCGGCGTCTTCGTCGCCGCGATGATGGGCCTCGTGCTGCTGACCTTGTCGCCGCTGCTGGCCTGGGTGCCCAAGCCGGTGCTGGCGGCCAGCATCATGGTCGCGGTGCTGTCGGGCCTGAAATTCGGTCCCTATGCCGATGCCTGGCGCTACGACCGCGCCGAGGCCCTGCTCATGACGGCGGTGACGCTGCTGGTGATCTTCGTCGGCATCACCGCGGCCCTGGGCCTGGGCGTGGCGAGCGCGATCGCGCTGCTGCTGCAGCGCAGCGCCCGGCCGCACGTCGCGCTGATCGGACGCATTCCCGGCACCGAGCACTATCGCAACGTCGAGCGCTACCAGGTCGAGCTCGACCCGGAAGTCCTGGGCCTGCGCATCGACGAGAGCCTGCTGTTCCTCAACGGTCGCAGCCTGGCCGACGTGGTCCAGGCCCACCTCGACACGCACCCGACCACGCGGCGCGTGCTGCTGCAGATGTCGCCGGTCAACAGCATCGACTTCAGCGGCCTCAGCGCGCTGAAGGAACTGCACGAGACGCTCGAGCGCCAGGGCCGGCGACTCGACCTCAGCGAGGTCAAGGGGCCGGTGCTCGACCGGCTCAAGGCCAGCGGCTGGGAATCATGGTTCCGTGGGCGCTTGTACCTGTCGCATCACCTGGGGATGCGAGACGCTCCTTGATCACGTTGCCGACACGAGGACGCAATGACAGCGCTGGAACGTGCGTCCATGTTGATCGAATCGAGATGAGCTTGGTCCGTCAACCTCCGACGGGCACAACAGAATTCCTCGGATGCATTCGAGCTTCATTGCGTACATCGATGAATCCGGCGACGAAGGATTTCTCTTCAAGGAAGATGGCCGCGGCAGCTCGCGCTGGTTCGTGTTGTCGGCCGTTGTGTTTCGACGGATCAATGAGCGATCAGGCGTGGACGCATTGATGCGCGTGCGTCAGCGGCTCGGCCGAGAACGGTCGCACCCGTTCCATCTGTGCAAGATGGACCATCTTCCACGCCTGGTCTTGTTCCATGAGCTGGCGCAGCTGAGCTTCCGTACCGTGAGCGTGCTCAGCTACAAGCCCGACATCCTGGACATCGCTACCTACCAGTCCAACAAGTTCCTGCTCTATCGAGACCTGACTCGTCTGCTGGTCGAACGGGTTTCTTGGCTGTGTCGAGACCATGCGCGATCCGGCGAAGGGGACGGCACTGTGGAGCTGATCTTCTCGGATCGCGCAGCGATGTCTTACGAGGACATACGCGGACAAATGCGTCTGCTGCGCCAAGCCACCGATCCAAACTTGGAGGGACAGGTCCATTGGCCTGCCATCGACATCGATCGTCTACGCGCCGTGCAGCACAGCCAGTTGGCGGGGCTTCAGATTGCGGATGCCGTCGCGAGCAGCACGTTCTACGCCGTCAATCCAAGTCGTTTCGGGGTCACCGATCCAAGCTATCTCCACCTGCTACGACGGCACGTCTATCGCAACGGCCGGAGCTGGTTGGGCTACGGCATGAAGTTCCTGTCGGACTTCGAATCCCTGAAAAGCCGAATGCCGCACCTGGGTGCGGCATTCGAAAGTTGGTGACAGCCCCCAGCTTCGAGGATCCCACCCATTCAGGGCTGCCTCCTTGCGGAGACCTCTACAAGCGCTGCGCTTGACTGTCGGTGATCAGTGTAAGCGCGATGCCTGTTGGTTTGAAGGGGCGATCGATCAAACAGGGACGGCCCTCAATGCACCTCGTTCAGATGCCCATGCTTGCGCAGGTCGGGGATCAGGAAGCAGACGAGGAAGGCGAAGAAGCACATCACCGAGACGTAGACGTAGAACGCGCTCTCGATGTTCGCGGACTTGAGGCTCAGCGCGACGAACTCCGCCGAGCCGCCGAAGATCGCGTTGCCGATCGCATACGACAGGCCGACGCCCAGCGCGCGGATCTCCGGCGGGAACATCTCCGCCTTGATCAGCCCGCCGATCGAGGTGTACAGCGACACGATCGCCATCGCCAGGATGATCAGCCCGAAGGCCGCGTACGGGCTCTGCACGCCCTTGAGCGCCGACAGGATCGGCCACGTGCCCAGCGCGCCGAGGATGCCGAACCACAGCATCGACGTGCGCCGCCCGATGCGGTCCGACAACGCGCCGAACAACGGCTGCATGCACATGTAGACGAAGAGCGCCGCCGTCATCACGGTGCTCGCCACCTTCTTGTCCATGCCCACGCTCAGCACCAGGTACTTCTGCATGTAGGTCGTGTACGTGTAGAAGGCCAGCGACCCGCCCGCGGTGAAGCCCAGCACGATCAGGAACGAGCGCATGTGCTTGCTGAACAGCTCGCGCATCGAGCCGGATTCCTTGCGGTCGAGCTGCTCCGCCTTCGCGGTCTCGGCCAGCGAGCGGCGCAGGTAGAACGCGATCACCGCCGTCGCGGCGCCCGCCGCGAACGGGATGCGCCAGCCCCAGTCATGCATCTGCGTCTCGCTCAGCGTCTGCTCCAGGACCGCCACGACCAGCACCGCCAGCAGCTGGCCGCCGATCAGCGTCACGTACTGGAAGGACGCGTAGAACCCGCGCTGGCCGCGCAGCGCGACCTCGCTCATGTAGGTGGCGCTGGTGCCGTACTCGCCGCCCACCGACAGGCCCTGGAACAGCCGCGCCGCCAGCAGCAGCGCCGGCGCCAGGACGCCGATGGTCTCGTAGGTCGGCATGCAGGCGATGGCCAGCGAGCCGCCGCACATCATCAGCACCGAGATCATCATGGCCGTCTTGCGGCCCTTGCGGTCGGCAATCCGGCCGAACAGCCAGCCGCCGATCGGCCGCATCAGGAAACCCGCCGCGAACACGCCCGCCGTGTTGAGCAGCTGGACCGTCGGATCGCCCTTCGGGAAGAACGCGTGCGCGAAATAGATCGACGTGAACGCGTAGACGTAGAAGTCGAACCATTCGACCAGGTTGCCGGACGACGCGCCGACGATGGCGAAGATGCGATCGCGCTTCTCGTGCGCGGTGTAGTGCCCGGGGACACCGGACGCCGGCGACATCGCGCCGCCGGACAGGGGAGGGGTGTTGGCATTCATGCCGGCAGCCTACTCCCGCGATGGAAAACCCGCAGGCGCGGTTCGGACGAACCGAACGCCACGCGCACCGCGGATGGGCTAGGCCATTTCGGCCACCGCCAATCGCACGCCGAAGGCCAGGAACAGCGCGCCGATGCCGCGGTTGAGCCATCGCCCGAGCGCGCGCGCCCACCCCTGCCCACGTGCGCGGGCGCCCGCCACGGCGCTCGACCAGGCGAGCAGGTGGCACCACAGCATCCCGTTGACGTTGAAGACGGCGCCCAGGAACAGGAAGGCGACCGCCTTGCTCGGCGCGTCGGCCGAGATGAACTGCGGGACGAAGGCCAGGAAGAACAGCCCGACCTTGGGGTTCAGCACATTGGTGAGGAAGCCCTGCGCGAAGATCTTCCGCAGCGGTGCGGCGGGGGGCGGCGTCGGGACTTGTTCCTCGCGCCCGTCCTCCGCCCGGGCGTCGGCCGCGCGGCGCTTGAACAGCATGCCGGCGCCGAGGTACACGAGGTAGGCCGCGCCGAGCAGCTTCACCACGGTGAACGCCGCCGTCGAGGCCGACAGCAGCGCCGACAGGCCCAGCGCCGCGGCCAGGATGTGGACGCAGGTGCCGGCGCCGATGCCGAGCGCCGCCGCCGAGCCGGCGCGGAAACCCTGCGTGGCGCTGCGCGCCATGATCAGCAGCGAGTCCGGTCCCGGCGTCATGTTGAGCAGCAGGCCGGAGGCGATGAAGAGGCCGAGATCGTGGGTGCCGAGCATCGAATGCATCTCCTGAAAGGCCGCCATCATGCCCGCCCCCCGCTTGCGCAGACCGCGCGAGATTCGCGCAGTGATTGTTCCGATCTTTTCAACGGACTGTTGCGAAGGAATGGATTTAAGGGTGAACCCTTATCGTTCATAGTTCATCCCATCGACACACCGATACCGCTTCCGGGAATCTCCACCAGGCGACGGCTTGAAACCTCCGGGCAACTGACGGGTTTCAAACGAAACCGAATTGAATCCCTGGCGCAATCGACGGGTCGAATCATCCACCCCGTGCCCCTTCGCTGTTGCCCTGGGACCGAATCTGAAAGGAAAGATCATGAGCACCAAGAACATCCTGGCTTCCGTCCTGTTCGCTTCCGCCGCCCTGGTGGCCGGCAGCGCGATGGCCAACGACAACCCGCATACCCAGCCCGTCAACACCCCGAGCGCCGTGAGCCGCGCCGAAGTGCTGGCCGACCTGGAGATCTACCGCGAGTCCGGCCTGGCCGCCGTCGAGCAGTCGGAAACCTACGGCTACGACAACGCCCGCCGCGATGCCGCCCAGGCCAAGTACGCCCAACTGCGCAGCTCGCCGTACTACGCGACGCTGGTGAAGAAGTTCGGCGGCAGCGCCCCGGCCACTTCCGTCGCCGGCCGCTGATTCCCGTTCCTGATACCCGCCTGCAAGCAACCCCCTGAGAGAGAACTCGAACAATAGTTTGGTAGAGAGCATTTTTTGAGGTCAAGGGCTCCGGCCCTGGTCGGTGGCGGTTCTCCGCACTCCTCCCTCCTGTCCGTCACCGACCGCCTATACCCCCCTCGGATGAGCCACTACTCGCCGAGGGGGTTTTCTTTTGCTTAAGCACCAATTAAGTCTTCGCGCCCCCGATACCCCGTCCGATATTCAACGGGCAGGGACGACATATTCATCCGGCATTCGCCCGGATCGCCCCGGAACAACGCGTGACACGGGAATGCGGCGCGCAACGCGCACGACCGTGCGGAATCCCGGAGAATCGCCCCGCGGCCCCCCAGCAGTCCCCCTCTTCGGGCCGCCAGATCAAGGGCATCGGATGGACCGGATCGTGCAAATGCGGGCGTTCGCCCGGGTGGTGGAAACCGGCAGCTTCACCAAGGCGGCCGACTCGATGGATCTTCCCAAGGCCAGCCTGACGCGGCTGGTGCAGGCGCTGGAAGCGCGGCTGCGGGTCCAGCTGCTGACGCGCACCACCCGCAAGGTGACGGTCACGCAGGATGGCGCCGCCTATTACGAGCGGACGATGGCGCTCTTGAGCGAGCTCGAGGCCATCGACCAGGGGATGCTCCACGACCAGAGCAAGCCGCGCGGCCGCTTGCGTGTCGACGTGACGACGCTGACCGGATCGCGGGTGCTGATTCCCGCGCTCGGAGACTTCCACGAGCGCTATCCCGACATCCAGATCGCCCTGGGTGTCAGCGACCGCGCGATCGATCTGCTGGTCGACAACGTCGACTTCGTGCTGCGCGTCGGCGCGGTGCAGGACGCCGGCCTGGTCGCGCGTCGCGTCGGGCAGATCCAGTTCTGCACCTGCGCGTCGCCGGCGTACCTCGCCAAGCACGGCACGCCGGAGACGCCGGAGGACCTGGACCGGGAGCCCCACCAGGCCGTGGGCTACTTCTCGCCGCGGACCGGGCGCGTGTTCCCGTTCGTGTTCCATCGCGGCGACGAGCGCATCGAGGTCGAGGGCCGCCGCCGGCTCGACGTCAACGACAGCAACGCCTACGTGGCCGCCGGGCTGGCGGGACTGGGCGTCGTCCAGCTGGCGAAGTACGCGGTGCAGGAGGAGCTCGCCAGCGGCAAGCTCGTGCCGCTGTTCCCGGAGTGGCACCACAACGCGGTGCCGGTCCACCTGGTCTATTCGCCCAACCGCTACGTGTCGGCGCGGATGCGCGTGTTCATCGAGTGGGTGGCCGAGACGCTGGCGAAGAAGGGCCTCGGTCCCGATTGATCCGGTCAATGGGGTCGAGCGCTCAGACGGCGCCGGCCGGCGCGCCGCCGCGGCCGGCCAGCCACACGACGAGCAGCACCATCAGCAGCACCCACAGCACGACGATGGCCGCGCCGACCTTGAGGTTGCGCGGCAGCCGGCCGCGCTGCTCGGCGGCACGCAGACGCGCCCGGGCGATCACCTGCGGCGGCATCAGGCGCAGCACCAGCCAGAAGCCGAGCGGCACCAGGATCAGATCGTCGAGCAGGCCGAGCACCGGGATGAAATCCGGGATCAGGTCGATCGGGCTGAGCGCATAGGCGGCGACCGCGATCGCCACGAAGCGCGCCAGCCAGGGCGCCTCCGGATCGCGTGCCGCGTAGAAGACGGTGAGCAGCTCGCCCTTGAGCAGGGCGGCCCAGCGCTTGAGGGATCCGCGTTTCATCCGCCCATCATGCGCCAGCCGCTGGGGCGGCGCGTCAGTCCGCCCAGATGACTTTCCGGCGCTGGGCGATCCAGTTTTCCAGACGCGGACCGTAGACCTCGTCGACGCGATTGCGGCGCACCTTGAAGGTCGGCGTGATCAGGCCGTTGTCGACGGTCCACGGCGTCGCCGTGACGATCAGGCAGTCGAGCTGCTCATGCGGATCGAGGCGCGCGTTGACCTTCTCCAGATGCGCGGTCAATTCCTGCTCCAGCCCGGCGCGATCGCGCGCGGCGGCCTCCGGCGACAGCATCGCGATGCCCACCGGCTGCGCGAAGTTCGCGCCGGTCACCGCGCAGGCCTCGATGGCGGGGTTCGTCGACAGACGGTCCTCGATCGGCGCCGGCGACACGTACTTGCCCTTGCTCGTCTTGAACAGGTCCTTCACCCGGCCGGTGATGCGCACGCAGCCCGCGAGCGCCCCCTTGTCGGAGATCTCCGCTTTGTCGCCGGTCTTCAGCCAGCCGTCGGCGGTGAGCGTCTCGGCCGTCAGTTCGGGCTGCTTGTAGTAGCCCAGCATCAGCGCCTGGCTCTTCATCTGCAGCTCGCCGGTGATCGGATCCAGCCGCGTCTGCACGCCGTCATAGGCGGGGCCGACGCTGCCGATCTGGTCGCGGCCCGGCACGGTGATGTGCGACAGCGCCAGGTTCTCGGTCATGCCGTAGCCCTCGTTGATCGGCAGGCCCAGCGCGCGGTACCACTTCAGCAGCGCGACCGGCATCGGCGCGGCGCCGCCGGCGGCGAAGGTGCACTCGTTCAGGCCCAACGCCTTCAGGATCTTCCTGCGCACGAGGTTGCCGATGAAGGGCAGCTTCAGCAGGCGCTCCAGCTTCGGCTGCGGCACCTTGGCCTGCACGCCCTGCTGGAACTTGGTCCACAGCCGCGGCACGGAGAAGAACACCGTCGGCCGGGCGCGCTGCAGGTCCGCGGCGAAGGTGTCCAGGCTCTCGGCGAAATAGATCGTCATGCCGGTGTGGAGCCAGCCGTGCTCGACCAGCGCGCGTTCCACGACGTGCGCCAGCGGCAGGTAGGACAGCATGCGATCGCGTTCGCTCAGCGGGATGCGCTTGAGCCCCGTGGCGATGGCCCACGCGAAGTTGCCGAACGAATGCATCACCCCCTTGGGCGCGCCGGTCGTGCCGGACGTGTAGATGATGGTGGCCAGGTCGTCGGCGGCGCGGAGGGGCTTGCCCTTGAGCGGCTGCGTCTCGGCGCAGATCGCGTCCCAGTGGTCGTAGGTGTCCTGGGCGTCGTCGGGGGAGACCGGATAGGAGATGCAGGTCAGGCCCAGCGGCACGCCGGGGCGCATCCCTTCCCAGCCGTCGAGCTTGCCGACGAACAGCAGCTTGGCCTCGCTGTGGCTGAGGATCTGATGGATGGTGTCGGGAGCGAGCGTGGGATACAGCGGCACGCTGACGTAGCCGGCCATCCAGATCGCGAGGTCGCTCATCAGCCACCACGCGCAGTTCTTGGACAGGATGGCGACGCGGGCGCCGGGTTCCCAACCCTGTTCGAGGCCGAGCGTCTTCAGATGCGCGGCCATGCGGCGCGCCTGATCGGCGACCTCTTTCCAGGTGAAGTCCTTGACGATGCCGCCGCCCATCGGCTGGCGCAGCGTGACCCGGTCCGGCGTGTCCAGCTCCCAGGCATAGAGGCGTTGCAGCGCCAGGGAGTCGGCAGGCAGGCGGGTCGTCGTGGACATCGTTGGTCTCCTTGTTGTGGTGTTGAATCGTGACGGAATCAACGTTGGAGACTACGACGCCTCGCGTCGAGTAACGAGCGGGTTTCTTCGATGAACGTGATCGACTTGGCACCCTAAACCAGGGTTTCCTTTCGACACGGAGACCACGATGCCCCAGTCGGCGGGAGCCGGGGCACCCCCGGGCGATTTAGCGGAGCCTGCGAGCGTATGAGCCCGGGGGTGCCCCGGCTCCCGCCGACGCGCTCGGTCCCCCGAACCGAGGATCAGCCCTTCGCCGCCGCCGCTTCCAGCTCTGCGGCCACGAGCGCCTCCAGCGCCGGCAGCAGCACATCGTCGCCGGTCTCCTTGGCCACCGGCGCCTCGCCCAACGCTGCCGCGCCTTCGCGCTTGATTCTGGCGACCCACTGTCCGGCTTCCTTGCCCTGCGACAGGCCGGTGCTTTGCAGCAGCAGGGTGCCGTCGGCCGCGAGCAGCTTGAAGTAGAAGAGGCCGTCGGTTTCGCGGTACTGCTTGAACGCCGGCACCGTCGACTTTGCCTTGGTCGCCTGGGCGACCGGCGCGGCCAGCGGCTGGAAGCGTCGCAGGCCGACGGCCTCGCGCGCCTGCGCCAGCAGCGGACCTGCGATGGCGCGGGCCTTGGCGGCGCCTTCCATGAGGATCTCCTCGATCTTCTCGGGATTGGCCATCAGCGCGTCATAGCGCGCGCGCATCGGTCCGATCTCCGCATCGATCAGCGCGAACAGCTGGTCCTTGGCCTCGCCCCAGGACAGGCCACCCTGCAGCGCCGCGCGGAACGCCTGGCGTTGCGCGGGTGTGGCGAATGCGTCGTAGATCTGGACCAGGTGCGAGCCCTCGGTCTCCTTGGGCTCGCCGGGCAGGCGCGAGTCGGTGACGATCTTCGAGATCGCTTCGCGCAACGCCTTCGCGCCGCCTTCGAACAGCGGGATCACGTTGTCGTAGCTCTTGGACATCTTGCGGCCGTCCAGGCCGGGCAGCAGCTCCATCTCCTCATCGATGCTTGCCTCGGGCAGCACGAAGAGTTCCGTCTTGAAGGTGTGGTTGAAGCGCTGCGCGACATCCCGCGCCATCTCGATGTGCTGCGCCTGGTCCTTGCCCACCGGCACGCGATGCGCGTTGAACATCAGGATGTCCGCGGCCATCAGGATCGGATAGCTGTACAGGCCCATCGTGATGCCGGCGTCCGGGTCCTCGCCCGCGGCCACGTTGGCGTCGACCGACGCCTTGTAGGCATGCGCGCGGTTCATCTGGCCCTTGGACGTGACACAGGTCAGCAGCCAGGTCAGCTCGGGGATCTCGGGGATGTCGCTCTGGCGGTAGAAGACGACCCGGCTCGTGTCCAGGCCGGCGGCCAGCCAGGTCGCGGCGATCTGCAGGCGCGAGGCCTCGATGCGGGCCGGCTCGTCGCACTTGATCAGCGCGTGGTAGTCGGCCATGAAGAAGAAACTCTCGGCGCCGGGCTCGCGGCTGGCCGCGATGGCGCGGCGCACCGCGCCGACATAGTTGCCGAGGTGCAGGGTGCCGGTGGTCGTGATGCCGGTCAGGACACGCAGGGTCATGGGAACTCGTCGCCGTCGTTTCGCAAAACGGCGATTGTCCCGCAAAGGCGGGCCCCCGTCGGAGGGACAGGGGTTGCCAGCGCGCGGGCGATCAGCCCAGCGTGGCCATCGACTCGCCGAGGCGCACCGCGCCGCCGGGCTGCCACTGCGCGTTGAACTGCATCGGCAGGTCCTTCGGGAACAGCAGCACGACGGTGGAACCGAGCAGGAAGCGGCCCATCTCCGCGCCCTGCGCGTAGCTGAAGTGCTCGTTCTCGTAGTGCCAGGTGCGCAGGCGGCCCGGCCGCGGCGGATTGACCACGCCGTGCCAGACGGTGGCCATCGATCCGACGATGGTCGCGCCCACCAGCACCAGCACCCACGGGCCGTGCTCGCCTTCGAAAAGGCAGACCACGCGCTCGTTGCGGGCGAACAGGCCCGGCACGCCGCGGGCGGTCGTCGGGTTCACCGAGAACAGGTCGCCCGGCACATGCACCATGCGCACGAGGCGGCCAGCGCAGGGCATGTGGATGCGGTGGTAATCGCGCGGGCTCAGGTAGATCGTCGCGAAGTGGCCGTCGCGGAACTGCGCGCCCAGCTGCTGGTCGCCGCCGACCAGCGCGGTGGTCGAGTACTGGTGGCCCTTGGCCTGGAAGATCTGGTCCGCGCGGATCGGACCGAACTGGCTGATGGCCCCGTCGACCGGGCAGATCAGCGGCGCGTCGGCCAGCGGGCGCACGCCCGGCTTCAACGCCCGCGTGAAGAAGTCGTTGAAGGTCGAATAGGCGGTCGGATCGGACTCGACCGCCTCGGCCATGTTCACGCCGTACATGGCGATGAAGCGCTTGATCGTCCAGGTCGTGAAGCCGCCCAGTTCCGCGCTCGCCAGCCGACCGGCCAGCCGCGTCATGGCGCCCTTGGGCATCAGGTATTGAGGCAGGACGGCAAGGCGATCGGACACGGCATCGGGCCCCCGAAGGGGCGAAAAATGGGTGGCGGATTCTAGGCGGGCAAGTACGGGTCCCACACCCGGGTTGCTCCCGAGCGGGCTTCGCGCCCTCCCACGGGCCCCGCGCGGAAGGTCGGTACCATGACGCCCTGCCCGCCTTCCTGCCTGCCTTCCTGCCTTACGGCGTCCGTCTTCAGTGGTCCCTCCGATGTCTTCCCCCGCGCAGCAGCACGAACACGCGCACGAGCATGCGCATGAGCACAGCTCGTTCTACAAGTTCGTCCGGCTGGACGAGACGGGGGCGCTCGCGCAGCGGCTGCGCGACGTCAACGACGCCCTGGGACGCGCCATCGGCGGCAACCTGCTGCTCGCTCCCGAAGGCATCACCGGCGCCATCGGCGGGCTGCCGCAGGCACTCGATGCCTACGAAGCCGCGCTGCGTGCCGAGCCACCGTTCGCCGACCTGCACTTCAAGCGCAGCTTCTGCGCGACGCGCCCGTTCACGCTGCTGAAGGTGCATGAGAAGCCGGAGCTCGTCGCCTTCGGGCTGGATGGCGTGACCGGACTGGCCGACACGCGCGACACGCATGTCTCGCCGCGCGAATGGCGCGAGCTGATCCGGCGCGATGACGTCGTCGTCCTCGACAACCGCAACCACTTCGAATTCGAACTCGGCCATTTCGACGGCGCGATCGATCCCGGCGTGCGTCACTTCCGCGACTTTCCGGCCTACATCGACGCTCACGCCGACGCCTGGCAGCGCGAAGGCAAGACCGTCGCGATGTATTGCACCGGCGGCATCCGCTGCGAGAAGCTGTCCGGCTGGATGACCGCGCGCGGACTCACTGTGCGGCAACTGGACGGCGGCATCCTCAACTACTTCGAGCAGATGCCCGATGCCGACGCGGACTGGCGCGGCGAGTGCTTCGTCTTCGACAAGCGCATCGCGATCGACACGCATCGACGCGAGACCGCGACGACGGCCGAAGAGGTCTATGGCGACGATCCCGCCGAGGCCTGGCGCCTCGCGCGGGCGAAGCGGCTCGATCCGAAGGGCTGAGTTCAGCCCGTCAGGTCTTCGGTCAGGCGCAGGCGACGCGGGTTGCGCGTGTCGATGACGGCGGTGTGCGCGGCCTTGTCGTGCAAGCCCTGACGGTTGGCGTCCCACAGGATCTGCAGGAAGCCCATGCCGCCGGTCGTCGCGCCGGCCGCGTAGCCGCCGTAGCGGCGCACGCACAGCATCGGCTTGAGCGGCTTGCCGGTCAGCTCGACGATGCGCAGGCCCATCAGCTTCTTGCCCGGCGTCTGGCCCGGCCAGATCAGCGGGAAGGCCACGAAGTACACGAAGGCCCAGACCAGGTTCAGGCCCACCACCTCCCACCAATGGCGGAGTTTCTCGAGCGGCGAGCGCTGGGCCTCGTCCTTGAGCGTGCGCACCTCTTCCTGCAGCGCCTTGATGCGCAGGCGGTCGGCCTTGCGCTGCAGCTCGCCGTCCTTCTCGACCTGCCGGATCACCTCCTGCTCCAGCCCGCCGGAGGCCGAGGCGGAAGCGGCCGACGCCGCGGTCGCGGCTGTCGCGATCGCGTGCTTCACGAGGTCCTTGACGTCCTCGTGGACCTCGGTCGTGTCGTTGTCCTCGTCGTGGCGGTCGGCCTTCTCGGTCGAGGCGGCCTTGTCAGTCGATGCGGCCGCGGCGGCCTCGCGGCGGGCCTGCTTCGTTGGCTCGTCGATGTGCTCCATCGTGCTCGAGTAGAGCCCGAACGCAACCAGGCAAAGCGCCGGCGCCCAGCCGAGCCAGCCGGATTCCTTGCGGACTTCCCCGCGCGATGCGCGCTGCAGCTTGTACCAGCGCCACGCGACCCAGCAGCAGCCGGCGAGCAGCGGCGTGTTGCCGAAGTTAGAGAGCAGCGTCACCAGCGTCACGTCGACGGCCATCGCCTTGGCGCGCTGCCAGGGAGAGGCCAGCGGCAAGCCGAGCAGGGCCGGCGCGACGTTGAGGTCTTCGGGCGTGATCCAGTCGCGCGGGTCCTCGGGCGCCTCCGCCGCGGCGCGCCGCTTCGCGAGCAGCCGGCGGACAGGGGACGCCGCTGGCGAAGGCGAAGGCGAAGGCGAAGGCACGGGCGCTTCCGGCACCGGCGGAACGGTCTCGGAAGTGGGCGGTTCAACGGGCGGGATCATGCGGCAGGATTGTCGCGAGGGCGTTCCCTCTTCGAGGCCCATGACTTCCCTAGCTCTCGCCACGCTCTTGCTCCTCGCGGTACCAGAGGGGGATGTCCCGGTAGATGCGATCATCAATGAGATAGACCGTGCTGGGTACGCCGGGAGCCCAGATCCTCATGCGCACAGAGCGCTGCTTCCATTCCGGCCAGCTGTCGACCTCTCGTTTGGCCTCTTGGATCGCTCGGAGGAATGGGTAATCGTTGCTGTTGAATGTCATGGTCAGGCCGCCTTCGTGGTGTGCAGGGGTGCTCCGGGCCCACTGTCGGGCCCGGCATCGGGAAGCTCGCGGATGAGTCGCTGCTCCTCGGTGACGTAGTCCATGGATGTCGCCCGGAATCGCGGGCCCCAGCCTCGGATAGCGCGTTGCGTGACTTGCCCATCGTCGGTCTTGCGGGGCGCTGTGCCTACGGAGAAGAACTCCATGTAGCGCCGAGGCGCAACGCCTACAAAGGCCCGGAAGTTGGTGCGAATCCGAGACGGCTCCTCGGGCTCCACGCTGATGGCGTCCGCGTGGAGCTGATCCGTGCGGCTCTTTTCGTAAGGCTCGATGAAGAGCACGTCCGCAATGCCGCTTGCAAGGATGTGCCGGGCGCAGAGGTGGCAGGGAAAGGTCGTGCGAGCGGAGCGCGGCCGCATGCGCGAAGAACATGCCCTGCTCGTCGCGCGTGGGCGAGACAAAGGGCTCGGCAAAGACCAGCTGGACCAGTCGCTTCAGGTTTGCCCTCAGTGCCGCACGGCGGCCCGCCAACACAAAGTAGTCCGCCAGCGGAAACACGTCGCCCACCTTCTGTCCCAACGGGGTGTCTTCAGCATGGTCGCGGGCAATGAGGCGGATCGCGAGTTCCTCTGGTCCCGCGTTCCCATGCTGAAGACCAGCAAACCTCAGGGCGAGATTGCGACGTCGACTTTCCCTGGGCGCATAGGCGGAAACGAGCAGGAAGGCCTGACCGTAGACTTCTCGGAAGAGCGCGATTTCCTCGGGGCGACAGAACGACTTCACGAGATAGGCAAGGCCATGAGTCGCGCGGACATCCATGCTTCCCGTGATCTGCTCGCGAAGAACTCGAATGTGCGCCAGACCCAGCCGTGCCACGATGTCCGCATTGCCTGTCGCGCGCCGCAACTTCGTGCCCTTGGTAATGAGCGCATCCATGCGCTCGAACTCATTGCCAGGGCGATGGACCAAGCCCATGAAGGGGTCGATCAGATCGCCTAACGATACGACCCGCGTCTCATAGCCCGCCAAGTTCAGCTGGCTCGCCAAGGTCTCGCAGACGAGGCTCAGGTCGACCCCTGTCGGCCCTACAAATCCGAAGAACAGCTCCGGCAGGCCCTCTGGCAAGTCTTTTGGGGTCGACCGATCCGCGATCGGAGAATCATCATTCGCTGCTTCCATCCCGTGCTGCATGGGCACCTCCAAAAGCATCGACTCTAGGCATCAGTTCCTCTTCCAACACCTGCCCAGGATAGGAGTCATTCGAGCGAATCCTCCCTGGATTCGTAGGCCAACCGACTCATGCAAGTCAGCCGCCCTCGAACCGCTCGCCCCGGAGGATTTCCTCCGTCGCCGGAACACAAGCTCGCTGGTGTCCGCGAGGCCCAGGTTGCAAGATGCACATCGATGTCCCGTTCGAGCGCCGGGCCATCCCGCGACCCCCGATAATTCGCGCTCGTCCACCGAATTCCATCCGCGCGCCCGCGCCAGGCCATGTCCAACCTCATCGTCCACGGCGGCTCGCCCCTGAAGGGCCGCATCGTTCCCTCGGCCAACAAGAACGCCGTCCTGCCCATCCTCTGCGCCACCCTGCTCACGCGTGAGCCGGTCCGGCTGCACGGCGTGCCCGAGATCACCGACGTCAAGAAGATCCTCGAGGTCTTCCGCAAGCTCGGCAGCAACGTGTCCGTGGACTTCAAGAGCGGCGTGCTGGACCTGCACCACCTCGACACCCATTTCGATCCGGCCAAGGACCACCTGCCGGAGGAGATGCGCTCCTCGATCATGCTGGTCCCCGGCCTGATGGCGCGCTTCGGCGCCGCCCGCATCGAGGACGACGTCAAGGGCTGCACCCTCGGCGCGCGCGAGATCGATCCGCACGTCGAGGTCTTCCAGCGCTTCGGCGCGAACGTCGACCGCGCCCCCGACGGCCTGGTCGTGAAGGTCGAGGGCCAGCTCCGCGCCAACGACCACTGGACCGACTACGCCTCCGTCACCACGACCGAGAACTTCGTCCTCTGCGCCGCGCTGGCCCACGGCACCTCGACGCTGATGAACGCCGCCAGCGAGCCGCATGTGCAGGAGTTCTGCCAGTTCATGCAGATGCTCGGCGCGAAGCTCGAAGGCCTGGGTACCTCGCGGCTGACCATCCACGGCGTCGCGGCCCTGGGCGGCGGCGAATTCACCTTCGCCGAGGACTTCCACGAGATCGTCACCTTCCTGGCGCTGGGCGCGATCACCGGCGGCGACGTCCGGGTCAAGAACTCGCAGCCCGAGCAGTTCCCGCTGATCGACCGCACCTTCGCCAAGTTCGGCGTCCAGATCATCCATGAGGACGGCTGGTCGCGCTCCGTCGTCGACGGCAAGCTCAAGGTCAAGGAGCCCTTCACCCGCAACATCCTGCAGAAGGTCGAGGCGGCGCCGTGGCCCTACCTGCCGGTCGACCTGCTGCCGATCTTCGTCGCGCTCGGCGTGAAGGCCGAGGGCAGCGTGATGTTCTGGAACAAGGTCTACGACGGCGCGATGGGCTGGACCACCGAGCTGTCCAAGTTCGGCGCCCACGCCTTCCTGTCCGACCCGCACCGCATGGTGACCTTCGGCGGCAAGACGCTGAGCCCCGCCGAGGTCGAGAGCCCCTACATCATCCGCGTCGCCATCGCGCTGCTGATGGTCGCGGCCAGCATCCCCGGCAAGTCCGTGATCCGCAACGCGACGCCGGTCCGCCGCGCCCATCCGCAGTTCGCCGAGAACATCACCCGCCTCGGCGCCAAGGTGGAATGGGTCGAGGGCGACTGATCGTCGCGGTACTTGCCGCGCTCTCGACCACCGCGCCCGCGGTGGCGCAGCCATCGCCGCCGCCGGCCCCGCCCGTGCTGCGCTGGCTCGTGCAGGACATGCCGCCGCATTTCGTCTATCGCGACGGCAAGCCGCCGCAGCGCGCCGAGGACCTCGGCCAGGGCGAGGTCGACGGCTTCCTGCGCCTGCTCATCGAGCGCATGCCGCAATACCGGCACGAGTTCATCGAACTCAGCCTGCCCCGCTTCGAGGCCCAGGTGCGCCAGGGCGAGACGCTGTGCTCCGTGCTGCATGTGCGCACGCCCGAGCGACTCCAGTGGCTGTACTTCACGACGCTCTTCCCGGCCATGCTGTCGCGCCAGATCCATGTGATCGTCCGGCGCGAGGACCTGGCCCGCTTCGAATCCAACGGCCAGCCGCTGCAGCTCGCGGACCTGCTGCGTCGCACCGATCTCACCGGCCTGCTGCCGCGCGACCGCAGCTACGGGCCGCGCATCGACAAGCTGCTCGCCGCGAATCCGGAACGCGCGCCGCGCTCCATCGTCGCGGGACGCGGCGTCCACCTGCTGCCCATGCTGCGGGCCAGACGGATGGACTACACGCTCGAGTACCCGATCATGGTGGACGAGTACAACGCGACGCATCCCGGACCGCCCGAACTCGCCAAGCTGCCGCTGGCCGAGGGTCGCAGCACATCGGTGGCCACCGCCGGCTGCAGCCGCACGCCGGAAGGTCGCCGCGCCATCGAGGCGATGGACCAGGCGGCGCGGCAGCTCGCCGCCGAATCGCAGCGCGATGCGTGGATCAAGGCCTGGCGCAACGGCGCGCCGATCGATACCGACGACCTGCAGCGCCTGAACCGTTTCCTCGACGAGCGCGCTCGCAGTCCGGCGCAGATCGAGTGAACACCGCCGCAGGCTGAAAGTTCAGTTCGCATGGCCCGTCCGCCGAAGCTCGCCCTGCCGCTGCGCGACGGCGTCGCCGCGAGTGCGCTCGCCTGCCCGCCGGGCCCGTGGACGCGGGTGCTGGACTTTCTCGCCGAGCGTCTGCCGCTGGTCGCGCGCGACGACTGGACGGCGCGGATGGCGCGCGGCGACGTGCTCGACGACACGGGCACGCCGCTGCCGCCCGATGCGCCCTATCGCGCGCAACGTCGCCTCTACTACTGGCGCTGGCTGGACGACGAGCCGCCAGTCCCTTTCGAGGCACGCATCCTGCACGTCGACGAGCATCTGCTCGTCGCCGACAAGCCGCACTTCCTGCCGGTCACGCCGAAGGGTCGCTATGTGCAGCAGACGCTGCTGACGCGCCTGCGTCGCGAGACCGGCCTGGCGGACCTGAGTCCCGTGCACCGGCTCGATCGCGAGACGGCGGGGCTGACCTTGTTCTCCGTGCAGCCGGCCACGCGCGACGCGTACCAACGGCTGTTCCGTGATCGCGACGTCGAGAAGGTCTACGAGGCCATTGCGCCGTGGCGCGACGACATCGGCGCACGACTCCCATTCGAGTACGAAAGCCGACTGGAGGAGCATCCCGTCGACTTCATGCAGATGCGCACCATCAACGACATGGAAGCCACGCCGAATGCGCGCACGCGCATCGCGCTGATCGAACGCCTCGGCGCCGACCGCGCCCGCTACGAGCTGCGCCCGCACAGCGGCGTGAAGCATCAGCTGCGCGCGCAGCTGTGCGCATTGGGGTTGCCCATCGAGGGCGACCGCATCTATCCGGTGCTGCAGCCCGTCGAGGACACGGTGGACTTCACGCGTCCGCTGCAACTGCTCGCACGCGAGATCGCCTTCACGGATCCGGTGAGCGGTCAGCCGAGGAAGTTCGTGACCTCGCTCCAGCTAACCGCCGCGGCGACGCCCTCGTAGCGCGCCCCACGGGTCTCCCTGGGCCCGGAACATGGTGGGAGGTTCGCGGACGCGAGGCCTCCTACCCTGTGGCGGGCCGCGCCTGGCGACGGCACGCGAGCGCCGTCGGCAAAGCGCTCAGGCGCTCAACGCGTCGAGCTTGCGCAACGCGGCCAGCGTCGCCCGGCAAGCGCCGGCGAGCTCGGTGCCCTTGATCACGAGGTGCTCATGGAAGAAGCCGTGATGCGTCGCGTGCTCATGGAACGCCAGCGGCGTGAGCACCGCGGAGAACACCGGCACGCCGGTATCGAGCTGCACCCGCATGAGACCGTCGATGACGGCCTGCGCGACGAAGTCGTGCCGGTAGATGCCGCCGTCGACGACGAGCGCGCACGCGAGCACCGCGTCGAACTGCCCGCTGCGCGCGAGCTTCATCGCATGGAGCGGGATCTCGAAGGCGCCGGGGACCTCGAAGGTCTCGACGCGGACGGGCCCGCCGGCTTCGAGTCCGCGGATCGCGGCCTCGCGACATCGGCCGACCAGGTCGGCATGCCAGCTCGCGGACACGATGGCCACGCGCGGAACGGCGGAGGAGGGAGAGTGGAGTTGGGTCTGATTCATGTGAACCCTTCGGTTGGAACGATGAATCAGGGCGCGCACGCACAACGCGGCCGCCCGGCGGCGCAGGCGCGAACGCTTGCGCCGGCCCGCGAGGCCGACGATGGACGCGATCTCTTTCATCCGGACTGTGACCGTCGGCCCTGGTTTCTCACCAGGTCTGCTGACCCCGGCACCACAAGGGCGGTGCCGGGCGCTCGCGGGCTCCCGGGGTCGTCGGTCTGTCGACCGCGCCCCGGATACCGCCGGTGGGGACTTCCACCCCGCCCTGAGAACGCTGCCCCGCGCGCCTTCGGAAAGAGGGTACGCGGAGCCGGCGGATTCTAGGTTTCCGAACCCGGATCGGAGCGGGGCGGTCCGCATGTCCCCACGGCTGCGACCGGTGTTCCCCCAGAGGTGGGCCACCCTGAGTGCGACGAGTCGCCAGATCGATTCGGGCGACCGTCCCGGCCCGCCTGGGCCATTCGGGGACACGCCACGGCTTGGAGTTTCCCCGGGGAAACCAGCGAACACGGCTCGGCACAATGGCCCGACGATGACTTGACGATGTATGGCGGGACTCCCGTCGCAAGCTCGGCATCCACGCATGACCCACAAGGCCATCCGCATCTCGGTGGGCGCCCGCCCGCTGCTGGCGCTGTTCGTGTTCGGACTGCTGCTCGTCGCGTTGTCCAGCGGCTGGCAGTTGCGCGAAACGACACAACGCCGCGCCGTGGAGGCCGACGCCGAGTTGAGTGCCATCCCGCTGCTCTATGCCGGGCCGCTGGCGTACAGCCTCCAGCAGCGGCTGGAGCGGCCCGAAGCGCTGCACGGCCTGCTCCACCACATCCTCACCCGCCACAACCTGCGCCGCGTCGAGCTGCACACGCGCGATGGCCAGCAGTTCCGTGCCCTGTCCGACGACGACGGTGAACCGGGCCAGAGCGCCGAGTTCTCGCTCGCCGGCAGCGGCGAGCTGCGGCTGCAGGCGTCGGCCTCGACGATCGGCGACACGCTGCGCCGCGATCCGCTCCTGCGCTCCGCCCTGATCCACCTGACCCTGGCGACCGTGCTGGGCCTGGTCGCCGCGCTTTTGCTGGACCGCTGGCTGCTGCGGCAGTTGAACCACCTGTCCGCGCAGGCCCGCCGCTTCGATCCGACGCTGCCGCCGCAGACCCTGACCTGGCTCGAGCCCGGCGAGCCGCGGCCCCGCGAGCTGCTGCAACTGGAGCAGGCGCTGGACCATGTCCGGACCTCGCTGGGGGACGAGCTGCACCGCGAGCAGTCCCGCGGGCGCGAACTGCGGGAGGAGATCGCCCGCCAGCACCGCGCGCTGCAGCAGGCGGAGCGATCCCTGGAAGCGAAGCGGCGCGAACTGGCGTCCATGGAACGCCACGACGCGTTGACGGGCATCGCCAACCGCAGGGAATTCGATGCCGCGCTGCGGCGTGAGTTCAAGCGCGCGCAGCGCGACCAGGGGCGACTGGCGCTGGCGATCCTCGACGTGGACCACCTCAAGCCGTTCAACGAGCGCCACGGACGCAGCGCCGGCGACGAAGTGCTGCGCCGGCTCGCGCGGCTGCTCGCCGAGCACTTCCAGCGCGACACCGACCTGGTCGCCCGCCTGGGCGGCGAAGAATTCGCGGTGCTGCTGCCCGGCTTCGACATCGAGTCCGCGCAGGGGCTGATGGAAGCGCTGCGCGAGGGCTGGCGCGCCTTGGCCGTGCCACATGGGGCGCTGCCGGCGGGGACGCCCGAGGGAAAGACGGACGACGGGATCGTGACGATCAGCGCCGGCCTCGCGGCCTCCCAGCCGGGGCATCCCTACCTCAGCCCGCAAGCGCTGCTGCAGGCGGCGGACGAGGCGCTCTACCTTGCCAAGCACATGGGACGCGACCGGCTCTGCCTTGCGTCGTGAGCGCGGCGGCCTCGCCCCGGGAGGCGAGGGACGCGCAAAACCGCTGTCAGCGGCCGCGGGACTCGGCCTGCTGCAGCTGCTCCTCGACACGGCGCGCGGCGCGCAGCATCAGCGTCTCGTCAAGCTGCGCCTGCGGGGCGATCTCCATCACCGTCTCGTCGAGCGCTTCCGGCTTGTTCATCAGCGTCCATGCCACCAGCGAGATCGCGCCGACGCCGCGGCGCTGCATCGCTTCCGGCATCAGCAGTTCATGCTGCAGCTGCACGTGGTACCGCACGCTGGCGACGGCGGCGGGCGCCAGGCCCCAGCTCTCGCAGAGGGCCGCGCCCAGCGCGTCGTGACTGACACCGAACGCGGTGTGCTCCAGCTGGACCAGTTCCTTGTCGCTGGCGGTGGCGCGCAGCATCGCCGGATAGTGCCCCGGCGCATGGCGGTAGAGCACCGCCTTGCCGCATTCCTCGAACAGGCCCGCCGAGTGCGCCGCCCACGGGTCGACACCCAGCATCTGACCCATGCGGCCCATCAGCAGGCCGCGCTTGGCCGCGCGGGTCCAGACAGGTTCCAGTTCGACGGCCGGCGGGAAGGCCGCGCGCAGGCCCATCTCGAAGGTGATCGCAGCGACCTCGCGCATGCCGAGGTAGGTCAGCGCCTGGTGCACCGTCTGCACGCGGCCACGCAGGCCATAGAGCGACGAGTTGACCGCCTTCAGCACGGCGGCGGCCAGGGCCATGTCGGTCTCCACCAGGCCTGAGACGGCTTGCAGGTCGATGTCCTCGTCCGCCATCAGCAGGGAGAGCTTGACCAGCACGTCCGGCTGGGTGGGGATCTCGATATCCAGCGCGCGGAGTTGAGGATCGACAGGCATGGTGGTCAGCGGTTGTTTGGACGGATGGTAGCCCGGGCGATGGGCTGCCGGGCATCCCGCCTTTGGCGGACACCCGGCGCGTGTTGTTCGGATAGCGTCTGGCAGGCCCGGAGGGCGGTGCGCGGCCTCAGCGCAGGAAGGCGTCGTAGCCGGTCTTGAGGATGAGCAGCGACACGACGACGACGAACATGCCGCGCACGAAGCTCGCGCCCTTGGCCAGGGCCAGGCGCGTCCCCACCAGACTGCCGGCGACGTTGGCCACCGCCATCACCGCGGCCACGTGCCACCAGACGTGGCCCTTGGAGGCGAACAGCACCAGCGCGGCGAAATTGGTCGCCGTGTTCATCAGCTTGGCGGTCGCGGACGCGTGCAGGAAGTCGAAGCCCAGCAGCCGCACGAACAGGAAGACGAAGAAGCTGCCCGTGCCCGGTCCGAAGAAGCCGTCGTAGAAGCCGATGGTCAGCCCGATGACGCTGGCGATCAGCGTCTGCGTCGCGGCCTCGTGGCGCGGCGCGTGGTGCCGGCCGAGGTCCTTCTTCGCCAGCGTGTACAGCAGCACGCCCAGCAGGATCACCGGCAAGGCCTTGCGCAGGCCGCTGGGGTCCACCTGCGTGACGGCCCAGGCGCCGGCGAAGCTGCCGGCCAGCGCGGCGGCCGCCGCCGGCATCAAGGCCAGCCAGGGCAGCGACACACGCTTGGAAAATTGATGGGTGGCCCAGGCCGTCCCCCAGATGGCGGCGCCCTTGTTGGTGCCGAAGAGGGTGGCGGGCGCGGCATTCGGATAAACGCTGAACAGCGCGGGCACCAGGATCAACCCGCCGCCGCCCACGACGGCATCGACGAATCCGGCCAGCAGCGACGCCACGGCCGCGGTCAACAACTCGATCATCAGCAACGACTCGCAAGAGCGGCCTCGGGGCCGCGGACACGGGCCGAGAACGATCGCAGGATGCGCGCAAAACCAGGCCACGAAAACAAAACGGGCACCTGATTCAGGTGCCCGCGAATTGTGACAGTGTCACTGCTATTCGTTGGTGTTGGTTTGATCTGTTTGTCTCCTCAGCCCCCGTAGGCAACCCCCATTTGCGCCGGCTTGTCGCCGACCCGGGACGGGTGTCGCGTCGAGTGGGGTGGATGCTAGGACCGCACCCCCATGCACGCACTTGGGGTTTTCACTCGGCGAATGCACCAAGATGGAACGGTTTGCCGGCGCTCACTTGCGTGAAATGGCCCCGACGAAAACGATTTGCGAACATCGCACGGTGCACTGTTCTCGACTTCCGGGCGATGTTCGCCCGGTGTGGCGTGGAGGTGTCATTCCCCTGAAACACGGGGGAGGATCGATCTGATGCGGGGCCTCTCGGCAAGAACGCCGGCTTGCCAGATTCTTGTGTGCGAGCCGGGAACTTTCTGAGCCGCTGACGCAATACGTTCATGCTGCGAGAGAACTGTCTCGCGTCCACCCCCGCAACGCACGCCCAACGCCCGATGAGCTTCTGGACCCGCCTGGCTGGCCGCGGCCGCCCCGATCCCGCCGCCGCGCCTGACGGTGGCGAGCGCGAGCCGCCGCCTTCCAACGCCGCCGTCGGCGAAGCGCTGGTGCGCCGCCTGCGCCAGGGCGACGCGAGCGCCCTGGAACCGCTGTACCGCAGCGAATCGCCCGGCGTCTACCGCTACGCGCTGGCGCTGTGCGGCCAGTCCGACTGGGCGGCGGACGCGATGCAGGAAGCCTTCGTGCAGTTTGCCGGCCGGCCCGAGGGCTGGGATTCCGGCAGAGGCCCGCTCGGCGCGTACCTCGCCGGCGTGGCGCGGCATCACCTGCTGGCGCGCTGGCGGGATCTGCCGGTCGCCCATGAAGAGGAGGCCGAGGACCTTCACCACGACCACGCCGACGCGCCAGAGCAGCAGTTGGTCCGCGCGCAGGACCAGGCGCGTGTATGGGCCGCGTTGCAGACCCTGCCGTGGACTTTCCGCGAGGCCATCGTGCTGGTCGATCTGCAGGAGCGGGCCTATGCCGAGGCCGCCCGCATCGCCGGCGTCGAGCTCAACACCTTGCGCACCCGGCTTCACCGGGGCCGCGCGCGCCTGCTGGCCGCGTTGCAGGACGAGTCCCGACCCCTGTCGTCCGCCACGTCGGACGCGATCGAACGCTCATCGAAGTCCGCATGATGAAGACCACCGACACCTCCCCGCCCCGCACCGCGCGCCTGGCCGACTGGCTGTGGGCCGTGGCCCAGGACCTGCGCCAGCGCACGCCGCCTTTCGAGCGCGACGACGCGGTGCTCGGCGCGATGCGCCAGCAGTTCGCCGCCCGTCAGAAGGCGGGCAGGGCTGGCCGCTGGAGATGGGCGCTCGCCGGCCCGGCCTTGTGCGCCTCGGTGCTGGCCGCCTGCGTCTGGCTGCTGGGCTCCGCGCCGCCGGGCGAATCGGGCGCCACCGTCATGGGCAATCCCGGCAGCGGCTTCATCGTGCTCGTGTCCGCCGATCGCTGGGCCGCCTTCGAGAAGGCCGGCGCCGGCACCGCGTGGCTCGTCCCCGCGGAGGTCCCGCGTGAACGACTCGCCTTGCTGGGCCTGCCCTACGACCCCGCCGATGCCGCCGCGCCGGTGCGCGCCGAGTTGCTGGTGCACGCCTCCGGCGATGTGCTCGCGATGCGGGTCATGCCCTGAGCGTTCCGGCATCGCCCGTCCCGCCGCAACCCTGCTTCCCGCTCCCTTGAACGACGTCCCGCTCCCCTCCCTGGAGACCGCCATGAAGACTTCCCTCACCACCCTTGCCCTGGCACTCGCCGCCCTCGCGGTCCAGGCCCAGCCCGTCGCGCATGCATCGCCGGATCCCAGCGCGCAGCCGGCACCGCCGGAGATGCCCGCCGTTGTCCCGCCCGTTCCGCCGACGCCGCCCGTGCCCGATGTGGCCGAGCTGATCGCCGAGTCCGGCGTCGCGATGCACATCCTCAGCGCGGAGCGCGTCGTCAAGGGCGCGCCGTACTGCGCCCAGGCCGTGCACGAGACCGTCCAGCCGCTGGCCGACGGCAATCGCATCGTCCATCAGCAGACCAGCCAGCTCTGCCGCGACGGCGAAGGCCGGACGCGCCAGGAGGTCGAACGCCAGGGCCGCAAGGTGGTCTATCTGCGTGACGCCGTGAGCGGTGAGAACTGGCTGCTCGATCCCGAACGCAAGACGGCGCGTTACCTCGGCGGCGGCCGCGCGGATGCCGACGCGCAGCGCGAGTACGGCGAGCGCATGCGCGAGTACCAGGACAAGATGCGGGACTACAACGACAAGATGCGCGAGTACGGCAGAAAGATGCGCGACTGGGCGCGCGAGAACTTCGGCCACGGCGACGCGGCGCAGCGCGTCGACGCGCCGAAGCCGCCGGCCGCGCCTGCGGCACCGACCACGGTGCGCAACGCAACACCCGTCGTGATCGCCCCGGGAGAAGGCAGCCAGGAGGTCCGCGTCATCCGTGTCGAGACGCCGCCGAACCCGCTGGGCCCGCTGTCGCCGATGTCGCCCCTGCCACCGGCCGTGGCGATGCGGGTCGAGCCCCTGATCCTGAACGGACAGGATATGCAGCCGAACAATCTGCCGCCCAAGGAGATCGACGGGCTCAAGGTCACCGGCGGGCGCACGACGCGCACGATCCCGGCGGGCAAGATCGGCAATGAGAAACCGATCGTCATCTCCCGCGAGGTCTGGACGTCGCCCGACCTGAAGGTCACGGTCAGCGTCCAGACCAAGGACCCGCGCAGCGGCGAGCAGAACTATCAGCTGCGCAACATCCGCCGCGCCGAGCCCGAGGCCGCGCTGATGCGCGTGCCGGCGGACTTCGCGAAGACGGGCCTGCCCAAGCCGCGTGTGCCGAAGGACGGCAAGGAGCGCAAGGAGGGCTGAGCTGGCGGATCGATCTGGCGGGTCGGCGGCGCGTCGACAATGCGTCCCCGATGACCGCACCGCCTTCCCCGCTCCCGCCGAAGCTGATCCTGCAGACGCTCAACCGCGGCGACGGCCTGCTCGGCATGCGGCCGCACGGGAAGCTGGGCCCACGCGGCGACCGCGTGACGCTGTTGCGGCTGGAGCGCTGGCCGGCGGATCCGGCGGCGCTCGAGCAATGGCAGGCGCTGCCGCTGCATCCGGTGGACGCCGGGATGCTGCAGTGGCGCGATGCCTCGTTCGGGCGGGGCCTGACCCCGTGCTGGACGCTGGAGCAGGAGGACCTGTTCCCCGACTTCGCCGCCGACGAGGTGCCCCGCCTGCGCCAGCTCGGCTGGGAGATCGATGTCCTGCCCGGCTTTGCGCACCACAGCGTCGCGATCGACGCGTGGTCGCTGGAGATCCAGCCCGAAGGCGACGAGCCGGTCGATGTCCAGACCGCCATCGCGCCCGGCACGGGCGACCGCCTGCCGACGCTGGCGCTCTCGCGCCGCAAGGGCTCGTGGATGCTGAGCCTGGGCGTGACGGTCCAGGGTCAGCGGGTCGATCTCGCACCGATGATCTGGGACCTGCTGCGCAAGGACCGCCGCTGGCTCTACGCCGACGCGATCGCCGGCATCGACGACGACGCCATCATCAGCCTGAAGGCGCCGGGCGGACGCCGGCTGCATTCGACGGCGGCGCCGCTGAAGCGGTTGATGCTCAACCTGCTGGACGTCCTGGTCGCCCAACGCTCACGGCGCGGACCGGTGAAGCTCACCTCGTGGGAAGCGGCGCGGCTGGCGGCGCTCGACGTCCCCGACAGCCGCTGGCAGGTCTTCGGGGCCGACGAGCTGCGAACGATGTGGGAGCGCCTGCGCGACGCCGGTCCTCCGCCGGCATCGACCGCGCCGGAGGGTCTGGGCATCACGCTGCGCCCCTATCAGTTGCAAGGCCTGGCCTGGCTCCAGTACCTGGCGCGCCAGGAGCTCGGCGGCATCCTGGCCGACGACATGGGGCTGGGCAAGACGGCCCAGGCCCTGGCGCATCTGCTGGTCGAGAAGCAGGCCGGGCGGCTGAGGTCGCCGGCGCTGGTCGTCGCGCCGACCTCGCTGATCTTCAACTGGACGCAGGAGGCCGCGCGCGTCGCGCCCGACCTCCGCGTGGCCACCCTGTCCGATCCCGAGGAGCGGGCCCAGGTGATGAAGCGTCTCGGCGACATCGACGTGCTGCTGTGCAGCTACGGGCTGGCGTGGCGGGAAGTCCGGGCGCTTTCGAAACCGAAGTTCTCGGTGCTGGTGCTGGACGAGGCCCAGGCGGTGAAGAACCCGCGCTCCCGGGCCGCGCGGGCACTGCGCCGGCTCCAGGCCGACCAACGCCTTGTGCTCACCGGCACCCCGCTGGAGAACCACCTCGGCGAGCTCTGGACCCAGTTCGATTTCCTGATGCCGGGCTACCTCGGCGAGGCGCGCTCCTTCGCCCGGCACTGGCGCAAGCCGATCGAACAGACCGGCGACGCCCGTCGTGCCCGGGAACTGGCCTCGCGCGTGCGGCCATTCATCCTCCGACGCCTGAAAGAGGAGGTCGCCAAGGACCTCCCCCCAATGACGGTCCTCACCCAGCGCATCCCCCTGCAAGGGCGACAGCGTCAGCTGTACGAGAGCGTGCGGATCGGCGCCGACCACCTGGTCCGGCGGCTGCTGAAGGATTCGGAGATCTTCGGCTCCGGCTTGATGTCCGTGCTGGACGCGATGCTGAAGCTGCGCCAGGTCTGCTGCGATCCGCGGCTGGTGCCAGGGGTCGAGGTCCCGCAGGGCATGGAGGCCGCCAAGCTGGAATGGATCCGGGAGAAGGTGCCCGAGATGATCAGCCAGGGTCGGACGATCCTGGTGTTTTCGCAGTTCACCGGCATGCTGGACCTGATCGAGGCCGCGATGGACGAGCTCAAGATCCCCCTGATGAAGCTGACCGGCGCCACGCCGGAGGGGAAACGGGGCGATGTGGTGCGGCGCTTCCAGGCGGGCGAGGCGCCCCTCATGCTGGTGAGCCTGAAAGCGGGGGGTGTGGGGCTGACGCTGACGGCGGCGGATACCGTCATCCAGGTCGACCCCTGGTGGAACCCGGCCGTCGACGCGCAGGCGCATGCCCGGGCGCACCGGATCGGCCAGACACGGCCGGTGTTCGTCCACCAACTGGCCATCGAGGGCTCGATCGAGGAGCGCATGCTCGAACTGCAGGCCCGCAAGCGGGCGCTGGCGGACGGCCTGCTGGGCCGTGACGGGGGGGAGCGTCTGGAGAAGTTCAGCGCCGACGAGATCGATCGGCTGCTGGCGCCGTTGCAGTCCCCGGACGACGAGGACTGACGGGCGCAAGGGGCGGGACCGCCGCCCGGACTCGGGGCGGCCCCGCTCGGGGAATCAGCGCTTGCGGTCGAAGCGCAGGGCGCGCGCGACGCTGCGGCGGTCGCAGCCCAGGCTGGCGACTTCGAAGGCTTCGTGCTTGCGGCCCTTGTCGTGCTGCGCCAGTTCCGGCATCGGGAGGCGGCGCGGCTGGGATTCGGTACGGGTATGAGACTTCATCATGGTCGTGGACCTTCTTGGCTTTCGGCGGCCGGGAGCGGGGGGAAGACCGCTGGCAAAGACCGCTTTGTGCCAGCTAACGCGAGCCCTTGGGAGGCCGTTGACAGCCTCCTCACAAATCTGAACAAAGCTCGCGCCATCGTCACGCACACGGCACCAAGACGGTGCTTTGGACGTATAGCGAACGAATTCGCCCTCGGCGCAACTCGGCTAAGCTCCGGCCCCATGTCCGCTGTTTCGCCCTCGTCGCCCCTGCCGGCTCCCGCTTCCGAGGGGTCTTCCGACCTGCTGGTCGCCTGCCTGTGCGCCGCCTGGTGCCGGACCTGCGACACCTATCGGGACGACTTCGCCACGCTGCGCCAGCAGCACCCGGGCGCGCGCTTCCTGTGGGTGGACATCGAGGACGACTCGGAGCTGGTCGACGACCTGGAGGTCGAGACATTCCCGACGCTGCTGATCGGCCAGGGCGAGCGGGTGTGTTTCATCGGTCCGGTGCTGCCCGGACCGGCCGCGGCCCAGCGGCTGATCCAGGCCGCGCAGGACAACCCCGCGATGTCCGCCGCCAGCCCCAACGCACCGGCCGGCACGACCGCCGCGGCACAGGCCCTGCTGTCGCGTCTGCGACAGTCCTGCTGACCTTTCTTGCGCCGGCGCCCCGTCGCCGTGCGTCCTTCGCCCGCCGTTTGACGCCTTCCGCCCAGAGAGTGACGCTCGTCGGCAGCCCGGCTCCGAACAGCGCGGCGACCCCCACCTCCGGAGGGAGGGCGAGCGAGAATGCGGCCACCGCCAACCCCCAAGGCCGGCTCTCCGCGCGACCCGCGGCGGGCCGCTGCATCGATGAACGTCCAATTCAAGAACTCGGTGGCTCGCGCCACGCCCATCCTGGCGCTGGATCGCGCCGCCTACCAGGCCCTCGCCCCGAAGCTGCCCAAGCGCACCCAGCAATGGTTGGCGACGCTGGGCTTCTCCGCCGCCCCGGACACCTTCGCCCTGGTGCCGGGCGAGGACGGCAAGCTCGCGCAGGTCTTTGCCGGCGTGGCGCACGCGGCCCATCCGTTCGCCCTGTCGGCCTTGCCGCTCGCGCTCCCTGAAGGCGACTACACCCTGTCGCCCGACGGCCTGCCGCTGCAGGACGAGGCCGCCGCGATGTCCTGGGAGCTGGGGTGCTACCAGTTCGACCTCTACAAGCCGCGCAAGCGCGAGCCGGCGCAACTGCTCATCAAGAACAGCGCGGACGGCCAGCGCGGCCTGGCGATCGCGACCGCGATGAGCGCGGTGCGCGACCTGGTCAACACGCCCGCCGAGCACATGGGGCCCGAAGAGCTGTCGAAGGCCGCGGCCGTCGTCGGCAAGCAGCACGGCGCGAAGTTCAAGGAGATCGTCGGCGACGACCTGCTGAAGAAGAACTTCCCCGCGATCCACGCCGTCGGCCGCGCGAGCACCCGTGCGCCGCGCCTGATCGAGCTGAACTGGGGCAGCGACAAGCATCCGCGGCTGACGCTGGTCGGCAAGGGCGTGTGCTTCGACACCGGCGGCCTGGACATCAAGCCGGCCGACGGCATGCGCCAGATGAAGAAGGACATGGGCGGCGCGGCCAACACGCTGGGCCTGGCCACGTTGATCATGGCGCTGAAGCTGCCGGTGCGCCTGCAGGTGCTGATCCCCGCGGTGGAGAACTCGATCAGCGGCAACGCCTACCGTCCGGGCGACGTGATCAAGACCCGCGCGGGCCTGCACATCGAGATCGGCAACACCGACGCCGAAGGCCGCGTGATCCTGTGCGACGCGCTGGCCTACGCCACCGAGTCCAGGCCCGAGCTGATCATCGACCTGGCCACGCTGACCGGCGCCGCGCGCATCGCGCTGGGCGCGCAACTGCCCGCGCTGTTCTCGAAGCACATGGACACCGCGCGCGACCTGGTCGACCTGGGCCTGAAGATGGACGATCCGCTGTGGCACATGCCGTTGTGGTCGCCCTACAAGGAAGGCATCACGTCGAGCATCGCCGACATCGTGAACACCGGTCGCAGCGCGCTGGCCGGCGCGATCAACGCGGCGCTGTTCCTCGAGGCCTTCATCCCGGCCGAGCAGGACTGGCTGCACATCGACCTCTTCGCCTGGAACGACATCGCGCGTCCGGGCCGCCCGGTCGGCGGCGAGGCCCAGACGATCCGGACGCTGCTGGCCTATATCGAGGAACGCTTCAGCGCCTGATCGGCGCCGATCACTCCCCGGCGCGCAGCCAGGCGGCGGCGCGCTCCGCGATCATCAGCGTGGGCGAGTTCGTGTTCCCGCTGGTGATCGTCGGCATGACGCTGGCGTCGATGACACGCAGACCGCCGACACCGCGCACGCGCAGGCGGCTGTCGACGACGGCGCGCTCGTCGTCGGCGCGGCCCATGCGGCAGGTGCCGACGGGATGGAAGATCGTCGTGGCGATGTCGCCGGCCAGGCGGGCCAGTTCCTCATCGGTCTGGAACTCGATGCCCGGCTTGTGCTCGCGCGGCCGATAGCGGGACAGGGCCGGCTGCTCGACGATGCGCCGCGTCAGCCGCAGGCTGCGCGCCGCGATGTCGCGGTCCTCGGCGGTGCTGAGGTAGTTGGGCGCGATCAACGGCGCATCGGCCGCATCGGTACTGCGGATCGCGACCGTGCCCCGGCTGGTCGGATTCAGGTTGCAGACGCTCGCCGTGAACGCGTTGAACGCATGCAGCGGCTCGCCGAAGGCGTCGAGCGACAGCGGTTGCACGTGGTACTCCAGGTCGGGCCAGTCCTTGTCCGGCCCGCTCTTTGCGAACGCGCCGAGCTGCGACGGCGCCATGCTCATCGGACCGGTGCGACGCAGCGCGTATTCGAGCCCGATGCGCGCCTTGCCGAACCAGCTCGACGCCAACGTGTTGAGCGTGCTGACGCCGTCGACCTGGAAGACCGCGCGGATCTGCAGGTGGTCCTGGAGGTTGGCACCGACGCCGGGCAGGTCCTTGACGACCTCGATGCCGTGCTCTTGCAGCAGCACCGCCGGCCCGAGGCCCGACAGCTGCAGCAGTTGCGGCGAACCGATCGCACCGGCGGCGAGCAGCACCTCGCCGCGCGGGTTCAGGCGGACGGTCTCCAGCCCATGCGGCGTGCGCACGAGCACGCCGTCGCATCGCACCTCGCCGTCGACCTGCTCGACCAGCAGCCGCTGCGCGTGCGCGCCGGTCCACATCTCGAAGTTGGGGCGCCGGTAGCAGGCCGGGCGCAGGAAGGCCTTCGCCGTGTTCCAGCGCCAGCCGGCGCGCTGGTTGACCTCGAAGTAGCCGACGCCCTCGTTGTTGCCGCGATTGAAGTCGGGCGTCGCCGGAATGCCGGCCTCCTGCGCGGCCGTCGCGAACGCGTCCAGCACCGCCCAGCGCAGCCGCTGCTTTTCGACGCGCCACTCGCCGCCGTGTCCGTGCATCGCCGGATCGAAGCCGGGCGGCCGCTCGGCGCCTTCGTCCAGGCGCCAATGGTCCTCGTGCTCGCGGAAGTACGGCAGCACCGCATCCCAGCGCCACGCGTCGTCGCCGGCGGCCTCGGCCCAACCGTCGTAGTCGCGGCTCTGACCCCGCATGTAGATCATCCCGTTGATGCTCGAACACCCGCCCAGCACCTTGCCGCGCGGGTAGCGCAGGCTGCGCCCGTTCAGGCCCGCGTCGGGCTCGGTCTTGAACAGCCAGTCCGTCCGCGGATTGCCGATGCAGTACAGGTAGCCGACGGGGATGTGGATCCAGTGGTAATCGTCGCGACCGCCGGCCTCGAGCAGCAGCACACGCTTGGACGTGTCGGCGCTCAGCCGGTTGGCGAGCAGGCAGCCGGCGGTGCCGGCGCCCACGATGATGTAGTCGAAGCGGCCCGAGGCCGTCTCGGGGGCCGCGTCGCGGTGGCTCGTCGGGTTGTCTCCGCCCATGTCTCTCTTGTCATGTTGGGTCTGTGAAGACCCATGCTGACCGAGCCACGGGCGGCCGGCAACCACGTTGTCACCGAGTGCCGGCCGGCTCCGCTTCGGGCAGATCCGCAGTGCGCCCGTTCGGCGCGTACCAGTCGATGCGTCGCGTCAGCGCCATGACCGCCGCCAGCACCGCGAAGAGCAGCGAGGCTCCGACCAGCAGCGCGGCCTTCTCCAGGTTGAGCAGCACGAACAGCGCGGCGTAGAGCACCGTCACCAGGGCGCCGAATCCCAGCCCGCGCCTGACCGCGCCGAGCATGGCCGTCCCGTAGAAGGTCAGCAGTCCGATCGCCGCGCCCGCCGCCACCGCATAGGACAGCGCGAAGCTCAGGTGTTCCGACAGGCTCAGCAGGAGCAGGAAGAACAGCGTCATCGCCAGGCCCACCAGCAGGTACTGCACCGGATGCACGCGCCGGCCGGACAGCAGTTCCAGCAGGCCGACGCTGACGAAGGTCAGCACGATGAACAGCAGCCCGTACTTGATCGCGCGGTCGCTCATCACGTAGGGATTCACGGGATCGATCATCGAGAAAGCCAGCGTGTCGGCCACGATGCCCGACTTGCCCTCGCGTCCGGGCACCGGGTTCGGCGCATAGGCCCGGCCCGCGTCCGGGTCGCGCTCGACGCCGGGCAGCGAGAACCCGGCGAGGACATCGCGGGGCGCGGTCGTGGCGAGCTCGGTCACCTGCCATTGCGCCTCGAAGCCGCGCTCGTCGATGCGCTTGGATGTCGGCAGGAAGCGGCCGCCGAAGCTCGGATGCGGCCAGTCCGAGCGCAGCTTGACCTGCGTCGCGGACGCGGCGGGAACGATGCCGAAGTCGGTCATCCCGACCAGGTGGATCGCGAACGACAGCGTCAGCGGCTGGTCCAGCGCCTGGTCCGGGAGCTGCGCATGGAGGCCGTGCGGATAGCTGTCGTGACCGGTGCCCGGTCTCACCGTCAAGGCCTGGGCGCCGCGCTTGACCGCCACGGCGCGCAGCCCCCGCGCGTCGCTGACGGCGACCATCACGCGCGGATCCTCGCAGCTCAGCTTGCCCTTGTGCTCCGCCACCGGGATCAGCGCGCCGAGAGAGGCCCACTGGGCCTGCAGCGCCACCTCGCCCACATAGCCGTTCACCTTGAACAGGCCACGCTCGCGCTGCTCCTGGTTCAGCGTGCCGTCGACCTTGAGATCCGCAGGAACCGCCGAGAGCACGAAGTCGCGCCGTTCCGGCGTCTTCGTGATGTCCTTGCCGGTGCCGCTGACGGACTCCCACTCCTCAGAGCAGCTGCGCTGCACCATCGGGCCGAGCAGCACCTGCGGGCCCGCCTGCGCCGCGGCGACGCTGGCTTCCGCGGCACGCTGGCGATCCTGGCGTTCGTCGACCAGCCAGCCGATCCGCAACAGCACGAGCAGCAACAGCAGCGTCACGCCGCCCAGGATCACCAGCTTCCACCACAGCGCCTTCATCTGCATCGTCCTTCTCCTCGCCCCTCGGCGGTCCACAGAAGGCGGCAGTCTCGGCAGCGGCCGTGAGCTCAGGACGAAGTTTGTGAGCCGACGGTGAAGAGCGGGAAGGCGAGCCGCACGCGCAGGCCGGGCTCCGCCGGTTCGAATCGCAACTCGCCGCGATGCAGGCCGGCGATCTGGCGCACGATGGCCAGGCCCAGGCCGGATCCCTTGCGCAGGCTGCCCGGCCGGGCCGTCGAGAAGAAGCGCTCGCCCAGTTGCGCGAACGCGCCGGCCGGCACGCCCGGGCCGTGGTCGCGCAACTCGAAGAATGCGCGGGAGGCCTGCGCGTCGGTCGCGGGCTCGATCCCCACCTGCAGCGCCAGCTCGGAGCCGGCCGGTGCGAAGTCGATCGCGTTCGTCAGCAGGTTGCTGATGGCCAGCGCCAGCATCTCGGCGTCGGCCTGCAGTTCCACCGCGTCGCGGCGCAGCCAGCGCACCGTCAGCGCCTGCTGCTCCAGACGGTCGCCGAGCTGCGCCAGCGTCTCATCGACCGCGTCGACCAGCGCCACCGGACGCGGATGCTCCGGGCCGCGCCGCAGTTCCAGCGTGGACAGCGCGAGCAGCCGCTCGACCAGCTCCGTCATGCGCTCGCTCTGCGAGACCACCTGCGCGGCGAAGCGCTGCCGGTCGGCGCCGGGCAGTTCGTCCTGCAGCAGTTCGCCGGCGCCGCGCAACGCGGCCAGCGGACTCTTGAGTTCATGCGTCAGCGCACGCACCAGATGCTCCAGGCGCTCCCGGCCGTCGAGGCGCTCACGCATCGCGTCCATCGCCTGGGCCAGGTCGCCCAGTTCGCCGGGCACCTTCGGCGGCGGCTGCCTCTGGCCGAGCTGAACCTCCTGCGCATATCGCCGCAGGCGCCGCACCGTGAGGATCATCCAGGCGGTCACCGCGACGCCCACCGCCAGCGAGACCGCCAGCAGCCCCAGCCCGGCGATCCAGATGCGGCGCTCGGCGCGATAGATGATCTGCTGCACCGCGGCCGCCGGCTTGGCGACGGTGACGACGCCGATCGTGCGGCCGTCCAGGCGCACCGGCGCCGCCACGTACATCACCGGACTGCCCTGCGCATCCTTGCCGTTGCCGAGTTCGCCGGCATTGCCGTAGAGCGCCGGCTTCTCGGGCGTCGAGCGCGCGCCGTACTCTCCGCGCAAGGTGCGGGCGACATCGTTCCAGGCGGAGTAATCCTGGCCCACCGCCGGGACCGGGCTGGTGTCGAGCACGACACGCCCGGCCGCGTCCGTCACGTAGATCCGGAAGTCCAGCGAGCGCTTGCGGGCGCTGAGGATGCGGGCGTCGACGGGGCGCTCGGCGTAGTCGCGCACGCGCTGCGCGAAGCGCGTGCCGCTCAGATCACCGCCGGGCGGCATGGCGGCGAGCTCGTCGCGCGCCAGCTCGGCCACCAGGTTGGCGGTGTCCACCATCATGTCCTCCATCACCTCGCGCACGCTGGGCTTGAACTCGCCCAGCACGACGCGCAGCAGGATGAAGGCACTCAGCCCCGCCACCAGGAAGAAGCCGAGGAACAGTCGCAGGCCGAGGCGCATCCGCCGTCACTCCAGCGAATAGCCCATGCCGCGGTGCGTGCGGATCGGGTCGAGGTCGGGCCGGACCTGGCGCAGCTTGGCGCGCAGCGTCTTGATGTGGGTGTCCACGGTGCGGTCGCCGCTGTCGGCATCCATGCCCCAGACGGCGTCCAGCAGGCTGTCGCGGCTGTGGATGCGCCCCGGCGCCTTCAGCAGGCGCAGCAGCAGGCCGAGCTCACGGCGGGTCAGCGGCAGCAGCTCGCCGTGGAAGCGCACGCGGGAGCCCTCGGCCTCGACCACGAAGCCGGCGACGGCGGGCCCGGTCGACGCCACCGGCGCCTGGGCGCGGCGCAGCAGCGCCCGCACCCGCGCGACCAGTTCGCGATTGCTGAACGGCTTGGCCAGGTAATCGTCGGCGCCCAGCTCCAGGCCCAGCACCTTGTCGCCCTCCTCGCTGCGGGCGCTGAGGACCAGCACCGGCAGTCGCGCCAGCGGCCCCTGGCGCAGCTCGCGACACAGGTCCAGGCCGTTGCCGTCCGGCAGGCCGACGTCCAGGATCGCCAGGTCCGGCGCGTTCGCGGCCAGGGCCGAACGCGCCTCGTGCAGCCAGCCGCAGGCGCGGACCCGGTAGCCCTCGCGCTCCAGCACGAAGCTGACGGTCTGGGCGATCGCGGGGTCGTCCTCCAGCAGCAGGATCTGGCCGGCGAACGGTACGGACGACGGCGACGTGGCGGATGAGGTGGCGATGGAAGGCGTGCTCATGTCCGTGATCATCGCGGAGCCTGGGCCAGTTCGCGGAGGTAGCGCAGCCCCTCCGCGGCGCGCGGGCCGTACCAGCTGATCAGTTCGCCGTCGACCAGCCGCACCCGGGCATTCGGGCAGAGCGCCTGCGCTTCGGCCAGATGCTCCTCGCCGAACCGGTAGGGCTCCGAGCTGAGCAGCAGTTCATCGACCTCCGCCAGCCAGGGTTCGTCGCCGGTGACGACCGGGTAGCGCGCCGCGCCATGCGGACCGCCTTCGACGGGGGGCCAGGTCTCCCAACCGACTTCGGCGAGCATGCGCGCGATGTAGGTGTCCCGCGCGACCGTCATCCAGGGCGCCCGCCAGATCAGGTAGAGCACGCGGCGTCCCGCTTGAGCCATCGGACGTTCGGCGAGGAAGGACCGGCACGCGGCCAACTCCCCCTGCAACTCGGCGGCGAGATGCTCAGCCCGGTCACGCAGATCGGGGACATCCGGCAGCACGCCTTCGGGGTAGGCCTTGTCGTCCGGCGGCAGGACATTTCTGCCGGCGGGTTCAGACCTGACCCCCAGTTCGGCGGCAAAAACCTCCACCATCTCGACGATCTGCGCGATCAAGGCGAGGTTGTCCGCCGGCCCGCAGGGGTGGGTCACCACCACATGGGGGATCCAGGCGCGCAGCGCCTCGACCGTCTCGAGGCGGTTCTCGTCCACGTTGACCACCACGTGGCTGGGGGCCAGCGCCCTCACTTTCGGGAGGTTGACGTCCTTCGTCCCACCGATCTTTGATATTGCTGACACCGCCGGCGCCGGGTGAATGCAAAAACCGGTGCGGCCGACGATCCAGGGGCCCAATCCGAGTGCGAACAGCAGTTCCGTCACCGAGGGGACGAGCGAGACGATGCGCAGCCGCGGCGTGGCCGAGGCCGCGTCCGGGAGCGGGTGTTGCGGGGCGATGGACGACACGTTGTGCGATTTCAGCAGGGTTGCATCCGCATAGTGGAAAACACTGAGCAACTCGGGAGCATGCTTTGCCCCACCAAGACGCCGGAGGCGGAGATTGTTGAGCGCCTCTGACACTGCTCGGGGTTTGCGCGCATCGGCTGAAAAACAACAACCAGCTTGACGCGTTGCGAACCGCCAATCCTGTCACACATAATCGGATCGCCTGAATGCAGCGCCTTCGTATGAGTGGTTCACGATGGGTTGAAGCAGCACATTGGGTTATTTGGTTTTGAAAGGGCTTCCCCCATGGGAAACAAGCTATACGTGGGCAACCTCGCTTACAGCGTGCGAGACGAGTCGCTCCAGGAGGCATTCGCGCCATTCGGCACCGTCATTTCCGCCAAGGTCATGATGGATCGTGAGACCGGACGTTCCAAGGGCTTCGGCTTCGTGGAAATGTCGACGGACGATGAAGCGCAGGCTGCCATCAACGGCATGAACGGTCAGGCCCTCGACGGCCGCGCGATCGTGGTCAACGTGGCTCGTCCGCGTGAAGACCGTCCGGGCGGCGGTGGCGGCTTCGGCGGCGGCGGTGGCCGCAGCGGTGGCGGCGGCTTCGGCGGCGGCGGTGGTCGCAGCGGTGGCGGCGGCTACGGCGGCGGCGGTGGCGGCGGCTACGGTGGTGGCGGCGGCGGTGGTCGCAGTGGCGGCGGCGGCGGTTACGGCGGTGGCCGTAGCGGCGGCGGCGGTTACGGCGGCGGCGGCGGTGGCGGCTACGGTGGTGGCGGCGGCGGCAGCTACGGCGGCGGTCGCGGCGGCTACTGAGCCACGCACGGCAGGCGGGTTCATCCCGCCTTGCAATGAGAAAGGCGCTCCTCGGAGCGCCTTTTCTTTTGGTGATCAGCTTTTGATCACCCTCCCAGCAGACCAGCAGATGCCCAGCAATGCCAGGTCTTGTCTTGCCCCCTCTCCCGCTTGCGGGAGAGGGTGGGGGTGAGGGCCAGCAGCCGTGGAGTGAAGCGGGGTCAGGTCTCGCCCTGCCGATGCTTGCGCGGACGCCCCGCCAGCAGGCGGTCGAACACCGCGCCCGGCAGCAGTCGCATGACACGGGCGACGACGCCCATCTGCCACGGTATGAATCGAACCCTGGCGCCCGCCGCGATGGCCGAATAAGCCTTGCGCGCGAAGTCCTCGGGCTGCATCAGGAAGGGCATGCCATACCGGTTCTCGCGCGTCAGCGGAGTATCGACATACCCCGGCGCGATCGTCACGACCTTGACGCCATCGGGCCGACATTCTCCGCGCAGGCTCTCGCAATAACTGAACACCGCGGCCTTGCTGGAACAGTAAGCGCCATGTCCTGGCAGTCCCCGGATGCCCGCGACGCTGGCGATGCCCACCAGCGTGCCGCTGCGGCGCGTCCGCATCGGGCCGACGAAGGGATGGAAGGTCGCGGCCAGGCCGATGTTGTTGGTGGCGTAGAGGCGCTGCATCACCGCGAGGTCCTCGTAGATCGCCGTGTCCATGCCGATGCTGATGCCGGCGTTGGCGATGACGACGTCGGGCAGGCCCTGCTCGGCGATGCAACGGCGACCGGTGGCCGCGATGGCCTCGACGTCGCTGACGTCGGCGCGGTACACGCGCCAGCGCGACGGCTCCAGCCGCTGCTGCTCGGCCCAGGCAGCCAGTTCCTCGACGCGGCGCGCCACCAGCGCCAGGTGCCAGCCCTCGCGGTAGTACTGCAGCGCGAGCGCCTGACCGATGCCGCTGGAGGCACCGGTGATGTAGACAAGTCGAGTCATGGCTTGCTGCTGAAGGTCGCGGTGCCGGAAGCAGCCGTGGCAGGTCTGGCAGCCGGCTTGGCAACAGCGCTGGTCGCGGAAGTGCCGGCAGCCTTCGCGGCGGCCTTAGCGGGCTGCAGGGACGGGCGCGCGCCGGGCTGCGCGGCGAAGGTCGCGCGACCGCCGCCGCTGAAAGTCAGGCGACCGGTCAACTGGTCGTAGACGAAGCTCTTCACCTGCATCTCGCCGCCCATGCCGACCACCCGCGCCGGCAGGTGGGAGCGGATCTGCTGCTGCGGCACGAAGGCGTGTAGGAACTCGCCATAGAGCTCCAGATCCGGCGGCTTCGTCGTATCGCCGTTGGGATAACGCTTGACCTTCACGTCGCCGAGCAGCTGCACCTCGCTGCCATCGCCGTTGGACACGCCGCGCTGCGCGTCGGCGACCAGCAGCTCGTCCAGCTTGCCGTAGGCGCGCAGCTGCGGCGTATCGATCTCCAGCGTGTCGTTGTCCGGGTAATGGCGCATCTCGGTGCCGGTGATCCGGCCGGTGAGCCGGCCGTCGCTACTGAAGCGCTGCACCTCGAAGCCGTTCATCCGGTAGTCCGGCTCATGCTTGGGCGCGGCCTTCTCACGCGGCGCCTCGAGCTGCGGCGTGTTCTTGATGAGCCACCAGGTGAAGCCCGCCAGCATCGCCATCAGCAGCAGCGGCACGTAGTTGGCCAGCATCGACTGCAGGCGCCACAGCAGCGGCTGGGCGCGACGGCGCGGGGCGGTCGGCGGCGGAACGAGTGCCGCCATCAGTGCCCGCTCCCGTCCAGCGTCTCGAGGTGGCCGTGCAGCAGCTTCGCGTACTGGCCGGCCGCCATCAGCAGCAGGTCGCAGAACTCGCGCGCGGCGCCGTGGCCACCGGCGGTGGCGGTGACGTGATGCGCCACCGCCTTCACCTCGGCATGGGCCTGCGCCGGCGCGCACGCGAAGCCGGCGCGCACCATCAGCGGCAGGTCGGGCCAGTCATCGCCGATCGCGGCGACTTCGTCCCAGTGCAGCCCGAGCTGATCGAGCAGCGGCTGCGCCGCGGCCAGCTTGTTCTTCGCGCCGTAGACCGCGTGCGGCAGGCCGAGGTCGGCCACCCGACGCCGCACCGCCGGCGAGTCCCGGCCGGTGATGACGATGGGCACGATGCCGCCCTGCGCCAGCAGCTTCATGCCGTGGCCGTCGAGCGTGGCGAAGGCCTTGATCGTCTCGCCCGCTTCGCTCAGGTAGATGCGGCCGTCGGTCAGCACGCCGTCGACATCGAAGATCGCAGCCTTGAGGCCCAGCGCCGGTCCCTGCGCCTTCAGCAGCAGTTCGGGCGGGAAGGACAGCGCGGGCTTGAGTTCACGCACCACGGCCGGCATCGCCGCCGCCGGGTTGCCCGGGGTGTAGGAAGGCGTGCCGCTCATCAGATCACCTTCGCGCGCATCAGGTCGTTGATGCTGATCGCGCCGACGAGGCGCTGCTCGTCGTCGACCGCCAGGACCAGCGTGATGCGCGCCTGCTCCATCAGGTCGGCCGCGACGACGGCGAGCGCGTCGGCGGCGACCGTGCGCGGATTGGGATGCATCACCTGCCCGGCGGTGAGTCCGCGCAGGTCGGTGCCGCGTTCGATCAGTCGGCGCAGGTCACCGTCGGTGAAGATGCCGCCGACGTGGCCGTCGGCATCGGCCAGCACGGCGCAGCCCAGGCCCTTGTCGGACATCACCCGCATCATGTCGAGCAGCGGCATCTCCGCGCTCACGCGGGGCAGCGAATCGCCGCTGCGCATCAGGTCGCGCACGTGCGTCAGCAGGCGGCGGCCGAGCGAGCCGCCCGGGTGCGAGCGGGCGAAGTCCTCGGCGCGGAAGCCGCGGGCGTCGAGCAGCGCCACGGCCAGCGCGTCGCCGAGGGCGATCTGCGCGGTGGTGCTCGCCGTCGGCGCGAGGTTGAGGGGACAGGCCTCCTGCTCGACGCGCGAGTCCAGCACGAAGTCCGAATGCTTGGCCAGCGACGACGACAGTCCGCCCGTCATGCCGATCAGCGTGACGCCCAGGCGCTTGAGCACCGGGATGATCGCGTTGAGCTCATCGCTCTCACCGGAGTTGGACAGCGCCAGCACGATGTCGCCGGGGGTGACCATGCCGAGGTCGCCGTGGCTGGCTTCGCCCGGATGGACGAAGAAGGCCGGCGTGCCCGTGGACGCCAGCGTGGCGGCGATCTTGCGGCCCACATGGCCGCTCTTGCCCATGCCCATCACGACGACACGACCGGCGCTGTCGAGGATCGTCCGGACCACCTGCTCGAACGACTCGCCGAGGCGCGGACCGAGCGCGAGCAGCGCGTCGGCCTCGACTTTCAAGGCCGCGCGGGCCACGTCGAGCGCGCGGGAATGGGTGAGGGCGGCATGGGTCGTCATAAGGGCGAAAGTGTAGCCGCCGGGGTCGATTCAGTCCGGCGCCGGACCCAGCCGCATCGCCACGCCGAAGCCCCCGTCCACGGGGGGCAGGCGCAGGTCGCCGCCGTGGGCGCGCGACACCAGGTCGGCCATCATCAGACCCAGGCCCATGCGGCCTTCGTACTGCTGGCGCTCCAGCGCGTCGTTGAGGTCCACGCGCTGCCAGTCGGCCACGCCCTCGCCGTCGTCGGTGAGCTGCAGCAGCAGGCCGCCGTCGGACTGGCGGTGCAGTCGCAGTTGCACTCTGGACGCGCCGTGGCGCCAGGCGTTGTCGAGCAGGTTGATCAGCGCGGCGGCGAGCAGGTCGGGGTCGGCGTCGATGCCGGCCTCGTCCTCCGGCAGATCCAGTTCGAGGCCGTCCGGCAGCGGCAGCATCGCCAGCAGCTCGATCAGGTCCAGGCGCTGCCAGCGCAGACTCATGCCGGTGCGGAACAGCGTCAACAGCGCGGTCACGACGCGACGCAGCCGGTCGGCGGCCTCGCGCGTGCGCTGCAGCCGGGCGCGCGATTCGGGTGGGGCCTCGCGCAGCGCCATCGCGAGCTGCGCGTCCATGCCCGCGAGCGGCGTGCGCAGCGCATGGGCCGCATGCGCGCTGAAGGCGCGTTCGTTGGCCACGCGTTGCGCCAGACGCTGCCCGAGGTCGAGCACCGCCGCACGGATCCCGGCCAGTTCCTGGCGGTGCTGCTCGGGCAGCAGCTGGCGCGTGTCGAGCGGGTCATAGTCGGCGAGCGCGCGGGACAGCTCGGCCAGCGGCGCCAGCTCGGCGCGCGCGCGCCGGTTCATCCACATCATGCAGAGGCCGCCGACCAGCAGGGCCGAGAAGGCGCTCGCGAGCCCGACGCGGCTGCGCACTTCCTTCCGCTCGGCGCTGGTCTGCGCGACCATCAGCCAGCCCGACCCGGCGACCGTCGGCAGCGGACGCACATGGACGCGCCAGTCGTCGCCATCGGTGCCGTCGTCCTTCCAGTCGCTGAAGCCGGGCGGCAGCTTCCAGGCGTTCACCGGCGCCAGCGGCGAACGATGCAGCAGCGCGCCGTCCGACCCCACGAGTTGCCAGGCGAAGTGGGTGCTGAGGTCGTCGCTGTCGGCGATCTCGGCCGGCATCGCGCTGCCCTGGCGCAGCAGCTGTCCCAGCACCTGCGAGGACGCCTGCAGCGTCTCGTCGAGCAGCTCGTCCACCTCCTCCTGCACGACCAGCCAGACGCTGACGCCCGCCAGCAGCGCCCAGAAGGCGGAGATCATCAGGAGCTGCCGCGCCAGACGGCCGGCGATCGACGGGCGGCGCGGTCCCGCGGGCGTGTTCGTCGCCACGTTCACGGCCACTTTCACGCGGCCTCCGGCCCGAGCCGGTAGCCCAGGCCGCGGACGGTCTCGATCAGTTCCCGGCCGAGCTTGCGGCGCAGGCTCGACACATGGACCTCCAGCGCGTTGCTCAGGACTTCGGCATCGTCGCCGAGCACCTGCAACTCGAGATCGCGCTTCGGATACAGCCGGCCGGCGCGCTGCGCCAGCGCCTCCAGCACCGCCCATTCCCGGGCGGTCAATTCGACCGCATGGCCGTCGCGCGTCGCGCGCTTCGCCGCCAGGTCCAGCACCACATCGCCATGACGCCGCTGCGAGCTGCTCGCGCCCACATGGCGGCGGCTGACCGCGCGCAGGCGGGCGGCGAGCTCTTCCGGCGCGAAGGGTTTGACCAGGTAGTCGTCGGCGCCGCCGTCCAGGCCTTGCAGGCGGTCGGCGAGCAGGTCCCGCGCGGTCAGCATCAGCGCCGGGGTCGACACGCCGCGCTGGCGCAGTCCGCGCAGCCAGTCCAGGCCCGAGCCGTCCGGGAGCTGCCAGTCGACCAGCAGCGCCTCGAATTCCTCGTGCTGGCGGGGCAGCACCTCGGACAGTCGACGGGCCCAGGTCACCGTGTGACCCTCGGCGCGCAGGAAGTCGCGCAGGGCCTCGCCCAGGAGTTCGTCGTCTTCGAGCAGCAGCAGTCGCATGGCGTTGGGGGCGGCCTTCAGGCCTGATCGGCGAGCGGGAAAGATAGCAGCCGCCGGGGCGGCGCGCGAGCAGCGCCGCCGATGTGCGAAACGGCGGGGGTCTTCAGCCGGCCTTCAGCTTGGCTTCAGGGCGACTTCAGTGCCGGCGCGCCCACTGCGTCCCGTGAAGCCGCATCCCCTGTCCTCCCTCCAGCTCGGCGCCGGCTCGACCTCGGCGCCGGTCCTGTCGCCCGTCGGGGCGATGTCCCTGCCGGCGCTGCGGCGCGGATGGCTCGTCGCGCTGGCCGGCCTGGCGGCGCTGCTGCTGTGGGACCTCGCCGGATGGGACCTCGCGGTCGTGCGGCTGTTCGCGGACGCGCATGGCTTCGCGCTGCGCAACCACTGGATGACGTCGGGGCTGCTGCATCAAGGCGGACGCTGGGTGGCCACCGGCCTGGCCGTGATGCTGGTGATCAACGCGGTCCGGCCGCTGTGGCCCGGACTGACGCGTCGTGAACGCTGGGGCGCGGTGGTACTGACGGCCGTCAGCCTGATCGTCATTCCATTGATGAAGCAGGGCAGCACGACCAGCTGTCCCTGGGACCTGGCCGAGTTCGGCGGCGTGGCGCACTACGTGTCGCACTGGCACTTCGGCGTGCGCGACGGCGGCCCGGGTCACTGCTTCCCCTCGGGACATGCGAGTTCCGCCTTTGCCTTCTTCAGCCTGTTCTTCATGCTGCGTCGCGCCTATCCGCGACAGGCGCGGTTCGCGTTGGGCGCGGTGCTGACGATGGGCGTGCTCTACGGCTTCGCGCAGATGGCGCGCGGCGCGCATTACCCGAGCCACACGATGTGGACCGCGTGGATCTGCTGGACGCTCGCGGTCCTCGCGGTGCCCTGGCTGCGAGTCCGCGACGCCGACGCGGGTACATGACGGATTCATGGCCCTGACGATCGCGGCCTTCCAGAATCGGCGCTCCTGCAACGACTCTGGAGAGATGCGATGGGCAAGAAGCTGCTGCTGCTGGCCGGCGATTACGTCGAGGACTACGAGCTGATGGTGCCCTTCCAGGCGCTGCAGGCGGTGGGTCACCAGGTCCACGCGATCTGCCCCGGCAAGAAGGCCGGAGACTTCGTGCTGACGGCGATCCATGACTTCGAGGGCGCGCAGACCTACTCGGAGAAGCCGGGTCACCGCTTCACGTTGAACGCGAGCTTCGACGACATCAAGCCGGAGGATTACGACGCGTTGGTGATCCCGGGCGGCCGGGCGCCGGAGTACCTGCGCACGATGCCGGGCGTGCTGCCGCTGGTGCAGCACTTCGCCAAGACCGACAAGCCCATCGCCGCGATCTGCCACGGCGCTCAGTTGCTGGCCGCGGCCGGCATCATCCGCGGCAAGAAGGTCTCGGCCTATCCGGCCTGCGCCGCGGAGGTCGAGCTGGCTGGCGCCAGCTACGCCGACATTCCGGTCGACCAGGCCGTCACCGACGGCAAGCTCGTCACCGCGCCGGCGTGGCCCGCGCATCCCGCCTGGATTGCGCAGTTCCTGCAAGTGCTCGGCACGAAGATCACGCACTAGGAAAAGAAAAACGGGCGCCAGAGGCGCCCGTTCGTCCCGTAACCGCGAGAAACCGCGGTCGGTGGCTCAGGGGTACAGCCCGCGCTCTTCGCGCGCTTCCAGCACCCGCGTGCAGGCCACCGTGAAGGCGGCCGTGCGCAGCGGGATCTTGTGCTGTTCCGCGGTATCCCAGATGCCCTTGAACGCGCCGACGAGGATCTTGTCCAGGCGGACGTTGATCTCGTCCTCGGTCCAGAAGAACGACGAGAAGTCCTGCACCCACTCGAAGTAGGAGACCGTCACGCCGCCCGCGTTGGCGATCACGTCGGGGACGACGATGATCCCGCGGTCCGCCAGCACGGCGTCGCCGTCCGGGGTCGTCGGGCCGTTCGCGCCTTCGATCACCACGCGGGTCTGCACGCGCTTGGCGCGTTCACCGGTGATCTGGCCTTCCAGGGCGGCCGGGATCAGGATGTCCGACTTCACGTCCCAGAAGTTCTCGTTGTCGATGCGGTCGGCGCCCTTGAAGCCGCCCACGCCGCCCGTGCGGGCCACGTGGTCCAGCAGGTCGGTCATGTCCAGGCCGTTCTCGTTCAGGATGGTGCCGGTGTGGTCCTGCACGGCGACGATGATGGCGCCGTTGGCGGCGAACATCTTCGCGGCCACGGACCCCACGTTGCCGAAGCCCTGCACGGCGACGCGCGCGCCTTCCAGGTTCACGTTCAGGCGGCGCATCGCTTCGCGGCCGACGACGAACACGCCGCGGCCGGTGGCGGCCACGCGGCCGAGCGAGCCGCCCAGCGCGATCGGCTTGCCGGTGACGACGCCGGTGGCGGTGGCGCCGACGTTCATCGAGTACGTGTCCATCATCCAGGCCATGATCTGGCCGTTGGTGTTCACGTCAGGCGCGGGGATGTCCTGCGTCGGGCCGATGATCATGCCGATCTCGCTGGTGTAGCGGCGGGTGACCTTCTCCAGCTCCTTCAGCGACAGCGTCTTGGGGTCCAGGCGGATGCCGCCCTTCGCGCCGCCGTAGGGCAGGTTGACCGCGGCGTTCTTGACCGTCATCCAGGCCGACAGCGCCATCACTTCTTCCAGCGTGACGTCCGGGTGGTAGCGCACGCCGCCCTTGCCGGGACCGCGGGTCAGGCTGTGCTGGACACGGTAGCCCTCGAAGTGGGCGATGGTGCCGTTGTCGAGTTCGATGGGGATGTCCACGATCAGCGCGCGCTTGGGGCGGCGCAGCGTTTCCACCCAGCGGGCCAGCTTGCCCAGGTAGGGCTCGACGGCGTCGATCTGGGACAGGTAGGTGCCCCAGGGACTGTTGCGCGTGGGGGAAACGAAAGACAGGTTGGGCATGAAATGCTCCGTAACTTTTCGGTGGCGCGAACGGTACCCCGAAGCCCTGCCCGTCCGCCACGTGCGGCAAAGCCGAGTGCACATGCGGGCATGCGCCCCATGCATAAGGGGGCTAGTTTGCGCCTCGGACATGACCAAAGCCAAGCCCCTTCGGGCGAGACCGCGGCGTGATCGTCTCCGGCCCGCGCCATGAAAAACAGGCCCCGCAGGGCCTGTTCAGCGCGCGCCGTCAGCCGGCGCGAGATCGACGGGCGGTGATCAGCCCTTGATCGCGGCGCGGAACTCCGCGTCGTCGAGCAGCTTGCCGATCAGCGACTTGTAGAGCGCGCCGTACTGGTTGATCGCCATCGGGATGGCGGTCGCGCCGACGAAGCTCGACTCCCAGCTCGACTCGGCGGCCAGTTCCTTGTCGAAGACCTTCTGGCCGTTGCGCTTGACGACGAAACGCGCGGCCAGGCGGCCCGTGCCGGTGCCGATGGCGGCATCGACGCGGCTGTCGGTCAGTTCGCCGTCGATGACGACCGGGCTGTTCGGATCGAGCAGGCCGGCGCCCTTCAGTTCGGCGGCGAGTTCATCGCGCAACTGGCCCGAGAACGTGCCGGCGGACGGCTGCATCGACGAGCCGCGCAGGCCGCCGAGTTCGGTGTCCATGCCGGCCGGCTTGCCGGCGGCGAGCTTGAAGGTGCCCACCTGCGACGGCGCGGCCTTGGCGGCGCGCAGCTTCTCGACGTTGGCGGCACTGGACGACGGCGCAGGCATCTTGGCGGTCACGCAGGCGGTCAGCGCGGCGGTGGCGGCCAGCACGACGGTCAGGCGAGCGGCGCGGATCAGGAACGAGGTCATGGGAAGTGCTTTCTCGAAACTTGAAAGGGAAAAGGAACCTGGACGAAAGGGGGGAGCTGGACAGGCGGGCGGACCGCGGCGATCAGCCGCGATCGACCACGATCCAGCGCGATCAGCGGAACGCCGGATCGCGCGTCACGTCGTTCAGCACATTGCTGACGACCTGGCGACTGATGCGGGTCATGGCGGCGTCGATGCTGTCCGCCTTGGTCGCGCCCTCGGGCGACGACTTGGCGCCGACGGTGGCCCACAGGATGCCGCGGGCCTTCTTGACGACGGGCTCGGCGGCGCCGGGCGCGCGGTAGGTCGCGGTGCAGAGGTAGCCGTCGCCGACCTGCGAGCCGACCAGGCCGAAGGTCAGCCCGGTGACGAAGCCCTTGCTGAACGCGTCGTCGGAGGTGGGCACGTTGTCCAGCACGATGCTGAGCGACGCGCCGCCGTCCACCGGTGTCTCGGACACGCTGCTGAAGACGCCGCTGGTACGGACCTGGTCCGTGATGCGACCCTTCAGCAGGGCGGTGGCCTGCTGGTTCTGCACGCCCTTGGTCTGGAACTCGAAGAACAGCTGGACCGGTTTCGGTTCGGCGGGTCTGGCGAACTGGCTGGCCGGCACTTCCGCCGGCCGGTTGTCGACATAAACGCTCATGCAGCCGGTCAGGCCGATGGCGAGCGCGAAAGCGCCCAGCGCGCGCGCCAGGCTGGCGCCGCGGACAATGGCAGTCATGCGTGGATCTCCCTCGTGAAACGCGTCCGATGTGTGTATGGAATGCGACGGACGTCGAGTCGCAAACTATATCGAGCCTCAGTCTTGTCGCAACCGGGACCGCCCAGGGTGGGGGCCCAGTACCATCGCCGCCATGCTCACCGCGCTGGACCTGACACTCATCTACCTGATCGCCGCCGTGCTGGGCGTGGTGGTCTGCCGTTCGCTGAAGCTGCCGCCCATCCTGGGCTATCTGGTCGTGGGCGTGGTGATCGGGCCGAACGCGCTGGCGCTCGCCAGCGACGTGCCCGGCGTGCAGCATCTGGCCGAGTTCGGCGTGGTGTTCCTGATGTTCGTGATCGGCCTGGAGTTCAACCTCCCGAAGCTGCACAGCATGCGGTCGATGGTGTTCGGGCTCGGGCTGCTGCAGGTGGTCGTGACCATCGGCGGGACGATGGCGGGCAACCTCTTCCTGCGCTGGCTGTTCGGCGTGATGGGCTGGGCCTGGGACCTGGGGTGGCAGGGATCGCTGGCGCTCGGGGCGGCGATGGCGATGAGCTCGACGGCCATCGTCGTGAAGCTGATGTCGGAACGGCTCGAGCTGGAAAGCGAACACGGCCGGCGCGTGATCGGCGTGCTGCTGTTCCAGGATCTGGCCGTCGTGCCGCTGCTGGTGCTGATCCCGGCGCTGGGCGGCAGCGGCGCCGAGATGATCGAGTCGCTCGGCTGGGCCGCGCTGAAGGCGGTCGTGCTGCTGGTGCTGCTGCTGACCGGCGGCCAGCACCTGATGCGCCGCTGGCTGACGCTGGTGGCGCGGCGCAAGAGCCAGGAGCTCTTCATGCTGAACCTGCTGCTGGTCACGCTGGGCCTGGCCTGGCTGACCGAGCATGCGGGGCTGTCGCTGGCGCTGGGCGCGTTCGTCGCCGGCATGCTGATCGCGGAGACCGAATACAAGCATCAGGTGGAACTGGACATCCGGCCCTTCCACGACGTGCTGCTGGGGCTCTTCTTCATCACCATCGGCATGCGCCTGGACTGGCAGACGCTGGTCTACCAGTGGCCGCTGGTAATCATCCTGACGCTGGTGCCGACGCTGGCGAAGTTCGTGCTCGTGGCGGGACTGGCCAAGCTGTTCCGCGCGCCGACCGGCGTCGCGCTGCGCACCGGCCTGTACCTGGCGCAGGCGGGGGAATTCGGCTTCGTGCTGCTGACGCTGGGCGCCCAGCAGAACCTGATCGCCGCGCAGTGGGTCAGCCCGGTGCTGGCGGCAATGGTGCTGTCGATGCTGCTGACGCCGATCATCATCGAACACAGCAACCGCATCGTCATGAAGCTGTCCGCGAGCGACTGGCTGCTGCAGTCGGTGCAGCTGACGACCATCGCCAAGAAGTCGATCAAGACCGATGCGCACGTGATCATCTGCGGCTACGGCCGCAGCGGGCAGAACCTGGCGACGCTGCTGGAGGCGGAGCACATCCCCTACATGGCGCTGGACCTGGATCCGGACCGCGTGCGGCAGGCAGCTGCGGCGGGCAAGAGCGTCGTGTTCGGCGATGCGGCGCGGCTGCCCAGCCTGATCGCCGCCGGCCTGACACGCGCGAGCGCGGTGGTCATCTCGTACCACGACACGGCGTCGGCGTTGAAGGTGCTGCATGAGGTCCGCGGCCATGCGCCGCATGTGCCGGTGGTCGTGCGCACGATCGACGACACCGACCTCGAGAAACTGCGCGCCGCCGGCGCGACCGAGGTGGTGCCGGAAGCGATCGAAGGCTCGCTGATGCTGGCGAGCCATGCGCTTGCGCTGGTCGGCGTGCCGATGCGCCGGGTGCTGCGCATCGCGCGGGATGCGCGGGATCGCCGCTACGGGCTGCTCCGCGGCTACTTCCACGGCGCCGATGACGATACTTCCGAAGAACGCGACCAGGCCCGGCTCCAGTCCATCAGCCTGCCGATGGCCAGCATCCTCGAAGGACGCACGCTCGGGGAGATCGGCTTGCTCGCCTGGGGCGTCAGCGTGGTGTCCGTGCGCAGGCCCAGCGGAGCGGTGAAAGACGCGAGCGACGACCTGGTGCTCCAGGGCGGAGACACGCTCGTCGTGTCGGGGACGCCGGAAGCCCTCGCGCGCGCTGAACACGGATTGCTGGTGGGCTGAAGACCGCCCGCCTGCAACGGCTGGCGCGTTGGCCGCGAGGGCATGGGGCCCCCGCGGCAAGCGCGGAAACCCCATGCCCTCCCGTCCCCAACCACTGCCGTCCTTCGACGGTTTTGCTACCGGGGACTTCGGAGGAGGGCCAACTGCCGCTCGCCGAGTGACTCGGACATCACCGCCGGCATCAGCAGGCGCGAGCCCTCACGGCTCAGGTGGCCCTGGTCCCGGTAGAGCGGCACGCCGTCGCGCTCGACCTGGCACGTCCTGCCGTCGCACAGCAGCGGCTCGAAGCGCAGTACCGGCAGGCGCGCGTCCGACTTCGCCAGGTCGGCGATGAAGCGGTGCTCGGCATCGCGCCGGCGTTCGTCGTCGCGCTCGTCAATCACGCAACCCGGCGTCGCGCCGATCGTCCAGCGACGCGCCTGGCGTCGTTCAAGACACCCTGCGATGTCGAACGGCGCCGACGGCGGCGGCGCCACCACCATCACCCGCTTGCCCATCGCCCGCAGCCGCTTCACCGTCGCCGTCATGTCGTCGAGCAGCGCAGCGCGCATGGCCGCTTCGCCTCGCAGGCGCTCGCCGCCGCGCGTGCGTTGGAGCTCGTACTTCGACTCGTCCAGGTATTGCGTCAGCAGGCTCGACAGGACGACCGTGTCGATCTCCGTATGCCGCTCCAGCCAGCGCAGCACCGACGCGTTGAAGGTCTGGCACTGCTCGATCCACGGCGACGCGAAGCTGTTGCCCCGGCCAAGTTCCGGCCGCACCGGCGTCAGGCCGGGGAAGGGCCCGCAGGAGGACTTCGTCGCCTGCACCAGACCCTGGTCGCTGGCCACGCGGACAAGTCCTGGCACCAGGTGCATCGCGTAGGAGTCGCCCCAGACCATCCAGCGCGCGCCGGGGCGCGTGCGGCAGTCCTCGCGGCCGTCGAAGGGCTCCTCGGCATCGCAGTTGGCGGACAGGCCGTAGTTGGCCTTGCGCAGTTCGACGAAATCGATCACGCCCGGCGCCGGCTTGTGCAGTGCCAACGCGATGCCGCCGAACGCGAGCAACGCCGTCCCCGTTCCCAGGATCCATGCGCCACGCCGGCCCGTGAGCAACGCCTTGGCGGGCCGCTCGACAGCGCGATGTAGCGCCCACGCCAAGGGGAAGGCAAGCAGCACCGCGCCCAGTCGCCACGCCATCAGCGCCTGCGGATCGGCCTTCAGTCCGACCCAGGCGTTGTGGAGGATCGCGATCAGCGGCCAGTGAACCAGGTACAGCGCATAGGACCAGTCGCCGATGCGGATCAGCGGCGCGGCCAAGCGCGGCAGGCGAGCGGGCTCGCGCAGGAGCAGTACCAAGGTCGCGAGTCCGACGACCAGCGCCGCCGGTCCTGGGTGCGCGGCGCCGAACCACTGCGGCGCGGTCGGAACGGCGATGAGCAGCGCCCAGGCTGGCCATGCGAGCCATCGCAACGCCGCCTGCATCGTCTGCATCGCCTTCGCGGTCTTCATCGGCTGCGGCGCCGTGCCCGATCCCCTGGTGCTCATCAATGCGCCGATCGATCCGAGGCCCAGTTCCCACGCGCGGGTCGGCAGCAGGTAGAACGCGCCGCTGGCGTCGATCGGTTGCCACCAGATCAGCAGGCCGAGGCTGGCCGCCGTGACGAGGATCGCCATGCCGGCCCGAAGTCGCGCCGGACTGAAGACCAGCAATGCGGGCAGCACGAGGTAGTACTGCTCCTCGAGCGCGAGCGACCAGAAGTGGAGCAGCGGCTTGAGGTCGGACGCGCCCTGGAAGTAGCCTGTCTGCCGCCACAGCACGACGTTGTTCGCAAAGCCGAGCGCACCGAGCAACTGGCCGACGAAGTCGATCTGTTCGGTTCGGTTGAGGGCCCATGGTGCCGCGAGCAGGGTCACGCCGAGCACGACGTACGCGGCCGGCAGCAGGCGCCGCGCGCGGCGCCCGTAGAACGCGCGGAAGGAGAAGTCGCCGCGCTGCAGCGCGCGCTGGATCAGCCCGGTGATCAGGTAGCCGGAGATGACGAAGAAGATGTCGACGCCGAGGTAGCCGCCCGACGCGCCGGGGATCTGCGCGTGATACAGCAGCACCCACAGCACGGCGATCGCACGCAGTGCCTGGATGTCGTCGCGCAGCGGCACTTCGCCGGCCGCATGCGGGCCGTGAGGGCGATGGAAAGGTGTCTGAAAAGGGCTGGTCACCAAGGCATCAGATGAATCAACGGAAAGCGCGCGATTGTGGCTCCTGAAGCTCGACTCCCCGCGGTCGCCGCGGCTCTGCTTTGGGATGCACCGCTAGGCGCAAACCGGAGCCATAGCCCGGCTATGGCGAGGATTTGCAACGACGCGGGGCGCCCAAAGCAGAGTTGCGGCGGCCGCGGGGAGATGCCGCCTGCGTGACAGTGCGGCTTCCGTCGTTGCGCCACACTGCCGCTCATGTTGGACACCCAGCCCCGCAGCCCGCAACGTCGCCGCCTCTACCTGATGCGCCACGGCGCGGTGACCTACTTCGATGGCTCGACCGGTCGCCCGGTGCTGCCCGAGCAGGTGCAGCTCAACGACGACGGCATCGTCCAGGCCCAAGCCGCGGGCGAGGCCTTCCGCGCGGCCGGCGTGCGCTTCGACCGCGTGATCGTGTCGGGCCTGCCGCGCACCGTCCAGACCGCGGACCTGGTGCTGCGCCATGCCGGGCTGCCGGACCTGAAACCGCAGGTCTGGCCCGAGTGGCAGGAGATCCGCGGCGGCCGCCTGGGCGAGATCCGCAACGAAGATCTCGCCGAGTCCTTCAACGGACTGCAGCGCAGCCCGGTCGCGGAGTCGCAGCGCTTCCTCAACGGCGAGAGCGTCGGCGAGCTGCTCGACCGCGTGCTGGGCGGCGTCGCGCGCCTGCAGGCCGATCCCGACTGGGACTGCGCGCTGCTGGTGTTGCACGGCGTGGTCAATGCGGCCATCCTGTCGCACGCGGTGACCGGCGGCCAGCGGGTGATGCTGGGCAGCTGGGTCCAGTCGCCGGCCTGCATCAACGTGCTGGACGTCGCGCCGCCGACCGGGGACACGCCCGGCAGCTGGCTGCTGCGCGTCTGCAATTTCGCCCCGTCGCATCCGCTGCATGCGGATGAGCGGGCCACCACGATGGAAGCGCTGTACGCGCAGTACCTCCGCTATCGCAGCCAACGCGGCTGAAGGACCTCCCCATGAACTTCGACTACAGCCCCAAGGTTGACCAGCTGCGCGAGCGTCTGCTCGCCTTCTTCGACGAGCACATCTATCCCAACGAGAAGCGCTATCACGAGGAGATCGACGCCAACCGCCGCGGCGGCAACGCATGGATCCCGACGAAGGTGATCGAGGAGCTCAAGCCCAAGGCCCGCGCCGCCGGCTTGTGGAACCTGTTCCTGCCGCGCTCGCCGCGCGCGCCGGAAGGCCTGTCCAACCTCGAGTACGCGCCGCTGTGCGAGATCATGGGCCGCGTGTACTGGGCCCCGGAGGTCTTCAACTGCTCGGCGCCGGACACCGGCAACATGGAGACCATCGAGCGCTACGGCAGCGAGGCCCACAAGGACCGATGGCTGGAGCCGCTGCTGCGCGGCGAGATCCGTTCCGCCTTCCTGATGACGGAGCCGGACGTGGCCTCGTCGGATGCGACCAACATCGAATGCCGCATCGATCGCGACGGCGACGAGTACGTCATCAACGGCACGAAGTGGTGGTCCTCCGGCGCCGGCGATCCGCGCTGCGCGCTGTACATCGTGATGGGCAAGACCAACCCCGACGCGGGACGCCACGAGCAGCAGTCGATGGTGCTGGTGCCGGCGAACACGCCGGGTCTCACGGTCAAGCGCCACCTGAGCGTCTTCGGCTACGACGACGCCCCGCACGGCCACATGGAGATCGAGCTGAAGAACGTGCGCGTGCCGGTGGACCACATCCTGCTGGGCGAGGGGCGCGGCTTCGAGATCGCGCAGGGCCGCCTCGGCCCGGGCCGCATCCACCACTGCATGCGCTCGATCGGCGCGGCGGAGCGGGCGCTGGAACTGATGTGCAAGCGGGCGATCTCGCGGGTGGCCTTCGGCAAGACGATCGCGCAGCAGACGGTGACGCAGGAGCGCATCGCCGAGGCCCGCTGCAGCATCGAGCAGGCCCGGCTGCTGACGCTGAAGGCGGCCTACATGATGGACACCGTCGGCAACAAGGTCGCCAAGGCGGAGATCGCGATGATCAAGATCGTCGCGCCGAGCATGGCGCTGAAGGTCATCGACTGGGCGATGCAGGTCCATGGCGGCATGGGCGTCAGCGACGACACGCCGCTGGCCTACATGTGGGCGGGCCAGCGCACGCTGCGCTTCGCCGACGGTCCGGACGAGGTCCACCGCAACTCCCTGGCGAAGCTGGAGCTCGCCCGCCACATGACCCTGCCGGGCGCCGGCGACATGCCGATCACCCGCGGCGGCTGAGCTTTTCGTACACCGTCACGCCCAAAGCGTGGCACCACACCAACGGGGGGGCGTCGCAGGAACCTGCTTCTCCCCCCGGAGAGCGGTTTCCATCGCGGAGCCCGGTGGCTAGGATCAGCCACCCTTTTTTCCGGACGCCCTCCCGCGCCGCTCCCGCGATGAACCGATTCGCCGAAGTCCGCACCTGGCCGCTGCTGGCGTTCGCGCTGCTGGTCGGCCTGCAGGCCATCGTGCTGACGGTCAGCCTGGGCGGCTACGCGGTGGACGGCTGGCTGGCGTGGGTCGGCATGGCCTCGCTGGTCCTGACGGTGCTGCTGGCGGTGGCGGTCGTGTCGACGCTGGCGCGCACGCAGGCCCGGGCGAAGCTGGCCCAGCGCACGATGGAAGAGGCCATCGACGCCCTCCCGGCCAGCGTGGAGATCTTCGACGCCGAGGATCGCCTGATCGCCTACAACCGCCGCCTGGTCGAGATCTATCCGCACATGCTGCGGCACTTCCAGCACAAGTGCACCTTCGAGGACCTGGTGCGCGAATCGCTGGCGCGCGGCGGCATCCCCGAGGCCCGGGGGCGCGAGCCGGAATGGCTGGAGGAGCGCAAGCAGGCGCGCGGCCAGCAGACCTCACCGCTGCTGCAGCGCGTGCATGACGACATGTGGCTGCGCATCTACGAGTCGCGCACCCCGTCGGGCGGCATCGTCGGCGTGCGCATGGACGTGACGGACCTGATCCATGAGCAGCAGCGGCTGGCCGCCAGCCGGGCGCAGTTGCGCGCGACGATCGAATCGGCGGCCAACGGGATCCTGACGCTCGATTCGGGCGGGCATGTGCTGGAGGCCAACCCGAGCTGCGAGCTGCTGTTCGGCTTCACCGCGGCGGAGTTGCAGGGGGTGCACCTCGGGATGCTGCTGGGCGCGGCCACCGCGACGGTGCCGGAGCCGGGGGCGACGCCGGACGCGGCGCTCGACCCGCGGGCACTGCTGGGCCAGCCGCGCGAATTCACGGCGCGGCATCGCAGCGGCGAGGCGCTGCACCTGCAGCTGACACTGGCCGAAGTCCGCACCGACACCATCCACCTGTACGTCTGCATCGTCACCGACCTCACCGAACGCAAGCGCCAGGAAGAGCGCTTGCGCCGCGCGAATGAACTGCTCGCGCGGCAGTCGACGACGGACGGCCTGACGGGCGTAGGCAACCGGCGGCTCTTCGACCAGCTGCTGCAGACGGAATGGCACCGCGCGACCCGCGCGAACCGGCCGCTGGCGCTGCTGATGGTCGACATCGACCACTTCAAGCAATACAACGACTGCTACGGTCACGTATCCGGCGACGACTGCCTCCGCCGCGTCGCGACACTGCTGCGCAGTTGCGCGGGCCGGGGCGGCGAGTCGGTCTGCCGCTACGGCGGCGAGGAATTCGCGGTGCTGCTGGTCGACACCGACTTGGCCGGCGCGCAGGTGGTGGCGCAACGCTGCCTGGACAGCGTGCGACTGGCCGCGATCGAGCATGTGGGCTCGCCGGTGAGACGTTCGGTGAGCTTGTCGATCGGGGTGGCGTCCTTCATTCCCCAGAACGGCGACGCGGCACAACGTCTGATCCAGACGGCGGACGCAGCGTTGTATGAGGCCAAGCAGGCCGGCAGGGCGCGCCTGATCTGCCAGCAGCAGACGGCCTGAACCGCCGGCGCGACGGCAGCGCGACAATCGCGCTCATGCCGCAAGTCGACCCCCTCCAGGACCCGATCGTTTTCCTGAAGCAGCAGATCCGCACCGTGCCGGACTGGCCGTCACCGGGCGTGCAGTTCCGCGACATCACGCCGCTGCTGTCCAACCCTCGCGCGTTCCGGGTGTTGATCGACCAGTTCGTGCATCGCTACTTCGACGCCCGGCCCAACGCGATCGCCGGCCTGGATGCGCGCGGATTCATCATCGGCTCGGTGCTGGCGTATGAGCTGAACGTCGGCTTCGTGCCGATCCGCAAGAAGGGCAAGCTGCCGTTCACGACGGTGCAGGAAACCTACGAGCTGGAGTACGGCAGCGCCACGGTGGAAATACACACCGATGCGGTGAAGGCCGGCGATCGCGTGCTGCTCATCGACGACCTGATCGCGACCGGCGGCACGATGATGGCCGGCAAGCGCTTGCTGGAGCGCCTCGGCGCGGAGGTGATCGAAGGCGCGGCGATCGTGGATCTGCCCGAGTTGGGCGGCTCGAAACGGCTGCGCGACGGGGGATTGAAGGTGTTCTCGCTGGTCGAGTTCGACGGGCATTGAGCCCGATCATTTCCCGATGCAGAACCTGCTGAAGATCTCCCCCAGCAGGTCGTCGGCGGTGAACGCGCCGGTGATCTCGCCGAGAGCGTCATGCGCGAGGCGCAGTTCCTCCGCCATCAGATCCAGCGCCGGGGGCTGCGCCTCCGCCTGAAGCAGCGCCAGCTCGATGTGCTCGCGCGTCCGGCGCAGTGCCTGCACGTGGCGCTCGCGCGCGATGAAGAGCCCCTCCGGCACCGCGTGCCAGCCGACCTGCTCCAGCAGCTTGCGCCGCAGCCCGTCCAGGCCCTCGCCGGTCTTCGCCGACAGCGTCAGCGCATCCGCCGGCAAGGACGCGGGCGCGTGCGCATCGGCCTTGTTGTAGATCTGCAGGATCCGCGCCGGGTCGACGCTGGAGAGGCGTCCGCGGATCTCGGCGTCCTCGGACTCGTAGTCCGCATGGCCGACGCGGGTCAGGTCGTGCAGGAACAGCACCACGTCCGCATCCGCGATCGCATCCCAGCTGCGCGCCACACCGATGCGCTCCACCTCGTCCTCGGTATCGCGCAGGCCCGCCGTGTCGCTGATGTGCAGCGGCACGCCTTCGATCTGGATCGTCTGACTCAGCTTGTCGCGCGTGGTGCCGGGAATCGGCGTCACGATCGCCAGCTCGGCCCCGGCCAGCGCATTCAGCAGCGAGCTCTTGCCGACGTTCGGCTGCCCCGCCAGCACGACCTTGATGCCCTCGCGCAAGATCGCGCCCTGGCGGCTTCGGTCCAGCAGGGCCTCCACCCGCGTCAGCAATCGCCGCAGCTTGCCCAGCGCATCGGCCTGCTCGAGGAAATCGATCTCCTCCTCGGGGAAGTCCAGCGTCGCCTCGACCAGCATGCGCAGCTGGATCAGCCCATCGCGCAAACCGCCGACCTCGCCGCTCAACGCGCCGGCAAGCGCGCGTCCGGCGCTGCGGGCCGCCGCTTCGGTGCTCGCATCGATCAGGTCGGCCACCGCCTCGGCCTGCGCCAGGTCCAGCTTGCCGTTCAGGAACGCGCGCCGCGTGAATTCGCCGGGCTCGGCCAGGCGCATCCGCAGCGCGGGGTCGGCCTCCAGGCATCGCGCGAGCAGCAGCTGCAGGACCACCGGTCCGCCGTGGGCCTGCAGCTCCAGCACGTGTTCGCCGGTGTACGAGTGCGGCGCGGGGAACAGCAGCGCCAGGCCGTGATCGATGGCCTCGCCCTGCGCGCTGCGGAAGGGCAGATAGGTCGCCTCGCGCGGCTTCAGCGCGCGGCCGCAGATCGCCGTCACCAGCGGGGTCAGGTCTTGCGGCGCGGACACCCGCACGATGCCGACCGCTCCTCGTCCTGGCGCGGTGGCGATGGCGGCGATGGGATCCTGGTGGCGCGACAGCATGGACACGATTGTCTCGCAGCGCCCATGAAAAACGGCGATGCGCCGTGAGACGCATCGCCGTTGTCGTGAATGGCGCGGGGTAGGCCTCGTCGCCGTCTCTCGTGAGCCGACGCCTGGCGCCTCCGGTTCTCCACCACCTCAAGCCGGGTGGAGAAGCGACCCCCGCATGGATCCCATTAAGCGCCCTCGCACAGACGAAAAAAAGCCCCCGGGGTGCGGGGGCTCGGGGACGCGCGTGAGGAATTGCCGAATGCCTCCCGCGCCGCTCTCCCTTACTTCTTCGCGGCCGCGCCGCCGATCTGCTTGTTGATCATCCATTGCTGGGCGATCGACAGGATGTTGTTCACCAGCCAGTACAGCACCAGGCCGGACGGGAAGAAGAAGAACATCACGCTGAAGGCCAGCGGCATGATCCACATCATCTTGGCCTGCACCGGGTCGGCCGGTTGCGGGTTCAGCCACACCTGCAGCAGGCTGGACGCCGTCATCAGCAGCGGCAGCGGACCGATCGGCGCGCCGAACAGGTGACCGAACAGGCTGTCCGGCTTGGACAGGTCGTGGATCCACATCACCCACGGGGCGCCGCGCATCTCGACGCTCGACAGCAGCACCCAGTACAGCGCGATGAAGAACGGCATCTGCAGGAAGATCGGCAGGCAGCTGCCCAGCGGATTGATCTTCTCTTCCTTGTAGATGCGCATCATCTCCTGCTGCATCTGCTGCGGCTTGTCCTTGAGGCGCTCGCGCATCTCCTGGATGCGCGGGTTCACCGCCTTCATCTTGGCCATGCTGCGGTACGCGCTGGCGTTCAGGCCGTAGAACGCGGCCTTCAGCATCACGACCAGCAGGATGATCGCCCAGCCCCAGTTGCCCAGCAGCGAGTGCAGGACGTCCAGCAGCCAGAACAGCGGCTTGGACAGGATCTTGAAGATGCCGTAGTCCTTCACCAGCTCCAGGCCCGGGGCCAGGACTTCCAGCTTCTTCTCTTCCTGCGGGCCGACGTACAGCACGTTGTCCAGCTTCGCCGAGGCGCCGGGGGCGACGGCGGCGAAGTTCATCACCACGCCGGCGGTGTACAGGTTCTCGTTGAGTGCACGGACGTTGAACTCACGCGGGCCCGCGTCGTTGCGGATCCAGGCGCTGACGAAGTAATGCTGGACCATCGCGACCCAGCCGTCGTCGGCGTTCTTCTCGTACTCGGCCTTGCCCTTCTTCAGGTCGTCGAACGCGAGCTTGTGGTACTTCGCCTTGTCCGTGTAGATCGCGGGGCCCGAGAACGAGGTCGGCGCGAAGGACGGACCCGTATGGTCGATGTGGCCGTCACGCACCAGCTGCAGGTACAGCTGCGGCGTCACCGCGGCGGCGCCCGTGTTGGTGACCTCGTGGTTCACCGCGATGGCGTAGTCGCCGCGCTTGAAGGTGTAGGTCTTGGCCAGCTTCACGCCGCCCTGGTCGGCTTCCAGGCGCACAGTCAGCGTGTCCTGTCCGTCCTTCAGCTCGCGCGGGCCGTCGACCAGCGTCAGCACCGTCTGGTCGCTGGGCGCGTTCGGCACGTTCAGCAGGCCCGAACGGGCGCTGTAGTTGCGGACCGGGTCCAGCACGACGACATGGCCGCTGGGGTTGGTGTCGTCGGCATGCTTGAGCAGCTCGACGCGCACCAGGCTGCCACCGCGGGTGTCGATCGTGGCCTTGACCAGGTCGGTCGTGAAGGTGACCAGCTCGTTCTTGATCGGTGCCGGGGCCGCGGCGGTCGCACCGGCGGCGGAAGCGCCGGCAGCAGCCGGCAGCGCGGCGGCGGAGGCGGCCGATGCCGGGCCGGCCGGCGCGGTGGCGACCTTCGCCGGCGCCGGGTGGAACAGCGAGGGCTGTCCGTTGTGCCGCTGCCAGCCGTCCCACAGAAGGACCAGCGACATCGTGAACACCACCCACAAGATGGTGCGGCGAATATCAGTCATGGGAAGCTTTTGGATTGGCGGTTGAAGAGGCTGTCCCCGGACGGCATCCGGACGGACGCAGCAGCCGGGTGAACAGGCGGGGCGGATTGTCGGGCACGGGATCGTGTCCGCCCAGACAGAATGGGTTGCAACGCAGGATCCGTGCGGCCGCCAGATAGGTGCCGGCCGCCGCGCCATGCTGGCGCAGGGCCTGCATCGCGTAGTTGGAGCAGCTCGGGCTGTAGCGGCAACCCGCGCGCAGCCAGGCGCTGAACAGCAACTGGTAGCCGCGCACCAGCCCCATCAGCAAACGCGTCGACAGGCCGGGGCGGGGATCCATGGTCGTTTTTCCGAACCGGGGTCCGGTCAGCCCGCCGCCGCCGACGCTGGCGGACGCGCCAGCTTGCGGGTCAGCTGCAGCAGTTCCGCGCGCGCAACGGCGCGCAGCGCGTCCGAGGACGCGCTGGGGAACTGCTTGCGATCGAAAGGCATGCGCAGCCGCACCACCCACAGGCCGGGCGGCAGTTCGGGCAGATCGCCGAACACCGCGCGGATCTGGCGCTTCAACAGCGTCCGCGTGACCGCGCGCTTCGCGTGCCGTTTGGGCACGACGTAGCCCAGCCAAGCCCGGTCGGGCGCGGCTGGAGCCGGTGCTGCGGAAGTGGGCGCCATCGTCGCGACTGGCGTTCCATCCACAGCCTGTGGATGAAACGGTGCATCACCTGTGGACAAGTCAGCCGTTCCTGTGGATGGACGGCGCTTGGGCAGCGAGGGGCTGTCGGCCAGATGATGCACAGCGAAGTGCGCGCTGCGCGCGCGGCTGGGCGTGCCCAGCACGCGCTCGAAATCGGCCGATCGTACGACGCGGCCGATCACGGTGCTGACGAGGTCGTCTGGCGTTTCGCTCAGACGGCCAGGCGCTTGCGGCCCTTGGCGCGACGAGCAGCGATGACGGCCTTGCCGCCACGCGTCTTCATGCGGACCAGGAAGCCGTGGGTACGGGCGCGACGGGTCTTGGAGCCTTGATAAGTGCGTTTCATGTTCAACCTCTAGGAAATCTCGGAACTTCCCGTCGCCTCGCGCCACATGCCTGTTGGCTTGTGGTGCCGCGCACGGACATCGGGGGATGTCGGAAGCCGCTCGAAAAGCGGAGGCCCACGCAGCTACGTCCGGGCGTCCGGAAAACCCGCGATTACAGCAAAGATTTGCGTCAGGGTCAATCCGGATGCAATTCGCCACGGGGAATACCAGCACTTGACCGGGGCAAAAAATCTGTGGATAACCCAGACTCCGCGGCCTCGGATCGGTACAATCGGGCCGCTCGAAGAATAAGTTTTCCACAATGAGCGCAGACTTGTCGGGTGCGGCCCTGTGGCAGCGCGGTTGCGAACGCCTGGCCGCCGAACTGCCTGAACAGCAATTCAATACCTGGATCCGGCCGCTGCCCCCCGCGGAGGTCGCCCAGCAAGACGAGAACGGCCACGAGGCCGTGCTGGTGTCGCTCCGCGTCCCCAACCGATTCAAGCTGGACTGGATCCGCAGCCAGTACGCCGGCCGGATCGAGGCCATCCTGACCGAACTCGCCGGCAAGCCCGCTCGCCTGGAATTGTCGCTGGCGCCGCGCGAAGCCATCGCGCCGCTGCCCCGCACCTCGCCATCCGGCATGACGATGGGCCAGGTGCTGCAGCAGCACGGCCTGCGCGGCGGACCCGGCGGCGCCCAGCCCGCGACCGACCCGGCATCCGTGGCCACGCGCCCGGCCGCCGCGGCACCCGCCGTGCCGGCCACCGCCGCCAGTCTGATCCAGGCCGCGGCGCCCAACATCCCGGCCAACCTCCCGCCCAGCGCCACGCGCCACCGCATCAACACGAGCCTGACCTTCGACACGCTCGTGCCCGGCCGCGCCAACCAGATGGCGCGCACCGCCGCGCTGCACGTCGCCGGCGCGCCGGGCCAGATGTACAACCCGCTGTTCATCTACGGCGGCGTCGGCCTGGGCAAGACCCACCTGATCCATGCCGTCGGCAACGCGCTGCTGAAGGACCGTCCCGACGCCCGCGTGCTGTACCTGCACGCCGAGCAGTTCATCTCGGACGTCGTCAAGAACTACCAGCGCAAGACCTTCGACGAGCTCAAGGCCAAGTACCACTCGCTGGACCTGCTGCTGATCGACGACGTGCAGTTCTTCGCCGGCAAGGACCGGACGCAGGAAGAGTTCTTCAATGCGTTCGAGGCGCTGCTGGCCAAGCGGGCGCACATCATCATGACGTCGGACACCTACCCCAAGGGTCTGGTGGACATCGACGAGCGCCTGACCAGCCGTTTCGACGCCGGCCTCACGGTGGCCATCGAGCCGCCCGAGCTGGAGATGCGCGTCGCGATCCTGATCAAGAAGGCCGACGCCGAGAACGCGCCGATGCCGGAGGACGTGGCCTTCTTCATCGCCAAGAACGTGCGCGCCAACGTGCGCGAGCTGGAAGGCGCGCTGCGCAAGGTGCTGGCCTACAGCCGCTTCTCGCACAAGGAAATCAACATCCAGCTGGCGCGCGAGGCCCTCAAGGACCTGCTGTCAATCCAGAACCGGCAGATTTCCGTCGAGAACATCCAGAAGACCGTGGCCGACTTCTACAAGATCAAGGTCGCGGACATGTATTCGAAGAAGCGCCCGGCGAGCATCGCCCGCCCGCGCCAGATCGCGATGTACCTGGCCAAGGAACTGACGCAGAAGAGCCTGCCGGAGATCGGCGAGCTGTTCGGCGGCCGCGACCACACCACGGTGCTGCACGCGGTCCGCAAGATCGGCGGAGAGCGCCAGAAGAACACCGAGTTGAACCAGCAGTTGCATGTCCTGGAGCAAACGCTGAAGGGATGAGAAAAAACGCCTTCGCCTTCAGCGAAAATGCCGCGTTCGCCCGTACAGCCAACAGTGGAGAGAGGTTGACATGATCGTGTTGAAAGACAGCCAGGACAAAGTGCTTGCCGCGCTGCAGGCCGTGTCCGGCATCGTGGAACGGCGCCACACGCTGCCCATCCTGGCCAACGTGCTGGTCCGCAAGCAGGGCCGCCAGGTCGAGCTCACCACGAGCGACCTGGAGATCCAGGTCCGCACCACGGTCGAGTTCGACGGCGACGACGGCGACTTCTCCACGACCATCGGCGCGCGCAAGCTGATCGACATCCTGCGCTCGATGCCGTCGGACCAGACGGTGAGCCTGACGTCCAACCAGAGCAAGATGACGCTGCAGGGCGGCAAGAGCCGCTTCACGCTGCAGACGCTGCCGGCGGACGACTTCCCGCTGGTGCAGGAAGCGGCCGACTTCGGGCCCGCGTTCAGCGTGCCGCAGAAGACGCTGAAGGGCCTGATCAACCAGGTCCACTTCGCGATGGCGGTGCATGACATCCGCTACTACCTGAACGGCATCCTGTTCGTGGCCGAAGGCAAGATGCTGACGCTGGTCGCGACCGACGGCCACCGCCTCGCGCTGGCCCAGGCGGAGACCGACACCGAGATGCCCAAGCAGGAAGTCATCCTGCCGCGCAAGACGGTGCTGGAACTGATGCGCCTGCTGAAGGACGGCGGCAAGGGCGACGACGAGAGCGCGCCGATCGAGATGCGCTTCGCCGGCAACCAGGCCAAGTTCAGCTTCAGCGGCATGGAGTTCGTGACCAAGCTGGTCGAGGGCAAGTTCCCCGACTACAACCGCGTCATCCCGAAGAACCACCGCTTCCACGTGCTGATCGGCCGCCAGCCGCTGCTGGCCGCGCTGCAGCGCGCGGCGATCCTGACCAGCGAGAAGTTCAAGGCCGTGCGCCTGTCCTTCGACCCGGGCCTGCTGTCGATCGCGTCGAGCAACGCCGAGCAGGAAGAAGCCAAGGAAGAGCTCGAGATCGACTACGGCGGCGACCAGATCGAGACCGGCTTCAACGTCACGTACCTGATGGACGTGCTGGCCAACATGTCGCAGGACATGGTGCGCGTGGACCTGAACGACAGCTCGTCCAGCGCGCTGCTCAGCATCCCCGAACACAGCGGCTTCAAGTACGTCGTCATGCCCATGAGGATCTGAGGCCGCGGGGCGGCCTCGGATCCGCGTTCCGCGGTGAGTGTGGCGCACCCCCCGCCCCCGCCAAGCGGGGGCTCTCGCTAGACAGTCAAACGGCCGCAGGGCGGCCTGGAATACCCACTGATGACCGACAACAGCACTCCTGAGAACACCCCGACGCCCGTGCCGCAGAACGACGGCGCGGGGTACGGCGAGTCCAGCATCCAGATCCTGGAAGGGCTGGAGGCGGTGCGCAAGCGCCCCGGCATGTACATCGGCGACACCTCGGACGGCACGGGTCTGCATCACCTGGTGTTCGAGGTCGTCGACAACTCGATCGACGAGGCCCTGGCCGGCTACTGCGACGACATCGTCATCACGATCCACACGGACAACTCGATCTCCGTCATCGACAACGGCCGCGGCATCCCGACCGGCGTGAAGATGGACGACAAGCACGAGCCCAAGCGCTCGGCGGCCGAGATCGCGCTGACGGAACTGCACGCGGGCGGCAAGTTCAACCAGAACAGCTACAAGGTCTCGGGCGGCCTGCACGGCGTGGGCGTGTCCTGCGTGAACGCGCTGTCCAAGACGCTGCGCCTGATCGTGCGCCGCGAGGGCAAGGTCCATCAGCTGGAGTTCAGGAAGGGCTTCCCGCAGGACCGCGTGATCGAGATCCGCGACGGCGTCGAGACCAGCCCGATGAAGATCGTCGGCGAGACCGACAAGCGCGGCACCGAGGTGCACTTCCTGCCCGACACGGAGATCTTCACGCAGAACTCCGAGTTCCATTACGACATCCTGGCCAAGCGCCTGCGCGAGCTCTCGTTCCTGAACAACGGCGTGAAGATCCGCCTGGTCGACGAGCGCAACAACAAGGAAGACAACTTCGCCTTCGCGGGCGGCGTGCGCGGCTTCGTCGAGTTCATCAACAAGGGCAAGACGCCGCTCAACCCGAACATCTTCCACGCCCAGGGCGACAAGATGTCGGACCAGAACACCAACGTCGGTGTCGAGGTCTCGATGCAGTGGAACGACGGCTTCAACGAGAGCGTCCTCTGCTTCACCAACAACATCCCGCAGCGCGACGGCGGCACCCACCTGACGGGTCTGCGCGCGGCGATGACGCGGGTGATCAACAAGTACATCGAGGACAACGAGCTGGCCAAGAAGGCCAAGGTCGACGTCACCGGCGACGACATGCGCGAAGGCCTGGCCTGCGTGATCAGCATCAAGGTGCCGGAGCCGAAGTTCAGCTCCCAGACCAAGGACAAGCTGGTGTCGAGCGAAGTGCGCGGCCCGGTGGAAGAGGTCGTGGCGAGCAAGCTGACGGACTGGCTGCTGGAGAACCCGGTCGACGCCAAGATCATCTGCGGCAAGATCGTCGAAGCCGCGCGTGCGCGCGAGGCGGCGCGCAAGGCGCGCGAGATGACCCGCCGCAAGGGCGTGCTGGACGGCATGGGCCTGCCGGGCAAGCTGGCGGACTGCCAGGAGAAGGATCCGGCGCTGTGCGAGATCTACATCGTGGAGGGCGACTCCGCCGGCGGCTCCGCCAAGCAGGGGCGCGACCGCAAGTTCCAGGCGATCCTGCCGCTGCGCGGCAAGATCCTGAACGTCGAGAAGGCGCGCTACGAGAAGCTGCTGACCAGCAATGAAATCATCACGCTGATCACGGCGCTGGGCACCGGCATCGGCCGCGGCGCGGGCAGCGACGACTTCAACCCCGAGAAGCTCCGCTACCACCGCATCATCATCATGACCGACGCGGACGTGGACGGTGCGCACATCCGGACGCTGCTGCTGACCTTCTTCTACCGGCAGATGCCGGAGCTGGTGGAACGCGGCCACATCTACATCGCGCAGCCGCCGCTGTACAAGGTCAAGGTCGGCAAGCACGAGCAGTACCTGAAGGACGGCCACGAACTGGACGGTTTCCTGCTGAAGGTCGCGCTGAACGACGCCGAGCTGCACACGGCCGGCGTGGGCACGGGCCCGGTGCTCAAGGGCGAGCCGCTCGAGACGATGGCGCGCCAGTACGTGGCGGCGCAGAACGTGATCGAACGCCTGTCGGCCTGGATGGACGGCGAGGCGCTGCACCTGCTGGCGTCCGGCCTGTCGATCAGCCTGGACACGCCGGAGGCGGCGCAGATCGCCGCGACGGCGCTGCAGACGACGCTGCACGACGCGGTGGTGAATGCGGAGACGGATCCGCGCACCGACAAGCAGTTCCTGCGCATCAGCCGCCGTCACCACGGCAACGTGCGTTCGAGCATCATCACGGCGGACTTCGTGCACGGCGCGGACTATGAAGTCCTGGCCGCGGCCGGCACGACCTTCAAGGGTCTGGTCGGCGAGGAAGCCGTGATCCGCAAGGGCGAGGGCGAGAAGGCCAAGGAAAGCAAGGTCGCGGACTTCCGCGCCGCGATGGCGTGGCTGATGACGCAGGCCGAGTCCAGCGTCGGCCGCCAGCGCTACAAGGGCCTGGGCGAGATGAATCCCGCGCAGCTGTGGGAAACGACGATGGACCCGACGGTCCGCCGCCTGCTGCGCGTGCAGATCGAGGACGCGATCGAAGCCGACCGCGTGTTCACGATGCTGATGGGCGACGAGGTGGAACCGCGCCGCGAGTTCATCGAGCAGAACGCGCTGAGGGCGGCGAATATCGACGTGTGAGCGGCGGTCTGCCGGCGTAGGGCGCCGAATTAAGTGCAGCGCGGGCCAGACTTCCGCGACTGACGGACTTTAGTTGACGTGACTGGTTCTGTCGGGTGACACAGAAAGTGAAAACTGCGTCAGGTAAGTGAAAAACTGCTGACGGAATTCGTGAGATGGACGCCTGGAGAGGTTGGCAAGTGCGAGACGTGCCAAGGGGTGCAAGGATGCTGCCCCGACTACTGCAAGGATCCACCATGGCAGAAGTGAAAAGGGACGGCCATGCAGCCGTCCCTGGTCGAACGCGCGGTCAACAGGCCGCGCGCTTGCGACTACCGGGGTTCGCTCTTGGAGCGGCTCCGTTTGTTGGCGCTGTACGCCTTCTTTGAGTAGTCCGGCTCTGAAGGCCGGTCCTCAGGCATGTCTCGAAGCGTGTCGGCCAGGAGGCCGATCAGCTGCTGCATTCGCGCCTTGGGCGAAACGGTAGGTTGCTCGACCTCAAGGGGTAGCTGTTCAGGCTCTAGGCGGGCGCGATTACGTCCGTGAAGCGAAAAGCTTGAGGTGACGCAAGGAACGAGTTCGACTTCGACCTCTCCAACATGGCCAAAACGTCGTGCCATCGTTTCAATTCCGACGCGCTCAAGCACACGAAGCTCAGAGAACGCTATGTCCGCTGTAGGTCGGCCAACGGGGTCCGAAGGCGCGGCGAGCTCTCGCAGGACTCGCTGACCTACTCCGGGTAGTCCTGTCACGATATCGATTGGGGCCTGGAGCGCTGCGAAGAGGGCATACCAAAGCACCATCCCTGGTGTGCCGTTGATCTTTAGAAGCTCCAAGTGTTCAAGAGATCCGGGTGCGACTTGCGTAGCGAGGAAGGCGCAGACGGCTATGCGCTCATCGCGTTGAACGGACGCGCTTTGGGGCATCAGTTTCAACGCAGATTGGAGATACAGCCCGCGCTCCTCTCTGGTTGCCGCAGCAAAACAGTCGAGTCCGTTGACGATCGCCAAGCAGCGCATTTCTAAGCGATTGCCAGCGTCCAGCATGGTTTGGCGAACGCTCCAACTCGTTTCGCCTGGTGCGCTGGTCTTCGACTGCGCCTGGGCCTTGTGGAACTGCTGCCGCTTTCTGATTCGTTCCCGTGCATCAGAAGGTGACTCGGATGCAGGAGGGACCGCGATCGCAGCGAAGTCCTCCCATTTCACGAGCTCAAGGCGAGTCGCAGGATTCTTGAGTAGGCAGTTGCGACACAAAGCCACCGAGCGAGAGTCGGCGCCATAGACTTCGGGGTTTACAGATGGATCTTCGATCGCCTGGACCAAGCTGGCGAAAGGGTTCTCGTACTCTGCGTAAAGGCCCTTGCGCATCAAGAGATCGTGCAAGACCGCGCCCAACTGATAGAAGGTCACAGCCCGCCAGCCCTCGACGGTATCCGGCTCCTTACGCAGCAAGAACTCTGGTGAGCTGTAGCGCAGCGTTCCGATGAATGCGCGCTGGTCAACATCGGTTACGGCTTTAAAAGCGATGGTTTATTTCCGGCCGCCACGATGTGCTCCATACCGATCAGGATGTTCGTGTCCAGTAGCAGCGAGGTGTCGACTCCGCGAGCCAGCGCGCGCGGAACGCATTCATGATGTCGACGGTAGAAGTGCTGGTCAGTACAACTGCCCACCCACACCCTTGAACTTTTCAACGAACCCGGCGATCTTCTGGAAGACCGTCTGCTTCTTGGCTTTGAACTGAGGGTTTAGAGGGCTCATCTTGGGCAGCACCGCGTTGAGCTCCGTGCCGTTCTCGCTGGCGAACTCCCGCTTGAGTGAGGCGGTGATGTAGCGCTTCGCCGCCTCGGCGTTAAGGCTTTCCGACGCGATTAGCTCCTGGGCTTCACGCTGCTGCTCTGCCCGTGCAAACTTGAAGAACGCGTCGATCACACTGGCCTTGTCGCCGAGCTGGTCCAGGTCGGTCTGGTTAATGAAATCGACCAGCAAGCTCTCCTTGGCGCGGTTGCCAAGGCTCGCACGAATCACGCGCCGCACCTCATCCACCAGCGCAGACTTGCTCTTGATCTTCTTGTTGTGCTCGAAGATCAGTTCAAGGATGTAGTCCAGGTTGATTTCCTGCGACTTCAGCAGGTCCACCTCAAAGACCACGTCATCCCAGTCGATGGTCGACTTTTCCATCTCGGCCCCTGCCTTCTCGCGGCGCAACCAGTCGCGCACGTCGTTATAGGTGGAGCGGTAGTCCTGAATCTTCCGTTCTGCAGGGATCGTGATGGCTTGCAATGCCGTCAAATCGTCATCGCTCAGATAGTGCTTGGCCTTGAACGCCTCCACCGCCGCAGCATCAGTCAGGTTGACAGTCTGGAGCTCCTTCAGGCTGGCGAACTCGTCGTAGTTCTGCAGGATGTTCTCGACGCGCAGGTACTCGCCGAACAGCTTGGCGAAGGCCTTCCTGTCTGCTTCCCTTTCAATGGCGGCCGGGTCAGGGAAGCGAGCTTCCAATTCCTGCACCACATCCTTGAAGCCCCGCCGCGCTTCACCAGTGGCCGCATCGGTAAAGCCTTCCATGTACTCCGTGTAGCTCTTCTCCAGCACCACGTTCTTGGTGTTCTTGTCGCCGAACAGGGTGATGGCGTCGATGGTCGCCTGCTCCAGGTCGCGGAAGGTGACGATGTTGCCGAAGGTCTTGGTGGCGTCGAAGATGCGGTTGGTGCGCGAGTAGGCCTGCATCAGTCCGTGGAAGCGCAGGTTCTTGTCGACAAACAGCGTGTTGAGCGTGGGGGCGTCAAAGCCCGTCAGGAACATGCCCACCACAATGAGCAGGTCGATCTCCTTAGCTTTGACCTGCTTAGCCAAGTCTCGGTAGTAGTTCTGGAAACCGTTGCTGTCCACGCTGAAGTTGGTCTTGAACAGCGCGTTGTAGTCGGCGATGGCATAGCTCAAGAACTCTTTGGCGCTGCCGCTCATGGCCGAGACATCAAAGCTCTCGTCATGTATGTCGCCGATCCCATCCTGCTCTTCATTCGCCGCGAACGAGAATATGGTGGCCACCTTCAGCGGCTTGTCGCAGGTCTTCGCCAACTCCCGGAAGCACTCGTAGTACAGCTTGGCGGCATCCACGCTGCTGACGGCAAACATGGCGTTGAAGCCCTTGTTGCCAGCATGCAGGCGATGGGTCTTATGCCGGAAGTTGGTCAGGATGTATCGGGTGATCTCGCGGATGCGGTCCGGGTGCAGCAAGGCTTGTTTGTTCTCTGCTGCACTCAACTTCTTCTCGTCCGTCTCGGTCTCGATGGCCTTGAACTGCGGGCGCACATCGTTGTAGTCCACCTTGAACTTCAAGACCTTCTCGTCACGGATAGCATCGGTGATTACGTACGAGTGCAGTTCGCGGCCAAAGACGCTGGACGTGGTCTCGGCGCCCAAAGCGTTCTCCGGGAAGATGGGTGTGCCGGTGAACCCAAACTGGCAGAACTTCTTGAACTTCTTCTTCAGGTTCTTCTGGGCTTCCCCAAACTGGCTGCGGTGGCACTCATCGAAGATGAACACGACCTGCTTGCCGTAGATGGGCAGGTCCGCCTCGCTCTTCATCAGGTTGTTGAGCTTCTGGATGGTGGTGACGACGATCTTGTTGTCGTCCTTCTCCAGGTTGCGCTTCAATCCCGCCGTGCTGTCTGAGCCGTTCACGCTGTCCGGCGAGAAACGCTGGTATTCCTTCATGGTCTGGTAGTCCAGATCCTTGCGGTCCACCACGAAGAACACCTTGTCGATGAAGTCCAGCTCCGTAGCCAAGCGCGCCGCCTTGAAGCTGGTCAGGGTCTTGCCGCTGCCGGTGGTGTGCCAGATGAAGCCGCCGCTCTCGGTTTTGCGCCAGTCCTTCGTCTGATGGCTACTGTTGATCTTCCTCAGGATGCGTTCCGTGGCCGCAATCTGGTAGGGCCGCATCACTAGCAGTGTGTTGCTGACGTCGAACACCGAGTAGTGCAGCAGCACATTGAGCAACGTGGGCTTCTGGAAGAAAGTCGCCGTAAAGTCTTTCAGATCCTTGATGAGCGTGTTATCCGCCTTCGCCCAATTCATGGTGAAGTCGAAGCTGTTCTTGTTGCGCTGCGTGGTGTTCGCGAAGTAGCGGCTGTCGGTTCCGTTCGAGATCACGAATAGCTGCATGAACTTGAACAGGGACTGGTCGCTGTTGAAACTCTCCTTGCTGTAGCGGTGCACCTGGTTGAAGGCTTCGCGGATGGCCACGCCGCGTTTCTTCAGCTCTACCTGCACGAGTGGCAAACCATTGACCAAGATGGTCACGTCGTACCGGTTGGCATGCGTGCCCATCTGCTCGAACTGCTTGATCACCTGCAGCTTGTTGCGGGTGACCTTCTTCTTGTCCAACAGATAGATGTTCTGGATGCGCCCGTCGTCAAAGACGAAGTCGTGGATGTAGTCGTCGTGGATCTTGCGGGTCTTTTCGACGATGCCGTCGCTGGGCTTGTCCAGCCAGGACTCTACGAATCGCAGCCATTCGCCTTCTGTGAACTGCACAGCGTTGAGCGCCTGCAGTTGAACGCGCACATTGGTCAGCAAGTCAGCAGGGGTCTTGATGGACGAGGCGAACTCATAGCCCTGATTGACCAGATCCTGGATCAACTCGCGCTCCAGATCACTTTCGCTCTGGTAGCTCTCGGCGACCTTCCACTCCCGGGTGTACTGCTCAAGGACGATGAAGTTCTTGGACTCGGCAATGGCCTTGTATTCGTTCATTGGTCAGGCGCCCTGTGGCTTCCAAAAGGCATGGTTGTTCTTCAGATGGTCTAGCAGCAGCTTGACCATTGCGCTCTCTGCCGGTGAGGGCTGCGCAACCGCTTCACTGGACAACGTGCTGTGGCTGGTGAACTGGATGATTCGGTTCAGGTAGAGCAGCCTGTCTTCGGGCAACAACTCTGACCACCCTGGGTAACCCAAAAAACTGGCGGTCTTCTCATAGAGATTGCGCAACAGCGTGAAATGAAAACGCTCGACCTTGCTATCGGCAATTGCCTGCTCGATGGTCTTCAGCAGGTGCAGGTGGTAAGAAAAGCTCCGGTTGGAATCGCCCTGTTTTTCGGAGAGCTCGAGGCTCCCATCTTCGTAGCGCTCGAGCATGTAGCTCGCCTTACCTTTGAGCTCATTGAAGAGCACGTTGTAGAACAACGGGCTGTGCGTAGTGACTATGAACTTCAGTGCGGAATGACTGGACTTGATCAGCTCGGCGAGGTTAACGGCCAGCTCGATCAAGTGATTTTCATCCAGAGAGCTCACCGGGTCATCCACAAAGACGTGGGTCAAGTTATTGAAGACATCAGTGGACCGGTCAGCGACTTCCGGGATGTTCAGTTCGGCAATTACCTGCTCTAGCAGAGCATTGAACACGCTCCAGATGAAGTTACTTTCTTCGCCCTTGGAGATCTTGATGTGGGGCTCTGATTGCTGGTTGCCACGCTCAAACGAAAAGCTGACTGCCGAGAAATCTGCGCTGAAATGCGGCGTCAACTTGTCGCTGGTGTACCGCTGAAAGTTGGTGATGATGCTCTGGTCCTGGCCTTGCTCTTCCAGCACCCACTTGGTGAACGCATTAGGTTGAATCCTCAGTTTCGGTTCGGCATCCCGCCCCAGGTCGTTGTCCCAGTAAAACAGGTCCTCGGTGAAGGCGCTGTAGTAAAGCATCTTCTTGTCAGCCAACACCGACGAAACCGCGTCGTCACCCTCCCCTTTAGGCGCAAGCAGCTGCTTGAACGCACGGGACAGGCGCGTCTTACCCGTGCCGTTGAAGGCATAGATCAGCTGTACCTTTTTGTTGGTGCCCTGAAGTTGTTGGGCGACCTCCGCGAGCGTCTTGCCCATGTTATGCCTCTATCTCTTTCTGCATGGGAAAGCTCAATAGTAAGTCGCGGTAGTACTCGTATTGCTTCTGGCGCAATATAATTTCGCGGGGCAAGCCTTCGGTAACGGAGTTGGTCAGCGCGTCAAATTTGTCGAGAACGGCGACAATTCTGGCTTGTTCGGCGAGTGACTTCTCGGGGTAGTTTGGGAACGGCACAGGGATTTTTATCCTCTCCATCCCGTTGATTAGCAATCGATTAACTTTGCCGCGAGACACATGTTTGGCTTTCTCGTCAATGAACGCTGCAGTCTGCATAACATAAGAAACAAACTTTGGATTCATGGGGTGGCGAAAGGCGTAGCTATCGTCGTGAATGGCGATCTGCTCATATCCAATCCAGGCGACCGCCTTACCAACATCCTCAACAGTTTCACCCACGCCCGCGATCACGACATCACCAGGCTTTGCATAGCGCAGTGAATCGACCAAATCTTTTCTAACCCGGGAATATGTTTGATCTGCAAAAGCTCCGTAACGGGTGTATATCTCGCCATAGTGAATGGCGGGGATTCCATCTTCAACAAAGTCTGCCTTGGTGAATCGCTTGCCGCGAATAAATTCGCCAATATCTCCCAGCGCCTTCCATTCCACCTCGCCCTCTTCGAAACTCAACAACCTGTCCCGATAGTGGTTGTACTGCTTTTTGCGAGCGGCAAGCTCGATGGCAAGTTCGACGGTAAGTTTGCTGAAAGCATCCAGGGTTCGGACGATCTCGGCTTGGATTTCAAGCGACTTTTTGGGATTGTCGGGGCAGGGGATGGGCACCTTTTTTCTCGTGTAGTTGCCGATCCACTGTCGCTTATGATCTCCATCAACAAATTCGCTTGGGATAGTGTTCAGCCAGTAATAAATGTACTTGAGAAGCGCCCTGCCTTGATCGCTTGACGTGATCATCTTCATGGCTGAAGATTTAACTTTGAAGTCAAAGTCAACCCATTTATTGGCCGTCGTGAAATCGTCAAATATGATTACAGGGCTTTGGGAAGCTTTGTAGATTCCATCAATTTCATCCGTATAACCAAGAATAAATGTCTTCCCTGCAGTGAGCACAGGAGTCTCAAAGTCATCGCTGTAGTTTTTTGCAGCTACCAGGTATTTGGCTGGCTGCTCATACTTTGTGAGTTCCCCAAGCGGCAGCCACATCACAGCTACACCATCCAGCAGCCTCTCTAGAAATTTCCCGCTGCTCATGCCTTGCCCCCCCCGCCTTCAATATCGGCAACGATGGCGTCAATGTCTTTGCGCAGCTGGTCAGCCTTGGCAACCGTGGCTTTTAGATTAGCATTGAGCTTAGCGATATCTACCACTTCGCGTGTGTCCTTGGCTTCAACATAGCTGCTTACCGACAGGTTGTAGTCGTTGGCGGCCACCCGTTCCAACGGAACGGCCCTAGCGAAGTGGTCGACGTTGGCCTTGCTGTCAAAAATCGCCATGATCTGCTTGATGTGCGAATCCAGCAGCACATTGTTGTTGGCTTCCTTCTTGCACAAACCGCTGGCGTTGATGAACTGGGTGGTGGTGTCCTTTTTGTTCTTTGCCAACACCAGGATGTTCACAGCGATGGTGGTGCCAAAAAAGAGATTAGGCGCGAGCGAAATGACACTCTCCACATAGTTGTTGTCCACCAGGTACTGGCGAATCTTCTGCTCAGCCCCGCCTCGATAAAAGATGCCCGGAAAGCACACGATGGCTGCCCGCCCCTTGGCGGAGAGGTAGTTGAGCGCGTGCAGCACGAAGGCAAAGTCGGCTTTGGACTTGGGGGCTAGCACGCCAGCGGGGGCAAAGCGCTCGTCGTTGATCAGAGTGGGGTCGTCGCTGCCAATCCACTTCACCGAATAGGGTGGGTTGGAGACGATGGCGTCAAAGGGCCTGTCGTCCGCAAAGTGCGGCTCTTCCAACGTGTTGCCAAGCTGGATATTGAACTTGTCGTAGTTCACGTTGTGCAAGAACATATTCATCCGCGCCAGGTTGTACGTGGTGTGGTTGATTTCTTGCCCAAAGAAGCCGTCTTCTATCAGATGCTGATCGAAGTGCTTTTTTGCCTGCAACAGCAGCGAGCCGGAGCCGCAGGCTGGGTCGTAGATCTTGTTGATGCTGGATTGACCGTGCATCGCCAACTGGGCGATCAGCTTGGAGACCTGCTGCGGCGTAAAGAACTCACCGCCTGATTTGCCGGCATTGGCCGCGTAGTTGGAAATGAGGTATTCGTACGCGTCGCCGAACAGATCGATGTGGCTGGCATCAAAGCCACCGAAGTCCAGTTCCGCAACCCCCTTGAGCACCGCTGCCAGTCGGGAATTCTTGTCCTTGACGGTATTGCCCAGACGGTTGCTGGTGGTGTCGAAGTCGGCGAACAGACCCTTGATATCGAACTCGGAGGGGTAGCCGTTGGCCGAGGCCTCGATGACCTTGAAGATGTTTGCGAGGTCGGTGTTCAGGCTCTCGTTGGCGCTGGCGCCTGCCGCGACGTTGATGAACAACTGGCTGGGGTAGATGAAGTAGCCCTTGGTCTTGATGGCGTCGTCTTTGGCGGCCTCGATGTTCTCGTCATTGTCCGCCATGGCGGCATAGTCCACGCTGGCATCGCCGCCTGTGATGTAGTCGATGAAGTTCTCACTGATGAAGCGATAGAACAGTGTGCCTAGGACGTACTGCTTGAAGTCCCATCCGTCGACGGCTCCGCGAACGTTGTTCGCGATGTCCCAGATCTTGCGTTGTAGTGCGGAGCGTTGTTCGTTGCTTGTCATGCTTGCGATTCTCTAGTTTGTTGTTGTGCAGAGCACGAGGCCAGTCAGTCGTGTTCTGGCGTCGTGAAATGGTGAGGGTGTCAGTCCGTGGTGAAGAGGAAGTCGCTTTCCTCGCAACGATGCGGGGCTACTTCACAGGGTTCTCTGCCGCGTCAGGATCGAGCCTCGAATTTCTCTTCCGCGGCTCAGGCGGATCCGACGGCACGTACTCAACCAGTTCGTTGAGGGGGCAACCCAGGTAGTGACACAAGCGATCCAAGTTGTCGGTCGTGACGTTGGCCCCGGTCGGCTTGTTCATGCGGCTGAGCGTCGTCCGGTGGATCCCGGTCGCTGCCGCCACCTCGTCCAAGGTCACACGGCGCTGTAGGCGAAAGCCGAGCTCTGCCAAGCGATCTTGGAGTCTGAATCTGATCATGCCCTATTGTAGTTGCATATACGCTACAGCCGTAGCATATATCCAACTTATCCGAGTCGCATGGCGCGTTACTTTGTCGCAGTTATCCAGCGATGCGCGGGATGTGTGCCCCCTCAGGCCGACCTTGCCCACAGCTGGCGCAACTCACACATACGTCTTGGCGGCAGAGCGGCTGACGGACCGCGAGGTCACGGCGCTCTCGCGGCTTGCTGCGCAGGACCGGGTCAAGCGAACGGCCGCTTCTGAGCTGCCGGGGCATCAACAACGACTTGTCTCAGTCTGTCTAGAGGCGGCTCGACTGCTCCCAGACGCAGAGACTTGCTCGCCAGCCTGAGAAGGTCGTTCAGGCATGAACAGCCTCATCGTTCACATTGAATGCGATGTGAAGACAGCCACGATGTGCGCGAAGGATTATTCGAGCACATGGGCGCCTCGCCATCTGCACGCTGTGGCATCGCCTTAGGGGGACGGAAGTGGGCTGGGCCGCTGTTGCCTAGGTTTGTTTTTCGGCCTAGCGCCAATGCATTCGCCCTCTTCGAGGCGGTTGAACGCACGCTCGAAGAGCTGGTCGTTTATGGCTACAGCGTGATCTTTCGCAGCTATGAGAAGGCGACTGAGTTGGTCCGATCCGATCTCGCCAATGTGTTCAGGAACGACGATCTTGATGCCGGTTGCGAGCGTATACACACGCTCGGTGGAGTAGCTGAACTCCCCATCCGCGGCGCCCTCCTCTTTGGACAAAAGTGGCGCGGACCGTCCCGCTTGCAAAACTTTGGTCAGCCCGCCGAGCTCCCTAGCAAGCCCCTCCGCACGTCTGATCTGTCGCTCATGTCTCTCCGTGTAGTAGGCATACCGGGCAATGCCCCTGGCTCTGCTGACGAGATGCAGGCTCTTGAGATATTGAAGCCTGCCAAGTGTTATGCCGCACCGCCTGCAAAGTTCCTTCGCGGACAGCTGCTCGCCCTGGACGGCCTCCTTTGCTCGGAACAGGCGATCGACCTCGTCAAGACCCTCATCTATCGCAGGTTCTTCCACAGTTTCCTTCCTTTCGATCACGCCGACTCCTCCCGTCTTCATCAGGCCCCATCGGCCATCCAAGCCAATGCTATGCAATCCAATCACCAAGTTCATTAGAAAAAGTTGTCCGTCTAACCGCTCGGCAGTACGGTTGGACGGATGAAAGTCAAAAGTTGTACCCGCCTGCCGTCAATGATTCGCGCGGCTCGTGAGGCCGCCGGAGCTAGCCAGAAGGCGCTTGCTGCTGACCTGGCGATGGACCAGACGCAGTTGTGTGCAGTGGAGAAGGGCCGTAGAGGCATTCAGGACCGGCAAACCCTTGAGCGCTTGGCAAATGCCTTGGCTCTCGATTCGTCCACGTTGGAGGCCCTTGTTTGGGCCATGAGCCATGACCGGGTGATCGCAAGTGTCTCCAGGGCAGGTCTGCCGAAGGCGGTCGTGCTGGTGTCGCTCGCCCTAGAGGCGAGTCACGTTCTATCTCGGGAAGAAGTTTCTGGCCTGGAGACGCTCATCTCCGGGCTCCTCAAAGGCAAGCGCGAGCTGTCCCAGCTGGCGCTTCGATCAAGGGAGGAATCCACCATGGTCTAAAGAAAACGGCGAACTGTCATTGCTGAGCAGCTCGCCGGTGGAAATCCTGGGCGAACCCAAGATCAGTCACCTCAAGTATTCAAGCCCGGATCTCCTCCGTCAAGGCCGACCGTCGCCGCCGGCCCAAGCTGCGTCGCCCACTTGTCCAGCTTGTGTCCATTTTTGGACGCGAAGGAGATCTCATGCCGTCGATCCGCCAAATCTGGCCTGACTCGCTACCGACTGCCGAGGCTGTCGAACTGCTCATCGCAGCCCTGAAGTCCCCTCGAAAGGTCCGCCCGGTCGTCACACCGAGTGGTCACCGTGCACGCGGCAAGTTCCCGTCGTTCAAGGGACGGGAGACTCGGTTCGAGAGCCTCGTTGAGGAGGATGCTCTTCGCGTCCTCGAAGTGGCGACTACCGTGCTCGCCATCCAGACCCATCCCTGGGTCCTGTCCCTGACCGACGTCGACGGCCGGGGTTTCTACTACACGCCAGACGCTTTCATCGTTCGCAGCGGCGACGCCATGCTCGTCGAGTTCAAAGGGGACTGGCTGCTCCGGTTGGAAGACGCCAAGAGTACCCTGCTGAAGACCTTCAGGGCCCTTGAATCGCACGGCGTTCCGATCGCGCTTCTTACCGAGTCCGACGTGCGCGCCGCGGGTCTGCAAGACGAGTTGAAGGAACTGCTACGCCTGCGACCTGTGGGTGGGAGGACTCGTGTTGGTATCGACACGAGCCTCTGGGACGTTCTGGGACGGACAAGTCCTAGCGGCGAGCTGATGCGGCGGTGGCGCGACGCCCAGCGCGAGTGTGACGCGCTCTTGGAGCGCGTCATGCGGCGCGGCCCGGACGAAGCCGTCGAGTCCATCGCCATCTAGGAGATCCGCATGCTGACTCTTCTTAAGAATCAAACCGTCTTCTTGGACGAGATCGAGTACCTCGTGGTCAGCAGCTCTGTCTCTGACGGCGCGCTGCTTGAGAACAAGAAGACTGGCGAGCGCGCCAACTTTGACACGTACAAGCTGGTGACCAAGTACCTCACCGGCGAGTTTCTGACCTCGGCGCAGCGTAAGGCCGCGTTGAGAACTGGTGAAGGGCCATCACGTCCTCCGGCCCGGATGGACAGGCTCTCAGCGGAGGCCAAGAAGGAGACACATCGACGGATCGATATCCTCGTTCGATTGGACAAGATGGGGGCCTTCGACGGAAGCCGCAAAGATCTCCGCAGGGCTATTGGCTTCGTGGCAGCCGAGCGAGGCGACGGAAGAACTCCGCACGAATCTACGGTCTATCGATGGAAGCGCAAGTACGTCAAGGCGCAGGGAGATGTTCGCGCGCTGTTTGCCCGGTTTGATGAACGCGGTGGTAAGGGCGTTGGGCGGCTTCATCCCGATGTCGAGAGCATGATCGATGACGCTGTTGAGGAGATCGCCCTGAAGCAGCGAAGGTGCAGCGCCCAGGACATCTTGGATCACGTGAGTCTGGCCGTGCTGAAGGCCAACAGGACGCTCCCTGTTCAGTTCCGCGTACGTGTGACCCACCATTTCCATCGAATCTTGACCCACCCTTGTTGAGCCACTGACGGCTCAGGCTGTGGGTAACTTTCTGGACTTGGGCTCCTTCTTGGTGGGTTGGGCTGAGCTGTTCTTGAACCGATAGCTATCGTTGCCGGTCTCAAGGATATGGCAGTGGTGCGTGAGCCGGTCCAGCAGCGCCGTGGTCATCTTGGCGTCGCCGAAGACACTGGCCCATTCGCTGAAGCTCAGGTTCGTCGTGATGACGACGCTGGTGCGCTCGTAGAGCTTGCTCAGCAGGTGGAAGAGCAGCGCCCCGCCGGAGGCGCTGAAGGGCAGATAGCCCAGCTCATCAAGGACCACCATGTCGGCGTGGGCGAGGCGATGAGCCATCTGGCCACTCTTGTTGCAGAGCTTCTCCTGCTCGAGCTGGTTGACCAGGTCCACGGTGGAGAAGAACCGAACACGCCGGCGCAGGTGCTCGACTGCCTGCACGCCAAGTGCTGTGGCCAGGTGGGTCTTGCCAGTCCCTGGACCGCCCACCAGCACGACGTTCTGAGCCTGCTCCATGAAGTCACCGCGGTGCAACTGACGGACCAGCGCTTCGTTGACTTCGCTGTGCTCGAACTGGAAGCCAGCCAAGTCTCTGTACGCCGGGAAGCGAGCTTGCTTGAGTTGGTAGGCCACGGCTCGTACCTCCCGCTCAGCGGTCTCGGCCTTGAGTAGCTGCGCCAGCACGGGCTGAGCGGCCTCATAGGCCGGTGCACCTTGCTCGGCCAGCTCGGAGATGGCCTGCGCCATGCCGAACATCTTGAGCTCGCGCAGCATGATGACGAGCGACGCCGCTGCTGGGTCATGACGCATATCCCACCTTCCTCTCTGGGCCGCGCAGCGCGTCGTAGCGCGTCACGTTGGCTTCTGGTTCGTTGATGAGCTGAAGTGCCTGAGGGGCGCTGACGGGTGGAGGCGTGCTGCTCTTGCCGTCGACGAGGCGATGCAGCAGATTGACCACGTGCATCTTGGTTGGCACACCCGTCTCCAGCGCAAGCTCGACGGCCGCGAGCACGGCCTGCTCGTCATGCTGGAGCACCAGGGCAAGCACCTCCACCATCTCCCGGTCGCCTCCGGGCTGCTTGAGCAACGCTCGCTGGAGCTGGCGAAAAGCATCCGGCAGCTCCACGAAGGGTGCGCCGTTGCGCAGCGCGCCTGGCTTGCGCTGAAGCACTGCGAGGTAATGACGCCAGTCGTAGACCGTGGTGACGGGCACGTCGTGTCGACGGTCGATGACGCGCGTGTGCTCGCAGATGATGTTGCCCTCGGCTGCCACCACGATGCGGTCTGCGTAGGCGCGCAGGCTCACCGGTCGGTTGGCATAAGACGCCGGCACGCTGTAGCGAGTCCGCTCGAACGTGACGAGGCAGGTAGGCGAGACGCGCTTGGTGTGCTCGACGAACCCGTCGAAGGGACGCGGTGCTTGCATCAACTGCGGGCGCTCCACGGCCCAGGCCGCCGCGACGGAGCCCTTGAGCTTGCCGTGCGGGATGTCAGCCCACAGCGCCTGGCAGCGGTCTTCCAACCATGCGTTGAGCGCAGCCAGGTCAGGGAACTCGGGCGTGGGCTGCCAGAGGCGGTGACGTGCGTCTCTGACGTTCTTCTCGACCTGGCCCTTCTCCCAGCCAGACGCCGGATTGCAGAACTCAGGCTCGAACAAGAAGTGGCTCACCATGGCGCTGAAGCGCACATTGATGTCACGCTCCTTGCCGCGCCGCACCTTGTCCACGGCGGTCTTCATGTTGTCGTAGATGCCGCGCCGCGGCACACCGCCCAGCACGCGGAATGCGTGGTTGTGGGCGTCGAAGAGCATCTCGTGCGTCTGCAGCAGATAGGCCCGCACGATGAAGGCGCGGCTGTAGCTCAGCTTGGTATGCGCTACCTGCAGCTTGGTGCGCTCGCCGCCGAGCACGGCCCAGTCCTCGCTCCAGTCGAACTGGAACGCCTCACCGGGACCGAACGCCAACGGGACGAAAGTGCCACGGCCAGTGGTCTTCTCAGTCTCCTGGCGCTTGGCCAGCCAGGTCCTGGCGAAGGCGGCCACACGGTTGTAGGAGCCGTCGTAGCCAAGCGCCACCAGGTCGGCGTGCATCTGCTTGATGGTGCGCCGCTGCTTGCGGGATTTGCTGCTCTCGGTCTTGAGCCAGCCCGCGAGCTTCTCTGCGAACGGGTCGAGTCGACTGGGACTGACTCGCGGCTTGTGTTGCGGAACCTCGGCGCCGGCGCGGAGGTACTTGCGGATGGTGTTGCGAGACAGGCCCGTGCGCTTGGCTATCTCGCGGATGGACAGCCGCTCACGCAGTGCCCAACGTCTGATGACACTCAGTGTCGCCACGTCAATCACTCCTGTACCCCTGCTGCAAATAGCAGCAGGCTAGGGTTGATACGTGGGTCAGATTTAGATGGAAATTACCCCTAGGGGTGGGTCACTTCGACGCGGAAAACAACAAACCTCTTTCGCTCGCGCCGGCATTGGCATTTTTGCGCGCATTTCAACCGCCAGATGGACTCATCGCGGGAATCGCTCTGGACTGCAGCCCGCGATCTACGGAACGTGCTGCGGACGGTGCAACCATGGGAACTGGCGCCGCTGTCGAAGGACGCAGAATCATTTGGCCTCCAGCATCCCGTCCATCCGACCGCATTGATCCGCGGCTTGGATGTTGTCGGAGACGAGACCCGGATTCCGATCGAGCGCTTCGCACCGATGCTGCGCTGGCTAAGGAATCCGCATCTGACGCGCGATCCGTTGGGTGATCCTGTGGGCCTTGAGACGCCGCAGCCGCGCTTGCACCTGAGCGTCCACGCGGGGGAGGACTATGCTCATCCGCTCTCGGGCCTGCGTCACATCGACGAGACTGTCTTGTTCTGCGGGATGGGCCAGGGCGACCGACTCGGGCATGCGTTGGCGTTGGGCATCCCTCCAGACGAATGGTTGCGTCGGCACGGCGAAGTCTGGCTGCCACTGGACGAGCATTTCGACAATCTCGTCTGGGCCTGGCACGAGGCGACGACGCTGCCCGGCCTGGCCATCGCGCAGCGCGTCCGCCCTCGGCTCGCGGCGCGGATTGCGCGATTGCTGCCTTTCGTGTCGTGGCTTCCCAACGAAGGCGCGCGGACGCCACCAAGCTGGAACGACCTCACCCGGTTGCACAAGGCGTGGCGACTGCGGGAGAACTGCGCGTACCTGCTCCTCGGCCGGCCGGGCGGAATGCAAGTCGACGATCGAGAGACGGAGGTTGGATTACCCGATCTCGCACAGATCCAGCCTGAGCTGCAGCATCCGCGAACGAACACCCCAGCGGGCCTCTACTTGTTGCGGGCCCGTCAAGAGTTCCCGCCACCCGAGGCTCGGGCACACCCGCCGCGCCAGGCGCTGCAAGTGCGGCTTACGGTAACTCCCTACGGGCATGCCACGCGCGCGCAGCGCCTGATGGAGTCGAAGGGCTTGCACGCCGGCGGACTTCTCCATGACCACGACAACGCCGAGGACCTTTGCTTCATGGAGGCCCTGCAGGATTCCTGCCTTGAGCGATACGCCAAAATCGGCTTGACGATCGAAGCCAATCCCAGCTCGAACGTGCACATTGGCCAACTGCGATCCCACGGCGACCACCCAATCTATCGTTGGGATCCTCTGCACTCGGACGACCTTGATCCGGGCGGCCGCTTCAACCGATTCGGCCTTCGCAAGCAGCGGATGCCAGTCACCATCAACACCGACGACCCGGGCATGCTGCCGACAACGTTACGGCTAGAGCATCACCTGATGCATGAGGCAGCGATCGACCGGGGCCATACCGAAGCGGCGGCCGGCGCATGGATCCACGCACTGCGCGATAGAGGGCTGCAGCAGTTCGAGGACGCGCACTGATCCCCTCAAGTCACGTCGAGCGCATCGTGCCGACGGGTCCGCGTGATCTTTGACGACGCGTGGTCCGGCTTGTTCAGCTACATCGAAAAGTTCTACAACCCCTAGCGGCGCCTAGCCACGCGAGTGTTGACTAGCTCCTGCATGCGGCGGCGCAATTCAGGCCGCCTGCTCTCTTGATCTTCCCGATCTCGCGTTCGTTCGAATGCCGCCTTTGCCTGGACACCCGGTGGCCTCGACGAGCCATCACTTTCTGGGCGAGATAAGATGACGCGGCGACCGGCGCAGCAATGCCCCTCCACTGCTGATAGAGATGCCATTGCTCCTCTGAGGACGGAAACGCATTGAGTGCGACCTCACGTTCAATAGGCTGCGTTAGCCCCGTCGCGCCGAATATCCTTGGTCAACGGGCCCGCCATCGACGGTGGGCGTCAGTACTTTGTGCTCCGTACTGGGATCTAGCTGTCTCTGGCCGCGCTGACTTGGTGACGAAGCCGCTGACCAGAATGATCCACGGCGTGAATTTGAAATCCGATGTTCGCGGGAGGCCGCGCCGACTTGGATTGGTAAGCGCATCCAGCGATGGCGCCTAGGCAACTGTTCAAAGGCGTCATCGGACAGGACCTCACATCCGCTCTCAACCTGATCAACACTGTAGGGAGACGGTCGGGACGAGCCCGACGTTTCGCGCAGCTTGGGGGAAGGGCGCCGCTGTCTGATTCCCGCGAGCTGGTACCAGTAACCCAACTGGGAGACGGGGCGCAATGCGTGGTGGTAACTTAAGCGCGCCGACGGGCTGCCGTGGATGCTCGCCGGGACCTGGAACCACTGGACGGACTGGGCCACGGGCGAGATCGTTCCTAACTACACGATGCTGACGTGAAACTGCGACGGCCATTCGATGCTGGCCCGACTGCACAAGCCAGATCCGAACCTGCCTGCCGACAAGCAGGACAAGCGCGCTGTGGTCGACGGTGAGCCTGAGGACTGGGCGGCCTGGCTTGCGGGGCCTGTCGATGGTGCCCAGCTGCTGATCCGCCCGCGGCCGGCCGATTTTTCGATCAGGCCGACGCGGTCAGGACCGACGCTCTTCTCCTCCAACTGGGCCAGGACAAAGACGCGATTCAGTAAGTCATGCTGGCGTCGCTCAGATCTCACGTAAAGCCATCGCGCGAAAACGCTCTACGGTGTAGCCTCATCACGCTGGCTGCCTTTGAGATCTATGTCAGACACCGGGCCGCGCGACGCGTATCCGAGAGTTCGCATGATTAGCCGTCTCAGGGTTTCAGCTGCAATGCTGCACTTGCAGGGCTGCGTCGTGGCTGAGCAGCTTGCTTGGAAGGACGCGAGCCCCCGCAAGGGTGCCCAAGCGCCATTTGTGGGGGATGAGGCCCAGCGAGCACTTGAGATCTGGCGGCGCAAAAAGTCCGAACTCGGCATTGCGATAGAGGAACTCGTAATCTGCCACCGAGCTCTCACATTGCTGGAGTAGCCTCCATAAGGGCCACTGCCCGGCTGTCGACCGTTACAAGCTCATCCGCCAGCGCTTCATCGAACTCGTCGCCGGCCAGTCGCAGAATTAAGGCAGCAAACTCGAGGTGGGCCGCATCCAACGCGGCGAGCATCGCGTCGCGCCAGCGCTCGCTTGCGGCACCTGCTGCTGTTCTGACCCCGTAGTCCCCTCTGCCGCCAGCGAGAAGCGCCTCGACCACGCCTGCGGCGCCGCCCAGGCTCCGCTCCAGCTCCCGGCGAATCGTGCGCTCGGTGCTGTTGTGGTCACTCTCAAGCACGACGACCTGGTGCATTCCGACGAGGTAATCCATGTCGACTCCCCATCGTTTACCTTGGCCTCATGTCCGCCGGTAGCTCGCTCTCGCGGTCGAGCCTCGGTATCAGTCTGTCGCCAGAACTTCAAAGCTCGCTGGGTGGCTCTATCCATCGATGACCTCCCTGTTCAAAATCGTGGCAATTAAGCCTAGCGTTCACAATGATTGGGCCTCCTCGCATCGCAGGAGATTAGCTTCAGCTGCGGCGATTAAATGGCACATTACTGCTGGGTTCGGATGTCCACCCTTTGTAACGCGGTCAATTTCTTGCAAGAGGGCTTCAACAGAAACTACCCATCTCGCCAGGGCAAGATGAAGCTGCTCGCTCGTCGCGGTGGAAATTTCTACCATGCGACTATGCTGGCACCATCTGAAGCCGCGCTCAGTGCGCTGGTGCACATCACGCCCGGATTTGGCCTCACAGTGTCTTGGCTTGCGCAGGTTGCGCCGGTGAACGAGGAGATTGCCCGTTCGCTGGAGCCTTCAGCAAGAGGCCGTCTCGCAGAGTGTCCGTAACTGAGCATGTGCAATCGTGATTCATTGGCGGCGCGGGCCTCGCTGCGACGACTGAGTCGACCTCCGCTTCCAGTCCTGAAGCAGAGGCGCCGAGGGGAGCTCGCACCAAATTCGCACGGATAGTGCCTAGACGCTGTCTGGCTGAGGCCGCTCGCGGGTTCAATTCTCGCCATCGATCCAGATGGCCTGCTGCCCTGAAAACGTGTCGCTAAAGACGTCGCTGACGTAGACCTTCGCGATAGAGCAAGCCGCCAATCGTGATCAGGACCGCGCGGTCGTCTTCTGTCAGCCTATCGTGAGGGAGCTCCATCCAGTTGGCGAGCATCACGATCGCATCGTCGATCGATTGACCTGAGCGTTGTGCATCGAGAGCTTCCGCTTGGCCTTGGAACACAGCGATCAGTGTGTTGCATCGACCGGTTGAATCCGCCAGCGGAAGCGGACGTTCGTTAACCGCAGCAGCGGGAGAACTTCGGTGCCGCGGCCGTAGCAACAAGCCGAGAGCGCCATCAGCCGGGAGGGACGGCGCACAGCTCTGCCAACCCCTGCGCGCGGGTGACGGGCCGCACATAGTTCAAGTCGCGGCGCGCCTTTCCGACGTTCAACGTCACCTCAACGGCTGAGGGCGCCAACGCCTGCCTTGTGACCGGCAGACTCCAGCGCCCGCCGGTTACCGCCCACCGTCGATCCAGGCGAACTTGCCAGAATCCACAGCCTTCAACAATTGCGGCAGCGCGGTCGTGTCGTCGCGTCCCCAGATGAATCGCGGGCGGACGACGACAACGTCCAGCCGGGCTTGCGACGCGGCGAGCGCCTCGCGTTCCGCCTGAGCCTTTGTGGCGGAATAGCCGCCGACCGGGCGCGCCGGGAGGGGCCAGCTCTCTTCAGCATTCACCAGCGGTCCGCCATCCAAGAGCACCGACTCCGTGCTCAGGTGCACGGCCCGTCGCACCGTCCCAGGCAGGCTGCCCCCACGCCTCAGCCCCTTTATCCAAGCGCGGCGCCTCTTGCTGACCACGCCGGCTACTTGGCGCAAGAGACCGAGAAGCGCGTGGAGATTTTCATTGCTGATGACGAAACCGTTGCCCGCCTCGCCCACGTACTGCCAGGGCAGACCTAGCACCAGGGCGTCGAACTGAGTGCGGCTAGGCTCAGCGTGCCGGTCACGTCGCGGGGCCAACTGAAGCGGCCCGCGTTGAGGCGGCGGGCTGCGAAGCCCCCACGCGGGTCAGATGACGGCCCAGACGCCATCGCTAGTCGACGGCACTGAGGAGGTCCTCCGTGCCGAATGCTCTGACGAGGTCAGTGGCGCGGCCCTCATGCGCCTCTCGTTCACGCCATTCAGCGACACATGGCGAATGCGTCCCCCCGCCTGCGCAGCAGCGGCAGCGTGCGTTCCGCCGACGTCGATCTTGAATACGTCGACCGACTCGACCATCCGATTGGCTTGCTCCCTCAGGCTGTCTGCGGCAGCCGCGGACTCTTCGACGAGCGCAGCGTTTTGCTGGGTGGCTTGGTCCATCTGTGCGACTGCTTGACCGATCTGGGACACACCGGTGCTCTGCTCTGCGCTTGCTGCACTGATCTCAGCCATGACGTCAGTCACGCGCCCGATCGCGGCAACTACCTCTTCCATCGTGGCGCCAGCTTTATCCACGAGGGCGGTACCCTCCTCAACACGGGTGGTACTGTCGTTAATGAGCTGTTTGATCTCCTTCGCCGCTTGTGCCGAGCGTGTAGCCAAGCTGCGAACCTCCGACGCCACAACTGCGAATCCGCGCCCCTGTTCACCTGCGCGCGCAGCCTCCACTGCCGCATTCAGCGCCAGGATGTTGGTTTGGAATGCGATCCCATCGATGGTTCCGATGATGTCGCCGATCCGCTTGCTGCTGTCCTGGATGCCTCGCATCTTCCCGATCACTTGACTGACGACCTCGCCGCCCCGGCCCGCCACTTCACTAGCACCCCGAGCTAGCAGGCTGCCTTGCACGGCGTTGTCGGCGTTTTGCCGAACGGTGGCACTGAGCTGCTCCATGGAAGAAGCTGTTTGCTCAAGTGCGGACGCTTGCTCCTCGGTCCGGTTCGACAAATCGTTGTTGCCGTGCGCAATCTCTTCGCTGGCGCCGGCGATGGTTTGCGCAGCCTGGCGCACCTGACCGATCAGGGTGACGAGCTGCTGCTGCATTTGGCCCATCGACGCGAGCACACTACCGTAAGGTGCCGAGTCGGCACCGCTAACGGTACTCAGGTCCCCCTGTGCCACGCGTTGCGCGACCTCGCTCAGCACGGCGGGCTCCGTGCCGAGCGCTCGCAGCATGCGCCGGGTGATGAAGAGTCCGAGCGCGATCGCGGCCGCAACGGCCACTGCGCTTGCGATCCCGAGCCACCAGCGCTGACCCGCGTAGTCGGTTTCAGCGGAGCGCACGCTTTGGTCGGCTTGGGCCCGGGTCTCGTCGACGTATTCGCGCGCCGCGGCGAGAAGGGCGGAAAGCAGCGGGCGGCAATCCCGGCTGATCGCCTGCGTAGCCTCCTCACGCTTGCCCGCGTCCGCCATCGCAACGATGCCGGCAGCCACCGGGCTGTACTTGGCCTCGATTTCCAGGATGCGTGCCAGGATTGCGCGCTCGCGATCGCTCGTGGAGGAGCGCTGGACGGTGCTCTTCAGCTTCTCAAGCGTTTTACCGAGCTGCGCATGCGCACTGAGCGCCATCTCTTTGCCTGCCTGCAACTCGCCGGGGGACTGAGCGATGGCCATGTCCCGCACCCCGATCGCGCGGCGGTTCGCCTCGATACGTAGGTCGACCGCCAGCCCTTCCCGTTGGGCAATACCGTTCACAAAGTCGGTGAAACGGCCGCTCGTGGCACCAAGATCGTGAAGCGCCAGAAGGGACACAGCGGTCACACACGCCGCCAGTAGACCAAACGCCAGCACAAGAAGCTGCTTCACAGATAAACGCGACATTGGCACACCCGTTCAAGTTGGCAGAGGAAACCCGCGCGGTTGCAGGGCTGATGGGTGGTACTGTGCGCCGTACGACAAAATTCGGAAAGTTGGAGTCGCCGCTTCTTGGTGTCGGACCTTTGCCTACATGAACTGGCTTTGCGCTCGCAGTTGGCTCACTCAAGTGCGGCTGCAACGCCGACGCGAGTGCGAAGGTTCACCCTTTCCCGGGATTGGTTTTAGTTGGGATGACGGACTAACGGCTCACGCTGGCCACGGTTGAATTCAGGGGGCCTGCTCACAGCCTGGAGGCGTGTAGCCGAGCTCTCGCTGAATCTGAGGCGCATCGCACGTCTTCTCGTCGACCGATGCTGCACAGCCCGCTAGCGCAGCGAGCACCGCCAGGACGTAAGCACGAAGGTAAGTTTTCATGGGTGAGCTCCTTCACGTAGGCCCCGCGCGGGGGCGTCGCACGGCAATGACTTGCCGAAGGGAATCCGAATGGGTCTGGCCTCAGCCCAGGCCCAGCTGCTTGCGCAGGCTTTTGTCGACAGGGCCGGCGGGCATAAAGCGGCGCAACTTGCTCAGAAGTGAGGCTTGGCCCGGGGGCGGGCGTCGCATCCGCCTGGCTCCAAATGCCGCATCGACGATGGTGTTGGCGACGGTCGCCGGGTCGCCGCCGCCATTGACATTGGTAGAGAACGACCGCGTGACGCGTTGGCGTTCTTTGTCGTAGGCATTGATCAACGTGGCCGCGTGGGGCGAGTTGGCCTCGAGGCTGGTCTTCGTGTAGGAAGGCTGCACCAGAGTGACGCGGATACCGAACTGGCGAACCTCGTGATCCAGCGATTCCGACAACCCTTCGATGGCGTGCTTGGATGCGGCGTAGAGTCCCATGTAGGGTCCCGGCAGAAAACCCAGCACGGAGCTGACATTGATGATCCTGCCCTGCCGCCGCTCCCGCATGTGCGGCAGGACCGCCTGCGAGACTCTGAGAACGCCCAGCACGTTGGTGTCGAACAGGGCGGCCGCCTCGGCAGGCATGGTCTCCTCCACCGCGCCGATCATGCTGACGCCGGCGTTATTGACGAGGACATCGACCCGCCCGGCGCGACCGATCACTGTCAGCACGCCGGCGAGCACCGAGGCGTCTTTGCGAACGTCCATCTCGACCAGCTCGACACCGGCGATCGGGGTGGCCTTCTGGAGGCTGCGCACCGTTCCGAAAACGCGGCTGCCGCACGCGACGAACTTCTTGGCTGTCGCGAGCCCGATGCCGGAGGAAACGCCTGTGATTAGGATAGTGGGTTGGTTGGTCATGAAGATCTCTGGTTGAATCAGGCGAATGCGGGCGAAGCGCGGCCGCACACGTACCAATGCACGCGTGACGCCTCGTCATGCGGATGCCGGTGCCGCGGCAGCCTGCGGGCACCGGAGAAGGGATCAGGCCCTCAGGTCAGCATCGACTGCTGGGCGAAGATGCCCGCCATCGCGCCCTGCCACGAGGCCTGGGTGACTGAGGGGAGGAAGGGCGTGGCGAGGTCGCCGGCGGCGTAGATGCCGGGCATGCTGGTTTGGCGGCGCTCGTCGACCCTAAGGGCGATGCCGGCGGGCGTATCGACCGTGACGAGGCCCAGTGATTCATGCAGGCCTGCCGACGGCTTGTTACGCGGATGGGCGAACAGGACATCGACCGCGACATTGCCGTGGGTATCGAGATTGACGGTAGAGATATGGCCGTTGCGATGGGCGATCTCGATGATGCGGCCATCGACGACAGGTATCTTGCGGCGCGCCAGATCGGCCTGGATATCGGGCGCGATGTAGTGACCATCGGCGAACATCGTCAACTTGTCGGTCCAATCGCCAAACAGCTTGGCGGACTGGTGGGACGGCGGCCCCGACCAGACAAGGCCCCAATGCTGGCCGGCGACTTCAAAGCCGTCGCAATAGGGGCAGGGAACGATGGACGTGCCCCAGCTTTCGGCAAAGCCTGGCACATCAGGCATCTGGTCGGCGACGCCATAGCTCAGGACCACGCGGCGTGCCCTAAAGCTTTCGCCGTCGCCAGTGACCACGGAAAAATCATCGATGGCGCCAGCGACGCTGTCGGCCTTGGCATTGACGAGCTTGATCGCGGGATATCGCGCCAGTTGCCGCCGCGCCTCGGCCAGGATGTCCAGCGGCGGCTTGTGATCGTGGCCAAGCAGGCCATGGGAGTGACCGGCGAAGCGATTGCGCGGCAACCCGGTGTCGAGAACGGTGACCTTGCGGCCGGCACGTCCGAGCTGCAGGGCGGCGGCGAGGCCGGCAAAGCTGCCGCCGATGATGATGACGTCATTCATGGTGATGGGCTCCGTTTTGTGGCCAGAGGGAGGTGGGCTGGGCTTGGCAGTGGACTGGGCGATGGCGAGGCCGGTGGTGGAGAGCGCGGCCAGCGTCAGAAGGGCTCGTCGTTGCATGGAAGGCTGACCGTCTGACCGACCGACAGTCGGCTCGATGTGGTTGTCATGCGGGATCACGCTCAGCGCCCGGCGATGCTTGAGCCGGCTTTGGAGCGAGCACTTCGACCGGAACGATTCACGCCTCGATCAGTAGTCATCGACATCCTCCTTGTGAGTGAATGCCGATGCGGCGGTCCGGCGCCCTGGGGACCTCTGTACTCAAGCATGGGCCTCTCCGTCCGCAAGTCGCGCGGCGAGCCCTGGCGTCGATTCCGCAGGCGCCTGCGCGGGGCTGTCGCGTCGGATGCGGAACCAAGCCGCGTACAGCGCAGGCACGAAGACGAGGGTCAGGGCCGTGGCCACTACCAGGCCACCCATAATCGCAATTGCCATCGGGCCCCAGAAGACGCTGCGCGTGAGCGGGATCATCGCCAGAACTGCCGCAGCCGCTGTCAGCACCACCGGGCGCGAGCGTCGCACCGTTGCCTCGACGATGGCGACCCAGGGCGCAAGGCCGCGCGCGATGTCCTGGTCGATCTGGTCGACCAGGATGATCGAGTTGCGCATGATCATGCCGCTCAATGCGATCACACCGAGCAGCGCGACGAAGCCGAACGGGGCATTGAACAGCAGTAACGCCGGCACCACGCCGATCAGCGCCAGCGGCGCCGTCATGAACACCATGAAGAGGCGCGAGAAGCTTTGCAGCTGGATCATCAGCAGCGTCAACATCACTGCAAACATCGCGGGAAACACGGCGAACAGCGCCTCGTTGGCCTTGTCGCTCTCTTCGATCGCGCCGCCTTCTTCGATGCGGTAGCCCACCGGCAGGCTGTCGATGATCGGCTTGAGCGACGGTCGGATCTTCGCCGTGGCGTCGGGCCCCTGAACGCCATCGACGACGTCGCTGCGCACGGTGAGTGCCATGTCGCGGTTGCGCCGCCACAGCACCGGCTCTTCAAAGCCCGGCTCGACCCGCGCCACCTGCGAAAGCGGCAAGGTGACGCCGCTGCGCGTGAACAATTGAAGATCGCCTAGTTGGCCAATGCGCTTGCGCTCGTCGGGTATCGCCCGCACGATCACGTCCACGAGTTCCTCGCCGCGACGGATCTGCGTTGCCGGCGCTCCCTCCAGCGCGGTCTGCACCAGGCCCTGGACGTCGGCCGTGGACAGGCCCAGCAGCCGCGCCTTGTCCTGGTCGACGTGGACCTGCATCGAGCGGACCTGCTCGTTCCAGTCGAGTTGCGTGTCGCGTACCAGCGGGCTCTGGCGTACCGTATCGCGCACGCGGTAGGCGATCTCGCGCACCTGCGCCTTGTCCGGGCCGATGACGCGCAACTGCACCGGGAAGCCCACCGGCGGGCCGAACTCCAGACGCTGCACGCGCGCCCTGACATCGGGGAAGGCCTCATCCTTGTCGAAGAGTTCCATCAGACGAGCGCGCACGCGCTCGCGCTGTTCAATCCCTGCCGTCTTGATGACAAACTGGGCGAACCCGGGGTTGGGCAGTTCCGGTTGGATCGACAGATAAAAGCGCGGCGTACCAGCGCCGGTGTACGCCGTGAAGAACTCGATGTCCGGGTCCTTGGACAGCTCGGCTTCCAGCAGCTTCACCTGATGCTCGGTGGCGGCGAAGGACGCGCCCTCGCGCAGCCGCAGGTCGACAAGCAACTCCGGCCGCGACGCTGTCGGGAAGAACTGCTGCTGTACCTTCAGCATGCCGGCACCGGCCACGGCGAAGACCAGCACCGTGATGGCCAGGACCCAGGCTCGGTGCTGCACCGCCCAGTCGACGATGCCGCGCAGCCGTCGGTAGACCGGCCGGTCATAGGGGTCGTGGTGGTTGCCGTGTTCATGTCGGCTCGCCAGGTTCTTCGGCAGCAGCATCACCCCCAGATACGGCGTGAAGACCACCGCCACCAGCCAGGACAGGATCAGCGCCGTACCGACGATCCAGAAAATGCCGCCCGCGTATTGGCCGGCAATCGACTTGGCGAAGCCCACCGGCATGAAGCCGGCGGCCGTGACCAGCGTGCCGGTCAGCATCGGAAACGCCGTGGAGGTGTAGGCGTAAGTGGCCGCGCGCAGGCGGTCCCAACCCTCCTCCAGTTTTACCACCATCATCTCGACGGCGATGATGGCGTCGTCCACCAGCAGGCCCAGCGCGATGATCAACGCCCCGAGCGAGATGCGGTCGAGGTTCCAGCCGGCGGCATGCATCACGGCGGCGACTAGCGCGAGCACCAGGGGCACCGATGCGGCGACCACGATGCCGGTGCGCCAGCCCAGGAACAGGAAGGACACGGCCAGCACGATGGCCAGCGCCTCCAGGAAGGAGCGCTCGAACTCCCAGACCGACTCGGCCACCACGCGCGGCTGGTCGGCGTACTGCTGGATCTCGACCCCTGCCGGCACCTCTTGCCTGATCTGGTCGAGCCGCTGCTCCAGCGCCTTGCCGAAGTCCAGCACATTGCCGTTTTGCTGCATGGTCACGCCGATGGCCAGGACCGGCACGCCGTTGTGACGGATGCTGAAGCTGGGCGGGTCCTCATAGCCGGTGCGCACGGTGGCGATGTCGGCCATTCGCAGCAGCCGACCACCGACTTCCAACGTCACGTTGGCAACGTCCGCGGCGCTCTTGAGCCCGCCGTCCACGCGCACCTGCACACGGTCGTGCGCGGCATCGTCCGAACCGGCGGGCGTCACGAGGTTCTGGCGCGCCAGTGCGTCGAACACCGCCGTCGGCGCGATGCCGAGTGAGGCCAGGCGCCGCGTCGACAACTCCACGTACACCCGCTCGGCCTGCTTGCCCAGCACGTCCACCTTGGCGGCGCCGGGCACACTCTGGAGGCGGCGCTTCACGTCCTCCGTCAGGGCCAGCAGCTCGGCCATCGACAAGTCATGAGCGCTCAACGCATACAGCACGCTGTAGCGATCGTTGTACTCGTCGTTGAAGAACGGCCCGCGCACGCCCTCGGGGAACTCCTGGCGCGTGTCGCCGATCTTCTTGCGCACCTGGTACCACGCGTTCTCCAGTTCTTCCTTGCTGCTGCCGCCCTTCATCCACAGCGTGATGCCGCCGTAGCCCTGGCGCGAAAAGCTGCGCACGTAGTCGAAGTGATCCAGCTCCTGCAGGCGGCGCTCAATGCGGTTGAGCACCTGGTCCTGCACATCTTGCGCCGTGGCGCCGGGCCACACGACGATGGCGGTCATCTGCGGCACGTCAAAATTGGGATCCTCCAGCCGCCCGAGGCGGCTGAACGACAGGCTGCCGACGACGAGCGTCGCGATGATCAGGAACAGCACCATGGGCCGGTGCGTGACAGCCCATTCCGAAAGATTGAAGCGTTTCATGAACTGCTCTTGACCACAGGGGTTGCGGCGGATTCGGGGGGGCGCTCGACAGCGCGCACGGCAATGCCCGCATCGAGCTTCTGAGCGCCGACGCTGACGACCCTGCTGCCAGCGGCCAAGCCCGTGACCTGGACTGTGGCGTCATCGATGGCCACGACTCGGACCGGTGTGAGCACGAGGCCCGAACCCTTGGCGTTCACCGTCCAAACGCCGGCGGGGCCGCTGCCCTTGACCAAGGCGCTCACGGGAAGCACTGCGGTCGCGGGGCCTGCATGCGGTGCCGACAGCGCCAAATGCATCGTGCTGCCAAGCGGCAGCGCAGCCACGGTCTCGTGCGATTCGGGCGCGGCCGAATAGCGCGCGCGGTAGGTCCGGCCTTGCGGGCTGGCCTGCGGCGAAAGTTCGCGCAGCACGAGGCGGACCTGCGATGTCGGGTCGTTCCAGGGGGCTGCCGTGGCTGTTAGGCTTCGTGCCCGGCCGACCCAGTCCTCAGGCAGCTCGGCGACGATCTCGCGGTCGCCATCGCGGGCCAGCGACAGCACGGGCTGGCCTTCCGCGACCACTTGGCCGCGCTCGAAGCTCAGCGTCGTGACGACGCCTGCGTAGGGCGCGACCAGCGCGGCGTACGCCTCGCGATTGCGCGCCAGCTCGAGCTGGCGATTCGCTTGATCCAGGCGCGCCGCCGCGCCGTCGGCGCGCGCCTTCTGGCGCTCGTGATCGGCGGCGCCGACCGACCCGTCCGCCAGCAGCCGGCGAAAGCGCGCCTCATCGGAAGCGGCCTGCTGCGCGTCCACGGACGCGGCCAGCACCTGGTCCGCAGCCGCCTTCACGGCCAGTTGGTAGTCGGCCGGATCCAGACGGGCCAGAACCTGGCCAGCCTTGACACTGTCCCCGACTTCGACGAGTCGCTCGACCACCTTGCCTCCAGTCCGAAATCCCAGCTCGGTCTCCACACGGGCACGAACCACCGAGGTGAAGCTGCGGGTCTGCGCGGCGTTGGCCGGTGTCACGGTGGTCACGAAAACTGGTTTCACGGCGACGGCCGGTGCGGGCCGTTCGCTGCAGGCCGCCAGCAGCAGGCTGGCAACGGCGACGCTTGAAAGAGAGAGGGCGGGCAAGATCCTGTTCACTGGGACGTCCTTGCGGCAAGTGAAGTCACGTGGGTGCCGGGCTGCGTGATCGAGAACCCACCGCCCAGGGCTTTGAAGAGCTGTACGTCGGCCAGCGCCCGCTGCAGGCGGCTTTCCGACAAGGCCAGTTCGCTGGCCAGCACGGAGCGCTGCACGTCCAGCAGGGCCAGCAGGTCAATCTGTCCTTCGCGCTGCAACGACTCGGCACGCTGCAGCGAACGGCGGCGGTGTTCGACGGTGAGTGCGAGGGCCGCGTTGCGCTCGGCCTCCTGCGAGCGCACGAGCAGGCTGTCCTCCACTTCCTGGACCGCCACGAGCACCGCTTTCTGCCAGGCGAGCAGTGCTTCGTCGGCGCGCGCTGATTGCACGCGAACGCCCGCGTCGATGCGGCCGGCGTTGAAGACCGGCATCGCAAAGGCCAGCGCGACGTTGGAGAAGTGAGCCGGCGCGAGCTCGAGCGCGTTCAGCCGCAAGTCTTGGCGACCCACCAATGCGCTTAGGAACAGTTTGGGCCACCACTGGGCGCGGGCTTCGGCGGTGCGCAGCGCTTCGGCAGCGACACGCGCCTCGGCAGCGACCAGATCGGGGCGGCGCCTCAGCAGTTCGCTGGGCTGGCCCGCCGTGATGGCACGCGCCGCAGGCCACGCGAAGCCCTTGTCGTCGTCGAGGACGCGTACCGACGGGCTGCGGCCGAGCAGCACCGCTAGCTGGGTCTGCGTGATACCGACCAACATCCGGAGTGCTGGCACCTGAGCGTCCAGCGCGTCAGCTTCGGCGCGGGCACGGTCGTGGTCGAATGCGCTGGCTTGGCCTTCGCGCAGACGACTCTCCACTCGTGCGGCGGTCTGGCGCTGGGCATCGGCCAGGGCCGACACGATGTGCAGCCGCTCCTCGGCGCTGCGCAGCACGAAGTATTGGCGCGCAATCTCGCTGGCGATCAACAAGCGCGCGCCTTGCACTCCTGCAACCGCTGCCGTGTTGTCGGCCTGCGCCGCGTCACGGGCCGCGCGAACGCCCCCCGCTAAGTCGATTTCCCAGGCGACGTCGACGCCGACGCGCAGCGCTTGCGTGTCGGGCATCCCTTGCTTTACGGCCGCGGGCAGGCCGCTACTGCTGCGTGATGCGGAGGCCTGCACGCCCACCGTCGGCCACAGGCGGGAGGCCTGGGCATCGGCGCCCGCGCGAGCCTGGGCGACGCGCTGGAGCGCGATGGCGACGTCCTGGTTGGCACCCAGCGCTTCCTCGATGAGCGAGGTGAGCGTGGGATCTTGCCAGGCGGCCCACCACTCAGGGCCCGCGGCCGCGCCTTGCGCCTGTACGTCATCGGAGTGGGCAAATGCAGTCGCGAGGGGCGCTGAAAGTGACGGCGGCTGCACGGCCGGCGTGGAGCACGCCGACAGCGCAACCGCTGCCGCTAGCACCGGGAGGCGGGTTGCCGCGGTGAGCGATCTGCGGCGGCGGGAGGAGGAAGTCATGGGACTATGAATTGATGTACTTATTAGTACAGTAATGTGGTTCAGATATAGTGAACTGTCAAGTACACTAAATTTGCCCATGTCCACCGACCCGGTTCCTGCTCCCAAGCCCCAGCGGGGGCGTCCGCGCGATCCCGAGCGCTGCAGGCGCATCTTGGAAGCCGCGCGAAACCACTTCAACGAGCATGGCTTGGAGCGTGCTAGCGTGGATGCCATCGCCGCGGACGCCGGTGTGTCCAAGATGACCGTCTATAGCAACTTCGGCTCCAAAGAGGGGCTGTTCCAGGCTGTCGTGCGCAACAGGACGGCGGCGGTGGTGGCTGAGACCCCGGGCGCCGAGGGGCTAGACCCGGACCAACCGGAGGAGGCGCTGATGGCGGTTGGCGCCCGGTTTCTTGCGCTGGCGCGCGGGGACGCCCTGGGCGCGATGCGCGCTGTCTATGGCGTCGCGGGCGTTCAACCGGAAACTTGCCGTGCGTTCTACAAGGAAGGCCCGGAGCGGGTGAACAGCGAGCTGGCCGCATACTTGCGCCGCGCCCACTCAGCGGGCACGCTCAACGTGGGGAACCCTCTTCAGGCAGCGGACTTGTTCCTGTCGATGTTCCTGGGCTCGGGGCACATTCGCGGACTGCTGAAGATTGAGATGCCGGATCCTCGAGAAAACAGGGCTCTTCTGCGCGAGGCTGTACGGGTCTTCATGGCAGCCTACGGCGTATAGGCGAGCAGGCGATCAAAATGCCTGCCTTTGCGGTTGCCCTTGGGCCTTAGTTCCCTGAGGCCTCTTGACGGCACGCCAAATGCAAAGCCGCCAGTTCAGCGATCACGGTGACCGACTTCATAGGGTCCACTTGCGTCTGTCCCGCAGCGCGGAGGCGCTCGTTAAGGTATGCATGAGGCAAGCGCCACAGACAAGCGGCCAGCTTCGACGGTGAGGCTACTGTTCTGGCCAGCGGCGCTTAGCGGTCGGTTTTGGCGGGAGCCGCCACTCAGGTGGTGAACCGCGAACGGCTCGAATCAGCCTCAAGCGGAAGTTCGCCCGACGCTGATGGCAGTTGTCGAGGCGCATGCTCGATGAGAACTCTGTGTCCCAGGAGCTGAGCGGGCTACGCACTCCACAGACGAATCAAGCCCGCAGACGCGCGCCGTAGAGGCGCCCCCAGCTTAGGCCCAGCACTGCAGCCACGACGGATCCCACCAGGACGCCGAGCTTGGCCGCGCCCAGCAGCGCCGGCTCCGTGAATGCCAGCATCGCGATGAAGATGGACATCGTGAAGCCGATACCCGCCAACAGCCCAACCAGCACCACGCCGCCCCAGCTCACACCCGCTGGCAGGCGGCACCAGCCCAACTTGACCAGCAGCCAAGTGGTGAGGACCACACCCAGCGGCTTTCCCACGACGAGCGCACCGGCGACACCGGCGAGCACCCAGGACGCACCGCCGACGTCTAGGTCGACGCTGCCCACCGCCACGCCCGCGTTTGCCAGCGCGAAGTGCGGCATCACGCCGAACGCCACCCAAGGGTGCGGCAGAGTTCATGAGCAGTCAGAAGCTCGGCAGATGTCTCGACGAAGGAGCGTGAAGTGAGATTGACTGAAGGCCAGGAAGGCCCCTTTGAAAGCGCCTTCGACGCCTTGGCCGGGACGCCTGAAGAGGCTGTCGACCTGAAGGCCCGCGCTGCATTGATGACCCGACTGATCGCGCACATCCAGAGCCGAAAATGGACTCCTGCTGAGGCCGCGCGGCGGTGCGGTCTGTCGGAGCCAAGCATTGGCGAGCTGCTGGCCGGTCGCATCAGCCGCTTCACGTTCGATGTGCTTGCTAGGGCAGTGCAGAAACTGGATGCAGGCGCCTGACCCTTGGACTAGTCCTTCGCGGCGTACATCGGCAGTTTGCGGCGCGATTCCGCGCTCCTGCTCTTGATCGTCCCAACCTCGCCTCCGCTCCAACGCTGCCTTGCCTGGACACCCGATCGCCTCGACGGGCCGCCGCTTTTGAGCCGCGATAAGATGGGCTGACGGCCGGCGCAGAAAATATGGCGCGACCAGAAGCCAGTCGCAAGAGTTCGAACCGGCGGCCTAAGTGGCCGTGGCGCGAACCCGCCTAAGCAGTTGATTTTTCTAGCGCGCCAGAGTAGCTAATCTGGCGCCCTACGGCCGGTCAGGCATTCGGCAGCGCCCGCGCTGCTTTGACGAAATGGCTCATCTCTTGCGGGATGGGCCATTTCTACTTTTGCAGGTCGCGGAGATATGCCGACTACCGCCCCCAGTGGTCTGCTGAAAATGCAGTCGGCTTCCTGCCGCTGAGGACTTCGGGGCCACGCCTGCTCTGTCCACAAGTGGCTCGTCAGCGACTGCAACGCGACGCCGCCCGGCTTGGATCCCACGCTGGGGGAATTGATGCGGTAATCGACAGGTCGGGGCAGGACAGGACAGGGCAGGCCGATTGACATATGATGACCATCATATTAATCTTGGTCCCATGAACGCCTCGTCCTCCTCTTCCCGTTCCACCCGCAAGGAAGAATCCCGCGACCGCATCCTCGACGTCGCCTCCCGCACCGTCCGGCGCGCCGGCTTCGACGGCGTGGGCGTGGCGGACGTGATGAAGCAGGCCGGGCTGACGCACGGCGGCTTCTATGCGCATTTCCCGTCTCGAGACGATCTGCTGATCGCCGCCGCAGTGCGCGCGGGGCAGGACAGCCGGCAGGTCCATCAAGGGCATGTCGACCGCCTCATCGCCGCGGGCGTCCCGCCGTTTCGCGCCGTGGTGGAAACCTATCTGCATGAGGCCGGCCTCGACGACATCGAGTGCGGATGCCCAGTAGCCGCGCTGGTGTCGGAGATGCCTCGCCAATCGAGCGCCGTCCAGGACGAAGGACGTAGCCTCGTGCTGCAGCTTCAGCGGATGGTCTCGGAGGCGCTGGGGCCTGACGCTCCCGCAGAGGCCGCCTGGCCGATCGCCGCAACGCTGATCGGCGCCTTGCAACTGGCCCGCGCCGTTGGCGACAGGGACCAGGCGCTCGCCATCCTCGCCAGCACGAAACGCTCGCTGCTGGCTCAACACACCGAAGCCGCGCAGCCGGCACGGTCCGCACGCTCGGTGCGCTGATTCCAGTTTTCGGTCTGGGACTCTCGGGTCCCATTTCTTTGTTCCAATATATGACGCTCGTCATATGAAACCAACGCGCCGCGGCGCAGAAGGAAGTTCCATGCAGATCAAGGATGCCGTCGTCTTCATCACCGGTGCGAACCGGGGCCTCGGGCTCGAATTCGCCAAACAGGCGCTTGCCCGCGGCGCGAAGAAGGTCTACGCGGCAGCGCGCGACGTCTCGACGATCACGCTGCCCGGCGTCGTGCCGGTGCAGCTCGATGTGAGCAAGCCCGAGCACGTCGCCGCCGCCGCACGCGCTTGCGGCGACGTGACGCTGCTGATCAACAACGCCGGCATCGGCCGTGTCGGCGGCATCACGAGCGACAACGCCGAGGTCGTCCTGCGCGAGCAGCTCGAGACCAATCTCTTCGGCATCTTCCACGTTGCGCGCGAGTTCGCGCCGGTGCTGGGCCGCAACGGCGGTGGCGCAATCCTGAACATGCTGTCCATCCTCAGCTGGGTGAACACGCCGATGCTCGGCGCCTACGGCGTCAGCAAGGCCGCAGCCTGGGCCTTGACCAACAGCCTGCGTGCCGAGCTCGCGCCGCAGGGCACGTTGGTCGCCGGCTTCCACGGCGGCTTCATCGACACGGACATGATCCGGGACTTCGACGTGCCCAAGGCCCGACCCGAAGACGTGGTGCGAGATTCGCTCGACGGGATCGAACAGGGCGCCGTCGAGATCACCGTCGACGACTCGACGCGCCAGGTCAAGAAGGCGCTGTCGGACGGGGTGTACCTGATGGATCCGCTGGCGCGCTGAGCGCGCCGGGTGCCGCAAGGGCGCTCGACGCGTCGAAGAAGTTCACGCTGAGCCGGCGCCGCAGGCGGAAGCCCAGGCGCTCGTAGAGCGCGATCGCCGTGGCGTTGTCGCTGAACACGTGGGGAGGCTGAGGGACGGGGGACGTCGGCGCGATGTTCATGCGCGAGGACTCTAGGCGGTCAGCGGTCGTAGCGCCACAGTCGCCCGCGACATCCCGGCGGTCATTCACGACGCGCCGGTTTCTCCTCGCCCAACGTCGCCCTGTAGCTTGATCACTCCGCCTTCGCGCCCGCCGCCTTGATCACCGGATCCCACTTCTTGATCTCGGCGGCCGTCTGCGTGCCGAGCGCCTGCGGCTTGAGGCGGTCGCCCTGCGGCGGGACGACGCCCATCTCCTGGAAGCGCTTCACGACGTTGGGGTCCACCAGCGCATGACGCAGCGCCGTGTTCAGGCGCGTCACGATCGCCGCGGGCGTGCCCTTCGGCGCATACACCCCGTGCCACACGGCCAGCTCGAAGCCGGGCAGGCCGCTTTCGGCGAAGGTGGGAACGTTCGGCAGCTGCGACACGCGCGCCTTGGTCGCCATCGCATACGCCTTGAGCGCCCCCGAGGCCACGTGCGGGCCCGTCGCCACCGGCTGGTCGCAGATCAGGTCGACATTGCCGGCGATCACGTCCTGCAGCGCCGGACCGGTGCCGCGGTACGGCACCATCGTCACCGTGGTGTTCGTGGTCTGGCTGAACAGCATCGCGCAGAGATGCGAGGTCGCGCCGACGCCCGCATGCGCGACGCGCACCTCGCCCGGCTTGGCCTTCATCTGCTTGATGACCTCGGCCACGGTCGCGGGCGCGAAATCCTTGTTGCCCACCAGGATCATCGGCACGTCGCCGGCCAGGCTGATCGGGGTCAGGTCTTTCGTGGCGTCGAAGGTGAGCTTGGGATACAGCGCCGGCGCGGTCGCGATGCCCATGTTGTGCAGCAGCACCGTGTAGCCGTCGGGCGCCGCACGAACGACCTTCGCCGTGCCGATCGTGCCGCCGGCGCCGCCCGCGTTCTCCACGATCACCTGCTGGCCCAGGTCGCGCGTCATCGCTTCGGCGATCAGCCGGCCGATCACGTCGGTCGAGCCGCCCGTCGCATAGGGGATCACCATCGTGATCGGCTTGTCCGGATACGCGGCGGACGCCGCCGTGGCCAACGCCATCGATACCGTCGTCACCGTGACGGTCAGGACCTTCTTCGCAATCTTTCGCATGTCTCGCTCCAAGGGGGTAAGGAAGTGCGCCTCCGGTCCATCGCCGGCCGCTGCGTGTCTGTCGATGCAGGAAATGAAATGCGCCTCGACGCGAGCCGTCAGGCCGCGCCGATGCCGCCGAAGCTCATCAGCTTCAGTTCGGTGTATTCGTCCAGGCCGTGCCGGGAGCCTTCGCGCCCCAGCCCGGATTGCTTGATGCCGCCGAACGGCACCGTCTCGCTCGAGATCGCGCCGGTGTTGATGCCGACCATCCCGGACTCGATCGCCTCCGCGACGCGGAAGCAACGCGCGACGTCGCGCGAGTAGAAGTAGCTCGCCAGGCCGAACTCGCTCGCGTTGGCCCAGGTGATCGCCTCGGCTTCGGTGTCGAAGGCCACCAGCGGCGCGACGGGGCCGAAGGTCTCCTCGTCCAGGCAGCGCATGCCCGCCTTCACGTCGAGCAGCACGGTCGGCTGCATGAACCAGCCGGGTCCGTCGATCGCCTGGCCGCCGGTGCCCAGGCGTGCGCCGCGGTCCAGCGCATCGCGCACGTGCGACAGCGCCTTGCGCCGCGCCGTCTCGTTGATCAGCGGGCCTTGCGTCACGCCTTCTTCCAGGCCGTTGCCGGTCCGCAGCGCGCGGACACGCTCGATCAGCCGCGCCGCGAAGGCCTCGTAGATGCCGCGTTGCACGAAGAGCCGATTGGCGCAGACACAGGTCTGGCCGGCGTTGCGGAACTTGGAGGCGATCGCGCCCTCCACCGCCGCGTCGAGGTCCGCATCGTCGAAGACGATGAACGGCGCATTGCCGCCGAGCTCCAGACCCAGCTTCTTCACCGTCGGCGCGCATTGCGCCATCAGCAGGCGGCCCACCGGTGTGGAGCCGGTGAAGCTGAGCATCCGCACCGTCGGCGACGACGTGAGCACGGCGCCGATCTCGACGGCATCACCGATGACGACGTTCAGCACGCCGACCGGGAGGCCGGCGTCGAGCGCGAGTTCCGCGAGTCGTAATGCGGTCAGCGGCGTCAGCTCCGAAGGCTTCAGCACCATCGTGCAACCGGCTGCGAGCGCCGGCGCCACCTTGCGCGTGATCATCGCGGCGGGGAAGTTCCACGGCGTGATCGCAGCGCAGACGCCCACCGGCTCGCGCACGACGAGCTGCCGGCGATCCGGCGACGAGGCCGGGATCGTCTCGCCGTGCAAGCGCCGCGCCTCCTCGGCGTAGAAGCGGATGTAGCCTGCGGCGTAGACGATCTCGGCACGCGCTTCCGCCAGCGGCTTGCCCTGCTCCGAGACCATGACGCGCGCCAGTTCGTCGGTCTTCGCGATGACGAGCTCGAACCAACGCTGCAGCACCTCGGCACGAGCGTGACCGCCGCGCCGCCGCCAATCGACCTGTGCGATGCGCGCCGCCTCGATGGCCGCCTGCGCCTCTGGCGCCGAGGCCTTGCGCACCTGCGCGACGCGCTCGCCGGTCGCGGGATTGACGACGTCGAAGGAAGCGCTCATCGCGTCAGGACCTGCCGACGAAGCGGTAGAGCTCGGTGTGATCCGCACCCGGGCCGAGCGATTCGGAAGCTTCCGCGGTCATCGTGTACACGTCCTGGGCCAGGGCCATGGGCAGGCCCATCGCGCGGCCCAGCGACGCGGCGATGCCCACATCCTTCGCCTGCAGCGCCAGCGAGAAGCCCGAGTTGAACGCACCGTTCAGCATGAACTGGTGGGCCTTGTTCTCGGTCGTGTTGTTCCGCCCGGTCGAGGCCTGGATCACATCGACGATCGTGGCCGGGTCGATGCCGAAGGCCTCGCCCACATGGATCGCTTCCGCGGTGGCGATCAGCGCGGCGGCGGACACGTAGTTGTTCAACGCCTTCAGCGCATGGCCGGCGCCGACCGGCCCGACATGGGTGATGGCCTTGCCCATCGTCTCGAGCACCGGGCGCACTCGCTCGAAGGCGGGGACGTCGCCGCCCACCATGATGGCGAGCGTGCCCGCCACGGCCTTCTTGACGCCGCCCGAGACCGGCGCGTCGATCAGCGTGATGCCGGCCTCGCCCAGACGCTCGGCGAGCGCGCGGGTGCGATTGGGATCGGCGGAGCTCATCTCCACCACCACCGCGCCGCGCTGGAGTTGCGCGGCCAGCGGCCCCACGACGGCGTCGACGATGTCCGAGTTCGGCAGCATGGTCACGAGGACCTCGCAAGCCGCGAAGTCCGAGGCGCCACTGGCGATGCGCGCGCCGGCGTGGGCGTCAGCGAAGGCCCGGGCGACCTCCGGCCGGGCGTCCTGCACGACCAGCTCGTGGCCGGCGGCGTGCAGCAGGTGGGCCATGGGCGTGCCCATCATGCCCAGGCCGATGAATCCGATGCGGGTCATGGCGGCGGCTCCTCAGGCGTCCATTTCCTTGAACACCTCGGCGGCGACCCGGAACGAGTCGATCGCCGCCGGCACGCCGCAGTAGATCGCCGCCTGCAGGAAGACCTCCTTGACCTCGTCGCGGGTCAGGCCGTTGTTGATGGCACCGCGCACATGCAGCTTCAGCTCGTGCGGGCGGTTCAGCGCGGTGATCATGGCCAGGTTCAGGAAGGAGCGCGTGCGGCGGTCCAGCCCCGGGCGATTCCATACGTCGCCCCAGCAGTACTGCGTGACCAGCTCCTGCATGTCGATGTTGAAGTCCGTGGCGTTCTTGATCGAGGCGTCGACGTACTCGGCGCCGAGCACCTCGCGGCGGGTCGAGAGACCTTGGTCGAACAGGGCCTGGTTCTTCGGGGCGTACGCACGGGTCATCGGAAACTCCTGAGGGGGTGGGATGGGACGGGTCTCTGCGATCCGTCGATGGGGCAGATAGTGGCCGATTGTCTGACAATCCGACACTAGGAATGTATGGATTGAAAACGCGTTGATCGTGTTGTATGACAATCCGTCTGTATGAATATCCGGTGATCCGTCCGTCTGGACATCGCCCGCACACAGGTAGGATCCGGCCCATGAGCCTCGTCAAAGTTGCCCGAGAAGAGACGTCACTGCGCCAGCGCGCCACCCAGGCGCTGCGCACCGCCATCCTGGACGGCGTGCTCGCGCCGGGTCAGAAGCTGTCGGAGCGGGAGCTCTGCGAGAGCCTGGACGTCAGCCGCTCCTGCGTGCGGGAATCGCTGCAGCACCTGCAGGCCGAGGGGCTCATCACGATCATTCCGCACCGCGGGCCGGAGGTGACCAGCATCTCGCGCGACGAGGTGCGCGAGATCTACGAGGTCCGCGCCAGCCTGGAGAGCCTGGCCGGGCGCGGCTTCGCGACGAACGCGTCGGATCCGCAGCGGACGGCGCTGCGCGCCAAGCTGACCGAGCTCGCGCAGGCGCATGCCGCCGGCGACCGGGCCCGGATCCTCACGATCAAGAACCAGTTCTACGACATCCTGGTCGAGGGCTGCGGCAACACCGTGGCGGGGCAGATGCTGAAGCAGCTGAACAACCGCGTGACGGTGCTGCGCCGCATCTCGATGGCACAGCCGGGGCGGCTGCCCGAGACGCTGCGGGAGCTCGATGCGATCGTCACGGCGATCGAGCAGCGCGACGGAGAACTCGCCGCGCGGCTGTGCGGCGAGCATGTGAAGCAGGCGGCGGAGAACGTGCTCCGCAGCATGGGTTGAAGGCAGCCAGCGCCCTCGGTGGCGATGGCTGCCGCAGACCTCAGTCCGCGTACTGCCCGGACGCCTCGATCACCTTCTTCCAGCGCGCGACTTCGGTCTCGACGAAGTGCTTGTGGCCGGCCGGTTCGAGCCGGCCGTCGTTGACGACGCTGATGCCGAGCGCCTCCGAGCGCTTGACCAGGTCCGGGTCCTTCAACGCGGCCTTCAGCGCGTCGTTGAGCTTCTTCAGCACCGGCGCGGGGGTGTCCTTCGGCGCGTAGAGCCCGTGCCAGACGGTCACGCTGAAATCCTTCAGCCCGGCCTCCGACAGCGTCGGCAACGCGGCGAGCGCCGGCAGCGACATCCGTTGCGTGCTGGTCACCGCGTAGGCCTTGACCTTGCCGCCCTCGATCTGCGGCACGGCGTTGGTGGCCTGCTCGCACATGAGGTCGACCTGGCCGCCCATCAGGTCGGTCATCGCCGGGCCGGTGCCCTTGTACGGCACCGAGGTCAGGTTGGTCTTCAGCGCCGACTGCAGCATCAGCCCGCACAGCTGCGACGCGGAGCCCACGCCGGCATGCGCGAGGTTGATCTTCGACGGATCGGCCGCGATGACCTTGCGCAGCTCGTCGAAGGTCTTGGCCGGCATCGACGGCTTGGCGATCAGCGTGGACGGCGCCTCGTTGATCAGGCCGAGGAAGGCGAAGTCGTCGATGCCCTTGTAGGGCAGCTTGCGGTAGAGCGACGGCGCGGTCGCGAAGCCGATGTGGTGCACCAGCAGCGTGTAGCCGTCCGGCGGTGCCTTGGCCACGCGCGAGGTGCCCAGCGTGCCGCCCGCGCCGCCGACGTTCTCGACGATGACCGTCTGGCCGAGCTTCTTGCGCAGCGCCTCGGCCAGGTCGCGGGCGATCTTGTCCGACGGCCCCCCGGCCGCGAACGGCACGATCAGCGTCACCGGCTTGTCCGGGAATTCGGCGCGCGCCAGCGTCGTCACGACGCCCAGCGCCACCGCGATGCCGGTCAACGCCAGCCGCCTGCGGATCTTGTCCATGCGTGTCTCCTCGATGTCCTCTGATGGGATCTGTGGCTCTGCCCGAGGCGACCGCCCCGGCCTGTGCCGATCATCGAGACCCGCGCCGCTTCACACCAATGCCGGATTTGTTGGCTTTGATGCCGCGCCGGCACCGCCGGGGCGCTGCGCGGCGCCCGCGTTCATGCGGGACTCATGCTGGACTCATGCGGACTGATCCGAGGTTCATGTCGACGCTCCGCTCTCGTCGGCGACCGCCGTCCAGAACGTCTCCGCCGCCGCGCCCATCGGGCCGCGATCGCGGTGCAGCCGGATGTCGAGCTCCAGGTGCCAGTCCTTGCCCCCGGCAACCACCAGCCGCCCCGCGGCCAGGTCGTCGCCGATGAGGATCCTGGGCAGCCAGGCCACGCCGCGGCCGTCCAGCGCCATCGTGCGCAGCACCGACGCCAAGTGCGCGGTGAACACCGGCTGCACGTGGAGCCGGTCCAGCGCCGTGCCCTTGACCTCGCGCAGGATGCGCCCCAATCCCGATTCCGAGCTGTACGCGAGCAGCGGCACCGGGGCGCCCTTCGATCCCTTGCCGGAGTCCAGCGGATGCGCCGGCTCGCCGGCCGCATCGGGCGCGCAGACTGGCAGCAGCTGATCCTGGCCGACGACGACGCAGGCGATCGTCGCCTCATCCAGGGGCCCCTGCACCTGCCGGTGCCCATGCGCGAGCACGAACTGCACCTGGCTCTGCAGCAGCAGCGCCTCGCACTTCTGCTGGGTGTCGGAGACGAGGTTCACCGGACCGACGCTGGTCCGGGCCTCCAGCGCACGCAGCCAGCGCGGCATGAACGAGAACGACAGCGCATGCGTCGCCGCGAAGCGCAGCGTCTGCGAGCTGGCCTCCGCGATGGCGCGCGCCTCGCCGGGGACGCGGGCGACATGCGCCTGCAGCTCCTGCGCCGACTTGCGGAACCAGAGCCCCGCTTCGGTCAGCCGCGCGGGCTGCGAGCTGCGGTCGAAGAGGTCCGTGCCCAGCCACTCCTCCAGCGCGCGGATGCGCCGGCTGAAGGCGGGCTGCGTCATGTGGCGCTCCTCGGCGGCGCGCGAGAAGTTGCCGCTGGCGGCCAGCACCATGAAGTCATCGATCCAGCTCAGGTTCAGGGTCATGGTGGTGGCGGTGGAAGCAGCGCGCGAGGGGGCGGTGCGCGCAAGGCATCAAAAGCTAAGAAAACTGAATTGGCCTCGCGAGGGGGCACGGCGGGATCATGCGACCCATTCGAGCCAACCTGAAGTGGAGTTCCCCGTGAAGATCGTCGAGATCCGAGAAAAGACGCTGCCGATCAGCAGCCCCATCCGCAACGCCTACATCGACTTTAGCAAGATGACCCTGAGCCTCGTGGCGGTCATCACGGACGTGATCCGCGACGGCAAGCCGGTGGTGGGCTACGGCTTCAACTCCAACGGCCGCTACGGCCAGGGCACGCTGATGCGAGAGCGCTTCATCCCGCGCATCCTCGAGGCCGATCCGGACTCGCTGCTGGACAGCCGCGGCATCCTCGACGCCCACAAGGTCTGGGACGCGATGTTCACCAACGAGAAGCCCGGCGGCCACGGCGAGCGCTCCGTCGCCATCGGCACCATCGACATGGCGGTGTGGGACGCGGTCGCGAAGATCGAGGGCAAGCCGCTGTTCCAGCTGCTGGCCGAGCGCTACGGCACCGGCACGCCCAACCGCAAGGTCTTCGTCTACGCCGCGGGCGGCTACTACTACCCGGGCCAGGACCACGGCAAGCTCAAGGACGAGATGCGCAGCTACATCGACCGCGGCTACTCGGTGGTGAAGAAGAAGATCGGCGGCGCGTCGCTGGACGAAGACCTGCGCCGCATCGACTCGATCCTGAGCGTGCTGGGCGACGGGCAGAAGCTGTGCGTCGACGCCAACGGGCGCTTCGACCTGGACACGGCGATCGCGTATGCGAAGGCGCTGTCGAAGTACGACCTGTTCTGGTACGAGGAAGCCGGCGATCCGCTGGACTTCGAGCTGCAGGCGACGCTGCGCAACTACTACGCCAATCCGATGGCGACGGGCGAGAACCTGTTCTCCATGCAGGACGCGCGCAACCTGATCCGTTACGGCGGCATGCGGCCGGACCGCGACTGGCTGCAGTTCGACTGCGCGCTGAGCTACGGCCTGGTCGAGTACCTGCGCACGCTGGACATGCTCAAGGAACACGGCTGGTCCGCGAGCCGCTGCGTCCCGCACGGCGGGCACCAGATGTCGCTGAACATCGCGGCCGGCCTGGGCCTGGGCGGCAACGAGTCCTATCCGGACCTGTTCCAGCCCTTCGGCGGTTTCCCTGACGGGGTGAAGGTGGAGAACTCCTACGTCACGCTGCCGGACCTGCCGGGGATCGGGTTCGAGGGGAAGTCGGACCTCTACGCGGTGATGCGGGCGTTGTCGGACTGACATCGCTTTCCTGCACCATCAAGCCTCACTCGGCGTGCCGTCGGGTGGGGCTTCTCCCATTTGGTCAAACAACGCGAAGGGCAGCAAGTGATTGCTTTACCTATCTGGTAAACTTCTCTGTCTCTTGTTTGGCGCGAGGAGCGTCCTCTTGGAGATCCGTTTCAAGGACAAGCGGCTGCGCGAGATCTGCGAGAAGGCGCAGGTCGCAACGAAGAAGCTCGGGGACATCGCAGCTCGGAAGCTCCGCACTCGCTTGTCGGACCTGGAGGCTGCGAGCCACGTGGGCGATCTTGTTGCTGGCAACCCGCATCCACTCAAGGGCGACAGGGCAGGCCAGTTCGCACTCGACTTGTCCGGAGGATGGCGCCTGGTGTTCGCCCCCGCCAACGATCCGGTCCCTCGGCGTAGCGACATGTCTGTCGACTGGACTGCGGTCACCATCGTCTGTATCGAATTCATTGGGGACTACCATGACTGACACCGTCTTCGCGCCCGACTGGGTGTCGCCGCCCGGGGACACGATTCTGGACATGCTCGAGGAGCGGGGCTGGACGCAGCAGCAACTTGCTGACCGGCTGGGTTTCTCGCTCAAGCACGTGAATCAGTTGATCAAGGCCAAGGTTCCGCTTTCGGAGGACGCGGCTGTACGCCTGCACAACGTGGTCGGAGGATCTGTCGGCTTCTGGTTGACCCGCGAAGCACAGTATCGGGAGAGGACCGCGCTGCAGGAGGCTGCGCAACGCAACGCAGACATGGCGCCGTGGCTGGAACAGTTCCCGATCAGGGAACTCATGGCTTTGGGTGCGCTGAGCAAGCGTCGGGTGGATACAAAGTCAAAGCCGGTCATCGTGGGCGAACTGTTGTCCTTCTTCGGCGTTGCGAGCCCTGCACAGTGGGAAAGCCAATACGGCGAAATGCAGTTGGCCTTTCGACGCAGCCGAGAAGATCAGGCAGACGTCGGAGCGATCTCTGCATGGCTCCGAATGGGTGAACGACTTGCGGAGCGGGCGGACGGGCCGCGCTTTGATGAGGGCCGCTTTCGCGGCGCACTCGCGCGAATCCGGGCGCTCACGCTACTTCCGCCGGAGGAGTTCGAACCGAAACTGACGCGCCTTCTGCACGAGGCCGGCGTCGTGTTTGTTCTGGTTCCGGCGCTGCCGAGGACACATGTTTCTGGCGTAGCCAGGTGGCTCAACGCCCATCGGCCCTTGATCCAACTCTCGCTTTATGGGAAATCGAACGACAAGTTCTGGTTCAGCTTCTTCCATGAGGCAGCCCACATCCTCCTGCATGGACGGCAGAAGTCCACGGTCTTTCTGGATGATCCCACCAAGGCTGGGAGCAATTCCCCTGAGGAGCGCGAGGCGGATGCTTTCGCGTGCGAAGCACTGATCCCGTCAGCCCTGGCACGGGAGCTCCCCAATGTCTCGCCTTCCCGGGCGGCCGTTACGGCATTTGCGAAACGTGCCGGCGTCCATGCGGGCATCGTGGTGGGTCGAATGCAGCACGAAGGGCTGCTGGATGTCGCCTGGTTGAACGACCTCAAGGTGAGTTTCCGGTTCGCCCCTGAGACGGCCTGACAACGATCTAGCGCTGAAGCTCAGGAGCGCAGCATCACCTCCTGATGCCCCTTCCCCGCCGGGATCATCGGGAAGCAGTTCTCCGCCGGCGCGACGGCGACGTCGAGGAAGTACGGCCCGTCGCTCGCCAGGCACTCCGCCAGCGCTGCGTCGAGGTCCTCCCGGCGCTCGACGCGCAAGGCCTCCCACCCGAACCCCTTCGCGACCGCGACGAAGTCCGGCATGCACGCGTTATAGCTGTGGCTGTAGCGCTCGCCGTGATGCAGCTCCTGCCACTGCCGCACCATGCCCATGTGCCCGTTGTTGCACAGCACGACCTTGACCGCCGCGCGATGCTGCCGCGCCGTCGCCATCTCCTGCAGGTTCATCAGGATCGACGCGTCCCCGCTGACGCAGACGACCAGCCGGTCCGGATGCGCCACCTGCGCCCCGATCGCCGCGGGCAGGCCGTAACCCATCGTGCCTGCGCCGCCCGAAGTCAGCCAGCGCCGCGGCCGCTCGAACGCAAGGTGCTGCGCCGCCCACATCTGATGCTGGCCGACATCGGTCGACACGATCGCGTCGCGGCCGGCGAGTTGTGCCTGCAATCGCGTCATCAGCGCCTGCGGGGCGATCACGTCCGGCGTGTCCTCGAAGGCCAGCGAACGCTGCGCCCGCCAGGCGTTGATGCGCGTCCACCAGTCCACGAGCCGTTCCGCAGGCATCGCGCGTTGCTCCAGCGCGCGCCGCAGCCGCGGCAGCAGCACGCGTGCATCGCCGCACAGCGCGAGATCCGCGCGACGCACCTTGTCGATCGACGCCGGATCGACGTCCAGGTGGATCACCCGGGCGTTGGGGGCGAAGCTGTCCAGGCGCCCCGTCACCCGATCGTCGAAACGCGCGCCCGCGCACACGATCAGGTCGGCGTGATGCATCGCCAGGTTGGCCTCCAGCGTGCCGTGCATGCCGAGCATGCCCAACCACTGCGGCGATGACGCAGGCAGCGCTCCGAGCCCCATCAAGGTCAGCGTGCAGGGCGCGCCGCTCAGCGCGACCGAGGCCGCAAACGCCGCGCAGGCCACGTCCCCTGCGTTGATCAGCCCGCCGCCGCCGTAGAACACCGGGCGCTGCGCTGTCGCGATCCAGTCCGCCGCCTGCTCGACCGAGCGCACGTCCACGGCCGGCATCTCCCTGAGCGTCCTGATCGGCAGGCTCGAGGTCTGACGCGCTGGCGCCAGCTGCACGTCCTTGGGCACATCCAGCAGGACGGGTCCCGGCCGTCCGCCCAGCGCGATGTCCACGGCCTGCCGCACGCGCGCCGCCACATCGTCGCCGGGCCGCAACTGCGCGTTCCACTTCGTCACCGGGCGCGAAATGCCCAGCGCATCGCACTCCTGGAATGCATCCGTCCCGATCACGGCGCTGTTCACCTGCCCGCTGATGCAGAGCACCGGGATCGAGTCGCACAGTGCGTCCAGCAACCCCGTCGTCGTGTTGCTCATCCCAGGCCCCGAGGTCACCAGCACCACGCCCAGGCGTCCCGTGCTGCGCGCGTAGCCCTCGGCGGCGTGCACGGCCGCCTGCTCGTGACGGACCAGGATGTGCCGCAGCCGCGGCTCGCCATGCAGCGCGTCATACAGCGGCAGCACCGCGCCGCCGGGATAACCGAAGACGGTGTCGATCCCGCAGGCGACCAGTGTGTCGAGGAGCGTCTGCGCGCCGTTGCGCGTCGTGGCTTCAGGGGCGCCCAGCACGGCGCCGTCGATCAATGCATTCATGCGGGTCAGTATCCCGGGGCCCTCCCGGGAAGCGTTGCCGTTCTTGCCTCCTAGAATTGCCATCGCAGCAAACTTTCCTTCAAAAGCGACATGGATCAGGAAATCAAGCTCGACAAGTTCGACCGCGCCATCCTGCGGGCCTTGCAGCGCAATGCGCGGGCCAGCCTTCAGGAGGTCAGCGAAGAGGTGGGCTTGACGACGTCGCCTTGCTGGACGCGCATCAAGCGGCTCGAGGAGTCGGGCGTGATCGAGGGCTACACCGTCAAGGTCAACGCCGAGAAGATCGGCCGCCCCGAGCAGCTCATCGTCCAGTTGACGCTGAACAAGCACACCGACGCGGCGATGGCGGAGTTCGCGCGGCACCTCGAAGCGATCCCCGAGGTGATCGACGCCTATCTCGTGTCCGGGGACTACGACTACGTGCTGCGCCTGTCCGTCCGCGACACGCGTGACTACGAGCGGCTGCTGCGCGAGAAGCTCTACAAGATCCCCGGCGTGCGGCACAGCAAGTCGAGCTTCGTGCTGCGTTGCCTGAAGGCGAGCTCGCTGCCGCTTTGATGATGGCTGCGGCGCGAGACATCGTCACCTCGGCACCGGCGGCGTCGGTGGCACCGGCGATTCCGGCACCTTCAGCATCCGCAGCATGTAGGCGCGCGACGCCGCCACGTGGCGGCGCACCGCCTCGTTGGCGATGGCGGGATCGGCGTGCATGAGCGCCTGCAGCATCGCGCGTCCCTGCGCGGCCAGGATCTCGAGTTCCGGCGCCCAGAGCGCCACCCGCGCGCGCCGGAATGCCTCCAGCAAACGCCCGCGGGACGCCTGCATGCCCAGGGCCTGGTCGTTGCCACCCAGGCGACCCAGGTGGTCCTGCAAGGCCTCGTCGGCCGCGAGCAGCTCCCGCACGCGGCCGGCGCGCGTGGCCTCCTCCAACGGCTCCAGCAGCGCGTTCACGCTGGACAGCATGTGCGTCGAGCCCGCCCCTGGCGTCCGGCAGGCCCGCGCCAGCAGCATGGACTGCAAGGCCTCGCGGACATCGAAATACTCGTCGATGAAACGCGCATCGACCGCCCGCACCACCGCGCCCTTGTTCATCCGCATGTCCACCATGCCGTCGCCCTGCAGTTGCAGCAGCGCCTCCCGCACCGGGACATTGCTGACGCTGTAGTGCGCGCTCAGCTCATGCAGCGTCAGGTGCTGCCCCAGCCGCCAGCAGCCGTCCTCGATGTCGCTGCGGATCTGGTCGCGCAGCCGCAGATAGGTCGGCGTATTGATCGGGTGTGTGGAACGAACCATCGCGGCACTCCGTCCGGTGAACTGTGGTGAATCACGGATCACTCTACGGAGAGATGAACGCCCTTTGCCATGCCGAATCGACCCTGAATCGGCGTTCTTGCTGAAGCGCAATGAATGCGCATTCGGACGCCGGATCGACTGCCCCATCGACGCATTTGTCGCGCCGCACCCTACCGGAATCAGTCGAATCGATCCCGCATCGAAGGAAGTCGCTGTGTTGTTTCCGCATCGGTGACCACCAAGCGCTACAGTCGCGACCGGGAGGTCTGCGACTAAGAGGCGAATGCCCGATGTCAAACACCCGAATGGAGCCCGTTGAATGGCCAAGTCCTTGAAGCAAGTCCTGTCCCAGATCGAGAAGCTGAAGAAGGAAGCCGAGTCGCTGCGCGCGAAGGAGATCTCCGGCGTCGTCGAGCGCATCCGTGAGGCCATCGATCATTACGGGCTCACGGCCGAAGAGCTGTTCGGCACGGCCGCGACGAAGTCGTCGGGCCGGGGCAGAGCGGCCAAGGCAGGCAAGGTCGCGAAAGCCGCCGCGGGTCCGCGCAAGGCCAAGGCCTCGCGCAGCGCGGGCGCCCCGAAGTACCACGACGGCGCCGGCCGCACCTGGACCGGCGTGGGCAAGCGCCCGAACTGGTTCAAGGACGCCCTGGCCGCCGGGAAGACGGCCGAGGACCTGCTGATCAGCTGAGTGCCACCTCGCGCGGCGCGGCACTGTCGGCCAGGAAGTCCTTCATCGCCAGGAGGACCCCGTCGCGCGCATTCGCACACGCCATCGAATCCATGATGGGCTCCGACGCCAGCAGGGCGCGCTCCGCCGCGGGCAGGTTCCGCGCATGACGCTCGAAGACCCTTCTCTGCCCTTTCGTCAACGCGGAGAGCGCCTCGAGGGTCGCCATCGATGCGGCCTTTCCGGCCAGTTCGTGGATCTCCCGGGGCTCGAAGCGCTTCGCCGCACGGGCGGCCACGACATAGGCGTCGACGCATTGTTCGAAACGCGCTCCTCTCAAACGATCTGCCAGCGTCTTCGCTGAAACGCCTGCACCGAAGGACGCCTTCGGTGCGCCCGTCAATTTCTTGAAGCGCGCCGGATTCGACGTCACGAACTCCTGGACCATTTCCTTGACGACGGACTCCATGGCCTTGCGCGCCTGGTCCAGCGTCAACCTGTCCTTGGCCGGGACGGCCGAGGCCTTCGACGGGGCATGGATCGCCGCCGCAGGTTCTGCGGCGACCGTCCGGACTCGCAGCGGTACCGGCGGCAGCGGCCGTGGCGGCGGTAGCGGCCGCAATCCGCCGGCACACGGCTTGGACGGTGGTCGATGCGCATCGATGTGCGGTGATGCGAGCTTGAGCGCCTTCGTCTGGATGGCGTCGATCGTGGTGTAGAGCACGTCGGCGTCGGCCTTCTTCTTGAGGCGGCGGCCACCGACAGCATTCTTCTGAAACTCGATCTGGATGTAGTTCAGTTCTTTCGCGTCGGTGCGATATGGCGCCACCGAATCGACGTCGTGAGGCGGGGCCCCCACGTCCGCGGGACCGGATGTCGACGTCGCGTCGTCGTGGAGGGGATCAGTCGTGGACGACTGAAAAGGACGAAGAGGAAGGTGGAGGGGCATGGCCTGACGGATGGAGTGGAAAGACATCGGCCCGGCACGCGTTGCGCGGCCGGGCCAATCCATCAGTCACTCATGCAAACCCGCGCGGTTCGGCGGAAAAACCGCCTCACCACACCCGGCAGCGCTCCGCGTCCGGCTTCACCATCTTCTGCCCCGGCTTGCAGCGGAAGGCCTGCTCGAACTCGGGCATGTTCACGACGACGCCGTTGATCCGGTAGCGCCCTGGTGAATGCGGGTCGGTCAACGCATGCACCCGCGCATATTCAGGTCGGGCATGGCTGCAGTCCCATTGCGCGAACCCGACGAAGAAGCGCTGCTCCGGCGTCAGGCCGTCGCGGTCCGCGGGCTTCGGCGACATGTCGGCGATCTGCGCCTTCCACGCCGCGTGCGCCAACACCAGGCCGCCCAGATCGGCCAGGTCCTCGCCCAGCGTCAGCTTGCTGTTGATGCGGATGTCGTCGACGACCACGTACTGCGCGTACTGCTTCGTCACGCAGGCCGCGCGTTGCTCGAAGGCCTGGCCGTCCTTCTTCGTCCACCAGTCGCGCAGGTTGCCCTTGGCGTCGAACTGCCGGCCTTCGTCGTCGAAGCCGTGGATCAGCTCATGGCCGATCGTGCCGCCGGTGTTGCCGTAGTTCGGCGCGTCGTCAAGCTTCGGATCGAACAGCGGCGGCTGCAGCACGCCGGCAGGGAAGTTGATGTCGTTCATCTGCGCGTCGTAGTACGCGTTGACCGTCTGCGGCGTCATGCCCCATTCGCCACGGTCCAGCGGCTTGCCGATCTTGGCGAGCTGACGCTTGAGCTCGAAGTCGTTGCCGCGCATCACGTTGCCGGCGAAGTCGTCGCGCGCCACCGTCAGCGCGCCGTAGTCGCGCCAGCGGTCCGGGTAACCGACCTTGTTGACGATCGCGTGGAGCTTCTCCTGCGCGCGCTGCTTCGTCGTCTCGCTCATCCAGCTCAGCGACCGGATGCGCGCGGCCATCGCGTCCTCGATCTGCTTCGTCATCGTCAGCGTCTTGTCCTTCAGGTCGGGGCTGAAGTTGCGCGCGACGAATTCCTGGCCCAGCGCCTCGCCGAGCTGCGCATCGACCAGCTCGACGCAGCGCTTCCAGCGGGCCTTCAGCTGCGGCACGCCTTGCAGCGTCTGGCCGAAGAACTCGAAGTTCGCCTGGACAGCCGCGCCCGACAGCGTCGGCGCCTGGCTGCTGACCAGCTGCCAACGCAGGTAGTTGCGGAGTTGCGCGAGGTCGCGCTGGCGCAGTTCCTTCGACAACGCCTTGAAGAACGCGGGCTCGGTGACGTTGTAGGTCGCCTGCGGGTCCAGGCCCAGCCCGCGCTGGTACGCGGCCCAGTCGAAGCCCGGCGTCAATGCCTGCAGGCCGGCGGCCTTCATCGGATGGAAGCCCTTGTACGGGTCGCGCTTGTCGACCCGGCTCAGCGAGGCCCGCGCCAATGCGGTCTCCAGGGCCATCACCTGCCGGGCCTGCGTGCGTGCGGCCTCGGGCGTGTCGCCGAGCAGCTCGAAGCTGCGTGCCACGTGCGCGATGAACTGGTCGCGCAACGCGCGCGACTTGTCGTCGGCCTTGAAGTAGTACTCGCGGTCGGGAAGGCTCAGGCCCCCGGCGTAGGCGAACGCGATCACGCGCGTCGAGTCGGCCATGTCCTGGCCCGACGTGAAGTGGAACAGCACGCGCTCGTTGTTGGTCGCGAGGTGCAGCGCGGCCAGCAGCGCAGGCAGTTCGCGCCGGTCCTTGAGCGCATCGATGCGCGACAGCAGCGGGCGCAGCGGCGTCAGCGCGTGGCGGTCGGCGGCGGACTCGTCCATGCAGGCGGCGAAGTAGTCGCCCATGCGGGCCTGATTCGCCGTGCGCTGCGGGTCGGCCGCCGAGAGCTTGTCCAGGATGCTCCAGAGGTAGCGCTGGTTCTCGTTGGCCATCTTGGCGTAGACCGACCAGCGCGCCTGGTCCGGCGGGATCGGATTGGCGGCCATCCAGCCGCCGCAGGCGTACTGGTAGAGGTCCTCGCAAGGATCGGCGCTGCGGTCCATCGCCGCGGTGTCGAGGCTCGGCGTGTAGGGCAGCTGGTCGAGCGGCCCCTCCGGCGCCGCGGTGACGCCAGCGCTGGCCGCTGCGGCCGGCGTCGCGTTCTGCGAGTTCTGCGCGAGCGCGTCGGCGGCGGCGCCAAAGGAAACGGCCGCGACGAGCGCGGCCGCGGCGGTGCGGGCGAGGAGGGGAGAGGTCATGCTCGACAGCGGAGAGTGTGTGCTGCCGGCATTCTCCGCCAGCGGCCTCCCGCTGCAGGGTGCCGGACGACACCTCGGGTTGACCCGTCTTGGCGGCCGTGCCGGGACGGCGCCTCAGACCTTCGGGGTCACCGGCTCATAGTCGAGGCCCTGCTCCTCGCGAAGACCCAGCGCCGCGGGATCAGGCAAGGCCGTGGGATCGGCAGGCGCCGTGGCACCCGCCGGCTCCGTCCGCTTCGGGAGCGCCGCGCGACGGTCGTGCTCCGCGCGCACCAGGGCCATGGTCGGCCACAGTCGGTCTGCCATGACCCTGCGGTAGTCGACGCCATTCCCACGCATGTCGGACATGCGGCTGACGACGGCGCAATAGTTATCTGTCGTCACCCGTTTCATCCACTTGTCGAGCTGCCCATCGCTCAGCCCCTTGACGACGTGGGACATGCGTGCCGCGAGAATCAACGCTCTGGCGGAGGGCTTGTCCAGCGAGAAGTCGACGAATGCGCGATCGACGTCTCCCTCGATCTGCTCAAGGAGGGCTCGATGTTCGTGCTTGAGCGGCTCGCTGCAGAATTCCTTGATCGCCTTGCCCGCACCGTAGGAATCACTCGACCTGAAAGGTTTGAGCGGACCGGCGTCATTCCTGCGCGTCAGCACCTCGACTTCCCGTCGCATGAACGCTTCCAAGGCGCGACCTCTGTCTGTGCTGGCGTCGCCCCACTCCTTGAATGCCTGCGATTCCTTGAAGGCCTTCTCGGCGAAGTGTTGCGCTGTCGCCTTCTTCTGAGCGCGGATGACGGCATCGTTCGGATGTTCGGCGCGCACGGCCGGTAGCGCACCTTCCTCTTCCGGCGCGGGTGCCGAAGCCGACGCCGACGCCGACGCCGACTCCAGCTCGGAGGGTTGCAGTGTCGTCTGTGAGGAGTGAACTTTCATTTTTTGCCGCCGCGTTTCCAGGGTGAGAGCGCGCAGTCCGAGGGACCACGCGCAGGCATCAGTGGAAAAGCAGCAGCAGCGAGCAGGGATTTTTTCAGCTCGCCCTGACGTCACTCCTGCCGGGGGACGCGAACCAGCGGCACGGAGCGCCCTGCGCCCCGCGCCGCACCCGCTTACTGCGCGCTGAAGGTGTTGAGCGCCTTCGGGAACTTGAACAGCCACAGGTGCGTCAGACGGTCGACCTCGTTGCCGCGCGTGACGCGCGACAGGACCGCGCCGGACGCGCAGGTGCCGTCCTGGGCGATCACGCCGTTGACATCGACCGTGCACTCGGTCGGATCGCCGGCCACAGGCTTGCCCTTGGCATCCGCCAGCACCGTCTTCAGGCCGAAGTCGTTGTCGTTGATCAATGCCAGCGTGTTGCCGTCGACGATCGCCAGGCCCTCGGCCTTCTCGGCCTTCCAGCCGGCGGCGTTCAGGTCGAGCAGCACCGTCTTCTTCAGCTTCACGACGTTGGCCCAGCTCACCGCCGAGCTCGTCACGCCGTCGATGCTGTTCTTCTCGAGCTCGATGCCGATCGCGGCGATGTCGGTCGCCGTGGCCGGCACCTCGACGAGCATCAGGAAGTTGCGCACCGCGCCGTTCGCATCGGCGCCCTGCTCCACCACGATGAACTTGCCGTTGCCCAGCGACACCAGGTCGCCCAGCTTGGCGCTGCCCGTGCGGTTGCGATCCCACTTCTCGCCCTTGGCGGCGAGCGGGTAGCTCAGCGGGTAGGCGTACAGCTTCGAGGTCTCGGTCTTCGGGTCGAACTCGATCCAGCGCGCGAACTGCGCGAAGTCGCGGACCTTCACCTTGTCGGTGTTCTTGCCGTCCTGGTCCATGTCGGCGCTGTCGACGACCTCGATGCTCTTGCCGGCGTTGTCCACGGGATCGATCGGGCTCTGCAGGAAGCCGTGCAGCTTGCCGCCGGCGACATCCATCGCCAGGCCTTCCATGCCGCGGTTCGCGCGACGATTCCTCAGCACGTCGGGCAAGCTGCCGGCGGTGGTGCCGGGCGCATAACGCTTGATGATCTTGAAGGTCGCGGCGTCGATCTTGACGATGAACGGGCCGTACTCGTCGGAGGTCCAGAACACCTTGTTGGCGTCGTCGTAGACCAGGGTTTCGCTGTCGAGGCCGTTGGCGTCGAAGGCGCCCTTGGTGCCGTCGTACTTCAGCGTGTCGGACAGCGGCACCTCGGCGCTGCTGCCGACCGCGCCGAAGGGCAGCGGACGGCCGGTGACGGCGGAGCCGTCGGCGTTCTTCAGCGGATTCAGCGCGGAGATGACCGCCCCGTCCTTGCCCAGCGTGATCACGCCGATCGACGGCGAGAAGCTCGGCGCGGGGAACATCTTCGTCGTGACGATGGCGCCGTTGTCGGGGCGCGGCGCGTTGGGGCTGTCGCCGTTGGGGCCGCGATCGGTGATGCCCCAGAACTCGAGCGCGCCCGCGGCGTTCTTGCCCTTGTAGACCAGGCCCGATCCGACCGCCGGGTAGAAGCCCTTGGGGAAGTCCTTCTTCGCGTCGGCGTTGCTGCCCTCGTAGGGCACGTACTGGTTGTCGGCCGCCTTGATCTGGAACTTGGTGATCGCGACGGCGCCGCCGGCCGTGGCCTGCGTGACGGTGCTCGTCTCGGTCTTGCCCAGCAGCGTGGCGAGCGTGGATTCGTAATGCTCGACGGCGGCGGCGCGGCGGTTGGCATTCATCGTGCGGGCAGCATACGCCTGGCCGTAGACGTCGTTCTGGCCGGCCGGCAGCAGCGCGGCGAAGGCTTTGTCGAAATCGGTCGCGGCGGCCGCGAAGTCCAGCGTCTTGCCCGCGAAGGCGTCATGCACCGCCGTCGGGATCTTGATGCCGTTGGTGGGATCGTCGTCCTCGTCCAGGGCCTGCAGGAACACGAGGCGGTTGGCGAGCTTGTCGTCCGTCAAGGTCGCGGAGCCGGCGAGGTCGCCGACGGAGATCGTCTCGCCGCATTTCGCGCTGCCCACCGCGACGCCGCCGACGGTGAAGCTCACCGTGTCGCCGGTCTTGCAGGTGAAGGCGCCATTCGCGGCCGTCTTGCCGCTCGTGCCGCTCGGTGCCAGCGCATAGCTGACGCCCTCCACTGGCGCGTCCACGAGGCGCGACTGGATCGTCGGCACGACCGGTTCATCGTCGCCGCTGCCGCAGGCGCTGAGCGCCGCGGCCGCGATCAAGGTGATCAGCGGGAGTTGCGGGCGACGGATACGGTTGGCCCGAGGGGCGGCGAGGGTGGAAGCGGATCGTGCGGTCGTCTTCGTCATGTCGTTCTTTCGTGGATCGCGGAGGCCCGCCATGGCGGGACAGGGCGGCACCCTAAGCAGCGCTGATGACAGCGCTGTTAAGCGGCTTCACGAATAGACACGAATACGACAAGAACCGGACTTCACCGCCCGGCCCCCACGGCCGGCACGGCCCCGAGTTGGGATGCCCCGCTAGGCGCAAACCGGAGCCATAGCCCAGCTATGGCGAGGATTTGCAACGACGCGGGGCGCCCAAATCGGGGCCGTGCCGGCTGTGGGGGGGATTAACCGTTGACCTTGATGCGGTTGTTGACGGACTGGACGCCCTTGGCGGCCAATGCCATCGAGCCCGCGCGGTCCCGCGCGGCCAGGTCCGGCGCCGTGCCGTCCAGCGTCACGTGGCCCTTTTCGGTCTCGACCTTGACGTCGAGCGCGCTCAGCTTCGGATCACCGGCCAGCGAGGCCTTGATGGACGTCGTGATCTGGGCGTCGTCGATGGCGGCGCCCGCCTTGTCGGCGGCGCGTTCCATCTTGGCCCCAGCCTTGTCCATGGCCTGCTCGGTGTCCTGCTTGGCGGTTTCGGACTTCTGTTCCATCTTGGCGATGCCATCGTCCAGGCGCTGGCCGGCGGTGCGGCCATCATCCTCGCGACCGCAGGCGGTCAGGGCGACGGCGGCCACCACGGCAGGCAGCAGCAGGGACAGGGCGGTCGGGCGGTAAGAGTGCTTCATGGCGAGGCTCCTTTCGCGGTGCGAATCGCTGATATCGCGGCGCAACGCGGATGAGGCGGAAGTTCCGCAAACATTCCGCGGGTGGCCGCGGATCCATGACTTCACTGTAGAGATCCCCCCATCGGCACGGGGTCGGCTGCCGCCGGAAGCGCCGGTCGCCCGGCGTCCCGGCGCGCCGTAGGCGCGCGCCTACAGGCCGCCGCCGGCCGGCGGCAGGCCGCCCTCGCCCGCAGGCGTCGGCGCCTGGGCCGGCGATGGCGCCGCACCCGGCGCCGCACCCGGCATGGCGCTGGACATGGCAGTCAGGCCGGGAATCGGGAAATCGATCCGCGGGATGTCCGGCTCGTCCTGCTTGAGCGGCAGCCAGGCGCAGACCTCGGTGCCCTGTCCCGGCGCACTGCGCAGCCGCAACTGGCCGCGTTCGGCCTCGACGCGGAAGCGCATGCCCAGCAGCCCGTGCGAGCCGAGCGCCAGGCGGCCCGGGTCGAAGCCCTGGCCGTTGTCGGTGACGATGACCATCGCCTGCGCGTATTCGCGCTTGAGCGCCACGGTCACCGCGGTCGCATGGGCGTACTTGGCGGTATTGGTCAGCGCCTCCTGCACCAGCCGGAAGGCGGTCAGCTGCGCGCTCGGGACCAGATCCACCGCCGGATCCAGCTCCACCGCGATCGGCACGCCCAGCCGCTCGGACATCTCGCGGCACAGGATCTCCAGCGCCGGCACCAAGCCCAGCTGATCGAGCGTCGACGGGCGCAGGTCCTCGATGATCCGGCGCTTGAGCGCGATGCCGCTGTTGAGCGTCTCGGTCAGGTGGGTGAGCCGCTGCATCAGGTCCGGCGCGCCGGCCTGCAGCTTGGGCCGCAGCCGCGCGACGTCGAGCTTGGCCGCCGTCAGCAGGGCGCCCAGCTCATCGTGCAGGTCGCGGGCCAGGCGGGCGCGCTCGTCCTCGCGCGCGGTCTGCAGGTGGCGTGCGAGCTGCGTCAGCTCGGCGGTGCGGCGGGACACCTCGACCTCCAGCCGGTCGCGCTCGGCTCGCACCTCCTGGGCCTGCTCGGCGCGCTGGACGTCGAGCGCCCGGCTCTTGCGCACGAACAGCACGAACACGATCAGGCTCAGCAGCGTCATGCCGGCCACGCCGATGCGGCTGAGCATCAGCGTGTCGTAGACCTGACCGGTGCCGAGCGCGATGCGGCGGTTCTCGTCGGTCAGCAGTTCCGCCGAGCGGCGCCGGATCTGCTCCATCTGGTCGCGGCCGATGTCGGTCATCATCAGCTCACGGCCGGCCGACTCGCGTCCGCTCTCGTAGAGCTTGAGCACTTCCTGCAGCTCGCTGAGCTTGGCGCTGACCGCCCCGGCGATCTCCTTGCTGCGGTGCTCGGCATCCTGGGCGCCGACCTGTGCGTACATGCGCTGCAGGGAGTTCAGGCCCTGCGACGCGTCTTCCGCGGCGAAGCGGTAAGGGTCCAGGTATTCCGGGCGGCGGGTGATCAGGTATCCCCGTTGCCCTGACTCCGCGTCGGTCACGCGGGCCATCAGCCGGAGCAGTTCCATCCGGGCCCGGCCCAGCGTGTCCAGACGGTCCATCTGCGAGACGGCGCCGAAGTAGGCCAGCTCGCTGATCAGGATCATCAGCAGGGCCACGAACACGCCGAGCGGCATCGCCCACGTCTTGCGACCCAGGTTCGTGACGGTGTCCTTCAGGCTCATCCTCTACACTCCCTGAGCGATTTCGCTCACTTGACCATCGCCACCATGATCCGAATCGCCATCGTCGACGACCACGCGATTGTCCGCGCCGGGCTGCGGCAATTCCTCTCCGAACAGGTCGACCTGCGCGTCACCGGCGAAGCCGGCTCGGGCCGCGAGGCGCTGGACCTCGTGCGCGCCGGCGAGCTCGACGTGATGCTGATGGACCTCTCGCTGCCCGACCAGAGCGGCGTCGAGACCCTCGCCGCCATCAAGGCCCGCAAGCCGGAACTGCCGGTGCTGATCCTCAGCGGCTTCCCGGAGACGCACTACGCGACCACGCTGCTGCGCCAGGGCGCCAGCGGCTACCTCAACAAGGAATGCGACCCCGAGGAGATCGCCACGGCGATCCGGACGGTCTTCCGCGGCCGCAAGTACATCACGCCGGCCGTGGCGGAGCTGCTGGCCGACGGCCTCGGCGCGCCGGCCGACCAGGCCGCCCACGACACGCTGTCCGAGCGCGAGCTGCAGGTCTTCCTGCGCCTGGCGCGCGGAGAGACCGTGGGCCACATCGCCGACGGCATGTCGCTGAGCGTGAAGACGGTGTCGACCTACCGCTCGCGCGTGCTGGAGAAGCTCTCGCTCAGCACCAACAGCGAGCTGACGTATTACGCCCTCAAGAACGGGCTGATCGAGTAGCCGCATCGCCGGCGTCCCGGTTGGCCGCGTCGACCAGGCCGCCGCAGTAGGCCAGCAGGTCTTCCAGCTCGGCCGATTTGTCGAAGACCTTGTCGGCGCCCAGCGCGAAGCAGCGCTGGCGCATGTCCGGTGTGGCGTAGTTGCTGAGCACGACGCGGCGCGCTCCGGGCATGCGCTCGCCGGCGGCGCGCAGCACGTTCAGTCCGGTCCCCTGCGCGAGGAAGATGTCGATGATCAGCAGGTCGCAGCCGGGATGGTCTTCCGACAGCCAGTTCAGCGCGCCGTTCTCGTCGACCGCATGGCCGAGGACGCGCAGGTCCACCATCTCCTCGAGCGTCGCCACCAGGTTCTCCCGGATGACGGCGTTGTCCTCGACGAGGAAGCAGGTGAGGGCGGCGCTGGCGGGCTGGGCATCCATGGGGGGCTCGTGAACTGCTCGAAACCACAAGCGGGTAAGCGCGAACGGACGGGTTGCAGGGGCAGACCGTCCGTTCGCGCGGTGCGCCCGGGGCGGGTGGTCAAGCCGCCGTCGGACACACGATCAGGGGAATCGCGTCAGCGCATCAGTTGCGGATCGCGATCTCGTTCTTGACGCGCTTCACGCCCTTGACTTCACGCGCCAGGCGTTCGGCGTCGGACTTCTCCGTGGCGTTCTTGGCGAAGCCGGTCAGCATCACCTCGCCTTGCAGCGTCTCCACGTGGATGGAGCTGGCGTCGACCGACTTGGCCTCGACGAACTTGGACTTCACCGCAGTGGTGACGGCCGCGTCGTCGACGTACTCGCCGACGGAGGATTGACCGCGCGTCACGGCGCAGCCGGGCAGCAGGGTCAGGGCGCCCACAGCGGTGGCCAGGGCGAGAACGGTGGCTCGAATCATCATGTTGATCTCCTTCGATTGATGAAAAGGCTCGGACTCACGCGGCGTGGCGGTCTGACGACACGACAGCAGGGGCCGGCTCGGCGAACGTCGCGGGGGCGTGGTCCAGCAGATAAGGAAGCGCCGCTTCCAGACCCAGCACCGGTTCGTGGTCGCTGACCGCGGTCCATTGGACCTGGCAGGCGAATTCATGAACGTGCAAGGCGAGGGAATGGTGGTCGGCGATGCCCATCTGTCAGCTCCTTGTGCACCCCGTGGTGCGCTGGGATTGACTCTACGTATCCCGAACAGTCCGCCCTGTCGTCCGCGTCCGCGATGTCTTGTAGGACAAGCGGAAACGGCGTTGCCGACGGGCCGAATGCGGCGTTGTCCTACAGGGCGTCGCGCGGGGGCCTCACAGGCGTCGCGAGCCTCTCTCCCTAGGATGTGGGCATCGAACAAAGACCTGAGACGAGAACAAGATGAACACCTTCTCCGCCGCCGTTGGAAGCGCTCCCCGGGCTCCGGCCCCGATCCATCCCGACTTCCGCCCCTCCCATTGCGTGAACGCCGAGCTGCTGCTCTCCACGCCGCTGACGGTGGTGGTGCGCGCGCAGCTGTCCTACATCGACGCGAACGGTCAGGCCGATGATCAGGAGATCGCGCTGGTCATCCCGCGCAGCCGCTGCGAAGGCGACCGTCCTTACTGGCCTGCCCTGCTGTCCGCGGCGACCGAGCACTGGCAACGTTGCCCGGGCTGCGCCCGTCGGCTGTCGGCCTGCGTCGACGGCGACTGGCAGACCTTGCTGACCGCGCAGACGACGCATTGAGCGCGTTTCGAGCAGCTGTCGAGCACCTGTCGAGCACGCTGAGCACGCACTGAGCCACCGCCTCAACCTCCTCTAAGTCAGGGCGCGGATAATCTGTCGCTGGCCGATCACGGCCTGACGACGATGATCCGACGCCCTTTTTCCTTTCTCCCCGCATCGCTGCGCCCGTTCGCGATGGCTGCCTTGGCCGCGACCTTGATGACGGGCTGCGGCACCTTCGGGACGAGCGCCGAGCGCAAGAACTCCGTCTACCAGAACGAGCGTTTCGCGTCGGACGAGACCTTCTCGCGCCTGTTCGATTCGAGCGTGCAGGACACCTGCGAAGCGGCGCGGCGCGCGCTGCTGAGCCAGGGCTACGTGATCAACGCGGCGCTGCCGGATTCGATCTCGGGCACCAAGCGCTTCCAGCCCGAGGGCGAGGTGCACGTGGAGATCAGCTTCACCGTGGTGTGCGTGCCGGAAGGCGGTAGCGGGAAGCTGGCGACGGCCTATGTCTCGGCACTGCAGGACCGCTACAACGTCAAGCGCAGCGCGAATTCCACCAGCCTGGGCGTGAGCGCGATCGGCTCGATCTCGGTGCCGCTGTCGTCGTCGACGGAGTCGCTCGTGAAGGTCGCCTCCGAAACCATCCCCGCCGGACAGTTCTACGACCGGTTCTTCGCGTTGATGCAGCGCTTGATCACGCAGCAGGGGAACGAGGACGCGAGCGATCTGGACAAGACGGGCGGGTGAGTCCTCTCAAAAACGAAAGAGGGCGCCTCGATGAGCGCCCTTTGACGAACCACAGGTGACAACCCACCTCCGGGTGGGCCGTCTCCCCCAGATTACTGTGGCGTCGATGCCTGCGGTTTGCCCGCCGTCCTCGTCTTCTCGATGACCAGGCCGCGGCGCTCCAGCAGCGGCTGGATCTGCGGCTCGTGGCCGACGACGCCGCGGAACAGCGTCAGTGCGTCCTGGCTGCCGCCCTGCGACAGCAGCTTCGCGCGGAACGCGTCGCCCAGCTCGCGCTTCAGGCCGCCGTTGGCCTTGAACCACTGCACCGTGTTGGCGTCGAGCACCTCCGACCAGACATAGGCGTAGTAACCCGCCGCGTACCCGCCCATGATGTGGCTGAAGTAGGGCGTGCGGTAACGCGGCGGCACCGCGTCGTAGTCGTAGCCTTCCTCGCGCAGCGCCTTGGCCTCGAAGGCCATCACGCCGTCGGCGTCGGGCACCTGATCCAGCGGCAGCTGGTGCCAGCGCTGGTCCAGGCTCGCCGCGCTCAGGTACTCCGTCGTCGCGAAGCCCTGGTTGAACTGCTTGGCCGCCAGCACCTTGTCCAGCAACGCGCGCGGCATCGGCTCGCCGGTCTTGTAGTGCTTCGCGTAGTTGGCGAGTACGCTCGGCCAGTCCGCCCACATCTCGTTGACCTGCGACGGGTACTCGACGAAATCGCGCGGCACCTTGGTGCCGGCCATGCTCGGGTACTTCACGTTCGAGAACATGCCGTGCAGCGCATGCCCGAACTCGTGGAACATCGTCGTCACCTCGTCCCACGTCAGCAGCGTCGGCTTGCCGTCCGCCGGCTTCGGGATGTTGAGGTGATTCGCCACCACCGGCTTCTGGTTCATCAGCCCGCTCTGGTCGACGTACGCGTTCATCCACGCGCCACCGCGCTTGGACGGCCGCGCGTACATGTCGGCGATGAAGATCGACAGCTGCGACCCGTCGGCGTTGAACACGTCGTAGACCAGCACGTCCGGGTGGTAGACCGGCAGGTCGTGGCGCTGCTTGAACTTCAGGCCGTACAGCTGCCCCGCCGCGTAGAACACGCCGTTCTCCAGCACGTGCTTCATCTCGAAGTAGGGCTTGAGCTGCGCCTCGTCGAAGCCGTATTTCTCGGCTCGCAGCTTCTCGCTGTAGAAGCTCCAGTCCCACGCCGCCAACTGGAAGGTCGGCTGCTTCTTCGCCTTCTGCTCGCGGTCGATGATCGCCTGCAGTTCCGCGCCCTCGCGGCGCGCGGCGCCGACCGCCGCCGGCGCCAGCTGGCGCAGCATGCCGTTGACGGCCTGCTGGTTCCGGGCGGTCTCGTCCTTCAGCACGAAGTCCGCATGCGTCGCGAAGCCGAGCAGCTTCGCGCGCTCGGCACGCAGCGAAACGACGCGCGACACCAGCGCGGTGTTGTCGTAGGCGTTGCCGCGCGAGCCGCGCACCACCGAGGCCTCGTAGATCCGCTGGCGCAGCGCACGGTTCTCCAGCTGCGCCAGCACCGGCTGGCCGGTCGTGTTCAGCAGCGCGATCAGGTACTTGCCGTCCAGGCCGCGTTCCTTCGCGGCGGATGCGGCGGCGGAGATCTGCTCATCGCTCAATCCCTTCAGCTCGTCGAGGCTGTCGACGATCACGGCCGAGTCGTTCACCTCCGCCAGCACGTTCTGGTTGAAGCGCGCGCCCAGCTGCGCCATCTCGGCGTTGATGGCCTTCATGCGGGCCTTGCCGTCCTCGTCCAGCTTCGCGCCGGCGCGCAGGAACTGGTTGTACTGGCGCTCGATCAGCCGCTGCTCCTGGGCGCCCAGGCCGAGCGACGCGCGGCGCTGGTACAGCGACTCGATGCGCGCGAACAGCGTCGGGTTCAGCTGGATCGCGTCGCGGTGCGCGGCCAGCTTCGTCGCGTAGTCGGCCTGCAGCTTCAGACGCGCGGGATTGGCGTCGGCGCCGGTCAGGCTCATCAGCAGCGTGGTGGCTCTCCCCAGCGTGCGACCGCCGCGCTCCAGCGCAACGATGGTGTTGTCGAAGGTCGGCGCCGCGGGGTTGTCGGCGATCGCGGCGACCTCGGCCAGTTGCTCGGCCATGCCCTGGTCGATCGCGGGTCCGATGTCGGCGTCGCGGATCCTGTCGAAGGGCGGGTATTGCAGCGGCAGCGTGCTCGGCGCGAGCAGCGGGTTCGCGACGCTCGCCGCGCTGGCCGCGGTCGTGTCCGTGGCCGGCTTGCCGGCGGAGGCGTTGGTGGACACGGCAGGCGCGGCGGGCGCGGCCGTCTGGGCCATCACGGGAACGGCGAGGGCCACGGTGGCGGCCAGGACGAAGGGAATCCTCATGGGAGACGGCCCGTCTTGTGGGCGGGCATTCGTGTTGTGCGAGTCCGTCACCTTAGCCGAAGCGCCTCTCGAAGCCGAACGCCATGGGCGCCGTCCGCCCCGTGGAGAACCCACCCCGGGACAACCCTGAGAGCCGCGCGACGGCAGTCCGCGACGGGTCGACCCGATTAGCATCGCCGCTCATGTCCGAACGCACTTTCCACTGGGCCGTGATCGGCCCCGGCTCGATCGCGCACCGCTTCGCCGAAGCCGTCGCGCAGCTCGACGGCTGCCGTCTCCACGCGGTCTGCGGCCGCGACGCGCATCGCGCGCAGCAGTTCGCCGAGCGCTGGTCGCCGGCCGGCGAGCCCGCCGTGCTCGCCCACACCGATCCCGCCGCGGTGATGAACGATCCGGTCGTCGATGGCGTCTATGTCGCGACACCGCACGGTCAGCACTACGAGTACGTCCTGGCCGCGCTCCAGGCCGGCAAGGCCGTGCTGTGCGAGAAGTCGCTGGTGCCGAACCAGGAGATGGGCCGGCGTCTGGTCGAGGCCTCGCGCACGCACCGCGTCTTCCTGATGGAGGCGGTGTGGACGCGCTTCCTGCCGCTGTACCAGGACCTCGCGGCCTGGCTGCGCGAAGGCCGGCTCGGCGCGCTGCGCGGCATGCAGTCGAGCTTCTGCTTCCCCGCGCCCTATGACCCCGACAGCCGCATCTTCAGCCCCGCGCTGGCGGGCGGCGCACTGCTGGACATCGGCATCTACAACCTGACCGCCACGCGATGGGTGCTGCAGCACGCGCTCGGCGAAGTCCCGCCCCTGGTGGATCTGGCCGTGAAGGCCCGGCTGGCGCCGACCGGCGTCGACGCCGGACTGGCGGTGACGCTCGACTTCGGCGACGGACTGACGTCGCAGTTCCAGTGCGCCATCGACACCTTCGCGCCGAACACGATGCACATCCTCGGCGGGGCGGGAGCAATCGTGCTGCCGGAGACCTTCTGGGAGGCGACGCGTGCCCAGTGGCTGCCGGCGCGCGGCACGCCCGAGACGATCGAGCGCCGCTTCGAGATCAACGGCTTCGAGTACGAGATCCGCGAGACGATGCGCTGCGTGCATGCCGGCGAGATCGAGAGTCCGGTGGTGCCGCATGCGGAGACGCTCGCGGTGCTGGGCTGGATGGACCGCATCCGCGCGCTCGCCGGCGTGAGGTCTCCGTTCGACGACGCGTTCCCGCCGTCACCCGCCTGATCGCCGCGACGCACGCCGCGCCCCGGCGCGGAGCCCGTCCCGGACACGTAGCAGAGAAGCGCCTGAAGGAAGCCACGATGGAGACACAACCCGCGTCCTTTGACGACTCGATCCCGGTCCCGCTGCCGGACACGCCGACGCTCAAGATCGAGCGCGCTGCGCCGGACGACCTGCCGCGCATCGAGAACCTCATGCAGTTCTACAACTACGACCTCAGCGAGTGGACGCCGGTGGCGTTCGCGCACGAGGGCCGTTATCAGCTGCGACCCAAGGCCCCGTACTGGGCGCAGGCCGACGTGCATCCGTTCCTGATCTGGGTCGGCGGTGAACTCGCGGGCTTCGCGGTCGTCGACGGCGAATGCGAGCAGCCGGACTCGGATCACAACATGGGCTACTTTTTCCTCGCCCGCGGGTACCGCGGCCACGGCCTGGCGGCGCGTGCCGCGGGCGAGGTGCTGGCCCGCTTCCCCGGCCGCTGGGAGGTCTACCACCTGATGGCCAACACGCCGGCCGCGCAGTTCTGGCCGGGTGTCATCCGCGGCCAGGCCGTCGGCGAGATCACCCGCGAGGTCCGCACGCTCCATGAGGACGAGTGCTGCCTCTACCGCTTCACCGTGGTGCTGCCGCCCGGCGCCTGAGCGCGCCGAGCGAGCCGGCCGCCGCCACCGCGTCAATGTATCCACCGCCGAAAGGATCCGCCATGCAGCTCATCGGCATGCTCGACTCTCCCTACGTCCGCCGCGCCGCGATCGCGATGCAGCTGCTCGGCCTGCACTTCGAGCACCAGTCGCTCTCGGTGTTCCGCACCTTCGACGAGTTCAGCCGCATCAACCCCGTCGTCAAGGCGCCGACCCTGGTCTGCGACGACGGCACGGTGCTGATGGACTCCACGCTGATCCTGCAGTACGCGCAGGCCCTGTCGCCCGGCCGCGCCCTGCTGCCGCCCAGCGATCCGGCGCTCAAGCGCGCGCTGCGGCTGACGGGCCTCGCCCTCGCGGCCACGGACAAGAGCGTGCAGGCGGTCTACGAGCAGCAGCTGCGTCCCGACGACAAGCAGCACGCGCCCTGGCTGGAGCGCGTCGGCGGCCAGCTGCGCGCGGCCTTGATCGAGCTGGATGCCGAGATGGCGAAGGCGCCGCTGTCCGCCGCGCGCGATGGCATCGGCCTGGCGGGCGTGACGATCGGCGTGATGTGGGAGTTCGTCCGGCAGATGACGCCGGAGCTGTTGCCGCCGGCGGACCGTCTGCAGACCTTGATCGCGTATGCGACCGCGGTGGAGCAGTTGCCGGAGTTCCGGGCCGCGCCTCACGGCGACGGCATCGTCCAGCCCTGCGGGGGCTGAACGCCCGACGACTTCAGCGCGGCGCCGCGGCCAGCGGCGCGCCGGTGCGGGGCAGGCGCTTGATCAGGTGATTGAGCACCAGCGCGATCACGAGCAGCACCGTCAGCCCGAAGGCCCAGGTCACCCAGACCACCGGGACCAGCCAGCCGATCGCCGTGCCCGCCATCGGCGCGCCGGTGCCGGCCATTTCCATCAACCACTGCACGGCGCCTTGCACGGCCTCGAGCAGGCCGGTATCGAGGAAGGGCTCGACCCAGGCCGGGAACTTGAACTCGACCGCGCCCTTGCCGAGCTCGGCCGCGCGGCCGGTGGAGAGGGCCTCCACCGTCCAGCGCACCAGTCCCGCCGTGGCCCAGGCCAGTCCGCTCCAGAGCAGCGCGAACAGCCCGGTCACGGACCACAGGAAGGTCTTCATCGCTTGTCCTGCCTGGCTTGTATCAACCGCTGCATCAGTCGTCGCTGGAGCCGGCGAAGCCGAAGATGCTCAGCAGGCTGGTGAACAGGTTGAACAGCGACACGAACAGGCTGACGGTGGCCATCACGTAGTTCCGCTCGCCGCCGTTCACGATCATGCTGGTGTGGAACAGGATCATGCCCGCCGACAGCAGCGCCACCACGCCCGAGACCACCACCGACAGCAGCGGCAGCTGGAAGAACAGGTTGGCCAGCGACGCCAGGATCGCGATGATCATGCCGGCGAACAGGAAGCCGCCCATGAAGCTGAAGTCCTTCTTGGTCGCCAGCACGTAGGCCGACAGCACCAGGAAGGTCGCGCCGGTGGTGCCCATCGCCATGGCGATGATGCTGGCGCCGCCCGCCATCTTCAGGATCGCGCCCAGCAAGGGGCCCAGCGTGTAGCCCATGAAGCCCGTCAGCGCGAACACCAGCGGCACCGAAGCCGCGCTGTTCTGCGTCTTGTGGATCGCGAACAGCAGGCCGAAGTAGCCGATCAGCGTCAGGATCATGCCCGGGGCGGGCAGCCGGTACGCGACCGCGGCGGCCGCCACCGCGGCGCTGAACAACAGCGTCATCGACAGCAGCGCGTAGGTGTTGCGCAGCACGCGTGCCACGTCGGCGCGCTGGGTGAAGACCGAATCGCCGCCGTTGGCAGTGGCGGGCGTCCAGCTCGAGGGGGACGCCGGTTGTCGTTGGAAGTCGCTCATGAGAAGTTCTCCTGGAGCCGTGGAAGCCGTGTAGACCGTTGAACGGGAAGCGCGCTCGCGCGCGCATGAGGACCCGACCTTAACGCCATCGTCACATCGAATAAACCTGCTTATTGCTCATTTTGCTGAAGCAATTTCCGTTTCGAGTTCATTCAGAGGGATCGGGGTGCCGCGACGCTCCAGCAGCTTGGCCACCAGGGGGTGGTTCTGGCCGCGGCGCGAGTAGATCGCGTGGACGTCCTCGACCACTTCGGTCTGGCCCAGCAGGTGCAGGCCGGCCATCAGCGAGAGGTCGTCGGCGCCCAGGCGGCTGACCGGGAACACGCCCAGGCCACGGGCGGCGAAGACGCTCATCAGCGCGCTGTCCTCGAACTCGCCGACGATCTGCGGACGGATGTGGTGCTGCTCGAACCAGCGCTCCAGGCCCGAGCGCAGGGACGCGTGACGGGTCGGCAGCAAGACCGGCAGCGTCTCCAGCACGTACGGGAAGCCCTTGTTCGGCGCACGACGGGCGCGCTCGATCAACTCCGACGGGCCGTACCAGTCGACGGTCGTGCTCGCCAGCAGCTGGCTGGTGATGCGCAGCGTCGGATTGACCGGGGCGGGCTGGTCGGTGAGCACCAGATCGAGGTGGTGCAGCGCGAGCTCGCCGATCAGCTGGTCCACCTCGCCTTCATGGCAGACGAGGCGCAGTTGCGGGGTGTCCAGCACCGGCGCGAGCAGGGCGTGCGCGGCCAGCTTCGACAAGCCGTCCGACAGGCCCACCGACAGCCGTTGCACGCGCTGCGTGGCCGCTTCGTGGACCTCGTTCGGGACCATCTGGCCGATCTGGAAGATCTCCTCCGCTCTCGCGAAGGCGGCCTGGCCGGCTTCGGTCAGCACCAGGCCGCGACCTTCGGGCTTGAGCAGCTGGTGGCCCAGCGAGCGCTCCAGCTCCCGCACCTGCGCGCTGATCGTCTGGACCGCCATGCCCAGGCGGTCGGCGGCCCGGGCGAAGCCGCCCTCCTTGGCGACGACCCAGAAGTAGTGGAGGTGACGGTAGTTGAGGGTGGACATGGCGGGGCCTCCGAGAAAGACGAAGCAGGATGATAACGAACTTCGCTTAAACGGAAGTTAAGACGAGCCAAGCGAAGGTTTTTCCGACAGCGAGTCGGTCCGGTCAGGTGGAGTCCATGCCCCTGGCGGTCCAGTTCATCGCGCGGTTGACGCGCATATCTTCACGCATTCTTCACGCTGTACTTCGTTTCTTGTGCGGACTGCGGTTCGGAAAAGCAGAACGCGCCGGCGGCCTCCCGGCCCCGGCGCGTTCGTTGTGGTGGCCGCCGCGGCCGCCGCCGCCGTCCTCCGATGGTCATCGGAGCGGCGTCTGACGGACGTCGGACGCGGACGCGGATCCCGCGGTCAGATCGCGGCCAGCCCCGCCTTCAAGTCATCGCGCAGGTCTTCGATGTCCTCGATGCCGGCGGAGATCCGCACCAGCGAATCGGTGATGCCCAGACGCTCGCGCGTCTCGACCGGGATCGACGCGTGCGTCATCAGCGCCGGCAGCGAGATCAGGCTCTCGACGCCGCCCAGGCTTTCCGCCAGCGAGAAGATCTGCACCCGTTCCAGGAAGCGGCGCGCGCCGGCCAGATCGGTGTCCAGCTGCACGCTGATCATCCCGCCGCCGCCGCGCATCTGGCGCTTGGCCAGCGCGAGCTGCGGGTGGCTCTCCAGGCCCGGGTAGTAGACGCGGCGCACCTTCGGTTGCGCCTCCAGCCAGCCGGCGAGTTCCAGCGCGCTCTCGTTGTGGCGCGCCATGCGCAGCGCCAGCGTCTTCAGCCCGCGCAGCGCGAGGAAGCTGTCGAACGGCCCGGCGATCGAGCCGACGGCGTTGTGCAGGAACTCGAGCTGCTCGCGCAGCGCCGCCTGGCGCTGCTCGCCGCCGACCACCACCACGCCGGAGATCACGTCGCTGTGACCGTTCAGGTACTTGGTGGCCGAGTGCATTACCGCATCGAAGCCCAGTTCCAGCGGGCGCTGCGACCAGGGGCTGGCGAAGGTGTTGTCGGCGATGGCCAGCGCGCCGTGCTCGCGCGCGATCTTCGCGACGGCCGCCAGGTCGGTCAGCGTCAGCAGCGGGTTGCTGGGCGTCTCGATCCAGATCATCTTCGTCTCGGGACGCAGCGCGGCGCGGACGTTCTCCGGCTTGCTGCTGTCGACGTAGGTGACCTGCAGGCCGGCGCTGCGCTTGCGCACGCGCTCGAACAGCCGGTAGCTGCCGCCGTAGAGGTCGTCGCCGGCGACGATGTGCGAGCCGGCGTCCAGCGTGTCCAGCACCGTGGCCATCGCGGCCAGGCCCGACGAGAACGCATAACCCTGCACGCCGCCTTCCAGGCTGGCGATCGCGCGCTCGTAGGCCTGGCGGGTCGGGTTGTGCGTGCGGCCGTATTCGTAGCCCTGGTGCACGCCGGGGCTCTGCTGGCGGTAGGTCGAGGTCGCGTAGATCGGCGGCATCACCGCGCCGGTCGTCGGATCGGGATGCTGGCCGCCGTGGATCGCGCGGGTGTCGAAGCGCAGATCCGCGCCGTGGGAGTACTGGTTGTCGTTGTCGGAGTCGTGGCTCATGACAAGCCCTTTCGCAGGTGGTTCAACAGGTCGAAACGGGTGACGAGGCCGTGGAAGCCGCGATCGTCGGCGATCACGGCCACCAGGCCCTTGCGCAGCTGGGCGATCAGGTCGGACAGCGGCGCGCCGGGAGGCAGGGTCTGCACATCATGACTCATCGCGCTGTCGACGCTGTCCTTGAAGTGGCGCGCGTCCATGTGCATCTGGGCGAGCAGATCGGACTCGTCGAGCAGGCCGACGAGCTTGCCGTCCTTGAGCACCGGCAGCTGCGAGACCTCGGCCTGGCGCATGCGCGAGAAGGCGGTGGCCAGCGTGTCCTCGGGACTCACGCTGATGACGGCGCCGTCCTCGGGCAGGCGCGCGATCAGGTCGCGCAGGTCGCCCTTGGTCGCGCGCTTGAGCAGGCCCTGGTCGAACATCCACGGGTCGTTGTAGACCTTGGACAGGTAGCGGGTGCCGGTGTCGCAGACCAGCGTCACGACGCGCTTGGGCGTCGTCTGCGCGCGGCAGTACTTCAGCGCCGCGGCCAGCAGCGTGCCGGTCGAGGAGCCGGCCAGGATGCCCTCGGCGCGGTAGAGGTCGCGCGCGGTGGCGAAGCTTTCCTCGTCGGTGATCGAGTAGGCGTGGCGCACGCCGCTGAGGTCGGCGATGGGCGGGATGAAGTCCTCGCCGATGCCTTCGACGGCCCAGGAGCCGGCCTCGCCGAAGCTGCCGGTCTCGATGAAGTCCTTGAGGATGGAGCCCGCCGGATCGGCGAGCACCATGTCCAGCCCCGGGCGCACCTTCGCGAAGAAGCGCGACAGCCCGGTGATCGTGCCGCCGGAGCCCACGCCGCAGACCATCGCGTCGATGCGGTGGCCGACCTGCTGCCAGATCTCCGGACCGGTCGTGGTCTCGTGGGCGAGCGGGTTGTTGGGGTTGTTGAACTGGTCGGCGTACCAGGCGCCGGGGATGTCCGGGACCAGGCGCGCGGCGCGGTCCTGGTAGTAGTCGGGATGGCCCTTGCCCACGTCGGAACGCGTGATGTGGACCTCGGCGCCGAGCGCCTTCAGCTGCAGCACCTTCTCCGCGGACATCTTGTCCGGCACGACCAGCACGACGCGATAGCCCTTCGCGCGCGCGACCAGGGCGAGCCCGAGGCCGGTGTTGCCGGCGGTCGCCTCGACGACGGTGCCGCCGGGCGGGAGCAGGCCGTCGCGCTCGGCGGCCTCGATCATCGACAGGCCGATGCGGTCCTTGATCGAGCCGCCGGGGTTCTGCGATTCGAGCTTCAGGAACAACTGGCAGGGGCCGGTGTCGAGCCGATGCACGGGGACCAGCGGCGTGTTGCCGATCAGGTCCAGCACGGCGGGGCGCTCGAGGACGCGTTCAGACCGTTGCTGCACGGGGGTGGAAGAAGTCTCCTTGGCACTCATGGGCGCTCCTTGTGATCCTGGTGGGATGGTCGGGCGACGCGTCCGGCGGGGGTGGTGCCGGGCGCGGGCAAACCGCGCAGGTTATCTGCTGGAAGCGATGGCCTCCAAGCGCGGTTGTCGCAGCAGCTTATCCGCGGATGGCATGAGCGGCCAACGCCCTCATGGCAGCACCGCCGCGCCCGGCGCCGGAAACACCTTGCCGACCTTGCCCATCAGGTACTCGCCGTAGGTGCCGGCGAAGACGTGCAGGTTGCTCGCGTCCGGGGAGGGGACGTGCGAAAGCCGCGTTTGCATATGCCCATCCGTTCGTTCCGCGTGAAGGTCGGCGTTCCTAAGCTGATGTCCATCGTGAACCACCGCTCCACCGCTCCCCTGCTCCCAAGAAAGGACACCGACGCCATGACCTTGACCGTGACCCGCCGCGCCCTGCTCGTGATCGCCACCTCGGCCGCCATGCTTGGCATTGCCCATGCGGACCAGCTGGACGACATCAAGAAGAAGGGCGAGCTCGTGGTGGGCGTGCTGGGCACGGACGAGCCCAACAGCTTCATCGACCCGAAGACCCGCGAGATCGTCGGCTACGAGGTCGATCTCGCGAAGGCGGTGGCGCAGAAGCTCGGCGTGAAGCTGCGGCTGAAGCAGCTGGCGGTGGCGGCGCGCATTCCCGAGCTGCAGCAGGGCCACGTGGACGTGCTGGCCGCGAGCCTGACGCACAACAAGGAACGCGAGGCGGTGATCGACTTCTCGCTGACCACCTTCGTCACCGGACAGAAGGTGCTGGTCAGGAAGGACAGCGGCATCAAGGCGCTGAACCAGCTGGCCGGCAAGAAGGTCGTGACCATCAAGGGCGGCACGCAGGAACCCAACGTCCGCAAGGCCGTGCCGACGGTCGACGTCGTCACCTTCGACACCGGTCCGCAGGCCTTCCAGGCGCTGCAGCAGGGCAAGGGCGTGGCCTTCGTCAACGACGAGGTGTCGCTGCTGGACCAGTACGCCAAGCTCGGCCCGGCGGCGTCGCAGTACGAGATCCTGTCGGCCAACCTCAGCGTCGAACCGCTGGCGCTGGGCCTGCGCAAGGGCGAGACCCAGTTGAAGGCACAGGTGGACGGCGCGCTGCGCGAGCTCGAGGCCAACGGCACCGCCGAGCAGCTGTTCAACAAGTGGTACGGACCGGCGACGCGTCTGAAATTCCAGACGCGCAGTTTCAAGATCGATAGCGACCAAGTGGAGGGCTGAGCACGACCCAGATGAACTGATCTACCTTGTCATCCGATGCGAGCACGCCCCGGCTTCGGCCGGGGCGTTGTTTATTTCGGAGGCCACATCGGCGGTCGATCGCCGCCGCCGTTGACCCGCTCCTTCCCCCCTCTCTCCGACGCCATGCCTCATCTCGACTTCTCGGTGCTGCTGCAAGGGCAGTTCCTCGACTGGCTCCTGGCCGGCGTGCGGCTGTCGCTGACGCTGACGGTGCTCGCGCTGGTGATCGCGCTGCCGCTGGGCACCTTGATCGCGCTGGCGCGTCTGGCGCCGTTCCCGCCGCTGCGCGCGCTGGCCTGGACCTACGTCGAAGCGGTGCGCAACGTGCCGTTGCTGGCGCACATGCTGTTCTGGTACTTCGCGGTGCCGGAGCTGCTGCCCGACGGCGTGAAGGCCTGGCTCTACGCCGGCAACATCGAGGCCGCCGCAGCGCTCGCCGCGCTGGTGGTATACACGGCGGCCTTCATGGCGGAGGACGTGCGTTCCGGCCTGCGGTCGGTGCCGCCGGGACAGTGGGAGGCTGCACGCGCGATGGGCCTGCGCTTCGCCGGCTCGGTGCGATGGGTCGTGCTGCCGCAGGCGCTGCGCGCGACGGTGCCGCCGCTGATTTCGCAGACGCTGAATCTCTGGAAGAACACCAGCATCGCGACGGTCGTCGGCGCCGCCGAGCTGATGTACCAGGCGCAGCGCGTGGAGTCCGCGACCTTCCGCGGCTTCGAGACCTTCGCGATGGCGACGGCGACCTACCTCGGCGTGTCGATGCTGATCACCGGCGCGGGCGTGCTGTACCAGCGCCGGTATCCGGTGCGGCCGGCCGGCCATTGAAGCGGTCGTGATGACTAGGAGCGTGTCGCGATGAGCATCGCCGAGATGATCGACACCTACTGGCTGTACGTGCTGGTGGGGCAGTACCCGAACGGACCCCTTGGCGGGCTGGCGTTGACCGTGCTGCTGGCCGCGCTCGGCCTCCTGCTGGCCTTGCCGCTGGGCGTGCTGCTCGGCATCGCGCGCGTGAGCCGGCGCGCCTGGCTGCGCTGGCCGGTGACCGCGCTGGTCTACGTCGTGCGCGGGACACCGCTGCTGATGGTGGTGTTCTGGGCCTACTTCTTCCTGCCGGCGGTGACCGGCCACAAGACGGACCAGTTCAACACGATGCTGGCGGCGCTGGTGATCTTCGACGCCGCCTACCTGGCCGAGATCGTGCGTGCGGGACTGCAGTCGCTGCCGTCCGGCCAGCGCCTGGCCGCTGAGGCGCTGGGCCTGTCGCGGGGTCAGTCCTTGCGTCTGGTGCTGCTGCCGCAGGCGCTGCGGCACATGCTGCCCTCGCTGGTCAACCAGTTCGCGTCGACGATCAAGGAGACCTCGCTGGGCACGATCATCGGGCTGTCGGAGTTGTCCTTCATCGCCGGCCAGGTCAACGCGCAGGTGCTGGTGCAGCCGGTGGCGGTCTACGGCACGCTGGCCGGGTGCTACTTCGTGATGTGCTTCGTGCTGTCGCGTCTCGCCCATGCGGTAGAGCGGAGAAGCAGTCGCCAGCGCGCCACTCTCGTCGTCACGCCATCCGCCGTCGACCGCTTCTACGCCTTTATGCGATGCGGACTACGGAACTCAGTGAGCGCGATGGCAAGGAACACAAGAACCAGCCAGTGACGTCGGAGGGCAATGAGATCAACCTGATGCCTTCGCGAGCCGATGTGCGGGTCGAGTCACTGAAGCGGTTTCGGTGACAACGCCGCGGAGCGATTCTGGGAAAGGACAACCGTGATCGACCAAGCTCTCTACCAACGCGCCCTTGCCGTCGCTGACCAGCCCGTCGAGGAGCGCGACCTCATCAACGCGGCGCTCCGTGCATTCATCGCCCGCCAGGCTCAGTTCAGGCTTGCCGACATGGGAGGAATCGCCCCCGACCTCCCGGATGTCCCTCGACGTCGGCCGTCCCTCGACGTTCCGGAGGGCTGGGAATGAGGAAGGTCGTTGTTGACACTTCGGTCTGGATCGACCATTTCCGGCGTCGCAATCCTGCGTTATTGGCGCTGCTGGAAATGGACGTCGTCCTCGCCCATCCGATGATCATCGGCGAGCTGCGCTGCGGGTCGTTGCCGCAGCCCCGAGCCAATGCCCTCTCGACCATGGACGAACTGGATCACAGCGCACCGGTCAGCTTGGACGAGGTCATCCGCCTGATCGAAGATGAAGACATCCACGGCAAAGGGTGTGGGCTCGTCGACATGTCGCTGCTGATGTCGACCTTGAAGACGCCAGGTGCCCGCTTGTGGGCCTCCGACAAGCGTCTTGCAGCGCTGGCGAAACGGCTGGGCATTGCCCACGACGACCTGCCGGCGAGAACCGATCGGTCGAATCAGACCCAACTCACCGCTGCATGCCCCACCGCGTGACTGTCGCCTTCTCGATGGTGCTGAAGACCAGCCGCTCGACCAGCCATCCGATCAGGATGACCAGGGCCAGCCCTGCGAAGACCCGATCGGTCTGCAGTTCATTGCGGTTCTGGAAGATGTACCAGCCCAGGCCGCCCTGGCCCGACGATGCGCCGAAGAACAGCTCGGCGGCGATCAGCGTCCGCCACGCAAAGGCCCAGCCCACGCGCAGGCCCGAGAGGATGGACGGCAACGCCGCCGGCAGCAGGATCTGCGCGACGTAGCGCGGTCCCGTGAGCCCGTAGTTGCGGCCCGCCATGCGCAGCGTTTCCGGCACGGACGAGAAGCCCGCCGATGCTGCCAGGGCCAGTGGCCACAGCACCGCGTGAACGAGCACGAAGATCAGGCTGCCCGATCCCAGGCCGAACCACAACAGGGCCAGCGGCAGCAAGGCGATCGCCGGCAGCGGGTTGAACATCGCCGTCAGGCTCGAGAGCAAGTCCCGGCCCCAGCGCGACGAGGTCGCCAGCGCCGTCAGTCCGAGCGCCAGCACCACACCCAGCGCGTATCCCTGCAGCAGCAGCTTCAGCGAGATCCCTGCCCGCACCAGCAGTTCGCCGCCGTACAGGCCGTCCCACAGTGCCCGCGCCGCAGCGAAGAACGAGGGGAAGAGCAGGTCGTTGTCGGCCGCGCGTGCAGCAACTTCCCAGAGCCCGGCGAGCAAAGCCAGCAGCGCCGCCTGACGCCAGGCGCTGGAATCCAGCGCGCGGCGCCACAGCGGAATCGAGGCCACCTGCACGGGCACGTAATCGGCGAGCGCTTCTTCGCGCTCGGCGCGAAGCGGTGGATCGAGCGGCCGCTGCGTCGGCAGCACGGTGACGGTCATCGATGAATCCTCAGTTCAGCGCCACGGCAGCAGCGGCGGCTGCCGTGGCGGCGCCGCTGGCAGTGGCGGCAGCGGGAGTCGCCGACTCCGCGATCGGCTCATCGCCGAAGAGCAGTTGCTCGATGCGCTGCGCCTGCGCGACGCGTTGCGCCGGTGTCAGGCCTTGCGCATTCAGCTCCGCGCGCACGCGTCCCGGATGCGGCGACAGCACCAGCACGCGGTGCCCCACGATCAGCGCTTCCTCGATCGAGTGCGTCACGAAGAGCAGCGTGAAACGCTCCTGTTCCCAGAGCGCGAGCAACTCGTCCTGCATCCGGCGACGCGTCAGCGCGTCGAGCGCCGCGAAGGGCTCGTCCATCAGCAGCACGCGCGGCTTCATCGCCAATGCGCGCGCGATCGCGACACGTTGCTTCATCCCACCCGACAGCTGATGCGGATAGGCCGACGCGAAGTCGGCCAGCCCCACGCGGGACAGCCAGTCGCGCGCACGCTCCAGCGCCTGCTTGCGCGACGCCGTGCCCGACGCGATCAGCGGGAACGCGACGTTCTCCAGCACCGTCTTCCACGGCGGCAGCTGGTCGAATTCCTGGAACACCGCGATGCGGTCCGGCCCCGGGCCGTTCACGGGTTCGCCGTCGACGAGGATGCGCCCCTCCGCCGGCGTGACGAACCCGCCGACCGCCTTCAGCAGCGAGGACTTCCCGCAACCCGACGCGCCGAGCAGCACGAAGCGCTCCGAGGGCAGCACGTCGAAACCGACGCGATGCGTCGCGCGCACCACGCCGCGATCGCTGCGGTAGTCGAGGCTGACGCCATCGACCCGCAGGCGTGCCTGCCGGTCCTGCGGGAGGGCGCCCGCCAGGTCGCCGCACGCCTCGCAGGCGGGCACCGCGTCGAGCTGCTCCAGCACCGCGCTCATGCTCAGCTTCCGGCCGCGTTGTGCGGGTCGTCGAAGAAGTAATCCTTCGCCGACGCCGGCTTGTTCTTGATCGCGCCGATGCGATGCATGAACGACGCCAGCGCGAAGGTGTTCTGCGGCGTGATCTTGAACTGCACCTCCGGGTTCTTGATCACCTTCAGCAGCAGCTCCTTGGGCACCTTGGAGTTCTCGTTCCTGATGTAGATGTCCGCCGAGCGCTCCGGGTTCTTCGAGATGAAGTCCGCCGCCTCGGCCAGCGCGCCGATGAAGGCCTGGTAGGTCTTCGGGTTGTCGCGCCGGAACTTCTCCGTCGTGTACAGCACCGTCGCCGACGCCGGCCCGCCGAGCACCTGGTAACTGTTCAGCACGATGTGGACGTTCGGGTTGCCCGCCAAGCCTTGTTCCTGGAACGGCGGATTGCCGAAGTGCGCGTTGATCTCGGTGCCGCCCTTGATCAGCGCCGCCGTCGCTTCCGGGTGCGGCAGCGCGACCTGCAGCCGGTCCAGCTTGTTGAACTGCGCATCGCCCCAGCGCTTGGCCGAGGCCAGCTGCAGGATCCTGGACTGCACCGACACGCCCACCGCCGGCAGCGCGATGCGGTCCTTGTCGCCGAAGTCGTCGATGGTCTTGACGGCGGGGTTGCTGCTGATCAGGTAGTACGGGAAGTTGCCCAGCGAGGCGATGCCGCGCACGTTCTGCTTGCCCTGCGTCTTGTCCCACAGCGTCAGCAGCGGGCCGACGCCCGCGCCGGCGATGTCGATGCTGCCGGACAGCAGCGCCTCGTTGATCGCCGGGCCGCCGGAGAGCTGCACGCGCTCGACCTGGATGTCGACGCCCGCGGCCTTGCCGTGCTTCTCGATCAGCTGCTGGTCCTGCGCGACGTTCAGCAGCAGGTACACGATGCCGAACTGCTCGGCGATGCGGATCTTGCCTTCGGCGTGCGCGGAGGTCGCCGACAACGCCCCGGTCGCGGCGAGCGCGCCCGAGAGCAGCAGGGAGGAAAGTTTCTGGAGCTTCATGCCGGAACGTCGCCTTCGATGGTGGTGCGGTAGAGGTGTCGACGCAGGTGATCGGGGCAGCCCGTGGCGAGATGCAGCAGCGAGCGGTTGTCCCAGAACACCAGGTCATGGGACAGCCACTGGTGGCGGTACACGATGCTCTTGCGGCTGCTGTGCTCGAAGAGCTGTGCAAGCAGGTCGCGGCTTTCGTCCTCGGGCACGTCGAGGATGCGCGTCGTGAAGTGCTCGCTGACGAAGAGCGCGCGGCGTCCGGTCTCCGGATGCGTGCGCACGATCGGCTGCGGGACCGGCTTCACCTCGGCGATCTGCTCGGGCGTCAGCTTGGGGCGCCACGGGTTGCGGGCGCGGAGCTCCTCGTATTTCGCGAGGTAGCTGTGCTCGGCGCGCTTGCCGGCGATCGCGGTCTTCAGCGCCAGCGGCAAACCGTCGTAGGCGTGATGCTGGTTGGCGAAGAGCGTGTCCCCGCCTTCCGACGGCAGCTCCTGCGCGTGCAGCAGCGAGCCCAGGCTGGGGCGCTCCTTGTACGAGAGGTCCGAGTGCCAGTACTGCCCGGCGTCGCCCAGCCCGACGGGCTGGCCCTGCGCGTCGCGCACGTTGGAGACCTGCAGGATCTCCGGATGACCCGCCAGCTGGAAGTTGCGCAGCACGTGGATCTGGAGCGGCCCCCAGCGACGGCTGAATGCGATGTGCTGCGCCGGCGTGATGCGCTGGTCGCGGAACACCAGCACGTGGTGATCCAGGTGCGCGCGGTGCAGCCGGGCGAAGTCGGCGTCGTTCAGCGCTCGCGTCAGGTCCAGCCCCACCACCTCGGCGCCGAGCGGCTCATCGAAGGCGTTGATCTCGAAGTGCTGCGACGGCGCATCGGCGAAGGCCGCCGGCGCGGCGGGCGTCGCCGGGACGGTCGCGTGGGCCGGAGCCGCGGTGGAAAGGGGCGGGGCGAGGGCTGTCATGGTCGCCGACTCTAGGCATCGGCCTTCCTGGCCGGAACGAAGCTGACGGCATGTCCAAGCGCAGAAATCGAATAAGCGACGTCCTGAATGCCGCGCGTTCCGAGGATCGCCCCGTTGGGCGAGGCCGACGCCATCCCGGGATGCCAGGCGTCACGGCTCGGAATGCCCCGTTTGCAAACCATTTACAACTGCATGCGTATAGTGACGGACTTCCCCGAAGCCAGTAGGGATAACAACCAGAGGAGCACGAGCCCCATGAAACAAGTCATCTGCGTCAAATGGGGAACCGCCTACGGCCCTGAGTACGTCAACCGCCTGTACGGCATGCTGCGTCGGCACATCACCGGCGACTTCCGTCTGGTCTGCCTGACCGACAACGCCGAAGGCCTTCGTCCCGAGGTCGATGCCTACGACCTGCCCGAGCTCGGCTGCGAATGGCCCAAGAAGTCGTTGGGCAAGTGGCGCAAGCTGGTGATGTGGAGCGCCGACATGGGCGAGAAGACCGGCCTGTCGGGTCCGGTGCTGTTCGTCGACCTGGATTCGGTGATCGTCGACAACATCGACGGCTACTTCAGCCACGGCCATCCGGACGACGTCATCCTGGCCCGCAACTGGGCCAAGCCGATGCAGCGCCTGGGTCAGACCTCGGTGTTCCGTTTCCCGGTGGGCAAGTACCCGCACATCATCGAGAACTTCCGCGCCAACCCGCAGGCCGTCGCCGACAAGCATGGCTTCGAGCAGCATTGGGTGACCGCGTCCGTGCCCGGCGGCATCAAGTTCTGGCCGCACCTGTGGACGCGGCACTTCCGCCTGCATTGCCTGCCGCCGTTCCCGCTGCGCTACTTCAAGCCGGCGCGCCTGCCCTCGGGCGCGCGCATCGTGACCTTCCCCGGCGGTCCGAATCCGGCCGACGTGCTGCTGGGTCGCTGGAACACGCAGGACCCGCCGCACGAGAAGCCGTGGGACCACTTCCGCGCAGCCTTCGCCGGCGGCGTGAAGCATCGCTGGCGCCATCTGCGCAGCTTCGTGCTGCCGCCCCCGTGGGTCGCGCAGCATTGGGTGGAGTGAGGCCCCTCGCGGGCTAGTGCGACGTGCCGGGCGGCGAGCCCGGCCGCGCCAGATCCTGGATCACCTCCAGCGCCGTCTTCACCTTGAACGGCTTGAGCATGATCCGCCGCACGTCGAGCTCCTTGTAGAGCTGGGCGGTGGCCAGGTCGCAGGCCTCCGCGGTCAGCGCGACCGGCGTGTCGGCGGCGCACCGCAACGCCCCGGCCCGCACGCTCTGCAGCAGCGCCAGGGCGTCCAGCCCCTGGCCGATGTCCAGCAGCAGGCCGTCCATCGATTGGTTCTCCAGCAGGCGATGAGCCGCCTCGAGGCTGCTCGACTCGTGGACTTCCGCGATCTGCAGCTGCCGCGCCACCATGGCGACGGTGCGGCGGAACAGCGAGTGGGGATCGACCAGCAGGAGCTGAGGCTGAGAAACCCGCATCAACGCCCCTCCTCGACCGCCTGGCCCAGCAGCTCCGAGACCGCCAGGTCGCGCAGGCTCATCAGGATGGCCAGGTCGGTCTCGTCCAGCGCGCGTCGCCGCCGGTCGATCAGGCACAGCGTGCCGACGCGCACGCCGGGGCGGATCTCCAGCGGCGCGCCCGCGTAGAAGCGGATGTTCGGCGGGCCCAGCACCATCGGGTTGTCCGCGAAGCGCGGATCCTGAGTCGCGTCCTCCACCACCATCACCTCGGGCACGTGGATCGCGTGACCACAGAAACTGCTCTTGCGGTCGGTCTCGCACACCGCCAGCCCGAAGCGGGCCTTGAACCATTGGCGGTCGTCGTCGATCAGGGTGATCAGCGCGATCGGCACGCCGAACTCCTCGGCGGCGAACGCGACGATGCGGTCGAAGCGCTCCTCTGGCGGCGTGTCCAGGATCAGCAGCTCGCGCAGTGCCTGGAGCCGTTCGGCTTCGTTGTCGGGAATCGGGGCATTCATCATGGACGCGGCACCTCGCTCTTCCGATGTCATTCTTTCCCTGGGCGACCGGACTGCCGCCACGCCGTCGAAACCCCAGACTATCCGAGCTGTCCAGAGGACGCCACCCGGGTCGCCCTTGAGAGGGAACGACGGGGGATGACCGTGGGAATACCTCTCCGCCGGGGCGCCGGCCCTTGCCCGACCGGGCATATGACGGCCCCGCAGCAGCTTGCGCCCATTGCGCATTGGCGATGCGGCGCATCGCGGCCCAGACTCCGTTCCACGGGGCGCGCCCATGTCGCCCCCGCCGGCGGCGGCAGTACGGCCGCTGGGAAGGCATGGTGAGAGCCCAGGTCGCGACCGGGGGCCGCCCTCGGGGTCTTTGGGGAGGCGCTTCCGGCGGTGTCCGATCGCGGTCCTGGCGCTTTTCCTCTGCCTCCGCCTTCTGCCTTTCTTGCATATGCGTTATGCGAGATAAGCAAATGCCCAAACAATCGTTCCTGGAATAAGGACTGTTTGGCAAGCTTCGCAGCCCGACCCTCAACGTCGCCGGCCCACGCCCGCTTGCCCAGTCCGCCATGACCCAGAACAACGCCCGACAGAACACCCGTTCCCTGTTCTCCGCCTCCCGCCGCCAGGCGCTGATGCTGGCCGCGGCGGTGCCGTTGCTGGGCGCGCCGATGCTGGCGGCCGCGGCGGATCAGCCGACGACGCTGCTGAACGTCTCCTACGACGTGGCGCGTGAGCTCTACAAGCAGATCAATCCGGCGTTCGTCGCGTCGTACAAGGCCAAGACCGGCCAGACGATCACGGTGAACCAGTCGCACGGCGGCTCGTCCAAGCAGATCGGCTCGGTGATCGGCGGCCTGGAGGCCGACGTCGTCACGATGAACCAGGCGACCGACGTCGACACGCTGGCCGAGAAGGGCCTCACCGGCGCCGACTGGCGCAGCAAGTTCCCGAACGCCGCCGCGCCGTACAGCTCGACGATGCTGTTCCTGGTCCGCAAGGGCAACCCGAAGGGCATCAAGGACTGGGCGGACCTGGCGCGGCCCGGCGTGTCCGTGATCATCCCCAACCCCAAGGTCACCGGCAACGGCCGTTACGGCTACCTGGCCGCATGGGGCAGCGTGATCGCCAAGGGCGGCACCGACGCGCAGGCCAAGGACTTCGTCTCCAAGGTGCTGGCCAACGTGCCGGTGCTGGACGGCGGCGGCCGCGGCGCGACGACCACGTTCACGCAACGCGGCATCGGCGACGTGCTGCTGACCTTCGAATCGGAAGCCGAGCTCATCGAGAACGAATTCGGCAAGGGCAACTTCGAGGTCGTCGCGCCGAGCCTCTCGATCGAGGCCGACGCGCCGGTCGCGGTCGTCGACAAGGTCGCCGCCAAGCGCGGTTCCGCCGCGCTGGCCAAGGCCTACCTGGACTTCCTGTGGACGCCGGAAGGCCAGGAAATCATCGCGCAGAACAACTTCCGTCCGCGCGATGCGGCGATCTTCAAGAAGCATGAGAAGCGCTACGCGCCGATCAAGCTCTTCACCGTCGACCAGACACTGGGCGGCTGGGCCAAGGTCGGCAAGACGCACTTCGCCGACGGCGGCACCTACGACCAGATCATGGCCTCGCGCCGCTGATCGTCCGGCCCCGATCCCGATCTCCGATGCCTTGACCCGACGATGAACACCGCCGTGCTCCCCGCGACGCAGGCCGCCCCCGCGCCCGCCCGCAAGCGTCGCCGCGTGCTGCCCGGCTTCGCGCCGACGCTGGGCTTCACGCTCTTCTATCTCTCGCTGCTGGTGCTGATCCCGCTGTGCGCGGTGTTCCTGAAGTCCGCCGGCCACGGCGCCGAGGCCTTCTGGGCCGCGGCGACCTCGCCGCGCGTGCTGGCCTCGTACCGGCTGAGCTTCGGCGCGGCGCTGCTGGGCGCGTTCATCAACGTGATCTTCGGCTTCATCCTGGCCTGGTCGCTGGTGCGCTACGACTTCTGGGGCAAGAAGCTGGTGGACGCGCTGATCGACCTGCCCTTCGCGCTGCCCACCGCCGTCGCCGGCATCGCCTTGACCGCGCTGTACGCGCCCAACGGCTGGATGGGCCGGTGGCTGGAGCCGCTGGGCATCAAGGTCGCCTTCACGCCGCTGGGCGTGCTGATCGCGCTGATCTTCATCGGTCTGCCCTTCGTCGTGCGCACGGTGCAACCGGTGCTCGAGGACCTGGACACGGAGCTCGAGGAAGCCGCCGCCTCGCTGGGCGCGCATCGCTGGCAGGCCTTCCGCCTGGTGGTGCTGCCGATGCTGACGCCGGCGCTGCTGACCGGCTTCGCGCTGGCCTTCGCGCGCGCGGTGGGCGAGTACGGCTCGGTGATCTTCATCGCCGGCAACATGCCGATGGTCAGCGAGATCACCCCGCTGATGATCATCACGAAGCTCGAGCAGTACGACTACGTCGGCGCCACCGCGATCGCGGTCGTGATGCTGGTGTTCTCGTTCCTGCTGCTGCTGGGCATCAACGGACTGCAGGCCTGGAGCCTGCGTCGCAACGGTGTGGACGGGAAGCGCTGACATGGCTGGATCCGCCGCAACGCTGGGCCGCGGGCGCACCGCCGGCCACTACCAGGGGAACCCCGCCACGGCAGAGAAGCGCTGGGTGCGCTACACGCTGCTGACGCTGGGCCTGGCCTTCTTCGCGCTGTTCCTGCTGCTGCCGCTCGCCGCCGTCTTCACCGAGGCGCTGCGCAAGGGCTGGGACACCTACCTCGCCTCGCTGATCGAGCCCGACGCGGTGTCCGCGATCAAGCTCACGCTGCTGGCGGCGGTGATCTCGGTGCCGCTGAACATCGTCTTCGGCGTCTGCGCCGCGTGGGCCATCACCAAGCACGACTTCCGAGGCAAGCAGCTGCTGATCACGCTGATCGACCTGCCGTTCTCGGTGTCGCCGGTGGTCGCGGGTCTGATCTACGTGCTGATCTTCGGCGCGCAGGGCTGGTTCGGACCATGGCTGCAGGAGCACGACATCAAGATCATCTTCGCCGTGCCCGGCATCGTGCTGGCCACCGTGTTCGTGACCTTCCCCTTCGTCGCCCGGGAGCTGATCCCGCTGATGCAGGCGCAAGGCCGGGACGAAGAGGAAGCAGCGACCGTGCTCGGCGCCAGCGGCTTCCGCACCTTCTGGCATGTGACGCTGCCCAACATCAAGTGGGGCCTGCTCTACGGCGTGATCCTGTGCAACGCGCGCGCCTTCGGCGAGTTCGGCGCGGTGTCGGTGGTGTCGGGCCACATCCGCGGCCAGACCAACACGCTGCCGCTGCAGGTCGAGATCCTCTACAACGAATATCAGTTCGCCGCGGCATTCGCGGTCGCATCGCTGCTGGCATTGCTGGCGCTGGTCACCCTCGGGCTCAAGCAGCTCGTCGAGTGGCAGGCAGAACGTATTGGCCCCCAGCGCTGAGTACAGCGCGGCCCCCGAGGGGCGCAAGCCGTCCTTGGGACGGCCCGGCGGACGTCTTGTCCGCAGCATCGTGAAGGAAGAAGCATGAGCATCCAGGTCCGCAACATCCACAAGTCCTTCGGCAGCTTCACCGCGCTGGGCGACGTCAGCCTGGATTTCCCCACCGGCGAACTGACCGCGCTGCTGGGCCCGTCGGGCTGCGGCAAGACCACGCTGCTGCGCATCATCGCGGGGTTGGAGACGGCCGATCGCGGCCAGGTGCTGCTCGACGGCAACGACGCCTCCGACACCCACGTGCGCGAGCGCGAAGTCGGTTTCGTCTTCCAGCATTACGCGCTGTTCCGCCACATGACGGTCTTCGACAACGTGGCCTTCGGGCTGCGGGTGAAGCCGCGCAAGCAGCGTCCGCCGGAAGCGGAGATCAAGCGCAAGGTGCATGAGCTGCTGCAGCTGGTGCAGCTGGACTGGCTGGCGGACCGCTATCCGCCGCAACTGTCCGGCGGTCAGCGTCAGCGCATCGCGCTGGCCCGCGCGCTGGCCGTCGAGCCGCGCGTGCTGCTGCTGGACGAGCCCTTCGGCGCGCTGGATGCGAAGGTCCGCAAGGAACTGCGCCGCTGGCTGCGCCGCCTGCACGACGAGCTGCACATCACCAGCATCTTCGTCACGCACGATCAGGAAGAGGCGCTCGAAGTCGCCGACCGCGTCGTACTGATGGATCACGGGCGCGTGGAACAGGTCGGCTCGCCGATCGAGGTCTACCAGCGCCCGGCGACGCCCTTCGTCTACGGCTTCCTCGGCGCGGTCAACCGCTTCGAAGGCCGCGTGGACAGCGGCATCGTGCGCGTCGGCGATCAGACGCTGGCGCAAGGCGCCGCGGCGTCGATCGAAGGCGCGCAGCACGGCCTGGTGCAGGCCTATGCGCGTCCGCACGAGCTGCTGATCAATCCGTCGCAGGATGCGCCGGGCCTGCCGGCGACGGTCGAACGTGTGCTGGCCTTCGGCGCCGCCGCGCGTGTCGAGCTGCGCGGCGCGCAGGGCGAGCATCTGGAAGCGGAACTCAGTCGCGAACAGGCCGAGGCGCTGCAGCTGTCCGCCGGTCAGCACGTGCGTCTGCAGGCCTCGCGCCTGAGTCTGTTCGGCATCGACCAGGCCGCTTGATCGACATCGATCGACGAGCCGAAGAGCGAGCGGTCCCGCCCCCATGAACCTTCAACAGTTGCGCATCGTCCGCGAGGCGGTGCAGCAGAACTTCAACCTGACCGAGGTGGCGGCGGCGCTGTTCACCTCGCAGTCGGGGGTGAGCAAGCACATCAAGGACCTGGAGGACGAGCTCGGCGTCGAGCTCTTCCAGCGCCGCGGCAAGCGCCTGCTCGGGCTGACCGAGCCGGGCAAGGAGCTGGCGGTCGTCGTCGACCGCATGCTGCAGGACGTGCGCAACATCAAGCGTCTGGCGCAGCAGTTCAGCAGCGCCGACCAGGGCCAGCTGACGATCGCGACGACGCACACGCAGGCGCGGTATGCGCTGCCGCAGGTCGTGGCGCGCTTCAAGGCGGCCTATCCGCGCGTGCACCTGGTGCTGCACCAGGGCAGTCCGTCGGAGATCGTCTCGCTGCTGCAGTCGGGCGAGGCCGACATCGGCATCGCCACCGAGGCGCTCGGCAAGGACGACGCCTTCGTCACCTTCCCGTTCTACGAGTGGCGCCACGCGGTGGTCGTGCCGGAAGGGCATGCGCTGACGCGCCAGCCGCTGTCGCTGGAAGCACTCGCCGAGCAGCCGCTGATCACGTACCACGAGGGCTACACCGGCCGCGCGCGCATCGACGCGAGCTTCGCCGCGGCCGGCCTGGCGCCGGACCTGGTGATGTCGGCGCTGGATGCGGACGTCATCAAGACCTACGTGCAGATCGGGCTGGGCGTCGGCGTGATCGCGGCGATGGCCTTCGAGCCCGCGCGCGACGCCGGCCTGCAACTGATCGATGCGACCCACCTGTTCCCGCCCAACACGACGCGCATCGCGCTCAAGCGCGGCCACTACCTGCGCGGCTTCGCCTATCGCTTCCTGCAGGAATGCGTGGCCGAGCTGACCGAGGACGCGGTGCGCGAGGCGATGGATCCGGACGCCTGAGCCCACCCGCGCACCCCTGCGCGACGGCGGGCAAGGTTTGCAGCTTGGGCCTTCTATCCACATGCCTCCAGCGCGGGAATGCTTATCGATTTTTGTTGGAGGACACCGGGGTCGCGGATTCGAATAATCAATCCGCATAAGCAATCCGCTTTCCCGACGTGTCCTGACGTCCCCGACGCTTTCCGATGTCTCCCGCTTCGGCTGACGTTCCACCCCGATGTGTGGCCGACGATGAACTTCCAGCAACTCCGATCCGTCCGCGAGGCCCAGCGCCGCAACTTCAACCTGACCGAGGTCGCGCAGGCGCTGCACACCTCGCAGCCCGGCGTGAGCCGTCAGATCCGCGAGCTCGAGGACGAGCTCGGCATCGACATCTTCATCCGCGCCGGCAAGCGCCTCACCGGGCTCACCGAGCCGGGTCGCAACGTGATGCCCATCGTCGAGCGCCTGCTGCGCGAGGCCGAGAACCTGCGCCGCGCCGGCGAGGACTTCGCCCGCGCCGACAGCGGCCACCTGCGCATCGCGGCGACGCACAGCCAGGCGCGGTATGCGCTGCCGCCGGCGGTGCGCGACTTCCGCGAGTCGCATCCCGAGGTCAGCCTGCAGTTCACGCAGGGCTCGCCGCAGCAGGTCGCGCGGCTGCTGATCGACGGCGAGGCGGACATCGGCATCGCGACCGAAGCGCTCGCGCTGCATCCGCAGCTGCTGACGCTGCCCTGCTACCGCTGGACCCACACGGTGCTGGTGCCGCCGGGCCATCCGCTGGAGGCCGAAGCCAACGCGGGCACGCCGCTGACGCTGGAGCGCCTCGCCGAGTTCCCGGTCATCACCTACGAGACCGGCTACACCGGCCGCTCGCACATCGACGATGCCTTCGCGGCGGCGGGCCTCGACCTCAACGTCGTGCTGGTTGCGATGGACGCGGACGTGATCAAGACCTACGTCGAGCTGGGCCTGGGCGTGGGCATCGTCGCCGCGATCGCCTACGACGAGGAACGCGACCGCCACCTGCGCTCGATCGACGCACGGCACCTGTTCGCCGACAACCTGACGCGGCTCGCCGTGCGCCGCGACGCCTATCTGCGCGACTACGTCTACGCGTTCATCGAGACCTTCGCGCCGCCGCTGTCGCGCGAGCTGGTCGAGCAGGCGCGCGTCGCGCCCAACGGCTCGGATTGAAGGACCCATCGACGGACCCATCGACAGCCCGATCGACGGGCTGCTCGACGGCCCATTCGATGGACACGGGGTCCCATCGAGGGGTGCCGAAAGAATTTCTGCATGTGCATAGAGCGGGTGCACAGCAAAGCAACGCAGAAAGCATTGGTTCAACGCGGAGAGGGCGCTTCCTAGAGTGACGGGCTCACCTGTTCACTCCCACAAGGAAGTCTCTTGAAGCAGTTCGTCGACCACGTGGCCCGCCTGACCGGACCGGCCGCCACGCTGGCCGCGGCACTCGCCGCAGCCTATCCCGTCACCGGCGCCTTCGCACAGGCCCAGCCGCCCACTTCGCCCACTCCGCCCGCCGCGTCCACCGCGCCGGCATCGGCCGCCGCATCCACACAGGACACGGCCAAGGACGCGCCGCTGCCGTCGGTGGTCGTCACCGGCTCGCGCATCTCGCGCGTCAACAGCGAGGGGCCGAGTCCGATCACCGTGATCAAGTCGGAGGACCTGGACCGGCTCGGCTACAAGAACGTCTCCGACGCACTGAGCAGCCTGACCGAGAACACCGGCTTCACGCAGGGCGAGGACTTCGGCAACACCTTCACGCCGGCCGCCAATGCGATCAGCCTGCGCGGCCTCGGCCCCAACCACACGCTGGTGCTGGTCAACGGCCGGCGCGTCGCCGACTACCCGACCGCCTATGAGGGCTCGGTCAACTTCGTCAACATCGCCAACATCCCGTCCGCGCTGATCGACCGCATCGAGGTCCTCAGCGGCGGCGCCTCGTCGGTGTACGGCTCCGACGCGATCGCGGGCGTCGTCAACATCGTGCTGAAGAAGCACGTCGACGGCGTCACCGTGAACCTGCGCGCCGGCAGCACCCAACGCGGCGGCGGCGAGAACGCGCGCGCGCAGATCACCGGCGGCCTCGATGCCGGCGCCCTGCAGGTCGTGTGGGGCGTCGAGCTCAGCGGCCGCGAGCCGATCTGGAGCCGCCAGCGCGACTTCATGGCCGACACGACGCTGCAAGGCGCCGCGCCGACGGTCGTCTTCGGCCGGCGCAACGCGACCGGCGGCGCCTACCTCACGCCGACCGACGGCTGCGCGGGCGCGGGCACGCTGTTCGAGGGCTCGGTCTCGGCCTACACGGCGAGGAACGGCACCTACTGCGGCAGCGGCCGCGCGTCGCCGACGTACTGGACGACGCAGACCGGCAACCGCAGCGCGCAGGCGGCGGGCGCGCTGACGCTCGCGCTGGACCACGGCCTCGAGCTGTTCGGCGAGGGCCAGTTCGGCTGGGCGCGGACCGAGAACAACACGCGTGGGCCGAGCTGGACCTCGGACATCGCGAGCAAGGGCTACTTCCGCAATGCCGCGACGGGCCAGCTGGAGATCTGGACGCGTCGCTTCGCGCCCGAGGAAATCGGCGGCGTGGACCGCTTCAACCGCAAGTGGCAGGACTCGACGCACAACGTCGCCGTCGGCGCGCGCGGCGAGCTGACCGGATCCTGGACCTTCGAGGTGGCGGCCAACAGCTCCTACTACCTGAACCGCACCACGACGCCGCGGCTGACGGCGGGCATCGAACAGCTGCTGCTCGGGCAGAAGCTCGGCACCGAGGCGGACGGCACGGCGATCTATTCGGCCGATCCGGCACGGCTGTTCCGCCCCCTGACGCCGCAGGAGATCGACAGCGTCACCGACCGCAGCTGGACGCGCAACGCCAGCTGGAACCAGCAGCTGAGCGCGTCCGCCAGCGGCGAGTGGTTCAAGCTGCCCGGCGGTCCGGTGCGCGCGGCCGTCGTGGCTGAGGCAGGCACGCAAGGCTTCCGCAATGAAGCCGACCCGCGGCTGGGCCAAGGCGTCTTCTACAACACGAGCACTTCGCCGACCGTGCGCGGCACGCGCGAGCGGCTGGCCTTGGGCGGCGAGCTCAATGCGCCGATCACGAAGCAGCTGACCGCGACCTTGGCCGCGCGGCACGACCGCTACGAATTCGCCGGCCGCAGCGACGGCAGCACGACCTACAACGCGGGCCTCGAGTTCCGACCGCTCTCGACGCTGCTGCTGCGCGCGCAGCACGCGACCAGCTTCCGCGCGCCGGACATGAATTACATCTTCGCGCAGCAGACGAAGGGCTACTACTCGTCGTCGACGGACTACTACCGCTGCGCGCAGACCGGCCAGCCGCTGTCGACCTGCGACTTCGCGGACGTCTCGCCCGGCTTCAACTTCGTGCGCACGGGCTCGTCGGAGCTGAAGTCGGAACGCGGTCGCTCATGGGGCGTGGGTGCGGTGTGGCAACCGGCCTCGTCCTTCGACGTATCGCTGGACCTGTGGAAGATCGCGATCCGCGACCTGGTCACCGACCTCAGCGCCGACGGCGTGCTGCGCGACGAGTCGGACTGCCGCACCGGCATCAAGGACATCCAGTCGCCGACCTGCGTGGACGCGATCGCGCGCGTGCGCCGCAACCCGGCCGACGCACTGGTCCGCCCGGGCGAGGTCGCGGAGGTCCGTGTCAATCCGATCAACGCGGCGAGCGAATCGACCTGGGGCCTCGACGTCGGCACGCGTTACACCTGGGCGACGGCCGTGTGGGGCAAATGGACGGTCGACGCGAAGTACACGCGGGTCAAGAGCTTCAAGTACCAGCAGTTCGCCGGCGACGAGAACCGCAACGTCGTGGGCACGGCGGACTTCAGCGATTGGCCGAGCCGGCTCAACGCGAGCGTGGTCTGGCAGACCGGCGACTGGACGCATGCCGTCTCGGCGAAGCGCAACGGCCGCATCGCGCGCGAGGACCACGAGGGCACGCTGGGTCCCTACTGGAACTTCAACGCGAGCACCGCGTGGCAGATCGGCAAGCAGACGCGCGTCAGCCTGATCGTCAACAACCTGTTCGACAAGATCCGCCGCGATCCGAGCGCCACCTGGCCGTACTACCCGGTCGGCTACTACTCGCCGCACGGGCGGCAAGGCTGGATCGAGCTGGAGCACCGCTTCGGCGCCTGAGACCGACCCAAGCCCCCGGACGACGCGGGTGACCGCGCCGTTCCACCGGTTCCGACTGCCGCGGCGACCCCGCCCCGGCTTGCGGGCCGCCCCTCACGAGGGGGCGGCCCTTTTTTCCGGGAACGATGCAAAGCAAAGCAGATCTTCTTCGTTCCCTTTGACTGTGCGCTTGCCTACATTGGGCGCTCCCCTCAACCCCCCGTGATGAGAAGAATCCCGTGAACCCCATTCGCCGTCTCCGTCGCACTGTCTCGCTGCTCGCCACCGCCGCCCTGCTGAGCGGTGCCGCGCTGATGCCCCTGGCCCATGCGCAGGGCTCGGTCACGCTGCTCAACGTGTCGTACGACCCGACGCGCGAGCTCTACCAGGACTACAACGCCGCGTTCGCGAAGTACTGGAAGGCCAAGACGGGCGAGACGGTGACGGTGAAGAACTCGCACGGCGGCTCGGGCAAGCAGGCGCGCTCGGTGATCGACGGCCTGGATGCGGATGTCGTCACGCTGGCGCTGGCCTACGACATCGACGCACTGCACGACCACGGCAAGCTGCTGCCCGCCGACTGGCAGAAGCGCCTGCCGAGCAACGCGTCGCCCTACACCTCGACCATCGTGTTCCTGGTCCGCAAGGGCAACCCGAAGCACATCAACGACTGGCCGGACCTGGCCCGCAGCGGCATCGACGTGATCACGCCGAATCCGAAGACCTCGGGCGGCGCGCGCTGGAACTACCTGGCCGCGTGGGCGTATTCGCTGAAGCAGCCGGGCGGCAACGCCGACTCGGCCAAGGCCTTCGTCAAGCGCATCTATGCGAACACCAAGGTGCTGGACTCCGGCGCCCGCGGCTCCACGACGACCTTCGTCGAACGCGGCATCGGCGACGTGCTGATCGCCTGGGAGAACGAGGCCTACCTGGCGGTGAAGGAACTGGGTCCGGACAAGTTCCAGATCGTCACGCCGAGCCTGTCGATCCTGGCCGAGCCGCCGGTGTCGGTGGTGGACAAGACGGTCGACAAGAAGGGCACGCGCAAGGTGGCGCAGGCGTATCTGGAGTACCTGTACTCGCCGGAAGGCCAGGAGATCGCGGCCAAGAACTACTACCGTCCGCGGGACCCCAAGATCGCCGCGAAGTACGCCAAGACCTTCGCGCCGGTGAAGCTGGTGACCATCGACGAGGTCTTCGGCGGCTGGCGCAACGCGCAGAAGACGCACTTCGACGACGGCGGCGTCTTCGACCAGATCAGCGCGGTGCGCTGAGTCCCGACGGGACTGCGCTTCACGCTGTCAACGTTTGTCTCCTCGGTCGGTCTCGGGCGCCGCGCAAGCGACGTCATAGGCAACCAGACCGTTCGCTCTGTGCGAGCAGCCCCGCTGGCGGCAAGTCGGCGGGGCCTTTTTTCGTCCGCCTCGCCGGAACCTGCCGGGCAGTGACCCACTGCCGGTCCACGGCGCGGACCCTGAGCGCCATGCGACAGCGGCCGGCAACGTTCCCCGTATGCTGTGGTCCGTGAAGTTCCTCGCTCCGATCCGTTCGCGCCTTGTCGCCGTCCTGCCGTTGACCATCCTGCTGCTGGCGGCGCCGCACGCAGGCGCGCAAGGGCCTGGCGCAACACCCGCCCCCACGCCAGCCGTCACCAGGATCACCTGGCTCGCCTCGGAACACGCGCCGCAGATGACCGGCGCCGACGCCAGCGGCGTGACCGGGCGCGTGATCGCCTACCTCGAGAAGCAATGGCCGGGCGTCCGGCACGAGATCGTCTTCGCCAACGCCAAGCGCAGCTGGCAGATGATCGAGAACGGCGAAGAGGTGTGCCGCGCCAACGTGGTCCGCACGCCCGATCGCGAGAAGGCGGCCTACTTCATCAACACCCAGCTCACGCCGCCGCCGGGCCTGATCGTGCGCCGCGACAAGCTCAAGCGCCTTCCGCGCAACGCCGCCGGTGAAGTGCAGCTGGCGCGGCTGCTCGCCGATCCGTCGCTGCGCGGCGCGCTGATCGACGGCCGCAGCTACGGTCCGGTGCTCGACGAGATGCTCGCCGCGCGGCCCGCCGACAGCACGGTCTCGCTCTACTCGCCCAAGGACTTCGGCGCACGCGTGCTGCAGATGCTCAGCCTCGGGCGCGCCGACTATTCGGTGGAGATGGACATGGCGCTGGTCATGGCCGGAAATCCGGCGGACCTGGTCAGCGTGCCGATCCAGGGCGCGAGCGACCTGGTGATGGCCGGCATCGCCTGCCCGCGCACGCCGTGGGGGCTCGCCGCCATCCGCGGCATCGACAAGGCCTACGGCCGACCCGAGGGCGCCGCCACCCTGCGGCGGGGCCTCATGCGCTGGCTCACGCCGGAAACCAAGGCCCACTACGCGGCCCGCTTCGATGCGTTCTATCGCGAACGCAGCAAGCCGTCCCGCATCGACCCCTGATCGACACCGTCAGTCCTCGTCGGTCCTCATTGGAGCTTGCCGGTGAACGCCGGCCGCCGCCGACGGGCCCGAGACGCCGCCGCGCGTGGCGCTGGTGACGCTCAGGACTGCCGCTCGACGCGGTTGCGGCCGCCGTCCTTCGCGCGATACAGCGCCTGGTCGGCACGACCGAGCAGCTCCTCGACCCGGAGGTCCTCCGGTCGCAGCGCCGTCACGCCGAAGCTCGCCGTGAGCGACGCCAGCGGCGAGCCCGGCTGCAGCGCCAGCCCGCTGATCTCGATGTGATGCCGCAGGCGCTCCACCAGGTGCGTCGCGTCCTCCAGCGAGGTCTGGGGCAGCAGCAGTCCGAATTCCTCGCCGCCGAGCCGGCCCAGCAGGTCCTGCTTGCGCACGATCTGCGCGCACAGCTGCACCAGGTGGCACAGCGCGGCGTCGCCGCGCGCGTGGCCCAGCGTGTCGTTGATGCGCTTGAAGTGATCGACGTCCATCATCACCAGCGACATCTCCAGCCCGTAGCGCCGGCTGCGCGCCAGTTCCGCGTCGGCATGCTCCAGGAAGCAGCGCCGGTTGGCCGCGCCGGTCAGCGCGTCCGTCGTCGCCAGCCGCTGCAGCTCGATCTCCAGGCGCTTGCGGTCGGTGAAGTCCACCAGCGTGCTCAGCACCGACGGCGCGCCGTCGTACACCACCGGCACCATCGACAGCAGCATCCACAGCTCGCTGCCGTCGGCCGCCAGCAGGCAGATCTCCTCGCCCTGCAGCCGGCCTTGTTCCTTGAACTTCACCTGCATGCGGTCCCGCTCTCCGGGCTCGCGGTAGAAGCTGATCGCCGGCTTGCCGACGAGGTCGTCCAGCGGACGTCCCACGATCGCCGCCGACGGTCCGTTCGCGTACACGATCAGGGCATCGTGCTCGCGCGTCACGACCATCGGGATCGGCGCGTGATCCAGCACCGCGCGCAGACGCTCCTCGCTGTCGGCGAGTTCGCGCGTGCGCTGCGCCACGCGACGCTCGAGGTTGGCGTTGAGCTCCTGCAGCTCGGTCACCAGCCGGGCGTTGTCCACGGCGTTCACGACGTTGGCGCACAGCAGTTCCAGGAAGCTCACGCGCGCCTCGGTGAACACGCCCGCCGCCGCGGCGTTCTCCAGGTACAGCGCGCCCACCGTCTGCCCCTGCTTGAGCAGCGGCAGCGCCAGCACCGAGCGGGGCGGCGAGGGGTGGCGCTGGAAGTAGTCCTCCATCGTTGCCAGGCCGCGCGCGTCGACGATCAACTCGCGCCGGCCGTCGCGCAGCACGCGGCTCATCAGCGTCAGCGGCAGTTGCTGTCCCGCGCGCTCCAGCGGCAGCTGCTCCAGCAGGTGCAGCGTCGGCGACTCGCCGAGCGTCGCCTCCGCCTGCAGCACCCAGCGCGAGGCGCCCGCCGTGCCGCTCGCCAGCACGATCGCCGCGCGCTGCGCGCCGGCGTTCTCGGCGACGACCTCCAACAGGCGGCGCAACAGGCGCGGCAGATCGGGCTGGCTGCTGATCGCCTGCACCGCCTTCGTCAGCGTGCTGAGATCGGCGGCATCGGCGCGGATCTCGCCTCCCTCGGAGCCTGCGTCGATCGAGGCGTCCCGGTCCTCGGCCGGCAGCGACAGCGCCTCGCCCGCGAGCGCCGTGATGCCCCAGTCCTTCCAGGTCTTCTGCAGCCGCCATCGGGCCTGACCGGCGCGCGCCGGCGCGCGGTCTCGCCACGCGTCGACCTGCGCCCGCAGGACGGCCGCCACGTCGAGCGGCGTTCCCTGCGGTCCCTCCGCCGCTGCCAGCGCCTGGGCCAGCAGACGATCGATCTCTTCCTCCGGCGCGGCCGCCAGCATCGCCTGCTGCGCCAGCAGCAGCGCGATGCGGTCCTGCAGATGCCCGGGCCCGGCGTCGCACCACCGTTGCAGGCGACGCAGCGCGTCGTCCTCGAGCGCCTGATCGCGCGCGCCGCCCGCCAGCGCGACGCGTTGCGCGGCCCACGCGGCGATGAAGAGCAGCAGCGATTGCGCATGCATGCCGCGCCCCGCGGCGAAGCGCGCTCGCGCCTCCAGCGCCAGGCGCAGCGCGGGCTCGGGCCGATCGGCGATGAAATGCAGCACCGCCTGCCAGCCGTGCAGGAACATCAGTCCGGTCTGGTCCTGGCGCTCACCGTAGGTCCGCGCGAGCGCCTCCAGCCCTTCGAAGCCATCCTCCGGCAACCGGGGCTGCCGCAACGCGCGCACGAGTCCGAGCAGCGCGTCCTCATAGTCCGCCGCGACCGGCTGGCGCATCGCGCGCAGGCGCTGGCCGTGCGTGACCAGCTGATCCTCCAGCGCCGGCAGCGGCATGCCCGACAGCAGCGCATGCACGTCGTGGACGTAAAGGCCGAGGCCCGCATGGCGCAGGTTGCCGAACTCCAGCCCGTTGCGATGCGTCTGCATCAGGCCGTCCATGCTGACGCGCAGCCCCTGCACCCAATGGCTGAGGAAGGCGTGGAACGAGAAGCCCGCGTGCGCGAAGACTTGCATCCAGCCGTGCCGCTCGACAAGCGCCGTCGACATTCGGCCCAGGTCGTGGGCGAAGCGGTAGTCGCCGAGGAATTCCGCGCACATCAGCCCCAGCACCGAGTACGCCGACAGCGCCTGCGGCACGTGGCCGTGGTCGACCATCAGCCGGACCTGGAACAGCGTCAGCAGCGGCAGCAGCGCCGGCCGCACGATGTAGGCCGCGGCTGTCATCTTGGCGGCGATCGAGATCAGCAGCAGCCGTTGCTCGTCGCGCATCGGTCCGCGCTCGGCCAGCGTGTCCAGGCCGATGGCGGCGATCTCCTGCTGCAGGGCGGCCAGCAGCTGCATGACCTGCCCCATCGCGTCGGGGCCGTCGGCGCGCGGCAGCTCCGCACCGAGCAGCAGGAACAGCTCCAATCCGAGGTCGACGGTCTCCGCGAGCCGGCCCTGCGCGTAGAAAGCCTCCATGCGGACTTCCAGCAGCCGCGCGCGCTGCGCGTTGTCCTCGGCATCGGCGATCGCCGATTCGAGCAACGCGTCCATGCGGGCCGGGCGCCCGGCCAGATAGGCCATCCGCGCCGCGTGATGCAGCCAGGCGGCGCGATGCGGCGAGTTGGGCGCCAGCTCGAGCGCGAGCTCCGCGTAATCCGCCGCCGGCTCGAAGGCGGCGGCGTCCATCGCCTGCCGGGACGCCAGGGCGTTGAATCCGGCCAGCGCCTGGCGTTCGGCGTCGTGGTGCGGCTCGTGCAGCAGCAGACGCGACGCGTTCAGGTGATGCAGCACCGTGTAGGGGAGCGGCACGTCCGGATGCAAGGCGCGATGGCCGTCGCGCAGCAGCCGGCCGATGCGCAGCTGCAGCGCGGGACGCTGGTCGGCCGCGATGCGCTGCAAGGCCGCTTCCTGCACGCGGTCATGGGCGAAGGCATAACGGACCGACTCGCTGGCATGGCCTTGCAGCTGCGGCGCGTAGCGGTACAGCGCGCTCGCCGGCACCAGCAGCTGCGCCTGCAGCGCCGGCAGCAGATCGGTGGCGAGCCGATCGGCCGGGACATCGAGCGCGGTGGCCAGGCTGTCGAGCCCGAAGCCCGCGCCCAGCAGCGCCGCCACGCTGAGCGCCTGTCGCGTCGTGTCGGGCAGGCGCTCGAGCTGCTGCAGCATCAGCGCGACGACGTTGTCCGCCGTGCGCGTGGCCGCGATGCGCTCCAGCGCGTGATCCCAGCGCTGTGCGGTGGCGTCGTAATGGATCAGGCCGCGACGGACCAGGTCCTCCAGCAGCCGACGAAGGAAGAACGGATTCCCGGCCGTGCGGGTCTGGCAGAGGCGCGCGAGCTCGTCGAGTCCCGCGTCCTCCTCGGCCGGATCCCGACGCAGGCTGTCGGCCAGCAGATGGCGCGTGTCGTCGAGTCCGAGAGGGCCGACGCGCAACGGCATGAAGCGCTCGCCGAGCTGCTGACGCAGTTCCGCCAGTTCCTGTGCGACCGGATGGCCGGGCGGGACCTCGTTGTCGCGATAGGCCACGACGAACAGCGTGTGGCGCAAGGTCGCGTCGTGCAGGCACTCGCGCAGCAGTCGGCGCGAGGCGCGGTCGGCCCATTGCCAGTCGTCGAGGAACAGCGTCTGCGGCTCGCCCTCGCGCGCCAGCGCGGCGAAGCCCTGGCTGACGGCGCGCAGGAAGCGGTTCTCCGCCTCGGCCGGTCCGACCGGCATCAGCGGTGCATCCAGGGCCAGCAACGGCGTCATCTCCGGCAGCGCCTGCGAGAGCAGCGCGGCATTCGCGCCGAGGCGCTCGCGCAGCCGCTCGCGCCAGACGGTCTGCTGAGGCGCGGGCAAGGCCAGCACCTGCGCGGCGCGCTGGACCAGCAGGTGCAGCAGCGGACCGTAGGGACGGTCCTGGCCGTACTGGTTGAACTTGGCAGCCGCGAAGTGCCCGCGCTGCGCGAGCAGGCTGCGTTGCGCCGCCAGCACCAGCGCGGTCTTGCCGATGCCGGAGAAGCCCGACACGGCCACCAGTCCCGCACCGGCGGCCTGCCCCTGGGCGGCATCCTCGAAGGCCAGTCCCAGCTGCGCCTGCGCCGATTCGCGGCCGTAGAGCCGCCCGCTCGGCTGGAAGCGCACGGCGGCGTCGCCCTGTCCGGCCTCGAAGCCCGGCAACCCGCGGCCCTGCTCCAGCGCCGCCTCGCAGAGCTGCAGGTCGTGCCGCAGCGCCTGGTGGCTCTGGTAACGGCCTTCGGGCTCCTTGTGCAGGCAGTGCGCGACGACGTGCGCCAGCGGCGCGAAGACCTGGTGATTGCGCGTCGTCGCCATCGGCGCCGCGAGCGCCAGATGCGCATGCACGGCACGCGCGGGATCGTCGATGTCGAACGGCGGCGCGCCGGTCAGCGCTTCCAGCAGCGTGGCGCCGAGGCTGTAGAAATCGGCCCGGTAGTCGACATCGCGGCTCATGCGGCCGGTCAGCTCCGGCGCGAGCGTCGCGAGCGACGCCTCGATCAGTTCGGCCCGCTGGACCAGCGGTCGCTCGCGCTCGATCTCGGCGGCGAGCCCGAGGTCCGCGATCAGCACCTTGCGCGCGTCGCGGCCCGCGCCGGGCAGCAGCAGGATCTGGCCGGGCCCGAGATTGCGGTGGATGAGGCCCTGTCCGTGCAGGTGCTGGAGCGCTTCGACGAGGTCGTGCGCGATGCGGATCAACGCGTCGTTGCCCAGCGTGCCGCGGCGCAGGCGGTGCCGCAGGGTCTCCGCGCCCAGATCGGGCAGCAGCAGCGCGGGACGGCCGTCGGGCGCGATCCACGCCGAGGGACGCAGGATGAAGACGGGATCAAGGCGTTGGGCCAGCTCGAACTCGCGGCGCAGCCGGGCCACGGCGGCGGCATCGGGACGAGCATCCCGCAGGCGCTTGAGCAGCGCCGTGCCGCCTTGGCCATCGCCCACCCGGACGACCTCGCTCCGGCGGCCCTGGTGGAGCATCTGCTCGGCCTGCCAGGCACCCGGGTCGGTCGCCTCCCACGCTCGTCTGTCCTTCATCCCATCTGCTCTCTGTTGTCCACGGACTGTAACGGCTGGCTGCGACAGGCCCGCCTTCCTCCGCCGTCAAGGCGACCACGTCCGCGGGAGGAAGCGGAAGAAAGCGACAGATCCGCCCGGCTTCGTGGCGTGGCGTGCACGGTGCTGTCCGCGTGCGGGCCAGGGATCGGCAGATGACCGATTCGATCAAGAAACTGACCCGTTTCGGTCACTGACGCCTGGCGGAGTTCCACAAAGCGTGAACGCCCTTCGCAGGCCCACTGGAACCCCGCCATGAACCGACCCTCTGCCGTCCGTCTTCCCCTCCCGCGCCCCGCCGCGCTCTGCGTTGCGCTGTTGCTGGCCGGCTGCGCCTCCCCCACTGGCCAATGGCTCCGGGACGGCGCATCGCCGACCGATGTCCACCGTGAGCTGTTCGACTGCGAGCGGGAAGCCGCCCGGATGTATCCGCCCTCGATCACGAGCACTCCGGCGTACGCCGGGCCGGTGGCCGAGCGCACGACATGCACGAAGAAGGGGGACACCCTCGATTGCAGCACCACGACCCCGCAGGTCTTCTCCCCCCGGGTCATCGATGCCAACGAAGGTAATCGCTACCGCGCGGAAGGGTCCTGCATGCGCGGCAAGGGCTTTTTCTGGCGCGAGGACCGCTGAGCGGCCGGCGGACGAAGCACGAGGGCCGCACGATGCGGCCCTCGTTCATTGGCGCCTGGCGGCACTGTCCGTTGCAATCGGCTTCAGCTGCCGTACTTGATCGAACAGCCGTAGGGCTTGGTGCTCGCGTGCGTGATCTTCTTGCCGGCGGCCAGCTCGCCCAGCGCCGTCTTCACGTAGGGATCAGCCTTGGCGATGTCGTCGGCCTTGGCGGTCGCGATGCTGTCGATGCCGCCCTTGTAGACCAGCACGCCTTGCGGATTGACGATGAACAGGTGCGGCGAGGTCTGCGCGCCGTAGGCCTTGCCCAACTGGCCGCTCGGATCGAGCAGCACCTGCGTCGGCGCCGCGCCGCGATCCTTGTTCAGCTTCGTCGCCGTCGCGCCGTCGACATGGCCCTGCTGGCCGGGCGCGGACGAGATCACCTGCAGCCACACGACGCCTTGCGCGGTGGCTTCCTTCTGCAGCGCCGGGATGTTGCCGCCGCCGTAATGCTTCTTCACGAAGGGGCAGTCGTGGTTGGTCCATTCCAGCACGACGGTCTTGCCCTTGTAGCTGTCCAGCGTGACCGTCTTGCCGTCCGCCGTGGTCGCGCTGAAGGCGGGCGCGGGCTGGTCGATCTGCGCTTGCGCGTGCGCCAGTCCGGTCATGGCCATCGACGCCGCGATCGCGGCACCGGCCAGCACGGCGCGCCGTGACAGCGCGCCGCGGAACGGGGAGGTCATGGAAGTCATCGGGTGATTCATGGGAGGTCTCCAGGATGAAAGCGGCAATGGGACGGGAACGGCATGGGCCGGCGGCTCAGGAAGTGCCAGCCCTCAGGGCCGTGGTGACGATGCCGGGCGTCAGCAGTTGCGGCAGCACCTGCGCGCCACTGCCCGTCCCGGCCGGATAGAACAGGTACAGCGGAACGCCGCTGCGGTCGTGCTGCTTCAGCAACTCGGTGATGCGGGGGTCCTGACGGGTCCAGTCGCCCTTGAGGTAGGTCACGCCCTGCTTCTCGAAGGCATCGCGCACTTCGTCTGTGGACAGCGCGACGCGCTCGTTCACGAGACAGGTGATGCACCACGACGCGGTCAGGTTCACGAACACCGGCTTGCCTTGCGCGCGCAGCTGGGCCAGACGTTCGGGCGAGTAGGGCTCGTGGTCAGCAGCTGCAGCTCGTTGGGGACTGCCCGATGTCGCCGCGTCTGGTGACTCGTTGCCGCCGATCGCTGACAGCGTCGGAAACAGCGCCGCGGCCGCCGCCAGCGATGCGATGGCGGCGCCTGTGCCGGTCCATTGCCAGCGCGACGACGCATTCCGGCTCACCGAACGGATCCAGGCGGCCAGCGCCAACAGGCCCATGCCCGCGAGCGCCACGAGCACGCCCATCGGTCCGACCTGCTGCGCAATCACCCACACCAGCCAGATGGCCGCAGCAAACATCGGGAAAGCGAGCGCCTGCTTGAGCACGTCCATCCAGACGCCGGGACGAGGCATGCGCCGCTGCAGCGCGGGCCACCAGGCCAGGGCCAGATAGGGCAGCGCCAGACCCAGTCCGAGCGACAGGAAGACAGCCATCAGTTCCGCCGCCGGTTGCGCCAGCGCGTACGCCATCGCCGCGCCCATGAACGGCGCCGTGCACGGTGTCGCGACAACCGTCGCGAGCACGCCCGTGAAGAAGCTGCCGGCGAGTCCGGGCTTGCTCGCCAGGCCCTGACCCACGCCCGCGAAACCCACACCGATCTGCAGCTGGCCCGCCAGCGACAGACCCAGCACGAACATCAGCCAGGCTAGCAGCAGCACGAATAGCGGCGAGTGGAACTGGAAGCCCCAGCCCACGCTGCCGCCCGCGCCGCGCAACGCGAGCAGCGCGCCGCCGAGCACGGCAAAAGCGATCAACACCCCCGCGGTATAGGCCAGACCCTGGCGGCGATGCTCGCCGGCACTGCCATGCAGGAAGCCCAACGCCTTGATCGCCAGCACCGGGAACACGCAGGGCATGAGGTTCAGGATCAGGCCGCCGATCAATGCGAGGCCCATGGCTCCCCAGAGGCTGATGCTAGATCCGCTGGCGGAGGATGTGCCCGCCGTTGACGCCTCCACCGGTGTAACGACCGTTGCGGGCGTCGACGTCGGCGCCGTTGCCGTGCCGCTGACCGGCAGGCTGACTTCCCATGCCTGGCCATCCACCAGCAGCAGCCCGTTCAACGGCTTGCCGGCCGGGGCGGGTTCCTCGCCGACCGGCGCGCGCAATCGCCAGTCATCACCGACGCGGTCGAGCTGGCTTCGCGGCATGCTGCACGCGACCCCAATCCTGCGGCATGAACAGCGCCTGCTTGACCTCGGGCGTGGCCGACACGGGCCACGTCACGAGCAGGTCCTTTCCCTCCAAGCGGGCGGCGGCCTGGAACGATGCCTTGCCGGGCAGGGCGGCGCGCGCGGTGGACAAGATGGTGGCTTCCGCCGAGTCCTTCGCTGCGGCACCGATGGGAATCGACAACGCGAGCGTCGCCTGCTGCGGGATGCATTCCTCGCGGCAGACGAGCCAGGAGGCCTCGGCGGTCACGGTCGCCGTCTGCCCTGGGGTCAGGTCTTGCGGAAGACGGACCTCGGTCAACAACAGGACCTGGTCCTCGTAGCCGTAGTTGGTGATGGGTCCGATGTCGAAGCGTTTGGGTGCCGGCCAGAGGATTTCGCCGGCGGTCGCGCCCTTGGGCAGCGTCCATTCGATGCTGGTGGGCTGGCCGGAGTCGCCGGGGTTTTTCCAGTACGTGTGCCAATGGGGCGCGATGCGTTGTTCGAGCGCGAGAAGCAGCGTCTGGCCTGGAGCCACCTGAGAGGACGCGCTGATCAGCCGGACCTGGACCTCGTCGGTGGCGGAGCGATCCGTGGGTGGTGCGGCGTTCGCTGCGGACGCGAGGGTGGCCAGCGCGGCGAATGTCGCTACTGCCGCCGATCGCAGGGGGTTCAAGGGAACGAGTGGCATGGGCGCGATGCTAGGCAATGGTCCTGACCCTCACAAGGCGTCGACCTTCCTTGTTTCCTTACTTCCACGATTCGAAGAAACCGGAAAAGCCGATATCCGCGATCCACGCCATCCGTGAAGTCGCCAAGAAATGGAGGTCAGCGAGTGCGAGTGGGGCCGGAATGGGGCTTGGGGGTCCAGGAGGGATCCCCCATGCCCCGTGGAGAGCCCGCGCTTGGCCAAGCGGTGTCCAGGGACCTCAAAAAGCGCAAAAACCGGCGCGCAAAAACGCTGAGAGCCTGACAACCCCTGCCAGGGACGAACGCTGGAATCAGCCGTTCGGAATGTCCGGTTCAACAAGTTGGGCAAGCAGGGTCAAGGACTCCTGCCAGCCCAGATAGCAGGCTTGGGAAGGGATGACATCGGGGATGCCTTCCTGCGTGACGTTCATTTCGGTCCCGCAGAAAACAGCCGTCAGCTCGATGGTCGTCGTCATGTCGCCGGGCAGGTTGGGGTCGTCGAAGCGGCTCGTGTAGCGGAGCTTTTTCCCGGGCTCGAGTTCGAGGTATTCCCCGCCGAAGCTGTGCGATCCGCCGGCGGAGAGGTTGGTGAACGACATGCGCCAGGTGCCGCCAACCTTCGGATCCATGTGATGCATGGTCCCCGTGAAGCCATGCGGCGGCAGCCATTTGCACATCGCGGCCGCGTCGGTGAAGGCGCGATAGACGCGTTCCGGCGGTGCTTTCAGGACGCGGTGCAGACGGATGGTGAAGGGCATCGGTGTCTCCTGGATTCGTTCGCGAATGGAGAATCACCATAGCCTCGGAACGTGTCCGGCGCGAGACCCCGCGCCCCTGACAGGGATTCCACGGAGGAGGGTGTCTTGCGACCGCGGCTCACCGCGGTTCATCGCGGGTCAGGCCTTGCTCAGACCGAGAACGACCACTCCAGGATGCCGGCGCGCTCGGGCCGGCGCTCTCGCGCGGCACGCGCCTTGGCGGCCTCGACCCAGCGCTTGGCCAGCGGGAACGGACCGAAGCCGGACTCCGTGTTGATGTGCCCGACCAGGCCGATGTTGCTGTAGCTGCTGCCCCAGCGCGTGGCCCAGCGCAACGCGCTCGATGCACTCATCCAGGGATCGTTCTGGCTGGCGATCAGTGCCGTCGGACGACCCAGTCGCTGGTGCGGCAGGCTCTCCGCCAAGCCGAACTTGTCCGGCTCGGCCGGCGCGACCAGCAGCGCCTCGCGCACCGGCGAGTCCGGATGACGCTGCAGGTGATGCGCCAGCGCCAGGCAGCCGAAGCTGTGCGCCACGACGATCCATTCGCCAGGGCCGGCGTTGTCGATCCGCGCATGGATGCGCTCCGACCAGCGCTCCAGATCCGGATGGCTGAAATCGCGCTGACGCACCCGGTGCGCGTCGCGGTACTGCTGCTCGAGCCAGCTCTGCCAATGCGCCGGCCCGCTGTCGTGCAGGCCGGGGATGATCAGCAGGCGCGGCTCGGCGCTGCCGTTGTGCTGCGTCGCACGGAGAGGGTAGAGCGCCATGGCGATCTCCTGCTTGACTCGGGCCGACGGCTCACAGGGTGGCGATCGACACCTCGGTGGACTTCACCAGCGCGACGACTTCCTTGCCGACGGTCAGGTTGAGCTCCTTCACCGAGCGCGTCGTGATCACCGACGTGACGATCAGGCCGCCGGCGGTCTGCACGTCGACTTCCGAGACGACCGGACCTTCGACGATTTCCTTGATGGTGCCGCGGAACTGGTTGCGGACGTTGATGGCGGTGATGGTCATGTGAGGGGCTCCAGAAATGATGGGGACCAGCTTAGGCAGCGGGGCTCATTTGCCGAACGAAGCGCTTGATGGATCAACATGCACTGGCCGCATAAGGGGCGCGGAAGGGCGGGGGGAGGGCATGAGCGGTAAAGCGGAGGTAAAGCCGGTGCCGCCACTGCGCGATGCGCCCTGCCGGCGCCGTCACGCGGGAATCTCCGTTGAAGGCTGTCACGGAGCCCCGTGCACAATCCGCCATCCCCTGCCGGCCGCCGCCGGCGCACCGTTCGACATGGGTGTCTTGTCATGACCAAATCGTTTGCGCGCGGCCTGGCCGCGTTGTCGCTGATGGCCGTTTGTTGCGGTCAGGCCTTCGGATTCGGGGCCGTCGGCCACAACACCGTCGGTGAGATCGCCGCCCAGCTGATCAAGGGCCACCGCGCCGAAACCGAGGTCAAGCGCATCCTCGGTCCGGTCTCGCTGCGCGACATCGCCGTGTGGGACGACTGCGTGAAAGGCATCGACACCGGCAACGACTTCAAGTACGCCGTGACCGGTCGCTTCGCCGAGTGCGCGGTGTTCGAGAACAACGCCGAGGAAGAAGCCCGGATGCGCGACTACGTGAAGCGCAACTTCGAGCAGTGCCAGCCCAAGCCGGGCGAGGAGTCCTGCAACAAGCAGTACCACTATGCCAACGTCGCCATCCAGCGTGGGCGTTATGTGCCGGGTGCGATCGGCACCAGCGACCATGACCTGGTGCCGGCGCTGAAGGCGGCGATCCTGGTGCTGAAGACTGGCAAACAGACAGCGCCGATGGACTTCAACGAACGGGAGGCGTTGGCGCTGGTCGTGCATGCGATCGGCGACATGCATCAGCCGCTGCACATGGGTTCGTTGTACCTGGACGCGGACGGCAAGCCCTACGACCCGGACACGCAGGGGGCGGACGCGCAGACGCACACGGTGGGCGCGAACGCCATCACGCTGCCGAAGCCGGACGGCACCCCGGGCGGCAACCTGCACAGCTTCTGGGACGGCCTGCCGGGCCGGCTGAGCGCCGAGCAACTGGCGGCGATGCCGGGCCTGGCCAAGGATGTGCCGCCAGCGACGGGCAATCCGGACGACTGGCCCGTGCAGTGGGCGAGCGAGTCGCTGCTGGGCGCGCGCGATGCGTTCGACGGCATGAGCTTCGGCGCTCGCCAGCAGAGCCTGCGAGGCCCGCGCTGGCTGGCCACGCCTCCGGCGGGCTACGACGCTCGCAGCCTCGAACAGACGCGTCTGAACGTCATCAAGGGCGGCGCCCGCCTGGCGCAGATGCTGGAGAGCATCTGGCCGGACAAGGCAGACAAGAAATGACCGACCGGCCCAGGTGAACGAAAGCCCCGCAGTGCGGGGCTTTTGCATTCTGGGCCTTGCAGAACTCAGGCGATCAGCGCCTCGACCCCCTTCGACTCGACGAGTTGCAGGAGCCGCAGTGCGGTGCCGGTCGGTTGCTTGTTCGCTCTGGGAGATTCCCACTTCTGGACGGTCGACACGCTGACATTGAGGAACGCGGCGAAGACCGATTGGCTCATCTTCGCCACCCGCGTGCGGATGGCTGTGATCTGTTCGCTCGTATATGCCGGCGGCGGCGCGCAGAGCGATCGAATTTTTGCCATGCTCGTCTTGGACATGAGTCCATACGAGTTGAGGTCCTCGGCGAACTCGAGCAGGTCGCTCAACATGCGAGCTTCTTCAGGGTCCTTTCGTGCCATTGCAGATCTCCATCAATTGACCACAACGAATGGGCTCGGCCATGTCAGCACCAAGTCTGGCCTTTAGGTTCGACGCTGTCGCTGGCTCAAATCTGCGCTTTTGATCTTGATGGGCAGGCCTGTGCACAACCCTGGGGATGCGCGATGAACAACTGGCGGGTTATCCACAGCCGTTCCGGGCTGCCAGAAGTTGTTGTCTTTCCGTCCCGCAGTTCCCATGGGTTCGGCCCACACCATTGCCCTGCTCGCAAGTCCTTGTTCCGACAAGCAATTCGGGCGTTGTCCACACGAACCCGCGAACACCTACTAATACGACCAAGGAGATATTCAATACAAGAAGATAAGAAAAGCGGGCATGTCACACTCTCGGAATGTCTGCTTTACCTGCCTCTCCCGCTTCACTTTTCACCGCCTCGGCGGGGTTCGAGTCAGCGTGTCAGATCGACGCGCTCCCCCCAGGACACCGCTCGCGCGGTCTGCATGGTCACAGCTATCTGGCCACGGTCCGCGCCGAACTGCCCGCCGGTTGGGCACCGTTCCCCGGAGGCGAAGTCAGCGCGCTGCGCGACTGCCTCGAACGGTGCATCGCCCCGCTCGACCATGCGCTGCTGAACCAGCACATCACGCAGCCGACCGACGAGAACATCGCGCGCTGGATCCGGCACCGTCTCGAGACCGAATTCAAGGTCCCCGGCATCACGCAGGTCGGCATCCAGAGCACATCGAACTCCGGTGTCGACCTGGACGCCAACGGTCACGCGCATGTCTGGCGTCGATACCGCTTCCAGGCCGCCCATCAGTTGCCCAACGTCCCGATGGGCCACAAGTGCGGCCGCATGCACGGTCACGGGTTCGAACTGATCCTGCATGCCAACCAGGACCTCGGTGAGCGCGACTTGAGCATCGACTACGACCACCTCGACGAGCTGTGGGCACCGTTCCATGCGCAGTTGAACTACCAGTGCCTGAACGAGATCGAGGGCCTGTCCAATCCGACCAGCGAGTTGATCTCGTCCTGGCTGTGGGCTCGCCTGAAGCCACAGCTGCCCGAGCTGAGCTGGGTCACCGTCTATGAGACCGGTTCGAGCGGCGCCAACTTCGACGGCGAGCGCTACCGGATCTGGAAGGAGTTCACCCTCGACAGCGCGGTGAAGCTCGATCGCGCGCCGGCGGGGCATCCGCTGGCGGGCATCCACGGTCACACCTTCACCCTGCGCTTGCACCTGAGCGCGCCGCTGGACCAGGTCTACGGCTGGGCCATGGACTTCAGCGACGTGAAGCTGCTGTTCGATCCCATTTTCAAGGCGATGGACCACCACCCGCTGCATGAACTCGCCGGCCTGCCGGATTCGGACACCGCCAGCCTGGCGGCCTGGGTGCTGCAGCAGGCCAAGGCGCAGTTGCCGCCCCTGGAGCGCGTCGACCTGTACGAGACCCGTGGCAGCGGAGCGATCGTCAGCCATGGTCCGTTCGAGGAGCTGATTCCCGTATGACCTACGCCGTCAAGGAAATGTTCTACACGCTGCAGGGCGAGGGCGCTCAGGCCGGCCGCGCGGCCGTGTTCTGCCGCTTCGCCGGCTGCAACCTGTGGACCGGTCGCGAGCAGGACCGGGAGAAGGCCGTCTGCACCTTCTGCGATACCGACTTCGTCGGCACGGACGGGCAGGGTGGGGGCAAGTTCGCCTCGGCCGATGCCCTCGCGGAAGCCATCGACGCCAAGTGGCCCAAGGACGAGCACGGCCGCAAGACCGGCACGCCGTACGTCGTCTGTACCGGCGGCGAGCCGCTGCTGCAGCTCGACGGTCCGTTGATCACCGCGTTGAAGGCTCACGGCTTCGAGATCGCCGTCGAGACCAATGGCACCCAGCCCGCGCCTGAAGGCCTGGACTGGATCTGCGTCAGTCCCAAGGCCGATGCGGAAGTCGTGCTCACCCGGGGCAACGAGTTGAAGCTGGTTTATCCACAGCCCTTGGCCTTGCCGGAACGCTTCGCGGATCTGGCCTTCGACCACTTCTTCCTCCAGCCCATGGATTCGATCCTGCAGAAGCAGAACACCAGGGCGGCCATCGCGTATTGCATGGACCATCCGCAATGGAAGTTGTCGATCCAGATGCACAAGGTGGTCGGAATCGATTGAGGCGAACGGGGAAGTTATCCCCTTTTCCGTCGGTGCTAGCGCAAGTCGGACGCCGCTGTATAGCCAACAACGCTGTGGAAAACTTTCTGGCAACTGGCCACTTCTCCACAGGCCGGCACGGGGAGTCACCTGTTGTTGTCGATCCGTGCAACGCCAACGAGTCGCTCCACACACAAGGTTTCGGTCAGCTCAAGTCCTTGGTTCTGAAGGAAATTTCTGACTTGTCCACAAAAAGATCGTCCCTCTACTAAGACGACTAAAGAGATATTTAAAACCTTGATGTTGAAAACAGAGGCGAGAAAATCTTTGCGACGTTGCTGTCGTGTGCCTGCAGCGCACACGGCGCTTGAGCAGGCCGCGTCGGACTTGCACACTGCGAAGCCATGGACATCGCCGACCTGCAACGGCGGCTGCGCGACTTCGCCGCAGCCCGCGACTGGGACCCCTACCTCACGCCGAAGAACCTGGCGATGGCGCTGGTCGTGGAGTCGGCCGAGCTCGTCGAGATCTTCCAGTGGAAGACCGCCGAGGAGTCTCGGCAGCTGTCGCCCGAGGAGCATCAGCATCTGGGCGAGGAGATCGCCGACGTGTTGATGTACCTGCTGCAGATCGCCGATCGTGCCGGCATCGATGTGCAGGCCGCGGTCGATCGCAAGATCGCGATGAACGCCAAGAAATATCCCGCTCCGACTGCATGAAGCGCACCATCGCCGTCATCGACTTCGAGACCACCGGCAACTCACCGCAGGGTGGCGGCCGAGCCACCGAGATCGCCGCCGTGCTGCTGCGCGACGGGGAGATCGTCGGCCAGTACCAGAGCCTCATGAACACCGGCGCGTGGATCCCGCCGATGATCGAGCGCCTCACCGGCATCAGCAATGAGATGGTCGAGGACGCCCCCGATGCGGCCGAGGTCATGCGTGAGGTCGCGACGTTCACCGAAGGCTGCGGCTTCGTCGCGCACAACTCGAGCTTCGATCGCGGCTTCTGGCTGCATGAACTTGATCGCGCCGACGCTTCGCCGCGCATTGCGCCCGAGTTCGCCTGTACCGTGAAACTGGCTCGCCGCCTCTATCCGGATTCTCCGAACTGCAAGCTGGGAACGCTCGCCCGCTTTCATCGCCTGCCGGATAACGGTCGTGCTCACCGCGCGCTCGCGGATGCATTGACCACCGCTCAACTGGTGCAACGGATGCAGCGCGACATCGGTGTCGAACTCGCGGAATTTCTCGGGGAACTGAGCGTCGAACACGAGCTGTTGCTGCGCTTGCAAGCAGTGGCGCGTCCTCACTGGCACAAGGCCGCCACCGGTTTTGCCCGCGACTTCCGGCGTCATCTGCAGGTTTCACTGGTATGAAGTTCGCCTGTCGTTAGCCTTGTGGCGCGACATGGCTCGATGCGCCGCTGCGGCGATCAAGATCAGCAAAACATTTGCTGTCAAGGTCCCCGTTTGGTCGCATTGACTGGGACAATCCCGCCCTTTCCCCGAAATGCGTTTGTTCTCCAAGTATGTCGAGTATTCAGATTCGCCCGGCCACACTGCGTGATGCCAAGGCCATCGCCCAGATCCAGGTGAGTTCCGCTCAGGACGCGTACAAGGAGTTCTGGCCCGATACCGCCCTGAACGGCTTGTCCGTCGCCCAACGCCAGGCCTACTGGCGCGAAGCCATCAACATGTGCGAGCCGCAAGTGCTGGTCGCGCACCTGGACAACGAGGTGATGGGTTTCGTCGGCTTCGATCGCTCCCGCGACAAGGGCACGCCCTCCACGACCGGTGAGATCTGGGCCATGTACGCCATGCCTGCCCATTGGGACAAGGGCGTCGGCCAGGCGCTGGTCGAAGCGGCACAGGAAGGTCTTCAGGAAGAAGGCTGCACCCGCGTCACGCTGTGGACCTACAAGAACAACGAGCGTGCGATGCGATTCTTCGAGCTCGCCGGCTTCCGCGCCGAGACGGACAGCGTCAAGGCCGTCGACGTCGAAGGCCGCGCGCTGGAACAGCTCCGCCTGCAACGTTCGCTGGTCTGAGCCCGTGCTGGCGAAGCTGACGTCCAAGAACCAGCTGACCCTGCCGAAAAGCGTCACCGACAAGCTCGGTCCCGTGCAGTACTTCGAAGTGCTGTTGCAGGCGGGGCAGGTGGTGCTGACGCCGGTGCGCATCCAGCGCGGCGATGCGGTCCGGGCCAAGCTGGCGGAACTCGAACTCGATGATGGCGTCATCGCCAAGGCGATGGCGTTCTCATCGAAGGCAGCGAAGCCTGCCGCCAAGGCCGTGAAGATTGAGAAGGCCGTGAAGGTCGAGAAGGCGCCCGCCACCACGGGCAAGACCGCCGTTCGCAAGACCGCTCGCAGATCCGCATGACGCGTCGATCGAAGAAGACGGCGCCGGAGCTCGCCGTCATCGATCCGGCTTTGATCCTGCGTGCGTTGCTGATGTCGGGCGGTGAAGCCCTGGGCTTGCGCCGTGCATGGCAGCAAGCCGTGCTGCGGCCGCTGGTCAGTCCTGATCTCGCGGCGACGCTGATGCGGGCGCTGGCCTATCCGAAGTTCGCGCTGTCCGAGGGGCAGCAGAGGGAACTGCTCGCCGATTTCCTGCCGTACGCGGAGGTGGTGAAGCCCGTGCGCGGACCTCGGATCGCGGGCGTTTCCGAGTCGATGCAATCGCTCGTCGAACTCGCGCTGCAAGGGGGTGCTTCACTGCTCTTGTGCGACGACTCGGTGCTGTCGGCATGGTCTGCGAACAGTCGCAGCCAGGCGGCTCGGCAACTCTGCACGGTCCGTGCGATGTCTGCATGGTTCCAGGTGTTGCCCCCCTCCCAGCGTGACATGTTGCTTTGCTAGATTCCGCGGTCGCATATGTCCAGCTTCCACGACCGCATCCCCAGCAACATGTGGCGCGTGGTGTTCTACGAACGCCGCGGCAATCGCGTCCACCTCGACCGCACCGGGCCCTGGCTCCCTCAGAAATCGCACGCCCGTCAGTGGGCGGACTGGTTCAAGGAGCAGGGCTACCACGTCGCGCTCCAGGACCAGAACGGCAGCCTTGAAAAGCTGCACGTGGGCCTTCCGGGCTGAAGCTCGCGGCGGGGTTCAGGCCGCCGATCGGAATCCCTGACGTTCCAGCGCCCAACCGTCCGTGGGGGCCGCATGGCTCTGGACGCGCACCGTGCTCAGCCGCTTGCTGGCGGCGCGTTGCACCAGCTGTTCCGCCTGTTCCGGGGTCAGTTGTTGCGCGAAGTGCGTCCAGCGCTTCTGCAGCAGCGGATCGCGCCAGGCATCCTCCAGCGCCCAGCGGATTTCCATCGGGTCGGTGAGCGACTGGCAGCGCAGCACGCGGGGGACCAGCGCCAGGACGAACTTCGAAAAGTCGGCGCGTTGCTGCGCGGCCATCAGTGCTTCGAGACGCGTCAGGCGCTGACTCCATCCGGGCGTGGCCAGTTGGCGTGTGACCAGCGCCTGCAAGGCCTGCACCGGGTTGAACATCCGCAAGCGGTTCGGCGGGAGGGCCAGCATCGGCAGCTGTGCGGCCAGTTCATGCGACATCGGCGTCACGAAGCTCGTCAGGATCGCCATGCGTTCCCAGGCGTCGGCGTTCAACCCGCCGGCCATCGTCATCGGTCCCTGACGCAGGCTCTGCGCCATCGCCCAGCATTGCTGCCATCCGCGGTCGAGCTTCGCGACATTGGCTGCGTGGCTCATCAAGGCCAGGTTGCCTGCCGCATAGCCGGCGTCGTCGCGCACGCGGTCGATCGACCGTCGCTGCGGGTGCCCGTCCTCGTCACTGAACGCCAGGCGAGTGACCGGGCAGTGCGTCGTGTCCAACTGCTGCAGGTAGTTGGGCGTGACCAGCAGCGTCTCGAAGCTGCGGCCGCGTTGCCAGGCATGCAGGCGCAGCGAGAGCCACAGCTGCGTATGGCGGTGCGACTTCAGCGTGCGCGCGCCGAAGGTCGACCGGCCCAGTTGCCAGCCTTGCTGCAGCGGCGATTGACGGAACAGCTGCTCGACTGGCGGCGTCAGCCCGTGGTGGGCGTAGTCCCAGCCCAGTTCGAATCCGACGCGCTCATGGCTCGAGGCGCCCGTCTCCTCCTTCGTGTCACCCAGGTCGTCGACCGCGGTCATCGGCAAGGGCAGTTGCTGGATGGCGATGTCGTCGGCGTTGCGGTGGATCGTGGCGACCATGTGGGTTCTCCTTGAGGACTTGGAAACCGGGACCTGGGGCATGACTGCTTCAGGCTTGGGATCAAGTATTCAAGTTGGGTGGCTCATAGAATGAGCCATCCCATCCCCAGTCGACAGAAAGTTGAGGGTCGACTGCCCAGATCTGTCAGGAGAGGATCCGCATGGACCGCACCGAGCGCTTCTACAAGATCGAAATGCTGATCCGCAGTCGCGGCTGCGTGAGCTTCGCAGAGATACGGGAACTGCTGGAGGTGTCGCCGGCGACGCTCAAGCGCGACCTGCAATACCTGCGTGAACGCATGGACGCCCCGATCGAGTACGACGCCACCGAGAACGGCTATCGCTTCGGCCAGCAGTGGCGCGGCCAGCGGCATGAGTTGCCCGGCGTCTGGTTCAGCGAAAAGGAACTGCACGCGCTGCTGACCATGCATCAGATGATGGCCGGGCTCGACGAGAACGGACTGTTGAGCCGGCATCTGCAGCCGATGCTGGACAAGCTCACCGGCATGCTCGGCGGCGACGAGGTCGAGGCGCAGGAAATGACGCGTCGCATCAAGCTGATCTCGACGGCGCGGCGGCGGGTGCCGTCAGAGCATTTCGAGACGGTCGGGAGCGCCGTCGTGAAGCGTCGGCGGCTGAAGCTGCGATACCGCAAGCGCGGACCCGGCGGCGGGTCGGTCAGCGATCGCGAGGTGTCCCCTCAGCGCCTGGTGCATTACCGGAACACGTGGTACCTCGATGCGTGGTGCCACGCCAGCGACGGGCTGAGACGCTTCGCGCTCGATGCGATGGAGGATGCGGCCGTGCTGGAGGACCAGACGGCGCGCAGCCTGCCGCTCAAGGAACTCGAGGGAGAACTCGACCAGGGTTACGGGATCTTCGCCGGCGGCGATCCGCAGTGGGCGACGGTGGTCTTCAGCGAGCAGATCGCGGCCTGGGTCTCCAGCGAGGAATGGCATCCGGCACAGCGCAGCGAATGGCTGCCCGATGGACGCTGGCGGCTGGAGCTGCCGTTCGTCGATGCGACAGAGTTGCTCATGGACTTGCTGCGGCATGCCGGCCAGGTCGAGGTGGTGGCGCCGCCCGCGCTGCGCGAGGCCTACGTGAAGCGCCTCAGGACCGCGGCGGCCGCCGTGGCCTGAGGGAGGCCGTTCAGGCGCTCAGGAGGCCTTCCCGGGGCCTTCCTGGGCTTGTTCCGCGGCCTCTTCGGCCGCGTATCGGGCCAGACGCTCGCTTTTCCAGTAGACGTCATCGCCACCCTTGCCGTCGAGATTGGCCCGATTCAGCACGCGCGCCAGCACGAACAGCAGGTCCGACAAGCGGTTCAGGTAGTGGCGCGGCGCGGTGTTGATCGTCTCGTGCGCTGCCAGGGTGACCACGGCGCGCTCGGCGCGCCGGGCGATCGTGCGGCAGACATGGGCGATGGCGGCGCTGCGGGTGCCGGCGGGAAGGATGAACTCCGCCAGGCGGGGCAGGGCGGCGTTGTGGTCGGCCAGTGCCTGGTCGAGGTGCAGTACCGCGGCTTCCTTCAGCAGGCTGTAGCCGGGCATGCAGAGCTCGCCGCCGAGGTTGAACAGCTCATGCTGGATCGTGACCAGCAGGTCGCGGACATCGTCGGGCAGGGGTTCGGCCAGCAACACGCCGATCTGGGAATTCAGTTCGTCCACATCGCCCATCGCCTGCACGCGCAGATGGTCCTTGGGGACGCGGGTGCCGTCGCCGAGTCCGGTCGTGCCGTCGTCGCCGGTGCGGGTCGCGATCTGGGAGAGTCGATTGGCCATGGCGGTGCCGCGCGGGCTGCGGAGTGCAAACCCGGCATCTTGCCGCAACTCGTCCGACCCCTGGACCGAGTGCCGTCTCAGAGCCGTCAGTTCCGGCTGCCGCTGCGGTGGAACACCGGGCGGTGGTGGGACATGCCGGTCGAATGGCCGTGGATGTCGTGGATCGTGTGGCGCGGAATGCCGACGGGTCTGGGGACGTGATGCGCCTGTGGCCGCGTGCCCGGTTCGGGCGTGTCGGCGGGCATGCCGGGATCGACGTCCCGGGCCGCGGCGTCGTTGGGCAGGTGGCGGAGCTGATCCATCCACCAGACCTTCAGCCAATCCATGCGCAGCGTGGCGACCAGCAGCAGCGCCAGCAGCAGGGCCCAGATCGTCCATAACCACAGATGGGACATGGCGGACTCCTCATGTCGCGCGAGCCAGCGCGCGGTCCGTCCATGCTGTCACTGTGCGGGCCGCGACGCAAGCGCGACGATGCAAGCGGATGCAGCCACCGCGCTTCCTAGAATCGGCCGGACAACAGCGGCCGCGGAGTTCCTCCGCATCGGACCGCGTGGAACCAGGAGACAGCGATGAATGCGCCTCGAGAACTCGGTGACCCCCCGACGCCGCTCGCGTCGGCCCATCAGCCGTCCCATGCGCCGCGGTCGATGCCGGCGGCGATGCTGGACGCGTTGAAGGCGCGGTTCGGCGATCGCTGCAGCACCGCAATGGCGCTGCGCGAACAGCACGGTCGCGACGAGTCGCCGTTCGACGTGCCACCGCCGGAGGCCGTCGTCTTCGCCGAGAGCAACGAGGAGGTGGCGGCGGTGCTGGCCTTGGCCAACGCGCATCGCGTGCCGGTGATTCCCTACGGCGCCGGGACCTCGCTGGAAGGGCATCTGCTGGCGGTGCAGGGCGGCGTGAGCCTGGATCTGTCGCGGATGAAGGGCATCCTGCGGGTCAATGCCGAGGATCTGACGGTGACCGTCCAGGCCGGCGTGACGCGCAATCAGCTCAATGCCGAGGTCCGTCATCAGGGCCTGTTCTTTCCGATCGACCCGGGCGCGGATGCCTCGATCGGCGGGATGTCGGCGACGCGCGCGAGTGGCACGAACGCGGTGCGCTACGGGACGATGAAGGAGAATGTGCTCGGGCTGACCGTCGCGACGCCGGATGGCCGGCTGATCCGTACCGGTTCCCGGGCTCGCAAGAGCAGCGCGGGGTATGACCTGACGCGCCTGTATGTGGGCAGCGAGGGGACGTTGGGCGCGATCTGCGAGATCACGCTGCGGCTGTACCCGTTGCCGGAAGCGGTGTCGGCGGCGGTGTGCTCCTTCGAATCGATCGACGCGGCCGTCCGGACGACGATCGAGATCATCCAGATGGGCGTGCCGATCGCGCGCTGCGAGCTGCTCGACGCGCATGCCGTCCGGGCGGTCAACCGCCATGACAAGCTGAGCTTGCGCGAGGCGCCGATGCTGTTGATGGAGTTCCACGGCTCCGAGGCCGGTGTCGCGGAGCAGGCCGCGACGGTGCAGGAGATCGCGTCCGAGCACGGCGGCACCGGCTTCGAATGGGCGACGACGCCGGAGGAGCGCACGCGGCTTTGGACCGCGCGGCATCACGCCTACCTGTCGGCGCTGCAGACGAAGCCCGGCTGCCGGGCGGTGACGACGGACACCTGCGTGCCGATCTCTCGCCTGGCGGAGTCGATCAACGTCTCGGTCGAGGAGGTCGAGGCCAGCGGGCTGCCGTACTTCATCGTCGGCCATGTCGGCGACGGCAACTTCCACATGGGGTACCTGATCGATCCGGCCATTCCAGCGGAGCGCGACACCGCCGAGCGCCTGAGCGCGCAGATGGTGGCCCGGGCCATCGCGTTCGAAGGCACCTGCACCGGCGAGCACGGGATCGGCCTGCACAAGCAGGGCTTCCTGCTGCAGGAGGCCGGGGAGGGCGCGGTCGATCAGATGCGAGCGCTCAAGCGGGCGCTCGATCCGAACGACATCATGAATCCCGGGAAGATCTTCGCCTGACGGGCCCGGAATTTCAGTGCTGAGGTGCCGGCACGCTCCATCGACGTGACACGTCGCCGCGCGCATTCACGCTCTCGAGCTGGACGCCGAATCCCCAGAGTCGGGCGACGTGCTTCAGCACTTCCTGTGCGCCGTCATGCAGCGGGCGGTCCTGGTGCTGCTGGTGGCGCAGCGTCAATGAACGGTCGCCTCGCAGGTTGACGTTCCACACCTGGATGTTGGGCTCGCGCGTGGACAGGTCGTACTGCCGCGACAGCGCCTGCCGCACGTACTGGTAGCCCTGTTCATCGTGGATCGCGGAGATCTCGTACTCCGCCTGGTGCTCGTCGTCGAGGATCGAGAACAGCCGGAAATCGCGCATGATCTTCGGGCTCAGGTACTGCGCGATGAAGCTCTCGTCCTTGAAGTTGCGCATCGCATGGTCCAGCGTCGGCAGCCAGTCGCTGCCGGCGATCGCGGGGAACCACTCGCGGTCCTCGTCGGTCGGCTTCTCGCAGATGCGCTTGATGTCCGTGTACATCGCAAAGCCCAGCGCATACGGATTGAGCTGCGCCATCGCCGGCTGCGCCACCACGTTGGTGTGCGACTTCAACCACTCGATCATCATGCCGTCCGACAGGTAGCCGTCGTCGTACATGGTGTTGAGCAGCCTGTGATGCCAGAACGTCGCCCAGCCTTCGTTCATGACCTGCGTCTGACGCTGCGGATAGAAGTACTGCGCGATCTTGCGGACGATGCGCACGATCTCGCGCTGCCAAGGCTCGAGCAGCGGCGCGTTCTTCTCGATGAAGTACAGCAGGTTCTCCTGCGGCTCGCTGGGGAAGCGGCGCTTCTCTTCTTCCTTGGCCTCGTCCTCCATGCGCCGCGGCAGCGTGCGCCACATGTCGTTGACCTGCAGCTGCGCGTAGGACTCGCGGTCCTTGCGCATCGCCTGCTCCTGCGCGAGCGAGAGCTTGGCTGGCCGGCGATACCGGTCGACGCCGTGATTCATCAGCGCGTGGCACGAGTCCAGCGTCGACTCCACCGCGTCGAGGCCGTAGCGCTGCTCGCAGTCGGCGACGTAGTTCTTCGCGTAGACCAGGTAGTCGATGATCGACGACGCGTCGGTCCACATCCGGAACAGGTAGTTGTTCTTGAAGAAGCTGTTGTGGCCGTAGCAGGCATGCGCGATCACCAGCGCCTGCATTGCCATCGTGTTCTCCTCCATCAGGTAGGCGATGCAGGGGTCGGAGTTGATGACGATCTCGTAGGCCAGACCCATCTGGCCGCGCTTGTAGTTGCGCTCGGTGGAGATGAACTCCTTGCCGTAGCTCCAGTGCCGGTAGTTCACCGGCATCCCGACCGACGCGTACGCATCCATCATCTGCTCGGCGGTGATGACCTCGAGCTGGTTCGGATAGGTGTCCAGCCCATAGCGCTCGGCCGTCTGGCGGATGACGTCGTGGTACTGCTCGACGAGCTCAAAGGTCCAGTCGCTCGGCGACGGGAGCGGATGGTCGGGCCGCTTTTCCAGCGGCCGCATCTGCGTCAACGGCGCGCGGACACGGCGGCCACCGTATTCGTTGGCGCCGACGCCGACACCGACGTTGCGGCGATTTTCCAGGCTGCTCATGGTGATGCCCTCCGGCGCCGCGGTCACGCGGTCGCCCCTTCCTTCTTGAACAGGTCGCGGAAGACCGGATAGATCTGCGCCACGTCGACCGCCTTGCGCATCGCGAAGTGATGCACCTCCTGCTCCAGCTTGGCGTACTCCTCCCAGAGGTTCTGCTCGGCTTCCGCCACCTGCACGTAGGCGTAGTAGCGGCAGAGCGGGAGGATCTTGTCGGCCAGCAGCTCGCGGCAGCGGCCGCTGTCGTGGTGCCAGTTGTCGCCGTCGCTGGCCTGCGCGCCGTAGATGTTCCAGTCGCCGGCCGGATAACGCGCGCGGATGATCTCTTCCATCATCACCAGGGCCGACGACACCACCGTGCCGCCCGTCTCCGTGGCGTGGAAGAAGTTCTGCTCGTCGACTTCCTGCGCCTGGGTGTGGTGGCGGATGAAGACGACTTCGATCTTCTCGTAATGCCGCGTCAGGAACAGGTAGAGCAGGATGAAGAAGCGCTTGGCCAGGTCCTTGCGGCTTTCGTCCATCGAGCCCGAGACATCCATCAGGCAGAACATCACCGCCCGCGTCGTCGGCTGCGGCACCTTGATGCGGTTGCGGAAGCGCAGGTCGATCGGGTCGAGGAACGGGATGTTGGACAGGCGCTGGCGCAGGAGCACGATGCGCGCCTCGGTCTCCGCGATGAGCGCCTGGATCTCGGGGCGGCGCTGGTCCTCTTCCTGCTGGAGGGTCAGCAGCCGGGTCTCGAGTTCGTGGAGTTCGCGCCGCTTGTCCATGCCCAGCGCGATCCGGCGCCCCAGCGCGCCGCGCATCGAGCGCACCACGTGCAGGTTGGTCGGCGTGCCGTCGGTGACGTAGCCGGCACGCACGGTCTTGTACTCGGGGGTCTCGGCCAGCGTCGTGCGGGCGAGGTTGGGCAGCGCCAGGTCCTCGAAGAAGACCTGCATGAACTCCTCCTTGCTGAGGTGGAAGACGAAGTCGTCCTCGCCCTCGCCGGAGTCGCTCGCCTGCGAGCCGCCGCCCCCGCCCTGGCCGCCCTGCGGCTTGCCGATGCGGTCACCCTTGATGTGCTCCGTGTTGCCGGGCCGCACGACTTCGCGGGTCCCGCCGTCGCCGTGGCTGAAGACGGGCTCGCTCAGGTCGCGTTTGGGAATCTGGACATCCTCGCCGCGCTCCATGTCCCGGATGCCGCGCTTGTCCACCGCGCGCCGCACCGCGTCGCGGATCTGATCCTTGTAGCGCCGCAGGAAGCGCTCCCGATTCCCGATCGACTTGTTCTTGCCCGACAGCCGTCTATCGATGATTTGTTGAAGGCCTGTCATGAGGGGGACCTTTCCGGTGGCATTCGTTCGACTCAGCTCGACTTCCTCACGCGCAGATACCACTCGCAGAGCAGCCGGACCTGCTTCGGCGTGTAGCCCTTGTCGACCATCCGCTGGACGAAGTTCTCATGCTTCTTCGCCTCGTCGGCGCTGGCCTTGGCGTTGAAGCTGATCACCGGCAGCAGTTCCTCGGTGTTGGAGAACATCTTCTTCTCGATCACCGTGCGCAGCTTCTCGTAGCTGGTCCACAGCGGGTTCTTGCCGGCGTTGTTGGCGCGCGCGCGCAGCACGAAGTTGACGATCTCGTTGCGGAAATCCTTCGGGTTGCTGATGCCCGCGGGCTTCTCGATCTTCTCGAGCTCCGCGTTCAGCGCCGACCGGTCGAAGACCTCGCCGGTGTCGGTGTCACGGTACTCCTGGTCCTGGATCCAGTAGTCCGCGTAGGTCACGTAGCGGTCGAAGATGTTCTGGCCGTACTCGCTGTAGCTTTCCAGATAGGCGGTCTGGATCTCCTTGCCGATGAACTCGGCGTAGCGCGGTGCCAGCACCTCCTTGATGAAGCCGACGAACTTCTGTTCGGACTCCTGCGGGAACTGCTCGCGCTCGATCTGCTGCTCGAGCACGTACATCAGGTGCACCGGGTTGGCGGCGACCTCAGTCGAGTCGAAGTTGAAGACCTTCGACAGGATCTTGTACGCGAACCGCGTCGAGATGCCGGCCATGCCCTCGTCGACGCCGGCGTAATCGCGGTACTCCTGGATCGACTTGGCCTTCGGGTCGGTGTCCTTCAGGTTGTCGCCGTCATAGATCTGCATCTTGCTGAAGGCGCTGGAGTTCTCCGGGTCCTTCAGCCGGGTCAGCACCGCGAACTGCGCCATCATCTTCAAGGTGCCGGGGGCGCACTTGGCCTCGGCCAGCGAGGAGCCGCGGATCAGCTTCTCGTAGATCTTCACTTCCTCGCTGACGCGCAGGCAGTAGGGCACCTTGACGATGTAGATGCGGTCGAGGAAGGCCTCGTTGTTCTTGTTGTTGCGGAAGGTCTTCCACTCGCTCTCGTTGCTGTGCGCCAGCACGATGCCGTCGAAGGGGATCGCGCCGAAGCCTTCGGTGCCCTTGAAGTTGCCTTCCTGCGTCGCGGTGAGCAGCGGGTGCAGCACCTTGATCGGCGCCTTGAACATCTCGACGAACTCCAGCAGGCCCTGGTTGGCCAGGCACAGGCCGCCGGAATAGCTGTACGCGTCGGGATCGTCCTGCGCGTAGGTCTCGAGCTTGCGGATGTCGACCTTGCCGACCAGCGAGCTGATGTCCTGGTTGTTCTCGTCGCCCGGCTCGGTCTTGGCGACACCGATCTGCTTGAGCACGCTCGGCAGCCGCTTGACGACCTTGAACTTGCGGATGTCGCCGCCGAACTCGTCCAGGCGCTTCACCGCCCACGGGCTCAGGATGCGGTTGAGGTAGCGGCGCGGGATGCCGTACTCGCGTTCCAGCAGCGGGCCGTCCTCGACGACATCGAACAGCCCGAGCGGGCTCTCGTTCACCGGACTGTCCTTGAGCGCGTAGAACGGCACGTGCTCCATCAGCTGCTTGAGGCGCTCGGCGATCGAGCTCTTGCCGCCGCCCACCGGGCCCAGCAGATACAGGATCTGCTTCTTCTCTTCCAGCCCCTGCGCGGCGTGGCGGAAGTAGCTGACGACCTGCTCGATCGCGTCCTCCATGCCGTAGAACTCGGCGAAGGCGGGATAGATCTTGATGACCTTGTTCTGGAAGATCCGCGACAGGCGCGAGTCATTGCGCGTGTCCAGCATCTGCGGCTCGCCGATCGCCTTGAGCATGCGCTCGGCGGCAGTGGCGTAGGCGAGGGGATTGCGCTTGCACTCGTCGAGGTACTCCTCCAGCGTGAGTTCTTCGACCTTGCTGCGTTCGTAGCGTGCCGCGAAATGGCTGATCACATCCATGCTGACCTCCAGGGTGGTTCATTGGGAGGCGACGCGCGTCCGTGCGACAACGGACCTCGCATCGTCCAGGAAGTTCTGGCGACGTCCATGACTCAAGGCGTCATCAGAGCTTTCCGAGCTCAGCAAGCATTCAGCAAACGGCCAGCCCATGCTGGTCCAAAGTCCACCGTCCGGTGCAAGGTCCTGATCGACGACCTTGAGCGCGGTGCGGCTTTACCGGGTCATGCTACGCCCATCGGAAGCGATGCGCGATAGCAAGACATGACCCCGTTGTACTCCCATGTCCAACGCCTGTGAAGCGCGAAAGTTGACGATCCCCCGACGTGGGGCACCTGTGGGAAGTACGAAGAAGACAGCACGCATCCCGCGTGCCATTCTTGCGGATTGGCCGATCGGCGAGCCTCCGTGGGAGGCTCGCGCGGCGTCACTCGTCCGCGCCCGCGGGACGCAGTTTTTGCAGCAAGCCGTTCAGTTCATCGAGCGAGCCGAAGCTGATCGCGACCTCGCCCTGTTCGCCGCGTTTGGTCTTCTTCTTGACGCGGATCTCCACCTGCGCCGTCAGCAGGTCGGAAAGTTCTTCCTCGAGTCGGAGCACGTCCCGGCTCTTGTTCGCCTTCACCCGCAGCAGCGGGGCCTGCCGGCCGCCACCCTGCTGACGTTGGACCAGCTTCTCGGCCTCCCGCACGCTGAGCTTCTTCGCGGCGATCTCGGTGGCGCTGGTGATCTGGTGGGCGCCGTCCAGCGCCAGCAGCGCGCGTGCGTGGCCCATGTCGATGTCGCCGGCCATCAGCATGTTCTGGACGGGTTCGGCCAGGTTCAGCAGGCGCAGCAGGTTGGACGCCGCGCTGCGCGAGCGGCCCACCGCCTGCGCCGCCTGGTCGTGGGTCAGTCCGAATTCATCGACCAGCCGCTTCAGGCCCTGGGCCTCTTCCAGGGCGTTGAGGTCCTCGCGCTGGATGTTCTCGATCAGCGCCATCGCGGCGGCGGCCTCGTCGGGCACCGGCTTGACCAGCACCGGCACCTCGGCCAGGCCGGCCAGCTTCGCGGCGCGGAAGCGCCGTTCGCCCGCGATGATCTCGTAGCGGACCGCGCCGTTGGGCGCGATCGGACGCACCAGGATCGGTTGCATGATCCCTTGCGCCTTGATGCTTTCGGCCAGCTCGTAGAGCGAGCCTTCATCCATGCGGGTGCGAGGCTGGTACTTGCCGGCCTGCATCTGCGCCAGCGGGAGCACGCCGGGTTCGCCTTCGCGCACCGCCGGTGCGTCGCTCACTTTGGGGCCGAGCAGGGCCTCCAGGCCCATGCCCAGGCCCTTGGGTTTCTTTGTCGCCATGGGGCGCGATTCTCCGTGATTCCGGGGGAGGGCCGTCGGCCCGATGTCGGATGTCGCCTGATCGGCTGTTTCAGCCGGCCAGACGCTTCAGCATCTCGCGCCCTTGCGGCCACGCGCCGAGGCCGGACGCCGCGTTGAGATGTCCCAGCGGACCTGCCAGCACGAACTCCGCGCCCCAGTCTGCCGCCATGCCGGCGGAACGCTCCGGTGTGCAGAAGGGATCGTCGTTCGATGCGACGACGATCGCGGGGAAGGGCAGCCGCGGGCGTCGGATCGGCCTCCAGTTGTGCAGCTGCGGGGGCATCTCTTCGCGCTCGGTGTCGGGTGGCGCGACGAGCAGCGCGCCGGCCACCAGCCGCGTGTGGGCCGAATGCTCCGCCCATGCCGCCACCAGCTGGCAGCCCAGGCTGTGCGCGACCAGCAACGCCGGTTGGTCGTGCAGGCGTCCGTCCTGCTGCAGCACTTCGTCAAGCCGGGCCATCCAGTCGCCGCGGCGCGGCCACTCCCAGTCGTTCTGCTCGACCCGGTTGTCGCCATGAAGGCGTTGCCATTCGCTCTGCCAGTGATCGGGGTCGGAGTTCAACCACCCCGGCAGCAGGTAGACGGGCCGGGTGATCGGGGAGAGGTCCGGGTCATTCGGCGGAATGGCGGGTGTTGACATCGGTTGGCCTTATGCTTCGCGCTTTCTTCGGGAGGGTCCCGGAGGCAGCGGATTTTGCAGGAGCGGCGATGAAGTACGCGGTGTATGTCGACGGGCAGGAAGGCACGACCGGCCTGCGCATCAATGAATATCTGGCGCAGCGCGCCGACATCGAGGTGCTGCGCATCGACGCCGACAAGCGCAAGGATGCGGCCGAGCGCGCGCGCCTGCTGAATGCCGCCGATGTCGCCTTCCTCTGCCTGCCCGACGCCGCCTCGCGCGAGGCGGCCGCCATGATCACGAACCCCAGGACCTGCCTGATCGATGCCAGCACCGCGCATCGCACTGCGCCGGGCTGGGCCTTCGGTCTGCCGGAGCTGGCCAAGGGCCAGCGTGCCGCGATCCGCGATTCGAAGCGAATCGCCAACCCGGGCTGCCACGCCAGCGCCTTCATCCTGGCGGTGCGCCCGCTGGTCGATGCCGGCCTGCTGTCGCCCGACGCGCTGGTCACGGCGACGTCGATCACCGGCTACTCGGGAGGCGGCAAATCCATGATCGCCGAGTACGAGGCGGGCGGAAATCCGAAGCTGATCGCGCCGCGGCCTTACGCGCTGGGCCTGGCCCACAAGCATCTGCCGGAAATGATGGCCCACACCGGCTTGAAGACGGCGCCGGTGTTCATGCCCATCGTCTCCAACTTCTACAAGGGCCTGGCGGTGACCGTGCCGCTGCACCTGAGCCAGCTTCGCGCCGGCACGACGCCGCAGCAGGTCCGCGACGCCCTGGCCGCCCACTACGAAGGCGAGCGCTTCATCCACGTGAAACCGCTGCGCGATGCGGACACGCTGGCCGCGGGCTTCTTCGATGTGCAGGCCTGCAATGACACGAACAACGTCGACCTGTTCGTGTTCGGCAGCGAGCAGCAGATCCTCGTGATCGCCCGTCTGGACAACCTGGGCAAGGGCGCCAGCGGTGCCGCGGTGCAGAGCATGAATGTGCATCTGGGCGTGGACGAGTCGCTGGGCTTGACCGGTCCGGACGTCAACGACATCTGATGGCATCGACGAAGGGCGCTGGCTGGGAATGGCGCCGGGATGGCGCCGTCACCCAGCGCGACCTCGAACTGCTTCGCGACGGCGTCATCCGCTACGGGCGTCAACAGGCGCAGGGCAGCGATGCGCAAGACATCGCCGTGGCGCTGTATGACGGCGAGGAGTTGATCGCCGGCGCCTCCGGGCGCACCGAGTTCCAGCGCCTCTACGTCAACTACCTGTGGGTCCACGCGGACCGCCGTGGGCAGGGCATCGGCGGCGACTGCCTGCGCCAGCTCGAGGCAATGGCATTGAAGCGAGGGTGCGTCGACGCACTGATCGAGACGCTGCTGGACGAGACCGCCGAGATGTACGAACACCTGGGCTACGCCTGCATCAGCCACGTGCACGACTTCGTGCCGGGCTTCACCCGCCACACGCTGTTGAAGGTCTGGCAGCCGCGCGACTAGGCGCTCACGCCCAGGCGCGCGGGTCGTCGCTGCGGTAGTGGTAGCGATAGGCCTGCAGGAAGCCCAGGCGGGCGTACAGCCGCTGCGCGGCTGCGTTGTCGGCCCCCACCTGCAGATACGCGCTGTGGGCGCCCTGGCGGCGCGCTTCGGCCAGGAGGGCCGCGCAGAGCCGGAGGCCATGACCGCGACCGCGTTGGTCCTCGGGCGTGAAGATGTCGAACAGCCCCGCCATTCCGCCTGCCGGCGCTCCGTCGGGACCCGGATCGATGGCCACTTGACCGCAGGCGAGCAGCACGCCTTCGTGCTCCATCTTGAAGGCCTGATGCGGGACGCTCGCCTGCTCGAGGCGGTGCGCGTGGCCTTCGATTTCCTCGGCGCTGGAGCCGCGCAGTGCGCCGATCAATGCGGCGTACTCGACCGGCGACAGCGACATCAATCCGCTCGTGTCACCGAAGGCATTCAACGATGGCAGCACCATCACGTCGGCGGGATCAAACCGGGTCCACCCCTTGGCGGCGAGTTGATCGTCGAGATCGGCCGGCTGGCTGAAGGGGGTGAGCCGAAGGATCAGCGGCAGCCCCGCCTGCTCGAAGCTGGCGCGGCAGCGGCGCAGCAGGTCGTCGAGGGGAAGGGTACCCCCCGCGAGCGCGTTCACGCATCGTGAGCGCTTGGCCTTGCCTGGGGAGAGCCGCAGCAGCCAACCCTCGACCTGTGCTTCACGTGGCGAGGAAGCCGCGTTCAAGCCGGCCAGTTCCGCGCGGCGGGCGAGGGCGTGCAGCTCGGCCGACATCGTTCAGCGCATCGCGCCGACGCGAGTCACCATTTCCTTGGCGAAATCGATGAAGGCGTGCGCACCCTTGGAGCCCCCGTCGAAAACGACGCCAGGCAGGCCATAGCTGGGGGCTTCGGCCAGGCGGACGTTGCGAGGGATGACGGTGTCGAACACCTTCTCGCCGAAGTGCGCCTTCAGCTGTTCGCTGACCTGCTGCTGCAGCGTGATGCGCGGGTCAAACATGACGCGCAGCAGGCCGATGATCTGCAGGTCCGGATTCAGGTTGGCGTGGATCTGCTTGATCGTGTTGACCAGGTCGGTGAGGCCCTCCAGCGCAAAGTACTCGCACTGCATCGGGACGACCACGCCGTGCGCCGAGCACAGTCCGTTCAGCGTCAGCATGGACAGCGAGGGAGGGCAGTCGATCAGGATGAAGTCGTAATCCTGTGCCGAGGCAGCCAATGCCGTCTTCAGGCGTTGCTCGCGGCGGTCGAGTTCCACCAGCTCCACCTCGGCACCGGCCAGTTCACGATTGGCGCCCAGCACGTCGTAGCCGGCCTTCTCGCTCCGCTGCCTCGCCTCGGCGATGGTGGCCGACTCCAGCAGGACGTCATAGACGGTCAGCGCCAGGGCGCGCTTGTCGATGCCGGAGCCCATCGTCGCGTTACCTTGGGGGTCAAGGTCCACCACCAGCACGCGCTGCCCGACCTTGGCCAGTCCGGCAGCCAGATTCACGGTGGTGGTCGTCTTGCCGACGCCGCCTTTTTGGTTCGCAACGCAAAAAATCTTGGCCATGAATGGTCGGTGGGCAGGGCTCTGGAGAGGGGCGCAGCTTAACCGATGGCGGCCGTCGGACGAATCCACAGCAGGCAACGTTGAGCGTCGAGACCCGGGACGTTCAGCTGTTCCACGTGAAACACGGACAGATCTGGAGCACGTTGGGCAAGCTCGTCGAGCTCTTCAGCGGGATGTTGGCCTTTCATCGCCGCCCACACAGCCCCTGGCTTCAAGTGCATCCGGGTCCATTCGGTAAAGTCTGCCAGCGAGGCGAATGCCCGTGAAGTGATGACGTCGAAGGGCGCCGTCTTCAGTTGCTCGACCCGAGCGTGCTCAGCGTGCAGGTTGGGCAGTCCAATCTCCGCAGCGACCTGGGCGATGAAGAAAGCCTTCTTGCCGACGGTGTCCACGCAGGTGACGTCGATGGTCGCGTCGCAGATGGCGATGACCACGCCCGGTAGTCCGCCGCCGCTCCCGACGTCCATCAGCCGGAGCGGTTCGCCGGCGGCATGCCGCCGCAGCGGCGGGATCAGGCTGAGGCTGTCCACCAGATGCTGAGTCAGCATCGCCTGCGGATCGCGAACGGCAGTCAGGTTGTAGACCTTGTTCCACTTCGACAGCAGGTCGAGATAGGCGATCAGCCGGTCAAGTTGCTCGTCAGTGAGGTCGAGCCCAAGTGTTTCAGCGGCGGTAGCGAGGCGGGAACGGCGGTCGAGGTCGGTCATCGATGAGCGGAAGAAGAGGGAATCAGGCGGCAGTCGAGTCGACCAAGCTGTGATCGGTAAAGCCCTTGAAGCGGCCCTTGCGCAGATGGATCAGCAGCAGGGAGATGGCTGCGGGCGTGATGCCAGAAATCCGCGATGCCTGGCCCAGCGTCTCCGGACGATGTTTGCCCAGCTTCTGGCGAGCTTCGAAGGAGAGGGCGGTGACCAGGCCGTAGTCCAGGTCATCGGGCAGCTTCAGGTGCTCGTAGTTCGATGCGCGGGCAACATCTTCCTGCTGCTTGCTGATGTAGCCGGCGTACTTGACGCCAACTTCCAATTGCTCAATCACCGCGGTGGCGAGGTCGGTTCCGAGGGATTCCGTAAGGGAGGCGCGAGTGACGTCAGCGCCAGGGCGTGCAATGGACGCCACCTCGGCGATGGTGTCGAACGTGACGCCTGGTCGACGCAGCAGGTCGATGAGGTTGTATTCACGCTCCAGGGCCTTGCCCACCAGCCGCTCAGCGTCGGCTGCTGGAAGGATGTTCGGATTGACCCAGGTCGATTTCAGCTTCTCTGTTTCACGTGAAACAGCATCGCGCTTCCGATTGAAGGCATCCCAGCGAGCATCGTCGACCAGCCCCAGTTGGCGGCCGGCTTCGGTGAGGCGCATGTCGGCGTTGTCTTCTCGGAGCTGCAAGCGGAACTCGGCGCGGCTCGTGAACATCCGGTAGGGCTCAGTGACGCCCTTGGTGATCAGGTCGTCGACCAGCACGCCCAGATAGGCCTGGTCGCGGCTCGGGAGCCAGCAGTCCTTGCCCTGGACCTGAAGCGCTGCGTTCAAGCCGGCGAACAGCCCTTGGGCGGCTGCCTCTTCATAGCCGGTCGTGCCGTTGATCTGACCAGCGAAGAACAGGCCCCCGATAGCGCGGGTTTCGAAGCTCGACTTCAGTTCACGTGGGTCGAAGTAGTCGTACTCGATCGCATACCCGGGCCGAAGAATGTGCGCGTTCTCCAGGCCGGGGATCGACCGGACGGCGGCCAACTGGATGTCGAAGGGCAGGGAGGTCGAGATGCCGTTCGGATAGAACTCGTGCGTCGTCAGGCCCTCGGGCTCCAGGAAGATCTGGTGCGAGTTCTTGTCGGCAAAACGATTGACCTTGTCCTCGATGGACGGGCAATAGCGTGGGCCGACGCCTTCGATGACGCCCGTGAACATCGGGCTGCGATCGAAGCCAGAACGGATGATCTCGTGGGTGCGCTCGTGGGTGTGCGTGATCCAGCAGGGAAGTTGCCGAGGATGCTGCGCGGCGTTCCCCATGAAGCTGAACACCGGCACCGGGTCCAGATCGCCGGGCTGCTCCGCACACTTCGAAAAATCGATGGTGCGGCCATCCAGGCGCGGCGGGGTGCCGGTCTTGAGGCGGCCCTGAGGCAGCTTGAGTTCCTTGAGCCGTCCCGACAACGATACCGCCGGCGGATCGCCGGCGCGGCCGGCTGCGTAGTTCTCAAGACCGATATGGATTTTCCCGTCGAGGAAGGTCCCTGCGGTCAGCACCACGGCGCGGGCGCGGAAGCGCAGACCCGACTGCGTGATGGCGCCGACGACGCGGTCGCCCTCGACCATCAGGTCGTCCACGGCCTGCTGGAACAGCATCAGGTTGGGCTGGTTCTCCAGCCGGTGGCGGATGGCCGCCTTGTAGAGAATGCGATCGGCCTGCGCGCGGGTGGCGCGCACGGCCGGACCCTTGGAGCCGTTCAGGATGCGGAACTGGATGCCGCCCTCGTCGGTCGCCGCAGCCATCGCTCCGCCGAGCGCATCGACTTCCTTGACCAGATGGCCCTTGCCGATCCCGCCGATCGACGGATTGCAGCTCATCTGCCCCAGCGTCTCGATGTTGTGGGTCAGCAGCAATGTGCTGACGCCCATGCGGGCGGCTGCCAGCGCGGCCTCGGTACCGGCATGGCCGCCACCGACCACGATCACGTCGAACTCTTTCGGATAAAGCATGGCAAGGCGTCCAGCGAAATCGGCGATCAGATGGATCAAGGCCATCGCGACGCGCCCAAGGCGCGAAATCAGGCGATGGAAGCCGGCTGGCGTTCAGATGAGGGAAGGGCGCGATTTTACGCGGGGCTGTGGATAAGTCACTGCCTCATGGGCATCGCCAAGGACCTTGTTGGCGCCATTCACGGGTGGCGGCGACAATCCTTCTGCCATGAATTGCCGCCCCTCCTGCGCCGCCTGCTGCATCGCGCCGTCGATCAGCAGTCCTATCCCCGGCATGCCTGACGGCAAGCCGGCCGGGGTGCGCTGCATCCAGCTCGATGAAGCGCTGCGCTGCAAGATCTTTGGTCAACCGGAGCGGCCCGCGGTGTGCGGTTCCTTGCCTCCTTCCGAGGACATGTGCGGCGACTCCCGCGAGCAGGCGATGCGCTGGCTGGGCTGGATGGAAGAAGAGACGCGACCCGCTTGAGCGTCCCGTCGACCCGTCTCTCCGGGCTGGGGCGGCCGCCGCCCGGCCTGGGGCCCTGAAAGCACGCTGACAGCGGGCCCCGCGTAGAGTCGGACTTTCCAGAAGAACCTATCGGAGACTCCGCATGATCCCCATCGACGAGGACCGCCGCCGCTTCCTCCTGCAGTCCACTGCGCTCGGCGCCGCGGGTGCCGCCTTCGGCGCGTCGTTCCCTGCCTTTGCGCAATCGACCTGGCCATCGCGCAACGTGCGTTTCGTCGTGCCCTTCGCTCCGGGTGGCAGTAGCGAAATCGTCGCCCGCGCGACCGCCGCCGAACTCAGCAAGACGTTGGGACAGTCGGTCTACGTCGACAACAAGCCCGGCGGCGGCGGCAACATCGCGATGAGCGAGGTCGCCCGCGCGGAAGATCAGCACACGCTGATCCTCGGCCACATCGGCACGCTGGCAGTGAACCCGTACATCTACGACAAGCTGCCCTACGACCCCAACCGCGACTTCAAACCCATCACGCTGCTGGCCAAGGTGCCCAGCCTCTACGTCGTCCATCCTGACGTACCGGCGCGCAACCTGAAGGAGTGGGTGGCTCTCGTGCGCAAGAACCCGGGCAAGTTCAGCTACGGTTCCGCGGGCAACGGGAGCGCGGGGCACCTGGCGATGGAATACCTGAAGATGGTCGCCGACCTCTTCATCCTGCACGTGCCGTATCGCGGCACCGGCCCGCAGTTGACGGACCTGCTCGCGGGGCGCCTCGAGGCAGCCTCCGTGGGCGCGCCGGCCATCATGCAGTTCATCAAGGCGGGCAAGCTGCGCTGCATCGCGACAGGTTCCAAGGAGCGCCTGCCTCAACTGCCCGATGTGCCGACGGTCGCGGAACAAGGCTACCCCGGCTTCGAGATGACGCAGTGGTACGGGCTGTGCGCGCCGGCCAACCTGGCGCAAGCCAACGTCGACAAGCTGGCGGTCGAATCGGTGAAGGCGATCCGTTCCGCTTCGGCCCGGGAGCGTCTGAGCCATGACGCGGCCGAGGCTGTGGGCAACACGCCCGCGCAGTTCACGGCATTCATCGCGCAGGAGCAGCAGCGCTGGAAGCAGGTCGTGGCCCGCGCGAAGATCAAGCCCGATTGAACGGAAGAGATGGCGTCGGCGGGGCGCCGCTCACCGGTGCTGGACCGAGCGGAGGTCCTGCACCACCCGCCCGCCCTGCAGGCTGACGACGCGCTGCGCCGCCGCGATCGTTTCGGGGCGGTGCGCGATGACGATGCGCGTCAGCGGCAGCTGGCGAAGGCTCGCGTTGACGAGCCGCTCGCGCTCGACGTCGAGTGCGCTGGTGGCCTCGTCCAGGAACAGGAAACTCGGCCGCTTGTACAGCGCGCGCGCCAGCAGGATGCGCTGGCGCTGGCCGCCGGACAGGCTTGAGCCCATGTCGCCGATCAGCGTCTGCAGGCGCATCGGCATGGCCTCGATGTCCTCGAGCACACAGGCCAGCCTTGCGCACTCGCGCACCCAGTCCGGATCGACGTCGAGGTCGAAGAAGCTGATGTTGTCGGCAATGCTGCCGGCGAAAAGCTGGTCGTCCTGCATCACCGTGCCGATGCGTTCACGCCAGGCGTTCGCGCCCAACTGCGCCAGCGCCACGCCGCCGATGCGGATCTCACCGTGCTGCGGCGCATGGATGCCCAGCATCAGTTTCATCAGCGTCGTCTTGCCGCAGCCCGAAGGCCCGACGATCGCGACCGACTCCCCGGGTTCGATGCGCAGAGAGCAGCCGGCGATGACCTCCGGCTCGCCATCGGCGTAGCGGAAGCGCAGGCCGTCGAGCTCCAGCGCCGCGTCGTGCGGCACCGCGCGGCCGGGTGCTTCGAACTCCGCCTCGGGCGCGGTCAGCACGATGTCGGCCAGGCGTTCGCCCTGGAGCCGCAACATCTTCAACGCGACCACCTTGTCGATCAGCCCGGCGATGCGCTGGCTGAATTGGTCCTTGTAGGCGAGGAAGGCGAACAGCATGCCCACCGACAGCGCGTTGTCCAGCACCAGCATCGCGCCCATCGCGACGATGGCCACGCGTTCCAGACCGAACAGCAGCTTGTTGCCCTGTGTCATGCCGAGTTCGAGCTTGCGGCCGGTCAGCGACGCGTTCATCTGCTCGACGATCAGGTTGGCGAAGCGCGCGCCGCGATCCGCCTGCGCATTGAAGAGCTTGATCGCCTGCGCGCCGCGCAGCGATTCGAGGAAATGCGTGTTCTGGCGCGCCTCGTGGGTCAACGCTTCTTCCTGCGCATCGCGCAGCGGTCGGAAGCAGGCCCAGCGCAGCAGCGCGTAGCCGGCCACCGCGGCCAGCGCGACAGCCGTCAGACGACCGCTGTAAAGCACCATCATCGCCAGCGTCAGCAGCACCATCAGACCGTCGAGGATGGCCTCGATGAAGCTGCCCGTGAGCGTCTTCTGGATCTCCTGCACGCTGGAGAACCGAGACCAGATGTCGCCCAGGTGGCGTTTCTCGAACCAGGCGAGCGGCAGCCGCAGCAGATGCGAGAACACGTTGGAAAGCCACTGCAGGTTCAGCGATGCGGACAGGATCATCACCGCCCACGAGCGCAGCAGCCCGACACCCACTTGCAGCAGGACCAGCAGCGCGAAGCCGATGCCCAGCGTCACGAGCAGGTCGCGATCGGCGCTGACGATGACACCATCGACGGTCCATTGCAGCAGGAACGGCGCGAGGAGGCCGAGCAGCTCCAGCCCCAGGGCGAGGGCCAGGACTTGCGCGATCGAGCGTTTCAAGCCGGTCACGTGACCGAGCAGCTGGCGCCACTTCGGCGCAGGCGCAGGCGCCTTGCGTGCGAAGTCCATGCCCGGGCGCAATTCGAGGGCGACTCCGGTGAAATGCTTGGAGACCTCGGCCAGCATCAGCCGGCGCTCGCCATGCGCGGGATCGAGGACGACGGCACGGTCGCCGTCGACACGTTCCAGCACGACGAAGTGGTTGAAGTCCCAGTGCAGGATGCAGGGCGTCTGCAGCTTGTGCAGCGTCTGCGGCTCGGCGCGCAGGGCGCGCGCGGTGAGACCCAGTTGCGCGGCCATGCGCACCAGATCCGCCATGGTCAGACCCTTGAGGGAGACCGCGAAACGGTCACGCAACTCGCCGAGCGTCCAGCGCTGGCCATGCGCGCCCGCGACCATCGCGAGGCACGCAAGGCCACACTCGGCGGCTTCGGTTTGCAGGATGACGGGACGGCGGCGGCGCCAGCCGAGGTTCAGCCGCGACAGGATGCCGTCGGGCGTGGCGCCCGCGACAGGGGCGCCGGAAGAGGGGGCATCAGACACGGCGGACGAGGCTCAACAGCGGTTCGAAGATCCATTCGATCAGACGGCGCCGCTCGAGAAGCACGTCGGCTTCGAGAAGCATACCGGGGCTGAGCGTCTGGTCCTGCCCGTAGGCCTCGACCGACTGGCGCTGGAGCTGCACGGTGATGCGATACATCGGCTCGCCTTGCGCCATCGCGGCAGGCAGACCGAGTTGCGCGAGTTCCGCTGCCTGGAGCGGCGTACGCGAGACCTGCAACACCTCGCCTTGCTGCTGGCCGAACTTCTGATACGGGAACGCCTGGTAACGCAGCAGCACCGCCTGATGTGGCCGCAGGAAGCCGACGGCGCTGGACGGTGCGTAGAGGTGGGCCTGCAGTTGCGTGCGCGCTGGCAGCAGGGCGGCGAGTTGCGTGCCGGCCTGAACGACCTGGCCAGGCTCGGCGAGCACGGTGCTCATCTGACCGTCGCTGGGCGCACGCAATACCAGTCGCCTGCGCGCCTCGTTTTCGACGCCTTGCGCCTGCAGCGCGGCGATGTCGCGTGCGAGTTCCCCTTGCTGGACCTGGGCCTTCAACGGAATCGACTGAAGCTCAGCTTGCAAGCCCAACGCCTCCCGCTGCAGGTTCTCGCGCTCTCGCGCCAGCGCCTGCCGTTGGGCCTGCAAGCCAAGCAACTCCTCCCGCTTGGTCTGGACCTGGGCACTCGAAACGAACTGGTCTTTCGCCAGCGATTCGAGCCGTCCCAGACTCTGCTGCGCCAGCGCTTCGCGCTGGGCATGCAGCTGCAGCTCGGCATCAGCCTGCTGCAGTGTGGTTGCGAGCGTGGCGACCCGTGCCTTCAGCGACGCCGCCTGACTCTGCGCAAGTTCCCGCTGCTGCGCCTGCGCGGCGCCCAGCGATTGCTCACGATCCTTCAAGGTCCGCGACAGGCCATCGCCAGTCGGGTTGGCGCTGTCGAGCGACAGCACAAACAGAACGTCACCTTCGCGGACTTGCTGCCCGTCCTGGACGGGTCGTGCCATGACGGTGGCGCTTTGCGGCACGCTCAGCCGCATCACGCCCCGCTCGGGCACCAGCAGGCCGTTGACGCGGGCCTTGCGGGTGTATTCGGTACTGAACAGGAAGGCACCGACTGCGATCACGCCGCCCAGCGCCAGAATGCTCAGCCACTTCAACGTGGTCGGCCGATGCAATTGCACCGAACCCAGCCAGGCCTGCTGTTGCGAGGCCTGCGCCTCGGCGCGGAACAGCGCCACCACGATTTGCTACGCCTTGTTGCGAACCTGACGGTTCGCGAAGCCTGGAGGGTTTACCAAGTGCCCTTGGGTGCGGGTTCGACTTCCGCCGCGGACACGTCGACGAGGACGGTCTGCCCCACCAGCCACGTGCCCTTCGGAGCGCCACCGCCGACATGCACCAGGGACTGCAGGTCCAACTCGACCAGACCTTCTTCGACTTGCGTGTTGACGGCGATGTTTTGGGGTTGGGCTTGCATGAGAGGCTCCAGATTCGGTGACGTGCCCAGGAATGTGTTGAGCACGGAACGGATTGAAGCAGCGTGCGGACGCCCGCATAACTGTCAGCTCTTACAGTGTTTACAAGCTGGCGCCGAAGGCAGCATCAGCGAATCAGGCCCAGCCGCAGGGCCTTGAGCACCGCCTGGTGCTTGTTCGAGCAGGCCAGCTTGTGCATCGCATTGTTGATGTGCAAGACGGCCGTCCGCTCGGTGATGCTGAGGATCGCGCCGACTTCCCAGGCGGTCTTGCCTTCCATCGTCCAATGCAGGCACTCGAGCTCGCGCGGCGTGAGCCGCGGCGATTCGACGACCTTCTCTTCCGGCAGCAGCACGCGCAGCGCGGTGTCCACCGCGTGCACGGCGAACAGCTGAAGATCCGCGACCATGCGCGTCAACTGGCCCGAGTCGCTGGGCAACGGCTGATCGCGATCGACGCCGAGGACGAAATGCCGCCCCTCGGGCAGATGCAGCGCCAGGCAGATGCCGGTGCTGTAGCCGAATTGCGCCTGCGATTCCCAGATGTCGCTCGCGCCGTGTCGAGCGTAGGTCTGACGGTCCCAGACGATCGGCATGCTGTTGCGCTTGCAGTGCTGCATCACCGGATCGCGGCGGCCAAACTCCGGCGCATGCATCACTTCGGCGTAGCCCACGGGGCAGTTGTCGATGGTGATGAACTCGGTCTCGGCCAGCGTGTGATCGACGACCGTGATGGCCGACACCGTCTGGAAGTCCAGCTTATGCGCGAAGCGGATCACCTCACTGCGGAACTCTTCGCGTGAGCGCGCTTCCAGGACTGATTGATAACCGCCTTGCAGCATTGATCGCTCCGGCCCGTGGCCGGCCTAGTGGGCCTCTTCGGTCGCTGTGGCGGACCTGCTCGCCTGTCTGTGATCCGCCACGCGCCCTGTCGGGCCGCATAGGTCACGTGACGCATTCACGCCCCTGACAGGGTTTACAGCTGGCGAGCCGACCGCTTCGTGACCACACTTCTGGTCAAGGGGAGAAGCAGCAACCGCCGATCCGCAATAGCCAAACCAAACAATTCTGACAATGACACCAGCTTGGATTGTGTACGCGTGGCCACGAATATTGTGTGATGTCCAGCGTTTGCCCCGCTTACAGTTCGCGCATTTGAGCACGCGCGTGTTGGTGACGGGAGACGAGGATCACCCGGCCATGGGGCAAACCCTGTGGAGCGGCGAATCTGAATTCGGTGCGGCCGGTGTGGCGTGGGACTGGGTGCGCATGCCTTACGGGGTGGTGTCGATGGTCGATCCGATGGCGCTGGTGACCAACATGCAGTTCCTGAATGGTGAGGGCGAGGTGCTCGCGCCGATCGAATCGGCGATCCAGCTCAATGGCATCGTGCACATGCTGCCTTGGCAGGAGCAGGTCCAGCTGGCGCTCGCCACGCGCCACTGAGTACCCTGGTGCCGCTCATCGCGCCACCGCGGCGCGCATCGAGCGGGCCACCAGCGCGAGCCCGCCGAACGTGAGCGCGGCACCGACGATCACCGTCGGCATCACCTTCGCAAAGGTCAGCGGTTCGCCCTTGAGCACCTGCATCATGAGCTGGTTCTGACCGAGCCCCGGCACCCACAAGTGCCAGGAGGCCTCTCCCCCTGGATTGACGATGGCCACCATCGGCGTCAGGGCGATGGCGGTGATGACCAGCGTCGTGCTCGCCTGCGCCTCCTTGAAGGTCTTGGTGCGGATCGCCAGTGCCATCAGCACGGCGGACAGCCCCGCCCCCAGCGGGATCTGCAGCAGCAGGAAGCGCAACGCCTCGCCCCAGCCGAACTGGAACATCGCGGCGAGCGCGTCGCTGCGCATCAGCCATTGGCCGGGCAGGAAGCTGAGGTTGGACAGCACCGCGACCAGCAGACCGGCCATCAGCACGGCGGCCCACTTGCCCGCGACGATCGCTGAATGAGGCGCCGGGTTGACCAGCAGCGGCTCGAGCGAACCGCGCTCGCGTTCGCCGGCGGTGCTGTCGAGCGCCGCGGTCAGCGCGCCGTAGAGCACCGCCATCATGATGAACATCGGCAGCATCTGCGTCAGCCGCGTGGAGCGCGCCTGCATGCTGGCGAGGTCGCGTTCCTGGACATCGATCGGGCGGAGCTGCTGCGCGCCGATGCCGCGCATCGCGAGGGTCAGCGTCGCGCGTTCGCTGCTGAAGCCCTGCAGCAGGCGGCCGAGCGCGCCGACGCCGGCCTCCGCGCGCTGGTTGGCGCTGTCGCTCACGATCTCCACCGTCGCCGGCTCGCCGCCGGCGAGCAGCGTTTCGAAGTCCGCCGGCACGACGAGGACCGGATCGGTGAGCTTCGAATCGCGCAGCCGTGCTTCGTAGTCGACGGGCGCGGTCTTGATCGTGTAGGTCTGGCGCTCGATGTAGTTGCGCAGCGTGGGCGCGTGCTCGATGCCCGCGACGAGCACCTCGCGCTGCTCCGCGCGCTCCTGCAGCGAGGCCGCCAGTCCCGACATCAGGGTCAGCATCAGCGGGCCCATCAGCACCGATGGAACCAGCAGGCGCAGCAGCGTGCGACGGTCGCGGAGGGCGTCGAGGACCTCCTTGGCGAAGACCGTCCGGAAGGCTTTGAAGAACGGACCGTTCATGCGGACTCCAGGCGCGCGGGCGCGGCTTCAGGGAAGGCGAGGTCGACGAAGGCGTCCTCGAAGCGCTGGCGGCCGGTCTGCACCAGCAGTCCGTCGACGGTGCCCGTGGCCACCGAGCGGCCATGGGACATCACGACGACCTGGTCGCAGAGCTGTTCCACCTCTTGCATGATGTGGCTGGAGAAGACGATGCACTTGCCGCCGCCTTCGGGCGAGCGCAGGTGGCGCAGAACCTCGCGCAACGCGCGCGTGGCGACGACGTCCAGACCGTTGGTGGGCTCGTCCAGCACGATGTTGGCCGGGTCGTGGACGAGCGCGCGAGCCAGTGCGGTCTTCATCCGTTCGCCCTGGCTGAAGCCTTCGGCGCGGCGGTCAAGGATCGCGCGAAGGTCGAGCAACTCGGCCAGCGATTCGGCCCGTGCCTGCGCCTGGTCCATCGGCATGTCCTGCAACCGCGCGAAGTAGACGATGTTCTCGCGTGCCGTGAGTCGCGGGTACAGGCCGTGCGCGTCGCCGAGGATGCCCATCCGCGCCAAGGCCGCGCGCGGTTGCTTCAGCACGTCGAGACCGTCCACCTCGATCGTGCCGCGGTCGGGTGGGAAGAGGCCCGCGAGCATCCGCAACGATGTGGTCTTGCCGGCGCCGTTGGGGCCGAGCAGGCCGGTGATGCGACCGTTGGGCGCGTCGAGGTTCAGGTGCTCCACGGCGACGACCGTACGGGCCTGGGCCTTCTTTCCGAACATCGAGGCCAACGACCCTCCGCCGCGCGTCTGGAAGGTCTTGTGAAGCGCATGCAGGCGGATCATCGGTCGGACTCCCGGGCGGCGGAGGCGGCGGCCGCGATGGCAGCCGGCGTGGGGGGCAGGAACGCGGGCGGACGGGGCAGGCCCTTGACACAACTCGCGTCCACCTGAAGTGCGTCGGCGTCGCGCGACGCGTCGATGAACCGGAACAGCACGTCGCGCATGCAGGGCAGGGTCAGCGCGACGCCGTGGCCGGCGGCGCCGACGACGACGTGACGCGCCTGGTCACCGAGCGCCACCTTCACGCGTTGCCCGTGCCGCTCCGGCGTGGCGGGATCGTTGCCGCCGCTGGTGAGCAGAACCGGGGACCTTGCCGTCGGGATCGCATAGAAAGCCGGTGGCACCTCGCCGCGCGGCCACGCGCCGCAGACACGGGCGTAGAGGTCCCGGTCCAGCGTGCCGAAGTCGGGCGCGGGCGATTCGGTCGAGGCCGCGATGCGCGGCGCGTCCTCGGCGCAGACGACGGAAAAGTGCATGCCCTCGAAGATCCGCATCGCCCGCGATCCGCCGCCCAGTTGACCGGCCAGACCGGCCAACGCGTCGAAGCGACCCAGCGAGGCCTCGTGCAACGCGGCCGGAAGCGCCGCGGCGACGCTGGGGGCATACAGCGGCGGCCGGACCAGCCCGAGCAGGCCCTCCCGCGTCAGCGTCGCCTCTTCGGGCCGGCCGGTCAGCGGATGCGTGAACGAAACCTTGCGCGGCAGGCCCTTGAGCAGCCCTTGCCACTCGGATTGCAGACCGGGGAAACGCGCGGCGCAGGCGGTATCGGCCGCACAGGCAGTGAACACCGCGTCCAGCGCCCGCTGCGAGTCCTGCGAGAACGTGACCGGCAACACCATGTCGGGTGGCGCGACGCCGTCGATGACACTGCGGCGCACGCGATCGGGAAACTGACGCTGGTACTCGAGTGCCGCCCGCGTGCCGTAGGACGCGCCGACCAGGTTCCAGCGCTCGACGCCGAGCGCCGCGCGGACCGCGTCCATGTCCTGCATCGCGATCGTCGTCGTGAAGAAGCGCAAGTCGCCGTAGGGCAGCTGCTTCAACGCATCGCGGCACTGTTCCAGCAGCCGGACCTTGGCGCCCGGCTTCAGCAGTTCGTCGAGGCTGCGCCCGCTGTTGTCAGGGCAGGCCAGCGGTGCCGACCGTCCGGTGCCCCGCTGGTCGATGAACACGAGATCGCGGCGGTAGTTCAGCCGGGACAGCCGGGGCATCACTGAGGCCGTCAGCGCGATGGCGCTCTGACCAGGCCCGCCGGCAAGCAGCAGCACCGGATCCGGCAGCTTGTTGCGCGCCAGCGCGGGCACGACGACGTAGTGCACGTCGATGTGGACGCCGTCCGGTCGGGCGGGATCAAGCGGGCGCTTGAGGCTCCCGCACAGGACCTCGGTGGGCACGCCCTCGACGCGGCAGGGCTGCAGCGCGCGGCCAGGGGCTTCGGCCCGCGCTGCGACGCCGGACAAGCCCGCCACGGCGGACATCGCCATCAGGGCCAGGGCGCGGATCGGCCGGGCTCGGGGGACAGGGCTTGCCCCGGGACGCATCGTCATCAACTCGCTCCTCCTTGGTGCCCGGCGATTATGGCGAGCGGGAGGCGCGCGCGAGGGTGCCTTCGGTCAGCTTTCCGACCCGCTTTCCCTGCGACCGAACATGCCCCAGCCTTCCATGCTCATCACCTGCTCGTCCTTCTGGTTGAAGACTTCCCAGGCCGAACGCACCAGACCGATCTGCGGACGGCTGCGGCTGGCCTTGGTCTCCAGCACGCGCATGCGCACGCGCAACGTGTCGCCGGGGCGCACCGGCTTGAGCCAGCGCAGGTTGTCGATGCCGGGCGAGCCCTGGCTGGTGGAGTCCAGGAGGTAGGCGTCGCACATCATGCGCATGACCAGCGCGCAGGTCTGCCAGCCGCTGATCGACAGACCGCCCAGCACGGAGGCATCGGCGGCGGCTTCATCCAGATGCAGCGGTTGCGGGTCGTAGGCGGCGGCGAAGGCGAGACCCTCTTCGCGGTCGACCAGACGCGAGCCGAACTCGCGCACCTGGCCGACGGTGAAGTCTTCGAACGCATAGGTCTTGGCGGAGGAGGCAGTGCTCATGGAGGAGGCCCTTGGACGCGGTGGGGACTGGCAGACTGTACGAGTACGGTCGACGGGCCGCTCGCCGGCAGGCAGTTCCTGATGGGCAACCAGCTCTCGGTGGCCGACGCCTGCCTGTTCACCGTCTCGAACTGGGGCCAGCACGTCGGCGTCGACCTGGCCGGCTATCCGGACCCGGTCGCCTACCGCGGCCGCATCGCGGCGCGGCCGGCGGTCCAGGAAGCGATGAAGGCTGAAGGCCTGGTGAAGTAGATCGGGACGAGGAGGGCCTCAGCCCTTCTTCTTCAGCAGCGACTCGCAGGCGCTCTTGTCGCCGGCGTCCTGCTTGGCGCAGACGCCGTCCAGCTGGGTACGCAGACGTGTGAGCGAGGCGTCGTGCTGCCCGCTCGCGTTCCACGCCACCAGCTGGCTGCCGACCTTCTGCAGCGAGCGCGCGCTGCGCTCGTAGAAGGCGCCCTTGTCCTTCTCGGCCTCGGCCAGCAACTGCGCCGCGGCCTTCTCGATGCGGGCCGAATCCTGCGGCGTCAGCTCGACCAGCGCGCTCAGGTAGTTCGATCCCCATTGCAGACGGGTGGCGGGGCCTTCGCTCTTGTTGAAAGCCTCCTCGTACCAGCGCAGCGCCTCGTCCTTCTTGCCCTGCTTGCGGGCGTTGCTGCCGAGGGAGCTCATCAGGTAGTACGGGCTGTGGCTCTTGGCGATGCTGGCCTTCAGCAGCGCGTCGCTGTCGCTCCACAGGCCGGCACGTCCGAGCAGGTAGGCCGCCGACGTGATCACCGCCTGGCGCTCATAGCCGTCGGTGACTTCCTTGTCCACCTTGGCGGCATGGGCCTTGGCCTCGGCCAGCAACGGCGCCGGCAGCTTGGGAGCGAGCTCGTCCTTCTTCTGGTCGAGGCGTGCCAGCTCGACACGCGCCAGCAGCGACTGCAGCCGGTCGGCGCGCGACAGCGAGGCGTCGGCCTCGAAGCGCTTCAGCGCCACATCGAACTTCGCGACCAGCGCCTGCCGGTCCGCGCCAGCCGCGGGGGCGAGCGCGCGAACGATGTCGTCGCCGTTGTTGCTCAGCACGTCCATCTGCGCACGGGCGGCGGCCGGGTCTGCCAGCACCTGATCGACGCGCGCGCGCAGGGCGGCGTCGGCCTTCAGGGCGCCGCCGCCTTCGGTGGCGGCCAGCGCCTTCAGCCACAGGCGCGTGGTCGTCTCCTCATCGACGCCCTGGCTCGCTGCCGCCAGCTTCGCGAGCAACGCCGGACGCTGCGCGGCGGGCACCAGCTGCTGTTCATCGGTTTCCCACGAATAGAAGCCCAGCAGCTTCCACTCGTTGGCGGAGATCTTCTTGCCGGCCTGCGCGTCGGCCAGCACGGTCTTCACCGGACGACCGCCGGCCAGGCCCAGCTGCAGCACGCGCAGCACCTGCGGCGCGTCGACTTCGCCCGGCAGGCGGGTGAGTTCCTGACCGTCGTTGCTGAACAGGATCATGGTCGGGTAGCCGCGCACCTTGAAACGCGCGCCCAGGCGCTGGGCGCCGGGGTTGTCGCCGTCGATGTGGACCGCGACGAACGCGCGCGACTGCTCGATGAAGTCGGCGCGGTTGAACAGCGTCGCTTTGAGCTGGTTGCACGGCGGGCACCACTTGGCGCCCCAGTACAGCAGCACCGGCTTCTTCTCGCCACGGGCCTGGGTGAAGGCGCGCTCGATGTCGGCGTCGCCGGAGGCCTCCTGCCACGACACCGAGGCCGAGGCGCTCGCGGCCATGGCCGTGGGCATCAGCGCCGGCAGCGCGCCGATCGTGGACAACGCGGCGGCGAGGGCGGTCAGACGGGCGGCCGAGCGGAGACGACGGGCCATCGAGGTGGGAAAGGTCATGGCAGGAATCGCGGCCTCGTGAGCCGGCCGATGTCGAGGAAGCTGGCATTGTGGCGCCGCGCCGCAGAACCCGATATGCGGGACGCTTCTAATCTTGCACGCCACTAGGGACCCTCTCCCCCTTCCCTGGGCGCAAGACGCGTCCGGCCCTCGCCATGATTCCTGGCTCCCTGCCTTCCCTGCCACCCGCCTCGCCTGACGAGACCGAATCGGGCTCGGCGCCCGCATCCGACCCGTCTCGAGCGCCCTTGTCCCGGCCAAGCTGGCAGTCGACCTCGGACTGGCATCGTTGCTCGGACGATTTCGACCGATGCACGTTGGTCGAACTGCAGCGCTGGGTCTGGGTCGTGATGCTCATGACCCTGCGCCGCAACGAAGATGAGCCCTGGTGCCATCACGCCTTGCGGGCGAAGAAGGCCCAGTCGGACCTGAACAGGGACCACCCGGATCCTGCGACGATCGCGTCGATCCGGGCGTGGTTGCACGATGTCCGGCGCGACGTCGGTGCCTTGCAGCCTCAGCGCGATTCAGCGGCCGACTTCGCCCCCTGTCTCCTGGATGCGGAGGGCAAGGACCCGGCGCGCGATGGCGTTGTTCCTGGAGCGACGGCCATGGCGACGACCGCTCGCTCGACAGCCAGCGGCGAGGCGCTCAGTGCGATCCTGAAGTTCAGATCGAACTTGCCGGCACCTGCCAAGGATCTGTTGCGTGAGGTGCGCTTCATTGCCGTCCCGTCGGCGGACATCGCTCTGGGGATGTTGCCGGTCACATCGATCGGGACGGTCCTGACCCATGGGCCGCAGGTCTCGCTTGATGAAGGGCAGCGGCGGATCTTTGTCGCGGGTACGAGTCGACAGTGGAAAGCGCTGGACGTCGAGCAGAGCCTCCAGCGCGCGCGGCCGGACTGTGCCGAGGTGTCCGCGATCTGGCTCGCGGTGGCGCACATGCTGGAAGCAGTCGCATCGCCGCGTGGCCGTGAGGATCAGTTCCTGCGCGCCCTCCATCAGGAAGAACGTGGGCGCGGCGAGGCTGAGGCACCCACCCGGGAGGCGCTCGCCGTGTGGCTGCTTGCCCGCGCCTTGACCGGACATTGGCCGACGGATCATCGGGCGGTACGCTTTCTCCGTCGCTTCCTGGGCCCGCCCGACGGCGGTCAGGCCCCGTGCGGCGGATCCTGAGTCGGGGAGGCCGTCCCCGTGCCGGACGGACGCTTCGCCCGCAGGATCGCTCCGCGTTCAAGGCTCTCTGGGGACCAGTGCTGACGGACGTCGTAGTACTCCGGCACGGCGACGGCCTCGGGCGGCAACTGGACCCAGGGCTGCTTGGAGGCGGTGAAGATGTGGATGTCCGGCGGCAGGCGGTCGGGCTCGTCGAGCGTGCCGACGCGGACGAAGCGCACGGCGTCGCCGCCGCCGGCGTAATTGCTCCAGACGGCGATCGCGCAGCTCGGGCAACGCCAGATCTTCTGGCCCTTGCCGCTCTCGCTCGGGTTCAAGAACGGCACCGGTTCGCCGGCCAGCAGCTCGACGCGGTCGGCCTCGATCATCGCGTTCAGCGCGAAGGCCGCGCCGCTCGCACGCTGGCACCAGCGGCAGTGGCAGCAATGGACGATCAGCGGTCGGCCGGTCATCCGGTAGCGGACCTGGCGGCAGTCGCAGCCGCCTTCGAACATGTCGGCCGTGTCGGTCATGGCGTCTCCCTCGTGATGCGAGCGCTCAGGATAGCGGTCCGAAAACGGCCATTGCACCGCCGCCCGGCCACAAGAACCGGGGACGACGGAGGTCACCCGTCGCCGGACCTCAGACTTCGCCCAGCAAGTCCTGACCCTCGTCGAGCGGCGCGGGCTCCGGAGACGCCTTGGCGAGCGTCATCCACGTGCCGAAGTCCGGCTTCATCGGCCGGCGCGGCGCCGGGCGGCCAAGCTCGAAACGGAAACCCTCGCCGCCGTTCAAGTCGTGCGCGAACAGCACGCCGAACGCCGGCGGAATTTCCTCGACCTCGGCGATGCCGGCGCGCAGCACATACCAGCACTGGCCGCTGAGCGCGAGGTAGGCCTGCGCCTTGGCGGGGCGGCGCAGCTCCGACAGCAGGTCGGCCCGGCTGACCTTGATCTCGTGCACGGCGGGTTCGAGGTAGTCCTCGACGGTGGTGTTGCGCACCGAGTAGACGTCCGGCATCGCGTTGACCCATCGCATCCGCTCGGGCTCGTCCTCACGCGGGAGGCCGGCTCGCAGCGACAGCCCCCGCCAGACGACACGCCCCGCGCGTTGCAGCTCGACGGCCATGCGGGCGACCAGGTCCTCGTGGCGATGGCGTGCGGTGCGGTTCCTCTGGAGTCCGAAGTGCAGCATCTCGATGCCGGCCACAGTCAGCCGCAAGGTCTCACGGCCGTGCGGATCGACCCGACGCTCGAGCCAGCCCAGCGCCAGCAGTTCCACCTCCAGCATGTCCTGACACGGCCAGCCGGCCGAGCGCCAGAGCTGGCGCAGGCGGCGGACCTGTGTCACGGTGGGACGGTGGACGGGCAGGGACATGCAGCGATGTTGCCGCATGTCCCCGCCAGGGACCGTCAGGAGGGCGTGACCTCCGAGGGCCCCTAGTGAAGAAGGTGTCCGATGACTCAATTGGATGTGTCTGCTGACCCAAAAGAGTGGGAAAGGCGGGCGACGGTCCCGAACGACGAAAAAAAGGCCACGCCTCGTGAGAGGACGTGGCCAACAGGGAGGAGGGTGCACCGGGCCGCGGTCGTGGTGACCGCCGCGCTGTGTTGCGCATTCAGTGGTCCCGGGGCCGGGGGTTGTTCCCGGCCGATGCGTTCAGCGACGCATCATGGGTTCGGTCGGATCAGTTGGAAGAGCGCTCGCGGCGCAGCGAACCGACCATCGCGTTGCTGTCGCCCATCACGAACACGGTGTAGACGTAGCCCGCCTGGATGCTGAGTTCGCTCAGGCTGTAGACCGGCGTCGTCGAGGACGGCGAGGTCACCGTCAGCAGCGCGGACGTCGACGCCGCGGTCGCCTGCGGCGACGACGAGGTGCCGGCCACCACGTTCGAGGCCAGCGCGCTGTAGTCGACGTTCAGCGTCAGTCCGGTGGTGGCGCTCGCCACGCCGTTGACCAGGCGGATCTTCGCCGTCGTCGTCGGGCTGGTGGGCAGGCGGTTGTCGTCGGTCAGGACCGCCAGCTTGGGATCCGCCGCCGTGCCCCACACCATCAGCGTGTAGTCGCTGCCCGCGGTCAGCGGCGGCTTCGTGAACGACATCAGCGCGCCGTTGACGTAGACCGACAGGTCCGCCGTGCCGGCCGCCACCGTCGTGTAGTCGCCGATCGTCGGCGCCACGGAGGTCGGCATCAGCGAGGTCTGGCCGATCGAGCCCGAGACCAGCGCGCTGCCGCCCACCGCGGCCACCAGGCGGGCCCGGACGGTCGAGTTGGGGAAGTTGGACGTCGCGCCCTGCTGCAGCAGCTGGATGCCGTTGACCAGCACGCCGCCGGTGCTGCCGGTCAGGATCAGCGTCGAGACACCGGCGGATGGCAGCGTGATGCTGGGGATGTCCAGTCGCAGGTCGGTCTTGGAGCTCGCGGCGGTGATCCGCACGCGGAAGGTGCCGCTGTTGAGCGTGATGTAGCCGCTGCCCGAGCTGGTCGCGATGCCGCTCGCCACGGTCGAGGCGGTGTCCAGCGAGTCGTCGGCGCCGGTGACGTATACGTCCAACGCGCCGGCGTCCGGCGCCAGGTTCAGCACCAGCAGCTTGGACTTGCCGGTGGCCGCCGCGTCCTGGTCTTCCTGCAGCAGCGTCGTGCGCACCGAGCCGGCCGAGCCGTACGCGATCATCGTGTAATGGCTGCCGGCGGCCAGCGTCGGCGTCGACGACGCCAGCGTGCTGCCGACGTTGTTGCTCTGCACCTCGGTGCCCGTGGCGTCGGTCTTCACGTCGGCATAGCTGCCCACGCCGGCATAGGCCACGCCGGAGTTCACCGTCGTGCTGTCCACCGCCATGTCCAGCGCGGCGTAGCCGATGCTGGCGTTGAGGAGGCGCATCTGCGCCGAACTGCTGTCGCTGCCGCCGCCGCAGGCGGTCAGCAGGGCGGCGGTGGCCACGCTCAGGCCCAAGGCCCAGGTCTTGAATCGCATCGTCCGACACTCCGATTGAGAATGCGGCGATTGAACGCGGGCCGTGTTGCTGGGGCTTGTGGCCGATTGCCAGCTTTGTGAACTTCCATATCAAGGCCGACACAGAATTGCGCGGCGCCTCGGAGATCCGTTCCCGGTATCGGCGCCGAGGTTTCGACGCTCAGGTTTCGACGCTCAGGTCTGGGCGCTGAAGTCCCGGCGCTGGGCCTCCTGGTATCGTCTCTCTAAACGCGCGCGGGGTCCGGCGCTAGCATCCGCGCGATGAACGCCTACCCGCAGCTGCTGTCGCCCCTGGACCTGGGCTTCACGACCCTCAAGAACCGCGTGCTGATGGGCAGCATGCACACCGGGCTCGAGGACTCGCGCAAGCACATCGACCGCCTGGCCGAGTACTTCGCCGAGCGCGCCCGCGGCCAGGTCGGCCTGATCGTCACCGGCGGCTACGCGCCCAACATCGCCGGCTGGGCCAAGCCCTTCGCGGGCACGCTCATGACGGGCGGCGCCGCGCGCCGGCACCAGGCCATCACGCGGGCCGTGCATGGCGAGGGCGGCAAGATCGCGCTGCAGATCCTGCACACCGGCCGCTACGGCTACCACCCGTTCAACGTCGCGCCGTCGGCCTTGAAGTCGCCGATCTCGCCGTTCACGCCGCATGCGTTGAGCGAGCGCGGCATCGAGCGCCAGATCCGCGCCTTCGTCCGTTGCGCCGTGCTGGCGCGCGAGGCCGGGTACGACGGCGTCGAGGTGATGGGCTCCGAGGGCTACTTCATCAACCAGTTCCTGATCGCCGCCACGAACCAGCGCACCGATGCGTGGGGCGGCGACTTCGAACGCCGCATGCGGCTGCCGGTCGAGATCCTCACCCGCATGCGCGAGGCCGTCGGCCCCGACTTCATCATCATCTACCGGCTGTCGATGCTGGACTTGGTGCCGGAGGGCGGCAACTGGGACGAGGTGCTGCAACTGGCGAGGGCCGTCGCCAGGTCCGGGGCCACCATCATCAACACCGGCATCGGCTGGCACGAGGCCCGCATCCCGACGATCGCGACCAGCGTGCCGCGTGCCGGTTTCGCCTGGGTCACGAAGAAGCTGCGCGACCAGCTGCATGCCGAGGGCATCCGCACGCCGCTGATCACCAGCAACCGCATCAACACGCCCGAGGTCGCCGAGTCGGTGCTGGCCGACGGCTCGGCGGACATGGTGTCGATGGCGCGTCCGCTGCTGGCCGATCCGGCCTTCGTGCGCAAGGCCGCGGAGGGGCGGGCCGACGAGATCAACACCTGCATCGCCTGCAACCAGGCCTGCCTCGATCACGTGTTCAAGCAGGAGGTGGCGTCCTGCCTCGTGAACCCGCGCGCCGGCCACGAGACCCTGCTGCGCATCGTCCCCGTTGCCGCCGGGCAGCTGCGCAAGCGCGTCGCTGTCGTGGGCGCGGGACCGGCCGGCCTGGCCGCCGCGACGACGCTCGCCGAGCGTGGCCACCACGTCACGCTGATCGACGCCGCCCAGGAGATCGGCGGCCAGTTCAACCTGGCCAAGCGGATCCCGGGCAAGGAGGAGTTCCACGAGACGCTGCGCTACTTCAAGCGGCGGCTGGAGTTGCTCGGTGTCACGCCGCGACTGGGCCGTCGCGTGAGCGCCGGTGATTTGGTGGACTACGACGAGGTGCTCCTCGCCACCGGCGTGACGCCGCGCGATCCGCGCATCCCGGGCCAGGACGAAGGCATCGCCCGGGGCCAGGTCTTGACCTACCTCGAGGTCCTGCGCGGCGAGAAGCCGGTCGGGCGTCGTGTGGCGGTCGTGGGCGCGGGCGGCATCGGCTTCGACGTGGCGGAGTTCCTGCTCGAGCAGGGGCACTCGCTGGCGCTCGACGCGCCGGCGTGGCGCAAGCACTGGGGTGTCGGCGATCCGGAACAGACGCGAGGCGGGCTCACGCGTCCGCAACCCGAGCCCGCCGAACGGGAGATCACCTTGCTGCAACGGCGCGCCGGCAAGCTCGGCGCGGGCCTGGGCAAGACCACCGGATGGATCCATCGCGCCGCCTTGAAGACGCACGGCGTACGGATGGTCGGCGGCGTGCAGTACGAGCGCATCGACGAGCACGGCCTGTGGATCAGCCAGGGCGAGGATCGCACCGATCCCGAGCGCATCGACTGCGACACCATCGTCCTGTGCGCGGGTCAGGAACCGCTGCGGGAACTCGAAGCGCCGCTGCGCGCGGCGGGCCGGTCGGTGCAGCTGATCGGCGGTTCCGCCGAGGCCAAAGAATTGGATGCAAAGCGTGCAATCCTGCAGGGAACGCGTGTGGCGGCCTCGCTGTAACCCCTAGCAACGTTTTCTTACCGGCGTCGATACTCCGGCGGTCGTGCATGAGGGAACGCCCGCGACCCGCGGGCGGCGCCGACATGGGGCCAGCTGTTGCCCCTCCATTCATAAAAAGATCCTTGGGTGAGCCATGCGTCTTCGCCTGAACCGTCGTTGGGGATGCCTTGTCGTGTCCGCGCTGCTGCCAGCGTGCCTGAGCACGTCGGCGTGGGCGGGTGCGTCCGCGTCCGTCCCCGCGGCGGTGCCGTCCGCGGCGCGGTCGATGGCGGCGCATCTGCCGGCGTGGATCGATTCCGGTTCCACCGTGTTCTGGCTGGGCGCCGGCTGCGTGATCGGCGGCCTGACGCTGGGCGTGATGGTCAGCCTGTTCGTGCAGCAGCGCGGCCGTCTGCAGGGTCGCCGGGAGGAACTCAGACGCGTGCGCCGCGAGCGCGCCCGGCTCAGCGCGCTGCTGAACGCGATTCCCGATCCGATGTATTTCAAGGACGCCAACGGCGCCTATGAGGGCTGCAATCCGGCCTTCGAGCGGGCCGTCGGCCTCACCGAGCAGGAACTGATCGGGCGCCGCGACGCCGACCTGCCCAATCCTCCGGGCTGGGTGGACACGCAGTCCGACGGCCGCCTCCTGACCTGGCGCGACGACGGCAGCGAGACCGGCGGCGGGACGCGCTGCCTGGACGTCTCCAGTGCCCGCGTGTTCGACGACGACCAGTACCTGGGCCAGGTCGCCATCGCGCGCGACGTGACCGAGCTGCAACAGGCCACCGACGCCGCCCGCCGCGCCGCCACCGTGTACGAGCACTGCGGCGAGGGCATCATGGTCATCGACCACCAGTTGCGCATCGTCGACGTCAACCCGGCCCTGGTGGCGATGGTCGGCCACGACCGGCAGACGCTGCTGGGCAAGCGCCCGTTGCTGCTGCGGGATGCCGAGCAGGACCCCGAAAAGCTGCGCGCCCTGTGGACCGACATCGAGACCCGCGGCAAATGGAGCGGCGAGGTCACCGAGCGCCACAAGAACGGCGACTCGATCCCGATGTGGGCGACCTTCGTGAAGGTGCCGTCACCGTCGGGCGATCCGGAGCAGGTGCAGTACCTCAGCGTGCTGACCGACATCTCCCGCATCAAGCAGACCGAGGCCGAGCTGCTGCACCAGTCGCTGCACGACAGCCTGACGGGTCTGCCCAACGCGGCGCTGCTGCGCGATCGCATCTCGCGCCAGGTCGGCAACGCGCAGCGCGAACACACCTGCGTGGCCGTGCTGTACATCGACCTGGACGGTTTCCGCGACGTCAACGACATCGCCGGCCATGCCGCGGGCGACCAGGTGCTGCTGACCGCGGCGGCGCGCTTCGCCAACGTGACGCGTTTGAGCGACTCGGTGGCGCGCGTCGGCGCGGATGAATTCGTGGTCGTGCTGTCGGGCCTGGTCGACGAGGAGACCGCGATGCGGCTCGGCGACCGGCTGATCCAGGCGATGGACGAGCCGATCATCATCGACCATCACCGCTTCAACGTCGGCGCCAGCATCGGTCTGGCGCTGTTCCCGGCCGACGGCACGCACGTCGACGAGCTGCTGCGCAACGCCGAGGTCGCCATGGTGCGCGCCAAGCTGCACGCGCGCGGTTCGGTCCAGGCTTACCGGCCGGAGCTGACGCAGGCGGTGCAGCAGCGTTTCGAGTTGACGCACGCACTGCGGCAGGCCAACGAGGCCGCGCAGTTCCGTCTCGAGTACCAGCCGCAGGTGCGGCTGAGCGATGGCGCGCTGATCGGCGCGGAGGCGCTGCTGCGCTGGCGCCATCCGACGCGCGGGCCGATCTCGCCGGCGGACTTCATCCCGCTGGCCGAAGAGACCGGCCTGATCATCCCCATCGGCCGCTGGGTGCTGGAGCAGGCCTGCGCGCAGGTGGCGCGCTGGCAGGGCCAGGAGGGCAAGCCGCAGCAGGTCGCGGTCAACGTCTCGGCGCGGCAGCTGCGCCAGCCGGACTTCATCGAGACGCTAGATTTCATCCTCGGCGAGACCGGCTGCCCGCCGAGCGCGCTGGAGCTCGAGGTCACCGAGAGCCTCCTGCTCGAGGACGCCGAGCAGGCCATCAGCCTGCTCACGCGGATCTCCAACCGCGGCGTGCGCATCGCCATCGATGATTTCGGCACCGGCTACTCGTCGCTGGCCTACCTGAAGCGGATGCCGGTCAGCACGCTGAAGATCGACCGCAGCTTCGTCAACGAGCTGAGCAGCGATGCCAACGTCGCCGCGATCGCCCGCACGGTCATCGTGCTGGCGCGCAGCCTGAACCTCGACGTGCTTGCCGAGGGCGTCGAGACGATCGAGCAGGCCGAGTGGTTGCGCCGCGAGGGCTGCGACTGGGCGCAGGGGTGGTACTACGGCCGCCCGATGCCGCCGGAGGACTTCGTCGTCACGCCGCCGCCCGAGCCGCTGCGCCGCGCGCCCAAGCGTCTGCAGCTGGCCTGATCGCCTTGTTTGCGGGCCGAGGCCCGATCACGCGTCGCCATCGCCATTCATCCGACGTCGCGGCGTCGCTGGCGCGGCGGTCGCAAAGGGCGCTGCGGGCGCTGCGGGCGCTTCCGCCCACACGCGCCATTCCTTGGCGCTGACTTCGCGGACCTCGAGGCCGCGGCGCAGGATGAAACTGGAGTCATGCCAGCTTTCCACCGGTCCGGCGAGCGTTCGCCGTGGCGGTGGTTCCGCGCCGAAGTCGGAATCGCCGAAGCTGCTGCCGCTGTCGGAGTAGCGACTGTCGCCATGGCTGAACCGGCTGTCGCCGTAGTGGCTGGGCAGCTCGCTGTCTGGGCCGCCGGCGCCCACGAACGGCCTGGACGCGGCGCGCGGGAGCTGGGACGGGGTCTGGGAGGGCCGGTACTTCATCTCGGAAACCTCGGAATCACGGGAGAGGCACTCCATGGTGATCCTGTCGCAGCCCGACCGTCAGCCCGCAGATGGAGGGGCTGAAGGGGGAGGACATCTCCCCCTTGAATTCGCTTGCAACTGTCGGCGGTGTGTGCAGTTCACAGGGACAGCGCGATCCCGTTCACAGCGGCAGCGCGGTGGTGTTCTTCACCTCTTCCATGACCGCGTAGGTCCGCGTCTCGCGGACGCCGGGCAGGGTCCAGATCACCGCCCCGATGAACTCCCGGTAGGCGGTCATGTCGGACACCCGGGTCTTGAGCAGGTAGTCGAAGCCGCCCGCCACCAGGTGGCATTCCAGGATCTCCGGCCGGGCCTGCACGGCGGCGCGGAAGTTGTCCATGACGTCGTGCACCGTGCGGTCGAGCAGGATCTCGATGAACACCAGCATCTGCGCGCCCAGCTTGGCCGGGTTCAGCCGCGCCTCGTAGCCGAGGATGAAGCCGTCGCGGGTGAGGCGCCGGACGCGCTCCAGCACCGCCGTCGCGGACATCTGCACCTCCTCGGCCAGCTTCAGGTTGCTGATGCGGCCGTCCTGCTGCAGCAGCCCCAGGATGCGGCGATCGATCTTGTCCAGGTCTTCAAGGCTGCTCATGCTGGATTCCATCCGGCGAAGGTCGACAACATTGGTGAGTAATTCGGCGCGTTACTTCCTAAACTCCCGCCATTCGCTAGGGGAGCGCCCCTCGCACGAACATCCGAGGATTCTATGACCGCCTTCCCCCTCCCGCCGGAAACCTCCCGCCTGCCGGACCCGTATCGCGAGGAGCTGCCGCTGGTGCGCGCCCTGGCCGCGGAAATGCAGGCGCTGAACTGGCAGGCGATCGTCGACCAGGCGCGCCCCTGGGTGCAGCAGGTGCGCGGGAATCCGGCGCCGTTCTGGGCGATGGAATCGCTGCTGCGCGAGTACCCGATCACCAGCGCCGAAGGCCTGGCGCTGATGCGCCTGGCCGAAGCGCTGCTGCGCGTGCCGGACGCCGAGACCGCCATCGCGCTGACCGCCGACCAACTGGGCCGCGCCGACTTCGACGGCGCCTCCGACGGCCCGCACAAGATGCTGGCCGGTCTGGCGGCGAGCGCGATCTCGTTGTCCAAGAAATTCCTGCCGGACGCGGAGGCCGACTCCGGCCTGATGAAGCGCCTCGGCGCGCAGACGGTGGTCGCCGCGACGGTGCGCGCGATCCAGCTGCTGGGTCGCCAGTTCGTGCTGGGTCGGAACATCCAGGAAGCGATGAAGGAGGCTGATGCCGCGCGCAAGGTGCAGGCCCAGTTGCGCTTCTCCTACGACATGCTCGGCGAAGGCGCCCGTACCGAGCGCGACGCCGAGCGCTACCAGGCCTCGTACCTGAACGCGATCGCCGCCATCGCCGCGGGCCGCAAGGCGGAGTCGCCCGAAGGCAGCGACGGCATCTCGATCAAGCTGTCGGCGCTGTTCTCCCGCTACGAGGTCCTGCAGCGCGAGCGCGTCTACGCCGAGCTGCTGCCGCGCGTGTGGCAGCTCGTCGAGAAGGCTGCGCAGGCCAACATCAACCTGACGATCGACGCCGAGGAAGTCGACCGGCTCGAGATCTCGCTGGAGTTGCTGGACGCCCTGGCCGCGCGCATCGCGACGCACTTCCCGCAATGGCGCGGTTTCGGCCTCGCGGTGCAGGCGTACCAGACGCGGGCCCGCGACGTCGTGGAGGCGGTCGCCGCGATCGCCCGCCAGCACGGCCTGAAATTCATGGTGCGCCTCGTGAAGGGCGCCTACTGGGACGGCGAGATCAAGCGCGCCCAGGAGCAGGGCCTGCCGTTCTACCCGGTCTACACGCACAAGCCGCATACCGACGTCTCCTACCTGGCCTGCGCGCAGGCGCTGCTGCGGCATCACGACGTCATCTATCCGCAGTTCGCGAGCCACAACGCCGGCACCATCGCCGCCATCCTGCAGATGGCGCGCTCGCTGGGCGCGAAGTTCGAGATGCAGCGCCTGCACGGCATGGGCGAGGGCGTCTATCGGGAAGTGCTGAAGGACGGCTCGATCCCCTGCCGCGTCTACGCGCCGGTGGGCGAGCACCGTGACCTGCTCGCCTATCTGGTCCGTCGCCTGCTGGAGAACGGCGCCAACTCGTCCTTCGTGCACCAGCTGGCCGATCCGACCGTCGCGCCGGAAGAGCTGCTGGCGTCGCCGATGACCGAGATCCGCGACGAGGCCTCGCTGCCGCTGCCGATCGCCCTGTACCGCGACGCGGCGGGCCGTGGCCGCGACAACTCGTCGGGCCTGGACCTCGCCGTGCCCGAGCAGCGTCAGACGCTGCTGGATGCGCTGGCGCAGTGCACGGTACCGGTGATGGTCGAGGCCTCGCCGGAGGAGGTCGACGCCGCGATGGCGCGGCTGCAAGGCGGCTTCGCCGGCTGGAACGCGACGCCGGTGAGCGAGCGCGCCGCCGTGCTGCGCCGCGCCGCCGACGCGCTGCAGGCGCAACTGCCGCAGTACTGCGCGCTGCTGGTCAAGGAGGCCTACAAGAGCCTGGGCGACGCGATCAGCGAAGTGCGCGAGGCCATCGACTTCCTGCGCTACTACGCCGACGAGGCCGAGCGCCTGGCGGCGGACGGCGTCGCGTTGAACGGGCGCGGCGTGTTCGTCTGCATCTCGCCGTGGAACTTCCCGCTGGCGATCTTCGCCGGCCAGGTGGTCGCGGCGCTGGCCGCGGGCAACGCGGTCGCCGCGAAGCCGGCGGAGCAGACCCCGGCCGTCGCCCGCGAGTGCGTCGCGTTGCTGCACGCGGCGGGTGTTCCCGTCGACGCGGTGCAACTGGTGCACGGCCGCGGCGAGACCGTCGGCGCGCGCCTGGTGGCCGCGCCGCAGACGGCGGGCGTGTGCTTCACCGGCTCCACGCAGGTGGCGCAGATCATCAACCGTCAGCTCGCGGCCAAGCCCGGTGCCGCGGCGCTGCCGCTGATCGCCGAGACCGGCGGCCTGAACGCGATGATCGTGGACTCGACGGCGCTGCCGGAGCAGGTCATCGATGCCGTCGTGCAATCGGCCTTCCGCAGCGCGGGTCAGCGCTGCTCGGCGCTGCGACTGCTGGCGGTGCACGAGGCGGTCGCCGACGGCGTCATCGAGATGCTGCGCGGCGCGGTCAAGGAACTGCGTGTCGGCGATACCGCGGACCTGGCGACCGATGTCGGCCCGCTGATCGACGACGAGGCCTTCGAAGGCGTGTCCAGGGACGTCCAGCGCCTCAAGCGCGAAGCGACGCTGATCGCCGAGGCGGTGCCGGCCGACGGCTGCCCGCGCCTGCTGCCGCCGGTGGCGGTCGAGCTGCCGACGATCGCCTCGCTGAAGAAGGAGATCTTCGGTCCGGTGCTGCACGTGGTGCGCTGGAGCGGCGACGTCGACGGCGTCGTGCGCGAGATCAACGCGCTGGGCTACGGCCTGACGCTGGGCATCCAGACCCGCATCGACAGCCGGGCGCTGCGGCTTGCGTCGGAAGCGCGCATCGGCAACGTCTACGTGAACCGCAACATCATCGGTGCAGTGGTCGGCGTGCAGCCGTTCGGCGGCGAAGGCATGTCCGGCACCGGTCCGAAAGCGGGTGGTCCGCACTACCTGCTGCGCTTCGTCGCACAGCCGAAGGTGGAAGCGCCAGCCGACGCGCCGGCGCTGTCGACGACCGGCGCGGGCGCGGACCTGTCGCCGCTGTTCACCGCGCACGAGGCCTGGGCCGAGCGCCCGGTCGACGAGCGCGCGACGGCGCTGGAACGCTCCGCGGCCGGCCAGTCGCCGGTGGTCGCCGGGGCCTGGCGCACGCTGGCCGCGGGCGCCCGGCGCTCGCTGGTCGACGTGAAGCTGCCCGGCCCGACCGGCGAGAGCAACGAACTGCGCCTGCACGGCCGCGGCGTGATCGCGGTGCTGGCGCAGGGCGCGTCGCAGGAGGAGCTGGCGCGTGCGCTCGGTGCGGCGCTGGTGGCAGGCAACGCGGTGGCGATCGTCGGCGGCGGCGACGTGGCGCAGGACCTGCGCACGGCGCTGATGCGCGGCGGCGTGACTGCGGCCGCGATGCAGCTGCTGCCAGCGGACCAACTGGGAGCGGTGCTGCGCGCGACGCGACTGGCGGGCGTCATCGCGCCGGCGGCGCTGCAGGTGCCGGTGCAGCGCGAACTGGCGGGCCGTGATGGCGCGATCCTGCCGGTCGTGCCGATGGTCGAGCTGGCCGATGCGCGCCAGCTCTACCGCCTCGTCGCGGAGCAGACGCTGACGATCAATACGGCGGCCGCGGGCGGGAACGCCGCGCTGCTGGCGGGCGTGCACTGATCCGGCAGGCCGGGTCGCGCGAGACCCGGCCCTCCAGCCGCCACCAGCCGGTGCGCGGCACGACCCAGACCTCGCCGCTCCGGAAGCGGCGCGCCTGCGGCCAGCACTGGTCAGCCCAGAGCGCGGGCGCGTCCTCGACATCGACGACGCCCGCCTGCACGTGCATCACGGTGCCTCGTGCGAGCTTCAGCATCAGCGACTGACCGGCGACCAGCCGGAGTTCCTGCGGCGCCGTCGAAGGCTGCCGCACGCGGGTGGGCACGGCCAGCGCGGGCAGGGTGTGCGATGGCGTGGCCTGCCAAGGCCAGGGGATGGGCAAGGATCTCAGGACGGCGGCGAGGAACATGACGGCGTCGCCCGAAGGCGCCTCGGTGGGATGGGTGTCCAGTGTTCCCATCGGCGACGCGGTGCGACAGGCACAGCGGCGCCCTTTGTTCTGCATAACAGCCATCGCCGCCGGCCTGTTCCGTATCGACGGGGCGCCGGCTGTTCCGGTGTCGCGCGCGCCTGCGGGCGCAGAATCGCCGGCATGGACGCTTCGGACCCTCTGTACGCGCAGGTCGCCGCGCATTACCGCCAGGCCATCGCGGCCGGCACGATGCCGCCGGGGAGCCGGATGCCGTCGGTGCGCACGCTGATGGGTCTGCACCGCGTGAGCCTGAGCACCGCGCTGCAGGCCTGCCGTCTGCTTGAAAGCCAGGGCCTGCTGCAGGCCCGTCAACGCGCCGGCTATTTCGTGAGGCCGCCGCGCCCGAACCGGCTGGCGCGCGCCGCCGAGCCGCGCCAGACGCAGGCCGATCCGGCGCGTTTCGTCGGCGTGCACGAGCGCATCTCCGAGATCCTCACCCGCGGCATCGCCGCGAAGCCCGAGGTCAACCTGTCCGGCGCCTGCGCGCATGCGTCGCTGTATCCGACCCGCGCGCTGGCCCTGCACGGCCAGCGGCTGCTGCGCCGCCGGCCCGAGATCCTCGGCATCCAGCCCGATCCGCAGGGCCTGCTCGCGCTGCGCCAGGGCCTGTCGCGCCTGGCGCTGAACGCACAGATCCAGCTCGACCCGTCGCAGCTCGTGATCACCCACGGATGCACCGAGGCGCTCGGCATCGCGCTGCGCGCGGTGACGACGCCGGGGGACGCGGTGGCGGTCGAGTCGCCGACCTACTACGGCCTGCTGCAGCTGCTCGAGAGCCTGGGCCTGCGCGCGCTGGAGATCCCGACCAGTCCGCACACGGGCCTGTCCGTCGAAGCCTTCGAGGCCGCCGCGATGCATGAGCCCCGGCTCAAGGCGGTGGTCGTCGTGCCCAACCTGCAGAACCCGCTCGGTGCGGTGATGCCGGACGATGCCAAGCAGGCGCTGCTGGCGGTCTGCGAGGCCCGCGATCTCGCCCTCATCGAGGACGACACCTACGCGCTGCTGTGCGACACGCCGCAGCGCGCGATCAAGTCCTGGGACACGACGGGGCGGGTGATCTTCTGCTCGTCGCTGCACAAGACGCTGGCGCCCGGCATGCGCGTGGGCTGGATCGCGGCGGGGCGCTGGCAGCCGCGCGTGGAGATCCTCAAGTACGCGCAGAGCCGGCCCAACGAGATGCTCGGCCAGGCCATCCTGGCGGAGTTCCTGGCCGGCGGCCAGATCGAGCGCCACCTGCGCGCGCTGCGGGCGAAGCTCGCCACGCAGCGCGAGCAGATGGTGGCGGCGTTGTCCGACGAATTGCCGGCCGGCACCCGGCTCAGCCTGCCGCCGGGCGGGCCGAGCCTGTGGGTCGAGCTGCCCGACGGCCTGTCCTCGCTCGCGCTGTTCGACGCGGCGCTGGAGAAGGGCATCCGGCTGGGGCCGGGGCTGATGTACTCGAACTCCGAGCGCTTCGACAACTTCATCCGCATCAACGCCGGCAATCCGATGGACGACGCGCAACGGCGCGCGATCGCGACGCTGGGCGAGCTCTGCACGTCGATGTTGAGAGCGCGTTGAACGCCCGGATCCAGGGCGCACCCGCCATGAGGCGGGACTACACTGCCCGCCCATGAATTCCTGCATCGCATTCATCGGCGGCGGCAACATGGCCAGCGCCATCGTCGGCGGCCTGCGCCGGGCCGGTTTTCCGGCCGAGGACCTGCTGGTGGTCGAGCCCTTCGAGGCGCAGCGCGAGCGTCTCGCCGCCGACTTCGGCATCCGGCCGCTCGCCGCGGCGGATGCCTCGCTGTCGCGGGCCCGCGCCGTGGTCTGGGCGGTCAAGCCGCAGCTGTTCCAGGAAGCCGCCGTCCCGGTGGCGCCGCACGTTGCAAGTGCGCTGCAGTTGTCGGTGATGGCGGGTCTGCGCAGTGACGCGATCGCGCGTGCGACCGGCGCCGCGCGCGTCGTGCGCGGCATGCCCAACACGCCGGCGCTGATCGGGCAGGGGATCACCGGCCTCTGCGCGAGCGCCGCCGTCACGGCCGACGATCGCGCCCTGGTCGAGCAACTGCTTCAGCCCACCGGCCGGACGGTCTGGGTCGACAACGAGGGCGACCTCGACACGGTCACCGCGCTGTCGGGCTCGGGGCCGGCCTACTTCTTCTTCCTGGTCGAGCACATGGTCGCGGCGGCGCGCGCGCTGGGCCTGGACGAGGCCAAGGCGCGTGAACTCGCGCTGGCCACCTGTGGCGGCGCCGCGGCGCTGGCGCTGCAGTCCAGCGACTCGCCGACCGCGCTGCGCGAGAAGGTGACATCGAAGGGCGGTACCACGCACGCCGCGATCACCAGCCTGCAGGCCGACGGCGTCGGCGAGGCGGTCGAGCGCGCCGTGAAGGCCGCGCACCGGCGCGCGGGCGAGCTGGGCGACGAGTTCGGCCGTGCCTGACACCCGGCGTTTCACGATCGTCTCCCGACGATTCGCCGACCTGCCGCCGACCACCTGAAACCCGAGAGCTGTTGCAACCGATGGGGATCGCCGATCGCTGGGGCCTGCGCGCGTGGTTGCGCGCGCCGGGCTCGCTGAGCAAGCGCCTGGCCGCGACCGGTGGCCGCTATGAGGTGCAGGTGCTGCGCCAGACGACCGCGCCGCTGCGTCCGCAGGAGCGCGCCGCGCTCGGCCTGCCGAGGCGGGGGCTGACGCTCGTGCGCGAAGTGCTGCTGCGCGTCGACGGTCAACCGCTCGTGTGGGCGCGGTCGGCGGTGCACGGTCACGCGGTGGCTGGTCCCTGGAAGGCGTTGAAGGGACTGGGCAGCCGGCCGCTCGGCCATCTGCTCTACGACGATCCCCGCATCCATCGCAGCGAGCTGCAACCGCGCCGCGTCACGCGGCACGGTGCGACGCATCGCCAGATGCAGCGCCAATGGCTGGCAGCCACGGGAGCCGAGGCACCGGCGTCGATGCAGTGGTCGCGCAATTCGGTGTTCACCCGCCACGGACAGCAGCTGCGGGTGATGGAAATGTTCGTGCCCGACGTCGCACTGCGCGATCCCGGGCCGCTGCGGCGCAAGTCGAGGCCTCGCCGCTGATGGGCAGAGCCCGCCGTTGAGGGCTCAGCGAGGGCTCAGCGAGGGCTCAGCGAGGGCTCAGCGAGCGCTCAGCGAGCGCTCAGCGGGCGTACAGGTCCCGCTCAGCTTCGCTCGGTATGCTGCTGCGGCCTTTGTTGAAGACCGTGCCGCCCATGGACATCGACCCCGACGAACTGATCGAGACCGCCCGCCAGGCCCACGAGCGGACGGAGATTTCGCCGCCGCAGTCGCGGCTGAACGTGGCGGTCGCGCTGACCGTGGCGCTGCTGGCGACCTTCATGGGCCTGTGCAAGATCAAGGACGACAACATCGGCCAGGGCATGCAGCAGGCGCAGGCGGACAAGATCGACCACTGGGCCTTCTACCAGGCGCGCAACGCGCGGGAGGAGGTCGCCAAGGCCGCGCTGACGCAGCTGAAGCTGCAGGCGATCGGCGCGCCGGCCTCGGCCGCCGACGGCTACCGGGCGGCGATCGCGCACTACGAGACGCTTGCCGCCGACCAGGCCGCCAAGAAGGACGAGCTGCGCAAGCAGGCGGAGGCTGACCAGCAACGCTACGACGCGCTCAACTACCGGGACGACCAGTTCGACCTGTCCGATGCGCTGCTGGCCATCGCGATCGCGATGCTGGCGGTGACCGCGCTGACCCAGCTGTGGTGGCTGTACGCCGCGGCGATGGTGCCGACGGTCTTCGGCGTGCTGATGGGGCTGGCGGGGCTCGGCGGCTGGCCGCTTCATCCGGACGCGATCGTGCAGTGGCTGTCGTGAGTCCCCGGGGATGAGGGGCTGAGCGCGCGGACCCTGGTGTCCTGATCGCCCATGAGGGTCGGCGCCGGTGCGGATGCGCCGCGAGGCCGGGCACAATCGCGCCCGCGCCCGTCGAAGGCGGTCCAGGGAGGACGCCGGCGCTCACACGAGAACAAGTCTCCAGCCATGTCCGATGCCTCGATCGAGCGGCTTCTCCAGCCCAGCCTGGACCACGCCGAACCCCCCGCCCGCGCGCCGTTTTCCGCCAGCGCCCAGTTCCTCACCGGTGTCTTCGGCGGTCCGCTGGGGTTGGTGTTCTGCTTCGTCGGCAGCATCCATCGCCTGCGCCGCTGGCGTCAGGATGCGGTGTTCCTCATCGTGCTGACCGGCATCCTGATCGGTGCGGTCTTCCTGCCCCAGATCACCGCCGGCGCGCCGTTGCGCGCCTGGCTCGTCGATCTGCTGGGCCGCAGCGGTCCAGGCACCTGGACCACGCTGTGCACGTCGCTGGCCGCGCTGGCGGCCATCCATCGCCACCATCGTCAGCGCCGCGCCGCGGACCTGATGGGCCTGCGCGTCGAAGGCGCCTTCGCCGCGTGCCTGGCGATGGTGGTGGTCGCGGCGGGTCTGTCCTACCTGTTCAACGCCGTCATGAGGATGTCCTGATGGAACCCGTCGATCCGGACGTCTCCGCCCTGCGTCCCGCCACCCAAGAGCCGCTCGGCGTCGAGGCGCTGATCGAGCGCGCCGAACTGCTGATCGAGCGCCGCCGCTGGCGCGAGGCCGAAACCGTGCTGCGCCAGGGACTCGCGCTCGAACCCGAGGACCTGACCCTGCTGACGGAGCTGGCCCGCACGCGTTTCGCGCAGAACGACAACGACGAGGCGCTGCACCTGGTGCGCGGCGTCCTGGCCAAGGACCCGTCGCATTTCGAGGGCCGGTATCTGCTGTTCCACGTCCTCGCCGACATGGACGAGGCGGCGGAGGCCGAAGCGGTGATCCTCGCCCTGATCCGCGAGTTCCCGGGCGCGCCCGGGTTCTACACGTCCTACGCGCGGCTGATGCTGAGAGCGTTGCAGGTGGACAAGGCGCGCGGCCTGGTGGCGGAAGCGCTGCGCCTGGCTCCGGACAGCCACGGCGCACTGCAGGCCGCCGCGCTCTGCGACCTGGTCGACGGCCGGCGCGGTGACACGGCGGCGATGCGGCGCCTGCTCGTCGAGGATCCCGGCAGCCGCGAGACGCTGTCCCTGGTCATCAACGCGCTGATCGACCGCGGTCGCATCCGCGAGGCCTACCGCCTGTCCAAGGAACTCCTGCGAGCGCAGCCCGACGATCCCTTCGCGCTGCAGCGCGTGAAGGCGCTCGCCGGCGAGGCCCATTGGGCGCTGCGGCCGTTGTGGCCGCTGCAGCGCTGGGGCTGGCAGGCCTCGGTCGGCCTGTGGGTCGCGGCGGTCGCCATCGGCCGGCTGCTGGAGCGGCAGGCGCCGGAGTGGGCGGCGACCTTCTGGATCTGCTGGTTGGTCTATGCGGTCTACAGCTGGATCGCTCCGCCCCTGGTGCGTCGTCTGGCGGCCCGCTGAGCGGCCATCGCCGCGCTTCGTCTCATCTCGGAATTCCGGATTCATTGCCATGCAGGAACTTGAACAGGCGCTGCTGAAGGCGCCCTTCGATCATGGGCTGCGCGCCCGTTATGCGCGCGCGCTGCTGGACGCGCGCCGCATCGATGAGGCTGAGGTCCAGGCCGGCCTCCTGGCCCAGCAGCGGCCCGACGAGGCGGCGGCCCTGGTGATCCAGGCGCTGTGCCGGCTGGAGAGCGAGCCCGCCGCCGCGCTGGACCTGTACCTGCGCGCGCGCCGCGCGCCCGGCTTCGAGCCGGAGGCGGCGCTGGAGGATCTCGCCGCGCATGCCCATCCGGCGCGCGGCGAAGTGCCGGCGGCCGAGGCGCCGCGGCTGCAGCTGGTCGGCGGCGGCCAGTCCGCGAAGCTCGCCGCGATCCAGCAGGTGCCCGAGGACAAGGTGCGCTTCTCCAGCATCGTCGGCATGGAGGCGCTGAAGAAGACCATCCGGCTCAAGATCATCGAGCCCTTCCTCAAGCCCGGGCTCTTCCAGCGCTTCCGCATGAACAGCGGCGGCGGCATCCTGCTCTATGGCCCGCCCGGCTGCGGCAAGACCTTGCTGGCGCGCGCCGTGGCCAACGAATGCAATGCGGAGTTCATCTCCGTCGGCGTGTCCGACGTGCTGACGATGTGGCAGGGCGAGAGCGAGCGCAACCTGGCCGCGATGTTCGAGCGGGCGCGCAGCCAGACGCCGTGCGTGCTGTTCTTCGACGAGCTCGACGCGCTGGCCTATGCGCGGTCCAAGTCGTCGAGCGCGAGCACGCGGACCGTGGTCAACGAGTTCCTGACGCAGCTCGACGGCCTGGGCAAGAACAACCAGGGCGTGCTGGTGCTGGCCGCGACCAACATGCCCTGGGACGTGGACGATGCGATGAAGCGGCCGGGCCGCTTCGCGCGGCAGGTCTTCGTGCCGCCGCCGGACGCGCCGGCGCGCGAGGAGATGCTGCGCATCAAGCTCACCGGCGTGCCGGTGGAGTCGCTCGACCTCGCGGCACTGGCGGCGCGCACGCCGCATTGCTCGGGCGCGGACATCGACGGCCTGATCGACCTGGCCAAGGAGTCGGCGGTGCTGGACGGTCTGGCGGGCGACGAGCGGGGGCTGCGCATGGCGGACTTCGATGCCGCGCTGCAGACGCAGCAGCCGTCGACGCTGGAGTGGCTGCGCACGGTGCGCAACGTGGTCAAGTACGCTGGCGAGGACGCGAGTTATCGCGACGTCGGCGCCTACCTGAAGCAGCACCGGATGCTGTGAACACGAGGGCCTGCGAGGGCCCTCGGCGCCCTTGCCGGCCTTGTCTCAGCGCAGGGCCAGGTCGGCCGCGGTGCCGGCGAAGATCGCGAAGCCGACCCAGTGGTTCTCGCGGAAGGCCTTGAAGCAGCCCTCGCGGCTGCGGTCCTTGATCAGCGTGTAGTGCCAGACGACCTGTGCCGCCGCGACCGCGAGACCGGCCAGGAACCAGTGGCCCATGCCCAGCCGCAGTCCCAGCGCGGCCCACAGGGTGAGGAACGCGACGTAGAACGCCATCACGCCGATGACGTCGAAGCGGCCCAGCGTCAGCGCGGAGGTCTTGATGCCGATGCGGATGTCGTCGTCGCGGTCGACCATCGCGTACTCGGTGTCGTAGGCCAGCACCCAGAACAGGTTGGCGACCAGCAGCCCCCATGCCTCGACCGGGACCGAGGCTGAGATCGCGTGCCATCCCCATTCGCGCCCGCCCTGCGCGGCGGAGAAGGCCATCGGGATGCCGAAGGAGAAGGCGACGCCCAGCACCGCCTGCGGCATCGACACCCAGCGCTTGGTGAAGGGGTAGAGGACCGTCACCGCGAGCGCGGCGAAGGACAGCATGATGGTCGGCGGATTGGTCGTCAGCACGAGCGCGAAGGCGATCAGCGCCAGGACGGCGCCGAGCACCAGGGCCTCCTTGACGGAGACCTGGCCCGAGGTGACAGGGCGCTGGGCGGTCCGTTTGACGTGCTTGTCGAAGTCGCGATCGGCGACGTCGTTGACCGCGCAGCCGGCGCTGCGCATGAGGAAGGTGCCGAGGCAGAAGACCAGGAGCAGGTGCCATCCCGGCCAGCCGGCCCAGCCGTCGGTGGCCATCCACAGCGCGGCCAGCGTCGGCCACAGCAGCAGGTAGGTGCCCGCCGGGCGGTCCCAGCGGATCAGGTTCAGGTACAGCGACAGACGCGACGGCGCGGCGGGAGCGGGGGCTGCGGAGGTCATGACGCTCATTGTCGCGCCGTGACGATGCCCGGTGCGCTCCAGTTCGTCACCATGCGCGCGGCCATGCCCGTCGCGGACAGTCAAGCGTTCAGGTCTTCCGGACCCGCTCCCACAAGGCCCCCGCCTCGCCCACCAGCCCGCGCCGGAACGCCAGCACGCAGACGATGAAGATCAGCCCGGTGACCAGGCTGACCGATTCGCCCAGGCCGCCGAACCACTGGATGCCGGTCAGGTTGGCCAGCCACTGTCCCAGATCGCCGATCTTGTTCTCCAGGGCGATGATCACCAGCGCCCCGACGATCGGCCCCACCATCGTCCCCATGCCGCCCACCAGCGTCATCAGGATCACCAGGCCGGAGGTCGTCCAGATCGCGTCGGTCAGCGTCGCGAAGCCCAGCACCAGGGTCTTGGTCGCGCCCGCCAGCCCGGCCAGCGCCGCCGACAGCACGAAGGCCATCAGCTTGAACCGCGCCGCGTCGTAGCCCAGCGAGGTCGCGCGCGCCTCGTTCTCGCGGATCGAGGTCAGCACCTGCCCGAACGGCGAATGCACCGTCCGGTAGATCAACCAGAACCCGAAGACGAAGATCGCCAGCACCAGGTAGTACAGCGCGCTGTCGTTCTCCAGGTTGATGCCCAGCAGGCTGCCGCGCGGCACCGACTGCAGGCCGTCCTCGCCGCCGGTGAACGGCGCCTGCAGGAAGTAGAAGAACAGCATCTGCGCCAGCGCCAGCGTGATCATCGAGAAATAGATCCCCGACCGGCGGATCGCCAGCAGCCCGAACACCAACCCCGCCAGCGCCGCCATCAGCGTGCCGAACGCGATGCCGACCAGCGGCGGGAAGCCCCAGACCTTCAGCGCATGCCCGGCGCCGTAGGCCGCCGCGCCCAGGAAGGCCGCGTGGCCGAAGCTCAGCAGCCCCGTGAAGCCGATCAGCAGGTTGAAGGCGCACGCGAACAGCGCGTAGCACATCACCTTCATCGCGAAGATCGGATACACGCCCAGGAAGGGCAGCAGCGCGATGGCGATGAACAGGGCCACGTAGCCCAGCGGTTTCTTGTTCATTTCTCTTTGCCGAACAGGCCGGCGGGACGCACCAGCAGGACCAGGGCCATGACGACGAACACCACGGTGTTGGACGCCTCCGGATAGAAGACCTTGGTCAGGCCCTCGACGACGCCCAGCCCGAGGCCGGTGAGGATCGACCCCAGGATCGAGCCCATGCCGCCGATCACCACCACCGCGAAGACCACGATGATCAGGTTGGAGCCCATCAGCGCGTTGACCTGCAGGATCGGCGCCGCCAGCACCCCGGCGAAGCCGGCCAGCGCCACGCCGCCGGCGTAGGTCAGCGACACCAGCCGCGGCACGTTGACGCCGAAGGCCTGCACCAGCTTCGGGTTCTCGGTGCCGGCGCGCAGCGTCGCGCCCAGCGAGGTCTTCTCGATCAGCACCCACACGCCCAGGCACACCACCAGCGAGGCCACCACCACCCACGCCCGGTAGTTCGGCAGGATCATGAAGCCCAGGTTGGTCGCGCCCGACAGCGCCTCCGGCGCCGCGTACGGCTGCCCGCCGACGCCGAAGAAGGAGCGGAACACGCCCTCGATCACCAGCGTCAGCCCGAAGGTCAGCAGCAGGCCGTAGAGGTGGTCCAGCTTGTAGAGCCACTGCAGCAGCAGCCGCTCGATGACGAGCCCGAACACGCCCACGATCAGCGGCGCGATCAGCAGCATCGCCCAGTAGTTGATGCCGAAGTACTCCAGCCCCATCCACGCCAGGAACGCGCCCATCATGTAGAGCGCGCCGTGGGCGAAGTTGATGATGTTCAGCATGCCGAAGATCACCGCAAGCCCGAGCGACAGCATCGCGTAGAAGGACCCGTTCACCAGCCCCAGCAGGAGCTGGCCCAGCAGCGCCGGCAACGGGACGCCAAAGAAGTCGGTCATGCGGTGTCTCCGGCCTCAGCTCACTTCTTGACCAGCGGGCACTTGGAGTCGGCCAGCTTGGTGAACGCGTCGTCGCCCGCGATGCGGGTCACCACCTTGAAGTAGTCCCACGGCTCGGTGGATTCCTTCTGCGACTTCACCTGCAGCAGGAACATGTCGTGCACGCCGCGGCCGTCTTCCTTGCGGATCGTGCCCTTCGTGTAGAAGTCGTTGATCGGCGTGGCCTTCATCTGCGCGACGACCTTGTCGCCGTCGTCGGACTTGATCGCCTCGACCGCCTTCAGGTAATGCGACACCGCCGAGTAGTCCGCCGCCTGCAGCGACGAGGGCATGCGCTTCATCTTCTCGAAGAAGCGGCGCGCCCAGGCGCGCGCCTCGGGGCTCTGGTTCCAGTACCAGCTGTCGGTCAGGTACATGCCTTCGGTGGTCTTCAGACCCAGCGAGTGCACGTCGTTGATGAACATCAGCAGGCCGGCCAGCTTCATCGTCTTGGTGATGCCGAACTCGTTGGCCGCCTTCACCGCGTTGATGGTGTCGCCGCCCGCGTTGGCCAGGCCCAGGATCTGCGCCTTGGAGCTCTGCGCCTGCAGCAGGAAGGAGGAGAAGTCGCTCGCGTTCAGCGGATGCTTCACCGCGCCCAGCACCTGGCCGCCGGATTTCGTCACCACCGCCGACGTGTCGGACTGCAGCGAGGTGCCGAAGGCGTAGTCCGCCGTCAGGAAGAACCAGGTCTTGCCGCCGGACTTGGTCACCGCCGCGCCGGTGCCGTTGGCCAGGGCCACCGTGTCGTAGGCGTAGTGGATGGTGTAGGGCGTGCATTCCTCGTTGGTCAGGCGCGAGGTGCCGGCGCCGATCGAGATGAAGGGCTTCTTCTTCTCCGCCGCGACCTTGGCCATCGCCAGGCTGGTGCCGGAGTTGGTGCCGCCGATCAGCAGGTCCAGGCCTTGCGTGTCGAACCACTCGCGCGCCTTGGAGGCGGCGACGTCGGCCTTGTTCTGATGGTCGGCGAAGACCAGTTCGATCTTCTTGCCGGCGGCCATGCCCTTCGCGTCGGCGATGGCCATGCGGATCGCCTCCACGCCGCCGGCGCCGTCGATGTCGGCGTAGACGCTGGACATGTCGGTGATGATGCCGATCTTGACGGTATCGCCGGAAATCTGCGCCTGCGCGCCGAGGCTGCCGCAGGCCAGCACCGAGGCCAGGGCAACGGTCTTGAGGGTCGTCTTCATCGCTTGTCTCCTTGTTCTAACGGCCTCAACGGGCCCATGCGGGTTTCAGACTCGAAGCTCGGAATCGTGGAAATGTCGGCTGTCGGGATCGTGCGTGACGGAGGCGGCGCGCGTCCGTCACACGCTCAGCAGCTCGTCGAGCAGCGCGCGCTTGCTGTCGAGCTGCGCGGCGCTGAAGGACTCGACCACCTGGCCGTGTTCCATCACGACGAAGTGGTCCGCCAGCGGCGCGGCGAACCGGAAGTTCTGCTCCACCATCACGATGGTGAAGCCCTGCGCCTTCAGCGCAGTGATCATGCGGGCCAGCGCCTGGACGATGACCGGGGCCAGGCCCTCGGAGATCTCGTCCAGCAGCAGGATGTCCGCGCCGGTGCGCAGGATGCGGGCCACGGCCAGCATCTGCTGCTCGCCGCCGGACAGCCGGGTGCCCGGGCTGTGGCGACGCTCGGCGAGGTTGGGGAACATCGCGTAGATCTCGTCCTCGGACATGACCTTGCCGCGGCCGCCCTTGAACACGGGCGGCAGGCGCAGGTTCTCCTCGGTGCTGAGCGACGCGAAGATGCCGCGCTCTTCCGGGCAGTAGCCCAGGCCGAGTCGCGCGATGCGGTGCGTGGGCAGCGTCACGCTCTCCTGGCCGTGGACCTTGATCGAGCCGCTGCGGCGGTCGGTCAGGCCCATGATGGCGCGCAGCGTCGTCGTGCGGCCGGCGCCGTTGCGGCCCAGCAGCGTCAAGACCTGACCCTGCGGGATCGCCAGGTCGATGCCGTGGAGGATGTGGCTCTCGCCGTACCAGGCCTGAAGTCCCTTGATCTCCAGCGCGTTCATTGGAGCCCCTCGTCCGATGCAAGCATCGGCCGGTCCCCCGCGGGGACGCGTGCTTGCTTGGGGCGGCCCGGCGCGGCGCACGCCGAGCGGCAACGGCACGTCGGCTTCATGCATGTGCTCCTTGCAGCTCGGTGGCCTCGGAGCCCATGTAGGCCTCCAGCACCTTCGGATGGCGGGACACGGTGGCGTAATCGCCTTCAGCCAGCACGGCGCCGCGGGCCAGCACGGTGATGCGGTCGGCGATGCTGCTGATCACCTTCATGTTGTGTTCCACCATCAGCACGGTCCGTCCTTCGGCCACGCGCTTGATCAGCGCGGTGACGCGGTCCACGTCCTCGTGGCCCATGCCCTGCGTGGGTTCGTCCAGCAGCATCAGTTCAGGTTCCATCGCCATGGTCGTGGCGATCTCCAGCGCGCGCTTGCGGCCGTAGGGCAGGTCGGCGGCGCGCAGCGCGGCCATGTCGCGCAGGTCGACGAGTTCCAGCAGCTCGAGCGCCCGACCGTCCAGCCTGGACAGGCCGCCGAGGCCCTTCCAGAAGTGGTAGCTCGTGCCGGTGAAGCGCTGCAGGCCGATGCGCACGTTCTCCAGCACCGTCAGGTGCGGGAACACCGCGCTGATCTGGAACGACCGGATCACCCCGCGCCGGGCGATCTGCGCGGGCTTCTCGCCGGTGATGTCGTGGCCGTTGAAAAGGATCTGGCCGCGGGTCGGCGTCAGGAACTTCGTGAGCAGGTTGAAGCAGGTCGTCTTGCCGGCGCCGTTGGGGCCGATCAGCGCGTGGATATGCCCGCGCTGCACTTGCAGGTCGACCGAGTCCACGGCGGTGAAGCCCTTGAACTCCTTGGTCAGTTTGCGTGTCTCCAGGATGAGGTTGCTCATCGGCGCAAGGGTGGGCGCCGGTGGTCCGGTGCCTCTGTAGTGGAGCCAGGAATTTAGGGCCCCGGCGAGGTCCCGTCGACAGCGTAAAACCCTTTAAGCAGCATTGCGCAAGGGCTAACCCTCGGGCCTCCGTGGTCGCGGCGACGCGGGGGTTCCACATGACGCCGCACGCGTCTTTCACGAGGCTGACGTGCAGCGTCGCCGGGGCGATTTCCAGAAGGGGCCAGGACATGCCACAACGCCGTCCTGAAGAGCGCGTGTCACCGGAATCTCCTGCGGGGGAAGGGTGCTTCTTCCGAACGGGGAGGGTGGCGGGCGCGCGGCGTGGCTATGCTGCGCGCCAGTTCGAACACAGCGGTTCCAACAACGCACGCATCGCTTGGAACACACTCATCACGCCCCACACACGCATCACATGCACAGGAGATTCCCCATGATCCGTTCCGGAAAATTCGCCGCGCTGGGACTGGCGCTCGCACTGGCCGCCGCTGGCGTGCAGGCGGCCGCGCCGCAGGTGAAGACACAGGCGCCGGGCTACTACCGGCTGATGCTCGGCGACTTCGAGATCACCGCCTTGAGCGACGGCACGGTCGATCTGCCGGTCGACCAGCTGATGGACAAGGCCAAGCCCGGCACGGTGGTGAAGGCGCTGGCGAAGAACGCCCTGAAGCCGCCGGTGGAGACATCGATCAACGGCTACCTGATCAACACCGGCACCAAGCTGGTGCTGATCGACACCGGCGCCAACGGCGCGTTCGGTCCGACGACGGGCAAGCTGCTGGCCAACCTGAAGGCGGCGGGCTACCAGCCGGAGCAGGTCGACGAGGTCTACATCACCCACCTGCATCCGGATCACGCGGCCGGCCTGACGAAGGACGGCCAGGCGGTGTTTCCGAACGCCGTGGTGCGGATGGACCAGCACGATGCCGACTACTGGCTGAATGCGGCGAACGCCGCGAAGGCCGCGCCCGGCCACAAGGACTTCTTCGGCGCGGCGATCGCGGCGTTGAAGCCGTACCAGGACGCGGGCCGCCTGAAGCCGTTCAGCGGCGAGACCGAGCTGGTGCCGGGCATCCGCACGCACGCGGCCTACGGCCACACGCCGGGGCACACGGTCTACATGGTGGAGAGCCAGGGCCAGAAGCTGGCGGTGTGGGGCGACCTGATGCACGTCGCGGCGGTGCAGTTCCCGGATCCGACGGTGACGATCAACTTCGACAGCGACTCGAAGCTGGCGATGCCGCAGCGCCAGAAGGCCTACGCGGACGCGGCGAAGAACGGCTACTGGGTCGCGATCGCGCACGTGTCCTTCCCGGGCCTCGGCCACGTGGCCGCGGACGGCAAAGGCTATCGCTGGGTGCCGGCGAACTACAGCATCAAGCCGTGATCAGCTGAGCGCGGCGCCGCCGCCGGCCTCGACATGACGTTCGAGGCCGGCCACCAGCACGTCGAACACCGCCCGGCATCGTGGACTGTCCCGCAAGTCCTCGTGCATCGTGACCCAGGTCTCCAGCGGTATGCCGAGTTCGTCCTCGAGCACGCGATGCAGCGCCGGATCGCGCTTCGCGAGCGCGACCTGGCACAGCCCGAGTCCGGCGCCCGCCCGGATCAGCGCGAGTTGCGCCAGGTCGCTGTCCGCGCGCAGCGCGAAGTGCTCGCGGTCCATCACCGGATAGCGCCGCGCCAGTTCGCGGACGTAGGGCGCCGGCTGGTCGTAGCCGATCAGCGCGTGGCCGTCCGCGACCAGCGCCTTCATCGAGCCCGGCGTCCCATGCGCCGCCAGGTAGCGCTCGTGCGCATGCAGACCGACCTCGATCACGCCGACGCGCCGCGCGATCAGCTGCTCCTGCTTCGGCGGCGTCATGCGGATCGCGATGTCGGCTTCGCGTCTCAGCAGATCCTGCACGCGGTTGCTCAGCACCAGTTCGACGATCAGCGCCGGGTGGCGCTCGCGCAATTCGGCAATCAGCGGCGGCAGCACCTCCACGCCGATGACCTCGCTCGCGGTCACGCGCACGATGCCCCGCACGCCGTCGCCGTGGCTGCGCGCGGTGCGCTCCAGCGCCGCCGCCGTGCTGTCCATCGCCTCGGCGTAAGGCCGCAGCGCCAGCGCCGCCTCGGTCGGCAGCAGGCCGGCGGGCGTCCGCACGAAGAGCGACTGCCCCACCCGCGCCTCGAGCGCCGTCACGTGCCGGCCCACCGTCGGCTGGGTCAGGTCCAGCGCCCGCGCCGCCCCGGACAGCGAGCCCTCCCGCAGCACGCCCAGGAAAGAGCGATACCACTCCCAGGCGATGCCGGAACTGGACGCGCCGGCGGAGTCGGCGGCGTCGGTGGAGCTGGCAGGAGAGGGGCTATCCGTCGCCCGCGAGTAAGTCTTCGAAGCCATGCAGAAATGTATAGCCGCCTGTCGATGCTCGGTAATTTTCAGGAAAGCCGCTCTTTTCCAGAATCCGTCCCATGCCTTCACCCAACAGGACCGGCGCGGTCCAACAGGAGCAGACGATGGATGCGATGACTTCGATGGATGCGATCGGTGTGCTGGCCGCGATGACGGCGGTGGCGCGGCGGACGGCACTGGTGCTCGGCGCGAGCGGCGGTGTCGGCGGCGCGGTGGCCAAGGCCCTGCGCGACGCGGGCTGGACGGTGCGCGCGCTCAAGCGCGGACTGGCCAGCGAATCGGAACACCGTGACGGCCTGCAGTGGCTGCGCGGCGATGCGCTGGAGGCCGAGGACGTCCGGCGCGCCGCGGCGGGCTGCAGCGTGATCGTCCACGCCGTGAACCCGCCCGGCTACCGTCGCTGGAACGAGCTGGTGCTGCCGATGCTCGACAACACCATCGCCGCCGCGTCGGCCCGGGGCGCGACCGTCGTGCTGCCCGGCACTGTCTACAACTTCGGGCCCGACGCGATGCCGCACCCGGTCGAAGACTCGCCGCAGCGCCCGCTGACGCGCAAGGGCGCGATCCGCGTCGAGATGGAACGCCGCCTGCAGGAAGGCGCCGAGCGGGGCGACTTCCGGGCCATCGTGCTCCGGGCCGGCGACTTCTTCGGCCCCGGCGCGGTCAACAGCTGGTTCTCGCAAGGGCTCGTGACGCCGGGCCAGCCGGTGACGCGGATCCAGCAGGCGGGCACGGACGATGTGGGCCATCAATGGGCCTATCTGCCCGACGTCGCGACGGCCATGGCGGCGCTGATCGAGCGCTGCGACACGCTGCCGGCCTTCGCCCGCTTCCATTTCGCCGGCCATTGGGATGCCGACGGACGCCAGATGGCGGAGGCGATCCGCCGCGTCGTCCTGCGGCGCACCGGCCAGCAGCCGCGGGTCACCCGCTTCCCGTGGTGGGCGGTGCGGCTGGCCCAGCCGGTGGTGCCGCTGTTCCGCGAGCTGGCCGAGATGCGCTACCTGTGGCGCGAGCCGCTGCGCATGGACGAGGCGCGCCTCGCGGCCGAACTGGCCAGGGATGGCGGCGTGCCGCACACGCCGCTCGATGTGGCGATCGAGCGCACGCTGGAAGCGCTGGGCTGCCTGCCCGCCGCGCCTGTCGCGGCAGGGACGGCCGGCGCCGCGGCGCTCAATCGAAGTAGTGCTGCCGCAGGCGCTCGTAGCGCCCATCCCGCCTGAGGCGGTCCAGCGCGGCCTGCAGGCGTCGCGCAAGGACCGGATCGCTGTCCGCCGGCAGCCCGTACCAGTAGGACTTGTCGACGTCCATCGGCAGCACGGGCGCAAGCGTCGCGTAGGGCAGCTTCAGCTCGCGCAGGTGCCAGGCCGCGGCCCAGTCCAGCAGCACGATCAGGTCCATGCGACCGGCCAGCAGCTTGCGCAGGTTGGTGGCGTCGTCGAGGCCGAGTTCCAACTCGGCCTCGGGCCGCAGTCCTTCAGCGATCAGGTGCTTCGCGGCGGCCGAATCACGCGACACGCCCAGACGCAAGCCGTTGAGCTGCTTGAGGCTGGCGGGGCGCACGTCGGTGCGGTGGCTCAGCCGATAGACGAGGATGCGTCGCGGGCTGATGGGTCCGACCCAGCGGTACTGGGTCTCGCGCTCGGGCGTGCGCGTCAGCGAGAACAGCACGCTGTCCGGGTGCCGCCCGGCCTCCTGCACCGACCGTTGCCACGGCAGCACCTGGACGCGCAAGGGCAGACCGGCCTCGGCCGCCGTCAACGTCAGGAGTTCGGTGCTGAAGCCGCGCGCCGTGCCGCCCTCGGTGTAGTTCAGGGGCGGCAGGTTCTCGGTGAACGCGACCAGTTCGGTCGGCCCCGCCGCCGTGCCCGCGATCGTCCGCGCGCGGGCCGCGGGCGCCGCCAGCGCCGCGGGCAGCGCGCCCGGCAGCAGTCCCGCCGCCAGCAGGAGGCAGCACAGACGGCGCTCCGGCAGGGGCTGGATCTCGTGGGGCATCGCGGCAGTGTAGGAAGGGGCGATGACAGGCCGACAACGATGTCGTTGCATAAACGCCAACAAGGTCACGACACCCGGACGGCGGACGAAAGACCTGACCCCTGGTCCGTTTCCTGATCCGATCCGTTCGCCGACGGGTCGTGAACCTCAGGCGTCCATCTGCTTCTGGAAGACCAGGCCCGCGTGCTCGCGCAGCGCGTGGAACTTGATCTTGGGCCAATTCTCCTGCATGGCGCGGAGCTCGCCGGCGTACTCGAGCAGCACCGTCGGCGCGTTCACCGCATCCCACGCGACGCGATGCGCGTTGTGGTCGATGAAGCGGCGCAGTTCCTTCTCGCCGCCGTCGGCCTCGTCGCAGGTGACCCAGCGCGCGACGTTGTAGCGCGCCGGCATGACGCGGGCCTTGACGCCGTATTCATGCTCCAGGCGGTGTGCGACGACCTCGAACTGCAGCTGGCCGACCGCGCCCAGCAGCAGCACGCTGCCGGCCTCGGGGCGGAAGACCTGGATCGCGCCTTCCTCGCCGAGCTGGCGCAGACCTTCGCGCAACTGCTTGGTCTTGAGCGGGTCCGCCACTTCCACGGACCGGAACATTTCCGGCGCGAAGAAGGGCAGGCCGGTGTACTGCAGCGCCTCGCCCTCGGTGATCGTGTCGCCGAGCTGCAGCACGCCGTGGTTGGGGATGCCGATGATGTCGCCGGCGAAAGCCTCGTCCAGCAGCTCGCGGCGCTGCGACAGGAAGCTCACCACCGTGTTGGGACGCAGCTCCTTGCCGGAACGCACGACCTTCAGACGCATGCCGCGCTCGAAGTGGCCCGAGGCCACGCGCAGGAAGGCGATGCGGTCGCGGTGCGCCGGGTCCATGTTGGCCTGGATCTTGAAGACGACGCCGGTGAACTTGGGCTCCTCCGGCTGCACGACGCGCTGCATCGCGGCGCGCTCGGCCGGCGCGGGGGCCAGCTCGACCAGCGCGTCCAGCACTTCCTGCACGCCGAAGTTGTTGACCGCGGAACCGAAGAACATCGGCGTCTGCTGGCCGGCGAGGAAGGCCGCCTCGTCGAAGGCCGGCGCGGCCTCGTTGACCAGCTCGATCTCGCCCTGCGCGTTGTCGTACTGCATGCCGAAGCGCTCGGCATAGGCCGGGTTGTCCAACCCGTCCAGAACCTCCTCGGTGCCGGCGGCGCGGTCCTCGCCGGGCGCGAAGACGCGCATGCGCTGCTGACGCAGGTCCATCACGCCGTGGAAGTGCTTGCCCATGCCCACCGGCCAGGTGAACGGGACCACCGTCATGCCCAGCTCGCGCTCGATCTCGTCCATCAGCGCCAGCGGCTCCTGGACCTCGCGGTCCATCTTGTTGACGAAGGTCAGGATCGGCGTGTTGCGCGCGCGGCAGACCTGGATCAGCCGGCGGGTCTGCGGCTCGACGCCGTTGGCCGCGTCGATCACCATCAGCGCCGCATCGACGGCGGTCAGCACGCGGTACGTGTCTTCCGAGAAGTCCTGGTGACCGGGGGTGTCCAGCAGGTTGATCACGCAGTCGCGGTACTCCATCTGCATCACCGACGAGGCCACCGAGATGCCGCGCTGCTTCTCGATCTCCATCCAGTCGGACGTCGCATGCCGCGAGGCCTTGCGCGCCTTCACCGAGCCCGCGATCTGGATCGCGCCGGAGAACAGCAGCAGCTTCTCCGTCAGCGTGGTCTTGCCCGCGTCAGGGTGGGAAATGATGGCGAAGGTGCGGCGGCGGCGCACTTCGGCGGGGATGCGGGAGGGGTCGGTGGACATGGCGGCTGTGGGGCGGCGAACCCGCGATTATCGGGCAGTCTTCCTTCTTTGACCGCGCCCGTCGGCGGCAGCCGGCCCCGGGGTCTGCTCCCACGCTGGCGGGGCTTAACCGCAGGTCGCATCCCCCGGGGCCGGCTGCCGCCGACTCCGGATCGTGGACGTCGTGGGACCCTTCATGCGGGCGTCATGAACGGGCGGACACGGGCCAGCAGGCGCTCGACGTATTCGTCCTTCTCGCCGACCGGGGCGGCGTAGGTCAGCGCATCGCGCGCGGCGGACTCGCCGGCCTTGCTCCACATCAGCCACGCCGACAGGTACTGCGACGCGAGGCAGCCGCCCGACGTCGCCACCGGGCCGCGAGCGTGGAAGGGCTCGTCGAGGACGCGCACGCCGGCCTCGACCAGCCAGGGTCGCGTGGACGAATCGGTGCAGGCCGGCGCATCGCCGAGCAAGCCCAGCCGGGCCACCAGCAGCGCGCCGGAGCACTGCGACGCGATCAGTTGCCGCGTCGGATCGAGCTGCAGCCGGTCCAGCAGCGCCGAGTTCTCCGCGATCGCCCGCGTGTAGATGCCGGAGCCGAACCAGACGGCGTCGGCCTCGTTGGCCCATTCGAGCGGATGTTTCAGCTGGACGGTCACGCCGTTCATCGAGGTGACCGCCGGTCCCGGGCCGCACAGCTCGGCGGACCAGCCCAGCGGCTTGAGCCGGTTCAGCAGTCCCAGCGGGATGAAGCTGTCGATCTCGTTGAAGCCGTCGAAGGAGAGGATGGCGATGCGCATGGGGAAGACCCGAGAGGCCCGCAAGGCGATGCGGCCCACTGTAGCGCCGCCGCCCGCCCGGCCCAAGCCGTCGGGGTTATTGGCTGCCGGCGTCGCCCCCGCCGCCGCCCGGCGCCTGCGGCGTGCCCAGCGTGCCGAGCTGCGTGCCGATGCGCACCAGCAGGTGCTGGCGCACGCGTTGGACGACCTCGGCCGCGTCGACCGGGCCCAGTTCCTCGGCCAGCCGGGCCTGGACCTCGTAGTGCAGGTAGAGCATGCCGCGCAGCTTCTCGAAGCCGCCTTCGTGGCCGTCGCCGCAGATGCGCAGGTCGTTGTCGAGCACGCGCTCGATGACGCCGGGATCGAGCAGCCGCACGTGGCACATGATCGCCAGCTGCGCGATCTGCAGGTCCACGTCCTCGACGGTCTTCTCCCACTCCTCGTGGCTGTAGCGTTGCTTGGGCGTTCGCATGGTCACTCCTCCCCGGCGAGTAGCCGGAACGTGTGGCGGGCCATCATGAGTTCCTCGTCGGTGGGGATGACCCAGGCCTCGCACCGGCTGTCGACGGTGCTGATCCGGCGCTCGGCCGGCCCCTCGCGGTTGGCGGCCTCCTGCGCCGACACCCCCAGCCAAAGACAGCGCGACAGCACCCGCCGACGGATCTCCGCGGCGTGCTCGCCGATGCCGGCGGTGAACACCAGGCCGTCCAGGCCGCCCATCTCCGCCGCCAGCGCGCCGATCTCGCGGGCGACGCGATGGACGAAGACATCGATCGCGAAACGCGCCCGCGGCGCGTCACTGGTCAGCAGCTGGCGCATGTCGCTGGAGATGCCGGATAGACCGAGCAGGCCGGACTGCTTGTAGAGCAGGGTCTCGAGCTCGCGCGCGTCCATGCGCTGCTCGTCCATCAGGTAGATCAGCACGCCGGGATCGACCGCGCCGCTGCGCGTGCCCATCGGCAGGCCGTCGACGGCGGTGAAGCCCATGCTGCTGGCGATGCTGCGGCCGCGGTGCAGCGCGCAGGCGCTGGCGCCGTTGCCCAGGTGCAGGATGACGGTGCGTCCGTCGGCCAGCCGCGGCGACAGGGCCGGCAGCCGCGACGCGATGTACTCGTAGCTGAGCCCGTGGAAGCCGTAGCGCCGCACGCCGGCCTCGAACAGCGCATAGGGCAGCGCGAAGGCGTCGGCGACGTCGGACTGGCCGCGATGGAAGGCCGTGTCGAAACACGCGACCTGCGGCAGCCCCGGAAGCGCCGAGAACGCGCGGCGGATCGGCGCCAGGTTGTGCGGCTGATGCAGCGGTGCGAGCGGCACCAGCGTCTCCAGTTGCGCCAGCACTGCCGGCGTCACCCGCACCGGTTGCGCGAACGCGGTCCCGCCGTGCACGACGCGGTGGCCGATGCCCAGCATCTCGATGCCGGGGAACTCGTGGGTGACGAACTCGACCAGGTGATCGAGCGCCCCCTCGTGCGTCAGCGCCTCGCCGACCGGCCAGTCGCGCGAGCCGGCTTTCGAGCCGTCGGCATGCGAGGCCTCGAAGTGCGGCGTCGCGGTGCCGATCCCTTCGACCTGCGCGCGCAATTCGAGCCGCAGCGGGCCCAGCCGGCGGTCCTCGTGCAGCGAGTACATCGACAGCTTGATGCTGGATGAGCCCGCGTTGACCACCGCGATGAATTCGCCTTCAAGTCGTGGATCCATCGCTCACCCCATGATGTGATAACCGCCGTCGACGTACAGCGTCGAGCCGGTGATGAGCCGCGCGTGGTCGCCCGCGAGCATCGCGGTCGCGTAGCCGACGTCGTCGATCGTCGCCAGCGCGTGGGCCGGCGCGCGGGCGGCGGCATCGGCGAGCAGTTGGTCGAACTCCTCCAGGCCCGAGGCCGCGCGTGTCGCGATCGGCCCCGGCGAGATCGCGTGCACCCGGATCCCGGCCGGACCCAGCTCGTGCGCCAGGTAGCGCACTGAGGCTTCCAGCGCGGCCTTCACCGGACCCATCAGGTTGTAGTGCTCGACGACGCGGCTCGCGCCCTGGAAGCTCATCGTGAACAACGTGCCGCCGGAGGTTCGCATCAGCGGCTCCGCCAGGCGCGCCATGCGGATGAAGCTGTGGCACGAAATGTCCATCGCCAGCGCGAAGCCGGCCGCGCTGCTGTCGACGAGTCGCCCGTGCAGATCGTCCTTCGGCGCGAACGCGATCGAGTGCAACGCCGCGTGCAGCACGCCCCAGCGCTCGGAGACCGCGGCGAAGACGGCGTCGAGCGATTCGGGCTCGCGCAGGTCCAGCGGCAGCAGCAGCTCGGCGCCGAGCGCGTCGGCCAGCGGCTTCACGTGCGGCAGGGCCTTGTCGTTGAGGTAGGTCAGCGCCAGGTCGGCGCCCATCGCGCGGAAGGCCCGGGCGCAACCGTAGGCGATGGATTGGTCGTTGGCGATGCCGGTGATCAGCACCTTGCGCCCGGCCAGCAGGCGGCCGAACTGGACGGCGGCGGAGTTCATGCCACCGCCTTGCGGCGACGCGCCGGCTTGGCCGCCGCCGTCGAGGCCGCGATCGAGACCGTCGCCGTGGTCGCCGCGATCGGTGCCGACAACGCGAGCGCCATGTCGGCGACCCGTGCCGGATCGACGTGCAGCAGCTCGTGGACGTAGCGCGCCGCAGGCGACTGCGGGTCGGCGAGCTCGGATTCGGCCATCAGCACCGCGCTCGCGAGGGCCACCGCCTGCTCGCGGTCCTCGAGCGTCGGCAGCAGCGTCGGCAGCGCGGCCATCGCCTCGTCGGGCGCGAAGGTCACGATGAGCGCCTGCCGATGCAGGAGCGTCGCCCAGTCCTCGCCGGGCACCGCCGCGGCGGCGACGGCACCTTCGGCCTCCTCGGCCATGCGGCGGTGGGAATCGGCCAGCAGCTGGCCCAGGACCAGCCCGCGCCGCTGGACGACGCCGCGATGGGCCAGCCCCGCCAGCAAGATGCGGCAGACCGCGTCCGCGAATCCGCCTTGTTCGACCTGCTCCAGCGCCATGCGACGGCCTTCGCGCTCGTCGGCGGCCGCGTGCGCGACGCCGGACGCGAGGTCCGAGTCACGCGGTGGCAGCACGGCGCCCAGGCCGCTGGGGCCGTACACCGCCTCGACCCAGTGCACGAGCGTCGCGTCACGCTGGTGGCCGAGCCGGTCCAGCGATTCGCTGATCGCGCGGGAGCCGAGCTGCTCCCACTTCAGCCACGGGTTCTCGGCATCGACGTTCTGGCGCTGCGTGCGCGCGTGGTCGGCGGCCTGCTTGAGCCACGGCGCCAACGGATGCAGGTCGGAGATCGCCAGATGCTGCAGGCGCAGCGGGTGCGTCCAGCGCAGCCACTCGCCGAGCGCCTTGCTGCCGACCGCGCGCACCGCCGGTTGCAGCCATTGGCGGTAGCGGCGCATGTTCATCTCCGACACCTGCGCGATCGTGCTGAACAGCGCCTCGTCGCGGCGGCACTCCGGATTCAGCGCGCGCAGGTCGTCCACGGTGCGGGTCTCGAAGCTCACGGAGTAGTCGCCCGATTCCAGCGCCGCCAGCGGCGCGTCGGGATCGCGGGCGTCGATCTTCATTTCGTAGAGACCGGGCGGCAGCGCGACGATCTGTTCGAGCGTGTCGAAGATCTGCTCATGCTCGCGCCGCGCGATCCCGCCGCCGACGAAGATGCCCAGGTGGCCGATCTTCGGATGCAGCATGTAGACGATGGTGCGGCCCGCCTTGACCAGCGCCTTCTCGCTGCCCCAGACGTCGATGATCCAGTCCAGCGCCTGCTGCGGCGGCGTGATGTTGTCGCCCCAGGACGCGAAGATCACCATGGGCGCGGTGATGTTGCGCAGGTCCAGGCGATAGCCTTCCAGCTCGACTTCGCCGCGCGCCAGGCGGTTGCCGATGAACAGGTTCTCGACGATCGCCTCGATCTCCTCGCCGGTCATCCGGAAGTAGCCGCCCCACCAGCGCTCGAAGTCGAGGAAGCGCTCGCGCTCGGTGTCGACGTTGGCATAGAGGTGGTAGTACTTGTCCCACCAGCTGTTGGCGAGGTTGAGGTTCTCGAAGTTGGAGACCAGGTGCGCGCCGTCGAAGCGGTCGCCGCCCAGGTCCGCCGACAGCGCCGACATCCAGGCGCCGCCGAGCGCGCCGCCCGCGTAGCGCATCGGGTTCTGCTCCGGCGAGCCGGCCCAGTACGACAGCGGTGCGCCGTTCAGCACGATCGGGCCCATCAGGTCGCTGCGCACGGCAGCCAGCGCGGCGACGGCCCAGCCGGCCTGGCAGTTGCCGATCACCGCCGGCAGCCCCGGCGCCTTCGGATGGCGGCGGGCGACTTCCTCGATGAACTGCGCCTCGGCGCGGGCGACGTCGAGCAAGGTCTGACCCTTGACCGGTTCCGGCTCGAAGGTGATGAAGTAGACCGGATGACCGGCGCGCAGCGCGACGCCGATCTCGGAGTCCGGCTTGAAGCCGCCGATGCCGGGGCCGTGGCCCGCGCGCGGATCGATGACGACGATGGGCCGGCGCGCGGGATCGACGATGTCGCCGTCGGCCGGCAGGATGCGCAGCAGGGCGTAGTTGCAGGGTTGCGGCAGGTCGCGGCCGTCGATCAGCAGTTCATGTTCGAACTTGAGCAGCGCCGGCTTGCCGGCCTGCAGATGGTCGAGGAACACGTTGCCGCGCTCGCGCATCGTGTCCAGCGTCAGCAGCGTGCGCTGCCACGCGTCGGTCGCGTACGCTTGCCAGTCGTGGATCCAGTCGGACGTTCCGGACATTCGCTTTGCTCCCAGCACTGCCTCGCGAGGTCCGCTCGGCTTGATTTGTTGCACCGCAGCATGCATCATCGACCGCGACTCGTTGCCAATGTCCCAGGGAGACGCAGGGTGATCGAACAATGACCGAACAAGCGCCCAGTGCCCATCCGCACTACGACCGCCTCATCGAGGCGGTGCGCCACCTGCCGCCGCTGCGCATGGCGGTCGTCCACCCCTGCAACGACGTGTCCCTGCTCGCGGCGACGGAGGCCGCGTCATTGGGGTTGATCGAGCCGATCCTGATCGGCCCGGCGGGCAAGGTGTCGGAGGCCGCCGCCGCGGCCGGCGTGGACCTGTCGCGCTACACGCTGGTCGACGTGCCGCACAGCCATGCCGCGGCGGACATGGGCGTGGCGATGGCGCTCAAGGGCGAGGTCGACGCGTTGATGAAGGGCAGCCTGCACACCGACGAACTGATGGGCGCGGTGGTGCGGCGCGAAGGCGGCCTGCGCACCGCGCGGCGCATCAGCCACTGCTTCGTGATGGACGTGCCGGGGCATGCGCAGCCGCTGATCATCTCGGACGCGGCGATCAACATCCAGCCGACGCTGGAGGAGAAAGTCGACATCGTGCAGAACGCGATCGACCTCGCGCATGCGCTGCGTCTGCCGGAGGTGCGCGTGGCGCTGCTGTCGTCGATGGAGACGGTGAATCCGAAGGTGCCGTCGACGATGGACGCGGCGGCGCTGTGCAAGATGGCCGACCGCGGGCAGATCACTGGCGCGGTGCTGGACGGCCCGCTGGCGATGGACAACGCCATCGATCCCGAGGCCGCGCGCATCAAGGGCATCGTGTCGCCTGTGGCGGGCAGGGCCAACGTGCTGATCGTGCCGGACCTGGACGCGGGCAACATGCTCGCCAAGAGCCTGAGCTTCCTGGCGCAGGCCTATGCGGCGGGGGTGGTGCTCGGCGCCAAGGTGCCGATCGTGCTGACCAGCCGCGCCGATTCGCGCACGGCGCGGCTCGCGTCGTGCGCGTTGGCCTCGATGCTGGCGGAGGCCCGGCGGGCCGGGCGCATCAAGGCCGTGGGGTAGTCACCCCGATTTGATCGCAATGCGCTGCTGGCGTGCCCTTCCAAGCGCCGACTCACAGCACCAAGCTGGGGCAATGTGTTGGGGCAGCACCCTCTCTGTGGTGATGGCTCTCCGCGAAGCGCTCTGGAGAATGGTGGCAGCGATTCATTCTTTCGAACACGCATGCCGTTGATTGTCGATTTCCTTTTGCCGAGAACTCCGGTTTCTCATCAGGCCAAGAACAAGGACCACAAGGAGGCTTGGCGGGACTACGTTTATGGCCGAGCCATGCAGGCTTGGCCTGCGAATCCATTGATCGACTGCCATCTCAAGTTCACGATGGTCTATTTGGCCGATGATCCCAGGGCGGGAGACATCAACAATTTTGTGAAACCGGTGCAGGACGCGTTGTGCGCGTTGATCTATGCGGACGACGCGATGGTCCTGGACGTTTCCGCGCACATGCGTTCGCTTACTGTGCCTAATTCGATTGCAGGAATTCCACGTTTGTTGGCTCAAGCGATCATCGATGGGGAGCCTTGTGTGTATGTAGCCATCTCGGATTCAAGGGATCTGGCAGAGGAACTGAAATGAGTACAGAAAAGGCCCGTCAGGCAGAACGTTTGATCGCCAAGCGCTACGAGTTGCAGGGATATGCGGTAACAGTGGAGCCATCCATGAGCCAGCTTCCGTTCTCGCTTGGAAGCTATCGTCCCGATCTACTTGCAGTTAATGGGAAGGAACATCTGCTGATTGAGGTAAAGACGGCAGGCAGCCCGCTAAATGCCGAACTCATCTTTGACGTGGATCAGGAAGTTCAGCGCCATCCCGGCTGGAAATTTCTGATCGTCACGGTTCGCGACGACGAGTTGGTGGATGACGCATCGTCAGGGCCGACGGCATCGGGCGGCGTCACGATTCGCAGCTTGCAGGCCCGATTGGCAGAAGTCGATCGACTTGGAATTCGAGCTGAAACTGCGGGCTTCTTGGTGCCAGTCCTCTGGACCGTGCTGGTGTCCGCGTTGAGAGCGTTGATTTCAAAGGATGGCGAGGTGGCGGACGGCTACACAGATTTCAGCCTCATCAACAAGGCCTATTCGTCAGGGCACATCTCCGCCGAGCAGCATCAAACTCTAAAGAAGTTTCTTTCCCTCAGGAACGACGAAGTGCATGGGCTGGAGTCGAAGGCTACAGAAGCAGATTGCTGGGCAATGCGAGACATGGCCGAGAGCTTGACTGTGTGGCTTCAAGAGGGAGACCGAAGCCGTTGAGCGTCACGCGACACGCGATGGAATCAAAGAAAAAGGGACCGAACGGTCCCTTCCTTCTCAGCGAGCAATGCGTTGGCGGCTGATCACTCTTCCAGCAGCGAGCGCAGCATCCACGCGGTCTGCTCGTGCACCGTCAGGCGCTGCGTGAGCAGGTCGGCGGTCGGTTCGTCGCTGGCCTTGTCGACCAGGTCGAACAGCGCGCGCGCGGTGCGGGCGACGCCTTCATGACCGTCGACCAGGATGCGGACCATGTCCAGCGCCTTGGGCGGCGTGGTCGGCGCATCCGGCAGCGAGCTCAGCGCCGCGAATTGCGCGTAGGAGCCCGGCGCCTTGTGACCCAGCGAGCGGATGCGCTCGGCGACCGGGTCCACGGCGTTCCACAGCTCGGTGTACTGGGCCATGAACATCGCGTGCAGCGAGTTGAACATCGGCCCGGTCACGTTCCAGTGGAAGTTGTGCGTGGTCAGGTAGAGGGTGTAGGTGTCGGCCAGCAGCTTGGACAGGCCCTGCGCGATCGCGGCGCGGTCCTTGTCGCTGATGCCGATCTGGATGGACGGCGCGCCCTTGGCGGAGGCGGCTTTGGCGGGCGAGGGGCTCTTCTTGGCCATCGAGGGACTCCTTACGGGAATGGAAGACAAAAGACGCCCCGCAGCCTAACCGATCCAGGGGATCGGCAACATGACCGTGGGGCGCGAGGCGGGTGCTGCTCAGGCGACGCTGTGTTGCATCCAGTCGATCAATGACTGTGCATTCAGCGCGGCGCCGGCGGCCACCAGCAGCCAACCCAGTGTGCGTTGTCCGGATCGTGGGGTCATGTCTTGCTCCTTACAGATGAAATCCGGCGGTGTCAGACGGTGAACTCGATGTCGAGCGCGCTCAGCGCGGCGCGCACGACACGGCCGTAGGCCGGATCGGCCTTGTCGAAGTGGCCCAGCTGTCGATCGATGATGAAGGCCGGCACGCCGCGCATCGATTCGGCGATGTTGCGACCCAGGCGCTGCTGCTGTTCTTCGCCGAGCAGGCGGAACAGGGCGCCGGGCTGCGCGTAGTCGTCGTTGCCGACGCGGTGGTCGAAGCGCGCCGCGTCGCCCTGCAGGCGCAGCGGCGGTTCGGCCACGGACGGATCCTGCGTCGCGCCGCCGAAGCTGTTGGGCTCGTAGTACGCGTTCGGATTGCCCGTCGGCGTGCGGAAGAACTTCATTGCGCCGTCCTTGTGATAGTGATGGACGGGGCACTTGGGCGCGTTCACCGGCAGCGCCTCGTAATGCGTGCCGAGGCGATAGCGGTGCGCGTCGGCGTAGCTGAAGATGCGCGCCTGCAGGACCTTGTCGGGGCTGAAGCCGATGCCGGGCACGATGTTGCTCGGCGAGAACGCGGCCTGCTCGATCTCCTCGAAGTAGTTCTCCGGGTTGCGGTTGAGCTCGAGCACGCCGACCTCGATCAGCGGGTAGTCGGCATGCGGCCAGACCTTGGTCAGGTCGAAGGGGTTGTACGAGGTCTTGTCGGCGTCGAGTTCCGGCATCACCTGCACGGACATCGTCCACTGCGGGAACTGCCCCTGCTCGATCGCGCCGAAGAGGTCTTCCTGGTAGCTCTCGCGGGTCTGTCCGATGACGGTGCTCGCCTCGGCGTTGGTCAGGGTGCGATGACCCTGGCGGGTCTTGAAGTGGAACTTCACCCAGAAGCGCTCGCCGTCCGCGTTCCAGAAGCTGTAGGTGTGGGAGCCGAAGCCGTCCATGAAGCGCGGGCTGACGGGGATGCCGCGGTCGCTCATCAGGATGGTGACCTGGTGCAGGCTTTCGGGGGAGAGGCTCCAGAAGTCCCATGCGGCGGTACCGGAGCGCAGGTTGGTCACCGGGTGACGCTTCTGCGTGCGGATGAAGTCGGGGAACTTCAGCGGGTCGCGGATGAAGAACACCGGGGTGTTGTTGCCGACCAGGTCCCAGTTGCCTTCGCCGGTATAGAACTTCAGGGAGAAGCCGCGGACGTCGCGTTCCGCGTCGGCGGCGCCCTGCTCACCGGCGACCGTCGAGAAGCGCGCCAGCATCGGCGTCTGCTGGCCGACCTCGCCGAACAGCTTCGCGCGGGTGAATCGGGTGATGTCCTGCGTGACGGTCAGCGTGCCGAAGGCGCCCCAGCCCTTGGCATGCACGACGCGCTCAGGAATGCGTTCACGGTTCTGGTGGGCCAGCTTTTCGATGAGCTGGTAGTCCTGCATCAGGACGGGGCCGCGCGGCCCGGCGGTCAGCGAATTCTGGTTGTCGGCGATCGGCGCGCCCGCGCTCGTCGTCATGACCGGGCACTGGGCGGGATGTTGGGGCTTGGCGCTCATTCGGGGCACTCCTCGATGCTTCAGACAGGGACGCTTTTGTAAAGGTCCGGACCGCCGCCGAACTCTCCCGGAAGGAGGACCGCAACGGCGCATGAGGAGGACTTTAGAGAATTGCTATCGATGGCGATATTTGGATAGCTTAAGTGTCGCGATAAGGAAAAACTAAAGCCGCCCGAGGGCGGCTTAGGCAAGGGGTCGGGTCTTGCGGCAGGTCACGACAGCAACGTCACCCCTTTGAGCGTGCACGCATAGACCGCGTTGCGCAGCGCCGCGACGGCCTCGTAGCGGGTGAAGGTGCGGCGCCAGGCGAGCACGACGCGACGCGTCGGCGCCGGGTCCTCGAAGGGCACGTAGCGCAGGTGCGGCTGGACATGGTCCGGCACGCTCAGCGCCGGCACCACCGTGACGCCCATCCCGGACGCCACCATGTGCTTGATCGTCTCCAGCGAGCTGCCCTCGAAACTCTTGCGGATGCCTTCCGCGTCCGTCGAGAAGCGCGCGAACTCCGGGCAGACCTCCAGCACGTGATCGCGGAAGCAGTGGCCGTTGCCCAGCAGCAGCATCGTCTCGGCCTTGAGCTCCTCGGCGCTGATGCGCGGCTTCTTCGCCAGCGGATGCACCGCCGGCACCGCCACGACGAAGGACTCGTCGTACAGCGGCGCCACCGCCAGGCCCGCGTCGGGGAAGGGCTCGGCCATGATCGCGCAGTCCAGCTCGCCGGTGCGCAGCATGTCCAGCAGCTTCTGGGTGAAGTTCTCCTGCAGCATCAGCGGCATGCGCGGATAGAGGTCGATGCAGTGCTTGACCAGCTCCGGCAGCAGGTAGGGCCCGATCGTGTAGATGATGCCCAGCCGCAGCGGCCCGTCCAGCGGGTCCTTGCCGCGCTTGGCGATGTCCTTGATCGCGCTGGCCTGCTCGATCACCGACTGGGCCTGGCGCACGATGTCCTCGCCCAGCGGCGTCATCGTCACCTCGTTGGCGCCGCGCTCGAAGATCTTGACGTCGAGCTCCTCCTCCAGCTTCTTGATCGCCACCGACAGCGTCGGCTGGGAGACGAAGCAGGCTTCCGCGGCGCGGCCAAAATGGCGCTCGCGGGCGACGGCGACGATGTAGCGCAGTTCAGTCAGGGTCATGGCCGGCATTGTCCTCAGAAAGCGGCATCGTGGCACCGTCCCGGTACACTGCCGCCCCACCCCCGGACCCTCCCCGGACCTGCCTCCAGGGGACACGCATGACCGACCAGACCTCCCCCCCGACCTCCCTCTACGCCGTGCCGCGGCCCGCGGGCTCGTCGCCCGACCGCAAGCCCGTCACGCTGCAGCGCCTGCTCGACATGCATGCCGCCGGCGAGAAGATCGCGATGCTGACCGCCTACGACGCCACCTTCGCCCACGCGATGGAAGACGCCGGCGTGGACTCGATCCTGATCGGCGATTCGCTGGGCAACGTGGTGCAAGGCCTGCAGACGACGGTCCCCGTCACGCTGGAGGCGATGGTCTATCACACGGCCAACGTGGCGCGCGCGCGCCGCGTCGCCTGGGTCATCGCGGACCTGCCGTTCGGCACGTACCACGAGTCCCCGCAGGTGGCCTGGAAAAACGCCATGCAGCTGGCGCAGGCCGGCGCGCACATGATCAAGCTCGAAGGCGGCGGCTGGACCACCGAGACGGTCCGCTTCCTGACCGAGCGCGGCATCCCCGTCTGCGCCCACCTCGGCCTGACGCCGCAGACCGTGACCGCGCTGGGCGGATTCAAGGTGCAAGGGCGCGATGAAGCCGGCGCCGCGCGCATCAAGGCGCATGCGCGCGAACTCGTCGACGCGGGTGCGCAGATGCTGCTGCTGGAGATGGTGCCGGCCGCGCTGGCCGGCGAGCTGACGCGCTCGCTGGGCGTGCCCGTCATCGGCATCGGCGCCGGCGCGGAGTGCTCCGGCCAGGTGCTGGTGATGCACGACATGCTGGGCGTGGGCGGCGGCCGCAAGCCGCGCTTCGTGCGCGACTTCATGCAGGGCGCGGCCTCGATCGGCGACGCCTTCTCGCGCTACGTGACCGAGGTCAAGTCCGGCGCCTTCCCCGCCGCCGAGCACACCTACTGATCATGAAGATCCACCACGACATCGCCGGCCTGCGTGCCGCGCTCGCGGGCGGCCGCCCGGTCGCGTTCGTGCCCACGATGGGCAACCTGCACGACGGCCATCTGGCGCTGGTGCGCCAGGCCCGCGCCGCGGTCGGTGCGGACGGCCTTGTCGTCGCCAGCGTCTTCGTCAACCGGCTGCAGTTCGCGCCGCACGAGGACTTCGACCGCTACCCCCGCACGCTCGCGCGCGACGCCGAGCTGCTGGAAGGCGCCACCTGCGACCTCGTCTTCGCGCCCGACGAACGGGAGATGTACCCCGAGCCGCAGGGCTACAAGGTGCATCCGCCGGCGGAACTGGCCGACATCCTCGAGGGCCACTTCCGGCCCGGCTTCTTCATCGGCGTCTGCACGGTGGTCGCGAAGCTGTTCCAGATCGTCCAGCCGGACGTGGCCGTCTTCGGCAAGAAGGACTATCAGCAGCTGATGGTCATCCGCCGCATGGTCGACCAGCTGGCCATGCCGATCCGCGTGCTGGCGGGCGAGACCGAGCGCAACGCCGACGGCCTGGCGCTGTCCTCGCGCAACGGCTACCTGAGCGAGCAGCAGAAGCGGGACGCGCTGCTGTTGTCGCGCACGCTGAAAGCGATGATCGCGCGCTGGCAGGCGGGGGAGCGCCAGCTCGACCGCATCGAGTCCGACGCGATGGCGTCGCTGCGCGACGCCGGCTGGGCGCCGGACTATCTGACGCTGCGCCGTCGCCACGACCTCGGCGCGGCGCGCGAGGGCGAGCCGCTGGTCGCGCTCGCCGCCGCGCGGATCGGCGAAACACGCCTGATCGACAACCTCGAGTTCTGAAACGGGACGTGTCTTTCCGGCGGGAATCCTGGGCACTCCAGAACCGCCAGAGTGAGGTCCGACACTCTGTAAAGGCAGCGTTAGGGAAAGCCCCGTCTTATTTCGTGCGGCGCACGCACCGGGCCCCATGACTTGTGTCGACGCGCCCACGATACTTCGCCCTTCTTTGCCAGAAAGCGGGAGCCACAAGCTCCCATCGCGAGCCCACATGAAGTCGATCACCCTCATCTCCCCGATCTCCTCCAAGCCCCGTCTGCTGGCACTGTCCGCCGCGCTGGGCGGCGCCCTGATGCTGGCCGCCTGCGGCGGCGGCAGCGACAACGACAGCGGCAATCCGGTGCAGACGCCGAAGCCGAACCCGGTGCCGGTCGCGCCGACCACGTCCTGCAGCGCCGCCGGCATCGCCGCGTCGAACGCCAGCACGGCCGCGCGCGTCGTGTGCATGCTGACCAGCGACGGCGAGATGGTGGTCGAGCTCGACGCCCGCACGCCGATCACGACCGCCAACTTCCTGAAGTACGTCAACGCGAAGTACTACGACAACACGATCTTCCATCGGGTCGTGCCGGGCTTCGTCGCGCAGGGCGGCGGCTTCATCACGGGTTACGTGGCCAAGGCCCCCGGCACCGACCTGGGCGGCGCGATCAAGCTGGAGACCAACGTCGGCGTGTCCAACGTGAAGTACACGATCGCGATGGCGCGGACCTCGGTGGCCGACTCGGCGACGAGCCAGTTCTTCTTCAACTCCGTCGACAACAGCGCGACGCTGGACTACAAGACCGCCGCCGATCCGGGCTACGCCGCCTTCGGCCGCGTGATCTCGGGCCAGGCCACGGTCGACAAGATCAACGCCGAGCCGCAGCTCTACAGCGGCGCCGAGACCCCGGCGACCGAAGTCCTGCTGTACTGGGCCATCCAGCTGAAGTGATCCGGCCCTGCGCGGTCCGGCCTTGAGCGATCAGGCCTTGAGGTACTCGGTCTTGTGACCGAGCCAGCGCTCGACCTGCAGCTGCGCGGCGCGCGGCTGCTCGTCGAGCAGCCGGGGCGCCAGCGCCCGCGCCGCGCTCAGCAGCGGCGCGTCTTCCTGCAGATCGGCGAAGCGCAGCAACTGCGCGCCGCTCTGGCGCGCGCCCATGAATTCCCCCGGTCCGCGGATGTCGAGGTCGCGTCGCGCGATCTCGAAGCCGTCCGTGGTCTCGGCCATCGCGCGCAGGCGCGACTTGCCGGTGTCCGAGAGCGGCCCGGTGTAGATCAGGACGCACACGCTGGCGACCGATCCCCGCCCCACGCGGCCGCGCAACTGGTGCAGCTGCGACAGGCCGAAGCGCTCCGCGTGTTCGATGACCATCACGCTGGCGTTGGGCACGTCGACGCCGACCTCGATGACGGTCGTCGCGACGAGGATCTGCATCTGCCCGCCGCTGAACAGCGACATCACCGCGGCCTTCTCCGCCGACGGCATGCGGCCGTGCAGCAGTCCGACCATCTTCCCCGGCAGCGCGGCCCCGAGCTCGGCATGCGTCTCGGTGGCGTTCTTGAGATCGAGCGCTTCCGACTCCTCGATCAGCGGACAGACCCAGTAGACCTGCCGCCCGTCCTCGACGGCGGCGGCGATCTTCTCGATGACGTCGTCGCGTCTGCTGTCCGCGAAGACGCGCGTGACGATCGGGCTGCGTCCCGGCGGCAGTTCGTCGATCGTCGACACGTCCAGGTCGGCGAAGTAGGTCATCGCCAGCGTGCGCGGGATGGGCGTGGCGCTCATCATCAGCAGGTGCGGCTCGAGCGGGCCTGAGCCCGATGCGCCCGCGCCCGCGCCCGCGCCCGCGCCCGCGGCGCCGGACGCCTCGTCCGCGAGCTTCTTGCGCAGCGCCAGCCGCTGCGCGACGCCGAAGCGGTGCTGCTCGTCGATGATCGCGAGCCCCAGCCGGTGGAAGCGCACCTTGTCCTCGATCACCGCGTGCGTGCCGACGATCAGCGTGGCCTCGCCCGAGGCGGCCGCGTCGAGCATCTTCTGTCGCGCCTTGCCCTTGATGCTGCCGGTGATCCAGGCGACGCGGATGCCCAGCGGCTCCAGCCAGCCGATGAGCTTGCGGAAGTGCTGCTCGGCCAGGATCTCGGTGGGCGCCATCAGCGCGCATTGCCAGCCGGCGTCGATCGCCACGGCGGCCGCGAGCGCGGCCACCACGGTCTTGCCCGACCCGACGTCGCCCTGCAGCAGGCGGTGCATCGGTTGCGGGCGGGCCAGGTCGGCGGCGACCTCCTCGGCGACACGGTGCTGCGCGCCGGTCAGCGCGAAGGGCAGGGCGGCGAGCAGCCGTTCATGCAGGCCGCCGGGCCTGCCACGCAGCGGCGGTGCGCGCAGATGGGCCCGCTCGCGCTGGGCCCGCTGCTGGCTGAGCTGCTGCGCGAGCAGCTCCTCGAACTTGAGCCGCTGCCAGGCCGGATGGGTGTGGTCCTCCAGCGTCGACAGGCCGGCCGACGGCGGCGGGTGGTGCAGGAAGTTGAGCGCGTCGCGCAGCGCGGGCAGCCCCTTGGGGACGAGTGCCAGCGGCAGGACCTCGTCCAGCGGCGCTCTGCGCAGCGCGGACGCGACGGCCTTGCGCAGGTAGGCCTGCGGCAACTGGGCGCTGGTCGGGTAGACCGGCGTCAGCGAGGTCGACAGCGGCGTGTCCACGTCGACCTTGCGGAAGCTCGGATGGACCATCTCGCGACCGAAGAAGCCCACGCGGATCTCGCCGCGCACGCGCACGCGGGTGCCGACCGCCATCGTCTTCTGATGCGCGGGATAGAAGTGGAGGAAGCGCAGCGTCAGCAGCGCGCCGTCGTCGTCGCGCAGCTTGACCAGCAGTTGCCGGCGGCCGCGGATCTCGATGCGGCTCTCGATGACCTCGCCCTCGCACTGGAGCGTGTCGCCGTCGCGGGCGCGGTCCAGCGGCGTCAGCGTGGTCTCGTCCTCGTAGCGCAGCGGCAGGTGCAGCGCGAGGTCGATGTCGCGTGTCAGGCCCATCTTTTCCATCGCCTTCTGCGGCGCGGACTTGGACGGCGCGGCCTCTGCGCCCGCTCCCGCGCGACCCGGTTTCGCGGGCGGCGGCGGCGACGATGGAGCGGTGCTGGCCTCTGACATATGGGCAGGATTCTGCCTCGGACGCCGACCTGTCCCGGACGTGACGAGGGAGGGCGGACGACGGCGGACGGGCACGTCGAACGGCCGGCGCGGTATCGACGCATTTCGCCGTGGCCGTGACCGATTGCCCGTTCGGCACGCCGTTCTGGCGGTCGCACCCGGGTCGGAGGGGAGTCGGGGGCCACTCACGGCTGCTAGGCTGGCCCACACGCGCTTGCCGGCCGTCTGCCCTCATCGATCCCACTCACCCCGTCCGCCCATGACCACCCGCCGCAAGAGCCTGCTCTGGCTCGCCGCCACCGCCATGCCGGCGCTGCCGGCGCGGGCGGAGGATGCGCCGGTGCGGATGGTCGCCACCGAATTCCCGCCCTACACCGGCAGCACCTTGCCGGGCGGCGGCATCGCCTGCGAGGTCACCCGCGCCGCCCTGCGTCAGTCGGGCCGGTCGATGACGCTCACCTTCCGCCCCTGGGCGCGGGCGCTGCTCGAATTCCAGCGCGGCGAACATGACGGCATCATCGGCGCGTGGCGCTCGGCGGAGCGCGAGCGCACGATGCGCTTCCCGCAGGCGCTGGGCATCCTCAACCAGATCGGCTTCATGGCGCGCGCGGATCACAAGCTTCGCGTCGACGACCTCGCCGCACTGCGCGAGGTGCGCATCGGCGTCGTCAACGGCTACGCGAATCCGCCCCGTTTCGACGCCGCGAACCTGCCCATCGAGAGCGCCGTCGACGACCTCGCCAACCTGCGCAAGCTGCTGGCCGGCCGTGTCGATCTGGCGCTGATCGACAAGGGCGTCGGCGCCCATCTGCTGGAGACGCACCTGCGCGAAGCCGCCGGCAAGCTGGTGTGGCTGGAGCCCTCGTTGTCGGAGATCCCGCTGTTCACGGTGTTCTCGAAGATCCGGCCCGAGGGCGAGCGCTTCGCCGCCGCGCTGAGCCGCGGCATCGGCGATCTGCAGGGCAGCGGGCGGCTGGCGATGCTGCTGCAGCAGGGGGCGCGCTGGCAGTAGTGGGAAAATCGTTCCCATGTCCCGAACCTTCTCGGTGAGCGATTTCGATTTCGCTCTGCCTCCCGACCTCATCGCCCAACACCCCGCCGCGGAACGCAGCGCCTCGTGTCTGCTCGACGGCCGGTCCGATCCGCCCGTCGACCGCGTGTTCCGCGAACTGCCCGATCTGCTGAATCCCGGCGACCTGCTGGTGTTCAACGACACCAAGGTCATCAAGGCCCGCCTGTACGGCGCCAAGGCCAGCGGCGGCGCGGTCGAGGCGCTGGTCGAGCGCGTGCTGCCCGGCACCCGCGAGGTCTGGGCCCACATGCGCGCCAGCAAGAGCCCGAAGGCAGGCGCGGTGGTGCGCTTCGCCGACGCGTTCGACGCCGAGGTCCTCGGCCGTTGCGGGCCGGACGACGGCCTCTTCCACCTGCGCCTGTCCGGCGATCCGTTCGAGTTGCTCGAGCAGCACGGCCATGTGCCGCTGCCGCCCTACATCGAGCACGGCGACTCGGCGGACGACGTGCGGCGCTACCAGACCGTGTTCGCGCGCGAGCCCGGCGCCGTGGCCGCGCCGACCGCCGCGCTGCATTTCGACGAAGCGCTGCTGGCGCGGCTGGCAGAACGCGGCGTCGGCACGGCGCACGTGACGCTGCATGTCGGCGCCGGGACCTTCCAGCCGGTGCGCGTCGAATCGCTGGCCGAGCACAAGATGCACAGCGAGTGGTTCCAGGTCACGTCCGACACCGTCGACGCGATCGCGCGCTGCCGTGCCGCGGGCGGCAAGGTGACTGCCGTCGGCACCACGACGCTGCGCGCGCTGGAGTCGGCGGCGCTCGGCGGAGGGCTCAAGGCCGGCGCGCGGGAGACCGACATCTTCATCACGCCCGGCTTCGACTTCCAGGTCGTCGACCGGCTGGTGACCAACTTCCACCTGCCCAAGAGCACGCTGATGATGCTGGTGTCGGCCTTCGCCGGCTACGAGCCCATCATGGCGCTCTACCGCCATGCGATCGCGCAGCGCTACCGGTTCTTCAGCTACGGCGACGCCATGCTGCTGGAGCGCGCCGGGCGCTGATCGACGCGGGTCGCGCTCCCGGGCCCGCGCTCCGTCGGCCGACGAGGGGCGGCTGCGCTCACCGGTCGTGTCACATCGGAGTAGGCTGCGTCGTCTTGTGAGCAAGACGACTCCGGACGACGCGCCATGACCGATCACGTTCCCGACCCTGCTCCCGATGCTTCCGCCGCCAGCGGCCCGGCGCTCGACCCTTCGCCCGCCGCGCGCGCGCTGCGCTACGACCGCGATCACGCCCGTTCGCTGCGGGCGCTGGCCTACCGGATGCTGGGATCGCGCGCCGAGGCCGAGGACATCGTCCAGGAAGCCTGGCTGCGCTGGGCCGATGTCGACGAGTCAACCGTGCGCCACGCCGGCGCCTTCCTGTCGCGGCTGGTGACCAACCTCTGCCTGGACCGGCTGCAGTCGGCGGCGATGCGGCGCGAGCAGTACGTCGGCGTCTGGCTGCCCGAGCCGCTGGTCGACGAGGCCGGCGACTGGTCGCCGAGCCCCGAGGCGCAGGCCGAGTTCGCGCAGGACGTGTCGGTGGCGTTCATGCTGACGCTGGAGCGGCTCTCCCCGCTGGAGCGCGCCGCATTCCTGCTGCACGAGGTGTTCGAGCTGGACTTCGACGAGATCGCGCGCCGGCTGGGCCGCAGCGCCGCGGCCTGCCGCCAGTTGGCGAGCCGCGCGCGGCAGCACGTCAAGGCAGACTACGCACGCCACGAGGTCGAGGATGAGGAGCGCCAGCGCCTGTTCCAGGCCTTCATGGGGGCTTTGCAGTCCTTCGACGTCGAGGGCCTGGCCAAGGTGCTGACCGACGACGCGATCCTGCTGGCGGACGGCGGCGGCAAGGTCTCGGCGGTGCCGCGCATGCTCGAAGGCGGCGCCCTGGTGGCGCGGACCTTCGTGGGTTTCGTGAAGATGCCGACCGCCCGCGACTGGCGCGTCCGCCCGGCGCGGGTCAACGGACTGCCGGGCTACATCGTCTACGACGTCGCCGGCGAACCGATCCAGACCGTCGCGCTGCGACCCGCGCCGCAACCGGGCAGGGTCAGCGCGATCTATGTCCAGCGCAACCCCGACAAGCTCGGTCACCTGCCGAGGATCGAGCCGCTCGTGGTTTCCGGGGCCGTTCCGCCGTCCGTGTCCCCCGCGCCCGGCGATGGTGCGACGTGAGTCGAAAGTGGGCGCGATGCGCCCACTCAGCGCAGTCCCGCGCTGTTCTGGCGCGAAATGACCGGGGAGGCAACACCCGACCCCCTCCTTCGGACTGTGGTGTCCCCCCGCGCCCACGGGGGGTTGGGCGCCTTTGGGAATCCCTATGTTTAGGGACAATCGAGCCCACAAGACCTACCACCGCTCGGGAATCACCATGACGCTGTTTGCACGCACCTCGATCGCCGCCGCCGCCGCGCTGTTCAGCGGCCTGGCCGCCGCCGCTTCCATCGGGGGCCTGGTGAACACCGGCGCCGGACAGTCGACGGGCAGCACCGACACCAACTACAAGTACACGGCCACCGGCAATGCGGCCGGCCTGTCCGGCTTCGGCGTCGTCAGCAACGGCAGCGCGGATCCGTTCCCGAGCTGGCTGCCCAACACGGCGACCTCGTCGTGGCTGATCCCGGGTGCCGACCAGAACACCAACTACAGCCCGACGGGCAATTCGACGTTCACCTGGACGCTGAACTTCGACCTGACCGGCTTCGACGCCAGCAGCGCCTCGTTCAGCGGCCACTGGGCGGCGGACAACAACGGCGTGCTGCTGCTCAACGGCGTGGCGATCTCGACGATCTCCGGCCAGCGCGGCTACGCGGACTGGACCTCGTTCGCGGCCTCGAGCGGCTTCCTCGCCGGCGTGAACACGCTGCAGTTCGTCGTGACCGACACGGTCGACCAGACCTACAACTTCACCGGCCTGCGCGCGGAGTTCCTGAGCTCCAACGTCAACGCCGCGGTCGCCCCGGCCGTCCCGGAACCGCACACCTACGCGCTGATGCTGGCGGGCCTGGGCGCGCTGGGCTTCCTGGTGCGCCGCCGCCGCGGCTGATCGCCGGGATCGGGGCGTCGGCCCCGCGAATGAAAAAAGCCGCTGATCGCTCAGCGGCTTTTTTGCTTTCCGGACCGGTCAGGGTCAGGACTTGACCGGCGCCAACCGGACCGCGTGAGCGGACCCGGCCGATTCCGGTGCCTGCTCGGTGCTTATTCGCCCCCGCCGGTCAGCAGCGGGATCGAGCCTTCCGAGTTCTTGCCCAGCAGGCCGCTGCGGCTGTAGACGCCGAGCTTCTCGCGGGTGTCGGCGATGTCCAGGTTGCGCATCGTCAGCTGGCCGATGCGGTCGGCCGGCGTGAAGGCGGCGTCCTCGACCTTCTCCATCGACAGGCGCTCCGGCGCGTAGGTCAGGTTGGGGCTGACGGTGTCGAGGATCGTGTAGTCGTTGCCGCGGCGCAGCTCCAGCGTCACTTCGCCGGTGATCGCGCGGGCGACCCAGCGCTGGGCGGTCTCGCGCAGCATCAGGCATTGCGGGTCGAACCAGCGGCCCTGGTACAGCAGACGGCCGAGCTTCATGCCGTTCATGCGGTATTGCTCGATCGTGTCCTCGTTGTGGATGCCGGTGACCAGGCGCTCGTAGGCGATGTGCAGCAGCGCCATGCCGGGGGCTTCGTAGATGCCGCGGGACTTGGCCTCGATGATGCGGTTCTCGATCTGGTCGCACATGCCCAGGCCGTGGCGGCCGCCGACGCGGTTGGCTTCCATGAACAGGTCGACCGGGTTGGCGTAGGTCTGGCCGTTGATCGTCACCGGCACGCCTTCCTCGAAGCGCACCGTCACCGTCTCCGCCTTGATGGCGACGTCGTCGCGCCAGAAGGCCACGCCCATGATCGGGGTGACGATGTTCATGCCCTTGTTCAGGAACTCCAGGTCCTTGGCCTCGTGGGTGGCGCCCAGCATGTTGGAGTCGGTCGAGTAGGCCTTCTCCACGCTCATCTTGTAGTCGAAGCCGTTGGCGATGAGGTACTCGCTCATCTCCTTGCGGCCGCCGAGCTCGTCGATGAAGGTCTGGTCCAGCCAGGGCTTGTAGATCTTCAGCGCCGGGTTGGCCAGCAGGCCGTAGCGGTAGAAGCGCTCGATGTCGTTGCCCTTGAAGGTCGAGCCGTCGCCCCAGATGTTGACGCCGTCATCGCGCATGGCCACGACCAGGGCGGTGCCGGTCACGGCGCGGCCCAGCGGGGTCGTGTTGAAGTAGGTGGCGCCGCCGCTCTTGATGTGGAACGCGCCGCACTGCAGGGCGGCGATGCCTTCGGCGACCAGCAGCGCGCGGCAGTCGACCAGGCGGGCGATCTCGGCGCCGTAGGCCTTGGCCTTGCGGGGGATCTCGTCGTAGTCGCTCTCGTCGGGCTGGCCGAGGTTGGCGGTGTAGGCGCAGGGGACGGCGCCCTTGCCGCGCATCCAGTGCACCGCGGCGCTGGTGTCCAGGCCGCCCGAGAAGGCGATGCCGACGCGCTCGCCGGCGGGAATCTTTTGGAGGATGGTTGCGGCCACGGTACGCCTCACGGTAGGGGAACAAGCAACCTGCGATGTTAGCGTGCTTACTTCTGAAGTAAGCATGCTTATCGCTCCGCCAACGGGCAACTCAGGCTTCCTTGAGCCAGCCGATCCGCCCCTGCCCCGACTCGTTGAGCAGCGCGACGAAGCCTTCGGCGGCGCTCTCCGGCAAGCGCAGCGTGACCTCGACCAGCGCCCCATGCGCCACGTCCACCAGCTGCGCCCCGGCCTTCTCGGCCTCGCGCCTCAGCAGGCCTTCCTGCGCGTAGGGCAGGGTGCAGCGCAGCGTCCGCAGCCGGATCACCGGCACCTTGTCGGCCTTCAGCAGCGCCTGCGCGACGGCGTCGGTGTAGGCGCGCACGAGTCCGCCCGCGCCCAGCTTCACGCCGCCGAAGTAGCGCACCACCGTCGCCAGCACGCCTTCCAGGTCCTGGTGGCGCAGCACCTCCAGCATCGGGCGGCCGGCGGTGCCGCCGGGCTCGCCGTCGTCGTTGGCGGCGGACTGCCCACCGGCCATCAGCGCCCAGCAGACGTGGGCGGCGCCGGGGTGTTCGGCGCGCAGCTGCTCGACGCGCGCCAGCGCCGCCGCGCGATCGGGCACCGATTCCACGCAGCCGATGAAGCGGCTCTTCTTGATGATCAGTTCGGCGTGGACCGGCGCGGCGAGGCTGTGGGGCATGGGCGCGATTGTCGCGTCCGCGTCGTCCGACGCGATTGCCTCACGGGGTCTGGGACAGATCGCCGAGATGCTTGTGCTTGAAGCCCTCGATGGTCCCATCCTTCAGCATCTCGTCGACGGCATGCCGCATGAGGTCGCGATCGGCCTGGGGAATGCGCTCGCGGGACAGCGCCAGCGCGCCGATGCTGCGCTCGTTCGGCGCGAAGGACAGCGCGGTGAAGGCCGCGAACACCGGATCCGCGCGCCGCGCGAGGGCCAGGCTGTGCGCGCCCAGCACGACGGCGTCGCCGCGGCCGGCCTTGAAGATGCGGATCGCGGTGGGCTGATCGGGCGCCTCGTCGACGCGGCCCTGGATGCGCAGGGACGTGAGCCACGATTCCACCGTCGGCGTGAAGACGTAGCCGCGCACGACGATGACGCGGCGCCGCTTGTCGGCGAGGAAAGCCGCGGGCGTTCCGCTCGAGGCCGCCAGCGCCGGGCGCATCACGACGAACTGCTTCGACTCGATGTACGGGATGAACTCGACGAGCAGCTCGCGCTCCTTCGTCATCATCGCGGAGACCGTCATGTCCATCTGGCCGGAGGCGAGCCGCGCCCAGATGCGCACGCGCGATTCGGTGATGGCCGCGAGCTTGCAGCCGCTGCGGCGGGCCACTTCGTCGACGACGTCCTTGTCGATGCCGGCCCAGCGGCCCTTCGTGTCGCGGTAGTAGAGCCCGCTGTACTCGTAGAGGCCGACCGTGTACGGCCCGCAGGCGAGCGCGGGCGCCGGCGCGATGGCGCCGGCAGCCGTCGCGACAAGGGCGGCGATCCAGGACCTCAAGATGCTTCTCCGGGCAGTCTGCGCTTCCGATTGCGAGAGGAGTCTACGCCGCGGCCGTGACGCCTCGCCACGGCGCGAACCCCATCGGACGCGGGGCCCGATAATCGCGCCCATGCTGAAGTTCGAACTGCTCAAGACCGAAGGCCGCGCGCGACGCGGCGTCATGACGCTCAACCACGGCGTCGTGCAGACGCCCATCTTCATGCCGGTGGGCACCTACGGCACCGTCAAGGGGGTGATGCCGAGGTCGCTCGAGGAAATGGGCGCGCAGATCATCCTGGGCAACACCTTCCACCTGTGGATGCGGCCGGGCCTGGACATCATGAAGCAGTTCGGCGGGCTGCACCGCTTCGAGAGCTGGAACAAGCCGATCCTGACGGACTCGGGCGGCTTCCAGGTCTGGTCGCTGGGCGAGATGCGCAAGATCAGCGAGGAGGGCGTCAAGTTCGCGTCGCCGGTGAACGGCGACAAGCTGTTCCTGACGCCCGAGATCTCGATGCAGATCCAGACGGTGCTCAACAGCGACATCGTCATGCAATTCGACGAATGCACGCCGTATGAATCCAAGGGTCAGCTGACGACCGAGAAGGAAGCGCGGCTGTCGATGGAGATGAGCCTGCGCTGGGCCAAGCGCTGCCAGGACGAGTTCACGAAGCTGCAGAACCCGAACGCGCTGTTCGGCATCGTGCAGGGCGGGATGTTCGAGCACCTGCGCGACGTGTCGCTGGCCGGGCTCAAGGACCTGGACCTGCCGGGCTACGCGATCGGCGGGCTGTCGGTGGGCGAGCCCAAGGCGGACATGCTCCGCATCCTCGATCACATCGCGCATCAGCTGCCGGCGGACAAGCCGCGCTACCTGATGGGCGTGGGCACGCCGGAGGATCTGGTCGAAGGCGTGCGGCAGGGCGTCGACATGTTCGACTGCGTCATGCCGACGCGCAATGCGCGCAACGGCCACATGTTCACCCGCTTCGGCGACCTGCGGCTGCGCAACGCGCGCTACAAGTCCGATGAGAAGCCGGTCGACGAGACCTGCAGCTGCTACTGCTGCCAGAACTTCAGCCGCGCCTACCTGCATCACCTCGACCGTTGCGGCGAGATGCTCGGCCCGATGCTGACGAGCGTGCACAACCTGCACTACTACCTCAACCTGATGAAGGAAGTGCGGGAGTCGCTGGACGCCGGCGACTTCGAGGGCTTCCGGCAGCGGTTCGCGGCGGATCGGGCGCGCGGGGTTTGAGACCGCTTGCCTGCTGAAGGCGCCTACCTGCTGAGGATGGGGCGTTGGCCGCCGATGCATGGGGCCTTGGCGGCAAGCGCCAAAACCCCACGCATCGCCGTCCCCCATCAACGCCGTCCTTCCACGGTTTTGCGAGCGAGGACTTCAGAAGGTCCTAAGTGCGGGCGTGCAAAGATGGCGTGATGCTGAAGTTGCTCATCGCGCCGTTTCGGTGGCTGATCCGCGTCGTCCTGGCCATCATCATCCTCTTCGAGGAATGGGGCTGGGAGCCGCTGCAGCGCGCGATGGGCGCCATCGGCCGCCTGCCGGTACTGCGCCAGCTGGAAGCCGTCGTGAGACGGCTTCCGCCGTATGTGGCGCTCGTCGTCTTCCTCCTGCCGGGCCTGCTGCTGCTGCCGATCAAGCTGCTGGCGCTCTGGCTCATCGGCATCGGCCGGCCGGGTCTGGGGCTCGCCGTCATCGTCCTCGCGAAGGTCGTCGGCACGGCGGTCGTGGCACGGATCTTCGCGCTGACGCAGCCCGCGCTGATGAGCCTGCCCTGGTTCGCGCGACTCTACGGCCGCTGGACCGTGTGGAAGGAAGGCCTGCTGGTCTGGGTGCGCGCGAGCGCAGTGTGGCGCTCGGCGAGGGCGACCAAGTTGAGGATCAGGCGGCTGATGCGGCGAGGCGCGCGTAGCGCGTGATATCTGGCGCTCAAAAGCAGAAGGCCTCCTTCCGGAGGCCTTCATGCTTGCTACTGGATCGCGTCAGCTCACGCCTTCACCGGTTGAGCCGTCCCGGCGCTTTCCGGGCCGAGCAACACCGCCACGCGTTCCCGCAGCAATTCCGGCGTCACATCCTTCGCCGCGATCGGCGTCGACGCCACCAGCCCCACGCGGCTGAACAGCCCGCGCCGGAACGGCCGCACCATCGCCTGCCCCTGCTCGACGCGCGAGAAGAACGAGCCCCACAGGTTCTGCAGCGCCATCGGCACCACCGGCATCTCCGGGCGTCCTTCCAGCAGCTTCATCACGCCGCCCCTGAACGTCTGCAGCGAGCCGTCGCGCGTCAGACCGCCTTCCGGGAAGATCCCCACCAGCTCGCCGTCGTCCAGCACCGCCTGCGCGGCGGCGAAGGCGGCGTCGTAGGTCGCCGCATCTTCCTTCTGCGGCGCGATCGGGATCGCCTTGGCCAGCTTGAACAGCCAGCCCAGCACCGGCACGCGGAAGATGCGGTGATCCATCAGGAAACGGATCGGCCGCGGGCTCGCCGCCATCAGCAGGACCGCGTCGACGAAGCTCACGTGGTTGCACACCAGTACCGCCGCGCCCTGCGTCGGGATGTGCTGATCGCCGCTGACGCGGAAGCGATAGATGACGCGCGACAGCACGAAGGCGAAGAAGCGCAGCAGGTATTCCGGCACCACCAGGAAGATGTAGAACGCCACCACCGCGTTGGCGATGCCGAGCACCAGGAAGAGCTGCGGGATCGAGAGCCCGGCGCCCAGCAGCGCACCGGCCAGGATCGAGCTGGCGATCATGAACAGCGCGTTGAGGATGTTGTTGGCCGCGATGATCCGCGCGCGGTGCGACGGCTGGGCGCGCATCTGGATCAGCGCGTACATCGGCACGCTGTACAGGCCGGCGAAGAGCGCCAGCAGGCCCAGGTCGGCCAGCACGCGCCAGTGCGCATGGTTTGCGAGGAAGGCCCCCACGCTCATCGGCGCCGACGGCGGCAGCCCGCGCGACGCGAAGTACAGGTCGATCGCGAAGACGCTCATGCCGATCGCGCCCAACGGCACCAGGCCGATCTCGACCTGCCGGCGCGACAGCACCTCGCACAGCAGCGAGCCGACGCCGATGCCGACCGAGAACACCATCAGCAGCAGCGACGCCACCTGCTCGTTGCCGTGCAGCACTTCCTTCGCGAACGACGGGAAGTTGGCCAGGAACACCGCACCGAAGAACCACATCCACGAGATGCCCAGCAGCGAGCGGAACACCGCCAACTGGCCGTGCGCGAGCTTCAGGTTGCGCCAGGTCTCGCTGACCGGGTTCCAGTTGATGACGAGGTTCGGATCCGTCGACGGACTGGCGGGAATCGCCTGGGCCGTCGCGCGACCGAGCAGCGCCACCACCACGCAGGCGACCGCCACGTGCTGCGGCCCGACGATCGGCGTCGCGACCAGCAGGCCGCCCGCCAGGTTGCCCAGCAGGATGGAGACGAAGGTCCCCATCTCCACCATGCCGTTGCCGCCGGTGATCTCGTGATCGTCCAGATGCTGCGGCAGGTAGGCGTACTTGACCGGCCCGAACAGCGTCGAGTGCAGCCCCATCAGGAACACGCAGCCCAGCAGCACCGGCACGTTGACGGCGTAGAAGCCGTAGGCGGCCAGCGCCATGATGACGATCTCGAGCAACTTCACGAGGCGCATCAGCCGCGCCTTGTCGTACTTGTCGGCGAGCTGCCCGCTGGTGGCCGAGAACAGCACGAACGGCAGGATGAACAGCGCGCCGATCGCCAGCCCGGCCTGCGCCGCCGGCAGCCAGCTCACGTTGAGCTGGTAGGTCACCAGCACGGTGAAGGCGAACTTGAACAGGTTGTCGTTGCCCGCGCCGAGGAACTGCGTCCAGAAGAAGGGCGCGAAGCGGCGTTGGCTCAGCAATGCGAACTGGCTGGTGTGGGAAGAGTCGCTCATGGGAGGGCTCGCTGTGGAAGTCGGGGGAGGAGATCGATCAGTGGCCTGGCGTGCGGTGGTCAGGGCGCGGCCTTGACGCTCTGCGGCGCCTGGCCGTAGCCGCTGCGGGTCAGCCAGCTGAAGATGGTGTCGGCGGTGGTGGTCGCGATGTGGCCGGAGAAGCGCTTCGCGGACGGATGATCGTCGAAGGCCACGTTGGCCATGCCGATGCGCGCGCCCAGGCGCTTCGCGGTCGACAGGCGCAGGTCCGACGGCTCGTAGCCCTGGCGCTTGAGCCAGTCCTGCGCCTGCGCGCGGTTGAAGACCTCGCGCGGCGCCGCGGCCGCCGCCAGCGTCTCCAGCGCCCACTGGTTGCTCTGCTGGTACTCGCGGGACCACGGGTACGCGACCATGTTGTAGGCCGGCGTGTGCAGCGCGGCGATGCGGGCGTTCTCGCGCAGCAAGGGCAGCAGCGCCTGCTGCAGCTCGGGCTTGAGCACCGAGTACGCCGCCTCGTAGCGGAACGGGCTGTCCATGAAGAACTCGCCCAGCCCTTGCCGGTACAGGTCGGCCAGCGCCGTGCCGCACTGGTTGAGCTTGTGCATCACGCGCCAGACCGGCTTGGCATCGGCGCCGCTGCCCATCGTGTCGCGATAGACGAAGCCCACATGCGACCAGCGCAGCCCGTATTCGCTGAGGTCCTGGCCCGCGCGCGCCAGCAGCACCACGTCGGCGCCGCTGCGGTCCAGCGCGGCGGCGGTCGCCTGCGCCAGGTCCATGCCGCGCCGGATCTGGTCGAGCGTGGGCTGCTTGTCCTCGCAGGGCCGGCCCGCATGGGCCGGTGCCGCCGCGAGGGCCGCCGCCAGCGCGGCAGCCGCCAGGATCGCCTTCATGGCAGGGCCGCCGCTCATCGCGTGACGCGGTCCTTGTTGGTGACGCGCTCGTTGTAGAGCAGCGAGGCGCCGATCTCGTTCGGGATGAAGGCGATGGCCTCGGCCGCGGCGGAAATCACATAGCCCGTGCTGATCGCCGTGACGACGACGGCCGTGCCGACGGAGGTCGCGGCGCCGACCACCACCTTGCCGGAGAACTCGACGCTGATGCGCACGCCGTCGGAGGCGCGCTCCAGGACCCAGACGGTGCCGCGGGCGGTGCTCTCGACCGCGACGACGACGAAGGCCGCGCCGCCGGCCAGCACCGCGGAGGGCGCGACGACCGAGATGGCGACCGGGACGGCGGACAAAGCGGCGCTGGCGTCGCTGGGACCGCCGTGAGCACGGGCCGCGCCGGTCGCCCCGAAGGCGAGGGCGGCGGCAGTCAGCAGGGTGAGGAGGGACGAACGGGGACGCATGGGAAGACTCCTTGCGGTCGGAACAGTCGAAGAGGGTGACGGTGCGAGGTCGGCGGCGGCGCTCATTGAGCGGCGGCCGGCACGGCTTCGCGCTGCGCCTCGCGGCGGCCTTGCTGGCGCGCCTCGGCCAGGTCGGCCTCGTGCGCATCGCGCAGCATCTTGGCGAGGGTGAAGACGTTGGAGATCAGGTAGAGCCAGCAGACCAGCAGGTAGGCCTTCCAGACCGGCTGGACCTCCATGCGCCACAGGCCCCAGCCGGTGAGCGACATCGCCAGCGCGAAGCCGCTCCAGACGACCAGGCCCCACATCGGCGTGTCGGTGCGGGCGCCCTGGTTGTCGCGGATGTACTTGGACAGCGCGAAGGCGGCGGACAGGCAGAACACGTAGCCCATGACCATGAAGGCGCGGTCCAGGTCGGCGCCGGGCAGCCAGGCCAGCCCGATCGCGCAGAGCGCGACGCTGATGCCGAAGGAGATCCACACCTGGTAGCGCCAGGCTTGCGTGTCGCGCTGGATGCGGATGTGCGGGGTGGTCATGTCGTTGTTTCCTCCTGTGGGCCGGTCGGTCAGGACCGGTGGTGTTTGCCGGGGTCATCGCCCCTTTGAGTGGTTTCCGGTGGCGATGGCGCGACTGTCGTCGCCAGCGGTCCGGTCCCCCTGCAGATTTGCGGCGAGTATCACCCGCCGCCTGTCCCGGTATCGATCGGTGCTACCGCTCGGTCGGGGGCCGGTCGCCTGGGTGGGGCCCGGGTTCAGGGGGAGTTCCTTAGGCCGCCTGCACAGGGAAGTGCCGGGCGGTCGCGAAGACCGCGGCGCCCAGTGCATCTCCCTGCCATCGGGCGAGCCGCTTGAGGGCGAGATCAAACATCAGGGGGTGGTGGTCGCGCAATGCCCCCAAAGGAGCGACGTGGGCTTCGTCCAGCACACCCGCCCGGACGAGTTGGGGCAGCCGGACCAGGGGCAGCACGCCCGGCAGCGGGTAGTCGGAGCCATGCAGCAGCCGGTCGTGCCAGTCCTGGCGACGCAGCACGGTCCGCCAGACCTCGGGCCGGCGGTTGAACTGGAACATCGCGGAAACGTCGCCCAACAGCAGGCCCTGCCAGGCCGGTTCGTCCATCAGGCGGGCGAAGAGCTCGAAGGCTGGGACGGAGCGGGGGCGCGGGAGGTCCAGGTCCATCGCGTGACCCAGCGAGGCGCAATGCGCCGCGATCACGCGCACGCCGTGGCGCAGCGGTTCGCGCAGCAGCAGCGGATTGCCGAGGTCCTGGCGGTCCGCGCCCGGGACGGCGTGCTCCTCTCCGCAGTGGACGATGAGCGGAAGGCGTGCCGCGGCGAGGCGGTCGTAGAACGGCTGCAGCCGGGCGTCGCGCAGGTCGATGGCCATGCTGCTCGGCAGCCACTTGATCGCCAGCGCGCCACCGGCGATCGCACGGTCCAGCCGTGCCAGTGCGTCTTCGCGGTTCGGATGGATGCTGGCGACCCAGCCGAAGCGGTCGGGTCGTGCGGCCGCGACGCTGCGGGCATACGTATCGGGGACGTGGAAGGTCGTCCAGTCGGGCCGTCGGTGACCGGCGGCGTCCACGGCCTCGTCGAACGCAAAGAGCAACCAGCGCGCGCCGGCCGGGAACGCATCGGCCAGCGCGGTGAGGCGGCGGACGTACGCGCGGTCGATATCGCCTGCCGCGACGGCGCGCGGATCAACGCAGGCGCCGTTGAGGATCGCGTGCTTGCGGGCGAACTCGACCGGATGCCACCACTGCGACAGCGACGGCGCGATCCAGCAGCCGGAACCCGAATCGCCTGTGCCGATCAGATGGGCGTGGACGTCCCAGAGCTGCTGGAGGTCGAGGCCGTCCCAGATCCGTTCGAGCCACTGCGGATCGACGCCCGGAATCGGCAGGGACGCATGGCCGCAGGGATTGCGCAACGGACCGGCCGCATCGGCCGCGAGCGCGCTGAAGAGACCCGCCGCCGCGGCGGCGCCGCAGCACAGGAGATGACGTCGGCTGAGCATGGTCGGCGCCCGTGGAAGTTGGAACGGACGCGATGGTCGGGACGCACGCCGGCCATGACGCGCTTCATGTGCGGCGGTATCGCGGCGCGGGCCGTCCGGTCTCGAATCCCGGTACCCGGTCGTGCCAGCGAGTTGCGCTAACGTCCGCCCCCATGGCGAGCACGCAATCCCTCATCGATCTGATCAAGGCCGAGCTGAAGCAGTCCGGCATCAGCTATGCGCAGCTGGCGACGGCGCTGGACCTGTCGGAGTCCAGCGTGAAGCGCATGTTCGCGTCGGGCGGCGAGATGCCGCTGTCGCGGATCGACGAGATCTGCCGCGTGCTGAAGACCGATTTCGCCGAGCTCTCGCAGCGCCTGGCGCAGTCGCAGCCCTTGCGCCGCGAGCTGACGCTGCAGCAGGAGCGCGAGGTCGTCGCCGACGAGAAGCTGCTGCTGACCGCCATCTGCTGCCTGAGCCAGTGGAGCTTCGAGCAGATCGTCGCGACCTACCGCATGGGCGAGCCGGACGTGACGCGCGCGCTGGCGCAACTGGACCGGCTCGGCATCATCGAGCTGCGGCCCTTGAACCGCTATCGCCTGCAGGTGGCGAAGACCTTCCGCTGGCGGCCGCAAGGCCCGGTGATGGCCTTCTTCCGCGAGAACGTCATGCAGGACTTCTTCGCCGGCGGCTTCGACAACGACGCGGAACTGTTGATGCTGGTCCACGGCCAGCTCAGCCCCGGCATGGCGCGCGAACTGCGCGACCGGCTTCAGCGCGTCGCCGAGGACTTCGCGCGCCAGCACCTGCTCGACCAGAAGCTGCCCGACGAGGAGAAGCGCCAGTTCACGCTCGTGATGGGCATGCGCTGCTGGCTGTTCGAGCGCTTCAAGCACCTGCAGCGGCCGGCGGCCGTGACGAAGGCGCTCAAGCGCTGAGCGGCGGCGCCTTCGAGCCTGTCACCAGAATTCCCACCGCCCGCTGTAGACGACCCAGATCCCCAGCACGCCGTTCGTCACCGCATGCGCGATGACGGCGCACCACAGCTTGCCGGTGCGGATGTAGAGCCACGCATAGGCCGCGCCGGCCACGATCGCCGCCAGCCACAGCGTGTGGGCGAGCATGAAGACGAAGGTCGACAGCACCAGCGCGCGCAGGCCGGCGGCGCGCGGATCGACGGTCTCGAACTGCGGGCTCGCGATCCAGCGCATCAGGAAGCTGCGCCAGAACAGCTCCTCCATCACCGGCACCAGCAGCGTCGCACCGATCCAGCGGACCGCGATCAGCGGCCAGTCCACGCGACCGTCCGCGGTCATCGGCACGAAGGCGGCGGTCGCCTCGCCGAGCTGCATCCACGGCGCGTCCAGATGGATCCACAGCCCGAAGACGATCAACCCGACGGCGATGCTCAACCCGGCCTCGCTGAGGCGCGGCCGGTTCTGCCGGTCGAATTCGCCGTAGCCGCGCCAGAACCAGGCCAGCGCGCCGCCGACCACCACCAGGTTCAATGCGTAGATCCAGCGCGGGTCGAGACCCAGCGCGTTCTGCTCCGGCAAGGCGCCCCGCAGCGCCAGCAGCAACATGAAGAGGGCGAAGGGGACGATGCGGGCCCAGGCGGCTTGACTCAATGGCATCCGGCGAATGTACCGGCGCTCGGCGACAGGACGATGGGGGTCAGGCCTGACCCTCGCTGCGGATTCCCCCGAACGCGTGACGAAGCGCCTCGATGGCATGCCGAACCTTGGCCGGTTGCGCATCGCGCTGCGGCGTCATCACGTAGACCGGCAGCGTCGGCAGCGACCAGCCCGGCAGCAGCGGCAGCAAGCGGCCCTGGGCCTGAGACTCATCGATATCCTCCGCGCTGAGCAGCGCCAGCCCGATGCCCGCTTCGCAGAACTGCTGCAGGCTGAGCTGGTTGTTGCTGCTCGCGCGTGGGCTGACGCGCAGCACCTCCTCTCGCCCCTCGGGGCCGACCAGCGAGAGGCTGCGCATCGCGCCGCTGTCGGAACGCAGGAACACCCAGTCGTGCCGCGTCAGGTCCGACATGGAGGTGGGCACGCCGCGCCGCGCCAGGTAGGCGGGCGCCGCATAGAGACCGACCGTCCGCTGGCCGATGCGCTGCGCGACCCAGTTGCTGTCGGGCAGCCGGCCGAAACGCACGGCCAGGTCGATGCGCTTGGCGACAAGGTCGGTGAAACCGTCGTCGACTTCCAGGTGCAGGCTCATCCCCGGGTTCGCCGAGAGCAGCGGCCCGAGCGCCGGCCCGATCTGCCGCGCGGCGCCGACCGGCGCGCTGATGCGCAGCTCGCCTTCGGGCGCATCGCGCAGGTGGTGCAGCTGGGTCTGCGCCTCGCGCGCGGCGGCGAGCATCGCCTGACAGCCCTGCACGAAGCGTTCGCCGGCGGGCGTCAGGCTGATGCGCCGCGTCGAGCGGTGCAGCAGCGTCACGCCCATGTCGCGCTCCAGCGCGCGCAGCTGCTGGCTGACCGCGGAGGTCGTGGTCTGGAGCTGCCGCGCCGCCGCGACCAGGCTGCCCTGTTCGACGACGGTCGCCAGCACGGCCATCCGGCGGAGTTGGTCCAGCATCGGGGATTGTGTAGATCGTCTAAAGAATGGAGTCGGATTTTGAGGACTTCTGCGGCGATTGTGAAGTTCCTACAGTCCACTTCATCGCGACACCCCCGTCGCTCCCCCGAATCCCTCGGACCCTCCCTCGAAAGGAATCCCCATGAAAGTCGCCCTGATCGGACCGACCGGCTTTGTCGGCAAGGAAGTGCTCAAGGAACTGCTGTCCCGCGGCCATGAGGTCGTCGCCCTGGCACGCGATCCGTCGAAGCTGGAAACCCGTCCCGGCCTGACCGTCGTGAAGGCCGACGCGAAGCAGGCGGACCAGGTCGCCGCCGCCGTCGAAGGCAGCGACGCGGTCGTCAGCGCCTACAACCCCGGCTGGTCGGTGCCGGACATCCACACCGAGTTCCTGGACGGCACCCGCGCGATCTACGACGGCGTGAAACGCGCCGGCGTGAAGCGCCTGCTGGTGGTCGGCGGCGCGGGCAGCCTGTACGCGGCCCCGGGCGTGCAGATCGTGGACCTGCCGGACTTCCCGGACCAATGGAAGCAAGGCGCCCTGGCCGCGCGTGAAGCGCTGAACCTGATCCGCCTGGAATCGTCGCTCGACTGGACCTTCCTGTCGCCCGCGCCCCACCTGGAACCCGGGGAGCGCCGCGGCAGCTATCGCGTCAGCCTCGATACCCCTGTGATGGACGCCAACGGCCCCGCGCACGTGTCGACAGCCGACCTGGCAGTCGCCATCGTCGACGAACTCGAACGCCCGCAGCACATCCGTCGGCGGTTCACGGTCGGCTATTGATCGCTGCCAGAGATCGCAGCGGAGGCCGGTGCCCCTGTCCGCTCAATCTCCTCCTCGCCGCTCGGAATTCGCTCCCAGGGGCACCGGCCTCCGCTGCTCCGAGCGAGAACTTCGTGTAAGCCCAAAGCCCGGGGCCCAAAGCACGGGGCCTCGAGCCCGGATGCGCGCGGGAGCGCGATCAGGCGGTCTGCTGTTCCAGCAGGTAGTTGGCGTCGTCGTACTGGCCGAGCGTGTCCACGAGCGTGGGCAGGCATTCGGCCAGCTTGTCGTGGAGCACGAACGGCGGGTTCACGACGAACATGCCGCTGCCCATCATGCCGAAGCCGCGCTCGTCGGCCTGCGTGACGGTGAGGCGCACGTGCAGCCAGCCCTTCTTCGCGACGGGCTCGGAGGCCGACTTCAGGCGCTGCACGAGCTGCGCGGACTCGACGGTCTGCAGCTGCGGATACCAGATCGCGATCGTGCCGTCGGCGAAGCGTTGCAGCCCTTCGCGCAACGCGGCGACGACCTTGCCGTAGTCGGCCTTGATCTCGTAGGAGGGGTCCATCAGCACGACGCCGCGCCGCGAGGGCGGCGGCAGTTCGGCCTTCAGCGACGCGAAGCCGTCCTGCTGCAGGACCTGCGTGTTGGCGCGGTCCTCGAGGTAGCTGGCAAGGATGCGGTGGTCGGTGCCGTGCAGCTCATAGCAGCGCAGGCGGTCGTCGAAGCGCATCAGCATGCGCGCGATGGCCGGCGAACCGGGGTACTGCTCGAGCTTCTTGCCGGGATTGAAGTCGTGCACCAGCTGCACGTACTGCTGCAGCGGCTCGGGCAGGTCCTTGCGCGAGTAGAGCGCGGCGATGCCGCCGGCGTGTTCGGCGTTCTTCTGGGCGTAGCGTCCGTCGAGGGCGTATCCGCCGGCGCCGGCGTGGGTGTCCACGACGGTGTAGGGCTTGTCCTTTTCCCCCATGTAGCGGAGGACCTCGGCCAGCACCAGGTGTTTGAGCACGTCGGCGTGGTTGCCGGCGTGGAAGGCGTGTCGGTAAGCGAGCATGTCCGGCACTGTACCCGGTGCAGGCCGCGGGTCAGCTGCCCATCGGCCTCAAACCTGAAACGCCCCCGGCGAATACGCCGTCCCCGCCGGCACTTCCTTGAGGCCGCACGGGTGCTGGTACTGCATCGCCGGCTTGAGCACCTGGCCGTCGACGACGCCCGCGTCCACCGCACGCCCGATCAGCGGCGAGTCCGGCCGCAGCCGGAAGTCGTAGCGGTCCGCGTCGATGAAGCTGTCGAGCTCGACGAAGTAGTTGTGGTGCTGCTCGCGGTCCGGGCCGGCCGGCAGCTCGTGCTTGCCGCACAGCAGGTTGTTGATCAGCCGCAGCTTCTGCGCCTGCTGCGCCATGCGCAGGTACACGCCGCCGGCCTGGCGCCGGTCGACCAGCGTGTTGTTGATCAGGTGCAGCTCGTTGCGGCGGTTGGACAGCCCCTCGCTGCCGTACGCGATCAGGTGGTAGTTCTCGCTCGACGGGCTCTGCTGGATCACGTTGCCCATCACCAGCGCGACGCCGCCGTTGGGGAACTCGAGCTCGAAGCTCGCGCGGCCCGTCTCATCGGTCAGGCGGTTGTAGAAGAGGTGGTTCACCGCCGCGCGCGACTTGAGCAGATGGCCCGAAGCGCCGTGGTGGAAGTAGCTCGCGACCACCGACAGCTTGCCGATCGCGCCGACGTAGCAGGTGTGCGTGCGGCCCTCTCCAGGCGCGATCGGGCCGAAGTCGCAGGACTCGATGCGCAGCTCGATGCTGGCGTCGTTGCCGGCCAGCAGGCCGTTCTCGTTGTCCTGGAAACGGCAGTCGCGCAGCGTCAGCGAGCCGCGCTCCAGGCGGATGCCCGCGCCGTTGCGGTCCGGCACGCGCGCGCCGACGAAGTCGAAGCCCTCGATGGTCATCCGTTTGCCGGTCGTGACGAAGATCCCCTTGCCCTGCGCATGCGCGCCCTTGGCCACCATCCGGGCGCGGCCGCCGACGGCGCGCAGGGTCAGGTCGTCCTGCGGCCAGACGGCGACGTCGCCGGCATAGTCGCCGGCCTGCACCTCGATCGTCATGCCGGCCTTCGCCTGCGCGGCGGCCGCCGCCAGCGTCTTCACCGGATGATCGGGCCCCACGTGCATCACGGCCCCCGACGCGCCGCCTCGCTGCGGGTGGGCCGACAGCAGCCAGGGCGTCAGCCCCAGCGAGGCGCCGGCCTGAAGAAGCCGGCGGCGTTGGATGTCGGCGAGCGGGCGGCGGCGTCGAGATTCGAGCGAGGAACCGAAGGGCATCGACAGGCTCCCGAGTCGTGGCGGTGGAGGAGGGGCGCCGCGCGAAAAGGGGAGATGAAAAGGGGGATGGCGCCCCCAGGCGGCCGGGCGAGTGTAGCCAAGCGTTTCAGACCGGTCGCGACCGCCTTGCAAGGCCCCAGCCGGTATCCGGGCTGTCGCCTAGGCGCTGCGACGGATCCTTTCGCTCGCTAAGCTGCGGTCCAGCCTTGTCCGGCCCCCCGCCGGGCTTCACGCCACATCCACTCCGCATCCTCGATATCGCCATGCCCAGTCTCTTCGATCCCTTGCAAGTCGGCGCCGTCTCCCTGGCCAACCGCATCGTCATGGCGCCGCTCACGCGCAACCGCTCCGTCGGCCTGGTGCCGGGACCGCTCGCGATCGAGTACTACCGCCAGCGCGCCAGCGCCGGCCTGATCATCAGCGAGGGCGCCCAGATCACGCAGGAGGGGCAGGGCTACCTCGACACGCCCGGGATCCATTCGCCCGAGCAGATTGCCGCGTGGAAAAAGGTGACGGACGCTGTCCATGAAGCCGGCGGCAAGATCGCCGTGCAGCTGTGGCACGTGGGCCGCATCTCCCATGCCGACTTCCAGCCCGGCGGTGCCAAGCCGCTGTCGGCGACGGATCGCCAGGCTAATAGCAAGACCTTCACCAAGGATGGCTTCGTCGATGTCGCCGCGCCGCGCGCGCTGAAGACCGAGGAGCTGCCGGGTGTCGTCCAGTCCTACGTCCATGCGGCGAAGGCGGCGATGGCCGCGGGCTTCGACGCCGTCGAGGTTCACGGCGCCAACGGCTACCTGCTGGACCAGTTCCTGCGCAACAGCATCAACGACCGCACCGATGCCTACGGCGGCTCGATCGAGAACCGCGCGCGCCTGCTGCTCGAAGTGATGGCGGCCATCGCCGGCGCGATCGGTGCCGACCGCACCGGGCTGCGCCTGTCCCCGGTCACGCCGGTCAACGACGCGGGCCAGGACAGCGATGCGCAGGCGCTCTTCAACCATGTCGTCGAGCAGCTGTCGCCGATGAAGCTGGCCTTCCTGCATGTCATCGAGGGTCACACCGGCGGACCGCGGGATGTCGCGCCGTTCGATTACGACGCGCTGCGCGAGCGCTTCAAGGGTGTGTACATCGCCAACAACGGCTACACCCGCGAGATGGCGATCGACGCCGTGGCCAAGGGCCATGCGGATGCGGTGGCCTTCGGCCGCAGCTTCATCTCCAACCCGGACCTGGTGCGCCGGCTGAAGCTCAACGCCCCGCTGCAGAAGGCCCACTCGGCCACGATGTATGGCGGTGGCGCCGAGGGGTATACCGACTATCCGGCGTTGGCGGACTGAGGGCTTCAGTACTGCCATCGCCGCTGGCCCTCACCCCTGCCCTCTCCCGCAAGCGGGAGAGGGTGTAAGGCGGGCGATCAGCGCTGGGTCTTGGCCCGGAAGAGCTCCGCGATGGAGACTTCGCGCGGGCCGGGGCGCACGGTAAAGGTCTGGCCGGCCGTGATCGTGCCGGGCTGCCGCACCGCGAGGTAGAAACCGCACCACCCGCTCTGGGTCATCATCTTCGCGGCCTTGTTGAAGCCCATCACCGCGTTGAACTTGAAGCAGGGATAGCGCGGCTCGCTGACGGCGAGCTCGCAGTCCGGGAAGACCAGCACGTCGCCGATCCAGGCGTCGCCTTCGGCGAGGCCGGAGATCGTCAGGTTCTCGCCCATCGCCCCCCACGGGAGCGCGTCGTCCCAGCCCGCGACCTGCGCCTGCGCACGCACGGTGCGCCAGAAGGCGTAGTGCTCGGACGGGTAGGCGTAGACGGCCTTGGACAGGCCGCCGTGGACGCTGGGATCGGCTTGCTCGTCGCCCTCCAGGCCGAGGGGCAGGACCTCGATCGCGCCGTCCACCGGACGCTTGCGGATGCCCGTCATGACCGGGCGCCCGTCGATGAGCAGCGGTTCAGCGCGGGCCGTGTTCAGACTGATCAGTTGCATCGGGCGATTCTGCCGCAGGCCTCAGCGGCGGCGGAGGCATCGCGGGGCGGAAGGCGGCCGGCGTGGTCTCGACGAGACCGGCCTCCTGTCGACGCAGCGCGTCGCGCAGGCCGTCGAGCTCGCGCGCCTGATCGCGCTCGCGCCGCAGATGGTCGAGCGCGAAGGACAGGTCGCCGGCCATCTCGTCCATGAGCCCGAGCACCTGCGGGCTGAAGTAGCCCGGCTCGCCGGCGAGCAGGGTGAGCGCGCCCACGACCTCGCCGCGACGGCGCAGCGGGAAGGCCGCCATGGCCTCGACGCCGGGCGGGATCAGCGGCGCGCCGGGGACGGCGAGGCTCGGGTCCTCCAGCGCCCGGTTGCTGACCTGGTGCGTGCCTTCGAGGATCGCGCGTGTCGCCATCGAGCTGCGCGCGAAGGGCGAGTCGCGCGACCACTCGCGGGGCGCGCCGGGCATCAGTCGGTCGCCGGGACCGTGCTCGGCGACACGCTCGAAGTGATCGCCGTCGAACAGCACCACGGCCGCGAAGCGGGCATGGCCCGTCTCGACGCAGATGCGGCAGAGGCCCTCGAACAGATGCTGCTCCGCCCGCGGATCATCGAAGGCCTCGGCCTCGCGGCGCACGATGAGCTGGTTGGTCTGCGACAGCGCGACGTAAAGCCGTTGGAGCTGCTCGCGCGAATCCTGGCTGAGGCGGCGCTCGTCGTCGTAACGCGTCCAGACGGTGCAGACGACGACGCTGCACAGGCCGCCGGTCAGCAGCACCAGGAGCAGGCCCAGGTGCGCGGCCTCCGTGGCGGCCTGCTGGGCGCGCTCGGTGTCGACGCGGGCCTGGCTGAGCTGGAAGGCGATCAGTTCGTCGAGCATCCGCGTCGTCGCGAGGCGGCGCTGGTTCAGCTCGCGCAGCGTGTCCGGCGAAGCCGCCTGGCTCGCGGTGAGGGAGGTCCAGAGCTGGTCGAGCAGCGGCTGCGTGCGGGCGATGAGGGCGCTCTCGGCCGGCGTCATGCGCGTGGCGAGGTAGCGGGTCCAGAGCTGGCGGGTCGTGTCGGCGAGACGGCGGCCGCCGCTGTCCAGCTTGCCGGCGTCGGGCTGTTGCGTCTGCGTGATCAGCAGCGTGCCCAGCTGGTGGGGACCGAGCGCGTGCTCGAGTTCGCGGAGCAGGTCGACGGGGACGAGGCGGTCCTCGTACAGCGACTGCGCGATCCCGGCCAGCCGCTTCGATTGCCACCACCCCAGCAGCGCGGAAGCGGCGACCAAGGCGAGCGCCAGGCCCAGGACCAGGTAGAGGCGGGCGCGGAGCGAGAGGCCGGTGGGAGCGGACATGGGCGTCGGAGACCTCACGGAGGAGGCGCCGAGCATAGGGCGTTTCAGCGTGGGAGCCGATCCCCGAAGCTTTGGGGGATCCGCCATCCACCGCCCGACAACGACAACGCCGCGGCGTGTTGGCGCCGCGGCGTTGGTGGAACCCCTTCACGGGGATCAGCGGGGAGCGGCTGGGATCAACCGCCGCGATGCAGCATCACCGCCCGCACGCTGGCGGGTGCGACGCCGGTCTGCTGCTTGAGCGCGCTGAGCGCCAGCGTGGTGACGAGGTCGTCGTCCAGCTCCGAGGCCGTCGCGGGCGCCTGCACCCGCAGCGTGCCGTCGGCCATCAGGACCACGTCCAGCGTCGCCGAGCGCTCGTCGCCGAGCGCCACGATCGCCTTCACCTGGCGCATCACGCCGCCGGAGGACACGTCCGCCGCCGGGACTGGCTGCTGCACCGGCTTCAGCGCCAGGCTGTCGCCCAGGTCGTCCACGCGGAACATGCCCAGCGGCGTCGGCGCCGCGTCGCCCTTGTCGGCGTAGACCGGCAACTGGCTCTGACGCGGCTGGTCGTAGGCCGGCGTGTCGACGGCCAGGCTGATCTGCCCGTTGTCGCGCAGCATCTGCTCCAGGCCGACGTTGGCGACCGCGACGTTGCCGCCGGTGCCGTTGGCGTTCTGGCCCGAGCCGGTGCCGTCGCCGGCAGCGGCGGCGTTGTTGCCCGCGCCATTGCCCGCGCCATTGCCGGCGCCGGTGCTCGAGCCATTGGCCGAACCATTGGCTGAGCCGTTGCCGCCGTTCAGACCGGAACCCCCCGTGCTTCCGTCGGCACCCGCTTGGCCATTGCCCACGCCGCCATTGGCGCCTGTGCCGTTGCCGGAACTCGCGCCATTGCCATTGCCATTGCCGTTGCTGTTGCTGTTGCTGTTGCTGTTGCCGTTGCCGTTGCCGCTGCCGCTGCTGCTGCTGCTGCCGCTGCTGCTGCTGCTGCCGCTGCCGCTGCCGCTGCTGCCGTTGCTGCTGCTGCCGCTGCCGCTGCCGCCGCCGGAACCATTCCCCGCGCTGCTGCCGTTGCCGAGATCGATCGTGCCTGCCGGATTGCCCGACGGACCTGCCGCGACCGCGGACACGCTGCTGCCGAGGCCGCCCCCATTGCCGCCGTTGCCGGTCGGGACGTTCGAGGTCTTGCTGCCGCCGCCGTCCTGCGTGCCGTTGCCGCCGACGGGCTGGACCACCAGTGCGCCGATCGCAGCCGGCACGACCTGCGGATTGACCGTTCCGGTCACCGTCAGCGTCGCGGGTTCGAGGCGATAGTTCGCCGCGTCGGCGCCGTTCAGCGTGAGCTGCACGTTCACCGGCTTGCCGGTGCCGACGAAGGGCGTGTCGAAGCGACCCGTGCCGCCGACGCTCACCTGATCGCCCGCGACCACGCCTTGCGGCGCGCCGACCACGATCGTGGCGGTGGTGTCGCTGTTGAAGACGCCGCCGATCACGGTGACCGTGGGCGCCTGGATCGTGCGGACGCTGATGTTGGCGCTGGATCGGGCGGAGCCCGACGCCAGCACGTAGTTGCCCGCGTCCGCGCCGGTCAACCCGAGCTGCACGTCCACGGTCTTGCCGGTGCCGGCATTCTTGTTGTCGAACTGGCCGCTGGCCGTCACGCCGAGCTGGTCGCCGGCCACGACGCCGACGGCGCCCCCGGTGCTGACCTGCGCGCCGCGCGTGCCGTCGTAGACCTTGTTGTCGACGTGGATCGCGCCGACGTCCACCGTGCGCGCCGTGATCGAGGCGGCGCCGCGCACCGAGTCCGTGGCCAGCACGTAGTTGCCCGCGTCCGCGCCGCTCAGCGCCAGCTGCACGTCGACAGCCTTGCCGTTGCCGGCATTCTTGTTGTCGAACTGGCCGCTGACCGACACGTCGAGCTGGTCGCCCGCCACGGTGCCGCTGAGGCCGCCGGTGCTGACCTGCGCGTCGCGCGTGCCGTCATAGACCTTGCCGCTGACCTGGATCGCGCCGACGTCCACCGTCTTGGGCGTGATCGTGGCCGTGACGGCCGCGCTCGTGTCCAGCACGTAGTTGCCGGCATCCGCGCCCGCCAGGCCGAGGCCCGACAGATCGACCGACTTGCCGCGACCCGCGTTCTTGTCCAGGAAGTTGACCGCGCCGTTCAGCGCCGCGTCGTCGCCCTGCACGAAGCCCGCGATCCCACCACCCGACAGCTGCGCCGAGGTGTTGCCGTCGTAGACCTTGTCCTGCACCGCGCCGTTGGCCACGGTCACCGTCTTGGGCGTGACCTGACCGATCGCCGCGCTGGCGCTGTCCGAGGCCAGCCGGTAGCCGTAGACGGCGGTGCCGCCGTTCTGGCCGTCGGCGATGACGACACCGTCGACCGTGACGGTCTTGCCGTTGCCCACGTTCTTCGTGTCGTAGTGGGCCGCGCCATGGGCGCCGATGGCCAGGTTGATCACGTCCCCGTCGATCGCACCGGTGGCGCCCAGCTGGAGACCGCCGGTCGCCGCGTTGTCATTGCCGTCGTAGACCTTGGACGCGCTGCCCGACAGGCCGACGGTCAGCGTCGGGGCCACCGTGTACAGGAAGCCGTTGCCGCTACCGAGCACGGTGTCGCCGTAGTTCGCGTCGTACTGCTTGAACGCGGCGACCAGGCCGCCGCGCGTGTCGTTCAACGGCGAGGTCGAGTACACCTGCCAGGCACCGCCGTTCGCCACCTGCAGCGCCGTGGCGCCCGCCTGGTTGACGAAGTTGCGCCCCGCGCGCAGGACGACCGGCGTCGTGGCGTTGCCGTCGTTGCCCGCCACGATCTGCTGCTGCAGCGTCAGGTCCGCGCCGGCGCCCTGGGCCTGGACGGCGACCGTGCCGTCGGCCTGGATGCCTTGCAGTCCGTCGGCGGTGCCGACGATCAGCGCGCCGTTGTTGGTCAGCGCCAGCGAGTGGACATCCGCCGCGACCGTGCCGACCTGCTGGGCGTTGTCGAAGCGGACGTCGCCGCCGCTGCGCAGCGCCAGCCTGCCGGCGGTGACGAGGCCGCCACCCTGGTTGCCGATGCCGGCCGTGCTGCGATCGTCCAGCGAGACCGTGCCGCTCGAACTGATGTTGCGCGCGACGTCGATGCCGCCGGCCTCGGCGCGCACGAGCACGCCGCCGTTGGTCATCGTGATCGTGCCGGCCTGGGCGAAGGTCCCGCCCAGCAGCTCCAGGCGGTTGCCCAGGGACAGCTGGACCGGATCGACGACGCTCAGGTCGAGGTCCGATGCGTCCACGCGCAGGGTGTTCACGCCGTTGAATCGCGCCAGCATCGTGTTGGTCAGGTCCGCCGTGGTCGTGCCGCCGACGGTGATGCCGGTCGCCGGGCCGGTGCGGTCGAAGACGACCGTGGCCAGCGCGCCGTTGCTCGTCACCTGGTTGGACGTGCTGCTCCAGCTCGGCGCCTGCAGCGTGAGTTGCGCCGCGCCACCGGTGAAGTTGATCGGCGCGTCGAGCGCCAGCGTGCCGGTGCCGCTGTTGAGCGTCACGTCGGCGGCGCCGCGCGTGGTCAGGCCGACGACGCCGTCGACGGTGCCCAGCGTGAAGCCGCTGGCGCTCGCCGGATTCACGACGGTCGTGCCGCCGACGTCCAGCGCCAGGCGCGTGAAGTTGAAGGTGTCGTCCGTCAGCGTCGCGCCCTGGCCCGCGGTCACGGCCACGTTCGCCGCGGCCACGCCGCCGTTCACGCCGATCACCTGTCCGCCGCTCTTCAGGCTGACCGTGGTGGCGTTGGTGGTGATGTCGCTGTCGAAGACGAGGTTGCCGCCGTCGCTGCGGCCGACTTCCAGCGTCGCCGCGTTGACCTGGCCGATCGACGCGTTGCTCAGTCCGCCGCCCAGGTGCAGCTCGTTGGCGGCCGTCATCTGGCGGATCGTGACCTTGCCCGCGCCGCCGTTGGCGGTGATGGTCTGCGACAGGTTGACGTTGTCGCCGGTCAGCACGACGTTGCCGGTCGTGTTGTTCAGCGTGCCGGCGGTGATGTCGATGGTGCGGTCCACCATCTCGAAGCTGCCCGAGGCGTCGAAGCTGAAGTTGCCCGGCACGCTGATCGTGCCCGTGCCGTCGGCGCGGCCGATCGTCAGGTTCTTGATGCCCGGGAGCTTGGCCAGCGTCGTCGCGGAGGCGAAGCCGTTCGCGTCGCCCAGCACCATGTTGGTCGCCGGGTCGTAGGGCTCCAGGCGCATGGACGCGGTGCTCAGGTTCTGCAGCGTCGAGGTGCCCCAGTCGATGCGGTTCGCGCGCAGCGTCAGGACGCCGGTGCCGGTGTCCATGTTGACGTTGACGTTGCCGAAGTTGATCGCGCTGTCCGTGTAGATGCTGGCGCCGCCCTTGAAGATGAAGGGGGTGTCGATGTCGACGTCGCCGCTGACGCTCAGCAGGCCGGCGAGGATCTTGTTGCCGTTGGTGTAGCCGCCGTCGGCGCGGAAGAAGATCCGGCCGGTGCCCAGCACCATGCTGGAGTTCAGCGTCACGTCGCCGCTGCCGGTCGACACGTAGAGGTTGCCGCCGTTGGTCGCGACCGGCGCGGACAGCGTGAAGTAGCCCGCGCCGCCGTTGTCGGAGTCGGCCCAGATGCGCACGTAGCCGCCGTTGGTGGTCAGCGAGCCGCCCACCGTCGCGCCGTCGGCGCCGTAGATGGTGATCGAGCCCGCGCCCGGCGTGCCGCTGCCCGGGCTGGAGACGTTGTGCGTGGGCAGCGCGCCGGACGGGTTGGTGCCGGCGCCATGCGCGATCAACGTGGGCACGTTGAGCACGCGACCCGAGTTGGTCGCGCCGGCCACCAGCATCAGGCTGCCGCTGCCGGACACCTCCAGCACGTTGCTGGCATTGGCGAACATCAGGTCGGTGTAGGAGGCGAAGCTGCCGTCCGTCAGGTTGGGCGGCGGCGTCAGGTGCGTGCCGTTGGCGGTGCCGGCCTCGATGCGCAGGCTGACGTTCGGCTGCATCGTGATCTTGCCGTCGCCGCCGTTGAGGTTCAGGTCGTTGACGAGGATGTCGCCGGTGGCCTGCAGCAGCACGTTGGCCTGCTGCGCCTCGATGTCCTTCTCGTAGACCACGGAGCCGGTGAGTGCGCCGCTGCCGCTGCCGCCGCCGTTGATTTCGAGTGAGCTCGGGTCGAGCAGCAGGTCGCCGGTCGCGCCCTTGGCGGCGCGCGCGTCGGCGCGGCCGCTGTAGGCCAGCGCCTGCTTCCCGGAGACCTCGATGCGGCCGCCGTTGCCGCCCTGGTCGCCGCCGCGCGATTCGACGCGACCGGCGAATTCGGTGCGGCCGTCCGACCAGGTCACGACCTCGCCGCCGTTGCCGTTCACCGTCGCGTTGGCGCGCAGCGTGGTCGCCGCGTCGACGCTGACGTTCTTCGCATTGATCAGGCTCGCGTCCTTGCCTTGCCAGCCGCCGCCGACGTGGATCTGGCCGCCGCCGGTGGCGCCGCTCGCGTCCAGCGTCGCGCCGCGCAGCGCGATCGTGCCGCCGGTGACGCGGACGTCGCCGCCCAGGCCCCGGGCCGAGCTGGCGTCGAGTCGACCGGCGACGTTCACCTGGCCGAGGTCGCCGCCGTCAAGGACGATGCGGCCACCCTGTTCGGACAGACCCTTGGCCTCGATCACGCCGTCCATGTTGATGACGCTGGCGCGCAGCGCGCTGGCGCTGGGCGCGCTCAGCACGACCTGGCGGCCTTGCACGAGGCCTTCCTGCGACAGTTCGGCGTCCAGCGCCGCCTGGTCGACGCGGACCTGCAGCAGCCCGTCGCCGTTGAAGTCGAGCGCGACCTGCTGGCCGGCCGCCATCGCGACTTGGCCGGCGCTGATCGTGCCGGTGTTGACCACCGACGCGCCCAGCAGCGCGACCACGCCGTCGGCGCGGATCGTGCCGTCGTTGCGGACCTGCGCGGTGCTGGTGCCGGAGAAGCGCGCGTGACCGCCGAGGAAGTCGGCGTCGCTGACGTTCAGCGTGCTGGCGACCAGGCCGCCGACGTTGACCGTCGCGCCCTTGCCGAAGACCACGCCGCTGTTGTTGACCAGCCAGACCTGACCGTTGGCGGAGAGGTCGCCGAAGATCTGGCTCGGCGCGCCACCGGTGACGCGGTTCAGCGCCACGGCGTCGGCGCCGGTCTGGTTGAAGCGCACCGAGGCGCCGCTGCCGATGTCGAAGCTGTTCCAGTTGAGGATCAGCTTGTTGGAGCTCTGGTCGATACGCAGTTGCGAGCCCTGCTGCGTCAGCGCGGCCTGGCCGGCGGCGATCTGTCCGCCGGTGGGCAGCGCGCCCGCATCGAGCGCGGCGGCCGGTCCCGCGAAGGTTCCGGCGGCCGCCGCCGCGATGGCGGCGGCGATGGCGCGGCGGACGGTGCCGCTGGTGCGCTTGCCGCGTCCGCGGGCGAATTCAGGCACGGCGACGAAGGCGCCGCAAAGCTCGTTCCAGACGAGCCGATAGCTGTGGTTCAACGATCCCATGGTGGTTCTCTTTGCTCTATGCGGTCTGTGCGGTCGGGGCGGCCGGATCAGCGCGCACGGCGGCGGGCTGAGGCACGGCCGCGGCGGCGATCAATAGTGGAAGGAGGCCTGCAGCCAGAAGCGCTGGCGGTCGTCGCGGCCATCCGCGTCGCGGCCCGCGGCGGTGCGCCCGGCGTTGTGGCCGACGGCATGCGCCCAGCTGGCGCGCAGCGTCCAGCGCTCGCCGGCCAGGTTGGCGCCCAGTCCGGCGCCGCCCAGTCCGTAGGCGTTCGGCTGTCCGGCCAGCGCGCCGGTCCAGGGGCGCTCGTGCTGTTCGACGCGGCCGTAGTCCGCGAAGGCGATCAGCTGCGCGGCCAGGCCGTTGCCGATGCGCAGCTCTCGGCGCAGTTCGGCGGTGCCGACCCAGCCGTTGTCGCCGCTGGCCTCGCCGACCGGGTAGGCGCGGACGCCCGACGGTCCGCCGAGCAGGAACTTCTCCGACGAGTCCAGGTTGCGCGCGCTCATCTGGCCGTAGCCGCCGACGAACAGGCCCCAGCCCGGCAGCGCCTGCGCGGTCTGCAGGCGGGAGACACGCCAGGTCGCCTTGTCGTAGCTGCCCGAGGTGCGGGCGGTCAGCGCATCGGCGATCTGGTCGCCGGCCTCGCGCAGCGCGACGGTGCCGCTGGTGACGCTCAGGCCGAAGTCGTTCTGCGCGCCGCCCAGCACGTTGTCCCAGGCGTTGCCGTAGACGTTGACCGACAGCCGGTTGAGGCGGCGGTCGCGCAGCGTCTGGCCGAGCGCGTCGTCGACCAGCGTGCGCTGCTCGCCTTCGGCGGAGACCCACAGGTTGCGCTCGCGGCCGCGCAGCAGCGGATAGCTCAGGCTGGCCGAAACCGTGCGCGCGGTGCCGCGCAGATCCAGCGGCTTGAGCTCCTCGCCGACGTGATAGTCGAGCCAGGTCGTCGCGAGCTGGGCGCGCAGGCCCGAGGCGCCGACGGCGAATCCATAGACGAGGGCGGCCTGGCGGCTGCCGTCGGTGCGCGACACGCTGGCCTGCAGCAGGTCCTCGCGGTTGAGCGGACGGATCAGCGACGCCGCGGCGCCGACGCGCCACTGGCCGGTGTAGCGGTTGTTGTAATCGTCGACCGAGGCGTCCAGCGCCCAGGCGCGGCCCGTGTCGGTGCGGACGTCGAGGCGGCTGGTGCCGGGCTCGTCGCCGCGTTCCAGCGTGGCGCGGGCCTGCACGCCGGGCACGTCGTTGATCAGCAGCAGCGCGCGTTCGAGCTGCTCGTAGCGGACCGGGCCGTAGGCCAGGGCCGCATCGGCGATCGCGCCGAGGCGCGGGGCGAGCGCCTCGTCGGCGCCGGTCACCCGCACGCGGTTCGCGCCGGACTGGAGCCGGCCGGACAGCACGGCGATCTCCAGCTCACCCTGGGTCAGGTCTTGCCGGGGCAGATAGGCGCGGGCGAGCACGAAGCCGCGCTTCTGCAGCGCCGCGGTGACGCGCGAGGCCAGCGACTGCAGCTGGCTGTGCGACAACTGGCGGCCCTTGGCGTCGGCGACCAACGCCTGGAGGTCGGGCTCGGGGATCAGGTCGTCGGCGCCGGTGAAGCGGATGCGGTCGATGCGCGCGCGCAGGCCTGCCTGCTGGTCGTCGCCCAGCGGCGCGTTCACGGTCGGGGCCTTGTCGAGGTCGCCGCGCTGCGCGGGCGGGTTCAGGCGGCGCTGCTCGTTGAGCAGTTGGCCGGCATCCGGTGCCGCCGCCCAGGCCAGGCTGACGGACAGGCTCATCAGACTCAGCCCCAGGCCGGCCGCGCCTAGTCGCGTGCTGTACTTCATTCCCAATCTCCGGTTGTGTTTGCCAAGGGCGCGGTTATCCCGTGCGGCGACGGTCCGGAGTTCTGTCAATTCGCCGTCGATGTTTGGCGATTCGTTCAAGGCCGACCGACGGGGTCAGGCCGTGCCCGTTTCCGGTAGTTTTTCCTCCTCGCGACCTCCCCCCCAGATGGGCGGTTTGAACGCCACGCGCCCACGGGACCGGGCCTTGTGTGCGCGCTGCGGAGGTCGGGCCGGGACAATCCCGGCCATGTCCCGTGCCGCGCCCGCTCCCGCGATCCATCGCCCCTTGCTGCTGCTGGTGGACGACCAGCCCGAGGACCTGCGCTGGTTGACCGCGCTGCTGCATCCGCTCTACCGGCTGGCTTTCGCCGAGAGCGGCCGCGCGGCGCTGCAGAAGGCGCAAGGCCTGGCACCGGACCTGGCGCTGCTGGACGTCGGGCTGCCCGACATGGACGGCTTCGCGCTGTGCCGGCTGCTCAAGTCGGACCCGGCGACGCGCGAGATGCCGCTGCTCTTCCTGAGCGCCCACAACGACGTGGACAGCCGGATCGAGGGCCTGTCCCACGGCGCGGTGGACTTCATCAGCAAGCCCTTCCATCCGCAGGAAGTGCTCGCGCGCGTGCGGGTGCATCTGCATCTGGCCGCGTCGCGCCGGCCGCAGGCCTCCAACGACGTGGCGGCGGCGCCCGGCATGGAAGCGGCCACGCCCGACCAGCGCCTGCTGAGCGCGGCGCGCCAGTACATCGGCGAGCACCTGGTCGAGCCGCTGACGGTGAACCAGATCGGCCGGCAGGTCGGGCTGACCGGGCGGCGGCTGCTGGCGCTGTTCCGCGAGGAACTGGGGACGACGGTGTCCGGCTACATCAGTGATGAGCGCGTGCGGACCGGCCAGCGGCTGTTGGCGGAGACCGACATGAGCGTGTCGGACGTCGCGTTCCACGTCGGCTATGCGAACGCCGGCAATTTCGCGACCGCGTTCCGCGAGCGCAACGGGCTCAGTCCACAGGCCTACCGGACGGCGCTGCGCGCGCGGGATTCCAGCGCGCCAGAAGGTCTGGAACCCTGATGGCCGAGTGGCGTCGATGGGCCACGATGCTGGGTGCCGCGTGCGCGGTCGCGTTCGCCACTGCGCACGCGCAGCCCGTACCGGAACTGCCGGCGGCCATGCCCGAGCTGTCGAGCGAGCTCGAGCCGCCGCCGGTGATCGCCCTGCACGGCACGGCGCCGGACCGCATCGCGCTGGTCGACCAGGGGCAGCTCTGGATCGAACGCGCGGAACCCCTGTCCGACAAGGTCGCGACGCGCTGGCGCCCCGCCAATCGGGCCGCGCTGTCGCCCGGGTACACGCGCCATACCTACTGGTTGCGCTGGACGCTGCGCCAGGACGGGACTGAAGCGGCGCGCTACGTCCTGATGGTCGACCCGGCGCGGATCGAATCGGTGGCGCTCTATCGACGCCGAGTGCTGCCGGATGGCAGTGCGACGCCGTGGACGCGGGAACGCGCCGGCACCGATGTCGCCTTCGGCCAGCGGCCTCTGGCCTTGCGCGAGAGCGCCTTCCCGATGCGCATCGAGCCCGGCGAGGTGTGGGAGCTGCGGCTGCGCGCCACGAGCCGCGGGGCGCTGTCCATCGAGCCGACCTTGTGGGTCGCGGAGGCGCTGGTCGAGGAGCAGCAGTGGCGCGTCTGGCGTGACGGCATGTTGTCCGCGGTGGGGCTGACGCTGGCGGCGCTGGCGGCGGGACTCGCGGTCTCGCTGCGCGACCGAGGCTACGCCTGGATCGCGGCCTTCCTGTCGAGCGCGATGGTCTACGAGATGGCGATGCGCGGCACCGCCTTCCAGCGCTTCTGGCCGGACGCGACCGACTGGGCGCAGCGGGCGCTGGGCACGACGGGCGCGCTGACGACGGTCTTCCAGCTGATGGCGCTGGCGACGGTTCTGCGGCTGCGCATCACGCAACCGGCGGTGCATCGGGCCCTGCTGGCGGTGGTGGGGATGAGCCTGATCGCGGTGGCCGCGTGCATCGGGGCGGACTATCAGACCGGCACGCGCATGGCCGCGCCGACCAACCTCGCCCTGACGGCGATCGGCCTGATCGCGAGCTTCCGGGCGATGCGGCGCGGCGATCCGGTCGGCGGCGTGTGGCTGTGCGCGCTCATCGGCGTGGTGCTGGGCCTGGCGCCGCGCTACTTCAGCCTGCTGGGCTACCTGCCGTATGCGGACTGGATCGAACTGGCCCCGTCGATGGTGGGCACGGCGGGCGCGGCGGCGGTGCTGGTGGCGATGCTGCGTCTGCTGCAGCGCGAGCGCCTGCAGCACGCGCAGGCCTTGGAGGCGGCGGTGCTGGAGCGCACCGCGGAGCTGGCCCGCGCCAGCGCGCATGCGCAGGCGAGCGATGCGGCGAAGGGCCGGCTGCTGGGCCACATCGGGCATGACCTGCGCGCACCGTTGGCGTCGATGGTGCAGCTGACGCGGCGTCTGGCGCCGGGGGCGGAGTTCGAATCGACCCGGCAGGCGCTGGAGCACGGCGGGGTGATGCTGCTCGACACGATCGATGAGTTGCAGCGCTTCGCGCGGCAGCCGACGGCGGAGGCGGATGTGGAGGTGCTGAACGCGCCGGTCTATCTGCACGGGCTGCTGCATGAACTGGCGCTGCAGTCGCAGGCCTTGATGCTGGCGGGCAAGACCCGGCTCTCGCTGGTCATGGAGGAGTCGTTGCCGGCGGTCGTGGCGCTGGATGCGCGGCGGCTCCGGCAGGTGCTGCTCAACCTCCTGTCGAATGCGGCGAAGTACGGGCAGGCGGGCGAGGTCGTGCTGAAGGCCCGCGTGGTGGGCGGGCAGTTGGTGCTCGCCGTGACCGACGAAGGGCCGGGCCTGATGCCGGAGGAACTGGAGCGGATCTTCGACCCGTTCACGCGGGGTCGGACGGTCAGCGCGATGCCGGGTTTGGGACTCGGGTTGGCGATCGCGCGTCAGACGATGCGGGCCATGGGCGGTGAGTTGAGCGGTCGAAGCACGCCGGGGCAGGGGAGCAGCTTCATCGCGGAACTCCCGCTGATCGAGGCGACGGAGGCTGAAGTCCAATGGCCGCCGCTGCAGACGCAGGCCGGGATGGAACGGATCGGCGACGGCTGGGTGGCGGTCGTGTGGGACCGCTGCGCGATGGTGCGCGAGGTGATGCTGGAGCGGCTCCTGCAATGCGGCTTCGACGCGCGCGAGGTCGAGCGGGTGGAGGAACTGCCCGAGGCGCTCGAGGACGCGGCGGCGACGGGGCAGGGACTGCTGCTGGCCTCGTCGCCGGAGTCGCTGCCGTCGGTCGAGGCGTGGCATGACTGGCGCGCACGCTGGCCGGGGATGAAGACGCTGCTGTGCGCGGCGTCCCCGCGTCGGGATTGGCCGGGGGAGGCCGGACTCGTCAAGCTGCCGAAACCGGCGCCGCAGGCGCTGTGGGTGCCGGCGTTGTGGGAGTTGTGCCGGGAGGCGGACCTCCGACCCTGACCGCCGGGCACACGCGCCGGTGGCACGGAGCGGGCAGGGCGTCGGCGACGCTCGCTGACACCTGGTGCGCACGCCGATTGCCTGCCCCGGCAGACCTGTCGTCTGTCAGCCGCTGCATCAAACCATTCCAGAAACGCATAACCCCCGCGCGCGTTGGAGTTACGGCGTGATTACATTGGAACCAGTGTTCGGCGAAGCACCACGCTGAGGCGCGGCATTGGGTCAGCTCCGCGGTCTCCTCCTCTGAAAAGCAGGGGCGGGAGCCACCGGAACGGAGCTGACCCAATTCCGCTTTTCATATCCTCAAATTGGGAACCGCCATGAACCAACCCGTAATGGAAGGCTTGCGCCTGAACGTACCGGCTTACGTCAAACACCAGCGCCTGGTCGCCTGGGTCGCCGAGATCGCCGCCCTCACCGAGGCGAAGGACGTCTACTGGTGCGACGGCAGCCAGGCCGAGTACGACCGCCTGTGCCAGCAGCTCGTCGACGCCGGCACCTTCCAGAAGCTGAACCCGGCCAAGCGCCCGGGCAGCTATCTCGCATGGAGCGATCCGAGCGACGTCGCGCGCGTCGAGGACCGCACCTTCATCTGCACGAAGAACAAGCTCGACGCCGGTCCCACCAACAACTGGATGGAACCTGCCGAGATGCGCGCGCTGCTGCAGAACGGCGACAACGCCCTGTTCCGCGGCGCCATGCGCGGTCGCACCCTGTACGTCGTGCCGTTCTCGATGGGTCCGATCGGTTCCCCGATCGCCCACATCGGCGTCGAGCTGTCCGACAGCCCCTATGTCGCCGTGAACATGCGCATCATGACCCGCATGGGTCGCGCGGTCCTGGACACGCTGGGCGACAACGGCGAATTCGTCCCCTGCGTCCACACCGTGGGTGCGCCGCTCGAAGCCGGCCAGGCCGACGTCAAGTGGCCCTGCAACAAGACGAAGTACATCGTCCATTACCCCGAGACCCGCGAGATCTGGTCCTACGGCTCCGGCTACGGCGGCAACGCGCTGCTGGGCAAGAAGTGCTTCGCACTGCGCATCGCGTCGACCATGGGTCGCGATCAGGGTTGGCTGGCGGAGCACATGCTCGTCCTGGGCGTGACCTCGCCCGAAGGCAAGAAGCACCACGTCGCCGCCGCCTTCCCCAGCGCCTGCGGCAAGACCAACTTCGCGATGCTGATCCCGCCCACCGGCTTTGAAGGCTGGAAGGTCACCACCATCGGCGACGACATCGCCTGGATCAAGCCCGGCAAGGACGGCCGCCTGTACGCGATCAACCCGGAAGCCGGCTATTTCGGCGTCGCCCCGGGCACCAACGTGCAGACCAACCCGAACTGCATGGCCAGCCTGGACAAGGACGTGATCTTCACCAACGTCGCGCTGACCGACGACGGCGACGTCTGGTGGGAAGGCATGACCGACACGCCGCCGGCCCATCTGATCGACTGGCAGGGCAAGGACTGGACGCCGGCGATCGCCAAGGAAACCGGCGCCAAGGCCGCCCACCCGAACGCCCGCTTCACCGTCGCCGCGACCAACAACCCGGCGCTGGACGCCGAGTGGGACAACCCCGCCGGTGTGCCGATCGACGCGTTCATCTTCGGCGGCCGCCGCTCGACGACCGTGCCGCTGGTGACCGAGGCCCGCGACTGGACCGAAGGCGTCTACATGGCCGCGACCATGGGCTCCGAGACCACCGCCGCGGCCGCCGGCCAGCAGGGCGTCGTGCGCCGCGACCCGTTCGCGATGCTGCCCTTCATGGGCTACAACATGGCGGACTACTTCCAGCACTGGCTGACGCTGGGCGCCAAGCTGGCCCAGTCCGGCGCCAAGCTGCCGGCGATCTTCTGCGTCAACTGGTTCCGCAAGGGCGCCGACGGCAAGTTCGTCTGGCCCGGCTACGGCGAGAACATGCGCGTGCTGAAGTGGATGCTCGAACGCGTCGACGGCCAGGGTCAGGGCGTCGAGCACGCCTTCGGCACCAGCCCGCGTTACGAGGACCTGAACTGGCAAGGCCTCGCCTTCACGCCGGAACAGTACAAGACCGTCACCCACATCTCGAACGAGGACTGGGCGACGGAGCTGAAGCTCCACGACCAGCTGTTCGTCCAGCTGGCCCAAGGTCTGCCGGCGGAACTGCCCGCCACCAAGGCCAAGATCGAACAGCGTCTGGCCCAGGCCTGATCGTTCACCGAATTCCACCCGGCGACCGCCTCGAAAGAGGCGGGTCCGGGGGAGCCTGAAAAGGCAAAGCCCGCTCGAAGTGATTCGAAGCGGGCTTTTCTTTTGCTCGGCCTGGAGCGACATTCAATGAGAGCCTGCGCTCACATCACGACATTTCCAAACTTCGCGACCGGGCCCGTACGGCGCCCGGCGGGGTCGGCTGATCAGCCGTGACGACGGGCATTCGCGGCGCGCAGCTCAGCGGCGAAGGAGGGCATGCTCTCTTCGTACTGGGCGGCGAGGGCCAGGATCTCGCGCTCGGCGCGAGCCATCTTGGCGGACTCGATGCGGGCCTTGACGTTCGTGATCGTGCGGGCCCAGACGCGGGCACCGATGGTGGCGAACGTGCCGCCGCGACGCACCGTGCGGCTCAGCGGAAGACCGAAGGTTTGGGTAGCGACGCTCATGGCGATTTCCTTTGATTGGCTTGTTGGGTCGGCTCTGTAGAACCGATGAGCGAACTATAGGGTTTCCCCTAGGCATGCCGCCAATGAAAGATGGGCATCGAATGTATAAACAGCGTGCATATCATTGGGCGGATCGCGTTCAGCCCGTGATGCACGTCACGCCGCCCTCCGCCGAGTGCCAAGGAATGCGCAAGCCGGGGCCACGATGACCTGTTGGTGGGCCGCCATCGCGCCCTTGTGCCACCGCCATTTCCGCGCGTTTTCCGTGAAAAAGTGCCTTCCATGAGCTTCCGGAACCTCGATCTGAACCTGTTGAAGGTGTTCGACGCCGTGATGGCCGAGCGCTCCATGACGCGCGCTGCGGAGCGCCTGTCGATGACGCAACCCGCGGTCAGCCATGCGCTGAAGCGGCTGCGCGAGGCGCTCGGCGAGGACCTGTTCGTGCGCCAGGCCTTCGGGATGAAGCCGACATCGCGGGCGGAAGGGCTCTGGCCGGACGTCCGTTCGGCGCTGACGCGACTGCGCGTGGCGCTGGATCCCGGCGACTACCAGCCGACGTCGGAGGAATACACCTTCCGCCTGGCCATGGCCGACGCAACGGCCGCGCTGATCCTGCCGCCGCTGATGCAGCAGCTGGAGCGCATGCGGGCCCTGGCCAACGTCCACGTGCTGCCGCTGACGACCCGCGACCCGCGCCTGCTGCTGGAACAGGGCGAGACGGATTTCGCGCTCGGCTACTTCCCGAACGCGGTCGCCGCGCTGAAGGGGCAGGGCGACATGGCGGCGATCCGGCAGCAGCGGCTGTACGACTCGTACTACGTCTGCGTGATGCGGCGCGGCCATCCGCTGGCCGACCAGGAGCTGACGCTCGACGCCTTCTGCCAGGCGCATCACCTGCTGGTGAGCTTCTCGGGCCGGCCCTACGGCTTCGTCGACGAGGCACTGGCGGCGCTCAAGCGCAGCCGCCGGATCGCGCTGACCGTCAACCAGTTCTTCACCGCCGGCCGCGTGGTGGCGCATTCCGACCTGCTGACGGTGCTGCCGCAGTCCTTCATCAGCGCCACCGGCTACCAGGAGGCGCTGATCTACCGGCCGCTGCCGATGCCGCTGTCGCCGGTGCACGTCGACGTGCTCTGGCACCTGCGCAACGAGGACCGCAGCGCCCAGCGCTGGATGCGAGAACGGCTGATCGACGCGGTGCGGCCGCCTTCCGCCGACACCCCTGTCGACGCGACCGGCGACAATCGCGTCCCATGAGCATTGCCCACGACCTTTCCGACGCCGAGTTCGACGAACTCGACGAACTTCTCGCCATCACGCCCGAGCCGCTCGAGCCGCTGGACGCCTCGATGCTGGACGGCTACCTGGCCGGCGTGCTGGTGCAGCCTCGCCTGATCCCGATCGAGGAATGGCTGCCGCCGATCTTCGACTACGAAGGCCGCGCGCTGCCCGACGACATCGACCCCGCCTGGCTGGCCCGCATCCGCTCGCTGGTGGAGCGGCGCTTCGCCTCGCTCAACCAGAGCATGCTGGAGCAGGGCTGGTTCTACCCGGTGGTCCTGGACCTGGATGCCGAAGAAGCGGGTGCGGAAGACGGCGAGGCCCCCGCCGAGGGCGCCGCGGAGGCTTCCGCCGACGCCGCCGTCGACGCCGCGGCTGAAGAGCCCGTCGATCCGGACGCGCCGAAACTGCCCGAAGACCCGATCACCCAGGCGCTGCTGCCGTGGGTCGGCGGCTTCGAGTACGCCGCGGTGACCTTCCCCGACCTGCATGAGCAGGCCGACGACAACATCAACGCGCTGCTGGCGCGCCTGTATCGCCACCTGCCCGCCGAGACGCCGGAAGAGGTGGAGATCGTCGAGCTGTTGAACGAGGAGCATCCGCTCAAGAACATCGACGAGGCCATCGAAGACCTGATCCTGACGGTCGTCGACCTGCAGGAAGCGACGGAGCAGCAGCGCTACCACGTCGAGCAGGTGCGCCGCGACACGCCCAAGCTGGGCCGCAACGATCCGTGCCACTGCGGCTCGGGCAAGAAGTTCAAGAACTGCCACGGCGCGGCCTGATCGTCGCCGATCGTCACGCCGCTCCCGGGGAGCGGTAGAGACTCCCGACGCCGGCCCTTGTGCCGGCGTTTTTCATGCTCAGCCGCCGGCCGCGAAGTCGGCGACCGACACCGTGCGCAACGCGTTTTCCAGCAACGCGATATCGCCGCCCAGCAGCCGGCTGGCCTCGCGCGCGGCGCCGAGCACGGCGCGGCAGGCGCCCAGCATCGTCTCCGGCGGCGACAGCCGCACGCGCGGTCCGGAAAGGGCGATCGCGCCCTGCACGAGCCCGTCGATGGCCCACACCGGCGCGGCGACCGAGGCCGTATCCGGCTCGCGCTCGCCATAGGAGGCGGCCCATCCGCGTTCGCGGATGGCCGCGAGGCCCTCGCCCCGATCGCTCAAGGCGCCCGAGAACGCGCACAACACCTTGCCGGACGCGCCCTGGTGCAGCGCGTACTGCTGCCCCACTGCCACCGCCGCGCGCACCGAGCGTGCCGGCTCCCAGCGATAGAGCGCGATCCGCGCCTCGCCGTGCCGGACGTAGAAGGACGCGGTCTCGCCGGTGTCGGTGCTGAGCTGCTTGAGCAGCGGTTCCACGATCGGCCCGACATGGAACGAGCGCTGGTAGATCGTCGCCAGGCGCAGCGGCGCGGGTCCGATCGCGTACTGGCCGTCCGGCAGCCGCCGCACGAAGCCGCCGTGCTCCAGCGCGGCCAACAGCCGCAGCACGGTGCTCTTGTAGAGGCCCGTGCGCCGCGACAGCTCCGCCAGCGACAGGGCGTCGTCGTCCTGGCCGAACGCGCCCAGCAGCGCGAACGCGCGATCGAGCACGGCCACGCCGCTCGATGCGGCTGTGCTGTTGGCGGTGTCGGAAGAGGAGTCGTCGTTGTCGGCCACGGGTAATCCCTGGTCTCTTGCCAAGTGAGACGTCCTACAGTTCTATCAAACAAACCGACGTTCTGCTAGATAGAACAAACACGGAGACGCGACATGACGCAGTTCCTGATCCGAGGCACCGCCTTCACCTTGATGGCCGCAGCGAGCGCAGGCATGACCGCCACGGCGGCGCAGGCCGCCGATGCGGCGTTCCCGACCCAGCCCATCAAGCTGATCGTTCCCTTCCCCCCGGGCGGTGGAACCGACATCGTGTCGCGGCTGATCCTCGAGAAGGTGCGCGAGGACACCGGCTGGACCTTCGTCGCGGACAACAAGGCAGGCGCCGGCGGCAACATCGGGCTGGACGCCGTCGCCAAGAGCAAGGCCGACGGCTACACGCTGGGCATGGGCCAGACCGCCAACCTGGCGATCAACCCGACGCTCTATCCCAAGATGCCGTACGACGCGGCCAAGGCGTTCACGCCGGTCGCGCTGGTGGCTGGGCAGCCGGTGGTGCTGGTGGTCTCGTCGTCCTCGAGCTTCAAGACCGTGGGCGATCTCGTTGCCGCCGCCAAGGCAAAACCTGGCACCTTGACCATGGCCTCCGCCGGCAATGGCACGGTGGGCCATCTGACGGGGGAGCTGTTCTCCAGGCAGGCCGCCATCCAGGTGACCCACGTCCCCTACAAGGGTGCCGGCCCGGCGGCGACGGACCTGCTCGGCGGGCAGGTGGATTACTACTTCGCGACGCCGCAGACGGTCGTTCCCTTCATCAAGGCCGGCAAGCTGCGCGCGCTGGCGATCAGCTCTGCCGCGCGGCTGCCGGTGCTGCCCGACGTGCCCACGGTGGCCGAGAGCGGCTTCAAGGGCTTCGACACCTCGGACTGGAAGATGATCGTCGCGCCCGCCGGCACGCCGGCGGCGGTCGTGACCCGGATGAACGCGCAGGTGCAGAAGGCGCTCTCGAAGGCCGCCACGATCGGGCAGCTGCAGTCCGAAGGCAGCGTGCCGATGGCCGGCACCCCGCAGCAGGCCGCGCAGTTCCTGCTGCGCGAGCAGAAGCGCTGGGGCGACGTGGTGCGCAGCGGCAACGTCAAGGTCGACTGAGCGCGCGACGGAGCCCCGCATGAGTCAATCTCCGCTCCGCGGCGTCCGCGTCCTCGACCTGACCAATGTGCTGGCCGGCCCCTTCGCCTGCCACCAGCTGGCGCACCTGGGCGCCGACGTGATCAAGGTCGAGGCGCGCGAGACCGGCGACCTCGCCCGCCAGCTCGGCGCCGACACGGCGCTGAACCAGGCGCACATGGGCGTGTCCTTCCTGGCGCAGAACCCCGGGAAGCGGTCGATCACGATCGACCTCAAGCGGCCCGCCGGCAAGGCGGTGTTCCGCAGGCTGGTGGCGACGGCGGACGTCGTCGTCGAGAACTTCCGACCCGGCGTGATGCAGCGCCTGGGCGTCGGATTCGACGAGCTGCGGCAGGTGAATCCGCGGCTGGTCTATTGCGCGATCTCGGGCTTCGGCCAGGACGGTCCGCTGCGCGACCTGCCCGCCTACGACCAGATCATCCAGGGCATGTCCGGGATGATGAGCATCACCGGCGATCCGGGCACCGCGCCCTATCGCGTCGGCCATCCGGTGGCAGACACCATCGGCGGCCTGACCGCGGCGATGGCCATCGCCGCGGCGCTGGCCGACAAGGAACGCGCCGAGGCGACCTTCATCGACGTGTCGATGCTCGAGGCCGCGATGGCGACGATGGGGTGGGCGGTGTCGAACCTGCTCGTCGCGGGACGCGAGCCCCAGCCGATGGGCAACGACAACGTGACGGCCAGTCCTTCGGGTACCTTCCAGACGGGGCAGGGCCTGCTCAACATCGCGGCCAACAAGCAGGAGCAGTTCGAGGCGGTCTGCGACACCGTCGGTCATCCGGAATGGAAGACCGATCCGCGCTTTGTTGATCGTCACGCGCGCTTGAAGCACCGCGCCGAACTCAAGCATCTGCTGGAGGCCGCGATGAGCGACCGCCCCGCAGCGGATTGGTGGCAGCGCTTCAACGACGCGGGCGTGCCGGCGGGGCCGGTGTACTCGGTCAAGGAGGCGCTCGCGCATCCGCAGGTGGCCGATCGCGGGATGGTCGCCCACTTCGAGAACGTGCCCGGCGTCGGGCGCGACGTCCGCGTGCTGCGCACCGGCTTCAAGCTGAACGGGCAGGCGCCGTCGGTGTCGACGCCGCCGCCGCGGCTCGGGCAGGACACGGAAGCGATCCTGGAAGAACTGGGTTATGGCGCCGCCGAGCGCGCCGCGCTGAAAGAGGAGAAAGCCGTATGAGCGCCAACGACGACAAGGCGCCCGCGGGCGACGGGCCGGTGCACGACCAACGCGTGCCGGACTGGTGGCGCACCTCGATCATCGAGATGTCGCCCGGCGTCATCCGCTATCGCGGCCACGCCATCCAGGACCTGATCGGACAGGTCAGCTTCGCGCAGATGATCTGGCTGATGACGCGCGGCGAGCTGCCCGGTTCGGAGCAGGCCAAGCTGCTGGACGTCGCGCTGATGGCCGCGGTCGACCACGGCCCGCAGGCACCGAGCATCGCCATCGCGCGCATGGCCGCGACCTGCGGCGTGGGACTCAACAACGCGATGGCGTCGGCGATCAACGTGCTCGGCGATGTGCACGGCGGCGCGGGCGAGCAGTGCGTGGAGATGCTGCAGTCCATCGCGGCGCGGATGGATGCCGGCGCCTCGATCGAGGACGCGACCGTCGCGGGCCTGGACGAGGCGATCGAGCTGCGCGGCAAGTTCGTGTCGGGCTTCGGGCACCGTTTCCATCCGGTGGATCCGCGCGCGCCCCGGCTGCTGGAGCTGGTCGACGAGGCGGCCCAGCTCGGCGTGGTGTCGGGCCGCTTCGCGGCCATCGGCCGGGCCGTGGAGGCGGAACTGCGGCGGCGCAAGGACGGCCGCCGCATTCCGATGAACATCGACGGCGCGACGGCCGTGATCTACGCCGAGCTCGGCTTCCCGGCGCCCCTGGCGCGGGGGCTGTTCTGCATCTCGCGCTCGGTGGGGATCCTGGCGCACGCGTGGGAACAGACGCAGCAAGGCGGCCGCAACAAGGGCCCGATGCCGCGTGAGTACCTGTGGACCTACGACGGTCCGCCGGCCAGGCGCTGACGCACGGCCGAGGGCGGCCGGCCAGCGCGACGGCTCAGACTTCGATGACGAGGTCCGGCCGGTAGTCCTCCTGCTCGCCCTTGTTGGCGTAGCCCAGCGGATTCGCGACGACGCGGCAGCGATGCGGCACCTCGCCGCGCGGCCCGGACGGCGATTCGACGACGTAGTCGTGGCCGCAATGCAGGTGGCCGTGCAGCCACAGGTCGGCGTAGGGCAGCAGGTCGTCGAGCGAATTGCAGAAACCGGCCGTGCCCGGCGTCAGGCCGTAGCGCGGGTCGGCGCTGCGCAGGGTCGGGGCGTAGTGGGTGACCGCCACCGTCCGGCCGTCGAAAGGCCGCGCGAGCGCTTCGCGCAGCCAGGCCTGGCATTCCAGCGCCAGGTCGCGCTGCCGCTCGGCCAGCATGTGCTGCCCGTCGACCAGCGTCGAGAACCGTCGCAGGTAGTGATTCGCCGCCCGGAAGGCCTTCTCGCGCGCCGCCAACTGCTTGGTCGGCGTCGCCTCGCGCGCGGCCAGCGCGTCGAAGTCCGCCCACAGCGTCGTCCCGAGGAAACGCACGTCGCCGATGACGATCTCCTCGCGGTCCAGCCATTCGATGCCGAGGTCCTCGCAGGTCTGGCGCAGTCGCGCTTGCGCCGTGGGGAAGTCGATGCCGTCGTACTCGTGGTTGCCTGGCACGTAGAGCACGCGAGACCACGGCGCGCCGTCGCGCTTCGGCGAGAAGCGGCCCAGGCCGAAGTCGTCCGTCACCAGCCGCGAGCCGGCCTGGTATGAGCCGACATCGCCGGCCAGCACCAGCAGGTCGACGTCCGGCGCGGCCACGGTCTGGAAGTCGGTCTGGCGCTCGAGATGGAGGTCGGAAATCAGTTGCAGGCGCACGGCGGATCAGCGAAGGGCGGAAAGCGCGATTGTCCAACGTCAAGAACGAAGCAAGCTGCGGCCCGGAAGTGGCTTTCCGGAACCGACCCTGTGCCACACTGCCCGTGGCCGGACGTCGGCCGTCAGTGAGGGACCCCACGATGAAGATCCTCGTCGCCGTCGATGGCAGCACGTACTCGAAGCGCATGCTGGCCTATCTCTCCGCCCACGACGAGTGGCTGGGCGGATCGCATGACTACACCGTGGTGCACGTGGTCCCGGGCGTGCCGCCGCGCGCCGCCGCGGTGCTCGACAAGGCCGTGCTCGCCGAGTATTACGAGGACGAGGCCGAGAAGGTCCTCAAACCGATCCGCACGTTCATGGACAAGCGCGGTATCAAGGCCCAGTACGTCGTCAAGACCGGGCATGCGTCGGAAGCGATCACGGCCGTCGCCGAGAAGGGGCGCTTCGATCTGCTGATGATGGGCTCGCACGGCCACACGGCGCTGGGCAAGCTGGTGCTGGGTTCGGTCGCCACGAAGGTCATGGCCCACAGCGACGTGCCGGTGCTGCTGATCCGCTGATCCGCTGATCCGCGCCCAGGGCCGCATGGGCGGCGTCCCTGGAATGCAAAAGGCGCCCGCGTGGGGCGCCTTGCCGCGTCAGCCGCGCCGGGCGGCCATCCAGGACAGCGGCGACTCGATCGTGGCCGGCGGGGCGGATTCTGACTCCAGCCCGTAGTCGCTGCGCCGGAAGTCGTCGTATTCGCTGTCGTCACCGAAGCTGGCTTCCATCCCGAAGGCGGTGCCCATGTCGGCGGGCTCCGGTTCGTGAGTGCCGGACGAGTTGCGACGGAAAAGGCGCAGGGCGGACGTGATTCGCATGATGGACCTCGTCGGAAAGCACGGGGTGTGACCGCCGCGCGGTGCGATGCTGCGCCGCGCGGTGAAACACAGTTTGCGCGTCTTTGTCTTCAGGCAAATCCCCAGATCGCGGGTGCGCTGGAATCGCGTTCACAAATACACACAGATTGGGGTGTGCCCACCACAGGTGCGGCGAAATAACCACGCGCCCCTCTTAGGTGTGATGCCCCCCTCATTCAGGGGTAACTATGCTCCGGATCTTCCCTAATTCGTGGAAGCCATTGCTTTCTCATGTCTCCACTGATTCACAAATCGATGACCTGGGCAATCGTCAGCAGCGTCGTGCTGACTTCCGCCTGGCTGGCCAATTCCGTGCAGGACAAGCACGAGCGCGGCGGTTACCGGCTGCGTCTGGCCGAGCAGCGCGCCACGCCCGCATCGGCCGCGCCGACCGTGGTCCCCGCGCATCTGAAGGCGCAAGTCGAGACCCAGGTGCAGGTCGCGTCGCTCAAGCGCTGATCAAGGCGCCCCGGGCACCCCGGGCCAGCGCTTCTCCGATCTGGTCCAGCAACGCCGGAGGCGCACCGCCTTCCGGCGCTGAGGCCTGTCCGGCTTTCCCGATTTTCCCAGCTCTCGCGACGTCGGCGACGCTGGCGACGCCCGCCGCGCCGGCGGCGGTCTCCCCGCCAAGCTTCCACTGGTGCCAGTACAGGGCGACCTCCACCTGCACCTCCGGGCGCAAGGCCACCAGTTCCCCGCTCGCGAGCAGCGGCCGGACCTGCAGCTCCGGCGCGACGCCCACCCCCCAGCCCATCCGCACCGCGTTCACGTAGCCCTCGCTGGACGGCAAGTATCTGGCGTTCAGCCGCGCCGAGCGCAGCCCCATCGCCTGGCGGACCCACTGCTGCTGGGCGTCGTCCTTGCGGTTGAAGACCAGGAACGGCACCTGCGCGAAGTTGGCCGCCCCCAGGCCGTCGGGCAGCACCCGCGCGACGAAGTCGGGGCTGGCGACGGCGATGTAGCGCATCACGCCCAGCGGCTGGGCGATGCACCCGCGCAGGGCCTGGGGCACGGTCGTGACGCAGCCCAGCACCTCGCCCTGACGCAGCCAGTCATGGGTGAAGTCCTGGTCGTCGACGACCAGCTCCAGCCCGAATCCCTCCCGCATGCCGCGCTGGACCAGCGGGTCGAGCGCCGGGAGCACCCAGGTCGCCAGGCTGTCGGCATTCACCGCGATCGGCAGCCGCTCGGCCTGGGCCGCCTGCACGCCCAGTTCCCGGACGACGTCGGCGCGCAGCGCCGCCAGCTGGCGCGCATAACGCAGCAGGCGCTTGCCGGGCTCGGTGAGCCGCAACGGCCGGGAGCGCACGACCAGCAGCTGTCCGACCTGCGCTTCCAGACTGCGCAGCCGCTGCGAGACGGCGCTCTGCGTGATGGCCAGCGTCTCTGCCGCCCGTTCGAAGCTGCGTTCGTCGGCCAGCGCGGCAAGGCAATCCAGGCCGGCGGCGTCCAGGTCTTTCATAAGTGTTCCTAATGGAGACGCTGAGATATTAATCCCGCTTCATGAAAGCGGGTGTGCTCCCGACAATCCCGGCGAACCGTTCCTTCGGACGGGTGGCAACGCTCGCCCCGACACCTTCTTCCCCCCGCCCCGTTTCAACCGGATCCCTCCGATGTCATCGTTCAGCGCAGCCCTGTTGCAAGGCTGGCTCACCGGAGCCGGCCTGATCGTCGCCATCGGCGCGCAGAACGCGCTCGTGCTGCGGCAGGGCCTGATGCGCCAGCACGTGGCGCCGGTGGTGGTGGTGTGCGCGCTGTCGGACATGCTCCTGATCTGGCTGGGCGTGTTCGGGCTGGGCCGGCTGATCGCCGCCAGCCCGCTGCTGATGGAAGCCTTCCGCTGGGGTGGGGCCGCCTTCCTGCTGGCCTACGGCGCGAAGGCGGCGCTGCGCGCGCTGTCCCCCCGGGCCGGTCTGCAGGCGCAGGCGGGCAGTGCCTCGCTGTCGACGGTGCTGGGCAGCACGCTGGCGATGACGTATCTGAACCCGCATGTCTACCTGGACACGGTGGTGCTGCTGGGCACCGTCGGTGCGCAGCAGCCGGCGGGCCTGCAATTGCCGTTCGCGGCGGGCGCCTCGGTGGCGTCCTGGATGTGGTTCTCGCTGCTGGGCTTCGGCGCGGCGGCGGTGGCGCCGGCGTTGCGCCGGCCGGCGGTCTGGCGCAGCATCGATGCCTTGATCGCCGTCGTGATGGCCGTGCTGGGACTGCAGCTGATCCTGCGCCCGCTGGCCTGAAGCATGCATGTCCAACGCTGAACCGCAGCAGAACCACAAGTTCACCTGGAGCTCTCCATGAAGGTCATCGTCCTCGGCGCCGGCATCATCGGCATCCACACCGCCTGGTACCTGCTGGACCAGGGTCACGATGTCGTCGTCGTCGACCGCCAGCCCGATGCGGCGCTGGAAACCAGCTTCGCCAACGGCGCGCAGATCTCGGTCTGCTTCTGCGAGCCCTGGGCCAACGCCGGGGCGCCCTTCAAGGTCGCGAAATGGCTGTTGAAGGACGACGCGCCGCTGCTGTTCCGCCCGCGGCTGGATCCGGCGCAATGGCGCTGGGGCCTGTCCTTCCTGGGCCAGTGCACGACGGCCGCGTTCGAGCGCAACGTCGAGCAGCTCGTGCGCCTGGGCCGCTACAGCCATGAGTCGCTGCAATCGCTCGTTGCGGAAACGGGCATCGAGTACAACCGCCTGCAGAAGGGCATCCTGCACTTCTTCGGCAGCGAAGCCGACTTCGAGGCCGGCGTGCAGGGCGCCGAGATCATGCGCCGCCACGGCGTCGACCGTCGCGTGCTGAGCCGCGACGAAGTCCTGGCGATCGAGCCCGCGCTGCGCTCGGCCCAGCATGCGGTGTTCGGCGGCACCTACACGCCGAGCGACGAATCCGGCGACGCGCGCGTCTTCACGCAGGCGCTGGCGAAGCTGGCCGAGAAGCGCGGCGCGCAGTTCCTGTGGAACCACGACATCGTGACCCTGCAGTCGCAAGGCGGTGCGCAGGGGACCGAGATCGCGGGCGTGCAGATCCAGTCGCGTGAGACCGGCCAGACGCAATGGCTCAAGGGCGATGCCTACGTCGTGGCGCTGGCGTCGTACGCGCCGGCCCTGACGAAGTCCCTGGGCGAGCACCTCAACATCTATCCGGCCAAGGGCTACTCGGCCACGCTGCGGCTGAAGAAGCCGGAGCAGGCCAGCACCGTGAGCCTGCTGGACGACGCGCGCAAGATCGCGATCTCGCGCCTGGGGGACTTCGTCCGCATCGCCGGCACCGCCGAACTGGTGGGCCTGGACACGAGCCTGGACAGCCCGACCTCCAAGGTGCGTTGCGAGTCGCTGGTGCGTCGCTATGAAGAGCTGTTCCCCGGCGTCGCCGACCTGTCCGAGCCCAACTTCTGGACCGGCCTGCGCCCGAGCACGCCGACCAACGTGCCCTACATCGGCCGCAGTCAGAAGGCGTCCAACCTGTGGATCAACGCCGGCCACGGCACGCTGGGCTGGACGCACGGCGCCGGCTCCGGCCGCGCGCTGGCGGAACTGATGAGCGGCAAGCGGCCCGAACTGGACTTCGGCTTCTATGGCGACGCGTTGCCCGCCCAGGCCGTGCGGAGCCTGCAGCCCGCCTGATCCGGCGGAACCCCTCCCGGCGTCATCGGAGCGCCGGAGCCCCGAAACCAGGGCGCGGCTAGAATCCGCGCCCTTTTCGCATTTCCGCCGCGCCGCCATGTCCTCTCTGCTTTCCGACCTGCCGCGCGATTTCTGCGCCATCGACTTCGGCACCTCCAACTCGGCGGTCGCCGTGCCCGACATCGAACGCCCCGGCGCGATGCGCCTGGTGCCGCTCGAAGGCGGCAACGTGACCATGCCGACGGCGGTCTTCTACTTCGCCGAGGGGCGCCACGACGCCGACGGCCCGCCGCGCGCCTTCGGCCGCGCGGCGATGAACGCCTACGTCGAGGGCGTCGACGGCCGGCTGATGCGCTCGATGAAGAGCATCCTCGGCACCAGCCTGATCGACCAGGTCACCGACGTCGGCGGCGGCCGCGGCGTGAAGTACATCGACATGCTCAGCGGCTACCTGAAGCGCCTGCGCAAGCAGGCCGGCCTGTCCGATGCGCAGGGCCACGAACCGCGTCGTGTCGTGCTCGGCCGGCCGGTCTACTTCGTCGACGGCGAGCCTGAGCGCGATGCCGCGGCGCAGGCCTCGCTGGCCGCCGCCGCGCGGGCGGTGGGTTTCGAGGACGTGCACTTCCAGTTCGAGCCGATCGCGGCGGCGTTCGACTTCGAGCAGCAGGCCGACCGCGAGCAGCTCGTGCTGGTGGCCGACATCGGCGGCGGCACCTCCGACTTCTCGCTGGTGCGCGTCGGCCCCGACCGCGCGAAGCGGCTGGATCGCCGTGACGACATCCTCGCCAACCACGGCGTGCACATCGCCGGCACGGACTTCGACCGCCACATCGAGCTGACCGGCATCCTGCGTGAATTCGGCTATCGCGCGCTCGGCCCCGCCAAGCCCGGCCAGACGCCGCGCGAGGTGCCCAGCGGCGTCTACTTCGACCTCGCGACCTGGCACCTGATCAACACCTGCTACAGCCCGCAGCGCGTGCTGGAGCTGCGCAACATGAAGGGCTTCTACGGCGATCCGCGCCATCACCAGCGACTGATGACGGTGCTGGACGAGCGGCTCGGCCACGAGCTCGCCAATCGCGCGGAAGACGCCAAGATCGAGGTCGCCGGCGGCGGTGACTGCACGATCGACCTGCAGCTGATCGAGTCCGGCCTGACGGTGCCGCTCTCGGAAGCCGTGGCGCTGGATGCGCTGCGCGGCGACATCGAGCGCATCGCGCAGGCCGGCCGCGAGACGGTCGAGCGCGCGGGGCTGAAGCCGTCTGACATCGACGCGCTGTACTTCACCGGCGGCTCGACCGGCCTGACCGTGCTGGCCGACCGCATCGCGGCGGACTACCCCGACGCCAAGACGGTGCGCGGCGACCGTTTCGCGTCGGTCGCGACCGGATTGGGCCTGCATGCGGCGCGTCTGTTCGCTGCGTGATGCGGACGTGAGGCCCGGAGCCTGAAACCTCGGGATCACCCGGGGGGCTGACGTCGGACATCGGGGGAGGGCGCTGCTAGATTGCCGCCTTCCTCTGCTTCACGGTGCCGACACATGCCCAAGCCTCGCGCCTCGTCGTTGATCCCGCTGACCCTGTCCCTGTCCGCCGCGTTCGGCGGTTTCTCCGCGATCGCGGCGCCGGCGGACGAGGCCGCGTCGACCTCGGCCCTGACCTCCGCCGCGTCGCTGGCGCAGATCTACCAGCAGCCGTCCGAGGCGATCCGCGCGGTGCTCGACGCGAAGGCCTTGCCGGTCTTCCAGGTCTCGCCGGACCAGCGCACGCTGGCGATCGTCGTCAACCGCAAGTCGCGCGCGATCGCCGAGCTCGCGCGGCCGGTGCTGCGTCAGGCCGGCCTGCGCTACGACCCGGCGACCGACAGCCCGCAGCTGATCACCACGATCGAATCGCTGTCGCTGCGCCCGCTCCAGAACGGCGCGGACGGCGTCGCGCGTCCCGTCGTGCTGCCCGCGGGCGGCGCCTTCCATCACCTGCGTTTCTCGCCGGACGGCAAGCGCTTCCTGCTGAACCGGCGCACCGACACGGCCGTCGAGCTGTGGGTCGGCGACGTCGCGACCGGCAAGCTCAAGGCCGTGCCCAAGCTCAAGCTGCACACGATGCTCGAGAACGACGTCGTGTGGCTCAACGATCATGAGCTCGTCACGCTGACGGTGCCCGCCAGGCGCGGTCCGGCGCCGACCTTCGCCGCGCCGTCGGGTCCGGCTATCCAGGAATCCATCGCACGCAACTCGCCCGAGCGCACCCAGCAGGACCTGCTGACCAATGCGCAGGAGGCGACCGTCTTCGCGCATCACGCGACCTCGCAGCTGGCGCGCATCGACCTGAACACCGGCGCGGTGCGTCCGGTCGGCGAGCCGGCCCTCTTCAGCCACCTCGAAGCGCTCGGCACGCCGGGTCAGGTCTTGACCATGCGGCTGCTGCCGCCATTCAGCTACCAGGTCGGCTGGGATGACTTCGCCGCGCAGGCCGAGGTCCGCGGCATCGACGGCAAGGTCGCGGCGATCGGCAAGGTGAAGCTGAAGGAAGGCGTGCCGGTCGAAGGCGTGATCACCGGCCCGCGCAACTTCTTCGCCTCCCCTGGCGCTGACGGCGCGGTCTACTGGGTCGAGGCGCTGGACGGCGGCGACAACCGCGCGCAGGTGCCCCATCGGGACCGGCTGATGCGCCTGGATGCGCCCTACACCGGCGAGGCGCGCGAAGTGCATCGCGTCCCGCAGCGGCTGTCGCGGCTCGAGTTCCTCGAGGGCGGCAAGCAGGCCTTGGTGCAGGACTTCGACCTGACGAAGATGCGCACGTCGACGGAGCTCGTCACGACGGACGGCACGTCGCCGGCGCAGCGGCTGGTCGAGCGCTCGGTGCGCGACCGCTACCGCGACCCGGGCACGCCGGTGCATCGCATGCAGCCGACGGGACGCGCGGTGGTGCGCCTGGACGGCGATGCGATCTGGTACTTCGGCACGGGCGCGAGCCCGGAGGGTGACAAGCCCTTCATCGACCGGCTCGTGCTCGCGGACAACAAGAAGACGCGCGTGTTCCAGTCCGGCGCCGAGGCCAACGGCGGCGACAGCGCGCACTACGAGCGCCCGCTGGCCGTGCTCGACGCTGAAGGCGCGCGTGTCCTCACCGTGCGTGAGAGCGTCAGCGAGCCCGGCAACGTGATGCTGCGCGGCGGTGCCGCGCTCGCGACGGCGCAGGCGCTGACGGCGGTGAAGGACCCGTCGCCGCAGCTGCGCGACATCCAGCGCGAGTTCGTCCGCTTCAAGCGCGCGGACGGCGTCGAGCTGTCGTTCTGGCTCTACAAGCCGCCGGGCTACCAGGCCGGCGAGCGTCGCCCGACGTTTGTCTGGGCCTATCCGCTGGAGTACACGGACGCGTCGACGGCGGGTCAGGTGAGCGGCTCCGGCAACCGCTTCAACAGCTTCGCGGCCACCAGCCCGCTGATGCTGCTGCTGGACGGCTACGTGGTGCTGATGGACGCGACGATGCCGGTGGTCGGTGACCCCAAGACGGTCAACGACAGCTTCATCGCGCAGATCACGGCCAACGCGCAGGCGGTCATCGACAAGGCGGTGGAGCTGGGTGTCAGCGACCGCGAGCACATGGTCGTCGGCGGACACAGCTACGGCGCGTTCATGACGGCCAACCTGCTGGCGCACACCCACCTGTTCAAGGCGGGCATCGCGCGCAGCGGCGCGTACAACCGCAGCCTGACGCCGTTCGGCTTCCAGAGCGAACGCCGCACTTACTGGGAGGCGCAGGACGTCTACCAGAAGCTCTCGCCGTTCAACTATGCCGACAAGCTGAAGGAGCCGCTGCTGCTGATCCACGGCGAGGCGGACAACAACTCAGGCACCTTCCCCATCCAGAGCGCGCGGCTGTACCAGGCCCTGGCGGGCACGGGCGGCACGGTGCGCTACGTCACGCTGCCGTTCGAGTCGCACGGTTATTCGGCGCGCGAGTCGGTGGGACACACGCTCTGGGAGATGAGCGAGTGGATGAAGCGCCAGGTCGGACCCGGCGCGGCGATTCCTCAGCGCTGAGCGCCGAAGTCGCACTGCGCTGACGACCTCAGCGCAGTCGACGGGGCGGCGGTCCGCCGCGGCGCGGGCCGCCCGGACCGCCAGGCCCCCCGCGATGGCCGCCTGGCCGTTGCGGTTTGGGTGCGGGCTGCGGCCGGGAGACGTCGGCCAGCAGCAGACTGGCTCGCACCAGGCTCTCGACCGCGTCGTCGAGCTCTTCCGGCGGCTCCAGGCTCTCGATCTCCTCGAGCAGCGCATCCGCGTCCTCGAGGTCCTCGGGATCCAGATGCATGTAGAGCTGGGCGAGCGGTTCGGTGAGTTCGGTCTCGTCCAGGTTCATCAACGCCGGGAACAGATCGGCCGCGAGCGCGAAGCCCGCGACCCAGGGCAGCACGGTCTCGGAGGCGGAGGCGTCCTCGTCGAGTTCGAACACCCACGGATCGAACCACTGGCGATCGGCGATGGCCTGCTTGAGGTCATGCTCGCGACGCTGGACGAGCTGCAGCAGCGGCCGCGCGTCGTAGCGGGCGGGGGCGGGCCGGCCTTCCTCGGAGTCGAGCACCCAGCGCCACCAGTCGGACAGCGGGACTGGCTTGGGTTGCAGGATCACGGCGACGAGGAAGCCGTCGAGCATCGACACGTCGAGCGGTTCCAGCGGCGCGGGGACCTCGTCGAGCAGCGCTTGCAGCTCCTCGAGATCGGCATCGCTCCAGGCCTCGGGCGGCGCACCCGGCGTCGCGGCTGCGGGCGGAGCGGACGGGCCCGGGCCGGCGAATCCCTGTTGCGGTCGCGGACCCCGCGCTGGCGTGCCAGCCTTGGCGGGGCTCCCGGAAGTCTTGGGAGCGGGCCGGCGAGGCGCGGACTTGTTGGGGTGCTTGGGCGCGGTCATGGGTGGCGATTATCCGGGTGGGCCTGCCACGGCAGGTCAGTCACATGGCTTCTGTTCGCCACCGCACAAAAGTCATGGTGCGAACAAGGCGGCAGTGCGCAGTTTTCCGTAATGCGGAGTCGCTCTTACACCTGCTGACCATTTTTCGCATGTATCCCACCTTGAGGGGATGCCGCATGCTCAGGGTTCGCCCTAGAGTGCATCTACGCCCTCCAACGGCGCGGCCCGCAAGGCCCCGATGGACGGCACCGATCCCAACGACGTCCTTTCTAGGACTTGCAACGCCCGGTCAGCTCTGCTGGTCGGGCGTCCTTTTTTGTGGCGTCCGACGGGCGTCACGGCGCCAAGGCTACGATCCGCCGGCAGAAGAAAACGGGAAGCGGAGAGAGAGGCATGGGATTCGAGTTTCATTGCGCCGGATGCGGCCAGACGCATCATGGGATGCCGGCGCTCGATGCACGGGCGCCGCTCAGCTACTACGTCGTTGCCGAGGCAGAGCGCGAACAGCGTTGCTCCCTGGGCAGTGACGAATGCGTCATCGACGGCGAGTTCTTCTTCGTCCGGGGTTGCCTCGAGATCCCGGTCGAAGGCGAGAGCGATCCGTTCAGTTGGGGCGTGTGGGTCTCGCTGAGCCGGGCGAGTTTCGAGCAGTGGCTCGCGTGCTACGAGCAGGAGCAGCGTTCCCATGTCGGCCCCTTCTTCGGATGGCTGAATGCGGCGCTCACGGGCTATCCGGACACGGTGAACCTCAAGACCCACGTGCACCTGCGCGACGGCTTCATCCGCCCGTTCATCGAAGTGGAGCGGACGGATCATCCCTTGGCGGTTGAACAACGCGAGGGCATCACTGCGGCGCGGGTGGCGGAGCTCTATGCCATGGCGGTTCACGGGCATGCACCCAAGGCCGGCACCGATCCGGAAGCGTCGCCGGACCGATGACGACGAACCACTTGCCGTCGATGCAGTTCCTTCCGGCGCATCGGGATGACGCCGATGCTCTGGTGGCCCTGCGCATCGCCGCCATGCGCGAGAGTCTTGAGCGCATCGGCCGCTTCGATCCCCAGCGCGCCCGCGAGCGCTTCCTGTCGAGCTTCGATCCGACGCGCACGCGGCACATCGTCGTCGACGGACATCGCGTCGGCTTCGTCGTCACGACGCCGCAGGCGGAATGGCTGTCGCTCGATCACCTCTACATCGATCCGTCGAGCCAAGGTCGCGGCATCGGCGCCGCGGTGCTGGCGGACGTCTTCGATGAATCGCGGCGGCTCGGCCTGCCGGTGCGGGTCGGAGCGCTGAAGCAGAGCGACTCGAATCGCTTCTACCAGCGGCATGGATTCGAGCTCGTCGACGAAGGCGAGTTCGATTGCTACTACGTGAGGCCTGTCGGCGCCGTCATTGCCTTGAAGACCTGGGACGCGCTCACCGATGTCGAACGGCAGGCCGTCTCAACGCTGTCGGTGACGGCCGAGCAGGTCGAATTCGCCGGCAGCGTCGAGCGCGCCATGCAGACGTGCGACGCCAACGCGGACGGCAACGTGGCAGGCTTGGCCATCATCGAACGTCGGCAGGTCGTCGGCTTCCTGGTCCTGAAGCGAGGCACGAGCCTGCCCGCCTGGGCGCTGGCGTCGGATGCCGTCATCAGCGCCATGCGGATCGACCTCGCGCACCAGGGCAAGGGTTTCGGCACCTTGGCGCTCCGCGCCGTCTTCGATTGGGTCCGGCAGCAATGGCCGGCGTCGACGCGACTGGTGCTCTCGGTCGACGAAGACAACGCGCCCGGGCGTCGCGCGTATGAGAAGGCCGGGTTCGTCGACTCGGGGCTGCGCGAGCAGGGCCGCATCGGGTGGGTGCGGTACATGGCGCGGGCGATCGGATGAAGCCGCCACGACGGACGGCACAACGGCGGCGAGGGTCGGGTCAGCCGTGGTCGCGCCGCGCCGGCTCTTCCCGGTGCAGGGTCACGGCCAAGGTGTCCCGCGGCGGCGACAACGAGATCTGCTTCAGGAGGCGCCCGACCTCGCCACGATGAAACCCGTCGTGGGTCACGACGTGGAACAGCATTTCCTCGCGCGTCATCGCGCCACGATCGCCGTCGGTGAAGGTGAATGCGATGCGCTCGGCCAGTTGCTCGGGCGTGACCGACGCGACGTAGTCCAGGAACCAACGATCAGACGCCGCATGCGCCGCACGCAGCGCCTCCGGCGTCGGCGTCTCGACGGTGTTGCTGGCCGTGTACCCGTGCGGCCGGCCCGTCAGGTGCCCCGTGAAGATCTGGTTGACCACGTAGCAGTGATTCAGGATCCGCAGCGCCGTCTGGCGCTCTTCGGCGTGTCGCTCGGCGTCGGGCGTCTCGAGAACCTGCAGGAACCCGTCATGGGCCCAGGCCTGGTGGCGGAACAGCTTCGACAGGATGGAGACGGTGCTCATGGTCGGTCACTCCTTGGCGGTCGGCCTGCAAAGGGCGTCGGCTGGTCGTCATCTTGGCAGCGACGGGCTCGCCATCCAAACGTCAGCCTCCAGGAGGGGGCGATTAAAGCATCGACATCCCACGGTCGCCTTCACGTCCATGGGCGCCCGACACACGCATCGGTCGCCGCCGTGATCCCTCCGGCTCACGGACCTCATTGGGAACCGACATGGACACGACACTCGACGACGCCGCCGTCGCCGCGCCGCCCGCCACCTCCGGCATCTCCGCGACCTTCCGCGATGCCCGGCATCTGATGGAGGACGTCGCCGCCCGTTGGCGCGACAGCCTCGCTCGGACGGAAACGGACCTCGCCGCGCTGCTGCACCTGAACGAGCGCGCGGAAGCCGAGCGCGACGAGTTGCAGGCGCATCTGGACCGGGCCGCCGCCGACCGCGACGAAGCGCTCTCCCGCGTCGCCGAGCGCGACGCCAGCATCGAACGTCTCACCATCGAGTTGCGCCACGCGCGCGACATCGCCTCGGACGCGCTCGTCGGCAAGGCCAAGGACCAGCTCGCCATCGCGGGCAAGGACGGGCAACTCGCCGACCTCCGCCAGCAGCTGGAGCGCCAGGTCGCGACCTCCGCCGCGGAATCCGACAAGCGCCTCGCCGCCGAGATGGAGCTCGTCGGCGCCACCACCGCCCGTGACAACTTCGCCGCCGAGATCGCCGACCTTCGCGCGCGGCTGGATGCCCTTTCGGGGATTGGCGCCGCGGTCAATACCCCTCGCTCATGACGCCCTTGAGGTGGTCGATCAGCAATCGCACCCCCTGCGGGGTGTGGCTGCTCCACGGGTGGATCGCGTAGATCGCATCACCGAAGAAGCCGACCGCGCGCCAGTCGGGCAGGACCTCGACCAGCCGACCCTCCCGCATCGCATCGCGCGCGCTGAAGTCGGGCAACAGCGCAATGCCCAGCCCCGACAGCGCGCCGTCCCGCAGCACCTCGCTGTTGCTGGCGCGGAAGGGACCCTGGACCGGCACGCGGATGCGCTCGGGCTCCGCGTCGCCCGCGCTGCGTTCGAAGAACCACTGTGCGGGTCCCGGCCGCAGATACGGCAGGCAGCGGTGCTGCGCCAGTTCCGCCGGATGCTGCGGCACGCCGGCCCGCTCCAGATAGGCCGGACTCGCCGTCAGCAGCGCCCGCGACGCGCACAGCTTGAACGCCACATGCGTCTCCGGCGGCGCGCTCGTGTGCCGGATCGCCAGGTCGAAGCCCTCTTGCGCCAGCGGTACCAGCCGGTCCGACAGGTCGAGCTCGATCCGCAACTCCGGATAGCGCTCGAAGAAGGCGGGCAGCGCCGGGGCCACGTGTTGCCTGCCCAGCGCCACCGGCGCCGTGACGCGCAGCAATCCTCGTGGCGCGCCGGCCGCCTCGCGCGCCTCGCTCAGACTGCGGTTCAGCAGGAGGAGGCCCGGCTCCGCCTGCTCGACGAGCCGCAACCCCGCCTCGCTCAGGCGCACCGAGCGCGTCGTGCGCTGCACCAGCTGCTGGTCGAGGTGGCGTTCCAGCTCCGCCACCCGCTGACTGATCGCGGCCTTCGACAGCCCCAGCCGCTGCGCCGCCTTGGTGAAGCTGCCGAGCCGCGCCACCGCGATCAGTGCCTGCAGCTGCGACCACAGCAGCTCATCGCGCGCGTCCCCCCGTATGGACGACGGACCAACACCCTCCGAGGGCGGGCTCGAGAGGGTGGGCGCAGCAGCAGCGGGAGAGCGGGGGGAGGGACGGGTGGCCATGATTGTTCAGTCTATCGAACAATGTGATTGGTGATCTGGGCTAGGCAGGGGAGGGCCTGGTGCCTAGACTCATCCCAACCCCCAAGAAGCAGGAGACCGCCGTGACCTCGTCCGCCCATGCCCCCGCCGCCTTCACCGACAGCGCCGACATCACCCACTTCATCGCTGGTGAGCGAGTCCCGGCGACTTCGGGTCGCAGCCAAGCGGTTTTCAATCCCGCCACGGGCCAGGTCGCCCGCCAGCTCCAGCTCGGCAACGCCGAGGACGTGAACACCGCCGTCGCCGCCGCGCAGGCCGCCTTCCCCGCCTGGGCGGACGCGCCGCCGCTGCGCCGTGCGCGCGTGATGTTCAAGTTCCTCGAGTTGCTGAACCAGCATCGCGACCGCCTCGCCGCGATGATCACCGCCGAGCATGGCAAGGTCTTCACCGACGCGCAGGGCGAGGTGAGCCGCGGCATCGACGTCGTCGAGTTCGCCTGCGGCGTGCCGCAGCTGCTCAAGGGCGACTACACCGAGCAGGTCTCCACCGGCATCGACAACTGGACCACGCGCCAGGCGCTGGGCGTGGTCGCCGGCATCACGCCGTTCAACTTCCCCTTCATGGTCCCGATGTGGATGGCCCCGCTGGCCATCGCCACCGGCAACGCCTTCATCCTCAAGCCCAGCGAGCGCGATCCGTCGCCGAGCCTCGCCGTCGCTGAGCTCTTCAAGCAGGCCGGTCTGCCTGACGGCATCTTCCAGGTCGTGCAGGGCGACAAGCAGGTCGTCGACGCGCTGCTGCATCACCCCGACGTGCGGGCGCTGAGCTTCGTCGGCTCCACGCCGATCGCGCAGTACATCTACGAGACCGGCGCCCGCAACGGCAAGCGCGTGCAGGCGCTCGGCGGCGCGAAGAACCACATGGTCGTCATGCCCGATGCCGACATCGACCAGGCCGTCGACGCGCTGATAGGCGCCGCCTACGGCTCGGCCGGCGAGCGCTGCATGGCGATCTCGGTGGCCGTGCTGGTCGGCGATGTCGCCGACCGCATCGTGCCGCTGCTCGCCGAGCGCGCGAAGGCGCTCAAGATCAAGAACGGCATGGCGCTCGACGCCGAGATGGGGCCGATCGTCACGCGCGAAGCGCGCGATCGCATCGAGGGCTACATCGCCCACGGCGTCGAGGAAGGCGCCACGTTGGTCGTCGATGGCCGCGGCCACCGCGTCGACGGCCTGCCCGACGGCTTCTTCACCGGCGGCACGCTGTTCGACCACGTCCAGCCGTCGATGCGCATCTACAAGGAAGAGATCTTCGGCCCGGTGCTCGCCTGCGTGCGGGTCAAGGATTTCGGCGCGGCGCTGGACCTCGTCAACGCGCACGAGTTCGGCAACGGCGTCGCCTGCTTTACCAGCGACGGCAACGTCGCCCGCGAGTTCGCGCGCCGCGTGCAGGTCGGCATGGTCGGCATCAATGTGCCGATCCCGGTGCCGATGGCCTGGCACGGTTTCGGCGGCTGGAAGAAGAGCCTCTTCGGCGACATGCACGCCTACGGCGAAGAAGGCGTCCGCTTCTACACAAAGCAGAAGAGCGTCATGCAGCGCTGGCCCGCCAGCATCGCCAAGGGCGCCGAGTTCGTGATGCCCACGAGCAAGTAAGCCCCGCAGGGCCAGCAGCCGTCGCATGCCGCCTGATCGGCTAACCTTGCCGGATGTTTCCGCATGGTGCTCCCTCTTCCGTCCCGGTTCCGGCGCCCGCCTTCGACGGCGTTCCGCTGAGCGAGCTGCTTGAGCGCGCGCGCCTCGCGCAGCAGCAGGCGCGGCTCGACGACGGCGTTGCGCTGGCCGATGCGATCTGGGATCGCGCCGAAGCCGAAGGCTTCATCAACGAGCAGGCCGAGGCCGGCAAGCTGCGCAGCTTCTTCCGGCTGCGCATGGGCGATCTGCCCGGCATGCTCGATGTCGGCGAGCGTGCGCTGCGTCTGATGCGTCCGCTGGGCGCGAGCCCCGCGATGTGCGAGCTGCTGCGCTGGATGAGCCTCGCCGCCTGCGAGCTCGGCGCGTACGAACAAGGGCTGGCCTGCGCGCATGAAGCGCTCAAGCTCGCCGGCGAGCTCGGCGACATGCGGCTGCATGCGGTCGCGCTGAACGGCCTCGGCGCCTGCTTCGAGCGCATGGGCGATCCCTGGCAGGCCGAGCGCCTGATGAGCGAGGCCGCGGGCCTGCTCCGCAGCAATGCCACGCCGTTCGAGCAGGTCGTCACGCTGACCAACCTGTGTACGGTCGCGCTTGGCGCCTACCACCTGCAACGCGACGGCGCCGCACCGGCGCAGGCGACGCGCACGCTCGAACGCGCGCTGGAACTCGCCCGCGAGGCGCGCCCGCACTCGCTGCAGCTCGGCGACCGCTACGGCATCGCATTGACCGCGTCCAACTTCGCCGAGGTGCTGCTGCTGATGGGGCGCCTCGACGAGGCCGAGCCGATGCTGATCGAGGCCCGCGACGAATGCGAGCGCGCCGGCTTCCGGCTGCTGGACTGGCGCCTGCGCTGCATGCTCGCCGAGCTGCAGCTCGCGCGCGGACAGGCCCGCATGGCCTGGCAGCAGCTGCAGGTGCTGTGCGCGGAGACCGAGCACGTCGCGACCGCCGAGGCGCCGGCAGCGGCGACGAGTCCCGCGCCGCAGGACGTGCCGCTGTTCCTGCGCGTGCGGCTGCACCAGGCCAGCTATCGGGCCGCGAAGGCGCTCGCGCTGCTCGGGCCGTCGCTGTTCCACCTCGAACAGGCGCGCACGCTGGAGCGTCGGCGCGCGGTCTCGCAGCTGATGGCGCAATCGCAGTACTTCGTCTCGCGCATGGAGGCGGAGTTCGCCACCGACCCGGCGAGCGTCGCCGCGCGCGATGCCGCCGAGTTCAAGGATCCCTTGACCGGCCTGGGCAACCGGCGCTGCCTGGAAACCCGCCTGCCGCCGCTGCTGCGCACGGCGGAGCAGGAGGGGCGTCCGCTGACCGTCGCCCTGATCGACGCCGACGGCTTGCGCAACATCAACGAACGCCACGGCCACGAGATCGGCGACCGTGTGCTGCAGGAACTCGCCGAACTGCTGCGCGAGAACACACGCGGCTCCGATCTGCTGCTGCGATGGAGCGGCGAGGAGTTCCTCGTCGTGTTCCCCGACACCATCGCGGACCGTGGCTTCGAGGTCTGCGAGCGCATCCGCGCCAGCGTCTCCGTGCACCCGTGGCATGAGCTCGCACCGGGCCTGGACGTGACGCTCAGCATGGGCCTGGCGAGCGCGCCGCCCTACGCGACCGACCTGCTCATCGCGCGCGCCAACGCCGCCGTCGAACGCGCCAAGCATCTGGGCCGCAACCGTGTCGCCCTGGCCTGAGCACGGCCGTCGACGAACACACCTGATGCTGCGGACGCCATAACGCCACGAACGCCACGAGCGCCCCGAACGCCCCGAACGCCACGAACGCCACGAACGCCACGAACGTCACGAACGTCACTGGGGCCGGAATGGGGCTTGGGGGTCCTGGAGGGATCCCCCATGCCCCGTGGAGAGCCCGCGCTTGGCGACTCGAATGAGGCCCAGCCTGAAGCCCGCACCCGGTGACAGGTCTTGCCCGACTGCCGGCCGGATCTGTTTCTACAATGAGAACAGTTCTCGTCTGTCGGGTAACTCCCCGCCGATGAACCTCCTGCCAGCCTGATCTTCCGCTCCCCGCGCCTTGCAACGCCCGTTGCACACGCCGCGCGACGCTGGAGCCGATCCCGCAAGCCTCTGTCATCCACCTCCCTCCCCGGGGCCGGTGCGCTTGCGCGCGCCGGTATGCGGGCTCACGCCTGCTTGCTGCTGCTCTTTCCCATGTCACGCTCCTCTCGAACCCCCGTTGCGGCTGCGGTCGCATTGTTCTTGTCCGCCGGTGCCGCCATGGCCCAGTCGTTGCCGGCGTCCGTCCGCGATGCCGATGTCCCGGATGTCCACGCTGATGCCGCCGAAGCTGCTGCTGAACCTGCCGCCGAAGCCGCCAATGAATCCACCGGCGAGGGCGCAACCCGCGCCGACCGTCGCCGTGCGCTGGACCGCGTCACCATCAGCGCCGCGCGCAAGAAGCTCGAGGGAGCGAGCACGCGCCTGCCGCTGACCGCGCGCGAGACGCCGCAGTCGATGAGCAGCCTCGACGCGAGCCGCCTCGAGAACGAGACGCTGATCAGCATCAACGACGTGATGCAGAACATCACCGGCGTGAACGTGTCCTTCTACGACACGCAGCGTCCGCTGTACTTCGCGCGCGGCTTCCAGATCACCGACTTCCAGACCGACGGCGTGCCGACCTACAGCGGCGGCACGCAGCAGGAGTACGACACCGTCTTCTACTCGCGCATCGACGTCGTGCGCGGCGCCAACGGCCTGACCACCGGCGCCGGCATTCCGTCCGCGACGGTCAACATGATCCGCAAGCGACCGGAGAAGGCGTTCTCGGCCTACGGCGGGCTGGTGATGGGCTCCGAGGATTTCCATCGTGTCGAGGCCGACCTCAACACCCCGATCACCCGCGACGGCCGCGTGCGGGCACGCCTGATCGCCTCGGCGCAGGAGAAGGACGGCTATCGCGATCGGCACAGCGAGACCAAGACCGCCTTCATGGCGACCGTCGAAGCCGACCTGACGGACAGCACGACGCTGACCCTCGGCTACCAGGACCAGAACAACGTGCCCAAGGGCCCGATCTGGGGCACGATCCCGCGCTTCGCGTCGGACGGCTCGCTCGCCGACCTGCCGCGCGAGACCAGCTTCTCGCCGCCGTGGACGCGCTGGTCGCGCCACAACGGCACGAGCTACGCGCAGCTCGAGCACAAGCTCGGCGGCGACTGGACGCTGAAGGCCATCGCCAACCACAGCGAAGGCAACACCTTCAGCCTGCGCACGTATGCCAGCGGCTATCCGGACCCGAAGACCGGCGCCGGGCTGAAGCTGCTCGCCGCCGTCGGCAAGAGCTGGGAGAAGCGCGACAGCCTGGATCTCTACGCCTCGGGCACGTTGACGCTGTTCGGCCGCCAGCACGACCTGGTGATCGGCGCCAACGGCGTGAAGACGACGACGACCACGCCGACGCTGACCTCGGTCGCCTCGTGGAGCTACAACATCCCCGACATCCGCAGCTGGGACGGCAACGCGCCCGCGCCGACCTTCAGCGCCACCGGCGCGAAGCGCGTCGCCGAGACCGAACAGAGCGGCGTCTTCGCGATGGGCCGGTGGAAGGTCCTGGAGCCGCTGTCGGTGATTACTGGCGCGCGGCTGAGCTATTGGAAGACCGGCACCGACGCCTTCAACACGGCCGGCAACTTCACGGCTCGGACCGGCGCCTACAAGGTGACCGACGAGGTGTCGCCGTACTTCGGCATCGTCTACGACATCAACGACGCGGTCTCGCTTTACGCGAGCTACACCGACCTGTTCAAGCCGCAGAACTACAAGGACAAGAACGACAACCTGCTCGCGCCGGTTCGCGGCAGCAACACCGAGTTCGGCATCAAGGGCGAGTTCCTCGACAAGCGCCTGGCGGTGTCGGCCGCGGTGTTCGAGGCCAAGCAGGACCACTACGCGGTGCGCGACTCGTCGGTGCCGGAGGGCACGCTGCCCGACGGCGGCTCAGCGTACATCGGCGTCAACGGGACGAAGACCAAGGGCTTCGAGCTCGACGTTGCCGGCCAGCTCGCGCCGGGCTGGACCTTGAACGCGGGTTACGCCAACACGCGCATCACGCGCAACGCGCTGGATCTGATCTATGCGAACCTGCCGCGCCACACGGTGCAGCTCAGCACCAGCTACCGCCTGCGCGGCGCGTGGGAGCGGCTCACCGTCGGCGCCGGCGTGAACGCGCAGAGCGCGGTGGCGGGCTACGGCATCCCGCATCCGACGCTGGGCACGGTGACCGTCACGCAGGGCAGCTACGTGCTGCTGAACCTGCATGCCAACTACCAGTTGAACGACCACTTCAGCCTCGGCCTGTCGGTCCGCAACGCGCTGGACAAGACCTACTGGGCCAACCTCGACTATCCCAACTACGGGGATCCGCGCAGCGTGATGCTGAGCGTGCGCGGCCGGTTCTGACGGGGGCTGCACCCGAGCGCTTCACACTGGCACTTCGCTGAAGGGGGCCGAGAGAGGATCCCTGAAGCGGGCCCCTGAAGCGGGCCCCTGAAGCGGGCCCCTGAAGCGGATCGCCGGAGCGGATCAGCGCTCCGGCTTCCGTGCCAGTTCGAGCTCCACCGCCTGCACCACGTTGCGACCCTGCGCCTTCGCGCGGTAGAGCGCCTGATCGGCGCGTCGCAGCACGTCGGCGGCGGTGGCGTCTCCAGTCATGGACTCGGCGATGCCGAAGCTGGCCGTCAGCGGCCAGCCCTGTCCTTCCCAGGCGAACGGGTGTTCCGCGAGCAGCGTCCGCATCCGTTCCGCCACCAGGGCGGCGCCGGCGATGCCGGTGTGGGGCAGCAGCACGCAGAACTCCTCGCCGCCCAGGCGCGCGAAGCGGTCCACCTCGCGCAGGCACGGCTTCAGCACCGTCACCAGCGCCTTCAGCGCCGCATCGCCGGCCGCGTGGCCGAGCGTGTCGTTCAGCTGCTTGAAGCGGTCCATGTCCAGCAGCACCAGCGCGTAGCCGTGACCGCGCGTCTGGCGCGAATGCTCGAGGTCCACGGCCTCGGACAGCGCACGCCGGTTCAGCGCGTCGGTCAGCGGGTCGCGCTCGGTCAAGCGGCGGATCTCCAGCACCAGCTTCATCAGCAGCAGGAACGCGATCCAGCCGTTGATCAACAGCGCCAGCACCAGCGAGGCCCACAACCACGCGATGTTGAAGGCGCTGGCGACGTCGATGTCGTCGGTGCGGCCCGGCGCGAGCGAAGCCTCCACCGGCCGCGAGAGCAGCAGCAACCCGACGACCACCAGCGGCGAGGCGAGCACCAGTGCCGCCCGCGCATTCAGCCCGCGCGCGCGCATCAGCCGCCAGGCGTCGGAGGCCGACATCAGCGCCAGCGCGCTCATCGCGCCGAAGAGCACCAGCGTGTGCGGCAGCGTTCCCGGTCCGCCCGTGAACCGCGCCGTGCCGAGTCCGACAGCCACGATCAGCAGCGCGGTCGAACGCCATGGCGCGGGCCGCTCGCCGACCAGCGGCACCGTCACGCGGACCAGGCCGAAGGCCGCCAGCGACAGGAAGTCCGACCACCCGTCGTCCATGCGCGGTGCGAAGCTGAGCGCCTCATGCAGCAGGAACGAGCCCGCCAGCGCCGCATTCGCGCCGGCCACGCTGGCGCAGGCCCAGGGCGACTCGCGCAGACCGACGGCGAGCATGAGCCAGACCACCGCCGCGACACCGAACAGCGCCACCAGTGCGGCGATCAGCGTGACGGGATCGGCAACGGGCAGCATCAGGCGAGTTCCGGCTCGCCGGCGGCGCGCAGCACGCGATTGCGTCCGCGCGCCTTCGCCGCGTACATCGCCGCGTCGGCCCGCGACAGCGCGCCGTGGCCGTTGGCGTCGCCCGGATGCATGGTCGCGACGCCGAAGCTCGCGCTGATCGGCCAGAGCTTGTCGCCCCACGCCAGCGGCTGCTTCTGCAGCAATTCGCGCAGGCGCTCGGCGACCAGCATCGCGCCGTCCAGCTCGGTGTCGGGCAGCAACACGGCGAACTCCTCGCCGCCCAGACGCCCGAAACAGTCGGTGTCGCGCAGCGTCGCCCCGAGCACACCCGCCAGGTGCTGCAGCGCGGCGTCGCCGCCCGCGTGACCGAGCTCGTCGTTGATGCGCTTGAAGTGGTCGACGTCCAGCACCAGCACGGCATGGCGGCGGCCGCGCTCGGCCTGCGCCTGCAGGCGGGCGAGGTGCTCTTCCAGCGCGCGGCGGTTGAGCAGGCCCGTCAACGCATCGCGACGGGTCAGATGGCGCACCCGCGCGATCAGGCGCTGGATGACGAGCGCGACCAGGCCGGTGGCGATCGACAGGTCCACCACCAGGCGCAACAGCGCGAGCGGCGCATTGGCGCCCAGGCCCGCAGGACTCAGCCCCGCCGGGATCCAGCCGAGCAGTCCGCCCGCGCGCCAGAAGCAGCCGACGGCCAGCACGCCGTACGGCAGCACGACGACGCTGGTGAGTCCGATCCGGAAGCCCGCGCCGATGGCGACATCCCATGCGGCCATCAGCGCCAGTACCCCGCCGACGAGGTTGGAGATGGCGCGCGCGGTGGCCAGGTCCGGATCGCCGGCCGTGAAGGCGGTGGCGACGAGCCCGAGGCCGACGATGGCGACGATGTCCCAGGCGCCGTCGCGGACCCGTGTCAGCGCGCGCACGCCGGCGGTGAGCAGGCCCGCGGAGACCAGGTCCAGCGGCAGCGCGACCAGCCGCTCCATCGAGTCCGGGAGCGTCGGCCACCAGGCCAGTGCGAGCAGGCCGTGATACGCCGAGATCCGCCGTGAGGCCCGCGGCGCGATGCGCAGCGCCTCGCCCAGCGCGAGCCAGACGACACACGCGACGGCGTCGATCACGGCGATCACCATCAGCAGCGTGGCGGCGTCGAGCGGCGGCATGCGGATCATCATCGCAAAGCGATGCCGCGCGCACAATCGCGCACATGACGAATGATGTCCCTGACTCCGAGGGGGCCGGCGGGCCCGCCGCGACGACCGATGAGGCCGATCGCTCGATCACGCTGATCACCGGCGCCGGTCGCGGCATTGGCGCGGCGACCGCGCTGCTGCTGGCGGCGCGTGGCCACGACCTCGCGCTCAACTATCGGCAGGACGTCGATGCCGCCGAAGACACGGCGCGGCGTGTGCGGGCGCTGGGACGGCGGGCGGTGACGATCCGCGCCGACGTCGCCGATCCGGAGCAGGTCGCGGCGATGTTCGCGCAGGTCGATGCGCGGCTGGGCCGGCTCACCGGGCTGGTGAACAACGCCGGCATGGTGGGACGCATGGCCTCGTTGGCAGACCTGACCCCCGACCGCATCCGGCGTGTCTTCGAGGTCAATGTCTTCGGCCTCATCTACTGCACGCAGCAGGCCGCTGCGCGGATGAGCACCGCGCACGGCGGACGCGGCGGCGCGATCGTCAACCTGTCGTCGCGCGCGGCGCAACGCGGCTCGGCGAACCTCTATTCGGACTACGCCGCCAGCAAGGGCGCGGTGGACACGCTGACCTTGAGCCTGGGGCATGAGCTGATCGGACAGGGCATCCGGGTCAACGGCGTGCGCCCCGGCGTCATCGAGACCGACATCCATGCCGACAGCCTTCCCGCGGAAACGCTGCAGGCCCGGCTGGCGGAGGCGGCCAAGGGCATTCCGATCGGCCGGCTCGGCCGCGCGGAGGAGATCGCCGAGGCCATCGCGTGGTTGCTCTCCGATGCGGCGGGCTACACCGTCGGTGCCACGCTGGACGTGGCGGGCGGGCGCTGAGGCCGGCTGAGCGCCGGCGCCTCGCCGATACCTCGATGGCGCGGGCGTTCCGGGACGTCGGTGGCGCTCAGCGCCGCTCGACCAGGATCGGCGTCAGCGCCATCGACGTGCGGACGCGGTCCGCGGCGGCGCGGGCGTCCTCGCGGCTCGCGAACGGACCGGCCTGCAGACGGTGCAGGTTCTTGTCCTTGAAGATCGTCAGCATCGGCGCGAGTTCTTCCATGCCGCGCGCGAAGCGCTCGCGCAGTTGCTCGGCGCCTTCCATGCGGGAGAACGCGCCGAACTGCAGCCAGTAGCCTTGCGCGGCGGCGATCTTCAGCGCGGGCACCGGCGCCTGCGAGTCGGTCGCGGCGATCGCGCCGGCGGTGGCGGTCGCCATCGCGTCGGCCTTGGATTGGCCCGACGGCGGCAGGTCGCTGCCGGGCGGCAGCGCGGTGATCGGAATCGGTGTCATGCCCGCGTCGGGGTTCGCCGAGGAGGACGAGGTCGGCGTCGACGATGTCGCGGGACGGTCCGCCTTGGCGACCGGCGACATCACCGGCGTCGGCAGCGGCGTCGGCAGCGGCACTTGCGCCGGCACCGGCGTGACCGGCGGGCGCATCTGGGCGGTGGTCGTCAGGTCGGGCGCGCCGCTGGGCGTGGCCGCGGCATACACCGGCGTGTCGGGGGCGACCTTCGGATCGGGCGAGAGGGTGTCGCGGTCGCGTGTCCACGCGCCGGAGCGGATGTCCTCGTAGGTGATGCGCTCGATCTCCACCGGCGCCACGCCGTTGAGCACGTCCAGCTTGAGCGCGGCGGTATAGCTCAGGTCGATGATGCGGCCCTTGTGGAAGGGGCCGCGGTCGTTGATGCGCACGATGATCTCGCGCCCGTTCTTCGGGTTGCGCACGCGGGCGTAGCTCGGGATCGGGATCGTCGCGTGCGCGGCGGTCATCGCGTACATGTTGTAGATCTCGCCGCTGGACGTCGGCCTGCCGTGGAACTTGCGGCCGTACCAGGACGCCAGGCCCTTCTGCACCAGGGGCTTGTCCTCGGCGATGGGCTCGTAGCGTTCGCCGAGCACCTCGTACGGCTTGTTGGGGCCGCCCTTGCGGATGGACTCCAGCCGGGGCACCGCATCGGGGACCTTCTTGAGATCGGGGGGGACGACGGCGTCGGGGCCGTCCCGGTCGGGCCAGGAGGAGACCTTGGCGCCGCCGGAGGAGGAACGGGTGGAGGAGGGGCCAGGGCTGGCGCAGGCGGCCAGGATCAGGGCACACGTCAGGACGGTCAGGCGCTGACCGGCGGGGCGGGCTTCAAACATGGCCGCAACCCTAGCAATGCGGCGCGGATTTGCCAAGGTTATGCTGCGCGCACCCTTCTTCCCTTTCATGATCGTTTCGATCGTTACGTCCGCACCGTCATGAGCAACTACCTCTTCCCCCCAGCGCCGCAGGCCGCCGTGGCCGTGCGCGGCACCGACGCGCTCTACGCCGTCAGCCGCATCTTCTGCGTCGGCCGCAACTACGCCGCCCACGCCCGCGAGATGGGCAGCGATCCGGATCGCGAGCCGCCGTTCTACTTCACCAAGCCGGCCAGCGCGCTGGCGCCGTCGGGCGGCACCATCCCCTACGCGCCGGGCACGAAGAACCTGCACTATGAGATGGAGCTGGTCGTCGCGATCGGCAAGCCGGTGTTCAAGGCGACGCCCGAGCAGGCCGCCGACGCGGTCTGGGGCTACGCCGCCGGGCTGGACATGACGCGCCGCGACCTGCAGAACGAGGCCAAGGCCATCGGCCGGCCCTGGGACCTGGGCAAGGGCTTCGAGCACTCGGCGGTGATCACCGAGCTGGTGCCGCGTTCGGAGCAGGGCGAGCTGAGCAAGGGCGCGATCACGCTGTCGGTGAACGGCGTGGAGAAGCAGCGCGGCGACCTGTCGGACATGATCTGGAGCATTCCGGAGCTGGTGGCCAACCTGTCGCAGTTCTATCACCTGGAGCCGGGCGACCTGATCTACACGGGCACGCCGGAAGGTGTCGGTCCGGTGAAGCCGGGCGACAAGATCGTCGGCGTGATCGAGGGCTTCGGCGAGCTGTCGATCTCGATCGGCGAGGCCGAGTAACCCGGCGCCAGTCAGAGACCCGCGACGATGTTCGATCACAACGAGACCCTGGACGAAGCCCGCGCTCGCAACATCCGCGATGCGCTGTTCGAGGACATCGGCGTCGCCGACTGGACCGCGCGGCTGGTGCCGGCGGGCCGGCGCGTGACGGCGCATGTCCGCGTGCGCGAGGCGGCGGTGCTGTGCGGCCGCGACTGGTTCGAGGGCGTCTTCCTGGCGCTGGACGGGTCGTCGCGGATCGAGTGGTCGTATGAGGAAGGCGCCGACATGGCGCCCGACACGGTGGTCTGCCGCATCGAGGCGGAAGGCCGTTCGCTGCTGTCGGCCGAGCGGCCGGCGCTGAACTTCCTGCAGCTGTTGTCGGGCACGGCGACGACGACGCGCGCGCATGCACGCGCGATCGAAGGCGCCAGCCCGAACCCGCGCGGCTGCGCGGTGCTGGACACGCGCAAGACGCTGCCGGGTCTGCGGCTGGCGCAGAAGTACGCGGTGCGCGTCGGCGGCGGGGCGAATCAACGCCTGGCCCTCTACGACGGGATCCTGATCAAGGAGAACCACATCGCCGCGGCCGGCGGCGTGACGCAGGCGCTGCAGCAGGCGCAGGCGCTGGAGGCCGGTGTCACGATCCAGGTCGAGGTCGAGACCATCGAACAGCTGCGCGAGGCCCTGAAGGCCGGCGCGGTCAGCGTGCTGCTGGACAACTTCAGCGAGCCGATGATGCGCGAGGCGGTGGCGATCGCCGGGGGTCAGGCCTTGCTGGAAGTCTCCGGCGGCGTGGCCATCGACCAGTTGCGCTGGATCGCGGCGACGGGCGTCGACCGCATCTCGGTCGGGCGCCTGACCAAGGACGCGAAGGCGGTTGACTACTCGATGCGGGTCGACGGCTGACGCTGACTCAGATATCAGCGACTCCTGCAATTCGGCGCCATTTTCGGCGCCGAACTTCTTTCTGACACTGGCTTCCTTCCCAACCGAAGGAGACAGTATTGATTGAAGCTTGCAACGATGAACACGTGCCCAATGCGAATGCGGGCGCGCTCCGCGACATCCTGAGCCGCTGGCCGGCCAGCATGGCGATGCTGGTGCTCAATGAGGTCGAGTGCCGTCTGCGACTGATGGCCGAGCTTCGCGGCAAGCTCGACGTGGTGGGCGTCGATGAAGTCCACGAACTGCAGCCGCTCTTCGCGCACGGGTTGTGGATGTTCGGCCCGGAGTTCGAGTCGGCTGAATTCACGGCGAACGTCGGCATGACGCGAGTGATCCGGAAATTCCTCAAGGATCCGATGGCAGTCGGCTCCCGAAATCGTCCTGATTTCGTGGTTCTACCCGAGAGCAGCATCGGGCTCTATGCCTGCCCGTCCTTTGACGGCACGCATGAGGTCAACGGCATCAAGCATCTCGCAATCATTGAACTGAAGACGACCGGCACGGAGATCGGGGATACCGAGCGGTCGCAGGTGTTGAAGTACGTGAAGGAGCTTCGGAATCGCGGATGCTTCAAGGCGCATACGAAGATCGATTGCTATGTTCTCGGGGAAGACATCGAACGCGGGGAAGAGGAGGCCTGGAGTAGTGGGCCCCAGACCACTGTCACGCTGATGCGTTACGACACCCTTCTCGAGAGGGCGGAGAGTCGACTGCTGAATCTGTACGAGAAGATCAAGCACGCTCCATTCTTGATGGACCAGGCGGAACGGTCCGAAGAAGACCAGCGTCCTCGCCCGCCTGCAATGAACGAAATTGAAGCCCCGTGGCCGCATTGACGGCCAGGCAGGCACTGCGACAGTGCCCACCACACCAATCTTGTGCGCAACGGCAGTGCGCGAGTGTCGTTCTGGCTTGCATACAAGACAGATGAGCCTGGGAAGGCAGGGTGGACCCGCACTGGCATGGAAGCTGCAAAGTCCCGTGCATGGGCATCACCGCCACCGACATCAGCCAGCGCATCATCGATGCGGTGCTCGCGCAGAAGCTGGCACCGGGCACCCGCCTCGGCGAGCAGCAGCTCGCGCTGCTCTTCGACTGCAGCCGCACCATCGTCCGAGAGGCGCTGACCCGGCTCGCCGCGCGGGGCATCGTCACGGTCAGCGCGCGCCGCGGCTGGTACCTCATCGCCCCCTCCCGCGATGAAGCCCGTGAAGCCTTCGAGGCCCGCCGCGTCATCGAGCTCGGCCTGCTGCGCGGTCGGCGACCGCTCGACAAGCCCGCGCTCACGCGTCTGAAGAAGCACCTCGCGCAGGAGAAGGCCGCGCTGCGCGGCGACGACGTCGGCGCACGCAGCTTCCTGCTGGGCGACTTCCATGTCTGTCTGGCCGAGTGCCTCGGCAACAGCCTGCTCGCCGACACGCTGCGCGACTACACCGCGCGCACCACGCTGATCGCGATGCTCTACCAGTCGTCGCACGACGCCGCGCAGTCCTGCCAGGAGCACGTCGCCATCGTGGCCGCGCTCGAGCAGGGCGACGCCGTCCGCGCCGAGGCGCTGATGGCCGAGCACCTCGCCAGCGTGCAGGCCGGCCTGCAGCTCGAGACGCAGACCGACGACCCGTTGCATCACCTGCGGCAGGCGCTCACGCCGATGGCGTCGAGTGCCTCCGCGTCCTCCCCAGCTTCCCCCGCCGCGCCGGCGCGCCGTTCCCGCGCGCGCACGGTGGCGGCCGACGCCGCCGATTCCGCCCCCGCCCCCTACCTAGGAGCCCTGTTATGAGCCACGCCGTCCGTTCCTCCGTCCGCACCCTCATGCCGCGTCGCCTGCTGCTGGCCGCCGGCCTCGGCCTCAGCATCGGTGTCATGGCGCCGGGCGCGCACGCGCAGACCGCGTTGGACACGATCACCAAGTCCAAGACCATCAAGATCGCGATCCCGACCGACTACCCGCCTTACGGCTTCGTCGGTCCCGACATGAAGCCGCAAGGCCTGGACGTCGCGATGGCCGAGCTGATCGCCGCCAAGCTCGGCGTGAAGGTCGAGCTGGTGCCGGTCACCAGCGCCAACCGCATTCCCTACCTGCAGACGAAGAAGGCCGACCTCGTCATCTCGACGCTCGGCAAGAACCCGGAACGCGAGAAGGTCATCGCCTTCAGCTCGGCCTACGCCCCGTTCTATCAAGCCGTCTTCGCGCCGAAGAGCCTGGCGATCAAGAGTTTCGCCGACCTCGCCGGCAAGACCGTCGCGGTGACGCGCGGCGCGATGGAGGACCAGGAGCTCGCCAAGGTCGCGCCGGCCACGCTGGAGTTCAAGCGCTTCGAGGACAACAACGCGACCATCGCCGCGTTTGCCGCGGGCCAGACGCAGGTGGTCGCCACCAGCGCCGCCGTCGCCGGCAACCTGATGCAGCGCCAGCCCGGCCTGAACATCGAATACAAACTGCTGCTCAAGGACAGCCCGTGTTTCATCGGCGTCGCCAAGGGCGAGGACGCGCTGCTCGCCAAGGTCAACGCGATCGTCGCGGCGGCCAAGCAGGGCGGGGAACTCGAGGCGCTCTCCAAGAAGTGGCTGGGCCGCGGCGCGGGCGAGCTGCCGCTCTGAGCGGTGAGCCCGCTGCCCTCCGGCATTGATCGCGCATAGCAGGCACTTCGGGAGCCGCCCATGATCGAGTTCGACTTCGGTGCCGTCCTTGCCGAATGGCCGCTGCTGCTGCGCGGCCTCGCATGGACCGTGGGCCTCACGGTGATCGCCGTGCCGCTCGGCCTGCTGATCGCGACGCTGGGCGCGTGGGCCCGCGCCTGCGGGTCGACGGCGCTGCGGCGCGGCGTCGGCGTCTATGTCGAGCTGCTGCGCAACACGCCCTTCATCGTGCAGCTGTTCTTCGTGTTCTTCGGCCTGCCGGCGCTCGGCGTGAAACTGTCGCCCGAGGCCGCTTCGCTCATCGCGATGACGCTGAACCTCGGCGCCTACGGCACCGAGATCCTGCGCGCCGGCATCCAGGCCGCGCCCAAGGGTCAGTGGGAAGCGGCGCAAAGCCTGGCCCTCGGTCCGACGCAGGTCTTCACGCGCGTGATCCTGCCGCCGGCGTTCAAGCGCGTGTGGCCGGCGATGACCAGCCAGATCGTCATCGTGATGCTCGGCACGGCGGTGTGCGGACAGATCTCCACCGAGGAGCTGAGCTACGCCGCCAACCTGATCCACAGCCGCAACTTCCGCGCGTTCGAAGCGACCTTCGTCGCGTTGGGCATCTATCTGGCGCTGTCGATGATCACGCGGCGCTTCCTGCTCTGGGCGGGGCCGAAGTGGCTGTTCGGCGGCACGCCGGTCGCCCTGAAGCCGCCGCTGTGGCGACGGCTGGCAGGTGCCGGCTCCGGAACGGGAGGCGCCCATGATTGAGTTCACCCTCTGGGACATTCTTCGCAACCTGGCGCTCGCCTTGCGCTGGACGGTGGCGCTGTCGCTGATCGCCTTCATCGGCGGCGGCCTGGTCGGCGCGACGCTGCTCTGCCTGCGCATCGGCTTGGGGCCCAGGACGCAGCGCGTGATCGGCGCCTACGTCGCGATCTTCCAGGGCACGCCGCTGCTGATGCAGCTGTTCCTCGCCTACTTCGGCGTCTCGCTGCTGGGCATCGATGTCTCGGCCTGGACGGCGGCCTCGCTGGCACTGACGCTCTACACGAGCGCCTACCTGGTCGAGATCTGGCGCGGTTGTGTCGAGGCCGTGCCGCGCGGCCAGTGGGAGGCCGCGCGCAGCCTGGCGATGAGTTTCGGCGAGCAGCTGCGCCACGTGATCCTGCCGCAAGCCGCGCGCCTGGCGATCGCGCCGACGGTCGGATTCCTGGTGCAGGTCATCAAGGGGACCGCGTTGGCGTCGGTGATCGGCTTCGTGGAACTGACCAAGGCCGGCGGGATGATCGCCAACGCGAGCTTCAAGCCCTTCCTGGTCTTCGGCTGCGTGGCGCTGTTCTATTTCGTGCTGTGCTTCCCCGTGAGCCTGGCCGCCCAACATCTCGAAAGGAAGCAGCATGGCCGCACCGCCTGACAAGACGATCGATCACGTGATCGACCACGCCATGGACGGGGCCGTCGCCAACGCCATCGACGGCGAGACCGCGCCGACGACGATGCCCGCCCCGGGCGTCCCCATCGTGCGCATCACCGCGCTGCGCAAGTCCTACGGGACGAACGAGGTGCTGAAGGGCATCGACCTGGACGTGATGCGCGGCGAGGTGATCGCGCTGATCGGCAAGAGCGGCTCTGGCAAGAGCACGCTGCTGCGTTGCATCAACGGGCTGGAGCAGTTCCAGGACGGCTCGCTGCGCGTGGCCGACAAGCCGCTGCTGCACGACAGCGCGATGGCGATGCGCGCGCTGCGGCAGCAGGTCGGGATGATCTTCCAGAGCTTCAACCTGTTCCCGCACCTGAGCGTCGGGCGCAACGTGATGCTGGCGCCGACGCTGGTGAAGCGGCGTTCCGAGAAGGACGCCGCCGAGCAGGCGCGGGCGCTGCTGGCGCGCGTGGGCCTGGCGGAGAAATTCGATGCGATGCCGGATCAGCTGTCCGGCGGCCAGCAGCAGCGTGTCGCGATCGCGCGGGCGCTGGCCATGGAGCCGCAGGTGCTGCTGTGCGACGAGATCACCTCGGCGCTTGATCCCGAACTGGTCGGCGAGGTGCTGCGTGTCGTGGAGTCGCTGGCCGACGAAGGCATGACGCTGCTGATGGTCACGCACGAAATGAACTTTGCGCGCAAGGTCGCCGATCGGGTGATCTTCATGCATCAGGGACGGGTGCATGAGATTGGCACACCCGCTGATGTGTTCGGCTCGCCGAGGACGCCGGAGTTGAAGCAGTTCCTGAAATCACTCGACGATTGAGTACCCACTGAAGGGGGGCGCCCGATGGGGCGTGTCCCAGCGGCAACATCCCCCGCCGGCTCGATGCCGGACTCACGAGGCGTTCCTAAACTGCTTCGTCATGAGTCAACGTCATTCGCTTGTCGGTACCGGTCTTTACCGCATTCCTCGCGCTGCCCAATTGGTCGGCGCCGATGTGCGCAACGTGCGCCGATGGCTGAAAGGCTATTCGCGCCGGACGGCCTCAGGGACGTCGATCACCCAGCCCTTGTGGCTTCTCCAGTACGCCGACGATGAAGAGATCGGCGGCGACTACGTGCTGGGTTTCAAGGACCTGATGGAACTGCGGATGGTCACGCAGCTGATCCGGCAAGGCGTGTCCTTGCAGGCGGTCCGCGCGACGATTGAAGTGGCCCGGGAAGACCTGGGTCCATACCCGTTGCAGTCCAAGCGCTTCCTGACAGATGGAAAGCGCATCTTCATGGATGTGGTCGGCGCCTCCGCGCAGGATCGACGGCTGGTGGATGTTCGGCGGCGTCAGTACGTTTTCGATCGGATCGTCAGGCCCGCCTTGAAAGATCAGATCGACTTCGACGGCAACGGTCAGCCTTTGCGATGGTTTCCGTTGCCGAGGAAGCGACTGATCGTGATTGATCCGTCCCGCCAGTTCGGGCATCCCATCATCGAGCGTACCGGCGTTCCGACCATCACCGTCCACCAGTCCTACATGGCAGAGAAGGGCGCCTTGGACTTTGTCTCGAGGCTCTGGCGTGCGACACCTCAGGAAGTCATGGCGGCCGTCGAGTTCGAGCAAAGGGTCGCCGCATGAAGGTGATGTTCGACAACAACCTTTCGGAGACCATTGCTCGCGCGATGGCGGTTCTGTCCGAGGAGAAGCATCTCGCGGAGCGGGTCGTGCATCTGCAGGAAGTGTTTCCTGCGCACATGGCCGACACGGCATGGATGGATGGACTCGGAGTGCAGGGATCTTGCTGGGTCGTGATCACGCGCGATCAGCTGAACAAGCGGGCGGGTGAAGAGCGCAAGGCGATACGACGAAACGGTTTGATCGCCTATGTGCTCGACAACCAATGGGCGTCCCAGACGTTCTGGCCGATGGCCTCCCGGTTGGTCGATTGGTGGCCGCTCATCGTCCTGCATGCGCGCACCGCGAGCGCTGGCGTCTACCGCGTTCCTTGGAAGAAGGGCACGGCGCGTCAGCTGACTTCCTGCTGAAGATCGGTTCGTGCCTAGACTTCGCCTCGAACTCCGAGGAGCCCCGCCATGCCCGACCGCCGCTCGATCCTTCGATCCTCGCTTGCGCTGACGTCCGGTGCGTTGAGTGCGACCGCCATGACCTCCTCGACGGCCGCGGTGTCTTCCGCCAAAGCCAGCGTCGGCGACAGCAATCCTGTGCGCGCCGCCGAAGTCGCATTCGCGGCCACGATGGCGAAGCGGGACTTCAAGGCCTTCGCCGAGTTCATCGCCGAGGACGCCGTCTTCATCGACGGGAAGCAGCCGCTGCGCGGCCGGGCCGCCGTGCTGGCGCACTGGAAGCGCTTCTTCGACGGCGCAGAAGCGCCGTTCTCCTGGGCGCCCGATCTCGTCGAAGTGCTGCCCGACGGCAAGCTCGGGTACTCCACCGGACCGGTGCATGTGAAGGACAAGCTGGTCGCGCGTTTCGCCTCCACATGGCGGCTCGACGCCGACGGCCGCTGGCGGGTCGTCTTCGACAACGGCAGCGAGGTCTGCGACTGCAAGCCGCCGCGTTAGCATCACTCCCCACGCACGCGGCGTATCGACCGCGAGCCGTGACAGGGAGTCACCCATGAGATTCGAGGTCGGAGCGCGCCGTCTGGCGGGAACCTTGCTGGCCGCGTGCGCCTTGATCGCAGGGACTGTGCATGCCGAAGGCCTGAAGCGCGGCGACCTCGCGCCTGAACGGCTCGGCCGCACCTTGGACGGGGACGAGCTGAACCTCGCCAAGCATCGCGGGCAGATCGTCGTCGTCACCTTCTGGGCGACCTGGTGCCCGTACTGCCTCAAGGAGCTGCCTCAGCTCGAAAGCCTGCAGGGCGTCGCCAAGGAGCGTCTGCGGGTGATCGCGGTGAACACCGAGGACAAGAAGGTCTTCCGCCGCGTGGCCGGCATCATGAAGGACTTCAAGCTCCAGCTCGTCAACGACGCCGACAAGTCTGCGCAGCGGGCCTACGGCGTGAACGCGCTGCCGCATCTGTTCATCATCGACCGCGACGGCCGCATCGCCGCGATGCACCGCGGCTACGGCGAGGACTCGCTGGAACGGATCCTCGAAGAGATCAACGTGCAGCTCGCGAAGCCGGTCCCGCCGGCGGCCGATGGTGGCGCGGCCACATCCGGACCGTCCGCGCCTTGAATCGCACGACAGCACTGCGGCGACCGACGCCGTGGCTCCTTGGCGTCTCGGTGGCGATCGCTTTCCTCCCGTCGATCGGAGCCGCCGCCGAAAGCCGTTGTTTCGGCACCGTGGCCAACGGGCGCATCGCCGACAGCGTCCGCCTCCCGTTGAGCGGTCCGAACTTCTCGGCGTACAGCACGATCGCCGCCGGTGCGGGCCGAACCTACGTGCACTCGTCGGTGGCGCAGATCGTCGAGCGCAGCTACCGGACCTTGGAGACCGCGCTCCCAGGCACCGTTTTCGTCTATGGCGAAACAGGTCTCGCCGACGGTGGGCGCTTCAAGCCGCATCGCACCCATCAGAACGGCACCTCGGTGGACTTCTTCGTCCCCGTCAGGGACGGCAAGGACCGGTCAGTGCCGCTGCCCACGCCCGTCACGCAGCGCTTCGGCTACGACATCGAGTTCGACAAAGAGGCGAGACACGGCGAGTACCGCATCGACTTCGAGGCAATGGCGGAGCATCTCTACCAGCTCGATGCCGCCGCGAAAGCGGAGGGCACGGGCATCGTGCAGGTGATCTTCGACCGTGCCTATCTGCCGAAGCTCTTCGCCACGAAACGAGGCCCGTGGCTGGAGAAGCACCTCAGCTTCATGAGAAGCAAGCCGTGCGTGCGCCATGACGAGCATTACCACGTGGACTTCGCGATCCGCTGCAAGGCGGCGTCGACAGCCTCTCGCTCTTGAGCCGCCAGCAGCGGCCCGGTCCGCTCACGCGAACCAGTCTTCGTCCGGCAGCTGCTCGAACACCCGCTTCAAGCCGCCGCCCCAGCCCTGGCTGATCGTCTTGAAGTAGGGATCGTCCTTGGTGATCCGATGCGGCTCGGCCGGCGCGAAGCTGTCGGTCTTGTAGAGCAGCATGTCGATCGGCAGCCCCACGGACAGGTTGCTGCGGATCGTCGAGTCGAACGAGATCAGCGCGCACTTCGTGGCCTCGGCCAGCGAGCTGTCGAAGTCGATGACGCGGTCGATGATCGGCTTGCCGTACTTGGACTCGCCGATCTGCACGTAGGGCGTGTCCTCCGTCGCCTCGATGAAGTTGCCTTGCGGATAGACGTGGAAGATGCGCGGCGCTTCGCCCCGGATCTGCCCGCCGACGATGAAATTGGCGCCGAAGTCCACGCCCTGGTTCAGCTGGCCGACGCCGTCGCTGTCGCGCGCGACGACTTCCTTCAGCGTCTTGCCCACCAGCTCCGCGACGTCGTACATCGACGTCAGGTTCATCAGGTGCCGGCCGTCGGCCGAGGCGCGCTGGCGCAGCAGGCTCACCACGCTCTGCGTGGTCGCCAGATTGCCGGCCGTGAGCAGCGTGACCAGGCGCTCGCCGGGCTGCTCGAACAGATTCATCTTGCGGAACGTGGCGATGTGATCCACGCCCGCATTCGTCCGCGAGTCCGACGCGAACAGCAGGCCGGCACGCAGCCGCATGGCAACACAGTAAGTCATGGGCGGAAGGTTAGCGCATCAGGCTGGCGGCGCGCCGTCGTGGTGCACGCTCATTGCTGGTCGGTCGTGCCGGGCTTCACGTGCACTTCCGCCCGCATCGTCTCCAGCCCGCCACCCGTGCGCACACCGCGCACCGGGCAGGCGTCCAGGTAGTCCGCGCCGGTCGCCAGTTTCACGTAGCGTCCGTCCGCCAGGCACTGGTTGCTGATGTCGTAGCCCAGCCAGCCCCCGGCCATGCCATGCGCGGCGGCGGGGCCGGCGGCGTCAGCCGCGGGCAGGCGCACTTCCGCCCAGGCGTGGCTCGCCACATGCTCGAAATCCGTCGCGAGGTAACCCGACACGTAACGCGCCGGCAGCCCCAGCAGCCGCGCGCAGCAGACGAAGACCTGCGCATGGTCCTGGCAGACGCCGTGACCCTTCTCGAAGGCCTCCGCCGCGGGCGTCGCGGCATCGGTGTAGCCCCGCACGTAAGGCATGCGCTCGCCGATGGCCGCCATCAACGCCAGCAGCGCGCCGTGCGCGTCGGCCTTCGCCGCGTCCGCGAAGCCGCCGGCGAACAGCCGCAACTGCTCGTCCGCGCGCGTCAGCATGCTGTCGCGCAGGAACAGCGGGGAGGGCAACTCTTCCTCGGGGTCCGGCGTGGGCGGCGCGTCGTCGGTGTCGACCTCGCCGATCGCGCGCAGCACGATGTCGCGCCGCGGCCCGTCCAGGCTCAGCACGTGCATGGTGTTGCCGAACGCGTCCTTGCAGGCGCTGGCGGGCGACGGCAGTTCCAGCTGCCAGTGCAGCACGCGCAGGCCGCGCGTCGGGCGCGGCGTCAGCCGCAGGTACTGCGTGCTGCGCGCCACGGGCGAGTCATAGGCGTAGACGGTCTCGTGCGAGATGTGGAGATGCATGGCGCTCTTTCTGTGCGGTGGGGCCCTTGGATCCGGAGGATCGAAGGGGTTGTGCGGCCGGGCGGTCGCCCGCCTGCCGTCACTGCGCCTCGAAGTAGGCCTGCTGGATGTCGCGGCCCAGCCGCGCCGAATCCTGCAGGAAACCCGTCAACCAGGGATGCAGCCCCTGGTCGAGGATCTCATCCACCGCACCATACTCCAGCCGCAGCGCGAGCCGGCCGGCACTCTGCTTGACATTGCGGCCAGCGTCCTCGGCGCCCTCGCGCGCCTCGATCTGCGGCAGCACCGCGCGGATCTCGTCGCAGCAGGCGCGCAGCGAGCGCGGCACGTCCGGACGCAGGATCAGCAGTTCGGTCACGCGGCGGCCGTTCAGGCTGTCGCGATAGGCGGCGTGGTACGCCTCGAAGGCCGACAGCGAGCGCAGCAGCGCGTTCCAGGCGTAGAAGTCGGGCGCGCTCTCGCTCGGCGCGTCGACCGGCGCCAGCGTGTCCACGGCCGGCGCGATCAGCTGCGACTTCACGTCCAGCAGCCGCGCGGTGTTGTCCGCGCGCTCGACGAAGGTGCCCAGCCGGATGAAGCAGTACGCGTCGTTGCGCTGCAGCGTGCCGTAGGTCGCGCCGCGGAAGAGGTGGGAGCGCTCCTTCACCCAGTCGAAGAACGACGAGGGCTCGGCCACGCCCTTGCGCGCGAGCTCGCGGGCTTCCAGCCAGCTGGTGTTGATGGCTTCCCACATCTCGGCGGTGATCTGGCCGCGCACCGCATGCGCGTTCTCGCGCGCCTGCCGGATGCAGGACAGCACCGAGGCCGGGTTCTCCAGATCGATCCCCATGAAGCGGAAGAGCTGCGCGGCGCTCAACTGCGGGTGCCGCGCCTGGTAGGCCTCGAGCGTGCCGGTGACGGCGAGCGGCGCGGCGAGTTCCGTCGCCGCGCCGCGCGATTGCGGCAGCAGCGACAGCGAATGCGTGACGTCGAGCATGCGCACCAGGTTCTCGGCGCGCTCCATGTAGCGGCTCATCCAGTAGAGCTGTGCGGCGGTACGACTGAGCATTCAAGCCTCCCGCCGGGCCGTCCCAAGGGGGGCTTGCGCGCCCTCGGGGGGCAGTGGACGAAGTGAGCGTGGGGGCTTCATCATTATTAGTTCTCCAGGATCCAGGTGTCCTTGGTGCCGCCACCCTGGGACGAATTGACGACCAGCGAGCCTGCCTTCAACGCCACGCGCGTCAGGCCGCCGGCGACCATGTTGACCTCGCGCCCCGAGAGCACGAAGGGCCGCAGGTCGATGTGACGCGGCGCGATGCCGCGCTCGACGAAGGTCGGGCAGCTCGACAGGCACAGCGTCGGCTGCGCGATGTAGTTCGAGGGGTCGGCCTTGACGCGCTCCTTGAAGGCCTCGATCTCGGCGACGGTAGAGGCCGGTCCGACCAGCATCCCGTAACCACCGGCGCCGTGCACCTCCTTCACCACCAGCTCGGCCATGTTGGCGAGCACGTGGTCCAGGTCCTGCGGCTTGCGGCACTGCCAGGTCGGCACGTTGTGCAGGATGGGTTCCTCGCCGAGGTAGAAACGGACCATGTCCGGCACGTACGGGTAGATGGACTTGTCGTCCGCCACGCCGGTGCCGACCGCGTTGGCCAGCACCACGTGGCCCTGCTTGTAGACCGACAGCAGCCCCGGCACGCCCAGCATCGAATCCGACCGGAAGGCCAGCGGGTCGAGGAAGGCGTCGTCGATGCGGCGGTAGATCACGTCGACGCGCTTGGGGCCGACGGTGGTCCGCATGAACACGAAGCCGTCCTTGACGAACAGGTCCTGGCCCTCGACCAGCTCCACGCCCATCTGCTGCGCGAGGAAGGCATGCTCGAAGTAGGCGGAATTGAACGGCCCCGGCGTCATCACGACGACGGTCGGGTTGTCCGCCAGGCTGGCCTGGCGCAGCGTGTTCAGCAGCAGCGCCGGGTAGTGCGCGACCGGCGCGATCGGATACTTCGCGAACAGCTCCGGGAAGAGCCGCATCATCATCTTGCGGTTCTCCAGCATGTAGCTGACGCCGGAAGGCACGCGCAGGTTGTCCTCCAGCACGTAATAGCCGCCGTCGGAATGCCGGATCAGGTCCACCCCGGTGATGTGGGCGTAGACGCCCAGCGGCAGGTCCAGCCCCTGCATCGCCGGCTGGTACTGCGCGTTGGCGAAGACCTGTTCGGCCGGGATCAGGCCGGCCTTCACGATCTCATGGTCGTGGTAGATGTCCCACAGGAAGCGGTTGAGCGCGGTGACGCGCTGGCGCAGGCCGCGCTCCAGCATCCGCCAGTCGTCGGCGGGCACGATGCGCGGGACGGTGTCGAAGGGGATCAGGCGCTCGGCGCCGGCCTCGTCCCCGTAGACGGCGAAGGTGATGCCGACCTTGTGGAACAGCAGGTCGGCCTCGGCCCGCTTCTTGGCGAGGGTGTCGGGCGTCTGCGCGTGCAGCCAGTCCGCGAAGTCCTGGTAACTGGGCCGGATCGCGCCGCTTTGCAGCAGCATCTCGTCATAGTGGCCAGCGGCCGGAAGGGTCAGCGCATGCATGAGGTCTCCAGGGGACGGACCGCCTCCGGTTGGCGGTCGGAAAGGGCAGGTTGCAAGCCTCGTGCCCACCCCCGTGCGGCGGACGGGCGGGCAAGGCCTCCAGCTTGATCGCTTTTGGTGCGCCTGCAAAGCCCGCCCCGCGACGGTGCCCGGACAGGGTCGGTCTTTGCCCGCCGCTGGTGCAGTGGCACTATCCCGCGTTGCGGGTCGGCCCGGCTCTCGCTACAACTGTCGCGATGCACGAGAACACGCAGGTCCTGCCCACCCCGCCAGTCCCCGGCGGTCCCTCCGAATCCGGCGGCGTGAACGCCGACGGCTTCGTCCCCCCGCGCGGCTCGCGCGCCTCGCTGGGCCGCTGGCTGACCGCCATGGTGCTGGCGGTGGTGGCGGTGGCGCTGCTGACCTCCGCGGTGCTGATCGAGAACTTCGCCCGCGCCCATGCCGAGCGCCGCGCGGTCGAGTCGCTGCGGCAGGTCGCGGTCGACTTCCGCGATGCGCTGGATCGCGGCATGGCGCAGCAGTTCAAGGAAGTCCGGGTGCTGGCTCAGCTGGAGCCCTTCCGACGCTTCGACGATCCCGAGGCGATGCGCCGCGCGCTGGATCAGGTGCAGGTGGGCTTCGACCACTTCGCGTGGCTGGGCGTGACCGACGGGCAGGGCAAGGTGCTGGCGGCCGCCGGCGGGCTGCTGGACGGCGTCGACGTCTCCAAGCGTCCGTGGTGGCAGGGGGCGAGGGGCGGCCAGCCCTTCGTCGGCGACGTGCATGCGGCCCTGCTGCTGGAGAAGCTGCTGCCGCGCCAGAACGAGCCGTGGCGCTTCGTCGACTTCGCGATCCCGTTGCTCGACAGCCGCGGTCAGCTGCAGGGCGTGTTCGGCGTCCACCTGAGCTGGGGCTGGGCGCGGCAGATCAAGAGTGAACTGATCGACGCGACGATGGCGTCCCACCAGGCCGATGCGCTGGTGCTCGGCAAGGACGGTGTGGTGATCCTGGGGCCGTCGGACCGAGAGGGCAAGCAGATGCCGATCGGCACCGAGCACGGCCAGGGCCTGCGGCACCACGAGGCCGACGGGGTCGACTACTTCGCCGTCAGCGTGCCCAGCCAGGGTTACGGCCTTTATCCCGGCCTGGGCTGGACGGTGCTGGTGAGGCAGCCGGTGGCGGTGGCGCTGGCGGACTACTACGGGTTGCGGCGCCAGATCATGCTCAGCGCGTTGCTGCTGCTGGCGATGGCCGTGCCGCTGAGCTGGTGGCTGGCGCGGCGCATGAGCCGGCCGCTGCACCAACTGGCCAAGGCGATCGCGCAGCGCCGTCACCTGAGCGAGGACGCGCTTCCCACCGTCGGCGGCTACCGCGAGGCGGCAGTGCTGTCGCACGCGCTGAACGAGCTGGCGGAGCGGCAGGTGGCGCAGGACCGCTCGCTGGCGGAGCTGAACGCGTCGCTGGAGCTGCGCGTCGAGGCGCGCACGCTGGAGCTGCACGATGCGATGCTGCGGCAGGAGGCCAGCGAGCGCCGGCTGCGCACGATCGCGGACAACCTCCCGGTGCTGATCTCCTACATCGACGCGGAGGAGCGCCTGTGTTTCCTCAACGCGACCTTCCGGACCTGGATGGGCATGGAGCCGGAGGCCGTGCTGGGCCGGCCGCTGGCCGAGGTCATCGGGCCGGTGCTGCATGCGCAGCGGCAACCCTTCCTGAAGGCGGCACTGGCCGGCGCGCGGCAGCGTTTCGAGACGCGCTCCGAATCCAACGGCGTGGTGCGCGACATGCTCGCCGAGTACGTGCCCGATCTGCGTCCCGATGGCAGCGTCGCGGGCGTGTACACGCTGGCGACGGACATCACGCCGTTCAAGCAGGTGGAGCGGGAACTGGACCAGCTCAGCCGCGTGGACCCGTTGACCGGGTTGCCGAACCGGCGCCAGTTCGAGTCCCGCCTCGCCGACGCCATCGCCCGCACGCGTCGGAACGAGCGCACGATGGCACTGATGTTCCTGGACCTGGACCACTTCAAGCAGGTGAACGATTCGATGGGGCATGCGGCGGGGGACGTGGTGCTGAGGGCCTTCGCCGACCGCGTGCGCGGCGCGATCCGCGAGACCGACCAGCTCTGCCGCCTGGCCGGCGACGAGTTCGTCCTGATCATCGAGAACCTGCATGCCCCTCAGGAGGCGACGCTCGTCGCGGAGAAGGTGCTGGCGGTGGTGATGGCGCCGCTGACCTTGCAGGGGCAGGACCTGCAGCTGTCGACCAGCATCGGCATCGCCTGCCATGACGGCGGGGCCGAGGGCGACGTGGCCTTGCTCGGCCGCGCCGACAACGCGCTCTACGCCGCGAAGGCGGCCGGACGAGGCTGCTGGAAGTTGGCGGACTGAGCGCGCGTTCCGGGCGCGGCTTCGGGTGTAATGCGCGACATGGTTGCCCGCTCGACTGCCGCTCCGTCCACGCCCAAACCGGCGCTGAAGCCAGCGCTCAAGCTCCGCATGCGCGTCACCGTCGGCGAGGTCATCGCCATCGGGCCGGGCAAGATCGCGTTGCTGGAAGCACTCGACGAGACCGGCTCCATCACCGCGGCAGCGAAGTCGCTGGACATGTCCTATCGCCGCGCGTGGCTGCTGATCGATGAGACCAACCGCGCGCTCAAGGAACCCGCCGTTGCCACCGCCGCCGGTGGCGCCAAGGGCGGCGGGAGCGCGCTCACCGAGTCCGGTCGGGCGCTCGTCGCGCTCTATCGGCAGATCGAGGAGACCGCACTGGCAGCCTGCAAAGGCGAGATCAAGCAGCTGATGAAGCTCCTCGCCGCCTGAGGCGCAATATCCTGAGATATATTGCGATCCTCCTCCGTGTCCGCCCTTCGAGGGACTCGCCATGCGCTCGATTCGCCCCGTCCAGATCGCTCGCCGAGCCGCCGTGCTGAGTCTCGCGCTGATGGCCGCCGGCCTCGCGCATGCGGCGGACGTGACGGTCTCCGCCGCCGCCAGCCTGACCAACGCGTTCAAGGAACTGGCCCCGGCTTTCGAGGCCGCGCATCCGGGCACCAAGGTCCAGTTCAACTTCGCCGCGTCGGACGCGCTGCTCGCACAGATCACCAAAGGCGCGCCGGTCGACGTCTTCGCGTCGGCCGACCAGGAGACGATGGACAAGGCCCAGCAGCAGAAGCTGCTGGTCGACGGCACGCGGCGCAATTTCGTCACCAACGCGCTGGTCGTCGTCACGCCCGCCGAGAACGGCGTCGCGCTGAAGACGCTCGCCGACCTGCAGCAGCCGGGCGTGAAGCGCATCGCCATCGGCAAGCCGGAAGGCGTGCCTGCCGGCCGTTATGCCAAGGGCGCGCTGGAGAAGGCCAAGCTGTGGAGGACCGTCGAGCCCAAGGCGGTCTACGCGCAGAACGTGCGCCAGGCCCTGGACTACGTCTCGCGCGGCGAGACCGAGGCCGGCTTCGTCTACGCGACCGACGCCCTCGTGCTGAAGGACAAGGTCCGCATCCTGTTCAGCGTGCCGACCGAGACGCCCATCTCCTATCCGATCGCCATTACGAACGGCGGCATGAATGCCCAGGGCGGCAGGCAGTTCCTGGACTTCGTCGCCTCGGCCGCCGGTCAGGCGGTGCTGGCCAGACATGGCTTCCAGAAGCCCTGAGCGGCCGTTGACATCCGGCTGAGGAGCGGCATCCCCGTGGAACCTGCCTGGATCGCGCTCGCGTTGTCGCTGAAGGTCGCCGGCTGGGCGACCGCGCTCAATCTGGTGCTCGGGGTGGTCGCCGGCTTCGCGCTCGCGCGTCTGCGCTTTCCGGGACGGGAGCTGCTCGACGCCGTGCTGACGCTCCCGATGGTGCTGCCGCCGACGGTGCTCGGCTACTACCTGCTGGTGGTCATCGGCAAGCGCGGCTGGCTGGGCGCGTGGCTGTGGGAGACCTTCGGCATCAACCTGATCTTCACCTGGCAGGGCGCGGTGATCGCGGCAACGATCGTCGCCTTCCCGCTGGTCATGAAGTCCGCGCGTGCCGCGTTCGAGGGCGTCGATCCGCAGCTGGAGCGCGCCGGCCGCGTGCTGGGGCTCAATGAATGGGCGCTGTTCTTCCGCGTGACGCTGCCGATGGCGTGGCGCGGCGTGCTGGCCGGCGTGCTGCTGGCCTTCGCCCGCGCGCTGGGCGAGTTCGGCGCGACGCTGATGGTCGCGGGCAGCATCCCGGGCAAGACGCAGACGTTGTCGGTCGCGGTCTACGAGGCGGTGCAGGCCGGGCAGGACGACACCGCCAACCTGCTGGTGCTGATCGTGTCGCTGACCTGCGTCGTGGTGCTTCTGGCCGCCGGCCGGCTGGCCGGACCGAGGAGCGGCGCATGAGCTTCGAGGTGCGCATCCGCAAGCATGTCGAGGGCGGCGGTCGCCGCTTCGAGCTCGATGTCGCCTTCAGCACCGATGCGCGGCGGACGGTGATCTACGGGCCGTCGGGCGCCGGCAAGAGCCTGACGCTGCAGGCGATCGCCGGCCTGTTGAAGCCCGACGAGGGCACGATCCACATCGACGGTCATCCGGTCTTCGACAGCGCATCGCGCATCGACGTGCCGGCCCGCGAGCGGCGGCTGGGTTATCTGTTCCAGGACTATGCGCTGTTCCCGCGGCTGACGGTGCGGCAGAACATCGCCTTCGCGCTGAAGCGCGGCTGGCGGAACCCGTCACGGCACGAGGGCGGCGAGGCGGTCGACCGCTGGATCCAGGCCTTCGAGCTGGAACGCGTCGCGCAGCAGCGACCGCACCAGCTGTCCGGCGGCCAGCGTCAGCGCACCGCGCTGGCGCGCGCGCTGGTGAACGAGCCGCGCGCGCTGCTGCTCGACGAACCGTTCTCCGCGCTCGATCCGGCGCTGCGCGGCCGCATGCGGACGGAGCTCGATACGCTGCTCGAGCGCGTCGGCGTGCCGATGCTGATGATCACGCACGACCCCGAGGATCTGGCGCGCTTCGGCGATCACCGCGTGATGCTCCGCGACGGCAGCGTGCGCGAGGCCGAGTCCGAAGGATCCTGACAACGCCTGTCGCCCGGACCCTGAGAATCAGGCGTCATGGAGGGCGTCATGGAGGGCGACGTGGGAAGCGACGACATGCGGCAGTCAGAGGCGGGGCCGGAGGCGGAGGGGGTCAGTCATTGCGACCTCGTCATGAAGGGCGGCGTCACCAGCGGCGTGATCTATCCGCGGCTGGTGGCCGGGCTCTCCGATCGATACCGGTTCAAGAACATCGGCGGCACCTCGGCGGGCGCGATCGCGGCCGGGGCGAGCGCCGCGGCGGAATTCGGCCGTCAGCGCGGCCATGCCGGCGCTTTCGAGCGGCTGGCCCGGCTGCCGGAGGAGCTCGGCGCCGAACTCCCGGGCGCAAGACGTGGCCCCGCTCGCAGCCGGCTGTTCACGCTCTTCCAGCCGGTTCCCGCGCTGCGCCGCCACTTCGACGTGCTGACGCGGGCGCTCGGCAAGCCGGTGGGCGCGGCGGTGGCGTCGGTGCTCGGCGGGATGGTCGCGATGCACGGTCTCGCGGCACTGGCGATCGCCGGCATGGGCGCCGCCTTGCTGGTGCCCTATGCCGGGCTGCTCATGCCGGACGCGGCGACCGGGCCCTGGCAGAAGCTGCTCGCGGTCGCGGGGCTGGCGGTGATCGTGGCACTCGTGGCGGCAGCCGTTGCCGGGACCGTGCTGGTGCTCTTCACCCGTGGCTTGCTCCGCGGGCTCAAGGACAACGGCTATGGCCTGTGCAGCGGCCAGACCCAGCCGGGGCACGAGGGACAGACCGCGCTCACCGACTGGCTCTACGTCTACTTCAACGAGCTCGCCGGCAAGAGCGTCGATGGCCCGCCGTTGAGCTTCGGCGAGCTGTGGGGACCGGACCCGGCGACGCGGCGCATCAACCTCGAGGTGATCACCAGCGCGGTCAGCCAGCAGATGGTCTACAGCATCCCGTTCCGGCCCGGGACGCCGATGTTCTATTACGACCCGACGGAATGGTCGCGGCTGTTCCCGCCGGCGGTGATGGCGGCGCTGGCGGCCCCGTTCGGCAGTGGCCATGACGGTCCGGTGATCGAGAGCGCCCAGGGCCGCGAGCTGCGCCCGCTGCCCCGGCATGGCGATCTGCCGGTGGTGGTGGCGATCCGGATGAGCCTCAGCTTTCCGCTGCTGCTGTCGGCGGTGCCGCTGTACGCCGTGGACTGGTCGCGCACGGCCAACCAGCGCACGCAGGCGGCGGTCCGCGCCGCGGTGACGGCCGAGGAGCGCCGCGGCCTGAGACTGCGGGCGACGCGCATCTGGTTCTCGGACGGCGGCATCGGCAGCAACCTGCCGCTGCACCTGTTCGACGCGATGCTGCCGCGCCATCCGACCTTCGCGGTCAACCTGAAGCGTCCGCATCCGGACCACGTGATCCGGCCCGTGGACCCGGGCAACGAGGGTGGGCGGATCTACCTGCCCGAGGACGACCGCGGCGGCCGCCTGCGCTACTGGCCGGAGCCGGACCTGGTCGACGGCTGGGAGCACCACGCGCCGCAGGCGCGGGAGAAGGCGCCGCTGGCGGGGCTGGCCGGCTTCCTGTGGAGCATCGTCGCCACGATGCAGAACTGGCGCGACGAGATCCTGTTCCCCACGCCGGGCTTCCGCGACCGCATCGTCCAGATCAGCCAGAAGGCGGACGAGGGCGGGCTCAACCTCGCGATGCCCGCCGGCACGATCGCCGCGTTGGCGGAGGCGGGCGACATGGCGGCTCGGCGCCTGGTCGCGCGTTTCCACCCGTCGGGCGCAGAGGGCGGGGCAGGCTGGGACAGCCACCGGCGCGCCAGGCTGACGACCTTCCTCGGCGTGATGCAGCCGGCGACCGTGGCGCTGGCGTCGGTGATGGCCTCGGTGATGGCGACGGGCACGAGCAGGAGCACCGGGACGGGGACGGCGGGGGACTGGCTGGTGCTGCTCGACACGGATACGCGTTACCAGCGCTCGTCGGCGATGCGGGCCGAGGCGGCGCGGTTCCTCACCGGCCTGGACGGCCTCGGCGCCGCGACGCCGCGCAAGCTCTCCGGCCAGCCGCGCACGCTGGATGTCGGCTCGCTCAAACCCCTCCCCCAGGTGCGATTGACGCCCCGGATCTGAGCATCGCCCACACCTGTGCCAAGCTTTCCACAGGGCCGATGCCTCTTAACGGCGGCTTGAGATGGGTGTACGGTGGGGGTGCCAACATCGCGCCGCGCGGGGTCCGATCTCCCTTCGGGCCGGCGACCGAGGAGAAAAAACATGACGTCCAACGTGAACGTCCGCGGGTCCATCGGCCGGCGACTGGGCCTGGTGCAGGCCCTGGTGCTGGTGATTGCGCTGATCGGATCGGCGATGGGATATCTGGGGCTGAGCCGCGTGGCGGCGCAGACGGAGTCCATGTACCAGGAGACCATCGTCACCGAGCGGGTGGCCTCCGACTGGTACCGCAACGTTTTCAACGGCGGGACGCGCACGACGGCGATCGCCGTGAGCGCGGACCCGGCCCTGGCGACCTTCTTCGCCGAGCAGGCGGCGGAGTCGACGAAGTCCTCGACGGAGCTGCAGGGTCGGATGGACAAGCTGCTGGACTCACCGGAGGAACGCGCCGCCTTCGACCGCGTGATCGATCTGCGCAAGACCTACATCAAGGTGCGCGACACGATCACCGAGGCGAAGAAGCAAGGCGACCCGGCGCGGGCGAAGCAGCTCTTCGACGAGCAGTTCAAGCCGGCCGCGGCGGCGTATCTGGAGAGCATCCGCGTGATCGCGCAGCAGCAGCGTGATCAGCTCGACTCGGCGCTGAAGGCGCTGGCGGAGACCAACGCGCGGGCGCGGACCGCCTTGGTGGTGTTCGGGCTGGTGGCGCTGATGGCGGGCGGGGCCCTGGCGGTGTGGCTGACGCGATCGATCACGCGTCCGCTCGCCAAGGCGGCGGAGGTGGCCGATGCCATCGCGCGCTTCGACCTGACGGGCCGCATCGAGACGACGGGCGGCGACGAGACGGGCCAGCTGCTGCGGTCGCTGAGCGAGATGCAGGGCGCGCTGGTCCGCCTGATCGGCGAGGTGCGCGGATCGACGGACAGCATCAGCACGGCGAGCGCGGAGATCGCCACGGGCAACATGGACCTGTCGGCGCGTACGGAGCAGACGGCGTCCAACCTGCAGCAGGCGGCGGCGTCGCTGACGCAGCTGACGGGCACGGTGCGGCAGACCGCGGACGCGGCGACGACGGCCAATCAGCTGGCCGGATCGGCGGCGGAGACGGCGCAGCGCGGCGGCGCGGTGATGGGCCAGGTCGTGGCGACGATGGGCGAGATCAGCGACAGCTCGCGGCGCATCGCCGACATCATCGGCGTGATCGACGGCATCGCGTTCCAGACCAACATCCTGGCGCTGAACGCGGCGGTCGAGGCGGCACGGGCCGGCGAGCAGGGCCGGGGCTTCGCGGTGGTGGCGAGCGAGGTGCGCTCGCTGGCGCAGCGCAGCGCGCAGGCGGCCAAGGAGATCAAGACGCTGATCGCGACGAGCGTGGACCGGGTGGAATCGGGTTCGCGGCTGGTCAGCGACGCGGGCACGACGATGACCGACATCGTGACCAGCGTGCAGCGGGTGACGGACATCATTGCCGAGATCCGCGCGGCGTCGCAGGAGCAGAGCGACGGCATTAACCAGGTGAACGCCGCGGTGGGTCAGCTGGATCAGATGACGCAGCAGAACGCGGCGCTGGTCGAGGAAGCGGCCTCGGCGGCGGAGAGCCTCAAGGACCAGTCGCAGCGACTGTCGACGGCGATCGGGGTGTTCAGGTTGACGTGATGTGGCCGGAGCCGCCCGGGCCGCTCGGACGGCTCGTGGCGGAACGGCCGGCGAGGATCTCGGCCTCTCGCTCTAGCGTCAGCGTCGCGACGAGCTTGCTGGCATCCCAGCCCGCCTCGCGCGGCGCTTTCGCCCAGGCGAGGGTGCCGGCGGCCGTCTCCTGGATGGGCCGGGTCGTGAGACCCGCGGCGACGGCGCGGGATACGTCGCCCAGCAGCATGCCGCCGTGGGTCGGATCCTCTTCGGGCAGCCACAGCGGCAGCCCGGTCCAAGGCGCCACGCCGAGCACCAGCAGCATGGCGTCCGGCTTCCAGTGGAAGCGGGCATCGCTGCCCGGCGCGGCTTGCAGGCATGCGTCGAGCAGCGTCTGCATCGGCAGTTGCGGGCCGACCGCGTTGAACGCGCCGGTGGTGCGCGACTCCGCCAGTGCCACGCAGAACGCGGCCAGGTCGCGTACATCGATGACCTGCACCGGCCGCTCGGGCCGCCCGGGGGCGAGCACCTCGCCGCCGCGAGCGACGCGCGTCGGCCAATAGGTGAATCGACCGGTCGGGTCATGCGGGCCGACGATCAACCCCGGGCGCACGATCGCGTGGCGGTCGGGCAGGGCGCGGGCGAGTGCTTCTTCGGCACGGGCCTTGAGCGGACCGTAGCCTTCGTTGCCCTCAGCGAGCGGCGTTGATTCGTCGAAGACGCGATGCGGCGGGAACACGCCATACGCCGAGATCGAGGACACGAGCACGACATGCGGCGCGCCCGTGTCGAGCGCGTCCACCGTGCGCTCGATCTGCGCGGGGTTGAAGGCGGTGCAGTCGATGACCGCATCGAACTCGCGGCTGCGCAGCGCGCTCATGTCGCCGTCGCGATCGCCGATGAGCCGCTCGACCTCGGGGAACAGCCCTGGGCCGTGCCGGCCACGATTCAGCATCGAGACCGTGTGACCGCGCGCCAGCGCGGCGTCGATGACGTGGCGACCGAGGAAGACGGTGCCGCCGAGGATGAGGAGGCGCATGGCGTTCTGTTCCTTGGAAGGGGTCGCCTCAGTGTCCATCTTTCGGGATGTCAGAACGGGAGCGCCATCCCGCTGGCGCGGGCCGTGTCGAAGAGCTGCTTCGCGAGGTGGTAATCGGTGATGTCACTGGCAAGGCTTGTGACGCAGAAGTCGTAGAGGTTGTCTTCGGCGTCGCGATAGACCAGGACGAATTGGGTGCAAGACTCCCGCGAGTTCTGGGAGAAGAGCAGCCTCGCGGAGAAGTTTTTTGCCGTGCAGAAGACAGCGTCGAAATAGTCGTACGTCCACGGGAGCTCTCCGGCTTCAGTGCGCTGCACGAGCTCGGACACAAAGTGTCGGACCTTCTCAGGAAACATGGGGTTTGCTCCTTCCGGATATGAGTTGTTCAAGGGCTTGTTTCACATCCAGGGAACGCTCCTGGATGTCGGTCAGAACGCGTTTGGAGAGACGTTCGTCTCGATCGTTGGATCGGATGGCGTCCTGAAGATGCGCCTCAAGTCCCACAAGCCCGATGGACAACTCGTCGGTCTCAGGGCCAGGCGGCACGGCCCGCAAGAAAGACCGCCGAGCCTGCTGGACGCATTGCAGGGCTGTGGACCTCCGGTTGTCGATGAGGTCGTCGTTGATGCGATCGATCAACAACAGGCACTCGCTCAGGAGCGCTGCGCGATCCACCTTCCGCGCTTCGGCGAGCAGCGCCCGCGCCTCGGCGCGGATGCCCTTGGAGATGCTGATCGCTTGCAGCACTTCAGACACCGTGATCAGAAGACCGATGAAGGTCGCGACCCCGCCGATGTAGCTGAAGCGGTCGAAGGTGTCCTTGTCCGACAGCACTTCGATGCGGAAGTGATATGCGGCCCAAGCGATGCCGACGCTGGCCGCTCCGTAGGCAAGCCTGATCCAATTCTCTTTGAGCAGTTCCATCCGAAGACCTCTTGGGGCGTGAAGCCGACTCCAGTGAAGCGCTGACTTTGCCGGTCGCGCTGGAGCAGAGGTGAGGAACTCTAAGGAAATCCGTTCGCGTAGCAATCGCACAAATGGCGGCACCCGTATGAGCGAATTTGCGTGTCGGTAGGCCCGCCGATGGGGGCAGCGCCGGGATCTTCCCGATCGGCTCGCTGTCCTGCAGAAGCGTGTGAACGGGCGCGACAGTGAATGGGCGTCCTACTCTCGGAGAAAAATCCTGCAGCACCTCCTACGAGGACGGGAATTTACATTTGCTGCCGCGAATTCTCGAAGATGACTCTTTCGAGTTCGTGCTTCTGCATATACATAGGCTCAAACAATCCTTGCATCGCCGTGCTGCAGTTCTGCAGAAAAGTCTGATCGTCAAAAAGCGAAAGAATTGGCCCTTCATCTGAAAATTCCGCGAAGGCGCTTAGTGCCGTCAAGGCTTCGTTTCGACGCGCCGTTGCGTCATCGTAGGACTTGGCCCCTATTCTTCCTAAAATGTCGCGATAACTAATTTGACGCGCAGCAAGAAATTCAAGCGTTTGATTTCGCGAGGGGCAGATGAAGTCCAGTCGTGGAGACACGCGCATGTCCGCAATAAAGCGCGGCGCAATGGCGTCTAGAAAGTCAACGAAGCTAACGCCACCTTCAAAGTCTTGGCAGAGGACTTGAACAAGTACAGCTGGAGCTGCGAAAGATAGGCTCAGTTGCTCCGGCGTGCCATTTATAAGATCGGCACTGGAGTCTTCTTTCTGAACGCTCTTCGGGGATCGCAAAATCGTTCCGAAGAGATGAATTACGTTGCTCATTGATCCGAGCCCTCTAACTTCTTTTCCAACTGAAGATAACTCGCCTCAAGTAGACCTGGCGCCCATTTTGGTTCCGAAACCTCCATGTCTCCAGAGTTTTCGTTCTTAAGTTCTCGATTTTTTAAGAACGCGCGACCATAGAGTCGCGGGGCGACGCCAGTGAATGGCCGAAATAGAACCTTTGCGGGGCGGTCCGGGGACTTCTTCACCCATGTCGTGAAAACGGTTTCGATTGCCTCCCCGTGCAAGGTGAATGCCCGACTCTTTGGATATGGTTCAATAAATTGGACCTCATCCACTCCGGCGGAAAGAATATGCCTCGCACAATAATGACAGGGAAAGGTGGTGACAAACAATTTGGTGTCGACAGTCGATTTTCCAAGTCTCGCAGCAGTTAGCAGTGCGTCCATCTCTGCGTGCACCGCACGGCTGTACTCAAGCAACCTGGCAAGCGTCGTTCCTTTTAGCGCCTTCTTCAACTCAGCTCTGTCGGGCGCTTGGCCTGTGATGGGAAGTGCGTCGAGCACTTCCTCCATGATTTCATCTTGGATGCGAGTGTTGCTGCAATATTTGTTCTTCACTGCGCACCGATGATCCGGGGGCACGGCACCTTGTTCAAAGGCAAATTCGCCGCCATAAACACCACCGCCCGCTCTTGGAACTTCATTGGTGCCGGTGGCTATGACATTACCGCGCTGGTCGGTTAGCGCAGCGCCAACTTGCCGCGATAGACATGCACTTCGCATTTTTGCGCCGGCAGCGTGATACATGCCTGTTTCGCTGGCAAACGGTCTGATTACTTTTTTCCCATCGAGGATGTCGAGTAACCGACCAAGCTTTTCCGGAACCCCCCAGTCCTTGTTTTCGTTGCCGTCGTCCGTAAACTGGGAAGCGGTGTTATCAATAAAGAAATCAGCTAGGTGGAACGTTTTGGAAACTTTTTGACCTCAACGATCGCTGCCATCCTCATCCCGTTTAATAAATTCATCGACTTGGTCGGAGCTTGAAGAACGCCATTTCTTCTTCTTGAGACGTTCTTTGCGTGCGTCTTCCTCACACACGACACCGATTAAGCAGAATGCTTCACGATAGACAGCTCGAAGCAGTTCAACCTCTGCGGGATGCTTCAGAGAATCGATTACATATACCCGCGGGGCAGAGTTTGATTCATCGATCCGAAGTGACGCGACATTTGTTTTGTCGCTTGCTGCCTTGAATTTCTCCCGCTCTTCCTTGATTTTGATTGTTAGAAGCGAGCCAATTGCAGCTTCGTCGTCCTTTCGGAGGAGATCTCCAGCATCTTGGAGTAGCTTCGCTCTCTCCATGTTTTCGATGCCATCTAATGCGCCTTCGGCTAACGTGGCAGCGATTACAGAACTAGCTTTTATGTGAGTTACTTGCGCGGTCTGAAGTATGCTTCCTACTGCGCTAACCAATTTCTGTGCAATGAATGTCGTGCCGGAGCCCGCTGGCCCGACTACCGCGAAAATTATTTCCTTAGACGCGGAGTCATTAATTACCGCGCGCGAATCGCCGCGGCGGCCAACTATTTTTATAGTCTCGCTAGGAACTGACATATACCTCCCTGGTCTTATTATGGAAATCTCCGATATCTTGGGCCTCTTTGGGCGCAAGGAGTCTATCGGCGAGTCCAGACCAACGGTAGGTCTACATGTCTGATCTGTCCACCACTCGAACGCCTCTGTCTACGGGGGGCAGGCGAGCAGTCGGCAATTGCGAGACATCAGAAGAGTGCTAGGGGCATCGCCGATTCCGTTGCCATCCAGCACGCGTTATGCATCAGGGAGCTTCGGGAAGTGCAACCCTCGGCAAATGCACGTTGTAGGCACTGAACGCTGCGGTGCTCGATCGGAGCTTCGACTGCAACAGGGGGCAACACCTGACCCTCCCGGTGCCTGCTAGCTTTCATGAAAGCAGAAAGCCGGTTGCCACTCTCGTGACAACCGGCTTCTCGGTATTCTGGTGCGACCGGCAAGAATCGAACTTGCGACTAAGCCTTCGGAGGGCCCAATGATATCCACTTCACCACGGTCGCCGCGGGAAGCGCGCATTCTAGCCTTCTTCTGACCCTCCCCGACCCGACCGCGCGCGTCCCGGCAAAACGGAACCATCGCGAACACCTGCGCGACCCTCGCGCAACACCTGCCCCACCAACGTGCCGACCTTGACGAAAGCCCCAGGGTGGGGCGACAGGGGGCTGGCTATACTGCGCCGATTTGCTGTTCCCCGGTCCGGTTTTCCCAGGGCGCCACGTCATCCGACACCCCCTTCGAAACACGGACTCGCTTCTGCCGTATTCGATTCGATCCACGAGGAATTCATGAGCGGAACCCAGGACCACGCCAACGCCCAGGACACGCACGCCGAAGGACACGACGCCCACGAGGGCCCGATCAAGACACCCAAGCAACTGGTCGTCGCCGTCTTCTTCGCCTTCGTCATTCCGATCGTGATCATCGTGATGCTCGCGAACTACGTGTCCAGCGAGATCAAGCCCGGCGCCGGCGGCACCGGCCTCGAGGCGCAGGCCGTCGCCGCACGCATCCAGCCCGTGGGCTCGATCGAGCTCAAGGACCTCACGAACCCCGCAGCCATGAAGACCGGCGAACAGGTCTTCCAGGGCCAGTGCGCGGCCTGCCACGCCACCGGCGCGGCCGGCGCGCCCAAGCTCGGCGACCATGACGCCTGGGGCCCGCGCCTGAAGACCGGCTTCGACACCCTGGTGCACTCCGCCCTCAAGGGCAAGGGCAACATGGGCCCGCAAGGCGGCGGCGACTTCAGCGACTTCGAGATCTCCCGCGCCGTCGTCTACATGGCCAACCAGGGCGGCGCCAAGTTCGACGAGCCGAAGCTGCCCGCGGCGGCCGCCTCGGGCGCCGATGCCGGCGCGTCCGCCGCTGCTCCGGCCTCCGCCGCGTCGCAGTAAACCGCGCCCGCCAGCGACACGAAAGCCGACCCCCGGGTCGGCTTTTTCATGGGCGATCGTCTCGACGACGGTCAGGGTGACGGCGCGGACGACTGGCCCGGCCCCGCCTCGCAGGGTCAGGACTTGCCCGATTCCCCCTTCGGGTCGAGGGGCGCCAGCAACACCCCATGGCGGGCGATCAACTCGGCGTGCGTGGCGTTCGACATCGCCCAGCGCCCGGCCTCGAGCGCGTCCGCCGCCGGCCCCATGTCCTGCGTGTGGACCAGTCCCAGGCCGAGATCCGTCTCGAGGAACAGCCGGTCCCGCTCATCGAGCACGGCGCCGGCGACCTGCGCCTCGCGCCCGGTATGGCTCAGCACGCGGCCGTCCGGCTGCAGGCGCCAGATCCAGGGCGCGGCCTCCAACTCCACGTAGACCCGCTGCGGCCCGTTCTGGAAGAACCAGGCGCCCTGGTCGTCCGAGGCGTAGTTGCGGTCGATGAAGCCGATCAGCTTGTCGTGCACGATGCGGCTGCCCTTGACCGCCGGGAACGGGCCCGCGGCCTGGATGCGCTCGTCGCGCATGTACCAGTCGCCGCGCGCGTCCAGCGCCAGCCAGCCGTAGCAGTGCGGCACATTGGGCCACTTCTTCAGTGCGGCTTCGACGATGGCGTCCATGAGCGTTCCTTTGCGGTCGTGGTCCGCGGAGCGGGCCGGTTGGGGGGGCGTGGCGCGCCACCCGGCGCGCGGCTCAGAGCCGCGTCGCGAGCCAGTCGGTCACGCGCTCCGGCATCGTGCGCACGTGGCCGGGCGGCCGGCCCGACGGGAAGCCGACATGCCCGCCCTCGCGCGGCTGCCAGAGCGTCACGTGCGCGCCGACATGGCTCTGCTCGGGCAGGCTGTGTGCCGGCACGAACGGATCGTTGCGCGCGTTCAGCACCAGCGCCGGGATGCGGATGCGCGCCAGATGCGGCTTGGCGGACGCGCGCAGCCAGTAATCGTCGACGTCCCGGAAACCGTGCAGCGGCCCGGTGAAGATGTTGTCGAACTCGTAGAGGTTGCGCACGCGCCGCATCCGCTCCGCGTCGAACAGGCCCGGGTGCTGCTTCAGCTTGCTCATGGCCTTGGGCATCATCGTCCGCAGGAACATCCGCGTATAGACCAGCCCGTTGAAGCCCTTGCCGATCGCATGGCCGGCGGCCGTCAGGTCCAGCGGCGAGCAGACGGAGCACACGGCCTTCACCGTCGCGGCGGCGCTGTCGCCGGCTTCCTGCGCCCAGCGCAGCAGCGCGTTGCCGCCGAGCGAGATGCCGACGGCGATGATCGGGCCGCGATGCGACGCGCGCAGTTGCTCCAGCATCCAGCCGATCTCGAGGTAGTCGCCCGAGTGGTAAGCGCGCGGGGCGAGGTTGAGCTCCCCCGAGCACCCCCGGAAGTAGGGCATCGCGAAGGCCCAGCCCCGTTGCTGCGCCACTGCGGCGAAGGCCTGCACATACTGGCTTTCCACCGAGCCTTCCAGCCCGTGGAACAGCACCAGCAGCGGCCGTTCGGCAGGCTCGGCAGCGGGAGCCTGTGCGCCCGACGACGCGGTCGGCGGGGCATTCAACGGGAGGGGCGGGGTGGTCGACGGATCGACGAGGTGCTCGACGTCGACGAAATCGCCGTCCGGCGTCTGCCAGCGTTCGCGGCGGAACTGCGGCGGGGGACCGTCGTAGCGCCGCGCGAACAGCGCGGGCCAGATCGTCTGCGCATGGCCTCCGGGCAACCAGGGAGGCGCCTGGTACTGCATGGACAACCCTCTCAATGCAGCGTCGTCGGTGCGCCCGCGGACACGATCGACAGCTCCTGCTTCACGTCCTGCGAGGTGCCCGGGCTCGCATGGTGCGCGACCATGCGCCAGCCCAGCGCCGTCTTCAGGTAGACATTCGTCGCGACGACCCACGCGCTCTGCACGCCGTCCTCGTCGGTGATCTCGACGCGCTCCAGCACCTGGTGGATCGCCGTCTCGCCGTTGACGAGCCTGCGCTGGCACTCCGGATGAACGGGGATCGAGCCTCTGGCGAAGATCTGCTCGAAGCTCGCCCGGATCGCCGCCGCGCCGACGACGCGCGGTCCGCCGGGATGCACGCAGCAGACCTCGTCCTCGTCGCCCCAGACGGCCATCAGCCGCTCCAGGTCGCCGGCCTGCAGGGCCTCGTAGAACTGCGCTTCGGTGTCCTCGGGAGAGGCCAGCAGCAGGGCGGTCTGAGGCTTGCGCACCATGGGTCTCGTTCCTTGTTCAAGGGAGCGGGCGTCGGCCGATCGCGGGACGGTCGGCCGTCGTTGGCTCAGTGGCCGGAGGGCAGATGCTCGCCGGCCTTCAGCTTGTACAGCGTGCCGCAGTACGGGCAGGCGCCTTCGCCGGTGTGGCTCAGGTCGATGAAGACGCGCGGGTGGTTGCTCCACAGCGGCATCTTGGGATTCGGGCAGAAGACGACGCCCGGACCTTGCAGGTCCTGGGCGGTGACTTCGACGGTGGCCTTGGGCGTGGTGGTGTTGGCGCTCATGATCTTGTTCTTGAAGGCTTGCGGAGGCTGGCGGTCCGGTGGGCGGGAGGCGGAGGCCGCCCGCTCAGACCACGCTCAGCCAATGGGCGTACTTGGGATTGCGGCCGTTGACGATGTCGAAGAAGGCCGACTGGATCTTCTCGGTGATCGGGCCGCGGCTGCCGCTGCCCAGCTCGATGCGGTCCAGCTCGCGGATGGGCGTCACTTCGGCGGCGGTGCCGGTGAAGAAGGCCTCGTCGCTGATGTAGACCTCGTCGCGGGTGATGCGCTTCTCGACCAGCTTCAGGCCCAGGTCCTCGCAGATCGCGAAGATCGTGTTGCGGGTGATGCCGTTGAGCGCGCCGGCCGACAGGTCCGGCGTGTAGACGACGCCGTTCTTGATGACGAAGAGGTTCTCGCCCGCGCCTTCGGAGACGAAGCCCGAGGCGTCCAGCAGCAGCGCCTCGTCGTAGCCGTCCTCGGTCGCTTCCATGTTGGCCAGGATCGAGTTGGTGTAGTTCGACACCGTCTTGGCCTGCGTCATCGTGATGTTGACGTGGTGGCGGGTGTAGCTGCTGGTCTTCACGCGGATGCCGCGCTTGAGGCCTTCCTCGCCCAGGTAGGCGCCCCAGGCCCAGGCGGCGACCATCAGGTGGATCTTGTTGCCCTTGGGGCTGACGCCCAGCTTCTCGCTGCCGATCCAGGTCAGCGGACGCAGGTAGCAGCTGGCCAGCTGGTTCTCGCGGACGACGGCCTTCTGCGCTTCCTCGACCTGCTCGATCGAGAACGGGATCTTCATGCGCAGGATCTTGGCGCTGTTGAACAGGCGCTCGGTGTGCTCGCGCAGCCGGAAGATGGCGGTGCCCTTGTCGGTCTGGTAGGCGCGCACGCCCTCGAAGGCGCCGCAGCCGTAGTGCAGCGTGTGCGTCAGGACGTGGATCTTGGCGTCGCGCCAGTCCACCAGCTCGCCGTCCATCCAGATCTTGCCGTCGCGATCGTCCAGAGACATGAGTCTTCCTTTGTCGGCCGCGAATGGGCCGGGTGCTGCGAAGTCGGGGATTTTATGCGGCCGGTGTGTCGGCGGGGGCGGCCGATTCCGGCTCATGGGCGCGGATGAGCGCCCATCGCGCGACGACGCCCCGTTCCATGACCACGTCCACCGCGTCGCCGCCGATGTCGGTCCAGCGGTAGGTGTCCTGCCCGACCTTGATGCCCAGCGACTTGCACATCCGGATCAGGTCGATCAGCTTCATCCCGGCGTGCAGCTTCGAGTTCAGCATGATCGCGCTGGAGACGTGCCCCAGCGGCGAGTTCTGGGCCGTGCGCATGACGCGCATCAGCTGCGAGAACTGCAGCAGCAGGTAGAAGATGACGGCGGACGTGCCCAGGATGGCGCCCTTCCAGCCGAAGAAGTAGGTGCCGAGGACGATGGCGGCGAGGGCGAGCAGGATGCCGGCGAGGCGGTTCATGCGGGGGAACTCCGAAGGGGTGAAGCCGGGTGCCGGGCGGGGTGGCCGGGCGGAACCCGCGATTGTCGTCGCGCCGCCGCGGCGAGGGGTGTGGCGATTGCGGATGCCGCCATCGCCATTGCCGTCGCCGGCCCGCGCGGCGTCACAGGCCGCGCAGGATCTCGATGGCGTCCTCGATGCGGGCGACCGGGTGGACCGTCAGGCCGTCGATGGGCTTCTTCGGCGCGTTGGCCTGCGGCACGACCGCGATCGAGAAGCCCAGCTTGGCGGCTTCCTTCAGCCGCTCCTGACCGCGCGGCGCGGGGCGGACCTCGCCGGCCAGGCCGACCTCGCCGAAGGCGAAGAAGCCCTTGGGCAGCGGCTTGCCGCGCAGCGAGCTCTGGATGGCGAGCAGCACGGCCAGGTCGGCCGCCGGCTCGCTGATGCGCACGCCGCCGACGGCGTTGACGAAGACGTCCTGGTCCATCGTCGCGACGCCCGCGTGCCGGTGCAGCACCGCCAGCAGCATGGCGAGGCGGTCGCGCTCCAGGCCGACCGACAGCCGGCGCGGGCTGGGCCCGCCGCCGTCGACCAGCGCCTGCAGCTCCACCAGCAGCGGCCGCGTGCCCTCCAGCGTGACCAGCACGCAGGAGCCGGGCACCGGCTCGCCGTGCGTGGACAGGAAGATCGCGCTCGGGTTGGTGACGCCCTTCAGGCCCTTCTCGGTCATCGCGAAGACGCCGATCTCGTTGACCGCGCCGAAGCGGTTCTTGATCGCGCGGACCAGCCGGTAGCTGCTGTGGGTGTCGCCCTCGAAGTAGAGGACGGTGTCGACGATGTGCTCCAGCACGCGCGGACCGGCCAGCGCCCCTTCCTTGGTGACGTGGCCGACCAGCACCATCGCGCAGCCGCCGGACTTGGCGGTGCGGGTCAGCTGCGCGGCGCATTCGCGGACCTGCGCGACCGAGCCGGGCGCCGAGGACAGCTGTTCGGAGTACATCGTCTGGATCGAGTCGATGACGCAGAAGTCGGGCTGCTCCACCTCGATCGTGGCGAGGATCTTCTCCAGGCCGATCTCGGCCAGCACGCGCACCTGGGAGCCGTCCAGGCCCAGGCGGCGGGCGCGCATCGCGACCTGCGCGCCGGACTCCTCGCCGGTGACGTAGAGGACCTTCATCTGCCGGGACAGCGCGTCGACCGCCTGCAGCAGCAGCGTCGACTTGCCGATGCCCGGATCGCCGCCGATCAGCACCACGCCGCCGGTGACGATGCCGCCGCCCAGCACGCGGTCCAACTCTTCCAGCGAAGTCGGGGTGCGTTCGAAGTCGCGGGCCTCGATCTCCGACAGCGTCGCGACGGGCTGGCTGCGGGCCAGCGCCTGGAAGCGGTTCTTGCCGGCGGCGGGTTCCGCGGCGGTTTCGACGAGGGTGTTCCAGGCGCTGCAGGACGGGCAGCGGCCCAGCCACTTGGCGCTGGTGGCGCCGCATTCGGAGCAGACGTAGTGGGATTTCTGAGCAGCCATGGGGCGGGATTGTCGCCGCCGGCCCGACCCGCTCGCGGCAGGAGCCCGCCCGCCCTCGCCGCTACTTCAACCGGATCAGTTGCCAGGCATGCGGCAGCGAGTCGGCGGCGGGGATCCAGCGGTCGACGGCCGCCCCCAGCAGCACGCCCACCACCACCAGCGACAGGGCCGGCAGCCAGGTGCGCCGGACCGCGCATCGCCAGAAGCCTTCTTCGTGCAGGCGCCGCCAGGCCATGCCGCCCGCGACGCTCGCCAGCGCCAGTTCGACGGACACCGCCAACAGCACCTCCACGCCGAACAGCCCGAAGACGCAGAAGCCCAGTGCCGCGCCGATCCCGACGATCAGCAGCACGGGCACGGCGACGAGGGCGCCCTCGTCCAGCCCGCCCACGGCGTCGCCAGCGGCGCCGAGCGCATCGCCGGCTGGGGAAAAGTCCAAGGGAGAAGCTGTTGGCAAGTCCACTGGAAAACCTGTGGACAAGGATGTTGGCAAGTCGGTGGACAAGGATGTGGATGCGCTTGTGGAGAAGTCTCCGGAAGCCCCGCCGCCGCCGAAGTTGCCGCCACCGCCGGTCCGGAACGGCACGGGTGGCGTCGGGCGTCCCAGGTTGCCGGTCAGTCGGATGCCGAGATCCAGCAGGTCCGGTGTGGCCTCGAGCGGCGATCCGTCGCCACGCAGCAGCGCCAGTGCCCACAGGCGCAGCAGACCCAGGTAGAAGAGGTAGCTGATCGGCAGCAGCAGCGCGTAGCGCCAGGCCAGCGCTTCGACGCCGAGCGCCCTCAGTCCGGCGCCGCCCAGCATCAGCGCTCCCAGCATCAGCAGCGCGATGACGAAGACGTGCAGCCGCAGGAGGAACTGGCCGCGCAGCCGGTGCCGCAGGCTCTGGATCCAGTGCAGACGCGCGTGGTGGCGCTGGGCGAACGTCAGGGGCGCCGAGGCGTGATGGGCCTGACGGGAGTGATCGGCGCGCGGCAGGGGTTGCGGCGGAACGTGCGGCGTGGGCATGTCGCCGCAGGATAGCGGGCGCGTATCAGTCCGCCACTGCGGAACGCTCGACGCCGCCCATCGAAGAACGCGAACCGGCCCAGAGCCCGCCGAAGGTCAACGCGGCATTCACCAGCAGCAGTTCCAGCCCCATTCGGTAGTCCCCGAAGAGGGTGGCCTGGTGGGCGTCGATGACCCAGCACGCGGCGGGGGCCGCGAGTGCGACCCACGGCAGGATGCCCGCCCGCAAGGCCCGCGTCGTGAGGATGCCGAAGGCGAACAACCCCAGCAGCGGGCCGTAGGTGTAGCCCGCCAGCTTGAGGATGAGGTTGACCATGCTGGGGTCGTCCAGCCATCGGAAGCCCAGCGTCAGCAGCAGGAACAGCAGGGCGTAGCCGAGGTGCACGGTCTTGCGGACGCGGCGCTTGCGGGCCTCGTCCCAGTCGCGGCGCTCCTGCAGGCCGATCAGGTCGATGCAGGTGCTGGAGGTGAGCGCGGTGATGGCGCCGTCGGCGCTCGGGAACAGCGCCGAGATCAGCGCGATCACGAAGATCAGCTGCACCCAGGCCGGCAGGTGGCCCATCACGACGGCGGGGAAGAGCCGGTCGCCGTGGGCGCTGATGTCCTGCTGCTGCGCATACATCGTCAGCAGGCCGCCGAGGAACAGGAACAGCAGCACCACGACGGTCATGATGGCCGCCATCACCATCATGTTCTTCTGCGCGTCGGCCAGGCGCTTGACGGAGATGTTCTTCTGCATCATCTCCTGGTCCAGGCCCGTCATCGCAACGGCGATCGCCGCGCCGGCGAGCAGTTGCTTGGCCCAGTGCGAGGCGCTCATCGGGTCGGTCACGAAGACGTCGGCCAGACCGGCCGCGCGCATCGCCTGCCAGCCCGACATCAGGTCCAGGCCCAGCGCATGGAGCAGGAACACCACGCAGATCACCAGGCCGCCGAGCATGCCGGTGGTCTGGAGCGTGTCGGTCCAGACGATGGTCTTGACGCCGCCCTCGAGCGTGTAGAGCAGGATCATCACGAGCACCAGCAGCGCGCTGAGCCAGAACGGCATGCCGAACTGGGACAGGACCAGGTCCTGCAGGATGCGCACGACCAGGTAGAGCCGGGCGGTCGCGCCGAGGGTGCGGGACAGGATGAAGAAGCCCGCGCCGGTACGGTGCGCGGCGACGCCGAGGCGCGCGCCGAGGTAGCGGTAGATGGAGCTGAGGTTGAGCCGGTAATAGAGCGGCAGCAGCACGAAGGCCACGACCGCGTAGCCGGCGAACTGGCCCAGCATGATCTGGAAGTAGCTGAACGCGCCGGCGCCGACGGAGCCCGGCACGCTGATGAAGGTCACCCCGGAGAGCGAGGTGCCGATCATCCCGAAGGCGACCAGCCCCCAGTGGCTGTTGCGGTTGCCGATGAAGAAGCTGTCGTTGTCCGCGCGGCGCGACGTCCACCACGCCACCGCCAATAGCAGCGAGAAGTAGGCGATGACGATGACGAGCAGGACGGAGGCGGACATGGCGCGGGATTATTGGAGCGCCGCCGTCCGGGCGGCATTCCGAATGTGCCGGGGGGCATAACCCGGGCCGATGCCCGCCAGCCCACCCTCCCGGGGGAATGGTGGTGGCCCGCAAGGCCGATGGGCACGGAGCCGCGTTGCCCCTGACCTTCGTCGGCGCAGAGGTGGCGTGCTACAACCTCGGCTCCTTCGAAGGAGTCGATCATGGAGTTGTCAGTCTGGCTGGGGTTTTTCGCGGCCTCCTGGGCCATCAGCCTGTCCCCGGGCGCCGGTGCCATTGCGGCGATGAGCGCCGGGCTGAATCACGGCTTCCAGCGCGGCTACTTCATGACGATGGGCCTGATCCTGGGCATCCTGACCCAGATCGTGGTGGTCGGCGCCGGACTGGGCGCGCTGATCGCGGCGTCGGAACAAGCCTTCGCGGTGGTCAAGTGGGCCGGTGTGGCCTACCTCGTGTACCTCGGCATCCAGCAGTGGCGTTCGCCGGCCAGGCCGCTGGTGGCCGAGCAGGCCGAAGGCCGGCAAGTGTCGCGTCGTGAGCTGGTCCTGCGCGGCTGGGGCATCAACGCGGTGAACCCCAAGGGGACGGTCTTCCTGCTGGCCGTGGTGCCGCAGTTCCTGAACCTGCACCAGAGCCTGCCGCAGCAGTACGCGGTGATCGGCGCGACGCTGGCCTTCACCGACGCCGTCGTGATGGCCGGCTACACGCTGCTGGCGGCGCGCGTGCTGCGGGCGCTGCGCTCGGAATCGCACCTGAAGGCGATGAACCGGATCTTCGGCTCCTTGTTCGTCGGTGCCGGCGCGCTGCTGGCAACCTTCAAGAAGGCGGCCGACTGAGGCGCCGGACCAAAGTGCCGGATTCCGGCTCATCCTGAGCGGTCCCGACAAGGGTCGCTCCCCACCGAAGGCCGCCCCCAAAGGGCGGCCTCGTCGTTTTCACCGGCCCGCTGAATGCTTCCCCACGTGGGCGGCCGGTACAGATCGCTGCCGCACATCATGTCCACCGTTTCCGACCGCTGGTTGTTCTGGGGCCCGACGCTGATCTGGGCCAGCACCTGGCACGTGATCCTCTATCAGCTCGCTTCGGGCGTGCCGATCCTGAACTCGGTGGGCTGGCGCTTCGGCCTGGCGGCGCTGATGCTGGCCGGCTTTGCACGCTGGCAGAAGCTGTCGTTGAAGCTGCCGTGGTCGGCGCACGGGCTGATGCTGGCGACGGGGATCGTCCAGTACAGCGGCAACTACTACTCTGTCTACGAGGCCGAGCGCCACATCCCCAGCGGGCTGGTGGCGGTGCTGTTCTGTCTGATGGTGTTCGGCAACGCGCTGTCGGGCCGGATCTTCTTCGCCCAGCGGGTGACGGGCCGCTTCCTGGCGGTGTCGGCGGGCGCGGTGGCTGGGGTGGTGATGATCTTCTGGCCGGAGATCGCCTCGACGGGCGCCCGCCCGACGGCGGCCTACGGCCTGGCGATCGGCTTGGCGGCCGTGCTGGCCGCGTGCATCGGCAACGTGCTGACGCTGACCCTGACCCGCCGCGGCCTGCCGCTGGTGCCGGTGCTGGCGTGGAGCATGGGCTACGGGGCGGTGTTCCTGCTGGTCACGTCGGTGACGACGGGGCAGGGCCTGAACTTCGCGTGGACGCCGGAATACGTATTCAGCCTGCTGTACCTGGCGGTGTTCGGCTCGGTGATCGCCTTCGTCCTGTACTTCAAGCTGGCGCAACGCCAGGGCACGGCGCGCGCCGCGCTGACCGGCGTGGTGATCCCGGTGATCGCGCTGGGGATCTCAGCGATCTTCGAAGGCTGGCGGCCGACGATGCTGGCGCTCGCAGGCATGGTGCTGTGCCTCGGCAGCATCTACGTGGCGACAAGGCCGCAGCGGTGAGCGGCTTCTCTCGTTCGGTTCGAAATTCTTCCTGATTTCTTCCTGATGCCTCGCTGATGGCTTCCCGCTGAAGCGGGAAGCGGGGCCAGGTCTTGCGCAATCGCAAGGTCTCGCGCCTCATTCGATCACACGCTTCGCCCTCGATGACGGAGCGCCAATGCGGATTTCCGTCACTAACCAACTAGGTTAATATTCGATGGAAAAGCACAAGGCGCATTACCCGCTGGCCACGGTCAAGCAACTGGTGTCACAAGGGCGCATTCGAGCAACGCTCTCGGCGTCCCTCGGAGCTGAGGCCCTGGGCTTCGACGAGGAACAGATGTCCGACGTGGTGCTGGCGTTGGGCCAGGGTGACTTCTACAAGAGCATGACCACGTATCACGATCATCGCGAGTGGCAAGACGTCTATCGGCCTACGACGCTTCGAGGTCGGATCTACCTGAAGTTGAGCGTGGCCGAGGAAGTTGTGCTCGTCTCATTCAAGGAGTTGTGAAATGAAATGTCCGGCCTGCGGATTCGCGAAGACGGTACGCGACACCCGAGATATTGAGCATGTCTACAAGGGCATGTCCACGATCATTCCCGCGGTTACCGGAGACTTCTGCCCATCGTGCGATGAGGTGACGATGGACATGGACGAGTCTGGGCGCGTCATGCGCGCGGTGAGCGCATTCTCGAAGCAGGTGAATGCGTCGCAGGTCGATCCGTCTTTCATCTCGGAGGTCCGAAAGAGGCTCGCGCTGGATCAGCGCGAAGCCGGAGAAATCTTCGGCGGTGGCGTGAACGCCTTCTCCCGCTACGAGACCGGCAAGACTCAGCCGCCGCTGGCGTTGATCAAGCTGCTGAGGCTGCTCGACCGCCACCCGGATCTGCTGGAAGAGATCAGGGCTTGATCGTCGCAGCGGCGCGCTGGCGCCGGACGGCAACACCCATCCCCGCCACGCCGGCCAGGATCAGCGCATAGGTCGACGGTTCCGGCACGACCGCCGCCGCCGTGCTTCCGGTGATCGACGTGAGCTGGCCGCCGGCCGCCAGGTAGACGGAGTTGAAGGTCTCGTCGACGCCCGTGTGCCAGTCTTGCATCAGGATGCCAACGCAATTGACGCAATCCTGGCTGCGCGCGAGCAGATCGACGAAGTAGTCCGCGGATTCGAGATCATCGTAGCTGTCGAGGGTGGCCATGAACCCGCTGTCATACCCGGTGAGCGAGAGCCGACGCTGATAACCGGAGACGCCGTCACCGCGCCAGGTTTGCTGACTCTGCAGGGTCCAACTCTGGGTGGACCGGAAGACCTCACCGGTATCGGCCCAGACACTGATGCTTCGGTTGCGGTAAGCCGAGTTGAGGACGCTGAGCGTGGCGGAGGCATCCCCCTCCAGCGGGTTTGCGGGGGAATCGGGGAGGGTGGGGTTCTGTCCGTCAGCCGGATCGGCCGTCACCCACTGCGCATAACGCTGCGTGGCGCTGAAGACAGTGAACGCGCGACCGGTCACGACATCGGTGAAGCTCGTGGTCCGCGTGACGAAGGTCGTCTGGCCCGGTGTAGCACCGAACGCGATGTTGAAGTTCACGGACAGCGGTCCGCTCAGGCTGATGTCCGTCACATGGCCCGCACAGTCCACCGAGGTCCCAGGGCAATCGACGGTCTTCTCGCCCATGAAGTTGGCACCCTGTGCCGTGACGAGCACGTCCGCCACCGCCGCCTGGAAAAGTCCCGCGCTCAGCAGGACCAACATCCAACGCTTCTTCATCGCAGTTCCTCCCTATTTGTGGACTGAGCCACCGACTCGTTGCGTCGTGGCCGTTCAGCCCGCCTTGCGTCGGCGGGCGGCAAAGCCGATCGCCGCCACGCCGGCCAGCATCAGCGCATAGGTCGACGGTTCCGGCACTGCCGTGGTGATCTCGGTGATCGAGACAAGGCGGCCGACGCCGTCGATGCGCACACTGCTGTACAGGCCGCTGACCGATTGCGTCGAGTCCCACCATTGCAGGCTGATGCATGTCTGGCAGGTCGTGCCCTGCTGCAGCAGGCCGAGGAAGTAGGCGAGCGGCTCGCGGTCGTCGTAGTTGTCGACCGTGCCGCTGCTGAAAGTGCTGCGCCCGCCCAGCGACACGAAGCTCTGGAAGCCGGCACCGTCGGCGTTCCGCCAGAGCTCCGAACTGGTCAGGTCCCACGATTCGGAGGAACTGCGCACTTGCTGGTTGTCGGTCCAGGTGCGGACGTTCCGGTAGCGCGTCGCCGCAGTCAACACCTCGTGCGTCACGCCCGCCGCGCCGTCGAAGGGATTCAAGCTGGCCGACGGCAAGGCGGGCACCTGTGCGGCCTTCGGGTCGCTCGTCACCCAGTTGGCATAGCGGTCGACCGCTGTCTGCGAATCGTAGGAGCGACCGGAGAAGGGATCGGTGAACGTGTTGTGGACCGTGAAGAAGCGGGTCTGTCCCGGTGACGCTCCGATCTCGAAAGTGAAGCTCATCGAGAAGGGTTGGTCCTGGACGGCCAAGCCCTGCGAGAAGCCGACGCAGTAAGGCGATTCCGGCGGGCAGTCCACAGTCTTGTCGCCCGAGAGCAGGCTGCCTTCAAAGTCGACCTTGTAGGTCACCGCCATCGCCATCTGGCTGAGACCGGCGCTCAGCGCGACGGCCATCCATTGCTTCTTCATCGAGCCCTCCCTCTTGTGTTGATCCATCGGCACGTCGCGACGTGCTTCGTCAGTCCGCCTTCCGTCGGCGTGCGGCAAACCCGATCGCCGCTACGCCGGCCAGCATCAGCGCGTAGGTCGACGGCTCCGGCACCACGGCGGCGCTCAGGTCGCGCACACTGATCGCGCTGATCGTGCCCCAGTACTCGACGTTCCGGCCGTCCTGGCTGTTGCTGCCGTACAGACCCATGTAGACGGAGGTCTCGCAGCCGGCGCAGCCGATGCTCTGGCGCAACAGGTCCATGTACTGGCCGGTCGTGAAGCTCTCGCCGATGTTTTCCGGGGTCACGTTGAACGGTTTCCAGCCGAAGAACCCCAGGTTCTCGGAGAACTGCGTGCCGGTCGCGTCCGCCCAGGTCTGGGACTGGCTCAGACTCCAGAGTTCCTGGCGCCGTTCAGTACCGGTCTCTCCAGGATAGCTATCGATCATCCGGTTACGTGAGGCCAACTGGCGGCTCGCAACGCTGCCTGCGGGCCTGTCGAAGCGGGCCCAGTCGTACAGCGCGTCAGGCACCAGGTTCGCGGCGGGTGCAGCCTGCCGGGACGTCAGTCCCATGTCCTGCGAGCCAAGCTCCGTCCAGATCGGACGCCCGTTGAAGTCTGTCGAGGGGTAGCCCATCACCCATGTGGAGGTCATGCCGGCGTCCTTGCCGATCTCGAACACCATCGTGCGGGTGAAGCCCAGCGGCGCGATCGTCGTTTCGGTCCACTCGCCCGGATGGGCGCAGTCGGCGCTGCAGTTTTCGTAGGCTCGGTTCAGTGTCCCGCTGAACGCCACCTCGATGCGCTCGGCCCGTGCCGACGTCGCGGCCATCGCGGCGACGGCCGCCAGGGCGAGCGTCAGCCCGCCGATCTTCTTGTTCATGGAGTTCCTTCCCTCTCGGGCCGGATTCTCTCCATGTCAGCTTTGCAAAGCGTCGGCAGGCCCCCTCGAATGGAGGGGGACGCAACGCCCGCTTACTTCACCCAGCCGATCTCCACCGCCGTCGCCGGACCGATGACCGTCTCGCCCAGGCCCGATGGGATCCGCTGCTCGCCCTCACGTACCGGGATGCGGCCGGCCATCAGCTCGGCCGCCGACTGCGGATACCGCGGCTCCTGTCGCGGCTCCGCAAAGCCCTCGGGGAACACCGGCGCCAGCGTCGACGGGTCGTACTTGTCGGTCGCGCCGAAGGTGTGCAGCGCCTCGTGCGCGATGACGACCTCGTTCTGCGCCTGCTGTCCCTTCGACGCGAACAGGTGCACCAGTCCGAGCCGACCCTTCTCCAGCCCGATCGAATGCGGCAGCGCGCCCGCGAAGTCCGGCGGGTGGTACATCAGGAAGAGCTTCACGTCCGGCACCGGCGAGCTCGGCGGCGTCTGGCGCCAGGCCCACCAGCGCATCCGCAGGCTCCACGAGATCGCCGACAGCGGCCCCGCGTCGCGCGGTACCGCGGGCGGCGCGACACGCACACGGCTGCCCAGCACGATCCGCACCGGTTCGGACAAGGACACGCCGTACCGGGCGGCCTCCCGCTGGAAGTAGGGCGCCAGTCCCGCGAAGGCGGCGGCGTCCAGTCGCTCCAGATAGAGGTCCGTCACGGCGTCGCCCGACGCATTGATCGGATACAGCGTCACGACCTGCGGCCGTTTCCAGGACTGGGCCTGCCAGCGCCCGACCAGCGTGGTCACCGCCACCGTCAACAGGATCCCGAGCAGGATCAGGATCCGCAATGCCTTGAACATGTCCTCTCCCTCATCGATCTTCCGCTCCCGGCCGGCTCAGTCGCCGCGGACCTTGCCGCGCCCGGCCTTGATGTCGCCGCGCTGGCTCTTGGCCTCCAGCCGGCGCTTCTGCGAGCCGTAGGTCGGCTTCGTCGCCCGACGCGTCTTCGGCGTGTGCGCCACGCTCTGCGCCAGCGCGACCAGGCGCGCGATCGCATCGGCGCGGTTCTGCTCCTGGCTGCGCGATTCCTGGGCCTTGATCACCACGACGCCCTCGGCCGTGATCCGCTGGTCGCTGAGCGCCAGCAGGCGTTCCTTGATCAGCGCCGGCAGCGTGGAGCGCCGGATGTCGAAGCGCAGATGCACCGCGCTGCTGACCTTGTTGACGTTCTGGCCGCCGGGACCGCTGGCCCGGATCGCGGAGATCTCGAGCTCCCAGTCGGCCGGCGTCCAGTCCAGGTGCATGACGCCGACGGAGCCGGACGAACGCCGGGCCTCAGCCCAGCGTCTCGACGTGCACCGGCACGCGCCGGGTCACCGCGCACATCAGCTCGTAGCCGATCGTGCCGGCCGCGCGGGCCACCTCGTCGATCGGCAGCACCGAGCCGTGCGGGCCCTGGCCCCACAGCGTGACTTCGCTGCCGATGCCCTCGTTGGGAAGATCGCTCAGGTCGACCGCCAGCATGTCCATCGACACGCGACCGATCGTCGCGCTGCGCCTGCCGCCGACCAGCACCGGCGTGCCGTGCGCGGCGTGACGCGGATAACCGTCCGCATAGCCGCAGGCGACCGTGCCGATGCGCATCGCGCGTTGCGCCACGAAGCTGCTGCCGTAACCGACGCTGTCGCCTTCCTTCAGGTGCTGCACCGCCAGCACCTTGGCCCGCAGCGTCATCGTGGGCTTCAGGTCCCAGTGGGTGATGTCGTGCTCCGGGAAGTCCGGCGCGCTGCCGTAGGTCATGATCCCCGAGCGCACCCAGTCGGCCCGCACCGCCGGGTCCTGGCTGTGGCGCAGGATCGCGGCGCTGTTGCTCAGCGTGCGTGAGCCGGGCAGGTCGGCCGTCGCCTCCTTGAAGACGGCGATCTGGTGCGCGATGCCGCGCGGACCGTCGGCGTCCGAGAAGTGCGTCATCAGCGAGATCTCGTCCACCTGCGGCAGCGCGTTCAGCCGCGTCCAGGCGCCGCGGAAGGCGCTCGGCGTGAAGCCCAGCCGGTTCATGCCGCTGTTGAGCTTGAGGAACACGCGGTGCGGCTCATGGGTCTTGTGCATGGCCAGCCAGTCGACCTGCTGCTCGTGGTGCACCGCGTGCCAGAGCTTGAGGCGCGAGCACAGTTCCAGGTCGCGCGATTCGAAGCAGCCTTCCAGCAGCAGGATCGGGCCGCGCCAGCCGAGATCGCGCACGCGCTGGGCCTCGTCCAGGTCCAGCATCGCGAAGCCGTCGGCGCTGCGCAGCGCGTCGAACGCACGCTCGATGCCGTGGCCGTAGGCGTTGGCCTTCACCACCGCGAACACCTGCGCGTCGGGCGCGCTGGCGCGGGCGCGGGCGATGTTGTGGGCCAGCGCGGGCTGGTGGATGAGGGCTTCGATCGGACGCGGCATGGTCGCCCATTGTGCCGCGCCATGAACGGGTTCATGCCGCCGCGCGGCGCGAGGGGGAGGGCGTCCGGGAGACGGAAAAGCGGTGCTGGATAGCACAGGGACACTGTCCCGTGAAGCGCTGTTACGAAAACGAGCGCATGCTATAAACCCGCCGCAGCGCTGCCTTTCCCCACCCCGTGGACCCAGCGTGTTCACCGCAGTTCCAGGTATGCCGGGTCGATGAAAAAAGGCTTCTACACCATCATGTCAGCGCAGTTCTTCAGCTCGCTGGCTGATAACGCGCTGTTCGTGGCCGCCGTTGAACTGCTCCGCACCAGCGGCGCCGCCGAGTGGCAGCGCGCCGCGCTGGTGCCCATGTTCGCGCTGTTCTACGTGGTGCTCGCACCCTTCGTCGGCGCCTTCGCGGACGCGGTGCCCAAAGGCAAGGTCATGTTCATCTCCAACACCATCAAGGTGCTGGGATGCCTGAGCATGCTGGTGGGCGTGCACCCGCTGATCGCCTATGCGATCGTCGGTCTCGGCGCCGCCGCCTACTCGCCGGCCAAGTACGGCATCCTGACCGAGCTCCTGCCGCCGTCCCAGCTGGTGAAGGCCAACGGCTGGATCGAGGGCCTGACCATCGCCTCCATCATCCTGGGCGCCGTCTTCGGCGGGCAACTGATCGGCGACAAGGCGTCGGCGTGGCTGCTGGCCATCGACGTCCCCTTCATCGACACCGGCATCGACACGCCGCCCGAGGCCGCCATCGCCTTCATGGTGGTGCTGTACTTCATCGCCGCGCTCTTCAACCTGCGCATCCCCCGCACGGAGTCCCCGCTGCAGCCGATCGCGCACAACGCGACCGACCTGGTGCGCGAGTTCGCCGCCTGCAATTCGCGGCTCTGGCAGGACAAGCTGGGCCAGATCTCGCTCGGCATGACGACGCTGTTCTGGGGCGTGTCGGGGAACATGCGCTACATCGTCTTCGCCTGGGCCGCGGCGGCGCTGGGCTACGGCACGACGCAGGCGTCGGCGCTGGCCGGCGTGGTGGCGATCGGCACCGCCGTCGGCGCCGTGGTGGCCTCGATGGTCGTGCGGCTGGACAAGGCCACCAGCGTCATCCCGCTGGGCATCGGCATGGGCCTGCTGATGCTGGTGCTGAACTTCATCAACAACCTCTGGCTGGCCATCCCCTTCCTGATCGTGCTGGGCGGGATCGGCGGCTACCTGGTCGTGCCGATGAACGCGCTGCTGCAGCACCGCGGCCACAACCTGATGGGTGCGGGCCGCTCGATCGCCGTGCAGAACTTCAACGAGCAGGCCTGCATCCTGGGCCTGGGCGCGCTGTACACGATGCTGACGCGCTTCGGCACCTCGGCCTTCGGATCGATCACGATCTTCGGCCTGCTGGTGGCGGGGATCATGTGGGTCGTCGGCCGCTGGCACGAGCACAACAAGCGCGAGCACGCCGAAGAGCTCAACCGCCTGCTGGCGATCGCCCGAAGCGACAAGCACTGAGTCCGGCGCCTGCGCTGAATCCTCCGCTGACATGACGACGGCCCCTCACGGGGCCGTCGTCGTTTGGGCGCTCTTTCTTCCTACCCCCTCTCCCGCTTGCGGGAGAGGGAAGGGGTGAGGGCCAGCGGCGGTGGCAGTGCTGCAGCCTTCAGCGCCGCGCGCGCCCCCGCCCGGTCGGCGGCGCCGCGACGACGATGCCGCCGGTGGTCAGCACCTGGTCGATGTGCTCCGACCAGGCGCGGCCGATCTTCAGGCAGCCGCTGTGGTTGAGATGGATCTCGTTGTGCCAGTCGCCGCTGATGCCGCTGGCGCCCGGCGTGGCCGCGGCCAGGGGGACGGCGGTCGAGTCGAACACGAACAGCCCCGGGAACTGCTCCTTGTCCGCCATCAGCGTCTTCAGCAGCAGCGCCAGGTGCATGACCATCAGGCGGCTGACCGCCGCCCAGTCGGCCGCCGGGATCGCGTAGGCCTTGAGCGCCGGATACAGCCACGGGCCGTGGCCGGCGTCTTCCGCGCCGGCCGGGCGCGGCATCGGCACCGCGTAGCAGTGGATGAAGACCGGCTTGCCCGCCGACGGCCCCTGGTCGCGCAAGGTCAGCAGGTGGCGCAGGTTGGCCTTCAGGTACTCGGCGTAGGTGGCCCAGCCGGGCTCCGAGAAGTAGCGGCCGACGCCGGCGGACGGCGGCCCCCATTCGGTCTGGTTGCGCAGCAGCCGCAGATGCAGCGGCACTTCCACGCCGTCGATCTGCGTCGGCGTCTGCGCCGCCTGGATCAGGTCGTTGCCGCCCACGGACAGCAGCACGCCGTCCCAGACGGGCGCGTCCGGCGCGGCGAGCAGGCGCACGAAGTCGGGGGAAGACGCCAGTTCAACCACCTTGGACAGGCTTTCGCGCTGTCCGGCGCAATTGATCGCGACGGCGGCCTTGGTCAGCACCAGTTCCTGGAGCAGGTTCGCGTGCGCGCTGAGCTTGGCCTGGGCGGTCGAGAACCAGGAGTCTCCTTGAGCCAGCAGCCGCCAGTGATAAGTCTGCAGGTCGGGCCCGGGCTTGGACTGCAAATCCTCGGGGGCGAAACAGGCCAGGTGATCCAAGAAGCTCTCCCTACTTTGGTGGACGGGTCACACGCGACAGGGTAGGCCGCGTGCATGACAGGCGCACGGCGCCCCGATTGGAGGTCAGGGTCAGTCCTTGCGCCATGCTACAAACCCTGGGCATTGTTGGCCGGTCCGCAGGCCGGATCCAAGCCCCGTCCGTGGGACTGTTGCACAAGCCCCACCCCTTGGGCGTCCCTCCCGTTCCTCCGTCTGTCCCCAGTTCCCGAATGCCGATCCTCGCCCTGATGCTCAACGCCACCATCTGGGGGCTCTCCTGGTGGCCGTTCCGGCAGTTCGAGGGGGCCGGCATGCACCCCTTGTGGACGACGGTGATCCTGTACGTCCTGTCGCTCGTCGTGGTGCTGGCCAGCCAGCGCGGGGCGATGGCGGAGTGGCTGCGCTCCCCCGGGCTGTGGGTGGTGACGCTGGCGGCCGGGATCACCAACACCGCGTTCAACTGGGGGGTGTCGACCGGCGACGTGGTGCGGGTGGTGCTGCTCTTCTACCTGATGCCGCTCTGGGCGGTGCTGCTGGCGCGGCTGGTCCTGGGCGAGCCGCTGACGACGTCGGCCGGTCTGCGGATCGCCCTGGCGCTGGGCGGCGCGCTGGCGGTGCTGGCGCCGTCGGAGGGCGGCTGGCCGGTGCCGTCCAGCCTGCCGGACGTGCTCGGGCTGCTCGGGGGGATGACCTTCGCGTTCAACAACGTGATGCTGCGCCGCGAAGCCGCCCGCAGCTCCGGCGCGCGGGCGCTGGCCATGTTCGCCGGCGGCGTGCTGGTGGCGGGCCTGTCCGCGACGGCCATGGCCGGCCAGGGCCTCGCGCCGTGGCCGTCGCTGCCGGGCGCGGCCTGGCTGCTGCCGCTGGCGGGGATGGCGTTGCTGTTCTTCGTCTCCAACCTGTCGCTGCAATACGGGGCGGCGCGGCTGCCGGCCAACGTGACGGCGGTGGTCATGCTGACGGAGGTGCCGGTGGCGGCGGTCTCGGCGCTGCTGCTGGGCGGCGGCACGCTGGACGGCAAGACCGCGGCGGGCGGCGCCGCGATCCTGGCCGCGGCGATGCTGGCGGCGCTGGAACGCCGCCGCGCCTGATCCGTTCCGCCGCGCTAGGATGCATCCCGGTCCAACCGGTCCGCAACGAGGAGGTCCCCCCATGAGCGCCAATGGCAAGACTGCGTTCGACTTCGACGCCGTCAGCATCGCCGGTGAACCGGTCGAGCTGTCGCAGTACCGCGGCCGTGTGCTGCTGGTCGTCAACACCGCCAGCGAATGCGGCTTCACGCCGCAGTTCAAGGGGCTCGAGGACCTGTGGCGCGATTTCCAGGCGCGCGGGCTGGTGGTCGTCGGTTTCCCCAGCAATGAATTCGGCGGCCAGGACCCGGGCAGCAACGAGGAGATCTCGTCGTTCTGCCAGCTGAACTACGGCGTGAGCTTCCCGATGATGGCCAAGATCAAGGTCAACGGCGGGGAGGCGCACCCGCTGTGGCAATGGCTCAAGGGCGAGAAGCCCGGCATCCTGGGCACGCAGGCGATCAAGTGGAACTTCACCAAGTTCCTGGTCGGCCGCGACGGCCAGGTGCTGAAGCGCTTCGCTCCGAACGACTCGCCGGACTCGATCCGCGGCGAGATCGAGGCGGCGCTGGCGGACTGAGCCTCACGGCGGGGGCGATCCGCCTTCCACCTCATCGACGACATGCACGACGCCGACCGCGAAGCCTTGGGGCGCATCGCCCACCACTTCACCCGGTTTGCCGAGACCGACGGCGCGGACGACGCGCTGTACCAGGCGCTCGCCGCGGTCATCGCGGCGGATCCGGAGTTCATGGCCCTGCTGCTCGAGGCGCCGCAGACGCAACGCAAGCCGGTGCTGCTGCTGGCCGCGCTGCATGACCGGATCCTCGCGGGCGCGCCGCACCCGCTGGCCGCGTACTACGCGAGTGTCGGCGGCACGCGGGCGCCGGACGATGAGGTGGGGCCGCAGCTCAGAGACTTCATCCGCCGTGAGGATGCCGCGTTGCGCGCGCTGATCCGCTCGCGCACGACGCAGACCAACGAGACCGGCCGCTGCGCCGTGTTGCGGCCCGCGCTGCAGGCGTTGGCGACGCGTCTCGGAGGGACGTCCCGCACGCCGGTCGAGTTCGCCCTGTTCGACTTCGGCTGCAGCGCCGGGTTGAATCTGGGCGTCGATCGGTATGCCTATGGCGACGACGACGACGACGACGCCGGGTCGTTGCCCGGCGAATCGCCCGACGCGCCGCTGATCCGCACGGTCTGGCGCGGTGAACGGCCCGTTGCGCTGCTCGGTGAACCGTGCTGGCGGTCGTCGCGCCGGAGGGGCGTCGACCTCCATCCGATCGACCCCGCCGACGAATCCGCCGCCCGCTGGTTGCGGGCCTGCCTCTGGCCGGGTGATGCGGCGCGTCGCGAGCGGCTCGACCGCGCGTTGGCCGATGCGCGCCGGCATCCGGTGCCGTTGATCCAGTCGGAGGATGGGCTCTCGGTCCTGGAGCGCTGGCTCGACGAGCTGCCCGCCGGCGTCACGCCGGTGATCTTCAACGTCTGGGTGCTGGCCTACTTCGACGCCGCGGCGTTCAAGACGCATGTCGAGCGCATCGGTCGGCTGGTGCGCGAGCGCGGTCTGGCCTGGATCAGCGGCGAAGTGGGCAAGCTCGCGCCGCTCCCGTCGCCCCCGGACTGCCCGGCCGGGGAATCGCCCGGCAGCGGCACGCTGTGGACGCTGCAATGGCGCGACGGCGGGGAGGTCCGCACCGAGCCGCTGGCCTGGTCGCATCCGCACGGACGGTGGATCGAGTGGCTGGATGCCGAGGGTGTCCGCCCGGCTTGAGCGACTCCCCGTCGCTCCGACCTCAAGCGACGGCCGTCAGCTTCACCAGGCGCAACGGGGCGCCGAGCAGTTCCCCGGCTTGCCGCTCGAACGCGCGGAAATGCGGCGTGGCGCGGTGGGCCTCCAGCGCGGCCTCGTCGTCGAACGTCTCATGCATCTGGAACGTACCGGGCTCGTCGAGCATTTCGAAGAGGCGGTAATCCCGGCAACCGGGCTCCAGCCGCGTCGGCGCCACCAGTCCGGCAAGGGCGGCCCGCAGGTCGTCGCGACGGCCGGGCGCGGCCGTCAGCACCGCGATCATCGTCAGCGGGCGGGGGGAAGAGGTGTCCGTCAGGCTCATGGGGCGTTCCAGGGAAGGGAAAGCGGCGAATGCTAGGCGCCCCGCGTCCAACGCAACAGCCCCTCGCACACGAAACACTTTCAACCCGGACGCAAGAACGCGGCCCCGATAGGATCGGCCCTTCCTTCGCTCCCGCGGGGGGCGGTTCCTTCAAGAACGCTCTGGAGACTTCGCCGATGCTCGCTTCCCTTCCCACCTTGCGGCGCGCGGCGCTGGCCCTGGCCGCGATGACCGCCCTCGGCGCCCAGGCGCAGACGGTGCCCGAGCTCAACGCGCTCGCCGCCAAGGAACAGCCCGCGTTGATGAAGACGCTGCAGCAGCTGGTCGAGATCGAGTCCGGCAGCTCCGACCGCCAGGGCCTGGACCGCATCGCCGGCGTCATCGCGCAGCGCTTGCGTGAGCTGGGCGGGCAGGTCCAGCTGATCGATCCGGACACGATCATCGCCTCGCCGACCTCGGACGCGGGCGACGGTCCGGCCAAGGTCGGCCAGATCGTGCGGGCGTCGTTCAAGGGCGGCAACGCCAACGGCAAGCGCCTGATGCTGATCGCGCACATGGACACCGTCTACCAGCGCGGCGGCCTGAAACAGCAACCCTTCCGCATCGACGGCAACCACGCCTACGGACTCGGCATCGCCGATGACAAGCAGGGCGTCGCGACCATCCTCCATGCGCTGGCGATGTTGAAGTCGGTCGGCTTCAAGGACTACGCCGAGATCACCGTGCTGATCAACGGCGACGAGGAGATCGGCTCCCCGGGCTCGAATGCGCTGATCACGAAGCTCGGCGGCGAGCACGACGCCGTGCTGTCCTTCGAAGGCGGCGGCGCCCCGACATCGCCGGACACGGTGCGCCTGGCCACCAGCGGCATCGCCTCGGTGGACCTGAAGGTCAAGGGGCGCTCGTCGCACGCGGGCGCGGCGCCGGAGAAGGGCATCAACGCGCTGACCGAGCTGTCGCATCAGATCCTGCAGACGCGCGACCTGTCCGATCCGAAACGCGGCCTGCACCTGAACTGGACGCTGGCCAAGGCGGGCTCGGTCCGCAACGCGATTCCCGAACGCGCCGAGGCCCAAGGGGATGCGCGCGCGGACCGCTTCGCCGACTTCGATGCCCTGGAAGCCGAGCTGCGCAAGCGCATCCAGAACAAGCTGGTCCCGGACGCGGAAGTGAGCTTGAGCTTCAACCGCGGCCGCCCGCCGCTGGCGGCGACCGACGCGTCGCGGGCGCTGGCCGCGAAGGTCAAGGCCCTGGCCGACGAGCAGAAGCTGGAGCTGGTCGTGCGTGACCGCCCGACCGGCGGCGGCACCGATGCCGCCTATGCATCGCTGGCGACCAAGGCGCCGGTGATCGAGGGCCTGGGCGTGCGCGGCTACGGCGCGCACAGCAGCGACAGCGAGTACGTCGTCGTCGACGCCATCGCGCCGAAGCTGGTGCTCGTCACGCGCCTGGTGATGGCGATCGGCAGCGGCAAGGCGCTCTGACGCAGCCCTCGGTGGCTAGGAGAAGGCAGCAGTCCTCGGTGGTTCCGGGACGGCAGCAGTCCTCGGTGATTCGGGGACGGCATGGCGTGGGGTTTCGGACCTTGCGTCCGGGGCCCCATGCCATGGCGGCCAAGCGCGCGACAGGTGGCAGGACGAAGCGCGGTCAGGCCTTCGGATACAGGACCATCTGCGTGCAGCGGAACAGCGCGATCGTCTTGCCGTTGTGCGTGACGGTCGCGTCCCAGACCTGGGTGGTGCGGCCCATGTGCACGGCGGTGGCGGTGCACTCGATGACGCCGTCGCGGGCGGTGCCCAGGTGGTTGGACTTGAGTTCGACCGTGGTGAAGTTCTGCGCGCCCTCGGGCAGCGACGAGATGCAGCCGTAGCCGCAGCAGGTGTCGGCCAGCGTGACGACGCTGCCGGCGTGCAGGTAGCCGTTGGGCGCCATCACCTGCTGGGTGACCGGCAGGCGGGCGAAGACGCGGCCTTTCTCGACCTCGACGATCTCGATGCCCATGTGGCCGGGCAGGCAGGCGGCGCCGCGCGCGTTGAAGTCGTTGATCATGTGAGTCTGTGGAGCGGGTGGATCAGGTCATGCGAAGCCGGCATTGTCGTCGGCCTGTATCGGCGCATCGGCAGGGGGGGTGTTCCGGTGCGGGCGGGCGCGGCTGGGGATAATGACGCGAGCCGATAGTCCAACGGGGAGTTCCCAGCATGTTCCAGCACGTCGACGCCTACGCGGGCGATCCCATCCTCAGCCTGAACGAGGCTTTCCAGAAGGATCCGCGCACGCAGAAGATCAACCTGTCCATCGGCATCTACTTCGATGACGATGGTCGCATCCCGATGCTGGACTCGGTGCGCCGGGCCGAGCTGGCCGTGGTGGAACAGGCGGGCGCGCGCCCCTACCTGCCGATGGAAGGCGCGGCCAACTTCCGCACCGAGGTGCAGAAGCTGCTCTTCGGCGCCGACAGCGAGGCGCTGCAGCGCAAGCGCGTCGCGACGATCCAGGGCGTGGGCTCGTCCGGCGGCCTGAAGGTCGGCGCGGACTTCATCAAGCGCTACTTCCCCGACAGCGCGATCTACCTGAGCGACCCGACCTGGGACAACCACCGCGCGGTCTTCGAGGGCTCCTACATCGAGTGCCGCAGCTACCCGTACTACGACGCCAGGACCGGCGGCCTGCGTTTCGACGCGATGCTGCAGGCGCTGTCGGAGGCGCCGGCCCGCAGCGTCGTGCTGCTGCACGCGTGCTGCCACAACCCGACCGGCGTGGACCTGTCGCAGTCGCAATGGGACGCGCTGATCCCGGTCCTGCAGGAGCGTGAGCTGATCCCCTTCCTGGACCTGGCGTACCAGGGGTATGGCGACGGGCTGGAGCAGGACACCTTCGCGATCCGCGCGCTGACCGCGGCGGGCCTGAGCTTCTTTGTCGCGAACAGTTTCTCCAAGAACATGAGCCTGTACGGCGAGCGCTGCGGCGCGCTGTCGGTCGTGTGTCCGGACGCGGCGCAGGCGGCCAACGTGCTGGGGCAGCTGAAGTTCACGATCCGCCGCAACTATTCGAACCCGCCGATGCACGGCGGCCAGGTCGTGGCCAAGGTGCTGGGCGACCCGCAGCTGCGCGCGCTCTGGGAAGGCGAGGTCGAGGAAATGCGCGAGCGCATCCTGGCGATGCGCAACGCGCTGTTCGAGGTCGTGTCGGCCAAGGTGCCGGGCCGCAACTTCGACTACTTCCTGAAGCAGCGCGGCATGTTCAGCTACACCGGCCTGACGCCCGAGCAGGTGGACCGCCTGCGCGAGGAATTCGGCGTCTACATCCTGCGTTCCGGCCGCATGTGCATCGCGGGCCTGAACACGCGCAACGTCGAGGCGACGGCGAACGCGATGGCGGCCGTCCTGGCATGACCTGACCCGGTCAGTTCCCGATGTTTGGAGGGCAGCCGGGAGGCTGCCCTTTTCGTTTCCCGAACGATCGGGACGAACTTTCTTGGTTTGCAGGCGCACTTCGTGCACCCCTCGTACCAGGATGTCCCATGTATCCCCTTCCGTTGTCCGCAGTCCGTCAAGTTGATCTGGCGGCGGATGTCGATGCCGCCGAGCCTCATGGTGGTTTGTCAAATGAATCGGACGCTTCATCGTGGCAGGCGGCAGGGCCTCGCAGACAGCGGCCAGTGCCCCATGCCGCCACCTTCGCCGGCGCGGCCGCCTTGCGCAGGCAGCAGGCCCCAGGCCACGGGCGGGCTCACAACGCGGGCATCATCGATGAGTTCCTGGACCGGCGCTGCAATGGGCTGAGCGCGCTGAAACGGACCGTCACGGCGATCCACCAATGCGGCGCCAGGACTGTTGACGCGCTGGCCTGCTTCGAGGAACTGGATCGGGCGGCTCGTCGGTCGGGCGACGATCGGGCCAGTCCCAACCGGTTCATCTACGGCGCGCTGATCTCGGCGCATGTGAAGGCCAATGACCCGGACGGCGCCGTCCAGTGGTTCGAGAAGATGCTCAAGAAGGGCATCAGGCCGGACGTGGTCATCTACGGCACACTGATCTCGGCGTATGAAAAGCTCGCCGACGCGAAACGCGCCGGCGATTGGTTCGAGCACATGGTGAACAGCGGCGTCGAGCCGAACGCTGTCACGTACAACGCGCTGATCTCGGCGTATGCGAAGGCTGCGGACGCGGAAGGTGCCAGCGACCGGCTCGATCAGATGGTGAGCGACGGCATCGAGCCGGAAATCTTCACCTACCGCGCGCTGATCTTGGCGTACGCCACGCGTGCCGACACGCAAGGTGCCGTCCGATGCTTCGAGCACATGCTGGCGCAAGGCATCCAGCCGAATGCGCGCATCTACAGCACGCTGATCTCCGCGCTGGAGAAGGGTGGCGATCGGCGTCAGGTAAGCAGGCATCTGAGAGACGCCGTCGCGTGCGGGGCCTTCCAACACTGCCTGGGCTACGACAAGGACAGCAACAAGCTGGACTTGCACAGTCGAGCCGTCGAGTCAGGCGCGGAGCACGAACGAAAGGGCGTCTGCACGGAGGTGGCGCGGGCCATCTTCCGTCATCTGTTGAATGAGCAGGTGATCAACCGGCAGACCACCGTTGTCGTGGGAAGTCACGGCGAGGATCTGATCAAGGAGGCGATCCGGCAGTGCATGGTCGATGCCGGATGGACGCCGCACCACCCGATCGACCACCGCACGGGACGTCCCAACGTGGGATGCTGGGTGGGGAGCGATCCAGGCCCCAGGGGGACGGCGAAGTCCGCCACGTCACGGAAGCCGCAGGCATCACCCTTGCGCGCATTCAACAAGGTTATGGGTAGCGGCACCGCTTTCATTGGCTGACGTCGTCACGAGTCCGTAACCTCCCGGACCATTCAAGAATGATTTCGTCCGGGATGAAGCAGCTAGTCGTGATCGGTGGGGGCGTCGTGGGCGTCACCACCGCCTGGGCCCTGGCGGAGGCGGGGCACCAGGTGACGCTCGTGGAGCGCGAGGCCACGCTCGCCACCGGCGCCAGCCGTGCGAACGGCGGGCAGCTCAGCTATCGCTATGTGTCGCCGCTGGCGGATGCCGGCGTGCCGCTGAAGGCGTTGCGCTGGCTGCTCGATCCGGACGGCCCGCTGCGCTTCAAGCCCGACGGCACGACCGCGCAATGGCGCTGGTTGGCCTCGTTCCTCGCGCATTGCCGCGGGCCGGTGAATCAACGCACGACCGAGCGCTTGCTCGAACTGGGCGCCTTCAGCCAGCAGTGTTTCGGCGAACTGCAGCGGCACGCGGCGCTGGATGCCATCGCGCTGCGCACGCCGGGCAAGCTGGTCGTGTACCGCAAGGCGGAGGAATTCGCCCGCGTCGCCGCGCGCACGTCCGCCGGCGGGCCGGAACGGGCGTTGACCCGCGATGAGTGCCTGGCGATCGAGCCCTCGCTCGGCGACGGCGGCGCGCAATGGCTGGCCGGGGGCATCTTCACGTCCGGGGAGGCCGTCGCCGACTGCCATGCGCTGAGCGTGCAACTGGGCGAGCGGCTCGCGCGGCATCCCAATTTCCGAGGCCGGGTGAAGGCCAGTGCCACCGGCTTCGTCGTCGAAGGCGGCCGCGTCGTCGCGCTGAGGACGGACCAGGGCGATCTGGTCGCGGACGGCGTCGTGCTGGCCGCCGGCCTGCAGAGCGCGGCGCTGGCGGAACTCGTCGGCGTGCGGCTGCCGCTATATCCGCTGAAGGGCTACAGCCTGTCCGCGCCGATCAACGGCGTGCATCGACCGCCGACGGTCAGCGTCACGGACTTCGAACGCAAGACGCTCTACGCCCGCATCGGCGACCAACTGCGCGTCGCGGCGATGGTGGACCTGGTCGGCGACGACACCAGCATCGACCCCAAGCGCCTGGCGGCGCTGCAGCGCAACGTGCGCGAGACCTTCCCGAGGGCGGCCGACTACGAGCACGCCGTGCCCTGGGCCGGTCTGCGCCCGGCGACACCGAGCGGCGCGCCCATGCTCGGCGAGACGCCGCTGCGCGGGCTGTGGCTGAATGTCGGCCATGGCGCCCTGGGATTCACCTTCTCGTTCGGCTCGGCCCGCATCGTGGCCGACCTCATCTCCGGCAAGCCCAGCCCGATCGCGCTGGACGGGCTGCAACTCCGCGCCGCCTGAGGGTCCGCGATGACGATGGTCGGCAAGCCTGTCGCGCTGGACGCGGCCTCGCTCGCCGAAGCGCTGCGCGCCGCGGTGCTGGCGCAGGACTTCGGCGCCACGCGAGATCCGCAGGACGAGGGCCGGTCGATCCGGCATTTCCCGAGCATCGACCTCGCCGTGGTCGCGTTCCCGGAACGGGGCGCGCCGGTCGCGGCGAACGTGCTGTTCTCGCGCGAGTTTCCCGAGGGCCTGGTCGCCGACATCGCGGCGGGCGCGGGCGCCGTGCGCAACATCCGGTTCCTCGCAGATCAGCGCGATGCCGAGGGCAACTCGATCGCCTGGCGGCCGGCGTCCGACTGGTCCGCGATGGACTGGGTACCGCTGGCCGGCGACGTGGGCGAGGGCGGCGGCCGCGTGGTGGCGCCGTACCCGGCATCGCTGCTCAAGTTGATGCTGCTGGTGGGTGTGGGCCGTCTGGTCGACCAGGGCCGGGCGGGCTGGTGGCAGCCGCTGACCTACAACGACCGCGAGCGCGCGGTGTCCGACTGGGCCTACGACATGGTCACGTGGAGCAGCAACGAGGCGACCTCGGCGCTGGTCACTTTGATGCACGCGGCCGGCGCCATCCGCCGCGACGGCGGGCGCGAGGTGCGCAACGAGCTGCACACGCTGTTCGCCGCGCTCGGGCTGACGACGCTGCGCTTCGCCAACACGACGGCGGAGGGCGGCTGGGGCAACGGCTCGGGATCGGGTGTGGGTCAGATCCAGATGACCGCGTGGGACACGGTGCGGCTGCTGTGGTGGTTGGACCCGGTGGCGCCGCGGGCGCCGTGGTTGCGCGCCGATGCGCCGCGGCTCTCGCCCGAGAGTCGCAACCAGGCCATGCATGCGTTGCAGGACCAGGCGCTGCATCAGGTGCTGTCGAGCAGCGCGCTCGGCGGCGTGCCCGGCTGGGTGCCGGGTCTGCCGGCGCGCCTGCCGGGCCGGTGGCTGCTTCCCGACGGCGCGCTGCACGCGGGCGAGGTGTCGCTGCCCGGCGACCTGCGCCGTTTCGCCACGGGGGGCGAGGTCTGGTTCGCCCACAAGACCGGCAACACCGAGAACTACACGTCCGATGCCGGCATCGTGCGTGGCATCCTGCCGCGGCGCCGGCATTACCTGATCGCGCTGCTGAGCAACCTCGGCTCGCGCTACGCTCCGCACCCCAGCTGCTCCACGACCTGGCGCATCCCGGCGCTCGGCGCCGCGATCGACGCGCGGATGGCGGCGTGGCTGGAATCCTGATTCCGACGATGTTCCTGGCGCGCGCCGCCGATGTTCCTCAACGCTGCTCATGGCTGAAGACACCTTCCTGCTGCCTCCGTTGCCCGAGCGCGCCTGCCTCGGCGTGATCGCGCCCGCCGGACCGCCGCGGGACGGCACGCTCGACCTCGTGGTGCCGCTGATCGAGCGGCTGGGTTTTCGCGCCAAGCTCTTCCCGAGCTGCCATGGACCGGCGTTCCTCGGTCATCTTGCGGCGGACGATGGACGACGGCTGGCTGACCTGCATGAAGCGCTGGACGACCGCCAGGTCGATGCGGTGATCGGCCTGCGCGGCGGCTACGGCTGCCTGCGCCTGCTCGATCGCATCGATCCCGCGCTGCTGCGTCGATCACCGAAGCCGCTGATCGGCTACAGCGATCTCACGGCGCTGCATGCGCTGCGACAGCAACTGGGCGTCGCCGGCTGGCATGCGCCGATGCCGGCTTCGGACTGGCACAAGGGCGAGGCCGGCTGGGCCGATGCCGTCGCGCTGGCCGAGCGGCTGCGCCGCGGGCTTCGTGCGGGTGACGCTCTCGGCCCTGCGCTCGCGCCCCATCCGCTGAATCGCGGCTCGACGGCGGTGCGCGGCCTGCTGAGCGGCGGCAACCTGGCGGTGCTCGTCGCGCTGATGGGCACGCCGTTCATGCCGGACCTGCGCGGCGCGATCCTGTTCCTCGAGGACATCGGCGAGGACCCGTACAAGATCGATCGCCTGCTGTGCCAACTGCGCCTGGGCGGCGTGTTCGACGACATCGCCGGTGTGCTGCTCGGCAGCTTCACCGATGCCGACACGCCCGACGAGGTGCTCGCCGACTACTTCGGCGACCTCGGCGTCCCGGTCCTCGCCGGCTGGCCGAGCGGCCATACGACGCCCAACCTGCCATTGCCGATCGGCGTGGCGGTGACCTTGGATCCGGTCGAAAGAACGCTCAGCGTCTGAGCGGGGCGCCTCCCCCATCGGAGGGCCGACTTCAGGACGAATCAGTCCCGGGCATGACCTGTCACTCACTCCTCTCGCAACCGTGCGAGGAGGTCGATGTGGCGCATGCCGTCTATCTGGTCGAAGGCTTTCAACGTTGGATGCGCAAGCAGGCCATGCAGAGACGCCGACCTCTGCCGCGCCGTGGCAGAAATGGAACGCGGGCTGATCGATGCAAATCTCGGTAGTGGACTCTTCAAGAAGCGGATTGCACGATCCGGAGCCGGCAAACGCGATGGCTATCGCGTGATCGTGGCCCATCGACAAGGGGCTCCGTGGTTCTTCATCGAGGGCTACGCGAAGAACGTCGTCGCAAACATGGATGAGCAGCAGTTGCACAACTGCAGGACCATGAATGTTTTCCTTTCCGCAATGGACGCAGGCCGTCTTGAAACCGCCATCAACTCAGGATTCTTGAAAGAGGTGAACTGTGATGCGCAAGCGCAAGTACGACTCGATTGACCGAATGGTGAAGACCGGACGAGGCATGCACGCTCTCGGGCTGATGAGCGACGAACACATGCAGCGTCTGGGATGGGGCGGCATAGCGCCTCCTGGGGACCTGACGCCCGAGGAGGTCCGCGCCATCCGGGAGGAGGAGGATCTGAACCTCTATGTCTTCGCCAACATGCTCAACACGACGGCGCGTCTGCTGCGCCGCTATGAGCAGGGAATGACCCGACCCACCGGACCCGTCCTCCGACTGCTGCACACGATCCGGGAACAGGGCATGAGGAACGTTTTTCCCCTGAGTTCCCGTGCACTCGGCGGCATCACGAAAAAGCCCGCCGGTCTCCCGGCGGGCTTGGTGTCCGAAGGGCCGCCGCGCGAGGCGGCAGACACTGCTTGATCAGAAGAACTTGTAGTCCAGGCCCAGCGTGAACGAACGTCCGCGCGGGTCGGCCACACGCGGCTCCCACGAGCTGCCCGAACCGGTGTTCGTGTCGTAGCTGTTCGCGAACGGCGGGTCCTGGTCGAAGATGTTCTTCACGCCCACCGTGACCGTCAGGTTCTTGATGCCGCTGTAGGCCACGCTCGCGTGATGCAGGTAGTACGGCTTGACCCACGGATCGAAGGCCGGTGCCGACGCGTTGCCGTTGGCCACGCCCGGCGGGACATAGCCGTAGTAGCCGGTGCTGTACTGCTGGCGCAGCGACCAGGCCCAGTCGCCATACGTGTAGGTGATGTACGCGCTGTGCTTCCAGCGGATGCCCAGCTCGCTCGACCGCGTGAACTGGCCGATCTCGCTCGGGCCGAAGGCCACGTTGTCCAGCAGCTTGGAACGCTTCTTCAGCAGGTAGGTGCCGTCCAGCCCCGCGCTCAGGCGGCCGCCGTTCATCGGCGTGCTGCCGCGCATCGACAGCTCCAGGCCGCGGGTCTGCGTCTCGCCGGTGTTCACCCAACGGGTGTCCACCGTCTGCAGCACGCCGTTGGCGTCGCGCTGGAAGGCCTGCGGGAACAGCTGGTAGTTGTTCAGGATCTGCGTTAGCGTCAGGCTCTGGATCTGGCCGTCACGACGGATGTCCCACAGGTCGACCGAGGCGCTGAAGTCCTTCACCGGCTGCCACACGAAGCCGATGTTGGACATCTTCGACTCTTCCGGCTTCAGGTCCGAGCGACCGCCGAACAGCGTGTTGAAGGTCACCGCCTGGCAGCCCGGCGCGTTGCTGACCACGTTGGTCGGGCAGGTGGCCGGATCCGGCACGCCGGCGCCGGTGTACGGCGACTCGGTCACGCCGTTGAACAGCTGGTTGAAGGTCGGCACGCGGAAGCCGGTGCTGTACGACGCGCGGAACACCAGGCTGTCGATCGGCGCGTAGCGGATCGAGGCCTTCGGGTTGGTCGTGCTGCCGAAGCCGGTGTACTTGTCGTAGCGTACCGACAGGTTCAGGTCCAGGTTCTTGACGATCGGGATGATGGTCTCGCCGAAGATCGCGCCCACCTTGCGCTTCACGCCGTTCAGCGCGTTCACGTTGTCGAACGGCGCGTTGAAGATCCAGGTGTTGATGTCGTTGGTGTTGACCGTCTGGTTGCCGTCGAAGCGGTACTTCTCGATCCGGTAGTCCACGCCCACCGCGCCCATCACGTCGCCGGCCGGCAGCTTGAACAGCGGGCCGGACGCGGTCGCGTCGTACTCGTCGGTGGTGTACTTGCCGCCGTAGAGCTTGGTGCCTTCCGCCGAGATCGCGTCCAGCGCCGCCAGCGCGGCCGGCGTCTGCGACTGGCCGGCCAGCAGGAAGGGGTTGAGCACGCCGGTGTTGATCAGGTTGGCCAGGCCGACCCAGTTCTGGTAGCCGGAGCCCAGCACGGAGTTGCTCTTGCTGAACGCCTGCGACGCGCCGACCTTGTAGTCCCAGTCCTTGAGGAAGGGCAGCGGACCGTCCATGCTCAGCAGGTAGCGGCCGGTGTCGGTGGTGGTCTCGAATTCACGCGAGCCGCACTCCATGCAGCGCCAGCGGAAGGCCAGCGGCTTGCCGGCTTGCGGGGCCAGCGACGGGAAGGCGCCGACCAGCGCGTTCCACACGGTCTGGTAGCTGGCGCCGGACGACGGATAGGCCAGGCTGCGGAACGGGCTCGGCACCGCCGTGCCGTTGGGCAGGCCGATCGTCGCCGTGGCGCTGCCGCTGCTGATCTGGTTGGCCGAGAAGATCTTCTGCGACTCCGACTTGCCCAGCAGCACCTCGCCGGTCAGCGTGTGCTCGCCCAGCTTGAGCATGCCGCGCGTGACCAGGTTGGTGTTCTTCACCGGCTGCTGGATCACCGCCGCCTTGCCCGAGTCCCAGGCGCAACCGAACTGGTTGGCCGGCGACGCGGCGGCGGAGTTCCACAGCTTCTCGGCGTAAGGCGCCATGCCGGGTTGCGAGGCGCAACCCGCGCCGCCCGGCAGGTCCAGGATGTTGGCGCTGGTGAGGGTGGCGCCGTTGTAGACCGGCGGCGTGATCGTGGGCGAGAAGAAGACCGTCGCGAACGGCGTGCCGCGCGTGTCCGGGGACAGGCCGCGCTCGGGCTGGAAGCTGTTGACGAAGTCGCGCTGCGAGCCGTCCAGGCGCTTGTTGTCCGTCATGGACAGCACGGCCATGACGTTGAAGCCGTCCTTGTCGATGTTGCCCACGCCGCCGGTCACCGAGCCGCGGTAGATGTTGCCGCCGCCGTGCTGCGTCACGTCGGTGAAGCCGCTGACGGTCAGGCCGGTGTAGTCCTTGCGCAGGATGAAGTTGATGACGCCGCCGACGGCGTCGGTGCCGTAGGTCGACGAGGCGCCGTCCTTCAGCACCTCGACGCGCTCGATCGCGGCCATCGGGATCTGGTTCAGGTCGACGACGCCGCCGTTGAGGCCGTGCGCCGCGATGCGGCGGCCGTTCAGCAGGATCAGCGTCGCGTTGGCACCCTGCAGGCGCAGGTTGGCGGAGGTCGCGCCGTTGTTGCCGCGGGACTGGCCCGAGACCACGTCCGCGTTGGAGGCCAGGTTGTCCAGGCCGTTGCCGTTGGACGAGAGCGTGGCGATCAGCTGCTCGGCCGACACGATGCCCTGGCGGTCCAGGTCGCGGCGCGAGATGGTCTGCACCGGCAGCGCGCCCTCGTCCTGGATGCGCTTGATGCTCGAGCCGGTGATCTCCACCCGCTCGATCTTCTGGACTTCCTGCGACCAGGCCGCCGCATGGGCGCCCAAGCCCACCACGACGAGGCAACGGGCGAGTTGATTCAGTTTCACGACCTTCTCCTTGTTAACCGGACCGGCGTCCTGGAACGCCTCCAACGACTGGGGTCGTCCGATGCGCGGCCGACCCTTGGGGTGCTGTGTTGCGAGCTGTGAATGATCTTCAAGCACGAGCGGTTTTCACCGTCATAGGAACGTCACCCATTTGTTGTTTCCGTCCCGATGAATGCTTGTCTCGCGCGTATAACCTGCGGGAATGCAGCGGGGCCGGGAATATACAGTCGCTGCTCATGCGATCGATCCCTGCCTTCGTGCTCCTGGTCACCGCGCTCGCGACGAGCGGCTGCGCCACCTTCGTCGACACCCCGCCCGCGCCGGTCGAGACCGCGCTGCGACAGGCCGGCGTGCCGGCCTCGTCGCTGGCGGTGGTGGCCTATCCGCTGGACGCGCCGGGCACCGGGCTGCGCCTGAACGCGGACCGGCCGATGGCGCCGGCCTCGACGATGAAGACGATCACCGCGGTGGTGGCGCTGGACCGGCTCGGTCCCAACAGTCGGGGACAGACGCAGCTGCTGGCCGCGGGCGAGGTGCGCGACGGCCGCCTCGACGGACCGCTGGTGCTCAAGGGCGGCGGCGACGCGGACCTCGACTGGCCCGCGCTGTGGGCGATGCTGCGCGAGGTGCGCGAGCGCCACGGCGTGCGCGACCTGGCCGGCGGCATCGTCGTCGATCGCGGCCTGTTCAACCCGGCGCGCCTCGACATCGGCGCGCCGCGTTTCGACGAGCAGGCCGAGTTCCCGTACAACGTCATTCCGGACGCGCTGCACCTCAACGGCAGCCTGCTGCAGTACGACTTCTGGTCCGACGACCGCGGCCTGACGGTGCGGCCGTATCCGCAGTTCGGCGGGCTCGCGATCGACGCCAGCGCGGTCCGGTTGAACGACAAGCCGTGCAAGGACTGGGACGACGGCTGGAAGCCGTCGCGCTTCGAGGCGCTGCCCGACGGCGGCGGACGACTGGTGCTGGCCGGCGAGTTCCCGCGCGGATGCCAGGTCTCGCAATCGCTGAACGTGCTGGACCGCCAGTGGGAGACGGCTCAGGCGCTGCGGCAGCTGTGGGGCTCGCTGGGCGGCACGCTGTCGGGCGAGATCCGCGAGGGCACGACGCCCGAAGGCGCCCGCGTGCTGGCGCAGCACCGCGACCGCCCGCTGGCCGAGCTGCTGCGGCCGGTGCTGAAGTCCTCGGACAACGCGCTGGCGCGGATGCTGTTCCTGCGGCTCGGCGCCTCGGCGGCGCAACCCGGCGAGGACACCCGCGAGGCCGCCGCGCGCGTCGTCCGCGAGTGGTTCGCCGCGCAGAAGATCGACACCACCGGCCTGACGCTGGAGAACGGCTCCGGCCTGTCGCGCAGCGAGCGCGCCTCGGCGGCGCAGCTGGCGGCGATGCTGCAGGCTTCCGCCCGCGGCGCGCACGGCCCCGAGCTGCTGGCCACCTTGCCGGTGGCGGGCGTCGACGGCACGCTGGTCCGTCGCATGAAGGGCACCGCGGCCGAGGGCCGCGCGCGGATGAAGACCGGCACGCTGCGCGATGTCGTGGCGCTGGCCGGCTTCGTGCCGGACTCGACCGGCAAGACCTGGATCGTCGTCGCGATCGTCAACGACGATCAGGCGGCCAAGGCGCGTCCGGCGATCGACGCGCTGGTGGACTGGGTGGCGCGGCGCTGATCCGCGTGGCGGGTCAGAAACGACGCCACGGGGCGCGACTGGCCTGCGGCAGATAGCGATCGAGCACGCGCAGGACATCGCCGCCGACGGCGGGATCGCTGCAGCTTTCCAACCGGTCCATGAGCGCGTTGAACTGGTCGCGATCCGGCAGCGGCAGCTGTCTCACATGGTCGAACCGGCCCTGCTCGTACGCGTTGAAGAACGCATTCCGGTGGTGCAGGAACAGGACCATCGCCTGCTGGGCGGGATCCTGGGCGACCTGTTCGATCGGCCGGCCATCCTTGTTGCCGATGCTCAGGAGGATGCGCTGGTTGGCGGACCAGATCCGATCGAACTGGGCGAGGCGTTCTTCAATGCCCGTCACATTGCCGGCCTGCGCCCGCGCCTTCACCCCTTTCGCCATGGCCTCGAGGTGCAGTCCCCATCCCCGGAGCGCCTCTCGCACCTGCGGCGTATAGGCGGTCGTCAGCGTCGCGGCGGCCCACCGCAGCCCGATGCGCCAGGTGCTTTCCCAGTGGAGCGCGGCCTGCGCCAGTTCATCGGGAGTCCTTGAGACGCCAGCCGTGGCGGGGGTCGCGATGCCGTCCGCCCACAGGCCGGCCGGCGGTGTCGCGGGAATGAATTCGGGAGCCGCCGGGTCCATGACAGCGCCTTTCGGAAGAGTGGAGACGCCCGGTCAGTGGGCTGGGCCCACCGCGTCATCCGCGACCCTTCAGAGCACCGCCGGCGACAGCAGGCGCAGCGTGCCGGCCCGTGCGTCCATCTCGGCGGGCTGGCCCACCGGCACGGTGAACTTGCGCTTGATGTGGCCGATCATCGCGCCGCGGTAGACGGGCACGTTCAGCGGCAGGAAGTAGTCGTCGAAGACCTCGTCCAGCGTCAGCGTGCCGAAGTTGCCGTCGCCCGGCCCGCACTGCGTGAACTTGCCCAGCACGACGCCGGCGAGCTGGTCCAGCGCGCCGCACAGGCGCAGCGTCGAGAGCATGCGGTCGACGCGATAGATGTACTCGTTGACCTCTTCCAGGAAGAGGATCGCGCCGCGCGTGTCGGGGAAGAAGGGCGAGCCCGCCAGCGAGCTCAGCACCGCCAGGTTGCCGCCGACCAGCGGCCCGCGGGCGAGGCCCGGACGCAGCGTGCTGATGCGGTCCTCGCGCTGGACCAGGTTGGCGCCGCGCTCGCCCTGCGGGTTCTGCAGCAGGTCCTCCTGCGCGTCCATCGCGACGGCGCGGAAGTGCTGCAGGGAGAACTCGTTCCACTCCGAGCCCGCGACCGGGCAGTGGAAGGTGATCAGCCCCGTCTGCCGGTGGATCGCGTTGACCAGGCTGGTCAGGTCCGAGAAGCCGCCGAAGAACTTCGGCTTGCGGCGGATCAGCGCGTAGTTCAGCTTGTCGACGATGCGGTTGCAGCCCGAGCCGCCGGTCAGCGCCAGGAGGCCGGCCACGTCGTCGTCGGCGAAGAAGTCGTTGATGTCGGCCGCGCGCTGGACGTCGGTGCCGCCGAACTGACCGTAGCGCCCGCGCACGTTTGCGCCGAGCTTGACCTTGAAGCCGAGCGCCTCGAGCGATTCGACGGCGATCTCCAGCGGCTCGCGTTCGTAGGTGGCGTTGGCGGGGCTGACGAGGCCGATCGTGTCACCGACCTTCAGCCGCCGTGCGCGCAGCAGCTCGGGGGCCGCATTCGCGCGGGCGTCGCGGGCATCGCGAGCAGGTGCGGCCGCCTGGACGCGCGCCGCCGGCAGGGCGCCGAGCGCGGTGGCCGCCGCGGTGGCGGCGCCGGTGAGGATCTGGCGACGGGATGCGGTCATGGGATCTCCGGGAGGCGGGCGCGTCGAGGTGGCCAGGCGTCAGGCGGCTCGTGCGGTGATGCTATTGGGGCGGGGCGGGGCGGGGCGGGGCGGGGCGTTCAGATCACCAGCGGCAGCTCGCGGCGGACGCGTTCGCGGTCGCCGAAGTCGAAGTGCCACCACTCGGTGCTGATGGTCTGGAAGCCGGCGTGGCGCATCGCCGCGCGCAGCCAGCCGCGGTGGCGGAGCTGGTCGGCGGTGAGGCCGCCGGCGGCGAGCTGCTCGGCCTCGAACTCGGGGTGCGAGGCCGGCGTCATCTCATCGAAGCCGGTGCCCATGTCGAGTTCGCGGCCCTCGGCGTCGAGCAGCGTGACGTCGACCGCCATGCCGAACGAATGGATCGAGCGCCGCGCCGGATGCGCGAGGTACTTGGTCAGCGGCGTGCCTTCGAGCTCGGCCCACAGCGCCTCCTGCACGCGCTGCGGCCGCAGCGCGTCCAGCACGACCAGCGTCACGCCGGGGCAGCGGCGGCCGAGGAACGCGGCGGCCTCGGCGACGGCGTCCGCCGATTCGCGGCGCAGGTAGGCGCAGTCCAGTCCGCCGTAGACGTTGCGACCGACGAAGTTGTCGGGCGTCGCGTAGCGCAGGTCCACCGCGATGCCGGGGATCGTCAGCAGCGAGCGGAACTCCGCGTGCGCGGCGATCTCCTCGCAGGGGATGGGCGGGGGAGGGGCGTTGGCGACGGAGGCGTCCGGTGTCATGGTGAGGCGACGTGGAGCCGGAAGATCAGGCGCCGCGGCGCGTCACTCCAGGCTCTCGAGGTTGGCGCGGGCGGCATCCCGCAGGTAGGTGACGAGCCGGCGCGCCGCTTGCGCCAGCGGCGCGCTGGCGGAGGTCAGCAGGTACAGCTGGATGCTCATCGACGGCGCCAGCGGGCGGACCTTCACGCGCGTGCGGTCGGCCGAGGCGGCGGTGAAGGGATCGACAGCGGTCATGCCGACGCCGGCTTCCACCAGCGCGCGGGCGAGCTGGTAGGTCTGGACGGTGATGCGGCTGTCGAGGTGGCGGCCCTCGGCCTCGCTGGCGTTGTGCAGCATGTGGCCGAGCGGGTCGTCCTCGGCCATCGCGATCAGCTCGGACTGGATCTCCTCCAGCGGCAGCGGGCCGGTGCCTTGCGCCTCGGGGCTGTGCATGGGGCACAGCGCCATCATCGTGCCGCTGGCCAGCACCTCGGCCTTGATGCCGGGGTGACGCGGGTCCTGCAGGCTGAGCGCGAGATCGGCCTCGCCGAGCAGCAGCGCGGAGACGATCTCGCGCGTGTGGTTGGTGCTGAGCTGGCAACGGCTGCGCGGGAAGGCCTGCGCCCAGTGCGTCATCGCCGCGGGGATCACCGAGGCGCCCAGCGTCGGCGTGGCCATCAGGCGCAGCGATTCGGATTCGCCGCTGCGCAGGTTGGCCGCGAGGCGCCGGATCGCGACGAGGTCGCGGTTGAGCTTGTCGATCTCGACGAAGAGCCGCTGCGCTTCCGGCGTCGGGTAGAGCTTGCCGCGGACGCGGTCGAACAGCGGCATGCCGAGCTGCAGCTCGCAGTGCTGCAGCACCTTGGTCACCGCGGGCTGGGAGATGTGCAGCAACTGCGCGGCGCCGCTGATCGTGCCGGCCTGCATGATCGCGTGGAAGACCTCAATGTGACGGAGCCTCATGCCGGCCCCCCGTCCGACGGGTACGTCGTCCGGCCCCCCGAGGGGGCCTGGCCCGGCGTGGGGCGGCCGGGCGCTCGGGCCGGCGCGCCAGGAAGGAGGGGAGGCTTATTCACGGTAGACGTTCTCGAAGACCACCCCGCCGTTCGGCTGCATCTTGAAGCCGCGCAAGTCCTTGCTGGTGGGGATGTACACCGTCGAGTGTGCCATCGTGATCCACGGGCGTTCCCGCTTGAAGATCTCCTGGGCCTTCTCGTAGAGCGCGATCCGCTTGCCTTGATCGGCGGTCGCACGGGCGGCGTCGATGAGGCGTTCGAATTCGGGGTTGCAGAACTTCACGCCGGACTTGTTGGTCGCGCAGCTGAGGTTGGGCGTCAGGAAGTCGTCCGCGTCGCCGCTCTCGCCGGCCCAGCCGCTCATGTAGACGGTGTGTTCGCCGGCGTTGGCGCGCTTGAGGTACTCGCCCCATTCGTAGGTGCGGATCTGCGCGCGCACGCCGATGCGGGCCCAGTCCTGCTGGATCAGCTGCGCCATCAGCTGGCCGTTCGGATTGGTGGGCCGCGTGACCGGCAGCGCCCAGAGGTCGAGGTCCAGCCCGTTCGGGAAACCGGCCTGCTTGAGCAGCGCCTTGGCGCGATCGGGGTTGTATTCGTTCTTCAGCGATCGGTTGTAGCCCGGGATCGCGGGCGGGAACGGATTCACCGCCTGCATCGCATCGCCGCGCGGGAACAGCGCGCGGAAGATCGCGTCGCGGTCGACGGCGATGTCCAGCGCCTCGCGCACGAGCCGGTTGTCGGTCGGCGCCTTGCGCAGGTTGAAGGACAGGTAGGAGATGTTGAGCGCCTGGATCTTCTCGAGCTTGATGCGTTCCGGATGGCGGTCGATCGCGGCCACGTCGATGTCGCGCAGCGGCGAGGTGATCTGGCACTCGCCCGCGAGCAGCTTCTGCACGCGGACCGGCGCCTCGCGGCTGATGCTGAAGATCAGCTTCTGCGTCTTCTGCGGCTCGCCCCAGTAGTCGGGGTTGCCTTCCATGCGGACGACGTCGTCCTTCGCATAGCTGCGGAAGCGGTAGGGACCGGTGCCGATGGGCAGGCGGTTGATCTGCGCGGCCTTGCCGTCGCGCAGCAGCTGCTGGCCGTACTCCGCCGACTGGATGCCGGCGAAGGCCATCGCGAACCAGGTGACGAAGGTGACGTTGGGCTGCGCCAGCGTGAAGCGGACGGTGCGGTCGTCGAGCTTCTCCATCTTCGCGATCGCCTTGGCCAGGCCGAGGTTCTGCGGATAGATGAAGTTGGCGGGGAAGGCCTTGTTGAACGGGTGCTCGCGGTCGAGGAAACGGCCGAAGGTGAAGAGCACGTCGTCGGCGTTGAACGTGCGCGTCGGCGTGAACCAGGGGCGGGTGTGGAAGCGGACGTTCTCCCGCAGCGTGAAGGTGAATTCGCGGGCGTCGGGGCTGATGGTCCAGCGGGTGGCGAGAGCCGGCTGCAGCGCGGTGCCGCCGCGCTCGAAGCGGACCAGCCCCTGGAACATCTGGTTGTTGACGTTGTTCGTGCTGGCCGAATCCCATAACCCCGGGTCGAAGCCCTCGGGGCTGGCGTCGGTGCAGTACACGAGCGGCTTGACCGCGGCGGCGCTGGCCGCGTGAACGGCGGGAAGCGCGACGGACAGGAGCAGAGCCAGCGAGAGGGGGAGGACTGAGCGCATCGGGAGGAGGGCAAGCCGGCGCATTGTGGAAACGCCGCTCCCCAGGTCACAACTGAAATGGGCGGGTTGGACCATAACACTGGGTTATGTGGAGCCGTTCGCGCCTATCGCCTTGTCCTCAAATCACATCGCAGGCCACGAGCCGCCCATCGACCTCACGCAATTCGGGGCGCACCTCCGCGCAGCGCGCGATGGCCATCGGGCAGCGCTGATGGAACGCGCATCCCGTCGGCGGCTTCAGCGGGCTGGGCAGCTCGCCGTGGATGCGGATGCGCTGGCGGCGGTCGGCCGGGCGCAGCGCCGGGGTGGCGCTGATCAGCGCCTGCGTGTACGGGTGCAGCGGCTTGGCGAAGACACGGCGCTTGTCGCCGTGCTCGACCACGCGGCCGAGGTACATCACCATCACCTCGTCCGCCACGTGCTCCACCACCGCCAGGTTGTGGGAGATGAACACGTAGCCCGTCCCGAACTCCTCCTGCAGGTCCATGAAGAGATTCAGGATCTGCGCCTGGATCGACAGATCCAGCGCGGAGGTCGGCTCGTCCGCGACGACGATGCCTGGTTGCATCACCATCGCCCGCGCGATCGCGATGCGCTGGCGTTGGCCGCCCGAGAACATGTGCGGGTAACGCTGCAGATGCTCCTGGCGCAGGCCCACCTTCGCGGCCAGTGCTTCGATGCGCTCCTGGCGTTCGGCGCGGCCCAGCGATGTGTTGATCACCAGCGGCTCGGCCAGCGTGGAGGCGATCGTCTTGCGCGGATTCAGCGCGGCGTACGGGTTCTGGAACACCATCTGCACGTCGCGCCGCAAGGCCTTGCGCGTGGAGGCGTCGGCGGCGTCGCGACCGTGGATCCGCAGGTCGCCGGAGGTCGGCGTCTCGATCAGCGTCAGCGCCCGCGCCAGCGTGGACTTGCCGCAGCCCGATTCGCCGACCACGGCCAGCGTCTTGCCCGGCGACAGCGAGAAGCTCACGCCGTCGAGCGCCCGCACCGTCGCCTTCGGCGCGAGCCAGCCACGGCTCACGCGGTAGTGCCGGGCGAGATCGCGCGCCACCAGCAGCGGTGCCGCATCGGCAGCGACCGGCTTGTCTGGCACGTCGCTCATGCGGCGGCCTCCTCGATCAACGGATAGAAGCAGCGCACGCCATCGACGACTTCCGGGCGCTCCGCGCGGCAGCGCGGCTGCACGCGCGGGCAGCGCGGCGAGAACAGGCACCCCGCCGGCCGGTCCAGCGCGCCCGGCACGATGCCCGGCAGCGCCTGCAGCCGGCGCGCGCCGCGGTTGTGTTCCGGGATCGCCGCCATCAGCGCGGCCGTGTACGGATGCTTCGGGGACTCGAAGACATCGGGCAACGCGCCCGTCTCCACCACCTGGCCCGCGTACATGACGGCGACGCGCTGCGCCATCTCCGCCACCACCGCCAGGTCGTGCGTGATCATCACCAGCGCCATGCCCTGCTCGCGCTGCAGGCGCAGCAGCAGGTCCATGATCTGCGCCTGGATCGTGACGTCGAGCGCCGTCGTCGGCTCGTCGGCGATCAGCAGCTTCGGCGAGCACGCGATCGCCAGCGCGATCATCACGCGCTGGTTCATGCCGCCGGAAAGTTCGTGCGGATAGGCCTTCAGCCGGCTCGCGGCGTCGGGGATCTCGACCTGCTCCAGCAGCTCCGTCGCGCGCTGGCGCGCCGCGGCGCCGCGCAGGCCCAGGTGGGCGCGCAACACTTCCTCGAGCTGGTTGCCGACGGTGTAGCTCGGGTTGAGGCTCGCCAACGCGTCCTGGAACACCATCGCGATGTCCTTGCCGATCAGCCGGCGGCGCTGCGAGGCGCTCATGCCCAGCAAGTCCTGACCCTGGAAGCGCAGCGCGGTCGCGCTCACCTGTCCGGGCGGATCGATCAATCCCATCAGCGCCATCATGCTGACGGACTTGCCGGAGCCGGACTCGCCGACGATGCCCAGCACCTCGCCCGGCGCGACGTCGAGGTCGACGCCGTCCACCGCCGGGAACGCGCCGAAGCGCACGCGCAGGTCGCGGATCTCCAGCATCACGAGACCCTCTTCAGGCGGGGGTCGAGCGCGTCGCGCAGCCCGTCGCCCATCAGGTTGACGCTCAGCACCGAGAGCAGGATCGCCAGTCCCGGCAGCGTGACCACCCACGGGGCGCGGACGATGTAGTCGCGCGCGGACGAGAGCATCGTGCCCCACTCCGCCATCGGCGCCTGCACGCCCAGGCCGAGGAAGCCGAGGCCGGCCGCCTCGAGGATCGCCGCCGAGAAGCTCAGCGACGCGTTGACGATCAGCGGCGCCAGGCAGTTCGGCAGCACCGCCGAGAACATCAGCCGCCAGGTCGACGCACCGGCCACGCGGCTGGCGGTCACGTAGTCCTTGCCGAGCTCGGCCAGCGCCGCGGCGCGGGTGAGCCGGACGTACTCCGGCAGGCTGCCGACGGCGATCGCGATCACCGTGTTCGTCAGGCCCGGGCCGAGCACGGTGATCACGCAGATCGCCAGCAGCAGCCCCGGCAGCGCCAGCATCACGTCCATCACGCGCATGACGACCGGGGCGAGCAGGCGTTGATGGAACGCCGCCAGCAATCCCAGCAGCACGCCGGGGATCAGCGACAGCACGACCGACGCCAGGCCGATGCCCAGCGACACGCGCGCGCCGTGCAGCAGCCGCGAGAGCAGGTCGCGGCCGAGCTCGTCGGTGCCGAGCAGGAAACGGGCCTGTCCGCCGTCCATCCAGATCGGCGGCGTCAGCATGTGCTCGCGGTACTGCCGGACGGGATCGTGCGGTGCGATCCAGGGCGCGAGCAGCGCCGCCAGCGCGAGCAGCGTGAAGACGACCAGCGCGACGAGCGCGCCGCGGTTGGCGCTGAAGCCGCGCCAGAACTCGGCGAAGGGGCCGGGGGGCGAGATGGCCGCCGTGGCGGATGACGTGGTGGGGAGGACGCTCATGGTCGTCTCATCCCTGCCATGTTCGCCGCCGGGCCGCGCCCAAGGCGGACTGCGCCCCTCGGGGGCAGGAGCGGAGCGACTGGGGGGCTCATTTTCTGATGCGCGGGTTCACCACGCCGTACAGCAGGTCCACCAGCAGGTTGACCGCGATGAAGGTGCAGGCCGAGATCAGGATCCCCGCCTGCACCACCGGATAGTCGCGCCGCGCGATCGCGTCGATCAGCCACTTGCCGATGCCGGGCCAGCTGAAGATGGTCTCGGTCAGCACCGCGCCGGCCAGCAGGCTGCCGACCTTCAATCCGATCACCGTGATCACCGGGATCAGCGCGTTGCGCAGGCCGTGCACCAGCACCACTCGCGCCGGCGACAGCCCGCGCGCGCGGGCGCTGCGCATGTAGTCCTCGCGCAGCACTTCCAGCAGGCTGGAGCGCGTCATCCGCGCGATCACCGCCATCGTGCTGGTGCCCAGCACCAGCGCCGGCAGCAGCAGGTGCCGGAGCGCCGAACGCCACGCGCCTGCCTCGTCGTGCAAGGCCGCGTCGATCAGCATGAAGCCGGTGACGCGCTGGACGTCGTACTCGACCGCGATGCGGCCCGAGACCGGCGTCCAGCCCAGGCCCACCGAGAAGAACATGATGAGGATCAGCCCCCACCAGAACACCGGCATCGAGTAGCCGACCGTCGCCACGCCCATCACGCCCTGGTCCAGCAGCGAGCCGCGTCGCAGCGCCGCGCCGGTGCCCAGCGCCATGCCGAGCACGATCGCCAGCAGCAGCGCGAAGAGCGCCAGTTCCGCCGTGGCCGGGAAGAGCGCGAGGAATTCGTGCGACACCGGCTCGTGCGAGACCAGCGAGCGTCCCAGGTCGCCATGCAGCAACCCGCCGACGTAGTCCGCGTACTGGCGCCACAGCGGCTGATCCAGGCCGAGCTCGTGCATCAGCCGCGCGTGGGTGGCGTCGTCGAGCGCGCGTTCGCCCATCATGATCGCGATCGGATCGCCCGGCACCAGCCGGATGAGGCCGAAGGCGACCAGCGTCACGCCGATCAGGGTCGGCAGCAACGAGGCCAGGCGGCGGAGGAGGAAGTTCAGCAAGGCGGGCGGCGGCGGGCGTGCAGGGACGGGGTCAGCGGGGAACCATCAATACTCTGAACGCGGCCGGCTGTCCGCAGGCAGCGGCTTCTTCATCAGCAGGCCGCCGGGCGTGGTGACGACCTCCAGCAGCGCGGCCGTTTCGGCGTCCATGTTCCCGGAGAAGTCGGCGGGACGGTACTTCATCTGGAAGGTGCTGATCACCTCGCGCGTGGCGGTGTCCAGCATCCCGGTCTGCGGCGTCTGATAGCCCACTTGCGCCAGCCGCTTCTGGAACCAGACGGCGTCCGGCACCGGCCCGACCTGGTAGATCGCCTGCTTGATCTGGACCTGCGTGGCGTCGGGCCAGGCGATCAGGCCGGCGTCGGCGAGCTGCTTCCACGGGAACTCCGGACCCGGGTCCTGCTTGCGGCCCGGCGCGATGTCGTTGTGGCCGAGGATGCGGTCCGACCGGATGCCGTGGCGCGCGACGATCTCCTTGACCAGCTTGATCACGTCGTCGATCTGTTCCTGCGGATACGGCGCGTAGACGCGGCCCATCGGCGTCTCGGTGAAGCCGGGGTTCACGATCTCGATGCCGATCGAGGCCGAGTTCAGGTTGGTCGCGCCGCCCCAGTAGCTGACGCCGCCGTGCCAGGCGCGGCGGTTCTCGTCCACCAGCTGATAGACCTTGGAGGGCTTCTCCTGCACCAGGTAATGGGCCGAGACCTTGCCGCCGGTGGTCAGCACCTTCATCGACCTGTCGAAGTCGAGCACCGTGTAGTGGAGGATCAGGAACTGCGCGCGGCTGTCCTGGTTCTCGGAGACGTGGGTGCGATCGATCTGCAACGTGCTCGTGGGCGTGGCGCAGGCCGCCAGCAGCGCGGCGGCGGCGAGGGTCAGGAGCTTGGTTTTCATGAGGCGAGCGCGGCCCGCCTCGCGGCGGCCAGGGCGGTGTCGGGTTGATGAACGGTGAGGGACAGGTCTTGCGGCAGGGCGTCGCGCAGGCCCGATTCGATCGCGGGATGCAATTGCAGCACACGTCCGGCGGCGCTGACGGGACGCACGCCCAGACGGCGCACGAGCGCCAGCGGCAGCCGGGCGAGTTCGCGGCCGGCGCGATGCAGCAGGGCCAGCGCGTCGGCGTCGTCGTCCGCCGCGGCGCGCGCGACGGCCAGCGCCAAACGGCCGATCGAGCCGCGGCGTGCCGCGCTGTCGCCGCCGTACATGAAGGCGCGCGTGGTCGGCCAGTCGGCGCCGCCGAGCTCATCGAAGAGATGCTGCGCGAGCCGGGAATCGTTCCAGGCGCCGGGTGATTCGTCCTCGCGGCGCCAGACCAGCGCGAGCGCCTCGCGCGCGATCCACTGACCGCCGCCTTCGTCGCCCAGCAAGGGGCCGCGGCCGCCGGCGCGGTGCAGCGTGCCGACCTCGTCGATGAAGGCCGCGATCGCGCCGGTGCCGGCGTAGACGAGGTAACCCTCGCCGGGTCGGAACAGCGCGTGCCAGGCCTGGGCGATGTCGCTGTCGCACTGGATCTGCGCCGGCGCCAGGCCCAGCTGTTGCGCGAGCAGCGCCCGCAGCTGCCGGCCGGCGGGGCCGTCCGGTTCGCCGAGTCCGGTGATGCCGGCCTGCAGCCCGTGCAGCGCGCCGGGCGCCGCATGCGACAGCACCGCGGCGGCGAGCGATTGCAGCGTCTGCGCCAGCACGACGCGGCCGGCGCTGGTGTCCAGCAGCAGCGCGGTGAATCCGCCGACCTCGCCGCGTGCGACGAGGGTGCCGTCGGGGCGGGCCAGGGCCCAGCGTGTCTGGGTGCCGCCGGCGTCCAGGCCCAGTCCCAGCGGCCCGGATGACATGCCCGCGCGTACCGGCGCTGGGCGGTCAGGCGCGAGGGATTCGGCGGTGGCGGAGGGCGTCGGACTCATGGCGGCGTTGGCGCGCGGAGCTTACGAGGGGCTCCGTGCGTTCGCCATTGTCAATGCGCGTGGCAGGTATGAGTCAGGCTCATGGGGCGGAGATCGCCGAGTGCCGCCCCCAGGCGTCGTCGGCGCTTCGTCGAGACCCACCGCGAAGGGACGAAAAAAAACCGCGCCGTAAGGGCGCGGTTTTCGTGCGGAGCGGCCAGGGCCGCCTCGGTGCGACGACTTAGAAGTCGGCGCTCAGGCTGACCGACGCAAAGCGCGGGGCGCCCAGGTAGTAGAACACCGTGTTGGAGGCCTGCAGTACCGTGCCGGAGCTCGGGTTGCGGTAGGCGGTATTGCCGATGTTGCTGACGTTCAGGCGCAGCTGGACGTTCTTGACCCAGTCGTTGACGTTGCCGAAGTTGTAGCCGGCGTCGAAGTCGCCAACCCAGTATGCCGGCACGACCTCGTCGTTCACCAGCGTGCCCATCTGCGTGCCGGTGCGCTTGACCTTCACGCGGCCGTAGAAGCTGCCATAGGTGTACTGCACCGACATGCCGAAGATGGCGTCCGGCGTCAGCGTCATCTTCTTGCCCTTGGTGGGCAGGGTGACGGTGGCCGACTGGCGGAGGTCGTTCTGCACCTCGCTGTCCTGCAGCGTCAGCGAGCCGTACGCGGAGAAGCCCTTGAACGTGCCCGACCCGACTTCCATTTCCAGACCACGGGTGCGCACGCGACCGATGTTCGTGTACACGCTGTTCAGGGTGTTCGGATCGTAGGCGTTGCCTTGGCGGTCCTTGAAGTCCACGTTGAACACCGTCGCCGACAGCGAGATGTCCTTGGACTGGTAGCGGTAGCCGATGTCGGTGTTGATCGAGGTCTCGGCCTTGGGCGCAAGGCGCAGGGTGGCGACGTTGTTCGCGACATTCACGTTCGAGCCGGTGAACGCGAAGTTCGGCGGCGCGCGGAAGTTCTTCGCGACGTTCATGAAGATCTGCTGGCTCGGCGTGATCTGGTAGCGGACGCCGACCTGAGGAAGGAACTCGTTGTAGCTCTTCTGGAAGTTGTAGTCCGCCGTCACGCCTTCGTTGGCGAAGTTCTTGACGTCACGCTTCACGTAGGGGGTGCGGAAGCCCAGCATCAGCAGACCCTTGTCCTCGGCGAACGACCAGTTGTCGTTGGCGTAGAACTGTCCGGAAGTGCTGATGGTCTGCCAGTCGCGGCCCTGATAGCGGCTGCCGTCCGGACGCAGGATGTAGTCGGTGTTCAGCCAGACGCTGGACAGCTCGCCGGCGTCGCTCACGCGCACGCCCGGCTGGGTCTGCTTGTGGTTGGCGCGCTCGATCCAGACACCGGCCTTCAGCGCGTGGTCGCCCAGCTGCGTGTTGATTTCGGTGGTGACGCCGGGACGCACGGTGCGGGTCACCGAAGCGCGACCGACGATGATGGTGTCGCGCGTGTCGCCGTCACCGTTCAGGTCCATGCTGACCTTGGTGCCGGTCGCCGGGTTCAGGAAGGTGTTGGTTTCCGCCAGCGTGGTCTGCTGCACGCCACCGTTGCCGAAGCCGTACCACAGGTAGGGCTGGACCTTCAGGTAGGTGTTCTCGGCCACCTTGAACGAACCCGAGACCGACACGATCGCGTTCTCGAACGGGTTGTTGGCCAGCTTGTAGTACGCCGGCGAAGGCAGGTAACCCGAAGCGGCTTCGTTCTGGACGGTGCCGTTCACCGGGGTCAGGTGGCCGGGGAACTTCGTCGAGAAGTCGAAGTTGTAGCCGTTGGCGCGGATCTGGGCCAGGCTGATGCTGTTGATGTTGTTGTTGATCGCGCGGTTGTAGAGCACCGAGCCCAGGATCACGTTGTCCTGGTTGATGTCCCAGCGGAAGGCCGCGTCGATGTGGTCCTTCTTGGCCGAGCCCTCGCCCTTCCATTTGTCAGCCTCGGTGTGCGAGAAGCTGACGAACACCTTGGCGCTGTTGTTGAAGAAGCGGCCGGTGTCGTAGCGCAGGAAGGTGCGGGTGTAGCTCAGCTGACCGAGGCCCTGGCTGACACGGATGCGTTGCTTGTCTTCCGGGTCGCAGCTGGTGACGGTGACGTTGCCGCCCGTGGCGCCGGCGTTGGGCGAGTCCACGTCCGGGGTGCCCTGCGCCAGCGATTGCGTGCACAGGTTTTCCTGGTCGGCGTATTCCTGCGGGTACACGGCGTAGCCGCCCGAGTCGTTGACCGGCACGCCGTTGATGATCATGCCCATCTGGTCGGCGCCGAAGCCGCGGACCGTCAGGCCGCCGCCGAACAGGCCAGTGGCGTCGTAGTTGAAGGTGTTCACGCCTGGCAGCAGGGCCAGCGCCTGGAACGGGTTGCCCGAGGCCAGGTTCTTGTCGATGGAATCACGGGTGACGGTGGAACGGCTCTTGGCCGTGTCCTCGTTCAGCATCTGGCCGGCGGCCAGCTTGCCGCCGCTGCCCACGATCGTGATCGTGCCCAGACGGACCTTGTCTTCCTTGGCGCGCGGCGCGCCGTCATCGGCGGACGTGTCGGCGTCCTTCTTGGCTTCCTGGGCCATGGCCGGCATGACGGCGACCAATGCCGCGGCGGCTGCCAAGGCGGTTTTGCGGAAACCCGACCAATTCTTCTGACTCATTCCTGCGCTCCTGTGCGACGAGACCAAACTGAACTTGAACTAACAACTGAAACCCTGGTGCAGCTGGGGAGGGCTTCCCGCCCCTCCGTCGGCAGATTCTTCGCGCAACCGTTTTCGTCTATCGAAGTCCTGAACTTCTCAAGCTCGCAAACGTTTTACGTTGGTTTTTCCGGCCCAGGAAAACATCCTCGGCCAAGCTCTGCTCGTACCAGCCCGCGTGTGTCGGGAGCCGTCTTGCCGCGGCTCCTCCTTCATCTCAAGCAAAAAGCCTACCAGTCGAGACAGCCCCCAGCAATGCGGCGAAATCCGCCGTGCGGGGGGCTTTCCGCGCTTGCGGGCCCTGTTGCTGGGCGGATTCCGGAGGCTCCGGCAACCGCCTTGGCGATGCACGGGCGTGAGTCTCTTTGCGGGATGTTGTGGGTTTGTGACAAGGAATGACAGGGGCGCCAGGGCGTTCACACCTGTTTGTCGAACGCGACGGAACGGGCGGAACGCGCCCCGAAACGGGCTCTTCCGGACTATTTGCGCACCAGGGCGATACAGGGTTTCCACGGAGTCTGGTCGCGCCCCCGCGCTGACTCGTCGTTGCGTGGAATCGACAGTTTTGAGCCAGTAACGTTCAATTTGAGAACGTTGCTCGAGGCCCTTCGCGATTGACGGCGTTGACCGCGCTGGCGCTCAGCAGCCAGCCGCCGCCGATGGCGCCCAGGTCGCCATCCGGGCCGATGAGGTCGAAGCGCCACGGCGAGTCGACGCGCCGCGCCTCGCGCTTCCACAGTGCAAAGGCGCGGGGCGGGGCGCCCTCCGGGGCGGACAGCCGGAGGCGGCCATCGGCCAGACGCTCCAGGGTGACGGCGCCGCAGGCGGGGGCGGTCAGCCACGGCGTTTCAGGCGGCAGGGCGGGATGAAGGTAAGCGCCTGCTCGCAAGGTATCCGCGATGTTCCGGCGGTTCTTCAGCAATGCGACCATGCTGAAGTGCAGATGTCCGCCGGTGGACGGCGCAGTGCGCATGATCTCGATCTGCGCCGGGATCTCATCGCTCGGCCAGCCTTCGGCCTCGTTGGCGGCCCGGCTCGTGAACAGGCCCGGCCAGACATGCCGCCCCAGCGGATTGACGCCCTGCCAGGCGCGCATCAGCGGCTCGAAGGCCTGCGGCTTCTGCGCGCGGGGCCAGTAGAGCTGCGGTGCCACGTAGTCCAGCCAGCCCATCGCCATCCAGTGCTCGACGTGGGCATAGAGCTTGTCGTACTGCGAGAACCCGGTGATGCCCGCCGGCCGCAGGTCCGGGCGCGGCAGACCGAAGGGGCTGATGCCGACGCGCGCGGCGGGGCGCAACTCGCGGACCAGCTCGTACATCCGCCGCACCAGCTGGTCGACGTTGTCCCGCCGCCAGTCCGCGCGCGCGAGCGTGCCGCCGCCGTGCAGATAGCGCAGCCAGCTCGCGTCGTCGGGGAAGTCGATGTCCTGCTTGGCCGCGTCCTGGACCGGGTAGGGATAGAAGTAGTCGTCGATGTGCAGGCCGTCGACGGCGTAGCGCGTCAGGAGGTCGCGGCAGATGGCCAGCGTGTGATCGGCAGCGGCCGGCTCGCCCGGATCGATCCAGAGCTGGTCGCCGTACTTCTTGACCCACTCGGGCCGGGTGCGGCTCAGGTGGGTGGCGGCGGGCGCGGACTTCCCGCCGCTCTGCTTCGCGCGGTAGGGGTTCAGCCAGGCGTGCAGCTCGAGGCCGCGCGCATGCGCCTGCTCGATCCACAGCGTCAGCGGGTCGTAGCCCGGTCCCTGGCCCTGGACGCCGGAGAGGTACTCGCTCCAGGGTTCCAGCGTCGACCGGTAGAGGGCATCCGCGCTGGTGCGCACCTGCAGCACGATCGCGTTCAGGCGCAGCGCGCGGGCGCTGTCGAGGATGGCGTGGATCTCGGCGATCTGCGCGGCGTCGCTCAGGCCGCGACGACTCGGCCAGTCGATGTTGGCGACGGTCGCGACCCACGCGGCGCGGAACTCGCGCGGCGCCGGCGGCGGCGCATCGTCGGGCGCGGGACCCGGCAACGCGGGCAGCGCCTGGGGCCGGGCGGTGCCGCAGCCCGGGAGCGTGCCCAGGGAACCCAGCACCGGCGCGGCCAGGGCCGCGGTCATCCACTGTCGTCGTCGCATTGAAGGCTCTCACCGGGCGGCGCCGCAGGGGCCGCTCACACTTTCACGATCCAGCCGCGCCGCCACATCGCCCACGCGATGCCGTAGAACACCGCCACGAAACCGACGGCGAACAGCAGCGACGCGAAGCGCGGATCCACCGGCAGCGCGCGCAGCGGCGCGACAAGCCAGGCCTTGAGCGTGACGCCCTCGGCGACGTGGATCAATCCGAGCAGCCGGGCCACCAGGCCCGACAGCGCGAAGAGGAACAGCGCGTTCATGCCGAACACCACCAGCGGGCGCAGGCGTCCCGCCATCGCGTCGCGCATGCGCGGCAGGGGCGCGGCATCGAGCAGCCAGTAGAACACGCCGAAGACCAGGCACCCCCAGCCCGTCGTGAGGAAAACGAAGGCGGGCGTCCAGAGATTCTTGTTGATGGGCAGGGTCCAGGCGTCGAGCACCTGCGCGATCCACAGGCAGGCAAGACCCGACACCATGAACCAGGTCGCCTTCTCGCCGGGATCGCGACCGCGCAGCGCCAGCCAGCGTCCGGCGAGCAGGCCGGCGATCTGGCTCGCGACGGCGGGCAGCGTGCTCAGCAGGCCTTCGGGGTCCCAGGTCTTGCTCTTCGCCCAGAGGTGGCCGCCGAGCAGCGTCCGGTCGAGCCAGGCGCCGACGTCCTCGCCCGGCTGCAGCGAGCCGCGATGCCAGACGCCTTGCGCGTCCGGCACGGCGACGAAGGTCTGCACCAGGCCGTAGCCGAGGAGCAGGCCGAAGAACCACGCCAGCTGGGCGCGCCAGCCGCACCACAGCGCGATCGGCGCGACCAGGATCGTGATCAGGCCCAGCCGCTGCAGCACGCCGGGGATGCGCAGCGTCTCGACGTGGAAGAACGGGAAGAGGTTCAGCGCCAGCCCGATGAGGATGATCGTGGCGCCGCGTCGCCACATGTGGCGCAGCAGGGCGACGCGATCGGCGGCCTGGCCGCGGCGCGCCAGGCTGAAGCTCATCGAGATCCCGCTGATGAAGACGAAGAACGGGAAGATCCAGTCGGTGAAGGTCCAGCCGTGCCAGGCGGCGTGCTCGAGCGGCGCGTAGAGCTGGGACCAGTCGCCCGGGTTGTTGACCAGCAGCATGGCCGCGATGGCGAAGCCGCGGAAGGCGTCGAGCGACAGCAGGCGGTCGTCGCCGCCGTGGCCGACGCCACGACGGACGCCGGTCGAAGCGGCACTCACGCGGTGGACTCCTTGCGGCCGAAGTTCTCGGGGATCCTGATGAGGGCGGTCATGACCAGCGACGGGATCGTCGCGATCAGCACCCACGCGAAGAAGTGCGGATAGCCGAGGTGATCCTGCAGCCAGCCGCTCCACATGCCCGGCAGCATCATGCCCAGCGCCATGAAGCCGGTGCAGATCGCATAGTGGGCGGTCTTGTGGGCGCCCTCGGCGACCAGGACCATGTACATCAGGTAGGCCGTGAAGCCGAGCCCGTAGCCGAACTGCTCGATCGCCAGCGCCGCGCTGATGACGGCGAGGCTTCCCGGATGCGCGTAGGCCATGACCAGGAACACGACGTTGGGCAGGTGCATCGCGAGCACCAGCGGCCAGAGCGCCTTCTTCAGGCCGACGCGGGAGATGATCCAGCCGCCGAGCAGACCGCCCAGCGTGAGCGCGATCAGGCCGACCGTGCCGTAGGCCAGGCCGACCTGCTTGTTGGTCAGCGCGAGACCGCCCTTGTCCAGCGGGTCGAGCAGGAAGGGCGTGGCGAGCTTCAGGAGCTGCGCTTCCGGGAATCGGTAGAGCAGCAGGAAGCCCAGCGTCACCGCGAGTCCGGGCTTGCGGAAGAACGCCGCGAAGATCCGGAAGAAGGTGCCCGGATCGCGCTGGTCGCGGGGGAGCGGGGCATCGACGGCCGGGCGCGGCAAGCGCCACAGGTGATACGCCGCGAGGAGCAGGAAGGCGCCTGCGAGCACCGCCATCACGCCCTGCCAGGCGAGCACCCAGCTGTCGCCGCGGTCGTGCAGCTCGCCGGCCAGCCAGACGAGGCCGCCCTGGCCGCCGATGTTGGCCACCCGGTAGAAGGTCGAACGCACGCCGACGAAGGCGGCCTGCTCATGCTTCTCCAGCGCGAGCAGGTAGAAGCCGTCGGCGGCGATGTCGTGCGAGGCCGAGGCGAAGGCCATCAGCCAGAGCACGGCGAGCGACATCTGGAACGCGCGCTCCATCGGCAGCGTCAGCGCCACCATCGCAAGCGCCGCGCCGACGGCGAACTGCAGGGTCACGACCCACAGCCGCTTCGTGCCCAGCATCTCGACCAGCGGCGACCACAGCGGCTTGATCACCCAGGGCAGATAGAGCCAGCTGGTGTAGAGCGCGATGTCGGTGTTCGAGATCTCCAGGTTTTTGTACATGATGACCGACAGCGTCATCACGACCACATACGGCATGCCCTGCGCGAAGTACAGCGTGGGCACCCAGTGCCAGGGGCTGCGGGCGCCCGGGGCGGCACCCGACGGAAGGGAAGAAGCGTGCATGACGCTCAGTGTCGGCGCAAACCGGGCGGGGGCCGCATCGGGGATTGCAGCGCTTGTGTGCGAGGACCGTGCAGGGCCGGCGGATGTGAGCTCGGCGATCAGCGATCGGCGAGCGCGCCCCGCACGTCGCCGGCGTGTTGCGCGAGCAGCGCCTGCGCGCCGGCCGCGTCGAGCTGGCGCAGCAGCATCACGACGGCCGTCTTCACGTGGAAGCCGCATTGGTCGAGCGCCGCGCGCGCGGCGGACTCGTCGGCGCCGGCGGCGCGCATCGTCAGCGCGACGGCGCGCCGGACCAGCTTCGCGTTGGTGGCCTTCATGTCCACCATCAGGTTGCCGTAGACCTTGTGCAGCCTGACCATCAGCGCGCTGGAGAAGGTGTTCAGCGCGATCTTCTGCGCGGTCCCTGCCTTCAGGCGCGTGCTGCCGGAGATCACCTCGGCGCCGGTGTCCAGCAGGACCGGATGCTCGCCGGCGGCCAGCACCGCGGCGCCCGGGTTGTTGGCCATCGCGATCGTCAGGCAACCGGCGGCGCGGCCCGCGGCCAGCGCGCCCAGCACGTAGGGCGTGTGGCCCGAGGCGGCGATGCCGATCAGCACGTCCTGCGGCGTGGGCGCGAGCGCCTCGATGTCGCGACGGCCCTGGGGCTCGTCGTCCTCCGCGCCTTCGACGGCGACGAACATCGCGCCTTCGCCACCGGCCAGCACCGCCACCGCGCGGTCACGCGGCCAGGAAAACGTCGGCACCAGCTCGACACTGTCCAGCACGCCCAGCCGGCCGGAGGTCCCGGCGCCGGCATACAGCAGCCGGCCGCCCGCCGCGATGCGCGGCAACGCCGCGTCCACCGCCGCGGCCAGCGCGGGCGCCGCCGCCCGCACCGCTTCCACCGCCGACCGCTGGTCGTCGATGAAGACCTCCATCAGGCGGGCACTGTCGTACAGGTCCAGGTCTTGATGGTGGGCGCTGGGGGTTTCGGTCTTCAGAGGGTGGGACATGGCTCGGCCGGAGCGGAAGGGGAGGCCCGCAAGGTGCGGCCTACTCTAGTGGGGAGACGGCCTCCGCTGCCAATGAAACGCGGCGGGAGCGTCATAACCCACGGTAATCGCGAGAGTCATCGCGAGGCCCATTGCGAAGGCTCTGGCAAGGACTGCCACCTTCGGCGCGCAGGCCCGATCCGGGCATGAGGCCTCGCGTCCGCGAACCTCATGCCCTGCTCGAGCCTCACCGGCGTCCGTTCGTGCGGGCCTCGGCGTCCAGCACGGACTGGATCACCTCGGCGAGGGCCACCGGCGTGGGGGCGGCGTCCAGCTCGATCAGCACCATGTAGCCGCGGTCGCGGCCCTGCGCGGTGAAGGCCTGCAGCAGGGCGATCTGGTCGCTGTGCACCATCACGCCGTCCGGGGACCAGTACTCCATCGCCACCAGACAGCCGTCCGACGGCGTGCCAGGGTAGTAGCGGCTGCCGGCGTAGTAGCGCGGATCGATCGTGCTGCCGTGCATCAGCATCTCGTCGCGTCCGGCGCGGCCGGCGAGCCAGGCTTCCTGCAGCGGCGCGTAGTCGCGCCAAGAGGCCGGCAGCAAGGCCCGGTAGCGGTCCAGCGACCAGGCCGGCTCGTTCGGGCCCGGGGCGCGCTGCTCGTATTCGGCCACGCTCGCTTCGCCGGGCACCTTCGTGTGCAGGTAGGGCGTCGGGCCGATCCAGATGTTGGACGCCGCGCGTCCCGCGCCCTGGATCGTGAAGAGTCCCTGCGGCGTGTTGCCCAGCGTGATCGTGCCCGGCAGGCCGCTGCTGGACAGCGCCAGTTGCTCGATGTTGAACAGGCCGCCGTCGGGACGCCGCACGAAGCGGCCGTCGGCTTGTCTCACCAGCGCCAGACCCATCTGCTGGCGACCAGGCCGCTGGAAGCTGAACACGACGGGATGGCCCGGACGGATCGCCAGCAGGTCGGCCAGCGGCGGACGCGCCGGTTGCGGCACGCCCTGCGCGGTGGACACCGCCTGTGCGAGCGCCTGCAGGCGTGGCTCGTCGCGGTCACGCTGCGCGAGCTGGGACTGGATCAGTGCCAGGTCCGCGGGCTGGCGCGTCTGCATCAGCGCGTAGGCGGCGATCGCGAATTCGCGCGGCGTGGCCAATCGCGGCAGCAGCGGGCGAAGCAGCGGCGCGGCGTCGACCGCGTAGAGCGTGTACGCCGCGGTCAGCAGCGGACGCTGGATGTCCGCCGGTTGGCGGTCCAGCGCCGGCAGCGCCGCGAGCAGCGCCGGTCGGGCGGTGTCGATATCGGTCCGGTAATGGGCGACGAGACGAAGCGCCTGGGCGAACTCGCGCAGCGCGGCGCCGTCCTGCGGCGCGGCCAAGGCCTGCGCGGAGGCTGTCCGGATCCGGGCGCGGTCAGTGCTCCAGCGGTCCTGGGCCTGGACGGCGGAGCCGACCGTCGAGCGGAACTGCTCCGGTCGCAATGCTTGCAGTGCCCCCGGGCTGAAGGCGCCGCCCGGTGCCGGCTCGGTGGACGGCGCCGGCGTCCGGGGCAACTGCGAGCAGGCCGCCAGAAGCAGCGGCGCGACCAGCGCGGCCCAACGGGGCCAGGACTTGCCCGGCGCATGGTCGACCAAGGGATACATCTGCATGGCGGCCGATTCTAGGGACGCGGGGCGGAAAGTTCTGCCATGTGGACCCGGGAACGCTGTTTGCACTCGACGGCCCGACTGAACAAGGGCCAAGCACAATGATGTCGATCAGGGAGTTCCGCCGCCGTCTGGCAATGGCGATGACATGGGCGGCCGCCGCGCTGGCGGCGCTCATCGCGGCCATGCCGCAGGACGCGTCCGCGCAGATGGCGGCATTGCCGGTCGAGAACCCGGCGATGTCGGCGGCCTCGTCGGCGAAGACGCCGGCCGATTGCGCCCTGATCCGCGACAACGATGCGCGTCTGGCTTGTTATGACCGTCTGAACGGACGGGCCCCGGACGCGCCGCCGCCCTCCGCGGCCGCCCAGGTCCGGCTCCAGCCGGTGCCGGCCGCCTTGCCGGTGGCCGCCGCGGCGAGCTCGCCGCGTGTGGACGATCCCTGCACGCGCCTGCCGGAGGCATCCGGCAGCGCCCGCAACTACCTCGGCTCGACGCTGTCGGAGCGCTGGGAACTGTCCTGCCGCGACCAGATGCCGCGCTTCCTGCCGCGCCCCCACCGGCCGGTCTACCTGCTGCCGGTGTCGTGGACCTCGCGATCCAACCGGACCCCGGCGCCGTCCTCGTCGGAAAGCCCGGACAACGGCGTGGTCCAGGCGCTGGACCTGGACAAGAACGAGGCCAAGTTCCAGATCAGCCTGAAGTCCAAGATCTGGGCGCTCGACGATCACGGCACCTTGTCGGTGTGGGGCGCTTACACGCAGAACTCACGCTGGCAGATCTACAACGGGCGCGAGTCGCGACCGTTCCGCGAGACCAATTACGAGCCCGAGCTGATCCTGACCCACGGCACCGACGTCGAGCTGCCGTTCGGCTGGAAGGCCAGCATGGTGGGGCTGAGCCTGAACCACCAGTCCAACGGGCGGGCGGTGCCGCTGTCGCGCAGCTGGAACCGGGTGATCGGCGAGCTCAGCCTGGAGCACGGCGAGACCACGGTGAGCCTGCGCCCCTGGTGGCGGATCCTCAACACCGGCAGCGACGACAACCCGGGCATCCAGGACTATGTCGGCCGCGGCGAGATGCTGGTGACGCAGAAGCTGGGCCGGCACGTCCTGGCCCTCACGGCGCGGCACAGCCTGAAGGGGGGCGACCGCTCGCGCGGATCGGCGCAGCTGGAGTGGGCCTTCCCGATCGGCGGCGGGCTGCACGGCTACCTGCAGCTGTTCAGCGGCTACGGGGAAAGCCTCATCGACTACAACTTCCGCGAGTCCCGGATCGGGCTGGGGGTGTCGGTCGTCGAGTGGCGCTGATCCCCCTTCCCGGGCCGCGATTCGATGAATATGGCGCACGGCTCGGGGCAGTCCCCATCGCCAGCCGGAGGCGGCTGGACTAGGCTGCGCGGATGTCCGCATTCATCGACACCTGCGTGATCTGGGTCGTGGTCTACCGCCTGGACGGGCGCGACCGCCAATGGGTCCGTGCGCTACCGCCCACGACGGAGGCGCAGGTGCGCGCGCTGCTGCTGGAGGAGCTCGACGAGCTCTACGGCGCGCGTTCGGAACTGGTCTCGCTGCGGCAGGCCGAAGACGCCGAACGCGCCACGCTGATGGCCGGCGGGCTGCCGATGTGCCCGGTCGCTACCCCGCCGGGACCGGCGTCGGGCTGAACCGGCGGCCCTCGGGCGATCGATGATCGCCCGCCGCGGTGGCGGCGAAACCACAGACCCGGGCGTCCTTCCGGCGCCGTCACGGTTTCATGTCGGTTTCATCGCGGTTACGGCCCCCGGCCCGAAGGCATCACGCGAGAATTCCGCGCGTCGTGTCCACCGCTGTCAGCGGCGGCGCGGACCTGCCTGCCGCCGCCGTCCATGTCGTCTCCCTCGTCCCAGTCGTCCCAGTCGCCTCCCACGCCGTCGCCCCGCCTGTTCGCACTGGCCTGGCCGCTGTTCCTCGAGCTCTGCCTGGGCATCGCCATCGGGGTGATCGGGACGATGCTGGCGGCGCGGATCTCCGATCCCGCCGGCGCTGCATTCGCACTGGCCAACCAGTTGGCGGCGACGCTGTTCATCCTGTTCCGCATCATCGGCGCCGGCATCAGCGTGGTGATCACGCAGGCGCTGGGCGGAGGCCGTCGCGCGGTGGCCGATGCGACGGCGCGGGCGGCGCTCGGCGCGAGCACCTGGCTGGGCGGCGTCACGGCGCTGATGGCGCTGCTCTTCGCGGGGCCGCTGCTGCGATTGATGAATGCGCCGGTGGAGGTGCTGCCGTTGTCGCAGCCCTTCCTGATGGCGCTGGCGCCGGCCATGATGCTCGACGCCTGGAATGCCTCGATGGCGAGCGTGATGCGCGCCCATCTGCGCAGCCGCGACACCCTGATGGTGCTGGTGGCGATGCAGGTGGCGCAGCTGCTGCTGTCGATCACGTTGATGCCGCATCTCGGCCTGCCGGGCTTCGCGGTGGCGCTGGCGGTGAGCCGGGCGTTCGGCCTCGGCCTGCACGTGTGGCTGTGGCGCGCGCGGCTGGACCTGCGGCCGAAGGCGTCGGACTGGTGGCGCCTGCCGCGCGCGGAGCTCGCCGGCGTGCTGCACATCGGCCTGCCGGGTGCGGCGGAGAACATCGCCTACCGGCTGGCCTACATGGTGAGCGTGGCGATCGCGGGGCACCTCGGCGCGTCGGCGCTGGCGGCGCACAGCTACACCTCGCAGCTGATGTACTTCGTGCTGCTGCCGGGCCTGGCGACGGGCTTCGCGGCGGAGATCGTCGTCGGCCACCTGATCGGCGCGGGGCAGTTGCACGAGGCGCACCGCCTGGTGCGACGCGCGCTCGCCCGCGGGCTGCTGATCAGCGTCGTGGTGGCGGCCGGGGCGGCGGCGGCCTCGCCGTGGCTGCTGCAGATGTTCACGCACGACCAGAAGATTCTCGCCAGCGCGGTGGTGCTGATGTGGATCACGGTGATCCTGGAGCCGGGGCGGACCTTCAACCTCGTCGTCATCAACGCGCTGCGCGCGGCGGGCGACGCGAAGTACCCGGTGATGGTGGGCGCGGGGTCGATGCTGCTCGTGCTGGCCGGCGGCAGCTGGCTGCTGGGCGAGGTGCTGGGACTCGGCCTGGTGGGCCTGTGGATCGCCTACGCCGCCGACGAGTGGATCCGCGGCCTGCTGATGTGGCGCCGCTGGGCGCGGCTGGGCTGGGTGCCGCAGGCGAGGGCGGTGCATCGGCGACTGCGTCTGGCGGCACGGGGCCACTGAGTCGCGACCGTGGTGCCGGAATATCGCAGCCACTGAGCCCGGTGTCGTCAGCGCAGCGCGGCGTGGATCCGGTCTCACTGTCGGCGAAATTGACACTCCCGCGCGCGTGCCGATCGCGGCACTGAAAATTCTCAATGCCCATCGCCACTTGCCGCTCTGGCCCGGGGCTTGCTGCGTCTTGCATGCCTGTCGCGCGCAGACGCGTCGGCGAGGAGCAGGGGGGTGACAACACGCCCCGCGGCGTTCGCCGGCAAGGTCGGCGGACCCGGCGGAGTCGAGGGGATCGTCATGCCCATGCTTGCCTCCTTCGTCCTCGCCGCAGCCGCGGCTTCGACGGCGATGCCGTCTTCCGCGCCGCCGTGCGCACCCGCCCGACCCGGGTTGCTGCGCGACGACGCGTCCGCCGCGAGCGGTCTGGACCGCTACACCGATCTCAGTCCCGACGTCCGGAGGCAGCTCGCCCAGCGCATCGCGGACCTCCGCGTCGACGACCTCGTCATGCTCGGCCGCGCCGGCGTCAGCGGGCAGTACCGCTATGACGACGAGATCCGCCACGCGCTGATCGGCGGCCAACTCTGCGACCGGCTCGATCTGTCCGCGTGGAAGGCCTCCGACGAGGCCAGCGCATTGGTGTTCTGCGAAGGCGACCACTGCGTGGCGATGACCGTCGACGGCCGCATGCTCGCGCGCCTGACGCGTCGCAAGCCCGATGCCTTCGACGCACTTGCGCAGGCGCTGCGTGTGCGACCCGGGGGACCGCAGTCGGCGCTCGAGATGCCGCCGCCCGCCGCCGGCACCGCCAACGGCTGGGCGCGCCAGCGCGTGCTGGTGCAGATGCGTGCCGGCCTGGGCGACAAGGACCTCGACAAGATCCTCTCGCCGCACGGCGGCAAGGCGCGCCGCATCGGCCGCTCTTCGCTGGCGATCGTCGATCTGCCTCCCAATGCGTCGGAGACGGCCGTCGCGATGCTGCTGGCGCGCCATCCGCAGTTGAAGTCGGCCGAACTCGACATGCGCATCTCCCCGGCGATGACACCCAACGATCCCTACCTGGGCAGCGAGTGGCACCTTGCGCGGATCAACGCGCCGCTGGCCTGGGACAGCGCGCAGGGGGCCGGCATCAGGATCGCGATCCTGGACACCGGCGTCGACGCAACCCACCCCGACCTGGCCGGCCGTCTGGTCCCCGGCTGGAACTTCTATAACGGCAACGCCGACACCAGCGATGTGCATGGCCACGGCACCGCGGTGGCCGGTGCCGCGGCTGCCGCGATGAACAACGGCATCGGTGTCGCCGCCGTGGCCGGGCAGGCGTCGCTGATGCCGGTGCGCATCGCCGACGCCAACGCCTATGCGTACTGGAGCACCGTGGCCCAGGGCCTGAACTGGGCCGCGGACCAGGGCGCCCGCGTGGCCAACATCAGCTACGGCGGCGTCGCCGGCAGCGCCACCGTGCAGGGCGCCGCCGACGACATGCGCAGCAAGGGCGGGCTGGTGATCGTGTCCGCCGGCAACAACGGGATCGACGAGGGCCTCGCCCCCACGGCGAGCATGATTCCCGTCTCGGCCACTGACGAGACCGACAACCGCACGAGCTGGTCGAGCTACGGCGCCTTTGTCGCGATCGCCGCGCCGGGACAGAACATCTGGACCACCAACCGCGGCGGCGGCTACGGCGCGTGGTGGGGCACCTCGTTCGCGAGTCCGGTCGTCGCGGGCACCGTGGCGCTGCTGATGTCGGCCCGCCCGACGATGAGCGGTGGCGCGATCCAGAACGCGCTGTTCAGCACCGCCACGGATATAGGCGCCGCCGGCCGCGATCCGTTCTACGGCTGGGGCCGCGTCAACGCCGGTGCCGCGATGCAGGCCGTTCTGGCCGCGCCGGCACCCGACGCGCAGCCGCCCGTCGTCTCGGTCGGCGCGCCGCTGCCCGGCGCGCTCGTCAGCGGGCTGGTCGCGGTGGATGCCGCCGCCGCCGACAACCAGTCCGTCGTGCGCGTCGACCTGCGCGTCAACGGCGCGGTCGTCGCCTCCGACACCTCGGCGCCCTATGGGTTCAGCTGGAACTCGGCGGCGGTGGCGAACGGCCCCGTCACGATCACCGCCACCGCGGTCGACGCGGCCGGCAACAGCGCCACCAGTGCGCCGGTGACCTTGACCGTCGCCAATGCGGCCCTGGCCGACACGGAGCCGCCGACGATCGCGATCACCAGGCCGGCCAGCAACAGCAAGGTCGCCGGCAATACCGTCACCATCTCGACGAGCGCCGCCGACAACGGTGGCGCGGCCGGCATCCGCCAGACGATCTACATCGACGGCGAACTGGTCGCCAGCGGCACCGGAGCGAGCCTCAGCTACACCTGGAACGTCAAGAAGGCGTCGACGGGCGCGCACACGATCCAGGCGGTCGCCCGCGACGCGGCCGGCAACACGACCGTGGCCACGACGACGGTCTCGAAGTAGGACGCACCACGGAAAAGGCCCGCCGAGGCGGGCCTTCCTTCAGTGCGATGTGCTCAGCGTGAGAAGCTGGGCAGCCACGGCAACCGCGGCGTCCGGCGGCGCGCCAACCCGGCTGCCAACCCGGCTGCCAGCGCGGCGGCCGCCAGCAGCGCCAGCGCGTTCGGTTCCGGCACGTTGCCGTTGTTGCCGCCCGCGCCACCACCGCCGCCGCCGCAGGCCCCGGTGCCCTGGACGCAGCCCTCGAACTCGATCGATCTGCCCAGGGTCCCCACGCCCTGGAACTTGATGGCGTAGGGGCTGATGAAGCCGATGCCCTGCGTCATGAAGTTGTTGGACGCGTCGGTCGTCAGCGTGAGGTTGAAGGAGGACGATCCGCCCATGCCGAGGCCGTCGTTGATCGACCCGCCCGCGCACTGGTTGCCGGACAGCAGGCAGAGATCGATGTTCTGGAACGAGGGGAAGTTGACGTCGATGTCCGCGCCCCAGGCCGCCGAATTGGTGCTGGCTCCGGTCAGCGTCGGCGAGATCGCGGTGATGCCGAAGGCCATCAGCACGTTCTGGCCCGGGCCGCTTGAGTTGTTGGTGACGATGGTCGAGAAGGTCGCCGTCTGCGCCGACCAGGCGGTCAGCGTGAACTTGACCGTGGCGTTCAGCGTCGCCCCGTCCTGGGCGCCTGTGAACAGCAGCGTCGCCGTGCTGTTGAGGCTGTTGAACAGGACAGCCGCGGCCTGCGCCTGGCTGCAGAGGCTCAGCGCCGCCGCGGCGACGACCCAACGGATCCTTGTTGGTTTCATGACCGACCCCTTTCCGGGCAGTGCACGTGGCTTCTTGTTTGTCTCCCTGTCCCCGGGATACGCATAAGCCGGGCCAATGCGCCAAGTGCTTGATCCAGCAGCCGATTCTTGCCGATGTGATAAAGATGCCAGTGAAACTGTAAAAATTTGCGACACCGTACGGCACGCCGATTGCGCGGGTCCGCTGGCCCGTCAGGGCGGCGGTCGGCACGCTGGCGACCCCTATGATCCCGCCCGCGATGAACTACCTGCTCAAGCGCCTCGCCGTGCTGCTGCTGACGCTGCTGGCCGCCTCGGCGCTGATCTTCGGCGCGCTCGAATGGCTGCCCGGCAATGCCGCCCAATTGATCATGGGCCCCGAGGCGCCGCCCGAGGCCGTCGCCGCGCTCGCGCGTCAGCTGGGCCTGGACCAGCCCGCCTGGCATCGCTACGTCGACTGGCTCACCGGGCTCGTGCGCGGTGATCTCGGCCTGTCCTATGCCTACGGCGCGCCGGTCATGGATCTCCTCCTGGAGCGGCTCGCGCTGACGCTGCCGCTCGCGCTGATGGCGATGGCGCTGACCGTCGTGCTGGCGCTGGCCGCCGGCTGGTGGGCCGCGAGCCAGCAGGGGCGTGCCGGCGATCACCTCGTGATGGGTCTGACCCAGCTCGGTCTGGCGGTGCCCAGCTTCTGGCTCGGCATGCTGCTGGTGCTGCTCTTCGCGGTGAAGCTGCAGTGGTTCGATGCCGGCGGTTTTCCCGGCTGGCGCGAGGACCTCGGCGGCGGCCTGTGGCCCGGCCTGCGCGCGCTGCTGCTGCCCGCCGCCGCGCTGGCGCTGGTGCAGGCCGCGATCCTGGCGCGCATCGCGCGTTCGGCGCTGCTCGACATCGTCCGCGAGGACTTCATGCGCAGCGCCCGCGCCAAGGGCCTGTCGCGCCGCGCGGCGCTGTGGCGCCACGGCCTGCGCCATGCGGCGATCCCGCTGCTGACCCTCGGCGGGCTGCAGTTCGCCAACCTGCTCGCCGGCACCATCGTCATCGAGAATGTCTTCACCCTGCCCGGACTCGGCCGGCTGATGGCGCAGGCCATCGCCAACCGCGACCTGATCGTCGTGCGCAACGGCGTCATGGGGCTCGCGGCGCTGGTGCTGCTCCTCAACTTCGCGATCGACCTGCTGCACGGCTGGATCGACCCGCGGCTGCGCACGAGGACCGAGGCATGAGGACCGGGACATGAAACGCGCCGGATTCTTCGCGGGCGTCGTGCTCACCGCGCTGTTGCTCCTGACCGCGCTGCTGTCGCTGGCCTGGACCCCGTGGCCGCCCGAGCAGATCGACATGACCCGCCGGCTCGCGTCGCCGAGCCTCGCGCACTGGCTGGGCTGCGACCAGCTCGGCCGCGATGTGTTCAGCCGCCTGATGGCCGGCGCACGCAGCGCCTGGCTGGTCGGCATCGTCGCCGTCGGCATCGGGCTGATCGCGGGCACGGCGCTGGGCCTGCTCGCGGCCGCGCGGCGCGGTCCGGTGGAGGCGCTCATCCTGCGCGGCGCCGACCTCGGCTACGCCTTCCCCGCGCTGCTGCTCGCGATCCTGCTGGCCGCCGCGCTCGGCCCCGGCATGACGGTCGCGATGGCGGCGATCGGGCTGCACGCGGTGCCCTCGTTCGCGCGGCTGGTGAACGGCAGCGCCAAGAGCTGGTGGGCGCGCGATTTCGTGCTCGCCGCCCGCGTCGCCGGCCAGGGGCCGTGGTCCATCACATGGCGTCATGTCTTGCCCCAGTTGCTGCCGCTGCTGATCGTGCAGGGCACGACCAGCTTCGCGCTCGCGATCCTGGCCGAGGCCGGCCTGTCCTACCTCGGCCTGGGCACCCAGCCGCCGCAGGCCAGCTGGGGTCGGCTGCTCGCCGAGGCGCAGACGCTGATGTTCGAGGCGCCGCAACTCGCTCTGGCGCCTGGCGTCGCGATCACGCTGGCGGTGCTCGGCCTGAACCTGCTCGGCGACGGCCTGCGCGACCGGCTCGATCCGAAGGAGCAGCCGCGATGACGACCGACGCGAACGCGACCGACGCGATCGACGCACTTGGCGCGAGCACGGGCAACGCGGCGACGGCGCACGCACCGCTGCTCGAGATCCGCGATCTCCACGTGCATCTGCCCGGGCGCCGCGGCGAGCGCCTGCACGCGCTGCGCGGCATCGACCTGTCGCTGGCGCGCGGCGAGAGCCTCGCGCTGATCGGCGAATCCGGCAGCGGCAAGACGCTGACGGCACTCGCCGCGATGGGCCTGCTGCCCGAAGGCGCCGAGGTCACCGGGCGGATCGCGCTCGACGGGCGCGAGCTTCTCACGCTCGATGAGGACGGCTGGTGCGGCCTGCGGGGCCGTCGCCTCGCGATGGTGTTCCAGGAGCCGCTGACGGCGTTGAATCCGCTCCAGCGCGTGCTGGCGCAGGTGACGGAGCCGATCCTCCTTCATCGGCTGCTGCCGGACCGCGCCTCCGCCCGCGAGCGCGCGATGGCGCTGCTGACGCGCGTGGGTCTCGACGAGCGCCAGGCGCGCGCCTACCCGCATCAACTGTCCGGCGGTCAGCGGCAGCGCGCGCTGATCGCGATGGCGCTCGCCGCGGAGCCCGACCTGCTGATCGCCGACGAGCCCACCACGGCGCTCGATGCGCGCCTGCGCGTGCAGGTGCTGGACCTGCTGCGCGACCTGGTGACCGAACGCGGCATGGGGCTGCTGCTGATCTCGCACGACCTGGCACTGACGGCGCGCCGCGTCGACCGCCTGGCGATCCTGTACGGCGGGCGCGTGATGGAGCAGGGCGCCGGGCCGGAGCTGCTCGACCATCCGCGCCATCCGTACACGCAGGCCCTGTGGGCGGCGCGGCCGCGGCTCGGGGCCGGACGCGACCAGGCGCTGCATCCGCTCAAGGGGAACGTGCCGGCGCTGACGCAGCTCGGCGAGGGCTGCCCGTTCACGCCGCGCTGTCCCTTGGCGACGGCACGCTGCGCCGCGGAGCCTCCGCGCTTCGACGGCCGCCTGGCCTGCTGGGAGGTGACATCGTGACCGCGCCGTCCTCGATGACTGTGCCGTCCCCGGCGTCCCCGGTGACGTCGCCATCCTCGGCGACCCCGTTGCTGCAGGTCGAGGGTCTCGGCCAGCGCTACGGCGGTCGGTCGGTCCTGCGCGGCATCGACTTCACGCTGATGCCTGGCGAGTCGCTCGGTGTCATTGGCGAATCGGGCGCGGGGAAGAGCACGCTGGCGCGGCTCGTCATGGCGCTGGAGCGCCCGCATCAGGGTCGCGTGTGGTGGGACGGCCAGGACGTGAACGCGATGTCGGCGCGCGACCGGCGCGCGCTGCGGCCGCGGGTGCAGATGGTGTTCCAGGATCCGTACGGTTCGCTCGATCCGCGCTGGCGCGTCGGACGCAGCGTGATGGAGCCGCTCCAGGCCTTGCCCATGAACGACGCCCAGCGCGTCGAGCGCGTGGCCGAGGTGCTGGCCGCCGTCGGGCTCGAGGCCGACGCCGCGCTGCGTTTCCCGCATCAGTTCTCCGGCGGCCAGCGCCAGCGGCTGGCGATCGCGCGGGCGCTGTCGACGCGGCCTCGCCTGATCGTCGCGGACGAGCCGCTGTCGGCGCTCGATGTCTCGGTGCAGGCGCAGATCCTGGCGCTGCTGCGCGAGCTGCAGCGACGCGACGGCATCAGCCTCGTCATCGTCAGCCACGACCTGCCGGCGATCGAGGTCCTGTGCGATCGCGCGCTGGTGCTGCGCGGCGGCGAGGCCGTCGAGCACGGTCCCGCCGCCCGCGTGCTGGGCGAGCCGCAACACCCGTACACGCAGGACCTGCTCGCCGCTTTGGCATGATCCGCCGCCATGGACCACTTCCTGAAGACCGCCCTGGACCGCCGCCGCTTTCATCTGCTGTCGCTCGGCGCCGCCGGCGCGACCCTCGGCGCTTCGCTGCCGGCGCTCGCGCAGGGCAGCGCCGCGCGTCCGCTCGTGCTCGGCATGACGCTCGAACCGCCGGGCCTGGATCCGACCACGGGTGCCGCCGCCGCCATCGGCGAGATCGTGCTCTACAACGTGATGGAGCCGCTGACCAAGGTCGCGGAGGACGGCTCGGCGCTGCCGCTGCTGGCACTGCGCTGGAACGTGTCGTCCGATCAGAAGCGCTGGACCTTCACGCTGCGCCCGAACGTGCGCTTCCACAACGGCGAGCCGTTCGACGCGAAGGCGGTGAAGTTCAGCTTCGAGCGCGCGGGCGCGCCCAACAGCCTGAACAAGGACCGGCGCGTCTTCGAGAACATCGCCGCGATCGGCACGCCCGATCCGCTCACCGTGGTGCTGACGCTCAAGCATCCGGAGCCTGAACTTCCCGCATTGCTGGCCCAGTCGCCGGCGGTGATCGTCGAGCCGAAAAGCGCCGCGGGCAACGCGCAGAACCCGGTCGGCACCGGACCCTATCGCGTCGCCCAATGGCAGCGCGGCGCGAGCCTGACCGTCGTCGCCTGGCCGGGCTTCCGCGACGCGGCGGCGATCCGGATCCCGCGCGTGCAGTTCCGCTTCATCGGCGAGCCGGCCGCGCAGGTCGCGGCACTGCTGGCGGGCGATGTCGACGTCTTTCCGCGCGTCGCCGCGGCACGCGCGATGACGCAGTTCAAGGCGCAGCCCAAGCGCTTCCAGGTGATCACCGCGTCCTCGCGTGCGAAGACCATCCTGGCGATCAATCACCAGCGCGCGCCGCTGGGCGACGTCCGCGTGCGTCGCGCGATCGCGATGGCCATCGACCGCAAGGCCGTCATCCAGGCAAGCGCCGACGGCTTCGGCGTGCCCATCGGCGGCTTCGTCACGCCGGACACGCCGGGCTACGTCGACTGCACCGCGATCAACGCCTACAACCCCGCCGCCGCGAAGGCGCTGCTGACCGAGGCCAAGGCCACCGGGCTGTCGCTCTCGCTCAAGCTGCCGCCGGTGCCCTACGCGCGCCAGGGCGGCGAGTTGATCGCGGCGCAGCTGGCGGCCGTCGGCATCACGGCGAGGATCGAGCAGATCGAATGGGCGCAGTGGTTGTCCAGCGTCTACGGCAGCAAGGCCTATGACCTGACGGTGATCTCGCATGTCGAGCCGCATGACTTCGGCAACTTTGCGCGGTCCGATTACTACTGGGGCTACCGCAGCGAACAGTTCAATGCGCTTTACGAACTCATGCAGAACGCGGCCGATCCGACGCAGCGGTTGAAGCGCTTCGGCGAGGCGCAGCGCCAGGTGGCGGAGGACGCTGTCGCCGCCTTCCTGTACCAGCCGCAGTGGATCACCGTCGCGCGTGCCGGCCTGAAGGGCCTGTGGACACGCACCCCGCTGTTCGCGAACGACTTGTCGGCGCTGAGCTGGGCCTGATCCGCCCCGGCGCGACCTTGGCCTGGCCGGAGGTCACACAAGCCCCCTGATGCAGGGACGGCACCACAAAGGGCTGTGGTGCAAGCGCATCGGCCCCGGAAGCGCGGTGGCGGCTCGTCGGTCGTCATCCACCGGCCATCCACCGAGAGGGCTTTTCCTCTACAGTGACGCCCCTCGACCGTGTAGCGTGCCCGGTTTGGGGAGGAGTCGGAGAGACGAATGCCGTTTGATTTGCCTGAGACCCTGCAGCCGTTCCTGCTGCCGCTGCTGATCGTGGTCCCGTTGGCCATCCTGATCATCATCATCACGGTGCGCCGCGGCGACTACCGTGACTTCGGCGCGCCGCCGCCGCCCGTGTCGCGCCCGCTGCCGCCGGCGCCGACGGCCGCCGCCGTTCCTCCGCCGGCGCCGGTCGCTCCGGACGCAGTGCCGGAACGCCTGCCGCTGCTGGTGGTCGACGATTCGGCCGTGGTGCGCGCCAAGCTGCTGAAGCTGTTCAGCGAGGCCGGCCATGAGGTGGTCGCCGCGCGGGACGGCGTCGAGGCGATGGAGCTGCTCGGCCAGACCCGCTTCGGCGTGCTGATCACCGACCTCGAGATGCCCAACATGGACGGCTTCGAGCTGATCAAGGCGGTGCAGGGGGCGCTGGCCACCGAGGACCTGCCCATGATCGCCATCACCGGCCACGAGGAGCTGCATGCGCGACTGCATCAGATCCAGGGGCTGTACGGCATGTTCCACAAGCCCTGGAACGACCGCGAGCTGATCAAGCGCGTCGAGGCGCTGTCCCACCTGCGCGCACCGGTCCGTCCATGAGCGTCGGTCGCTGGCTCAGGCGCGGCGCGGTCACGCTCGCCGTGCTCGTGGCCATCGGCGCGGCAGGCGCGGCCTGGCATGTCTACAAGAAGCTGCCGGTGCGTGACGGCGCGCTGCAGCTCTCGGGCCTGAGCGCGCCGGTCACCGTCCGCTACGACGAATGGGGCGTGCCCCACGTCGACGCGCGCAACGAGGACGACCTTTACCGCGCCCTCGGTTATCTGCATGCGCAGGACCGGCTGTTCCAGATGGAGATGCTGCGCCGGCTGTCGCGCGGCGAACTGGCGGAAGTGCTGGGCCCCAAGCTGGTCGAGACCGACCGGCTGTTCCGCACGCTCGGCATCCGGCAGCGCGCCGATGAACTGGCCGCGGCCTCGTCGGCGATCACCGCGCAACCGGGCGCGGTCCGGGCGCTGTACGCCTACCTGGACGGCGTCAACCAATACCAGGACACCCGGCCGGCGCCGCTGGAGTTCGAGATCCTCGGCATTCCCAAGCGCCCGTTCACCGCGGCGGACACCTACAGCATCGCGGGATACCTGGCGTACAGCTTCGCGGCGGCCTTCCGCACCGAACCGGCACTGACGGCGGTGCGGGATCAGCTCGGGCCCGACTACCTGCGCATCTTCGATCTCGCGTGGCGTCCCAAAGGCGCGCTGGAACCGCAGGCGCTGAACGCGCCGGGCACTCCCCGCGGGCCGGACGGCGCGGGCCGCCGTTTCGCCGACGTGGCGCCGATGCTGGCGCGCCTGGCGGAGGTCAGCGGACGCGCGGCGGAACTCGCCGGCCTGCCGCAGTTCGAAGGCAGCAACGCCTGGGTCGTCTCCGGCAGCCGCACGGCCAGCGGCAAGCCGTTGCTGGCGGGCGATCCGCACATCGCGTATTCGACGCCGGCCGTGTGGTGGGAGGCGCACCTGCGCACGCCGCAGTTCGAGCTCTACGGGCATCACCTCGCGCTCAACCCGATGGCGCTGCTGGGGCACAACCAGCGCTTCGGCTGGAGCCTGACGATGTTCCAGAACGACGACGTCGACCTGATCGCCGAGAAGGTCAACCCGGAGAATCCGAACGAGGTCTGGATCAAGGACCGCTGGGTGCCGATGACCTCGCGTCAGGAGGTGCTCAAGGTCAAGGGGCAGCCGGACCAGGTGCTGACGCTGCGCCGCTCGCCGCACGGACCGATCGTCAACGACGCGATCCCGGGCGACCGCGGCGAGCGCCCGGTCGCGATGTGGTGGGCCTTCCTGGAGACCGAGAACCCGGTGCTCGACGGCTTCTACAAGCTGGGCCGCGCGGACACGCTGGACCGGGCGCGCGAGGCCGTCAGCCTGATCCACGCCCCGGGCCTGAACGTCGTCTGGGCCAACGCGGCCGGCGACATCGCCTGGTGGGCCGCGGCGAAGCTGCCGATGCGGCCCGAGGGCGTGAATCCGACCTTCGTGCTCGACGGCGCGACGGACGAGGCCGACAAGCCCGGTTTCCTGCCGTTCTCCGCGAATCCGCACGAGGAGAACCCGGCGCGCGGCTACATCGTGTCGGCCAACTTCCAGCCGGCGGGCGACACGCCGGTGCCGGGCTACTACAACCTGGCCGAGCGGGGCATCCGGCTCGACGCGCTGCTGAACCAGGGCAAGCGCTGGGACATCCACAACAGCCAGGCGCTGCAGCTCGACGTGCAGACCGACTACGGCCCGCGCGTGCTGCGGCCGATCATCCCCTTGCTGCGCGGCTCGGCCTCGGCCGAGGAGCAGTCGCTGGTCGAGGCGCTGGTGCGCTGGAACGGCGCCTACAAGGCCGACGCCGTGGCGCCGGCGCTGTTCCAGCAATTCGCGGCGGAGCTGCTGCGCGCGGCGATGAAGGATGAGCTCGGCGACGCGCAGTTCGACAACCTGCGCCGCACGCGCGCGCTCGATCAGGCGCTGCCGAAGCTGACCGCGGACACCGACTCGCCGTGGTGGGACGACCGATCGACACCGCAGCGCGAGACGCAGACCGACATCGTGCGTCGCGCCTGGAAGGCGGCGGTCGCGCACCTGACCATGACGCTCGGGGCCGACAGCACGAAGTGGCGTTGGGACAGCGTCCACACGCTGACGCACGAACACCCGCTGGGCAAGCAGAAGCCGCTCGACCGGGTGTTCAACGTCGGCCCGTTCCCGGTGCCCGGCGGGCACGAGGTGCCCAACAACCTCGCGCAGCGCAACGGCAGCGCGCCGTGGGGCGTGGTCTACGGGCCGTCGACCCGACGCTTGATCGACTTCGCTCGGCCGCAGGAGGCGCTCGGCGTCAATCCGGTGGGCCAGAGCGGCGTCTGGCCCGATGCGCATTACAGCGATCAGGCCGAGCTGCTGGCCAAGGGTCAATACCGTCGCGAGTGGTTGAACGAGACGGACGTTCAGGCCCACTCTCGCGGGATGCTGATCCTGAAGCCATGAACGCGATGCGAATCGCCAGGTTGATCGCCGCGGCGATCGCGATATCGGGTGCGTGGGCCGCGATGCCGGTCCTCGCCGTCGAACTGCCGAAGCCGGCCGACCTCGGCCGGCAACTGGCCGCGCAGGCCGGCAAGGACGTCGGCCCGGAGGTCGACAAGGGCCGGGGCAGGAAGACGCCGCGCAACGACGCGGCGGTCACGGTCGCCGTTCTCGAGCCTCATCTGATTCACGACGGTCGCATGCCCGAGGTGCGCTATGTCGGCTTCCCCGCGGAGGCTGTGCTGACGGCGGTGCTCGGCAAGGGATGGCGCGCGTCCGGGCTGGAGCTCGAGTTCCGCGCGCTGGACGGTTTCGTCTCGCGCATCCCGGTGGAACGCTTCGCGCAGCATCGCGCGTGGCTGGTCTACGCGCGCGCCGACGGGCAGCCGTTCCAGGTCGACAACCACCTGCAGGGCGAAAAGCAGGTGCCGCTCGGCCCGTTCTATCTGGTCTGGGACAACCGCTCGTCGAAGGCCTTGCAGGCCGAGGGCGGCGCCCTGTGGCCGTACCAGGTCGCGTCGGTGAGCGTGGGGCCGTCCTCCACGCGCGCGTTGTTGCCGGACGGCCTGGCGGCGAAGTACGCCGACGCGGCGGACCTGGCCCGCACGTACTGCCTGAGCTGCCACCGCATCCGCGGCTACGGCGGCGACAAGATGCCGCTGGACCTCGACGTGGTCGTCAAGGGCTACGACGCCGCGGCGTGGAAGCGCTGGCTGCTGGAGCCCGCCGCGGTGCGCCCCGGCACGACGATGCCGCCGCTGGTCGTCGAGAGGTCGGCGGACGAACGTGCCGCCATCGCGCAGCGGCTTTACGACTACCTGCAGGCGCTGCCCCCGCGCTGACGGACACGGCGACGCGCCGGCGACATGCCGACGACGAGCAGGACGCGCGGGATGCGCGTCGGCCCGCTCAGAACCAGGGCTTCGGCAACTTCTCGGTCTCGATCGCGCGCTGCAGCGCGGGGCGTTGCGCCATGCGTTCGAGGAAGGCGCCCAGCGCCGGGCGGTTGCGCGCCGGATCGGCGAAGTTGCGCGTCCAGCGGCAGAGCATGAACGCGAAGGCGTCCAGCACCGAGTAGCGCTCGCCGAGCATGAACGGGCCGCCATGGCGCTCGAACTCGGCGGCGAGCAGATCCAGCTGCGCGCCGGCCCGGACCTGCGCCTGCGCCTTCACCTCGGCGCTGCCGGCGGTGTTGCCCGGCGCGACGAAACGATCGGGGTAGTAGTAGGCGATGACGGTGGGCTGCAGCGTGTTGGTCAGCCACATCAGCCATTTGTACGCATGCGCGCGCTGGGCGCTGCCGAGCGGCGGCATGAGGCCCGCGTCGGGATGCGTGTCGGCGAGGTGCAGCAGGATCGCGGCGGTCTCGAACAGCACCAGGTCGTCCGCGCCTTCGCGCGTGTCGCGCATCGCGGGCAGCAGGCCGTTCGGATTGATCGCGAGAAACGCGGGCGACTTGTGTTCGTCCTTGTCGCGATCGACCAGCCGGAGCTGGAAGGGAACGCCCAGTTCGTGCAGGACGACGTGAGGTGCGAAGCTGGCGTTGCTGGGGAAGTAGTAGAGCTCGATCATGGCGTCGGGGTGGTGCGTGGCGGCGGCGTGAATGTCTCGTGAATCTCTTGTGGAGGTGTGCCATGACGGGGAGGCGCCAGGCGGCGGGCATCATCGCCGATCCGGCGGCTGGGTCCGGCCGCGCCCCAGCCTGACGGCGTGCATGACGGTGTGCATGACGGTGTGCGCGGGGGCTTCGGAAGCAATGGTTCTTTACCCCGGCGAAACGCCCTCCCGTAGACGTGGCCGAGCGCTGCGGCGTTGAATAAGCCATCTGGACTTCCTGGGCGCCGTCGGACGGCGCGAGCGATCATGAGCAGCATGAACAAGCTTCGTTGGTTGATTCCCGTCGCACTGGCCTTGTCCGCGGGGCTGGCGTCGGCGCAACATCACGGCGGGGGGGCGCGCGTCGACATCGGCCTGCGCCTGGACAGCCGCTACCACCATGACCACTACTACCCCGCGCCGGGTTACGTCGCACGCGGCCTGCCGGGCGGCGCGGTGTTCGTGGGCAACCGCTACTGGTACCACGGCGGCGTCTGGTACCAGCCGTGGGGTCCGAGCTTCCGCGTGATCGCGCCGCCGCTGGGCTTCGTGGTGCCGATCCTGCCGAGCGCCTACGTGACGCTGCGCATCGGCGGCTACCCGTACTACTACGCCAATGGCGCGTACTACACGGTGGCCTCGCCGGGGCCGGGCTACGTGGTCGTCGCGCCGCCGCCGGGGGCCGATGCCGCGACACCCGCGCCTGTCGCGCCGCCGCGGCCCGATCCGATCATCTATCCGCGCAACGGACAGTCCGCCGGCCAGACCGAGGCCGACCGCCAGGAATGCAACCGCTGGGCGACGACGCAGCCCTCGTCGATGAACGACGCCGGCGTGTTCAACCGCGCGGTGGAGGCATGCATGGATGGGCGGGGATACAGCATGCGGTGAACGTCGCCCTCTGCGAGGGCTTTGACGTCGAGCAAGGGCCAGCCGCGTGCTGGCCCTTCGTCATTTCGATCTCCCACTTGTCAGGTGACGTGTCTTGGAGATAAGCTATTAACAAATTGCTTAATAGCTGATTCGCATGCAACTCGATCGCGTCTTCGAAGCGTTGGCCTCCGGGCCGCGTCGCCAGATCCTGGCGTATCTGTCCGGCGGCGAACTGAGCACGAGCGCGCTCGCCGAGCGCTTCAACATGAGCGCGCCGGCGATTTCCCGTCATCTGTCCATCCTCGAGTTGGCCGGTCTCGTCAGCAGCGAGCGCCAGGGGCAGTTCGTCCTGTATCGCTTGAACTCGGACAACCTCGTCAACAGCCTGACCGGCTACGCGCTGGAGGTCTGCCCGGTCGGCCGGCCGCTCAAGCAGGAGGCAAAGGCGCGCGCCAGTGCGGCCAAGGCCGCGGCGCCATCGGCTCCCGCCAAGACGGCGAAGGTCACGAAGGCCATCAAGACCGTTGCAGCCGCCAAACGAGCCAAGCCCGCCAAAGGCTGATCCTGGAGACCACCATGCCATTCGCCGCCCCTGAATCCCTCGACGGCCATCGCGTGCATGTCGATGCGCCGGAAGATGTCCTCATCGGCGAGGTCCGTTACTCGCCGCTGAAGTCGCTCTGGTTGCTCGCGCATCTGGCGGGCGCGCTCGTCGGCGTCTGGTTCTTCCTGTCCTGGTCCGCCGTGCTGGTGTTCGTGCTGGCCACGGTCACGGTGCTCCTGCTGGGTCACTCGCTCGGCAGCCATCGCAAGCTGATCCACGACAGCTATCAGGCGCCGCGCTGGCTCGAGCGGCTGCTGATCTGGTTCGGCGTCCAGGTCGGCCTCGCAGGGCCGCTGGGATTGCTGCGCCAGCATGAACTGCGGGACTTCGCGCAACGCCTGCCTGACTGCCATCCGTACCTGCGTCACGGTGTTTCGTTCTGGCGCGACGGCTGGTGGCAGCTGCATTGCGAGCTGCGCCTTGCGCGCGAGCCGCGCATCGAGCTGGAACCGCGCATCGCCGATGACCGTTACCTGCGCCTGCTGGAACGCACCTGGATGCTGCAGCAGTTGCTGCCGGCAATGCTCTTCTACGCCGTGGGCGGCTGGGCATTCGTCTGCTGGGGGGTGTGCGCGCGGATCTGCGCCGGTGTCGTCGGGCACTGGCTGATCGGGCATTTCGCCCACAACGCGGGCGGCATGCATCATGAGGTGGAGGGCGCTGCCGTCCAGGGGCGCAACATCCGGTGGACCTCGCTGCTGACGATGGGCGAGAGCTGGCACAACAACCACCATGCCTTTCCCGGCTCTGCGCGACTGGGGCTCTATCCGGGAGAGTTCGATCCGGGCTGGTGGATGCTGATGCTGCTGAAGCGGCTCGGCCTTGTCTGGGACTTCCGGCTGCCGGCAGCGATGCCCGCGCGGGCCGAGCTTCGCGCGATCGACGCGGTGCCGGTCGCGACGGCGGCGAGCCTCGGTGCCTGGCGCGACCTGCCGGCATTGCGCGGCGTGCTGAGAACCGCGGCGCGTGACGGCGCCCGATTGCAAGGACCCGCGGCGCTGATGCCGGCGGCGTGGCTGGCCGCCTGGTCGGGCGCGGCCTTCGAGCGTCGACGCGAGATGGCGCGTCTGGAGGTGCTCGTCCCGAGCACCGGCCAGGTGGTGCGCGGCCTGCCCGCGCTGTGCGTCAGCCTCGCTGCGCGAGGTACCTTGGCGAGCTGCGCTGCGGCGGCGTTGCTGCCGATGGCCGCAGCCTGGGAGTCCGGTCGATCGGCATCGCAACCTGCCTGAGCGGGTGGGTCACCGTCAGATCCACGCCGCGCCTGGTTCACAGCAAGCACCCCGCCTCGCTCCCATCCGACGGCGCCGCGCTGCTGCTGACCTGCACCCCATACCGCTCCGCGGTCATGTGCGCCAGGATCGCCAGCGCAATCTCGGGCGGCGTGCGGGCGCCGATGTGCAGGCCCACCGGGCCGTGCAGGCGATCGAGCTGCGCGTCGGTCAGGTCGAAGTGCTCCTTCAGCCGCGCGCGGCGCTTGGCCTGGTTCACGCGCGAGCCGATCGCGCCGACGTAGAACGCCGGCCCGCGCAGCGCCTCCATCAGCGCCAGGTCGTCGAGCTTGGGGTCGTGCGTCAGCGCCACGATCGCGGTGTGGCCGTCGGGCTTCAGGCGCTGGACGACGTCGTCCGGCATCTCGCGCGTCAGCGGCGCGGCGATCAGCGTCCACGGGTAGTCGTCGCGCGGATCGCAGACCTGCACCTGGTAGTCGAGCGCCAGCGCCATCTGCGCCAGGTACTGGCTCATCTGCCCCGCGCCGATGATCAGCAGCCGCCATTGCGGCCCGTGGTGCGTCACCAGCTGGGTGTCGCTCAGCACCAGCCGGTCCGCGCCGTCGCGCGAATGCGCGCCGGGCTCCGCGAGCGAGACGGCGCCGGTCGCCAGGTCAAGCGTGCGCAGCACGCGCTCGCCGCGCGACAGCCGCTCCAGCAGCGGCGCGATCGCCGAGTGCGCGCCGACCGGCTCCAGCATCAGCTCCAAGGTGCCGCCGCAGGGCAGGCCGAAGCGCTGCGCCGCCTCGGCCCCGACGCCGTAGCGGATGAGCTCCGGCGTCTTCAGGGACAGCGCGCCCTCGCGGATCTTCGCGACCAGGTCGTCCTCGATGCAGCCGCCGGAGACCGATCCGGTGATCAGTCCGTCCGCCCGCACCGCGACGATCGATCCGACCGGCCGCGGCGCCGAGCCCCAGGTCCGCGTGATGGTGCCGAGCACGACGCGCTGGTCGGCGTCGATCCATTGCTGCACCTGGCGCAGCACCTGCAGGTCCATGTTGTCCATCCGCGCACCATAGCGAATTTCGCCCCCGTCTGCGTCGCACCGGGCATGCAGGCTCACAATCGACGACATGCCCACGCTCGCCCTCAATGACGATCTCGTGCTGCCCGTCCCGCAGGCCCTGGCCTGGAAGACGTTGCACGACCTGACCCTGCTCGCGGACAGCCTGCCCGAGGGCGCCCGCCTCCAGGCCGGCGATGCGCCGGGCGCGTTCGCGCTGGCGCTCGCGGGATTCGACGGACGTGTCCTGCAGCTCGATCTCGACGCGCCGAGCCGCCTGCGCCTCAGCTTCGAGGGGCGCGGCCCGCGCACCGGCGCCGTGACGGGCCAGGCGCAACTCCGGTTGGAGTCGCTCGGCGAGGACCGCACGCTGCTGCATGTGGCGCTCGTGATCCAGGCCGAGGGCGCCACGCCGTCGAAGGTCGCCGGGCTGCAGGCGCTCCGGGCGAGGCTCGTCGCCTTCGCCGCCGCGGTCGAGCGCCGCCATCCCTCCGACCGCCCGCTGCCGGTGAAACCACCCCCCAAGCCGTGGCCGCAGCGGCTGGTCGACTGGTACCTCGGCTGGTTCGCGGCGATCTTCAACGGGACGCTGTTTCCCGCGCCGAAACCGCGTCCGCCCAGCCCGCGCGACAAGCGCTGAGCGCGACACCCGGGCGTCATGCGACCGCCACCGCATCTGTGCCTCGATGTAACTTGTTGATTCGCTTATAGAATCCGGCGCAATCCAACGGCCACCTCGCGGTGGCCGCTTCGTTTTCCGCCGAATGCGCTCCCCAGGATCGTCGGCGACCGAATCCGCCGACCCCCGATGGCTTCTCGCCTGTTCCCGCTGGACGCGCTGCGCGCGGCCGCCGCGCAATTGATCGTGCTGCATCACCTGTCGGTCTACGGACCGATCGCCGAGGCAATGCACGGCCTGTTCCCGCTGCTGTCGGGATGGCTCCACGACTACGGCCGCATGGCCGTGCAGGTGTTCCTCGTCCTGGGCGGCTATCTCAGCGCACGGGCGCTGTCGGCGCAGGAGCCGCAACTGCGCCGCTCCGCGCCGGCCCTGCTGGCGCAGCGCTACTGGCGCCTGGTGCCGCCCTTCATGGCGGCGGTCGGGCTGACGCTGCTGTCGTCCTGGCTGGTCCAGCCCCTGCTGCCCGAACTGGTCCCGACCCAGGTCCACCTGACGCAGATCCTGGCCCATGCGCTGCTGCTGCACGACCTGATGTCGGTCGAGGCGCTCACCGTCGGCGCCTGGTACGTGGCGATCGACTTCCAGCTCTTCGCCCTGCTGCTGCTGGTGATGTGGGCACTGCGTTGCCTGCCGCTGACGCGCGCGTCGCGGCAATGGCTGGCGCCGGCCGTCGTGGGCGCCCTGTGCGCCGCGTCGCTGCTGAAGTTCAACCGCATGGCCGACATGGACGCCTACGCGATCTACTTCTTCGGCGCCTATGGCCTGGGCGTGCTGCTCTACTGGTGCCAGGGCTGGGCGCCGGCCGCGCGCCGCGCCGGACTGCTGGCGCTGGGCGGCCTGATGGTGGTCGCGCTGGCGCTGCAGTTCCGGGAGCGTCTGGTCGTCGCCGCGCTGACGGCCGTGGTCATCGTGCTGTGGCGTCGCGGCACGCTGCCGGCATGGTTCGAACGGCGCGGACAGGCGCCGGTCCAGACCATGGCGCGTCATGCCTATGCGCTCTTCCTGGTGCACTTCCCGGTCTGCCTGCTCGTGAACGCGATCTACGAGCACCGCGCCGAGAGTCCCGCCCCCATGCTGGATGCACTCGCGCCGCTGGCGCTGGTGGCCGCCTGGTTCCTGAGCAACCTGGCCGCGTTGCCCTTCCATCGCTGGATCGAGGCGCCGCTGCTGCGCTGGCGTCCGCGCGCCGCGGTGCTGCCGCAGGGCGTGGCGGTACGCTGATACCGCTCGACGGTGTTGGAGCCGCCGATGCCTGTCCGCTGATCCCGGCCGCTGATCCCGGGTCGCCGATGCCGGTCCGTTCGGACTAGGCCCAGTTCTCGCGCGCGTTCTCGCGCCGCTGCAGATCGGCGAGCGTCTTGCCGGGCTCGTCGCGGAAGCGCTCTTCCGTCATCTCGAGCTGCTGCACGCGGTCGACGCGGAAGCTGCGGAAATCCTCTCTCAACTCGCACCAGGCGGAGAAGGTCCACACCGGTCCCCAGAAGAAGCAGGCCAGCGGCCGCACGAGGCGCGTGCTGGTCTGGTAGCTGAGGTCGAGGTAGTGCAGGCGCAGCTTGGTGCGGGATTCGGTGGCCTGGCGCAGGTGGGTGAGGCGCTCGCGGGTGGCGTCGTCGAGGCCGCGCTGGGGCGCGTAGACGGTGAGGCTCTCGGCCGCCGCGCGCGCCGTGCCGGGCAGCACCGCGAAGATCTTGCCGAGCGCCTCCTCCGCGCGCTGGCCGAGCACCGCGTCGAGCTGCGGCTGCGCCAGCCGCACCGCGGCGACCAGCGACTGGGCTTCCTCGGCGCTGAACATCAGCGGCGGCAATTCGAAGCCCACCCGCATGCGGTAACCGACGCCCGCCTCGCCGTCGATCGGCACGCCCTGCTGCTGCAGCGCGGCGACGTCGCGGTAGACGGTGCGGATCGACACCTCCAGCCGCTGGGAGAGGAACTCGGCCGTCGTGAGACGGCGTCCACGGATGAGTTGGACGATCTGGAACAGGCGGTCGGCGCGGCGCATCCGACGATTGTCGGCCATGGGCATGACCTGTCCAGGTCGTCATCCCCGCTACGATGTGTCGCATGGCTGACCCACATGTCGTGCTTCCCCATGTCGTGATCGTCGGTTGCGGTTTTGGCGGCCTGGAGGCCACCAAGGTCCTCGACGGCGCGCCGGTCCGCGTCACGCTGATCGACCGCAGCAACCACCACCTGTTCCAGCCGCTGCTGTACCAGGTCGCGACGGCGGGGCTCTCCGCGCCGTCGATCGCCTCGCCGATCCGCCACATGCGGCGCCACCAGCGCAATCTCACGGTGCTGATGGCCGATGTCGAGGCCATCCACAAGGACGCGCGGGAGATCGTGCTCTCGGATGGCCAGCGCGTGGGGTATGACCAATTGATCGTGGCCGCCGGTGCCACGCACAGCTACTTCGGCAACGACCAGTGGCAGGCGCACGCGCCCGGACTGAAGACGCTGGCTGACGCCTTCCAGTTGCGGGCCCGGCTGCTGAGCGCCTTCGAGCGTGCCGAGACGCTGCCCGATGCCGCGAGCCGCGCGCCGTGGCTGAACTTCGTCGTCATCGGCGGCGGGCCGACCGGGGTCGAGATGGCCGGCACGCTGGCCGAGATCGCCCGCCACACGCTGCGCGACGAATTCCGCCGCATCGATCCCAGCCGCGCGCAGGTGCTGCTGGTCGAGGGCTCGGACCGGATCCTGGCGGCGTTCAAGCCGGCGCAGTCGGCGCAGGCCCAGGCGCAGCTGGAGCGCATCGGCGTGGTGGTGCGGACCGGCTGCCGCGTCGTCGGCATCGACGAGGCGGGCGTCGACCTCCAGACCGCCGATGGCGGCACGGAACGCATCGCCTCGCGGACCAAGGTCTGGGCGGCCGGCGTGGCGGCGTCGCCGCTGGCCCGTACGCTGGAGGTGCCGCTCGATCGCGCCGGGCGCGTGGTCGTCGACGAGCACATGAACATCCCCGGCCATCCGGAGATCTACGTCGTCGGCGACATGGCCGCGGCGACCAGCCTCGAGAAGGACGGCAGCCGCAAGCCGGTGCCCGGCGTCAGCCCCGGCGCGAAGCAGGCCGGCCGGCATGCCGCGCGGCAGATCCTGGCGCGGATGCAAGGGCGTTCGGAGCCGCCGTTCCATTACCGCGATTACGGCAACCTCGCGACGATCGGCCGCAAGGCGGCCGTCGCCGACCTGGGGACGATCCAGTTCAGCGGCTTCTCCGCGTGGCTGTTCTGGCTGTTCGTGCACGTGTACTTCCTGATCGGTTTCCGCAACCGCGTCCGCGTCTTCGCGGACTGGGCCTGGGCCTACTTCACCTTCCAGCGCCACGCGCGGATCGTGGTCGAGCCACGCCCGGGCGTTGGCGACGACGCGTAGGACGCGTCGGCAGCGTTCGGATGGGCGTTCGGATGGGTGTTCAGATGGGCGTGCAGATCTCGACCAGCGTCCCGTCGGGACATCGGACGTAGGCCACCACCTGGCCCCAGGGCTTGGTCATCGGCGGGGTCAGGCCTTGCGCGCCGGCGGCCAGCGCCAGCGCATACGCGGCGGGCACATCCTGCGTGGAGAGACCGATCTCCATGCCCAGGGGCGATCCGTCCTCGGCTTTCCGGTAGTCCTGCCCGAGGTTGCCGCGGGCGATGTCATGCCGCGCGAATGACAAGGTCGTGGCGCCGGTCTCCAGCTCGCCATAGGCGCCGGACTCGTGCAGGAAACGTCGCCGCAGGCCGAAGGCGCGCTCGAAGAAGTCCAGCGACGCACCCACGTCCTCGACGTAGACGATCGTGTAGGCGAAGTTCAAGGCGCTCATGGCGGGCTCTCCGTGGAAGGACGATGACAGCGGGGCACATGTCCCCTGCGCGCGGGGCGTCGGCGCGGGCCGGCTCCCCCGTCGTCCTGGCCGAAGCCCCCCGATTCGGGTGGGCCATCGTGTAGGACGACGTCGCGTCCATGATGCGGACCGGCTGCTGACAGCGGATTGGCAGCTAGGATTGCCGCCCATGAGTGCCCCGTCCCTCGCGCCGCAACGGCTTCCCAACGGCCTGCTCTGGCTGGCGCGTCCGGTCGCGAGCACGCAGGCGGCGGTGCGCGTGGTCTACCGTTGCGGCGGACGCGACGATCCCACCGGCCGCAGCGGCATGACGCATCTGGTGCTGCGACTCGTCGCCGGCGCCAGCCGTTACCTGGAGCCCGGCCAGTTCAACCGGCTGATCGCCTCGGCCGGCGGCCGCAGCGGCATCGAGATCGACGAGGACTTCGCCGCGCTGCAGACCGTCGTGCCCGCGCATCAGCTCGAACGCGTGCTGTGGGCCGAGGCCGAACGCATGAGCAATCCGCGGCTGGAGCCGGATGCGCTCGCCACCGCGCGGCAACAGCTGCGCCAGGCGGTTCAGGCGCCGCAGCTTCATCCGTATGCGCGGCTGGACCTCGCCGTCCAGCGCCACGGCTACCTGACGCATCCGTACCAGCGCGGCGCGCTCGGCGACCCGGAGCAGCTCAAGGACCTGGACATCGACACCGTGCGGGCCTTCCACGCCAACCGCTTCGGCTGCGACCGCGCATTGCTCGTCGTCACGGGCGCGTTCGATGAAGCGGCCGTCGCGCGCTGGGTCATGCATTACTTCGGCTCGATCCGGCCGCCGATGCCGGCGCGGGCGTCTTCGGTCTCGACCTCGACCTCCGCGACGGTCTCGCCGTCGCCGGCACCGGCACTGTCATCGTCATCGTCATCGTCATCGTCCTCTGCCGCTTCCACCGCGCCGGCAGCGCCGCCGTCTTCTTCGTCGCCGTCATCGCTCGCCGAAGCGCGCGAGCTGCGCGAGGCGCGCCGTCCGCAGAGCCAGACGCTGAAGCTGTCGCTCGCGCAGGCGCCGCTGCCGGCCGCCGCGCTGGTCTGGCAGGTGCCGCGCGCCGACGATCCGACCCTGCCGATCTGGCAGCTCGCCCACGCGCTGCTCGGACTGGGTCGTTCCGGCCGGCTGATCGACACGCTGGTCGACGAGAAGGCGCTGGCGCATCAGCTCAGCCTGCGTCTGCACACGCATCGGGACGCGGGACTGCTGGTCGCGCAGGCGCTGGCGGCCCACGGGCAGACGTCCGCGCCGGTGGCGCTGGCCCTGCAGCAGGAAGTGCTGCGCCTGGCCGACGAGCCGGTGACCGACGAGGAACTCAACAAGGCGAAGGCGCTGCTGCGGCGCCAGACCTTGTCGGACGACTGGACCGCGGACCGCCTGGCGCGTTCGCTCGGCACGGCCTGGGCGGTGCGGGGCGACGCCGGCGCACCGGCCAAGGACATGGCGACGTGGGTCAAGCTGAGCGGTGCCGAGGTGCAGCAGTTCTGGCGCAAACAGGTCGTGCAGGCGCCGGTGCTGACGCTGCTGGCGGACATCGGCGCCGCCGCGGGGGTCGCCGCATGACGGTCGATCTGAACCGCCGCGGGCTGATGCTCGGCACGGCCATCGTGTCGGGATCGGCGGCCTGGCCGGCGCTGGCGCAGGACGGCTTCGACCGTCCGCCCGAGGCGCCTTCGGCCCCGGCGCCGCAGCCGTTGCCGATCGAGCAGACGAAGCTTTCGAACGGATTGCGCGTCATCGTGCTGCCGCGTCCCGGTGCGCCGCGCACGGCGGTCCGACTGATCGGCGAAGGCGGCTGGCTGCGCGACCCGGCAGGCAAGGACGGTCTGGCGGAGGTGGCGTTGTCGATGTTGGCGCAAGGCGCGAAGCGCGACGGCGAGGAGATGGAATCCGCCGACATCGCCTATGCGGGCGACCTGCTGGGTCTGCCGCTGCGGCTGGAGTTGACGCCGTCGACGGCGGAGATCGTGCTGGAGGCCTTGCCCGATCAGTGCGACGACGCAGTCAACCTGCTGGCGGACCTGACGCAGCGGCCGCTGCTCGCCTTCGAATCGCTCGAGCACATCCGCAGCCGCGCCATCGATGCGCTGGTGCTGCGTCGTGCCGATGCGCTGCTGCTCGCGCCATGGGCGGCGCGGCGGCAGTTCCGGGGCCGCGCGCAGCCGGTGCAGACCACGGCCAGCCTGAAGCGGCTGCGCCGCGAGGACGTGCTGGCCTTCCACCGCCAGTACTGGCGGCCGGAGCGCGCGGTGCTGCTGTTCACCGGCGACCTGAGCTTGCAGACGGCGCGCGGGCTTGCCGAGGACTTCATGGGCGGCTGGCGCGTGCCGAAGGTACCGGCGACCGGTCCGACGCCGGCGGTGGCGCTGCCCGCCGCGGCGCCCACGCCGGCGATCGCGCAGTTCCTGCCGTTGCCGCAGGGGCAGGGCTGCCGGTTGATCGTGCAGACGCCGGTGCCGCGCGGCACGCCGCCGGCCTTGCGCGAGCTGGCGCGCACGCTGATGCATCAACGGCTCGCGGCGCGGCTGCCGTGGCCGTGGGAGAGCGAGATGGAGTCCCTCGGCGGCGCGTTGTGCTGGCGGCTGAGCGTGACCTTGCCGGCGTCGGCGGTGCCGGAGCAGCTCACGCTGTTGCGCGAGCAGCTGCCGTTGCTCGCGGCCGAGGCGGTGACGCCGGAGGACCTGGCGCTCGCGCAGGCGCTGGCACAAGGGGACTGGGAGTTCGAGCTCACCGAGGCGCCGGATGCGCTCCTGACGCAGGCGCTGGCGGTGGGGGAACTCGAGGACTGCGTCCACTGGCCGCAGCGCGTGCACGCGGTGAGCGCGCCGGTGCTGCAGCTGCTGATGGCGTCCAGCTGGCGCGATGGCCGCACACATCTGCTGCTGCTGGGCGACGCGGGGTCGCCGGAGCCGGCGCAGCGCGCGTGGCCGGGGCTGGCCTTGACTACAATGCGGGCTGTCATTGGGGAGTAGCCGCTGCACCCCGCCCGTCGCCCGACGGGCCGATTCAGCAGACCCGCGTCAACAGACTTGAGCCTTGGCTCATGGCGCGAGGTAGCCAGGAACCCACGGGTTCCCAGCCTGGCGAGACCTTTGACCATGTCCCCGGACTTTGCGGCCGGCGGCGACATGGTCATTGGTTCGTCTCGGCCGCTGAGTCTTTCATGGAAGCCTTCCTCATCTCCACCGGCCTCGTGGCCCTCGCCGAAATCGGCGACAAGACCCAGTTGCTGGCCTTCATCCTGGCCGCGCGCTTCCGCAAGCCGGGACCGATCGTGCTGGGCATCCTGATCGCGACGCTGGTCAATCACGCTTGTGCGGGTGCTGTCGGCAGCTGGATCACGACGCAGGTGTCGCCGCAGACGCTGCGCTGGGTGCTGGGCGTGGGCTTCATCGCGATGGCGGCGTGGACGCTGATCCCCGACAAGATCGATGAAGAGGAGACCGGCGGCAAGTTCCGCCTGGGCGTGCTGGGCACGACGATCGTGGCCTTCTTCCTGGCCGAGATGGGCGACAAGACGCAGATCGCCACGGTCGCGCTGGCGGCGCGCTTCAACGACCTGTGGATGGTGGTCGCGGGCACGACCCTCGGGATGATGATCGCCAACGTGCCGGCGGTGCTGGTGGGCGACAAGCTCGCGCACAAGCTGCCGGTGCGGCTGGTTCACGGCATCGCGGCGATCATCTTCGCGGTGCTGGGGGTGCTCACGCTTCTGGGGGCGGGGGAGTCGTTGGGGTTCTGATCGACCAGCGTCATTCCGGCTGACTTGGCTGCGCCGTGATCGAAAGTCATCGTTCGGACGCAGCCAGCGCCCGAACAGCGGCGCTCTATCAGGTAGTCCTGGAAGTCAGCCTTTCCCATCACAAATCGGTCCACCGCGTCGGCAACCTCGAACTCATGTTCGACGCGCAGGCGAGGATCAGCAAGCATCCGTCCAATGGTGCGGATGAGGCCGGCCCTTTCCATTTCGTAGGTCTTGCTGAGGACCCACCACAGCTCCATCAGCGCGACGGTGGAGACATAGCCGGGATCTTCCGGCGTGAGGGAACTCAAGAAGCGCCGGGCTACCGCAGTCTGCGGGTCATCCGCGTTCGCGAAGTGGCGAACGAGGATGTTCGTATCGATGCCCTTCATCCGACATGACCTCCCCGGGCACGAATCGCCCGGTTCATGTCCTTGATCGTCACCTTGCGTTTGGGCTTGCCGATCATTCCCTCCAGGCTGAGGGGGTGCTCCTTCGAATAGATCAGGTACTCGTGCGGCGCGAGCCTGAGGAACTCCACCCGGTCTCCCGGATTCAAGCGGAGTTCGTCCCGAACGGCGTCGGGAATGTTGAGCACCTGACCTTCTTCGTAGGTACCGACCTTGACCAGGGTATCGAGTGCAGACATGAAGCTTCTCCTTCAATGGAACAGAAGCCGACAACTCTAGGCACGCCGATTCCGTCTGGCACTTCCTCAAACTTGTCATTGAGGGGTGAAGACCTGACCCCCTGAATGGGGCCTTCCCAAGAGGGGTCCGGTCAGCGCGCCGAGGCCTGCCTCACCGCGCGTTCCCACTGCGCCATCAGCGTCTCGGCGCGGTCGCGCGACATGGTCGGGCGGAAGGTGCGCTCCGTCTGCCAGTTGCGGCCGATGTCGCCGAGGTTGCCGTAGACGCCCGCCGTGAGGCCGGCGAGGTAGGCCGCGCCGAGCGCCGTCGTCTCGATCACCTTCGGACGCACGACCGGGATGCCGAGCAGGTCCGCCTGGAACTGCATCAGCAGGTCGTTCACGCACGCGCCGCCGTCGACGCGCAGTTCGCTCACCGGCGCACCGCCGGCTGCGACGGCATCGCGGCTCATCGCCTGCAGCAGCGCCGCGCTCTGGAACGCGATGCTCTCCAGCGCCGCGCGCGCGATGTGCGCCACTGTCGATCCGCGCGTGAGGCCCACGATGGCGCCGCGCGCCTCCGCGTCCCAGTAGGGCGCGCCCAGGCCAGTGAAGGCCGGCACGAACATCACGCCGCCGGCGTCGGGAACGCTCTCCGCGAGCCCCTGCACCTCGCCGCTGCCCTTGATCGCGTTCAGCCCGTCGCGCAGCCACTGCACCACCGCGCCGCCGATGAAGACACTGCCTTCGAGCGCGTACTGCGGCGTCGCGTCGATCTGCGCCGCGCTCGTCGTGATCAGCCCGTTCGCGCTGGTCTGGAAGCGCGGCCCCGTGTGCATCAGCATGAAGCAGCCGGTGCCGTAGGTGTTCTTGGCCATGCCGGCCTCGAAGCAGGCCTGGCCGAACAGCGCGCTCTGCTGGTCGCCGCCGATGCCGCCGATCATCAGCGCCGTGCCGAGATGCTCCGGCGCGACACGGCCGAAGTCCGAAGCCGACGGCTTCACCTCGGGCAGCAGCGACTTCGGAATGCGCAGCAGCGCGAGCAGCTCTTCATCCCATTGGTTGTCGCGCACGTTGAACAGCATCGTGCGCGACGCGTTGCTCACGTCAGTGACGTGCACCTCGCCATTCGTGAGCTTCCAGATCAGCCAGCTGTCGATCGTGCCGAAGGCGAGCTCGCCGCGCTCCGCCGCGTCACGCGCGCCAGCGACGTGGTCGAGGATCCACTGCAGCTTCGTCCCCGAGAAGTACGCGTCGACCACCAGCCCCGTCTTCTCCTGGATGCGCGCGCCGTGGCCCTGCTCGCGCAGCGCGGCGCATTGCGGCTCCGCACGCCGGTCCTGCCAGACGATCGCGTGATGGATCGGTCGGCCGGTCCTGCGGTTCCACACCAGCGTCGTCTCGCGCTGGTTGGTGATGCCGATCGCCTTCACCTCGGAGGCTTTCAGCGACGCCTTGGTCAGCACCTCGCGGGCGACGGCAAGCTGCGTCTCCCAGATTTCATCGGCATCGTGCTCGACCCAGCCGGGCTGCGGGTAGATCTGGCGGAACTCGCGCTGCGCCATCGCGACGATGCGCCCCTGCGCGTCGAAGACGATCGCGCGCGAACTCGAGGTGCCCTGGTCCAGGGCCAACAGATAGGTCATGGCTTGTCTCGCTCGTTGTGTTCTTGAACTGCTTCTGGAAAGAACCCGTCGCGATGCTACGGCGCGACCACGAGCTCCACGCCCGCATCCCCCATCAGCGCGGGGAAGGGCTCCGGCGGCGGCTCGTCGGTGAACAGCGCGTCGATCTGCGGCAGGCGGGCCACCTCGGCCATCGCCGGCCGGTTGAACTTGGTCGCGTCCGCCGCGACCCACACCTCGCGCGAATGCTCGACGATGGTCCGCGCGACCATCACCTCGCGGTAGTCGAAGTCGCGCAGGCTGCCGTCGGACTCGATGCCCGAGATGCCGATCAGCCCGATGTCCACCTTGAACTGGCGGATGAAGTCGACCGCGGCCTCGCCGACGATGCCGCGGTCGCGATGCCGCACCGAGCCGCCGACCATCACCAGCTCGCAGTCCGGGTTGTCGCTCAGGATCATCGCGACGTTCAGGTTGTTCGTGATCACGCGCAGGCCCTTGTGGCGCAGCAGCGCGTGCGCCACCGCCTCCGTCGTCGTGCCGAGGTTCAGGATCAGCGAGCAGCCGGCGGGGATGCGCGCCGCGATGGCGCGCGCGATGCGCGCCTTGCCGTCGGCCTGCATGGCCTGGCGTTGGCGGTAGGCGATGTTCTCCGTGGTCGACGACGGCACGCGCACGCCGCCGTGGAAGCGCTGCACCAGGCCGGCCTCGGACAGGCGCTGCACGTCCCGGCGCACCGTCTGCAGCGTCACGCCGAACTTCTCGGCCAGCGCCTCGACGCTCACCGATCCATGGGCGCGCACCTCCTGCAGCAGATTGTTCTGACGAGGGTTCGGATTCATGGCGCGCAGGCTAAAGGAACCGAAACGAACAATTGATCGGGTTAACCCTCAATCGAAACGCGCATATTCGCGCTAAAAAGAAAAAAGAAGAACAGAATTGCGAACTTTCCAACGGCCATCGCAGGGTGGCCGTTTGACTGTCCGGCCAATTCGCTCCAAGGAGACACCTTGACCGCCGCCTCGATCCCCGAACCGATCTCCGTTGACCGCGCCTCCCTCGATGCAGGCGTCGCCGGTGCGCGCGACGCCGCCGGCGTGGGCGGCGCGATCGGTGACTGCGACGTGCTCGTCGTCGGCGGTGGCATCAACGGCGCCGGCATCGCGCGCGACCTGGCCGGCCGCGGCTGGAAGGTCGTGCTGGCGGAAGCCTCGGACTTCGCGGCGCACACGTCCTCGTCGTCGACCAAGCTGATCCACGGCGGGCTGCGCTACCTCGAGTACTACGAGTTCTCGCTCGTGCGCAAGGCGCTGCAGGAGCGCGAGGTCCTGCTGCGCAGCGCCCCGCACATCATGTGGCCGCTGCGCTTCGTGATGCCGCACGACGCGGCGATGCGCCCGGCCTGGATGATCCGCATCGGCCTGTTCCTCTACGACCACCTGGCGCGGCGCGAGGTGCTGCCGGGTTCCGAGGGCGTGGACCTGCGGCGCTCGCCTTACGGCGAGCCGCTGAAGGCCGAGTACACGAAGGGCTTCGTCTATTCCGACGGCTGGGTCGACGACGCGCGGCTGGTGCTGCTGAACGCGCTCGACGCGCGTGAGCACGGCGCCGTGCTGCACACCCGCACGACGGTCACCGCCGCGCAGCGACACGCGGATCACTGGACCGCGACGCTGCGCTGCGCCGACGGCGATCGCACGCTGAAGGCGCGCGCGCTGGTCAACGCGGCGGGTCCGTGGGCCGAAGGCTTCCTGCGCGAGGTCGCCGCGCCCGCGCGTGGCGAGGCGCTCGCCACGAAGAGCCTGCGCCTGGTCAAGGGCAGCCACATCATCGTGCACAAGCGTTTCCAGCACGACCACGCCTACATCTTCCAGAACCCGGACAAGCGGATCATCTTCGCCATCCCCTACGAAGACGATTTCACGCTGATCGGCACGACCGACGTGGAGCTGGCGCCGGACGCGCTGGCGGGTTTCGGCAAGGCGCGCATCGACGAGCGCGAGATCGCCTACCTCTGCGAGCAGGCCAGCCGCTACTTCCGCGAGCCGGTGGTCGCGTCGGACGTGGTCTGGACCTACGCCGGCGTGCGCCCGCTGCTGGACGACGCGTCCGGCGATCCATCGGCGGTGACGCGCGACTATCTGCTCGAGACCCACGCCGACGGCGGCGCGCCGCTGCTGAGCGTGTGGGGCGGCAAGATCACGACCTTCCGCAAGCTGGCCGAGGACGCGGCCGATCTGCTGGGCGACCTGCTCGGCGACCGTCGCCGGGCCTGGACCGAGCACGCCCATCTTCCCGGCGGCGACCTGCGCGACTGGATCGGCGCGCCGCAGCGGCCCGACACCGATTTCCAGCGCCTGCTGTCGGCCGTTGGCCAGCGCCATCCGTGGCTGCCGCCGTCGATGGCGCGGCGTCTCGCGCGGGCCTACGGCGCGCGTCTCGGGCGCGTGCTCGGCGGCGCGGAGCGGATCGACGACCTTGGCCCGGAGATTGCCCCGGGGCTGCACCAGGCGGAACTCGAATACCTGGTCCGCGAGGAGTGGGCGCGCGCCGCGGACGATGTGCTGTGGCGCCGCTCCAAGCTGGGACTGCATTACACCGAGGCGCAGCGGATGGCGGTGGTCCAGTGGTTCGCCGAGCGCGAGCACCTCTGGGCCAAGCCGCCGGCCGCGGCGGCATGACCTGACCCCGGCGCGGGCGCCGATCCCGACTCCGATCGGGCAACCGATCCAGAGACCGATCCACAAGAACGACATGCGAAGAGACACCCCGATGGAGCCGACATCATGGAGCTGACCTTGCGCGGCGTGAGCCACAAGGTCGGCGCGCAGCACCACCTGTACCCGATGGACCTGCGGCTGGTGCCGAACGCGGTCACCGTGCTGCTGGGCGCGACGCAGGCCGGCAAGACGACGCTGATGCGCCTGATGGCGGGCCTGGACAAGCCCAGCGACGGCAGCGTGACGGTCGACGGCACGGACGTCACCGGCTGGCCGGTGCGCAAGCGCGACGTGGCGATGGTCTACCAGCAGTTCATCAACTACCCGTCGATGAGCGTGCGCGACAACATCGCGTCGCCGCTGAAGCTGCGCGGCAAGCTCGATCGCGACGCCATCCGCAAGCGCGTCGACGAACTGGCCGACAAGCTCCACATCGAGATGCACCTCGACAAGCTGCCCGCGCAGCTGTCCGGCGGTCAGCAGCAGCGCGTCGCGCTGGCGCGCGCGCTGGCCAAGCAGGCGCCGCTGATGCTGCTGGACGAGCCGCTGGTGAACCTCGACTACAAGCTGCGGGAGGAACTGCGCGAGGAACTCGGCCAGCTGTTCGCAGCCGGGGAGTCGACGGTCGTCTACGCGACGACCGAACCGGCGGAGGCGCTCCAGCTCGGCGGCTACACCGCGGTGATGGACGCCGGCGAGCTGCTGCAATACGGTCCCACCGCCGAGGTCTTCCACCGACCCGCGTCGCTGCGCGTCGCGCGGGCCTTCAGCGATCCGCCGATGAACCTCGTCATCGCCCAGGGACTTGGCGACCGGCTGCAACTGCGGCCGGGGCTCGACCTGGCGCTGCCGGGGCAGGGCGGCGTGACGGTGGGCGTGCGTGCCAGCGCGCTGCATGTCACGCAGCGGCCCGGCGACATCGCGATCAAGGGCGAGGTGGAACTGGCCGAGATCTCCGGCTCCGACACCTTCGTCCACGCCCACACCGAGGTCGGCGAACTCGTCGCGCAGCTGACCGGCGTGCACGACTTCGAGCTCGGCGCCCCGCTGACGCTGTACCTCAATGCCGCCCATGTCCACGTCTTCGACGCGGCCGGGCTGCTGACGCGCGCCCCCGAGCGCCAGGGAGCCCGCTGATGGCCCGCATCGACCTGGACCTCGCCCACGCGTACCGGCCCGATCCGAAGGAAGACAGCGATTACGCGCTGCTCCCGCTGAAGATGAGCTTCGAGGACGGCGGCGCCTATGCGCTGCTCGGCCCCTCGGGCTGCGGCAAGACGACGCTGCTGAACATCGTCTCCGGGCTGCTGCGGCCCTCGCAGGGCACCGTGCGCTTCGACGGCCGCGACGTCACCGGGCTGACGCCGCAGCAGCGCAACATCGCGCAGGTGTTCCAGTTCCCCGTCATCTACGACACGATGACGGTGGCCGAGAACCTCGCCTTCCCGCTGCGCAACCGCGGCGTGGCGGCGGACAAGATCAAGGCCCGCGTCGGGAAGATCGCGGAGATGCTCGAGCTCAACGGTCAGCTGAACCAGCGCGCCTCCGGGCTGTCCGCGGACGCCAAGCAGAAGATCTCGCTGGGCCGCGGGCTGGTGCGCGAGGACGTCTCGGCCGTGCTCTTCGACGAGCCGCTGACCGTCATCGATCCCCATCTGAAGTGGCAGCTGCGCCGCAAGCTCAAGCAGATCCACAACGAGCTCAAGCTCACGCTGATCTACGTCACCCACGACCAGGTCGAGGCGCTGACCTTCGCGGACCAGATCGTCGTCATGACACGGGGCCGCGCGGTGCAGGTCGGCTCGGCGGGCGAGCTGTTCGAACGCCCGAGCCATCGCTTCGTCGGCCACTTCATCGGTTCGCCGGGCATGAACTTCCTGCCGGCGGCGCTGGAGGATGGTGGCGGACTGAGTGTGGCCGGGCAGCCGGTCGCCGGTTCGGTCGATCCCGGCACCGGCGCGGCGCTGTCGCGTGCGGAGCCGTTCATGGTCGGCATCCGGCCCGAATACGTCGAAGTCGACGATGTCGGTGACGGCGTTCCCGCGCTGCCGGGCACGGTGACCGGCGTGGTCAGCCAGGTCCAGGACATCGGCACCTACTGGCTGCTCACCGCCAAGGTGGGACCGCACACGCTGAAGGCGCGTCTGTCCGCCCATGCGCAGCCGCCCGCGGGCGGCGCCACGGTGGCCTTGCGCGTGCTCAATCCCCACACCTGCTTCTACGGTGCCGACGAGCGGCTGATCGCCGGCGCGGTACCCATGGCCGCGACGTTCGCGGCGATCACCTCGGGTGCTCCGGAGGGCCTCGCATGAAACCCATCAACCAGAAGGCCTGGTTCCTCGTCCTGCCCGTGCTCATCTGCGTGGCCTTCTCGGCCATCCTGCCGCTGATGACGGTGGTGAACTATTCGGTGCAGGACATCATCTCGCCCGAGCGGCGCGTCTTCGTCGGCACCGAGTGGTTCGCCGCGGTGATGCGAGACGAGGAACTCCACGGCGCGCTGCTGCGCCAGCTCGGCTTCTCGCTGGCGGTGCTGCTGGTCGAGATCCCGCTGGGCATCTGCCTGGCCTTGTCGATGCCGGCGCAGGGCTGGCGTTCGTCGCTGGTGCTGGTGATCGTCGCGCTGTCGCTGCTGATCCCGTGGAACGTCGTCGGCACCATCTGGCAGATCTACGGCCGCGCGGACATCGGGCTGCTCGGCGCGTCGCTGCAGGCGCTGGGCATCGACTACAACTACACCGGCGACGCGACCGACGCGTGGATCACGGTGCTGGTCATGGATGTCTGGCACTGGACGCCGCTGGTGGCGTTGCTGTGCTTCGCCGGACTGCGCTCCATCCCCGATGCCTACTACCAGGCCGCGCGCATCGACGGCGCCAGCAAGTTCGCCGTGTTCCGCTACATCCAGCTGCCCAAGATGCGGGGCGTGCTGATGATCGCGGTGCTGCTGCGCTTCATGGACAGCTTCATGATCTACACCGAGCCCTTCGTCCTCACCGGCGGCGGTCCCGGCAACGCGACCACCTTCCTCAGCCAGTACCTGACGCAGAAGGCGGTCGGCCAGTTCGACCTCGGGCCGGCGGCGGCGTTCTCGCTGATCTACTTCCTGATCATCCTGCTGCTGTGCTTCATCCTCTACAACTGGATGCAGTCGCTCGGAACCCAAGACAAGACGATGGAGGCTGGCCATGGATGAACGCCGTTTCCGCAAGCGCACGATCTTCCTGATCGCGTACCTGCTCTTCGCGCTGCTGCCCATCTACTGGATGGTCAACATGAGCTTCAAGACCAACGAGGAGATCCTCTCCAGCTTCAGCCTCTGGCCGCAGCACTTCTCGCTGGCCAGCTACAAGACCATCTTCACCGACCCGTCCTGGTACAGCGGCTACATCAACAGCCTGATCTACGTCGGGATCAACATGGTGATCTCGGTGAGCGTGGCGCTGCCGGCCGCCTATGCGTTCAGCCGCTACTCGTTCCTCGGCGACAAGCACGTCTTCTTCTGGCTGCTGACCAACCGCATGACGCCGCCGGCGGTGTTCCTGCTGCCGTTCTTCCAGCTGTACACGACGCTGGGGCTGATGGACACGCACATCGCGGTCGCGCTGGCGCATCTGCTGTTCAACGTGCCGCTGGCGGTGTGGATCCTGGAAGGCTTCATGAGCGGCATCCCGCGCGAGATCGACGAGACCGCCTACATCGACGGCTACAGCTTCCCGCGCTTCTTCCTCACGGTGTTCCTGCCGCTGATCAAGGCGGGCGTGGGCGTGGCGGCGTTCTTCTGCTTCATGTTCTCGTGGGTGGAACTGCTGCTGGCGCGCACGCTGACCAGCGTCAACGCCAAGCCCATCGTCGCGACGATGACGCGTACCGTCAGCGCCTCCGGCATGGACTGGGCGACGCTGGCCGCGGCCGGCACGCTGACGATCGTGCCGGGTGCGATCGTGATCTGGTTTGTCCGGCACTACATCGCAAAAGGCTTCGCGATGGGCAGAGTATGACCACCCCCTACCGCCTACGGCGGCCCCCTCAAGGGGGCGCACCCGATGGCCCGGCGGAGCCCGGTCCATGGGTGCCGCTTGACGACGGCCGGGCTGACGCCGGCCAAAAGGAGTTCTGATGTTCGATTGGATGGTGTGGACGACCCCGGTCGCCGTCTTCTTCACCTGCGTGGTGCTGATGCTGGTCGGCATGACGGTGTGGGAGATCAAGTCGCCGACGACGCTGCGCAAGGGCTGGCTGCCGATGCGCACGACGCGCGGCGACCGGCTGTTCATCGGCCTGCTGACGGCGGCCTACATCAATCTGGCCTTCGTCGGCCTGGGCGCGAAGATGGCCGAGTGGTTCCAGCTCGAGGCCGAACCCAGCGTCTGGATCAGCCTCATCGCGTCGATGCTGGTGCTGGGGCTGATCCTGCGCAAAGGATGATCGAGTAGTTCAAGCTTCAAGGAATTCGGCTTCCCCGTTCCCCCGGAGCCGCGATTCGTCCTCATGCAGGGGGAGATTCGACAGACACAGGAGACAAGCGTGAACAAGAGCAAGTATTCCGCGCTGGCCGTGGCCGCATTGCTGGCGTTGGGAGCAAACGCCGCGTGGGCCGGCGAGGCCGAGGCGAAGAAGTGGATCGACAGCGAATTCCAGCCGTCGACCCTGTCCAAGGACAAGCAGACGGCCGAGATGAAGTGGTTCATCGAGGCGGCCAAGAAGCTCCAGGCCAAGGGCGTGAAGGAGATCTCGGTGGTGTCCGAGACCCTGACCACGCACGAGTACGAGAGCAAGGTGCTGGCCAAGGCCTTCGCCGAGATCACCGGCATCACAGTCAAGCACGACCTGATCCAGGAAGGCGACGTCGTCGAGAAGCTGCAGACCTCGATGCAGTCGGGCAAGAGCATCTACGACGGCTGGATCTCCGACTCCGACCTGATCGGCACGCACTACCGGTACGGGAAGATCATGAATCTCTCCGACTACATGACCGGCGCGGGCAAGGAGTGGACGAACCCGGGCCTGGACCTGAAGGACTTCATCGGCACCAGCTTCACGACGGCGCCGGACGGCAAGCTCTACCAGCTGCCCGACCAGCAGTTCGCCAACCTGTACTGGTTCCGCGCCGACCTCTTCGCGCGCAAGGACCTGCAGGACAAGTTCAAGGCCAAGTACGGCTACGACCTGGGCGTGCCGCTGAACTGGAGCGCCTACGAGGACATCGCGGCCTTCTTCTCCAACGACGTGAAGACGCTCGACGGCAAGCCGATCTACGGCCACATGGATTACGGCAAGAAGGACCCGTCGCTGGGCTGGCGCTTCACCGACGCGTGGCTGTCGATGGCCGGCGCGGCGGACAAGGGCATCCCCAACGGCATGCCGGTCGACGAGTGGGGCATCCGCGTGGCCGACGACAAGTGCACGCCGGTGGGCGCCTCGGTGGCGCGCGGCGGCGCGACCAACTCGCCGGCGGCGGTCTATGCGCTGACCAAGTACGTCGACTGGATGAAGAAGTACGCGCCCAAGGAGGCGACCGGGATGACCTTCGGGGAATCGGGCCCGGTGCCGGCGCAGGGCCAGATCGCGCAGCAGATCTTCTGGTACACGGCCTTCACGGCGGACATGGTCAAGCCGGGCCTGCCGGTGGTGAACGCGGACGGCACGCCGAAGTGGCGCATGGCGCCGGGGCCGAACGGGCCGTACTGGAAGGACGGCATGCAGAACGGCTACCAGGACGTGGGCAGCTGGACCTTCTTCAGCGGCCATGACGCCAACCGGACCGCGGCGGCCTGGCTGTATGCGCAGTTCGTGACGGCCAAGTCGGTGAGCCTGAAGAAGAGCATCCAGGGCCTGACCTTCATCCGCGACAGCGACATCCGCAGCGACTACTTCACCAAGAACGCCAACAAGTACGGCGGCCTGATCGAGTTCTACCGCTCGCCGGCGCGCGTGGCGTGGACGCCCACGGGCACGAACGTGCCGGACTATCCGAAGCTGGCGCAGCTGTGGTGGAAGAACGTGGCGCAGGCGGTGACCGGCGAGAAGACGCCGCAGGCCGCGATGGACACGCTGGCCGACGAGATGGACGCGGTGATGGCGCGGCTGGAGCGCGCCGGCATGGCCAAGTGCGCGCCCAAGCTCAACAAGAAGGAAGACCCGAAGAAGTGGCTGTCCGACAAGGGCGCGCCGTGGGCCAAGCTGGCCAACGAGAAGCCCAAGGGCGAGACCATCGCCTATGAGAAGCTGCTGAATGCGTGGAAGGACGGCAAGGTGCGGTGAGCGCGCACCCGGGCTGAGACTCGATGGGGCCGTGCCGGTGGCACGGCCCTTTTCATTGCGCGTTTAAGACGGGCATAAGGCCCGCTCCGGGCGCCGTGCCACCATCGGGTCATGTTCAAGTCCCTCATGGACCTCTTCGACACGCTGGCGCCGGACGACGCGTTCGGTGGCTCGCGGGGCGGCGCGCCGTCGTTGCCGCTGGCGGCCGCGGTGCTGCTCGTCGAGGTGATGCGCTCCGACGCGGATTTCTCCGGCGTCGAGCGCTCGGCGGTGGGCAAGGCGCTCACCGCGCTGTTCGCGCTGTCCGAGGACGAGGCCGACGCGCTCACCGCGCAGGCCGAGCGCACCGCCCGCACGGCGTCCGACCTGTTCGCCTTCACCTCGCCGGTCGACGAGCGCTGGGACATGCCCGCGAAGCTGCGCCTGGTCGAACTGATGTGGGGCGTGGCCTACGCCGACGGCAGGCTCGGCGACATCGAGCGCCACACGATGTGGCGCATCGCCGACCTGCTGCACATCCCGCAAGGCGCCTACCACCACGCACGGATCCGCGCGAAGGCGGCGGCCGGCCTCGGCGAGGACGACTGACCCGCCGCGCCAGCTGAATCGACCACCCGAAACGGAAAGGCCCTCCTGAGGAGGGCCTTCCTCGTGGGGACTCCGCGCGGCCGCGGGGTCAGCGCGCGTTCTGGAACACCACCCGCTCCGCCAGCTCGCGCGGCGCGCCCACGGTCCGGCGCTGGATGTGGTCCAGCACCTGACCGGCACGCTCGCATGTGATGGGCGCGGGGCCGGCATTGCCGTCGGTCCACAGCTTGGAGAACGCGCCGGGGGCCGTGGCGCCGACCGTGCGGGTCACGACCTCGAGTTCCAGCGGCGTCGGCTGCGGCGCGCGGGCGCGCGTGGGGAGGGCTTCCCCCGCGGCGTCGGTCAGCCAGAGGGCTTCGAGTGCCAGGGCGTCCTCCGGCAGCAGCCGGCGCGGCACGGGGGAGCCGGACAACCAGGACTGGCAGGTCTCGGCGCCGAGTGTCTGCGCGGCGGTCAGCTGCGCGCGCAGCACCTGCAGGTAGCGGCGGCGCAGGTCGCGCGATCCGTTCAGGAGCATCTCACGCACATTGGGAGCCAGCACGCTCTGGGCGGCGATCTGGGCCCCGGCGACGGCGTGCTCCGAGTCGCCCAGCGCGAGTTGCGCCGCGCGCATGCGGCCGGCGGCCTCGTCGATCAGGCCGGGGAAACGCTGGTCGAGCCGGAACCAGGCATCGCTGGCGCGCAGCGCGTTGACGTAGTCGCTCAGCGGCGCGTACTGGCCGGGCTTGTCGCCCTCAGGCAGGGCGACGTCCAGCGTTTTCGGCGGCGGTTGGATCAGCGAATGACGCACCAGGTCGACGGGCGGCGGATACCACATGGTGCGCGACGGCGTGCTCAGCGTCTTCTGGATGAATTCCTCGGGCAGCTCCATGCGGCGATAGGTGCGCGCGAGTTCCTGGTTGGCGATCTCGTCGAAGGCCGGATTGAAGGTGCCGCTGCTGGCGCGGTGGAAGCCGAGCTGCGCGCCCGGCATCAGCTGGCGCTTGTTGCCGGCGAGGAAGACCAGCGTGCAGGCGCTCTCGCAATTGCCGATCGCGCGCGTGCCGACGCCGCGCTGGCGGATCAGCTGGACCATGCGTTCTGCTTCGGTGACGCGGCCGCCGGGCGAGGCGACCTCCAGCAGCCGCACGGCCGGCGAGGCTGCGAGCAGCGTGCCCAGTCGGCCGGCGTCCCCGGCGCCGATGGGGCCGTTGAGCTGCATCGTGCGGCCGTCGGTGCTCACGACCAGGCGCGCGTTGCCGATCGGATCGATGCCGCGCGCGAGCTTCCACAGCTCGGGGAGTTCCCCGAACACGCCCAGCGCCAGCGAGAACGCGATCTGCAGGAACGACAACAGCAGGCACAGGCGGGCGAAACCGGAGATCAGGAAGGAGCCGCCGGCGTCGACATAACCGCGCACCGAGCGCCAGGTGCCGACGGCGCTCCAGATCTCGACGAGGATCAGCAGCGGCCAGACGATCAGCAGCGCGATCGCGACGCCCTGCAGGCCGTCGCTCTTGGTGGCGAGCCAGGCGACCAGGCCCTGCACGCCGGCGGCGAGGGGCCAAGTCAGGAGGACGTGGTTGATCCAGAAGCTCTGGGCCAGACTCTGCTCGCCGCGCCAGTGGCTGGCGATGTAGCCGATGAGCAGGCCTTCCCCGTCGGCCGGGGCGGGCCGGCTGCGCTCGACGGCGGTGCGGGACAGACGGTCATGCCAGGTGCGTCCCTCGGCGTCGACGCGCGCCCACAGAAAGCCGGCGAAGAGCGGGATCGCGGAGATCAGATAACCGACCCAGCGGATCACGGCCTGCACGGGGGTCGGGCGACCGCCGCTGCGGGCGTCCACGACCTTGATGCCGGCGACGAGCTTGCCGGGCGTGGCGCCCTGCCAGGTCCAGAACGCGACGCAGACGATCAGCGGCAACAGCCAGTTGATGGCGATGGTGCCGGGCCGCAGATCGTTCCACTTCGACACCGGGTCGCCGTACACGGCCCACATCAACAAGGTACTCGCGGCGATCATCAAGACGCCGTCGATGACCATGGCCAGTGCGCGGGGCGCCAGGCCGACGGATTGGTTCGACATCCTCTTCTCTCCCTCTAGGGCGGGAAGTGTAAAGAGGGTGTGAACGGCTTCGTGCGTCAGCGCGACGACAGCGCGGGAGCTGTATTCATTCCGTCACAGGCATGAGGGTGGGCCTCCCCCTTTGGGAGGAGAGCGGGCGGCCTTCGGCGCAACGGCGGACCGCCAAGCATCGCGATCGCGGCGGCGGGACGCACGATGGGAACGAACCTGAAGCGGCCCAGCCTCAGCAGGTGAGCATCGCCGGTGACGAGCAGATGAGCCTGACCCGCATGGGCAGTCGCCAGGACAACGTCGTCATCGGGATCCTCATGCACCGTGGGTGGAATCGCCGACGGTGCCACCAGCGTGGTGCGACAGGCATAGTCCGCGACGAATTCGTCGGGACTGCGGGACTTCAACAACAGGCGCTTCGAGAACTTGCGGCGCCCGATGATGTCTCTCAACTCCGCCAACAGCGGTGTGCTGCACACGAGCTGGACATGAAGGGGGCCGCTGGCGGCTAGCTCGATGAGCCGCGCCGTGGCTCCCTCCCACATGAGGCCGGAAGCGACGACATTCGTGTCAAGCACGAGTCGTACTGTGCTGTGCTGCTCGCTTGCCTGCTCGGACCGCATCGACTTCCACCTGAATCTCTTGCATGACCAGTTCTTCGAGGTCTTCTTCTTCCTTCAAGAAGGCTTGGAGATCTGCGACGTGGAGCTGTCTGCGGAACATCGTCTCCAGGCGATCAGGAGCGAACAGCCCGGCGCGCGCCGCCTCGCGCGCAAGAAGGGGCGGCAGTTGGATTTCAATGGAGGTCACGGGAGAGGTCCTTTCTCGCTGCCGTGGAATGGGCATCGCGATGGACCATCGTCCCCAAGACGACGTCCCGATTCAATGACTCGTCTTGCTACACAAGCAGCCTGAAGTTGCGAGGTCGTCGTCCGGATGGTGCGCCACCGCGACTGCGCGCCCTTCAGTCATCCCACAAGAAGCGCCGGTCCGGGTAGACCACGCTCTGCGAGGTGCGGACCACCACGCCGTTCTTGAAGTGGACGTTGAAGCGCAGCAGGTAGCCGTTCATCTCCGGCGGGATGTTCCAGTCCCAGACGTCCTCGCCGCTGAGCCTGAAGAACACGCGCTTGCGCTCCCGGCCGAGCATCCGCGTGACCTGATCGGTCGTCAGGCCCGGCACGATGCGGGCGCGGTTCGCCGCGGACAGGCCGTCCGTCGTGCCGACGAGGCGGTCCTGCGCGTCCAGGCGGACCATGTAGCAGGTCTGGCCGAACGGCTGGGTCGCGTATTCCAGCGTGCGGCCGCCGTCGGCCTCGGGCCAGACACGCGTCGGGGCGCCGTAGTACTGCTGCACGTCGGCGCTGGTCGTCACGCCGGCCCTCATCCGCTCATCCTTCACCGGCGTCGCGCAGCCGCTGAGAGCGACGGTCGCCACCACGGCCATCGTCGTGGCGCACAGGGTGCCCAGGCTCGTCCATTCGCGCATCGTTGTCTCCTGCAAGGCGGAGCGGCCATTGTGCGGCGATCGGGGCAGCGCACAATCCGCGCCATGTCGAGATCGCACATCCGGAAGGCGCTTGAGAACGCCGCCCTCGTCGCCTTCGCCGTGGCCGCAGGGCCGTCGCAGGCGCAAACGCCAGCGTCCGCTCCGACGCCCGCGCCAGCCACCGTGGCAAGCGGCGCGCCGTGCGTGCTGCTGTTCGGCCAGGGCCGCAACTTCGATCCCGACCAGCCCGCCGCCAACCGCCGCTGGGACGAGGCCAACGGCGCCTTCAACCTCGCCGCGCGCGAGCCGCTCGTGGCCGCGGGCCTGCCGGTGGTGAACGTGGTGCTGCCGGTGTCCGCGACGGATGTGCCGCGCAATCTGCAGGGACTGGTGGCGGAGGTGCAGCGGCGCGGCTGCACGCGGGTGCTGGAGACGGCGATGTTTGCCGATGCGGCGCAGGGGCTGCTGATCGCGCGGCTGCGCGTCTATCCGGTGCTGGGGATGCTCGGGCCGCAGGCGGCCGGCAGCGTGCCGAGGATCGGCGCGGTGGCCTACACGCAGCAGAAGGAATTCGCGCTCGACGCGCGCGTGATGGATCGGGTGAACCCGTCCCGGCTGGGACGGGTCATGGCGGAGGAGGCGCTCGGCGCGCTCCGGTCTCAATGATTTCTGGACAGCCCCAGGACGGGGAGAACAGGTACTCCTCGACCCGGCGTTCCTCAAGCACCAGGTCCGCCTGCAGCGGCATGCCGGCACGTAACGCAGGTGCGGTTCAGCGGCCTTCTGGAAGTATCCCGATCGGATCTCAGTGCGAGTCGTTCATCACCTGCGGGTCGCTGCTCGGATAGAGGCTCTGCACGCTGCCAGGCGTGGAGAACAGCAGTACGACGCCTTTGGTGATGACTGCATCCGTCGGCATCGTCACCGCCACCTCGTTTTCATCATTGGCCGGGCAGAAATTGCTGGCGTTCATTCCTGGCGTGGAGCCAATGGTCTTGAAGGTCGCGCCGATCAGCAGCAACCCGGTCGTGTCGGCTTGGCCAAAGGTGCACGCGCCGGACGTTGTAGGAATGTGAATCTCGGAACCTTCAATGGGCTGGGTAGCCTCCCGATCCTTGAAGTACTTGCAGTCGGCGAAGTTGCCGTCCGTACTGATGTTCGCCTCGACGTACACGTTGTAGGACATTTTTTTCCTCCTTGGGGTTGATTGCCAGGATCAAGGGTGCGGCATGGCCGATCTGTCGCGTAGCAACCAAGCAGCGGCTCGCTTCACGTCATCCCGCTCTCCCTGACCCAGGCAGGATTGGGCCTCAACCCATGCCTGGGTAATCCTCTGATGAACCCGGATCGCCGCATCTATCTTCACGGTAGCGTCAAGAATCTGCTGACATGCGGCCTTGGTCGCTTCGCTCGGTGCTGGTCGCCGGGTCAACGATTCGACCATCATCCGCATACGACGCGTTTCGACATAACTGGTCAAGAAGCCCAGGTCCGTTGATCGGGACGGGAGCGTCGTATCCTGCACACGCGCCGCTTCATCAAGCGCCTCGAACGCACCTCTCGCGTCGCCAAGGCGGAGCAGTGATTGAGCCAACACATTGGACAGACTGCCAGTCAACTCCAGCAGCTTGTTCTTCGTATTTGCATTCGCAGCCCCCATCGCCTCGTTGACGCGGGTCAACAGCGCGCGGGCTTGTTCGGCCGACTCAGCGGGCACGAGCCTCGCAGCGCGGATCTCGAGATCGAATCCTTCGGAAATCAGCAGATTGATCCGCCACTGAAGGTTGGTCGGATCCTGCTGCTGAAGCGTGCGAAGAATTCCCAGGCCAAGTTTTGACTCTTGGGCGGCGGCGTCCTGGCTACCCAGGCGAGAGAGCGCGACCGCGTGCCAGCGGCGCACGATGGACTCGTGGTAACCCCACTTGTCGTCGCCCGGAGCCTTGGCGCGCACAGCGGCAATGATCTCGGCGCCGTCCGCATACATGCGCGCTGCAGCAGCATCCAGTCCCTGTTGAAGATAGACGCTGCCCAACCAGCTGAGACTGTCGGACAGATCTATCTGCGCGGCTGCGTCTGACTTGCTGCCATCTCCGAGACTGCGCCGCTTCAGTTCAATCGAACGCACAAAGTAGGTTGAGGCGCCAGGCAGGTCCACATTGAGCATTCGCGCCGATCCCAGGCTGTTGTAGGCATAGGAGAGCTCCATCAGGGCTTCTTTGTCGTCAGGCTGGACATTGAGCCAAGCCTGGGCGGCGTCGCGATAGGCCAGCCATGCGGAGGTTGCCTTGTCGGTGTCGCGCGCGTAGTAATGGACATTGCCGACCCAGAATGCCGCAGCACCCTGTGCCCTGCGCCACTCTGCGGCAAGCGATGGCTCCGGTGGCGCGCCTTCAAGCAATCGTCGAGCGAGTTCCAAAGGCTCGAGCGCGCCCTTCAGGTCGCGTCGGGTGATCCGCACTTCGCCGAGCACCATCAGCGCCTTGGCCCTCTGCAGACGCTCGACGGGAGTGGCATTTGAATCCTGTGCAAGATAGGTGAGCGCTTTGCTGCCCACGCTATCCAGCAGTTCGAGTCTGCCGACAGGGCGCAACTTGTCTGCCAGTTCCCCGAGCATGTAGCTCAGCAGATCGTCCGCCTGTTGCCGCCGCTCCTGCGCCTGATGTTCGGCCCGCTCGGCACGCCGGGCCTGCAGCACGCTGAGCCCGGTCAGCGACACCATCGCCAGCACGGCCACGCTGCTGGCCGCCACGCTCCACCGGTGGCGCCGGACGAACCGCCCCAACACATAGAGCCGCGTGTCAGGTCTTGCCGTGATGGGCTCGTGCGCCAGCCAGTGCCGCAGGTCGACGGCCATCGACTCCGCGTTGGCATAGCGCTCGGACGGCTTCTTCTTCAGCGCCTTCCCGACGATCGTGTCCAGGTCGCCGCGCAGCAGCTTGGCCTGGCGCGCGATGACCGGGTCGAGCTGGTCGCTGGCCACCTCCGACAGCCGCTTGGGCACGAGCTCGACGACGGCGCGCAGCCGGTCGAGGTGGGTCTGCGTGTCGTCCGCCGTCGGATGGCGGCCGCCCAGCATCTGGTAGAGCAGCACGCCCAGCGCGTAGACGTCCGTCGCGGTCGTGACGTCGGCCTGCTGGACCTGCTCCGGCGCCGCGTACTGCGGCGTGAACGCGCTGCCGGCGCGCTGCGTGAGTTCGGTCGCCGCGCCGGAATGCGTGGCGTCGTCGAGCAGCTTGGCGATGCCGAAGTCCAGCAGCTTCACCTGCCCGTCGTGCGTGACCAGGATGTTGCTGGGCTTGAGGTCGCGATGCAGGATCAGCCGCGAATGCGCGTGCGCCACCGCCGCCAGCACGTCGAGGAAGAGCTGGATGCGCGATTCGATGTCCAGCGCGTTGATCTGGCAGTAGCGGTCGATGGGCAGGCCGTCGACGTACTCCAGCACCAGGTAGGGCTGGTGCCCGTTGTGCACGCCCGCGTCGAGCAGCCGCGCGATGTTGGGATGCGAGAGCCGCGCGAGGATCTGTCCCTCGCGTTCGAAGCGCCCGCTGTCGCCCTTGCCGAAGAGGCCGGACTTCAGGAACTTGACGGCGACCTGGCCCTCGAAGCGGCCGTCGGCCCGGCTCGCGAGCCACACCGCGCCCATGCCGCCCTGGCCGAGCTCGCGCTCCAGCTCGTAGGGGCCGAGCGACTCGCCGCGGAAGTCCAGCGGCGGCACCGCCGACGGCACCGGTCCCTGCAGCGCCTCCGCGGCGGGCTGCTCCAGGAAGCCGTCGTCGTTCAGGGCCTCGTCGCGCGCGAGCAGCGCCTCGAGGTGCTCGGCCATGGCGACGTCGCCGGCCCGGATCTCCTCGAGCCGGCGGACGCGGTCCGGCCCCTCCAGGTCCAGGAGTTCGTCGAGCAGCGGACTCAGCGCGATCCAGCGCTGTTTATCGAGTGCGTCCATCGGTCGGGCGTCTTGTGTCGGAGAGGACGACGGGTCTCGGACCCGACCCGGCCGGGGTCAGTCCTTGAGGCTCATCGAAAGCAGGATTCTCGCCTTCTGCCAGTCCCGCTGGACGGTCCTTTCGGTGACGCCGAGGGCTTCCGCGATTTCCTGCTCGAGCAGCCCGCCGAAGTAGCGCATCTCGACCACCTGCGCCAGGCGCGGATCGATGGTCGCCAGTTCCTCCAGCGCCTCGTGCACGCGCAGGATGCTGTCGTCGGATTGCGGCGTGCCTTCCACGACGGCGGTGTTCAGCGTCAGGTCCGGCTGGTTGCCGCCGCGACGCTCGGCCTGGCGCGCGCGCACCAGGTCGATGACCACGTGGCGCATGGTGCGGGCCGCGTAGGCCAGGAAGTGGCGCCGGTCCGGGAAGGTCTGGCCCTGAGAACCGGCCAGCCGCAGCCAGGCCTCGTGCACCAGCGCGGTGGTGTCCAGCAGGGTCAGGTCTCCTGCCTGCCGGATGCGCTGCCGCGCCAGGCGCTGAAGGTCGCCGTACAGCTGCGCCACCACCTGGTCAGCGGCGGACCGGTCCCCTTGACCGGCGTCGTGCAGCAGTTCGGTGATGTCCTTCATGGAGCAGAACTCTAGCGGCCCCGTATGACCCTGTTACACAGGCGCGGGCGACGGATGACGCGATCAGCGCCATGGCGGCGTCAATTCAAGGGTTTCCACTGAGAAGATTTTTGTTAGCGGATGTCGGGATGGCCGCCGGGGATCCGTTTTAGATAGATGAGGACACGGCTTGGTCAATGTGGCAAGGGAGGCCGGCATGGATCGGGCTGCTTCAGCGGGTCGTGTCCTCACCCCCATTCATTCGCACCCCGCGGGCGGCCGATCAAAGGCAACGGCGCGCGGGCGTGACCCGTCTTCCGCCTGGAGCAGTTGCGCATGAGTCCATCCACCGCCGCCGCAGCGCCCGCCGACGCCTTGGAGCAGGCCCCGGTCGGGCTCCTCAAGCCGGCGCGCCAGACGCCGGCGCTGTGGGTGCCGCGGGTGGATTCGCTGGCCGAGTTCGGCCTCATGATCTCGCGCCAGCTCACGCAGTGCCGCCGCTACGGCGGGCACCTGTCGGTGCTGTGGCTGGAGGCCGAGGCGGCGGCGCCCGCGGCGCAGGCCGCGGCCGACGATGTCGATGAGGGCGAGGGCGCCCGGGAACGCGCTGCCGCGGCCGAGGTCCGGGACGGGCTGATGACGGCGGTGGGCCGTCGCGTGCGCAGCCGGGTGCGTGGGACCGACATGGTCCTGCAGGTGGGAGAGACCAGCTTCGCGGTGCTGCTGCTGGATGCCGGCGTCGCCGAGGCTCACCTGGTGCAGCACCGTCTGGAGACCGCGCTCAACGGGCCCTACGGCGTGGGTGCCGTGACGATGCAGGTGCGCCTGCAGATGGGCATGGCGTCCTTCCCGGAAGGCGGCGCGCGTGGCACCGATCTCGCGGAAAGCGCGCGCCAGGACCTGCGCCGGCGGATGCGCTGAGGCCGGATCAGGATCCGGCGCCTCTGCCGTCGCGATGTCCGCCCCGGTCAGAAATCCTGGCCGTAGACGATGAACCCCTTGTGTTGCGCAACGCGGTCGTACAGCGCGCGACCGGCGGCATTGGTCGTGTGCGTCTGCCAGTAGAGGCGATGGCCGCCTCGCGCCTGGACGGCGGCCGTGACGGCCGCGATCAGCGCACGTCCGACGCCGCGGCCGCGGACGTCATCGGCGGTGAACAGGTCCTGCAGGTAGCAGGTGTCCTCGATCCGCGACGTGCTGCGATGGAAGAGGTAGTGCGTCAGGCCGACCAGCCGGCCGTCCAGTTCCGCGACGAAGGCGTGCACCGGCTCGCGCTCGTCGAAGAAGCGCGACCACGTGGACGCGGTGACGGCCTCGGGCAGGGCGGTCTCGCCCACGCGTCCATAGAAGGCGTTGTAGCCGTCCCAGAGCGGACGCCAGGCGGCGAGGTCGGACGGAGCGATCGGACGGACGACGAGATCTGAGGACATGCGCGGTGAAGCTGAGGGCCGAGCCCGGGGTTGAAAAGGCACGGATCATCAGCCCTGGTGTCCGCACGATCAAGCCGTCGCCGGCGCGCGGGGTGAGCGGACGTCTCAGCGCACCGGCGTGGTCGGCGCCTCGATCGCCTTCATCACCTCGCGCCACGGCACCAGCTTGAAGTTCTGCCGGCCCATCGGCCAGCGCTTGTGGCCGTCCTGGACGACGAGCAATCCCTCGCCGTATTCGCCGCCGAGCGATGCCGAGGTCACGTCCAGGCCGTCCGTCTCCGACGCCGCGTCGATGCCGCGCGCCGGGTTCAGTCCGACGCGGAAACGTCCCTTGACCGCGTGCGGCGCGTCGGCGTCGAGCACCACGTAGCTGTCGTTGCCCTGCGAGGACACCACCAGCCATGCGCCCGCCGGACTGCGATGCACCGCCATGCCCTCGACGTCCGCATGCAGCACCTCGCCCACCGGCAAGATGAGCGTCGCGTCGCCGAGCCGGCCGTCCGCGTCCAGCGCCACGCGCCACAGGCCGCGCTTCTCCTCGCCGACGAACAGCTGCCGGCCGGGCTCGTCCGCGACGCAGCCTTCCGGCTGCGTCGCCAGCTTCATCGACGCCACCATCTCCGACGTCCACACGCCGGCCTTGCGCGTCACGCGCATCTGCAGGAGTCGGCCATCCTTGTCGTTGACGAACACGTCCAGCCCGCCTGCCGGATGGCGGGCGCTGCAGACGCCGTAGACCTCGTCCAGCCCCGTCGGCAACTCGGCGAGCGTCGAGACCTTGCCCGCGCCGTCGATGCCGAAGAGCAGCACGCTGCGCTGGTCACGCTGCGTCGCGACCGCGAGGTCCCAGGTGCGATCGCCGTCGCGCACGCGCTGGCGCAGGTCGACGTTGTTGACCCGGCCGACCGGCAGGAACTGCGTCTCGCGGCCTTGCAGGTCATAGACCGCGAGGCCGCGCTTCTTGTCGGTGCCGAGGATGCGGCTCCGGGCGGGCTGTGTCGGATGGACCCAGATCGCCGGGTCGTCCGCCGCGTCGCCGCCGCCGCGCACCGGCTCGGTCTGGGCCGAGGGCGTCGCGACCGGGATCACGGGACGCGGCTGCGCCGTGCGGGCGTCGAGCCAGAGCGCCATGTCCTGCGGCGCCAGACCGGGCGCGACCAGGTCGCGGCCCACGCGCTCCGCATCCGCGACGAAGGCCCACAGGCCGACGCCGGCCTCGGCGACGTACAGCGTCGCCTCGTCGTCCCGCACGGTGCAGCCCTTGGCATCGGGCACCGTCGCGAGCTGACGCAACACCTGGCCCTTGCCGAGCTCCTTGCCCGTGCCCGTGCCCGTGCCCGTCCCCGTGCCTGTGCCTGTGCCTGTGCCTGTGCCTGTGCCTTTGCCTTTGCCTGTGCCTGTGCCTGTGCCTTTGCTGTTGCTGTTGCTGTTGCTGTTGCCCAGGCCCGGCGCCGCCAGCAGCCATTGCTCGGCCAGCCCGTCGCTGCCCAGCAGGAACGCCTGCAGCGTTTGCTGCCGCGGCTCCAGGTACAGGCAGACCGCTTCCACGTCCAAGGCCGGACCGGTCCAGTGCGCGCGTTCACGTAGCCGGCGGTCGCGGACCTCGATGAGGCGCAGCGCGCCGGAGTCGGCATCCTGCAGCAGCGCGACGGTCGTGCCGTCCGCCAGTTGGCGGCGGTCCCAGCGCTTGGCCCGGACGCCGAATTCATCCAGCAACTGGCCCTTGTCGTCGAGCAGGCGCAATCCGCCCTTGCCGAGCTCGAGCACCGCCTTCGGCATCGCCGTGGACGGGGCTGCGGCCGGAGCCGCACCAGTTCCTGCTCCTGCAGCAGCGGCAGTGCCAGCAGCACCTGCCACACCGGCGGAGGCTGCCTGAGCGGCAACGCCGCCCACCGACATCGCAGCGGCCAGCGCCAGCGCGCCGATCGCCTTCTTCGTCGTCTTCGTCTTCTTCGTCTTCTTTGTCATCGTCGTCATCCCGTGCCGCGGCCTCAGAACATCGCCAGTTTCAGGCTGAGCTTGTAGGCGCGGCCGTACTGCTCGTACTGGGTATTGAAGGCCTTGCTGCCCTGGTACACGTAGTAGCGCTCGTTGCTCAGGTTCAGCGCCTCGAACTGGAGCTGCAGCTGTTTGGTCAGCTGCACGCGCATCGACGCGTCGATCTGGTTCTGCGTGTCGACCTTGCGATCCTGCCGCGCGTCCAGCACGTCGCCGACTTCGAGCAGGTAGGGCGACTTGTGGTTCAGCGCGATCCGCGCGCCGAAGGCCGGCGACTCCCAGCCCAGGCTCAGGTTGACGCTGCGGTCGGACTGGCTCGGCAGCGCGATGCGGCGGCTGACGAACTGGCCGGCGTCGTACCCGCCGATGGTCGCGCGCGACTTCACGAAGCTGCCGTTCGCGCCGATCACCAGGCCGTTCCACGGCGCGGGCAGGGTGCTCAGCGCCTGGCTCCAGGAGAGCTCCACGCCGCGCACCGTCGCGTCGCCGCCGTTGGCGAAGGCCTCGACATGGCTGAAGTCCTCCCAGCCCGGCGTGCCCGCCAGGTCGGTCTGGAACGCGAAGTCGCGGATCTTCTTGTGGAAGACGTAGGCCGACATCGCGCCGTCGCGGCCCAAGCGCTGCTCCAGGCCCAGGTCCAGGTTGCGTGCCCGCAGCGGCTTGAGCAGCGGGTTGCCGATGGTGGCCTCGTCGCCGTCGACGGTCACGCCGGGGCTCAACTGGCCGAAGGCCGGCCGCACCACCGAGTGCGTCAGCGCCGCGCGCAGCACCAGGCCCTCGTTCAGCTTCTGGCGCAGCAGCACCGCCGGCAGCCAATGGCGCGAGCGCGTCTCCTCGTGCACCGGGCTGAGCACGCCGTCCTTCCACGCGGTGCCGTCGGCGGTGAAGCGCACGCGCTCGTGGCGCACGCCGACCAGCCATTGCGTGCCGCCGCTCTCCAGCGTCGCCTGCAGGTAGCCGGCGTCGGTGCGTTCCTTCATGCCGTAGTCGTTGACGCTGGAATCGACCTCGTCGCGGAACGCGTTCAGGTCATAGCCGCCGTACAGGCCGTGCAGCTTGCCGGCATCGATGCCGGGGCCGAACGAGGTCCACGGGTAGTCGACCGAGCCGCCGCCGACATAGCCACCCAGGCCCAGCTGCGACGAGGGCACGTTGTACGGCGCCTTCTTCAGCAGCTTGGCGCTGGGCGCGTAGGTCTCCTGCTCATTGTCCTTGTCGCGGCGGGTCGCCTTCAGGCCGGTCTTGAGGTCGAGGTCCCAGTCGCCGAGGTCGAACTCGCGCTGCACGTCCGCCTTCAGATGGCGCACGCGGTCGGTGGCGTTGCTCTTCTCGATCTTGGCCTTGTTGAACGCATACAGCGACGGGTCATTCAGGCCCGTGACGGCCGTCGGCATCGGCTTGACCGTGTCCGTGTAGCCCAGGCCGGAGAAGTCCGCCGTGAACGAGGAGGAGGCCAGCGTGTCGGGCTTGTTCTCGCTGGCGCGACCGGCGCCGGCCTCGGCCCAGAACTTCCAATCGCCGCGCGACAGCTCGGTGCCGAGCACCACGGCGCTGGACTTGTTGATCTCCTTGCGCGCCTTCAGGCCGCGGCTGACGGTGCCGTCGCCAGTCTCGCCAGGGGCCTGCGGCTCTTCGAATTCGACGGCGACCGACTGCCGGCTTTCCTGGTCGGTGAACTTGCTGGTGAAGCTGCGCAGGTAGAAGAGCGACGCGTCGTCCGGCTTGAAGTCGAGGTTCAGCGCGGCGCCGACGCGCTCGCGGGTGATGGTGTAGCGGCGCAGCTCGAAGCTGTTGAGCTTCTCGCCGTCCCAGTCGCCGCCGGTCTCGACGTTGTCGCTGGCGAAGCGGCGCTGGTCGCCGGACAGCGCCATCGCCACGCCCAGCGTGCCGCCGGCGAAACGGTCGGCGAAGGCCACCGAGCCGCGCGGCTTGGTCTTGGAGGCATTGGCGTCGTAGTTGCCGCCGAGCTCCATCGTGAAGAGCCGGCCCGGCTGGTCGAAGGCGCTCAGCGTGCGCACGGTCACCGTGCCGCCGAGGGAGTTGGCGTCCTGGTCCGGCGTCAGCGTCTTCTGCACCTCGAGCGACCGGATCAGGCCGGCCGGCACCAGGTCCAGGCCGGGCGCGCGGCGGTCGGACTCCGAGGCCGGCGTCAGCGCGCCGTTGATGTTGACGGCGTTGTAGTCCGGGCCGAGGCCGCGGACGCGGATGAAGCGGCCCTCGCCCTGGTCGCGCTCGACCGAGACGCCCGGCATGCGGGCCAGCGCCTCGGCGGCGTTGTTGTCGGGCAGCTGGCCGATGCCGTCGGCGTGCACGACGTTGACGATGCCCGAGGCGGCGGTCTGCTTGTCGAGCGCGGAGCGCAGCGACGCGGCCTGCCCGACGGTGACGACGGTCTCGAGCTGCTTCGCCTCGGGCGTCGAATCCTTGGCGTTCTTCTTCGCATCGGCCCTCGCATCGGCCCTCACATCGGCCTTTGCGTCAGCCTTCGCGTCGGACGTCGCCTCGGCCTTCGATGCGGTCCTGGCGTCGTTCTTCGGATCCTGCGTCTGCTGGGCCAGGGCCGGCGCGGCGGCGAAGAGGCTGGACAGGCAGAGGGCGAGCAGGGTGGGGCGGGGAGGCGTGCGCATGGTCGGGGGTCGGTGAGTCACGGATGGCGACGCACGTTAGGAACCGCGGATGGCGGGTCCGTGACAGCGCGCGATTCTCGTGTCGTGCCGGCCCGGACGGCTCCGTCGCGGGGGCGCGGTGAGCCGATCCGACCCCCTGGTGGCGCGCAGGCGACGTCAGAGCCGCTGGATCATGGCCCTGAGCCTGTCGATGATCTCCTCGGATCTCTCTTCGATGAACTTGGAGGCCTGCTTGTACCAGCGGCGCTTCCTGGGCGCTTCGGGCTCGCGGGAGGCGGTCGTGGGGATCGACGGCTTCACGACCTCGGGCATCGATGCCGTGGCATTGCCGTCACCGGGCGCGGGGGTGATCGTCGTGGGGGGAAGACCGTTTTCCGATGCGACGATCGCCGGCTTTAGCGGCATCAGCGGCGTCACCGGCTTCATCGGCTTCATCGGCGTCACTGGCGTCACCGCCGACAGTTGGGGAGGCAAGTCGCGCAGGTTGCAGGTCTTCGCCGGCTGGCCGCCGAGGAACACCCGGTTGTCCCGCTCCCCGAAGGTGCGTCCCGGCTGGCTGGGCTCCGGGGCGCTGATCATGCACGACGAGCGATCCACGTTCTGGAAGGCGTTGCGGAGGAAGCGCAGGTCGTCGATCGTGGTGCGGGATTCATCGTCGCCGGTGACGGGCTGGGTGATGCTGATCGTGGCGCCGACCAGGCGGTTCTCGTTGACCTCCGTGCGCTTGGTGGGACGCATCCCTGCGGGATCGGACGCCAGCTGCAGCGGCACTCGCACCAGTGTGTTCCCGGTGATGTGCATGCTCTGCGGCGCCTGGACCACCAGCGGGACGAGCGCCGTCGCCGCATCCCCCTCGACCACGAAACGGTTGTTCATCAGGATGAGGCGCTGGACGTTCGTCAGCATGGCCATCGGGTGCGCTGGACGGGTGTCGTTGACGTGCGTGCCTGCCACCGTGATGTCGTTGCGGTTGATCCACGTCTTGGTGGTGCCGTGGACATGGAGGGCGGTGGTGAAGTGGCCTCGCGGCAGCCCCGCGGCCGGCACCGTGCCGTTGCCCGCGGCCAGCGTTGCCATCTGCTCGGCGAGCCGCCGCGTGCGGGCGTCCGGTCCGGTCGTGCGCTTCATCGCCGCGTTCGGGCCGGCGTCGCCGTTCCCCAGCAGATTGCCCGAGATGCGCGCGCCGCGACCGCCGTAGGCCGCGATGCCCAGGCCCGGATGCGCGGGCTCGCGCCACAGGACATTGCCGACGATCTCGTCCCCGCCGTGGGTCCAGATCTGCGCAAGTTCGGACGTCGTGCCGCGCAACCCGTTGTAGCGGACCACGCTGGTACCGGCGTGAAAGAAGTTGATGGCGATGTTGTCGAGGACCAGGCCTTCCACGAGGATGTTCGTGGCGCTGTGAAGGGTCTGCCCGATCGAGGACGTCTTCTCGGACGGATTGACGAAGTGCGTGACCCCCGACGGGCTCCCCACCAGCACGTTCCCGCTGCGCAAGGGCAGGTCGCCTGAGACGATGTAGCGTCCCCGCGGGAAGAACAGGCCGGTCTGGCTGTCGACCAGACGTTCCAGCGCGCGACGGATGTTGTCGCCCTGGTCGACCCCGGAATCGGCGATCACTTCCTGATCAGTCGCGCACACCATCTTGTAGGGCGCCGCGAGGGTGGGCATCGGCTCGTTGCCGCACATCACCACCGGCGGTGGGAGCGTCGTGACGACCGTGACGGATCGGGGAGGCAAGGCGGTCGACAGGGCGGAAGCGGTCAATGGCGCCAGCAGCGCGGCGGTGATCAGGGTGAGGGACGGGACGCGGTTCGGCAAGGGGCTCTCCGGTTGACGTGGCGGGGCCACGGAGGCCGGTGAGTGGCGCTGCACGGGCGTTCGTGAGCCGAAACGACCCCGTCCCCGCCGTGTGACAACGGCTGTCACACACGCCGCCTAGCATCGCGCGCCATGAAAGTCGTGCTGCCTCGCCCGCCGCTGGTGCTCGCTCCGGTCGCGGGCTCGCGTCATTTCGGCCATGCGCTGCTGCTGGCCATGGCGGGCATCACCTGGGCCTTCGGCTATTGGGCCGTGGCCAAGCCGATGGCGATCTGGCGCTGGATCGACCTTGTCAGCGAGACCTCGATCGTCGCGATGCTGGCGCTGTGGCTCGTCCAGCTGCGCGCGAGCCGGCCCGCGGGCCGCGTGACGACCTGGCTGTGCCTGGGCCTGTCCGGGATGCTGCTGGGCGGCTGGGCCGACCTGATGGACGAGTTCTGGAAGTTCCCGCGCGAGTTCACGCTGCTGATGGGCATGGAATCGACCTTCCACGTCATCGGCATGACGGGCCTGACCTTCGGCCTGCACCTGTGGCGGCAGGAGCAGCTCGCGCTGAACGCGCTGCGCGCCGGCCGTGAGCGGGGCTATCGCGAACACACGCAGATCGACGGCCTGACGCAACTCGGCGACGGCGCCTATCTGCTGGATCAGATCCGCCGCCAGCAAGACCTGGCACGAGCGTCGAACGCGATGTCGGCGGGCATGGCGGGAGGCACGACGACGGTGGGCACCACGCTGGTCATGCTGGGCTGGTTGGATCTGCCCACGCTCGCGCGCCAGCACGGGCTGGCCGAAGCCGACCGGCTGCTGCAGGCCACCGGCCCGCTGTTGCTGCTGCAGTTGCGCGGCGGCGACCTGCTGTGCCGCTATGCGGCCGACCGCTTCGTGGCCGTGTTGCCGGACGCCGATTCGGCACTGCCGGGCGATCTGCTGGCGGCCTTGTCCTCCCATGTGCATCCGTGCGCCGACGGACGCACGCGGGCGCGGCTGAGCGCCCGCATGGCCAGCGCCGCGCTGGATCCGCAGGAAGACGCGGAGACGCAGCTGCTGCGCCTGCTGGAGCGGCTGCGGTGAGGCTCGTCGCGGACGATGCCAACGCCGCCGCCAGCGCCGCGGTGGGCGTAACCGCGGCGACCGCCGCAACCGCGGCAACCGCGGCAACCGCGGCAGCCTGCGCGACTGCGGCTTCCGACGATGCGCTGGCCGCGCTGCGCCAGGCCTTGCCGGCGCGCGCCGTGCCGCATCACGGCGCGGACCGCGCCTTCATCCCGTGGGCCTACCACGGCGCGCTGCTGGCCGAGTTCGCCCGGAGCCGCGGGTTCGAACCGCAGGAATGGCTGGGCCGTTGCGGGGTGGTGCCGGGGCAGATGTTGTCGCCTCGGCAACTGCTGTCGATGCTGGCCGCGCTGCAGCCGCTGGCGCGCGACGTCGGTTTCGTCGTCGGCCAGCTGAGCCTGCCGGGGCATTACGGCCTCGCCAGCCAGGCGATGCAGCAGGCCGGCGACCTGCGCCAGGCGCTGCGCGTGCTGTGCGACTGGCCGGCACGTCTGTCGCCGTTGCTCACGCCTCGGCTGGTCGAGACCTCGGACGAACTGCTGCTCGTCTGGACCGAATCCTGCGGCGCGCCGGCCAGCCTGCAGCCCTTGCTCGTGGACATGCAGATGAGCGCCGTCGTCGCGATGGCGCAATGGCTGGGCGGCGGGCAGGCGCTGCCCTGGTCCTTTAGCTTCAATCGCACGCGCCCGCGGGAGCTGTCGCAACACGCGGCCTACCTCGGCAGCGATCTGCGCTTCGGTTGCCAGGTGGATGCGATGCGCCTGCCGCTGGCGGCGGCGACCGCGCCCTGGCCCGCGGCGATCTCCGGCCGCCCGGCCATGGCGGCCAGCGCGCTGGCGCAGGGCGCGGACCCGGAAGCCGCCTCGCGCGGTCAGCTCGCGGCGCTCTACGACCACCTGCTGGCCGAGGTCGGCGGCGATCCGTCGCTGGAACGCAGCGCGCGGCGTTTCGGCGTCAGCCCGGCGACGCTGAAGCGCCAGCTGGCCCAGCTCGGCACGCACCACCAGGCGCAGCTGGACCAGGTCCGCGCGCATGCGGCGCTCTACCTCATGCTGATGCGCGGCCAGCGCGGCGAGGCCGTGGCGCGCTCGCTGGGCTTCACCGACAAGAGCAACTTCCGGCGTTCGTTCAAGCGCTGGACCGGGATGACGCCGGGATTGCTCTGAGCGGCGCGGTCCACGGACTTCCGAAGCCGCGAAGGCTGGCGCCGACGCGTGGCGCGAGGCCCCGCATAGACTCGGCCCCATGCCCACGGCGTTCGAACATCCCGAGGACCAGGCCCAGTACCGTCGCCCCGCGCATCGCGCGGGCGTCGAGCTGTACCACGCCCACATCCTGCGCCACAGCTTCGAGCCGCACACGCACGAGGCCTACGGCCTGGGCGCGATCACGGACGGGGTCGGGCGCTTCCGCTGGCGGGGCGGCGAGCACCTCGCACCCCGGGCGACGCTGATGCTCATGAACCCCGAGGACATCCACACCGGCGAGGCGGCCACGGCCGACGCCTGGGGGTACCGGATGGTCTACCTCGACGAGGCGCTGCTGGCCGAGCTGTACGGCGGCCCGGCGTGGCGCTTCGACGTCGCGGTGGCGCACGATGCGGCGGCCGCCACGCAAGCCGCCGCGCTGATCGCCGCGCTGTGGCGCGCGCGCGAGCCGCTGGCCTTCGACAGCGCCTTGCTCGAACTGGTCCAGGGACTGAGCCGCCACGCGCATCGCGCGCCCGTCCGCCCCGATGGCGCCGCGCCGCGCTTCGCGCCGGTGATCGAGCACATGCGGGCCCACCTCGACGAGTCGATGGACACCGGGCGCCTGGCCGCCGTGGCCGGCCTGAGCCCGTTCCACTTCCTGCGCAGCTTCAAGGCGCAGCACCATGCGACGCCGCAGCAGGCGTTGATGGCATTGCGGCTCAACGAGGCCAAGCGGCAACTCGCCGCCGGCCACGCGCCCGCGCAGGTCGCGGCCGCCGTCGGACTCACCGACCAGGCGCACCTGACGCGCGGCTTCGCGCGTCGCTACGGCGTGACGCCGGCGCGCTACCAGCAGCAACTCGGTACAAGACGCCGCCCCTGACGCTCGGCGACACTGCGCCGCATGTTGTCCGGATTCCTGTTCGCGCTCGCCGCCGGCCTGATGTGGGGCCTGGTGTTCGTCACCCCGCTGTTGCTGCCCGACTACCCCGCCGCCATGCTGATGGCGGGCCGCTACCTCGCGTTCGGCCTGCTGGCCGTGCCGCTGGCGTCGATCGACTGGCGCGAGCTGAAGCGTCTCACCCGCGCGGACTGGGTCGACGCGGTGAAGCTCAGCGCCATTGGCAACTTCCTCTACTACCTGACGCTGGCCGCCGCCATCCAACGCGCCGGCGGACCGTTGCCGACGATGATCATCGGCACCTTGCCCGTGGTCATCGCGGTCTGCTCCAACCATCGCAACGCCGCGCGCGACGGTCACTACCGCTGGCGCGACCTGGCACCGGCGCTGCTGCTGATCGCCCTGGGCATCGGCTGCGTCAACCAGGTCGAGCAGGCCGCGGTCGCGCCCCAGCAACTGGGCCGCTACCTGCAGGGCGCGGGACTGGCGTTGATCGCGCTGGCCTGCTGGACCTGGTACCCGATCCGCAACGCCGACTGGCTGCGCGCGCACGCCGATCGCAACCCCCGGGCCTGGGCCACCGCGCAGGGACTGGTGACGCTGCCGATGGCGGTGCTGGCCTTCGTGGTGCTCGCGATCGCCGACGGCGCCGGGCTGCCGCTGCTGCCCGCCGGCTTCGACTTCCCCACCGGTCCCCGGCTGTGGCCCTATGTCGGACTGATGGCCGCCGTCGGGCTGTTCGCGTCCTGGCTCGGCACGCTGTGCTGGAATGAGGCCAGCCAGCGCCTGCCCACCGCGCTGGTGGGCCAGTTGATCGTCTTCGAGACGCTGGCCGCGCTCGCCTATGCGCAGTGGCACCGCGCCGAGTGGCCGCCGCTGATGGGCGTGGCCGGCGTGCTGTTGCTGGTCGGCGGCGTCTCCTGGGCCCTGCGCCTCAAGCCGGTGCCGCCACCAGGGCGGGAACGGCATCTGCCCGCCTCGTCGCCATGAATTTTCTGCCTCACGACTCCGCTCGCCGCGCGCTCCTGAAGCGCGCTTCCGCCTTCTCCGCCATGACGGCCGCGGGCCTCCCCTTCGGCGCCGCCGCGTGGCTTCCCGCGCGTGCGCAGAGCGTGCCGGATGTCGGCGTCCAGAAGGACGCTCAGAAAGACAGCCAGAGGGACGGCCCGCAGGGCGTCCAGCAAGGCGTCTGGCGCGACCAGTCCCGCCTGCGCGACATCCCCTGGCGGCTGCGCCTGCCCGACGGCGACCGGCCGATGGCGCTGGTGGTGTTCTCGCACGGCCTGGGCGGCAGCCTGGACGGCGGCACCGAGTGGGGACAGGCCTGGGCCGAGGCCGGCATCGCGACGCTGCATCTGCAGCATGCGGGGAGCGATCGCGCGATCTGGCGCGGCGGGTTGCAGGCGGTGAAGGCCGCCGCGAGCGTCGAGCAGCTGATCGAACGCGGCCACGACGTGCAGTTCGCCGTCGGGCAGATGCTGAAGCTGCAGAAGGACGGCAGCGGTCCGTGGGCGCGCGTGTCGCCCAAGGCGCTCGGCATGTCGGGCCACTCGTTCGGCGCCCAGACGACGCTGGCGGTCGCGGGGCGCGACTTCCAGGTGCGCAACGCGCCGGACCTGACGGACTCGCACTTCAAGGCCTTCGCCGCGTTCAGTCCGTCGGCCGGGCACTTCCCGGGCGGCATCAAGGGCATCACGCGCCCGATGCTGTGCCTGACCGGCAGCCTCGACGGCAACCCGATCGGCCAGGAGCGCGACGGTCGTTATCGCCGCGTCGTCTACGACACGCTGCCGGCCGGCGCCAAGGCGCAGCTGTGGCTCGAGGGCGCCGACCACATGAGTTTCGGCGGTGGCGGCGAGCGCGGCGCGGGCTTCGGGCAGCGCTTGCTCGGGCGGGGGCGCGAAGCAGCTCCGGAGAAGCTCGCCGCGCACCACGCGGCGCTCATCAAGTCCATCAGCACGGACTGGTGGCGGTGGCGGCTGCTCGAAGACGAAGATGCGCTGACCCGTCTCAAGTCACCGAAAGGCCTGAGCACCGGCGACGAGTGGCTTCAAGGCTAGTCCCGCCGCCTGAACGCGCCGAATCCAGGCGCGGAGCACAGCCATCGCAGCGCCACGGCGCGCATCCGCAACGACGAGTGGGCGCGCTTCACGCCGCGAGCTCGTCCTCGGAGGCCTCCGGGGCATTGGAAGGCGTCATCAACAAGGCCTTTGCCAACGCCCCGATGCGCCGCAGCGCGCGAGGGTGTTCTTCGCCCCACTGACCGCCGACGCCCAGTCGCACGCAGTTCCGGAAGCGCGGGCTCGCCGAGAACATCATCCCCGGCGCGATCACGATGCGCTCCGCGAGGCAGGCCTGGTACAGCAGCGCGGTGTCCAGCCCGTCGGGCAGTTCCACCCACAGGATGAAGCCGCCGGCCGGGTCGGACACGCGCGTGCCCTTCGGGAAGCTCTCGGCGATCATCTGGCGGGCGTGGTCCACGCGCGCCGCGATGGTTGCCCGCAGCTGCCGCAAGGCGGCGCCGCCGCCGGCTTGCGTCAGCAGGTCCGCCAGCGCCAGCTCCAGCACGCCGGTCTGGCCGCCGGACTGCACCGCCTTCGTCCGCCGCAACACCTGGCCCCAGCGGCCCGCCTCCACCCACCCCAGCCGCAGCCCGGGCGCGATCGTCTTCGAGAACGAGCCGCAGATCATCACGTGCCCCGTCGTGTCGAAGGACTTCACCGCGCGGCGCTTGTCCTCCTGCTCGGACAGGTCGTTGTAGAGCACGTCCTCGATCAGCGCCACGTCGTGCTGCGCCAGCATCGCCGCCAGCCGGCGGCGTTCCGGCACCGGCATGGACGCGCCCAGCGGATTCGACAGCGTCGGCACCGTCAGCACCGCCTTGACCTGCTGGGTCTCGAAGGCCAGCTGCAGCGCGTCCAGCGACATGCCGTGCCGCGGATGCGTGGGGATCTCCAGCGCGCGCAGGTGCAGGCTCTGCAGGATCTCCAGGAAACCGTAATAGGTCGGCGATTCCAGCGCCACCACGTCGCCGGGCTTGCACACCGTGCGCAGGCACAGGCTGATCGCCTCCATGCAGCTGTTGGTGAGGACGACCTCGTCCGGGTCGAGCACGCAGCCCAGGCCGAGCGCATGCCGCGCGACCGCGCGCCGCGCCTCCTCCATGCCGGGGCCGAGCGGGTAGGTGCACAGCAGGTCGCGATGGCGCATCACCGCACGCGCCATCGCGCGGCGGACGCGGTCCTGGTCGAACAGCTCCGGGCCCGGACAGGCCGCGCCGAAGGAGACGAAGGCGGGGTCCTGCGACAGCGCCATCACCTGCACGCCGAGCTGGTCCAGCTGCACCATCCGGGATGCCGTGTCGGGGCGCGAGACGCGCGGTTCCGGCAGCCGCGGCGGTCGTGCCGCGACGAAGTAGCCCGAACGCGGCCGGGCCTCGATCAGCCGGGCGTCTTCCAGCCACCGGTAGGCCTGGACCGCCGTCGACAGCGAGACGCCGTGCTGTCCCGCCAGCTCCCGCACCGACGGCAGCCGCTCGCCGCGCTTCAAGGTGCCCGAGCGGATCGACCGGGCCATCCGGTCGGCGAGTTGCATGTACAGCGGTAGCAGCGGCGCGTCCATGCATCGATTCTGTGTGTTCCCACCCGGCGATGACCGATACAGATGAGCGGCAAGCCGGCCAGCACAGGCCCCGTTCGTGCGGGGGCTGTATGCCTCGTGTCGGTCGGCGGCTGTGGATGGAGCGCGACAGCCGGATTTTTTAAGGTGACGGCATGCAACCGCTCCGCCTGCTCCCCTCGCCGTTCCGGCCCCGTCTCCAGCCCCAGGTCTGGCCCGCGCCGGCTTTTGTCCCTCCCGGTCCGGGTCCCGACGCCCTCGTGCTGCCGACCGACGGCCGCCCGGTCGCGCTGCGCCTGCGGCGCCCCGTGCGGCTGCGGGTCTTCGGCGGCCGGGCCTGGATCACCCGGGTCGGCTGGCCGGACGATCACTGGCTGGAACCCGGCCAGACGCTGGACCTGCCGGCGCCCCCGGGTTGGTTCGGTTGGCGGATCTTCGCCAGTGGCGAGGGCGCATCACTCGTCACCCTGAGGGCGGAGACCCTCGATTAAGTCCAAGGCCTGTCACCGGTTTTTCGCTATAAATCGGCCCTCGAAGGTTTCCCGATGACATCACGACGATGTCAGCCAACCTACAAAGACATGGGACCGAAGTCCCACGAGGGAGTTGCGATGAATCGATCCGTGATGGGCCGGGTGGCGCGTCTGGCCGTGGCCGGCGCTGTTGGCGTGATGATGCTGAGCGCCTGCGGCGGCGGCGGTGAGAGCGGCACGCCGCTCAACGGCAGCAATAGCGGCAGCAACGGCGGCAGCAACAACGGCGGCGGCGGCTCCGTCGGCGGCGGGGGCAACACCGGCGGGAACACCGGGGGCGATACCACGATCCAGCCCAGCGCCAGTTACGCCCAGCAATGCGCGCCGGGCAACACGGAAGCGGCGGCCAATCTGCGCACCGCCTCGCTGTCCACGGAGAAGAGCTGGGTCCGTTCCTACCTCGACGAGGCCTACCTGTGGCGCGAGGACGTGCCGTCGATCAACGCCGCGGCGGCGGCCTACAGCGACAGCGACGTGGAGACCGCGCTGAACGCCTACTTCGAGGACCTGCTGTCGCCGGCGTTCACGGCGAGCGGCAAGCGCAAGGACCAGTTCAGCTTCATGATGAGCACGCGCGAGTGGAACGCGCTGTCGCAGAGCGGCGTGGAGGTCGGTTACGGCATCGAATGGTCGATGAAGTCGCCGACGCCGCCGCGCGGTCTGCGCGTCGCCTTCGTGGAACCCGGCAGCGTCGCCGACCGGGCCGGCGTGCGCCGCGGCGACACGCTGGTGACCGCGGACGGCGCGTCCGCGGATGCCGCCGATGCGGCCGGCGTGAACACGCTCAACGCGGCGCTCTTCCCCGACACCGCGGGCGGCAGCCACCGCCTGGTGCTGACGTCCAACGCGGGGCTGTCGCGCGACGTCTCGCTGGTCGCCGGCAACGTCACCAAGACGCCGGTGCCGACCAGCCAGGTGCTCACCGCCGCCGACGGCGCGAAGGTGGGCTACATGGTCTTCAACGACCACATCCTGACGGCGGAGGCGCAGCTGATCAGCGCGATGCGCAGCTTCGGCGCCAGCGGCGCGAGCGATCTGGTCGTCGACCTGCGCTACAACGGCGGCGGCTACCTGTTCATCGCCAGCGAGCTGGCCTACATGATCGCGGGCGGCACGGCGACGTCGGGCAAGACCTTCGAGCAGCTGCGCTACAACAGCAAGCGCAGCGCGGAAACCAACAGCCCGGATTCGAAGACGCCGTTCTACAGCGAGTCCTGCCTGCTGTCGGGCAACAACTGCACGTCCCAGCAGCCGCTGCCGGCGTTGAACCTCAAGCGCGTGTTCGTGCTGGCGCAGTCGGGCACCTGCTCGGCCAGCGAGGCGCTGATCAACGGCCTGCGCGGCGTCGACATCGAGGTCGTGCTGGTCGGCGGGACCACCTGCGGCAAGCCCTACGGTTTCTCCGCGAAGGACAACTGCGGCTACAGCTACTTCCCGATCGAGTTCGTCGGCACCAACAACAAGGGCTTCGGCGAGTACGCGGACGGCTTCGTGCCGGCGGGGACGGGCGCGACCGGGGTCAAGGGTTGCCAGGTCGCGGACGATTTCGACCACGCGCTGGGCGACACCAGCGAGGCGATGCTGGCCGCGGCGCTGCAGTACCGGGCCAACGGCACCTGCCCGGCGGCGGCGCAGTCGTCGGAAGCGGGCCGGGCCCGCGCGACGGGCGTGCGGGCGGCCGACGGCGATGCGATCGCGCTGAGTCTCAAGAAGCTTGCGGCGCGCAGCAACCGGATCGTCGGCGGACGGCCCTGAGCCCTCGATCCGCGCCGTTCATGGCGCACTGAAAAAGCCGCTCCCCGGAGCGGCTTTTTTGTTGTCGCGCGCGCCGATTTGTTGCACTGGGCAACGGAACCCTGCCCGCAGCGCTTCGACAAAGTCGCCTTCTCCCACAGAGGCGGCCGATTCGTTCGGCGGACAGCAGAGATGACCAAGAGAACCTGGATCGAGCGCGCGGCGAAGCGTGCGTCGATCATCGTGATGTGCGCCGCTTGCGTCGCGGTGTTGCAAGGCTGCCATGACGGCGGCGAAGACGTGATGGCCGTGGACGGGGCCGATGGCAAGGACGGCCCGCCGGGGCCGGCTGGAAAGGATGGCCGGGACGGGACGAACGGGACGAACGGGATGAATGGGCTGGACGGCTCCCCCGGGCCTCGCGGTCTGCCTGGCGAGGCCGGGCTGCCCGGACCGTCGGGCAGGGATGGCAAGGATGGGCTGGATGGCGAGGACGGTTTGCCCGGACCTCGCGGTCTACCGGGCGAAGCGGGCCTGCCCGGCCCGGCGGGCAAGGATGGCGAGGAGGGCCTGCCCGGGCTTCGCGGCCTGCCCGGACCGGCAGGCAGGGATGGACGGGATGGCGAGGACGGCTTGCCCGGACCTCGCGGTCTGCCCGGCGAAGCGGGCCTGCCCGGACCGGCGGGCAAGGAGGGGCGTGCTGGCAAGGACGGCTCGCCCGGCAATCCGGGCGAACGGGGTGAGCCGGGTTTTCCTGGTCCGGAAGGTCTCCCGGGCCGCCCCGGTCTTCCGGGCCCGCGTGGCGCGGACGGCAAGGACGGCGCGGACGCCGGTCGGGTGCTGAATCGCGCCTTTCAGCACAGCTCGGCCTACGCCGGGCAGTGCGCCCCGGACAACGTCGAAGCGAGGAGCGCCCGCGACGGCGCCCCCATCGGCAGCCTGGCGATCGAGCGGAACTGGGTGCGCTCGCTCATGGACGAGGTCTACCTCTGGCGCCAGGACGTGCCGTATGTCGATGTCGACGGACTCGACGATGACGACGTGTCGCGAGCCCTGTCGGCCTATCTGGACGCGTTGCGCTCGCCCGCGTTCAAGCCCGACGGAAAGCGCCGGGATGAATACACCCAGGTCGTGCCCACGTCCGCGTTCAACGCCTTCATGAGCGGCGGGGACGTGCCGGGGTTCGGCGTCGAATGGTCGGTGGGATCGCACACGCCGCCCAGGAACATCCGGGTCGCTTTCGTTCAGCCCGGCAGCGAGGCGGAGCGGCAAGGCGTCAAGCGGGGAGATACGCTGGTCGCCACGGCCGGCATCGAGGCCGACGACGACGACGAGGAACGCGCGGCCCTCCTCGCGGCGTCGATGTTTCCGCGCGACATGGAAACGGAGCACCGCTTCATCTTGAGGTCGGAGGGCGACGCTTCGACGAGGACCGTGATCCTTACCAGCGGCCTCGCCAGGCAGCCCGTGCCGTTGGTGAAAGTCTTCAACGTGGGAGACGAGGATGTCGGATATCTGCTGTTCCAGGAACATGGCGCGCACGCGACCGCCGAGCTGGTCAACGCGATCAATGACTTCAGCGAGGCGCGGATCGACCACCTCGTCATCGACCTGCGCTTCAACCAGGGAGGCGACTTGTCCGTCGCCAGTCAACTGGCCTACATGGTCGCTGGCAAGCGCAGCATGGGACAAGCCTTCTCGCGCCTCCAGGGCGGGCAACTGAGCGGCACGGAACTGCCGTTCCATGGCTGCGCCGACCTGAGCAGGCGCTGTCTGGCACCCGACCTGCCCACGCTCGATGCCGGCCATCTTCGGCGCGTGTACGTCCTGACCCAGGCCGGCACATGCGCGGCGAGCGAGGCCTTGATCAACAGCCTGCGAGGCGTCGGCGTGGAGGTCGTGCTGATCGGCAGCACCACCTGTGGTCGGCCCTATGCCGCCAGCCCGAGGGCCAACTGCGGCCACACCTACCTGCCGCTGGACCATGTCGTGAGCAACGCCCAGGGATTCTCAGGCTACGGCGAGGGCTTCGTGCCGGGCGGATCGGGTGCCAATGGGGTTCAGGGCTGCTTCGTGGTGGACGATCTCGCCCATGAGCTCAGCGATCCCAATGAGGCGCTGCTGAAAGTGGCTTTGATCCATGCCGCCACCGGCCAGTGCCGGGTGACGAGGCCATTGGAAGACCGGTCGGCAGACGCGGCGCCGATGGCGCCCTGGCGCGATCTGCTGCGCGGTGGCGCGATCGTCACGACGCCGCCGCACTGAGGGCGGCGGCGGTCTGGCGGCGGTCAGTCGGCGGTCAGTCGGCGGTCAGTCGGCGGTCAGTCGGCATGATGCCGACCTGACCGTCGCGCCGGATCAGAGCTTCGGAATCCTGATCCGGCTGATCATCAGCGAGCCCGAGATCGCGAACAGCAGCACCAGCGGGTGCAGCGTGAAGCCGCCGAGCTTGATGCCGCCGAACCACAGCGCCTCGCCGATCGCGCCTTGCCAGGCGGCGACCCACAGCACGAACACGATCAGCAGCGAGGTCGGGATCGGCGTGCCTTCGAAGTAGGCGACCTTGTCGTTGCCGCCGGACAGCGTCTCGGCGGTGATGTTGTAGCGGGCCAGACGCGACACGCCGCAGGCGACGAAGAAGCCCAGCACGATGCGGTCCCACAGCCCCTGCATGCCGCAGCCGTAGGCTATTACCGCCGGCGCGACGCCGAAGGAGATCACGTCGGCGAGCGAGTCGAGCTCACGCCCCATCGCGGAGCTCTTCTGGCGCCAGCGCGCGATGCGGCCGTCGAGCACGTCGAAGACCAGCGCCGCCGGGATCAGCGCGCACGCGTAGTACAGGTGCTGCACCGCGCCGGTCTGCAGGAAGGTCATCACCGAGAACAGCGCGCCGACGCCGCAGAAGGCGTTGCCCAGGGTGAACCAGTCCGCCAGGTGGAACTCGCGGATCATGGAGAAAGGCTTGGGTCGGTTCATGGGCAGCGAGCATAAGCGAAGGCCTTGGCTCACGTGGCAAAGGCCGCGCCCGGCTACGAGTCTCAGCCCGGCCCACTGCCCCAAGGTGAGAGGGCGAGTGGGAGGGAGAGGGGAAGGAGAGGAGGGACGGAGCGGGGGGAAGGAGAGGGCCGGGGAGGACTCTCAGCCGTCGCCCCGGGTCGTGCCGGGTGCGTCGACCTGAGGCGTCTCGGGGGCCGCCGTCATCCGGCCCCAGGCCTTGCGCGCCAGGTGCAGCGCGAGCAACCCGACCGGCATCCGCAGCCAGTGCGAACGCACGTACAGCGCGACCTCGGCCAGTGCGTGGCCGGGGAGGCGGCAACTGTCGTGGGCCGGCCGCAGCGCACGGCGATAGCAGGCGTCCAGCAGTCGCAGCGCCAGCGGGCCCGGCGGCGGGCCGAGCGCCGACGGCAACGTGTCCGGATAGGGCGTGTCCAGCAGCATCCGCGTGTAGCGCAGCGCCAGCCACAGCGGGCGGGAGAGGCCGATCCGCCGCGCGCGCTCCGCCAGCCGCGGCCAGAAGCCCTCGATCGCGCCGAACTCGCGCAACAGCGCGTCGAGGTCGAACAGGTCGCGCAGGCCGTTGGGCAACTCGCCCTCGTGGAACAGGTGGGCGGCGCTGTGCAGCAGCATGTCCTCGGGCGGCAACGTGAAGACGCCAGGCAGACCGTCCAGGGGCCGCGGCGCGTCGAACAGCGCGCGGCTGTCCAGAGGCGTGCGCGCCGTCGGCGGCAGCAGCGTGTGGTGCACGTCCAGCGAGGTGCCCCGGCGCTTGTGATGCAGCGGCGGCAGCTCGTGCATCCACGCGCGGTAGTAGCGCTGGTCGTAGGCGTCCAGGCCGTCGTCGAAGTCCCAGCCGTGCACCAGCAGCGTCGTCTCGCAGCGCGGCAGCTGTTCGGGCGGGATCAGCAGGTCGATGTCGCTGAACATCCGCCCCGGCGCCGGGGCGTGTCCACCGAGCGCATACGCGGCGCCCTTGAGCAGGATCAGCGGCCCGGGCAGCTCGGCCAGCGTCTGGCGCAGCAGGTCGACCTCGCGCCGCAGCATCTGCGCCTGCCGCCGCGACAGCAGCAGCGCCGAACGCAGATGCGGCTGCACCGGCTCGGGCAGCGTGGCCAGCCAGCCGCCGGCCTCCATCTGCGCGGCCAGCTTGCCGGCGAGGTTGGACCGCCGCGCCTGACGCAGCAGCAGGTCCCAGTCGGTCAGGCTCAGCCCGGCCGCGATCGCGGGCTGCAGCAGCACGCGGACCAGCAGCGGACGGCGTCGTTCGCCGTGATGCGCGCTCATGGCGCCGCCTCCGCGAGTGTCTCGAAGAGCGCCACGGCTTCGTCGAGCCGGCTGTACTCGAAGCGGTAGCACGCGCAGGCGTCGACCAGCCGTCCCAGCGTCTGGAAACCGGCCTGGCCGTGGACGTCGTAGTTGAAGGACTGCTCGGCGAGATCCATGAAGGCGCGGGCGCGCTCGATGGGCAGCAGCTGCGCGGCCGCCTCGGCGCGCCAGGCGGGCAGCACGACCCAGGCGGGCCGGGCGGGCGCGAGCCGGCTCTCGATCGCGTCCTGCGGCGCGCGCACCAGCGCGACCGTGCCTTTGGACGTGTTGGGCATGGACGCGCTGAAGTGCGCCTCCGGCACGAAGGACCGGATCAGCGGGATCGACGCGTTCTTCAGGTTGATCGGCCGCGCCATGCCGTGCACGAGGCCGGTGGCCATGTCCAGCAGGCCGAGTTCGTCCGACAGCAGGCGCCAGCCGCGATGCGCCAGCGCCGCGCACAGCGTGCTCTTGCCGGAGCCCGGCGGCGCCGGCATCAGCAGCGCGCGGCCGTCGCGCTCGAGCACCGCCGCGTGGATCAGCAGGTATTGATGGGCGTGGGCGGCGATGCACCAGTTGATGCCCCATTCGAGCATCGCCAGCGCCTGCGCGGCCGGCAGCGGCGTGAAGGAGCGCTGCCCGTCGAACCAGAATTCGGCGCGGCCCTGCAGGCGGCTCAGCCAATGGGGGCTGCGCAGGACGGCGACGTGGAAGTCGACGAACTCCTCCTCGCCGGCCAGCTCGAAGTCCTGGTACATGGCCGCGACGTCGGCCGCGAGATGGGGGATGTCCGAGCGCACGCGCACGGTGAAGGGCGACAGCCGCAGCGTCACGCCGCCGTCGCGCATCCGGGCCCGCAGCCCGGCGGTGCCGACGTCCTGCAGTCTCAAGCGACCGGCTCCTCCGCTGCCTCCGCCACCGCCTGCGCCGGGTCCGTGGGCGTCAGCAGGTGGATGTCGGCCAGGCGGCGCAGATGCAGGTCCAGCAGTTCGGACAGGGCCTCGGGGGTGGGGGGCTCGTCCCAGTCGACGTCCCTGGCCAGGCGCGCCAGGAGTTGGTCGCGGTCCAGCGGCTCGGCGGCCAGCCATTCGGCCAGTTGCGCGCCGAGCGCGGCGATCAGGTGGGTGTCCCCGCTGTCGGGGTCGAAATAGACCGCGTGCTGTTCGCCCTCCCAGGCGAGCAGCACGTCATCGAGCGGTTGCCTGCAGCGCCAGGCGGCTCCGGCCATCAAGCCACGAGCCAGTTGCTGTACAGGTAGTTCTTGAAGTCCGCCTGGGTCCAGGCCGCGCCGGTCGAGTTGGTCGGCTTGAAGAGGCCGGGGCCTTGCGAGGCCATCTGCAGCAGCATGTCCTGGCCGGTCGCCGACAGCACGCATTGGCCGACGCTGTTGCCGGCGAACAGGGTGTTCAGCCGCGCGACGATCATCATCGTGCCGTAGCCCGACGTGTCGTTCTTCAGCAGGTTGTAGACGTTGGCCGTGCCGCTGACGTTCTTGAGGCCGCCCGGGAACAGCTTGGAGACGGTCAGGTTGTTACGCGCATAGGTCAGCGTCTTGCCGGAATAGTACTGGGCGATGACGTAGTTCCAGGGGGCGTTGCCGCCGCGCACCTGGGACCGGCCCGAGTTGTCCTTCCAGTTGGAGATGTACCAGCACTCGGTGTTGTTGATCACCGCCGCGTCGGCACGCGCCTGCACGCTGGCGCCGCCGTTGCGCAGGATCGCCGAGCCCCAGGCCGAGGTCGTGTTGCAGTGCCACGCCATCGCGGGACGGCTGGCCAGCGTCAGGCCGACCGGCACCACGCCTGCCTGGATGAAACGGCGGCGGCGTTGCGAGACGACGGAACCCTTGACCGGGGTCGGGGTGGCCGAAGACTGCGTGGTGGTGTCGCTGCTGTTGTCCATATGCTCAGCTTTCGTGGTGCTACGCCGTCCTGATTCCTGCGGACGCTCAAGCGGATCGGCGCTCCCGTCCGACCTGCGATCGCAGTGTTCCATACAAGCCTGCCACCGGATACCCCGCCCAACCCCTTGAACGGGTGGCGTGCGGTGTCCGTCCGGCGCCAGATAAGTCAGCGCCTGCTTACGCGGAGTCCCTTGCTGTCGTTGACGCGGGATCCATGTGTCCGGCGACGGATCCGGCGGCATGAGGCGGATGGCCCATGCCAGTGACGGCTTCAGGCGACAACGCCCGCGCCTGCCCTTGCGCCTGGGTGTCCTCCTCCACGTCCATGTCGTCCTCCACCAGGAAGCCGCCGCTCTGGTGCGCCCACAGCTTCGCGTAGAGGCCGCCCTGGGCCAGCAGCGCCGCATGGTCGCCCTGTTCGACGATGCGGCCCTGGTCCATCACGATCAGCCGGTCCATGGCCGCGATCGTCGACAGCCGGTGCGCGATCGCGACCACGGTCTTGCCTTCCATCAGCCGGTACAGGCTGCGCTGGATCGCGGCCTCGACCTCGGAGTCCAGCGCGCTGGTCGCTTCGTCGAGCAGCAGGATCGGCGCGTCCTTGAGCATCACCCGGGCGATCGCGATCCGCTGGCGCTGGCCGCCGGACAGCTTCACGCCGCGTTCGCCGACGTGGGCGTCGTAGCCCTGCCGGCCCTTCGGGTCCGTCAGGCCGTCGATGAAGTCCACGGCCTCGGCCCGCTCGGCGGCGGCGCGCATCTCCTCCTCCGTCGCGTCGGGTCGGCCGTACATCAGGTTGTCGCGCACCGAGCGGTGCAGCAGGCTGGTGTCCTGGGTGACCATGCCGACCTGGCGTCTCAGGCTGTCCTGGGTGGCGGTGGCGATGTCCTGGCCGTCGATCAGCACGCGGCCCTTGTCCACGTCGTAGAAGCGCAGCAGCAGGTTGACCAGCGTCGACTTGCCCGCGCCCGAGCGGCCCACCACGCCGATCTTCTCGCCGGGGCGGATCGTCAGGGTCAGGTCGTGCAGCACGGTCTTGCGACCGCCGTAGCTGAAGTCGACATGCTCGAAGCGGACCTCGCCCCGGGTCACGTCCAGCGGCCTGGCGTCGTCCGCATCCTGGATCGCGATGGGGCGCGACAACGTCGTGATGCCGTCCTGCACGGTGCCGATGTTCTCGAACAGGCTGGCCATCTCCCACATGATCCAGTGCGAGATCCCGTTCAGGCGCAGTGCCATCGCGGTGGCGGCGGCGACCGCGCCGATGCCGACCTGGCCTTGCGTCCACAGCCAGACCGTCATGCCGGCGGTCGAGGCGATCAGGCCCATCGACAGCGCATGGTTGACGATCTCGAAACCGCTGATCAGCCGCATCTGGCGGTAGGCGGTGTTCAGGAAGTCCTGCATCGCGCCGCGGGCGAAACCGGCTTCGCGATTGGAGTGCGAGAACAGCTTGACCGTGCTGATGTTGGTGTACGCGTCGGTGATGCGGCCGGTCATCAGGCTGCGGGCGTCGGCCTGCGCGGTGGCGGCCTTGCCCAGGCGCGGCACGAAGTAGCTCAGCGCCACGACGTAGCAGGCCAGCCAGCCCAGGAAGGGCAGCAGCAGCGTCGCGTCGAAGCTGCCGACGACGCCCAGCATCGTCACGAAGTAGATCGTGATGAAGACCAGGATGTCGGTGACGATCAGCCAGCATTCGCGCACCGCCAGCGCCGTCTGCATCAGCTTGGCGGAGACGCGGCCGGCGAACTCGTCCTGGTAGAAGCTCATGCTCTGCGCGAGCAGGTGGCGGTGGAAGTTCCAGCGCAGCCGCATCGGGAAGTTGCTGGACAGGCCCTGGTACTTGCTCAGCGACTGCAGCGCGATCAGCAGCGGGCTGGCCAGCAGGATGCCGCCGAGCATCAGCAGCTTGTCCTGCTGCGTCGCCCACCACTGCGCGGGCGGGACCTGGCTGAGCCAGTCGACGACGGAGCCCAGCATCGAGAACAGCAGCGCCTCGAAGGCGCCGATGGCGGCGGTCAGGACGATGAGCACCCCCACCAGGCCGCGCATGCCGTGCGAGCCGGCCCAGACGAAGGCGAAGAACCCCTTGGGCGGCTGAGGCGCCGGGGTCTGCGGAAACGGATCGACGAGTTTTTCGAACCAGCCAAACACGGCGGTCTCCCTGTCACTTCTGCGAGACCGCTGAGCCTACAGGAGCCGTGTGGCGGGCGCACCCCACCCCCGCTTCGGTGGCGGGTGGGTGGGGTGAACGGGGGGAATCCGCGCTCGGTTGGGTTACTTCGCCGGCAGGGGTAGCAGCTGGCCCTGCGCCTGCTTGGGCGCGGGGATGTGCAGGAGGGCCGACAGCGTCGGCGCGAGGTCGACGATCTCGACGCGCTGCTCGATGCGGCCCTGGCCGACCCACGTCGGTCCCCAGGTCAGCAGCGGAACGTGGGTGTCGTTCTCATACGGGCTGCCGTGGGTGGTGCCGGTCGCGCGGGAACCGAACATCCAGCCCGCCTTCGGCACCACCTGCAGCGGCGCGGCGATGCCGGGGTACCAGGAGCGGCGGAACTGCTCGAGGTAGGGCGTCGTGGTGTCCGTTCCGGCCAGCTGCGCGCGGGTGAAGGCCACCTGGATGCCATCGATCTGCTCGACCGACGCCTTGGCGACGGCATAGACGTCGTCGGGGTTCAGGCCGCCGGCCTTGATCGCCACCTCGTCGAAGATCACGCCCGATCCGGACATGTTGAGTGCCCAGCGGTACTCGCCGAAGCGTTTCGACAGGCCCGCGTTGATGACGCCCACGACCTGCGCCGGGTTGATGCGTCCGGCGTCCCGGCCCTGCGACTTCGCCCATTCGGGTGTGTCGGTGAAGCCGTGGTCGGCGGTCAGCACGGCGACGTAGTTGTCGCGCCCGATCTTGGCGTCGAGGTACTTGAACCAGTCCTGCAGGTAGGCGTCGAGGTGCAGGAAGTGGTCGTGCGACAGCCGCGATTCCGGACCGAAGGCGTGGTTGATGTAGTCATGGCTGGAGAGGCTGACGGACAGGATGTCCGTCTGGTCGTCGGTGCCCAGCCGCTCGCCCTCGACAGCAGCCTTGGCGAAGGCCAGTGTCAGTTCGTCACCGAAGGGGGAGGGCAGGATGTTGCCGTAGAAGCGCGGCCCCGGGCCCTCCATGCCGGCGCCCAGCACGGCCGGCAGCTTGTTGCCGTTCCCGCTGTTGGCCTGCCAGGGCTGGCCGTCCGGCACGCTGCGCGCGTAGGCCGCTTCCGGCAGCATCGGGGACCAGGTCTTGCCGAAGAACTTGTCGGCCGGCCTGGCCGCGTTGAAGGCGTCGACCCAGGCGGGGTGCTTGTCCATGTAGTAGGTGGACGACGCGAATTCGCCGCTGCCGCCCATGTACATGTAGGCCGTGCCCTTGTGGCCGGCCGGCAGGATGGCGCCGCGGTCCTTGCCGGAGATGCCGATGACCTTCGACCCCGGCTGCAGCGTGCGCAGCACGTCGCCGACGGTCTCGACCTTGTAGTTGTTCGGGCTCGTGCCTGCCAGCGGCTCGGTCTTGTTGCCGATGTACTGGTAGCGCGCATCGGCGGTGTTGTACTGCGGGGCGGCGGTCATCGGATCGCGCCACTCGTTGCCGATGATGCCGCTGCGCTGCGGGTAGGCGCCGCTCAGCATGATCGAGTGGCCGGCGGCCGTGACCGTGTAGCCGTGACCGTAGTACGCGTTGGCGAACCAGGCGCCGCGGTCCAGGAAGCGCTTGAAGCCGTCCGGCTGCAACTGGTCGCGATAGCCGAGCACCTGCCGGATCGGCAGCCCGTCGACCACCATGAAGACCACCAGCCTGGGCGGTTTCTTTGCCGCGAAGGCAGCTGCGGGGCCAGGGGTTGCCGGGGCGGCGCCGGCGGCCGAGGTCGGGGAGGACGGGGCGTTGGCGCAGGCGGCCAGCGCCGCCAGGACGGGCACCAGCAGCCAGGTGCGACGGGTCAGGGTCATGGCGGATCGGGGCTCCGGACGAAGCCGCTGAAACAGATATGACAGCGGAGTATCCGCCTCCCGCTCGCGGTGTCGGGGCGGCTGCCGGCGCATCTGCTCGCTCTGCGCGGCGGGGAAACCCTGACCGGGCGGCCTGGAACCTGCCAGGCAGCCGAAGGGGCCTGGACGGAAAAAAGGCCGGGCACCACGCGGTGACCGGCCCATTTCACTTTCTGGTTGGATCGCTTGACGCGCTCCCCTCCTGTTATTGGAGGCGATTCTGCGGGCCGCAGGCAAAGGGCATGCCCGGGTTTGCCCGAGGTGGGGCGATTGACGTGAGAACTCCTCCTCAAGTGGGGAGGGTTCAGGCGCGAAGTGATGCGCCGAAGCGACGCTTCTTCAAGAGATTCGCGACGCGAGTCAATGACTCATCGATGTAGAAGTGCATCGTCCAGCACCTCGACCCAATGTCGGACCGGGACGTCCGTGCCACTTTGCAGATGCTGGATGCAGCCGATGTTGGCCGAGACGATGGCCTCGGCCGCCAGCGGCGCGAGCGCGGCGAGCTTGCGTTCCCGCAACTGCTTGGACAGCAGCGGTTGCAGCACCGAATACGTGCCGGCGGAGCCGCAGCAGAGGTGGCTTTCGCTGGGGGCGACCGAGATCTCGAAGCCGAGCTCGCGCATCAGGCCCTCGACGCCGCCGCGCAGCTGCTGACCGTGCTGCAGCGTGCAGGGCGGGTGATAGGCGAGCTTCGGGCGCGGCGCCGTCGACGCGTCCTTGCCCATGCGCGAGCGCAGCGGCTGGACCAGTTCGGGCAGGAACTCGCTGAGGTCGCGGGTCAGGGCGGACACGCGCTGGGCCTTCTCCGCGTAGTCCGGGTCGTGCGCGAGCAGCCGGCCATAGTCCTTGACCTGCACGCCGCAGCCGGACGCGTTCATCACGATGGCCTCGACCTGCTCGCCGTGCCCGTCGACCATCGGCCACCAGGCGTCGATGTTGCGCCGCGCGTCGTCGAGGCCGCCGTGGTGGTCGTTCATGTGCGTGCGGATGGCGCCGCAGCAGCCGGCCTCGTCGGCGACCAGCGTCTGCACGCCGGCCGCGTCGAGCACGCGGGCGGTGGCCGCGTTGATGTTGGGCATCATTGCCGGCTGCACGCAGCCGAGCAGCATCAGCACCTTGCGCGGATGCGTGCGTTGCGGCCACTGGTGGGCGCGCGCGTCGGGCTTGGGCGGCACCTTGTCCTTGAGCGCGCCCGGGACCAGCGGACGCAGGGCCTGCCCGATCCGCAACGCCGGCTTGAACAGCGGCGAGGTCAGCCCCTCCTTCAGCAGCCAGCGCTTGAGGCGCTCTTCGCGCGGGCGCTCGACCTTCGCGTCGACGATCTGCCGGCCGATCTCGACGAGCTGGCCGTACTGGACGCCCGAAGGGCAGGTGGTCTCGCAATTGCGGCAGGTCAGGCAGCGGTCCAGATGCAGTTGCGTCGCCGCGGTCGGCGGCTCGCCCTCGAGCACCTGCTTGATCAGGTAGATGCGGCCGCGCGGCCCGTCGAGCTCATCCCCCAGCAGCTGATAGGTCGGACAGGTCGCGGTGCAGAAGCCGCAGTGCACGCAGCGACGCAGGATGGCCTCGGCGGTCTCGCCTTCCGGAGTGCCTTGGAATTCGGGGGCCAGGTGGGTTTGCATCGGTCGGCTTGCTGTGGGCTTGCTGCGCGTCGTGAGGCTGGAGGAGACGTCTCGCTTCGGAGACCCGGTTCAACGGCCCGGGCCAGAGGTCCGGCTCAAAGATCCGGATAGAGCCGTCCCGGATTGAAGATGCCCGCCGGATCGAACTGCCGCTTCAACTCCTTGTGGATGCGTGTGAGCTGCGGGCCGAGCGGCGAGAAGGTGCCGGCCGACTTGTCGTTGGCGTAGAACATCGTCGCGTGGCCGCCGGCCGCGGCCACCACCTCGCGCACCTGCGCGGGCGCCATCGGCGTGACGACCCAGCGCTGCGCGCCGCCCCATTCCACGAGCTGCTCGCCGTGCAGCGGCATCGGCGGCGTCGTCGACGGCACGGCGATGCGCCACAAGGTCGCGCCGCCCTGCACCGCCCGGCGCGCGCCGAGGAAGAACTCGTCGCACTGGTCGCGCAGGCCCTGCCAGAACGGCGCGGCCATGGTCTCCGGAATCGCGGAGCCGCCGAGCCTGTGGATCGCCGCGCGGACCGCCGCCTCGGCGCCCGAGAGCCGCACCACCAGCGCGCCGTCCCACCAGGCGCTCGCCGACACCGGCAGCGGCTGCCCGCCCCAGCGGTTCATCTGCAGCAGGGCCTTGTCCTGCTTGGCCTCGAAGCGCAGCGTCGCCGTCGCGACCGGCTGCGGCAGCACCTTCAGCGTCACCTGCGCGATCAGCCCGAGCACGCCCAGCGATCCGGCCATCAGCCGCGACACGTCGTAACCGGCGACGTTCTTCATCACCGTGCCGCCGAAGTGCAGCAGCTCACCCTTGGCGTCCAGCATCGTCAGCCCCAGCACGTGATCGCGCACCGCGCCGGCCGTCGCGCGCGCCGGGCCCGACAGCCCGCTCGCGACCATGCCGCCGATCGTGCCCGTGCCGCCCGAGGCCGCGCCGACGAAACGCGGCGGCTCGAAGGCCAGGTGTTGCCCATGCTGCGCGAGCAGCGCCTCCACGTCCGCCACCGGCGTGCCGGCGGCCGCGGTCACGTAGAGCTCGCTCGGCTCATACGCCATCACGCCGTTGAGCGACAGCGTCGACATCGGCTCTGCGTCGCCCAGCGGCCCGCCGTAGAAGTCCTTGCTGCCATGGCCGGTGAAACGCACCGGCCGGCCTTCGGCGAAGCGGGCCGCCATCGCCTCCAGCGTCGCCATCAGTTGCGTCGCGGGGACGAAGCCGGGGGACGGGTCCGTGTCCGCCGCCGCGACACCTGCTGCTTGCACTGCCATCAGAATCGCTCCAGTTCTGGAAATGAGAGTGCGCCGCGCTTCACGTGCATGCGGCCGTATTCGGCGCAGCGCTGCAGCGTCGGGATCACCTTGCCGGGATTCAGCAGGCCCTGCGGGTCGAAGGCCCGCTTCAGGGCCAGCATCCGTTCGCGCTCCTGCGGCGAGAACTGGACGCACATGCTGTTGAGCTTCTCGACGCCCACGCCGTGTTCCCCGGTGATGGTGCCGCCCATCGCGACGCTGGTCTCGAGGATGTCCGCGCCGAACCGCTCGCAGCGGTGCAACTGGTCCGGATCGTTCGCGTCGAACAGGATCAGCGGATGCAGGTTGCCGTCGCCGGCATGGAAGACGTTGGCGCAGCGCAGGTCGTACTTGCGCTCCATCGCCTGGATCGCCAGCAGGATGTCGGCCAGCCGCTTGCGCGGGATCGTCGAGTCCATGCACATGTAGTCCGGGCTGATGCGCCCCGACGCCGGGAAGGCGTTCTTGCGGCCGCTCCAGAAGCGCAGGCGCTGCGCCTCGTTCTCGCTGACCTCCAGCCGGGTGGCGCCGTTGGCGTTCAGCACCGCGCTCATGCGGCCGATCTCTTCCTCGACCTCCTCGGGCGTGCCGTCGCTCTCGCACAGCAGGATCGCCTCGGCGTCCAGGTCGTACCCGGCGTGGACGAAGTCCTCGACCGCCGCGGTCATCGGCTTGTCCATCATCTCCAGGCCGGCGGGGATGATGCCGGCCGCGATGATCGCCGCCACCGCGTCGCCGGCACGGCGCAGGTCGTCGAAGCTGGCCATGATGCAGCGCGCCAGTTGCGGCTTGGGCGTCAGCTTGACCACCACCTCGGTCACCACCGCCAGCATGCCTTCGCTGCCGACGACGACGCTCAGCAGGTCCAGGCCGGCGGCGTCCAGCGCCTCGGAGCCGAACTCGACCGGCTCGCCCTCCACGGTGAATCCGCGCACCTTGAGCACGTTGTGCAGCGTCAGGCCGTACTTCAGGCAATGCACGCCGCCGGAGTTCTCCGCGACGTTGCCGCCGATCGTGCAGGCGATCTGGCTGCTCGGGTCCGGCGCGTAGTACAGGCCGTGCGCGGCGGCCGCTTCGGAGATCGCCAGGTTGCGCACGCCGCATTGGACGCGGGCGGTCCGCGCCAGGGGATCGATCGCGACGATGCGGTTGAACTTCGCGAGCGCCAGCGTCAGGCCCTCGGCGTGCGGCGTCGCGCCGCCGGACAGGCCGGTGCCGGCGCCGCGCGCCACCACCGGCACGCCCAGCGCATGGCAGGCCTTCAGCACGCCGGCGACCTGGGCCTCGGTCTCGGGCAGCGCCACGGCCAGCGGACGCTCGCGGTAGGCGGTCAGGCCGTCGCACTCGTAGGGGCGGGTCTGCTCGTCCTGCCACAGCAGCGCGTGCGCGGGCAGCTCGGCCCGCAGGGCCTGGACCAGCTGCGCGCGGCGCCCGGCGCGGAAACCGGCCAGCGCGGCGGCCTGGTCGCCGGGCGGCTCGTGGGTCGAAGGAAGGACGGCGGTCATGGCGTCGAACTGTAGCCCCGTGCGCTGACCCCGGCCTGAACGGGCCGTGTGGCGATGGGGGACGTGCGTCGCGACATGAGGGAGTGATGGAGAAGTGAAGGGGGACGGCGGCGAACGACCTCAGCGCGCGCCCGGCAGCGGCCACCACAACACCTTGCGGTCGAGCGGCGTCTGCGCCGGCAGCAGCGGGTTGCGCAGCTGCAGCACGCGGCGCTGGTCGATCCGGTGACGCTGCAGCAGATCGCCAAAGATCTGCCGCGACAGGCGTTCGAAGGTGCCGTCGGCCACCAGGGCGTTCATGCCCCGCGTGAGGTCCGCCGCCAGGCGCGGACGCCCGGGGCGGACGAACATGTAGAGCGCCGCCGGATAGTGCAACAGCAGGTAAGGGTCGATGACGAGGTTCTGGTCGGCGAAGCTGCCGAGCTCGGCGTCGATCTCGAAGATCGACCGCGGGAAGTAGTCGAAGCGGCCCGCCGACAGCATCTGGAACAGGCCCTGGTAATGCGTGCTGACCTGCACCGGCAGCCCGTTGGCGCGCAGCACGGCGGTGTCCGGCCAGTCGTGCATCTGCCCGGCGCTGAGCCGCGCCAGGTCCTTCAGGTCCCGCACCTGGCGCAGGCGGTCGCGGTCGGCGGCGCGCGTCAGGCACAGGCGCCATCCGATCAGTCCGCGGTCCAGCGGCACGCGGATAGGCAGCAGGCTCTTCTCGCGCTGCGGGTCGGTCATCGTCCAGAACACGTCGATGCTGGGGTCGTTGCTCGCCATCTCCAGCAGCGCGCGGCTCTGCACCATCTCCGACTGCGTCTGGACCAGCGCATAGCGCACGCCGCTGCGCTGCAACGCGGCGTGCAGCAGGCTGATGAAGTAGTCGACCTGCCGGTCCTGCTGCGGCAGGTGGCGCGGATAGATGACGGTGGTCGGCTCCGGCGAAGCCGTGGCGAGCGGGGCCGCGGGTGCAACACGGGCGGCCGTCGCGCGGTCCGGCAGGAGGGACAGCGCAGGCAGCGTGGCGGAGAGGGCCGAGGCCGCGGCGGCCTGCAGCAGGTCGCGGCGTCCCGGCATCAGGCGTCCAGGAAGACCGTCAGCACGCCGGTATAGCCATGCAGCCGCGCGTGGGCGATCTCCCCGTTGGCGAAGAATCCGGCCAGCGGCACCTCGCCCAGCGCGTGCTGCACCCACTGCAGCTCCGCCGACGGCGCGCCGAAGTGCGGACCGCCGCGGCCGGTGCAGCTGAAGTACAGCGCGCCGGCCATGCGTGCGCCGCGCTCCTCGGCCTCGGCGCGGATCTCGGTGCAGATGCGCACCAGGTCGCGCCGGGCGGCGTCGGGATGGCGTTCGCAGAAGCTCAGCAGTTCGCCCTCGCGCATCTGCTCGGCGACGGCGATGCCGCGCCGGCCCGGGTCGAGGCCGACCAGGTGCCGCACACGGACCTCGGCGCCGTACTCGCGCCGGGCGCCGGGTTCGTCGCTGAGGCCGACCAGCGTGCGGCGGAACAGCGGCATCGCCTGGCGCAGGGAACCGGATTCGCCGGTGTAGGCGGGCAGCTTCAGGTCTTCGAGCAGCGCGTCGAGCGCGGGTTGGCCGTCGAGCTCCGTCACCAGCGGACCATCGCAGGCGGTGACGCGGCGCTCGCGACCGAGCGGCTGGCAGCCCTGGCTGACGCGCGAGATCCAGCGCACGTCCGGGCCCAGCGCCAGGCCTGACAGGCCGCCTTCGAAGATGCCGTCGGCGATCTGGACCGCGTCGTCGCCGCCGCTGACCAACCCGCCGAAGAGGTAGCCGCTGCTGCAGCGCTGGGCGAGCTCGGCGATCAGCTCCTGCAGGTCGGGCGTGCCGCCGTCGGCGTGCAGCAGCAGGCTGCGGGATTCGCAGTCCGGCGTCAGCGGCCGCAGTCCCGAGAAGATCCGCCATTGGTCGGCGGGCAGGTCGCACAGCATGACGACCAGCGCCGGCTCGTCGAAGTACTCGACGCCGCTGGCGCTGACCGCCAGCGCCGAGGCCCCGACCCAGCCGCAACCCGGCCAGCGCTCGCGGACCTCGTCCAGCAGCGCCTGCGCGTGCGGCACGTAGGGATGCGTAAGGTAGAGGAAGCCCAGCGTCGGCATCATGCCGGCGCGCTGTCCCTCCAGCTGCGCGCCGGCCAGCGCCAGCGCCATGTGGGGATCGGGATGGGTGGCGTGCGCCTGGAGGAAACGAGGCATGAACGGCCCTCGGGGAAACTGGGGATGGCTCAGGGAGCCTTGCGTTTGGGGGCGGTCTTGCGCGCGGGCGCCGCCTTCTTCGCGGCGGGCCTGGCCGCGGAGGTGGCGGATGTCTTCTTCGCCGCGCCTGGCGAGGTTCTCGTCGCCGGCTTCGCGGCAGACGTCGGGGCCGAGGCCGCGGAAGCCGAGGACGTCGCGGCGGACGTGGCAGCCGTCGCCGCGGTCTGGGCCGTCTTCATCGCGTTGGCCGCGACCTGCGTGAACTGCTGCGTCAGTGCGTTCCACCATTGCATCGGGTCGGCGCCGGCAGGCTTGGGCCCGGCCGGGTCGCCGGCCTTCGCCTCACCCTTTGCCTCGCCCCCCGCCTCGCCCTTCGCGTCGGCCGGCGCGTCCTGGGGAGCCGGCGTCGCGGCGGCAGGCTCCTGGGGTCTCGGCGCGGGCGACGGGCGCGGCGGCACCTGCGTCTTCAGCACGTCCTTCAGGTCGGCCATGGGCACGTTCATCGCGTGCAGCGTCGACAGCGTCATCCGCTGCACCTCGAGCGCCTGGATGGTCGCGTTGAGCATGCGGGCGTTGTTCTCGAGCCAGAACTGCACGGTGCGCAGCTCGTCGATGCGTTTGTCCAGCTCCTGCGGGTCCAGCGTCGGCGCGACCCACTGGTTGAAGCCGGGGATCGCGGCGCCGGCGTTCTTCATCAGCCCTTGCAGGAAGTCGAAGCCCGGAACGAATTTGCTGAAGTCGGTGTCCGCCATGGTGTCTCCTCGGGAGCCGTCCTCGCCAGGGTCCCCGGCGTGCGCAGGGGCGCCCCGGGGGCGGCCATGGGCTCGATCCTACGTCCTGGCGGCGGCCGCCCGATGTCGGGGCGGGCGGTGGCCGCGTCAGGTCGGAATGTGGTTCAGGTCGGCCCAGCCGGCCCACAGGATCTGGATGCCGATGCACAGCAGCACGAAGGCCATCAGCCGCATCATGACCAGCGTGCCGACCTCGCCCATCTTCATCAGCAGCCGGCCGCCGTTGCGGTAGACCAGATAGACCACCGCGGCGGTGAAGGCCGCGCCGATGGCGGCGATGCCCGCGCCCATCACGTACGGCACCGGCGAGCGCGGGATCTGCGCGCCCAGCGCGATCGCCGCGGCGATGCTGCCCGGACCGGTGGTCAGCGGGAAGGTGATCGGGAAGAAGCTGCGGCGGACGATCTCGGTCTCGCTGATGTCGCCGGGCGAGGCGTGCACGACGGCGGTCTGGACGTCGTCGGTCTCGTTGCGGGTCAGCATGACCCAGGCGCTGTAGGCCACCAGCAGGCCGCCGCCGACGCGCACGACCGGCAGCGAGATGCCGAACAAGTCCAGCACATAGGTCCCCACCAGCAGCGAGACCATGATCACGACCCAGCCGTTGATCGCGACCTGGCGCGCGAGCCGCTTGAGGACCCGGTCGTCGCCGCCGGCCGCGCCGATGACGATCGGGGCCACGCCCACCGGATTGATGATCGGCAGCAGCGTCAGCGGCACCAGGAACAGGGATTGGAGGAAGGACGGCAGGTTGTCCAAGATGCGCGACTCCAGAGGAAAACGTCGGTGGGAAGGTCGGTGGAAAGGGGGGTGGGGAAGGCCGGCGGGAAGGCCCGGCCAGGCCGGCGCGGCCCAGTGTGCCGCAACTCGGTCACCGCGATCCGGATCGCGGCATCAGGGTTACCTCGAAGCCTTGCTCCCTGAGCAGCGCCGTGAGCGCGCGCGGACCCGTCATGTGCATCGCGCCGACGGCCACCAGCAGCGACTGGCCGCGCTGGTGCAGCTCGGAGATGCGCTGGGCGAGGGCCGGATTGCGCCCGTCGTTGATGCGCTGCAGCGCCGCGCGGTCGGCGGCGTCGGTCACGCAGTCGCACCACTCGGCGTATCGGTTCAGGCGGGCCAGGTCGCCGCGGTCGTAGACGCCCACCATCGTGTCCAGCGTGCGCAGCAGCGACTTCGGGCGTTCGAGCTGCTGCAGGTTCGAGCGCAGCTCATGCCGCGCCGCGTCCGCGTCGGCGGGCAGCAAAGCTTCGAGCTGGCCCTGCAGCGTCTCCAGCGCCAGCACCGGCAGGCCGCGGTCGCGCGCCCACTGGCTCAGCAGCATCTCCTGGCCGTAACGCACGTCCAGCCCCAGCGACCGGGCGCGCAGCAGCATGTAGGTGCTGGTCTGCAGCAGCGGGTGCATCGCGGCGAGGGCGTGCGGCTCCAGGCAGACCGCCACGGCCTGCGCGTCCAGACGCTGACGCATCGCGGCGTCCAGCGGCAGCTCGGGCATCGGCGGCATCTTCCACGCGTCGCGGTCGAGCGGGTCGAGTTCCAGCGCGACGGCGTCGACCTCGTCCAGCGCCTGGCGCAGGCGCGGACCGGGCGCGGCCCAGCCCGGCTTGCCGACGTGCAGACTGGCGTACAGGTAGGAGGTCCGACCGTCGCGCTTGAGCGTCCACATCAGCCCGCGATCCCTGGCCTGGGCGGCGAGGCGGTCGGCGGGCAGCGGGGCGGGCTCCGGGGGGCAGGAGGGCTTGGCCGGCGCGGCCAGCGCGCCGGCGCCGGCCAGCAGCGCCAACAAGGCGAGCGAGCCGGTGGCGAGACCGCGAGAGGCCCGCATCAGCAGCGTCGAGAGGAACGGATTCAGCATGGGCGGCACGATGCCATAGAACCGGCGCGGTTCGAGGCAGGCGGTGCACCCGCCCGAGAGCGCGGTCGACCGGGGCGGTCGACCGGGGAGATCGACGCGGGGGATCGACTCGGGAGATCGGCTGGGGCGGATGAACGGGACGGGGTCAGGCCTCGCCGGCGCGGAATCCCATCGGGCGGCGCTGGCGGACTTCCGGCTTCACGCGATGCTCGGCCTCGAGCAGCGTCAGGAATTCGTCGGGCGACAACGCCTCGCCGAGGATCTCGGCCTGCTGCCGCACCGCGGCGAAGTCGCCCAGCGTCAACGCGTCCAGCGCGCTCAGCCGGTCCGCGTGCGCGTCGCCGGGCGCCACGCCGACTTCGCGCTCGAACATCGTCAGCCGCTGGTCCGGCCGCAGCGCCTTGAAGCGGATCTTGAAACTGAAACGGCGCAGCGCGGCCTCGTCCAGATCGTCGAAGGCGTTGGTCGTGCAGATGAAGAGCCCGGCGTGGCGCTCCATGCCGGCCAGCATCTCGTTGACCTCGCTGACCTCGTAGTGCCGCTCGGCGGCGCGGCGGCTGCGCAGGAAGCTGTCGGCCTCGTCCAGCAGCAGCAGCGCGCCCTCGGCGGCGGCGGTCTCGAACATGCGGGCCATGTTCTGCTCCGTCTCGCCGACGTACTTGGACATCAGATCGCTGGCCAGCCGCACCATCAGCGGCCGTTGCAGTTCGGAAGCGATGTGCTCCGCCAGCGCGGTCTTGCCGCTGCCCGGCGGACCATGGAAGCACAGGCTGCCCATGCCGCGGCGGCGCAGCGCCTCGATCAGGCGCGGCAGCGCGAAGCGGCATTCGCAGTGGATCAGGTCGAGCGAGTAACGCGTCGCCGACGGCCGCGACTGGGGCGAGGCATCGACCAGGCCGAGCGCCTTGTCGGCGTGCAGCAACTGCCGGCTGACGAGGCGCTCGTTGGCGGCGGCGACCTCGGAAGGATCGGCGGCGCTGTCGTCGCCTCCCCGTCCGGCCCCCGCCAGCCGGGCGAAACGCACCGCGGTGCGGACCTGCGCCGGCGTCAGGCCGCGGCGCTCGGACAGCCGCTCGGCGAAGCCCTCGGGCACCGGCAGTTCCTCCAGCGCCTTGCGCACCAGCCCCAGCCGCGCGCCGGGCGGCGGCGAGGTCAGTTCCAGGTGGTACTGGAAACGGCGTCGGAACGCGGGGTCGATGTGCTCGATGCGGTTGGTGATCCACAGCACCGGGACCGGGTTGCTCTCGAGGATCTGGTTGACCCAGGCCTTGCCGTTGACGGCCATCGTCGCCGGCAGCTCGAGCGCCGCGTCGAGCCGGGCCATCAGATGCGCGGTGTCGCCGCTCAGGTGCGGGAAGACGTCCTCGACCTCGTCGAACAGTAGCGCGACGTCGCGGCTCGCCTTCAGGAACACCTGGCTGATCTGCAGCGAACGGTAGCGGTCGCGGCCGCTCAGCGCATTGCCGTCGCGGTCGGCGTACTCGACCTCGTACAGCGCCAGGCCGGCCTCGCGCGCGGCGACCTTGGCGAGCTCCGTCTTGCCGGTGCCGGGCGGTCCGTAGAGCAGCACGTTCACGCCGGCCTGTCCCTGCGCCACCGCCTGGCGCAGCAGGGTCGCGAGCAGCGTCACGTCCTCGGCGATGAAGTCGAAGTCCGCGCGCTGCAGCGGGCTCGGCGTCACCGGGCGCGTGAACACGGCCATCAGGTCCTGCGGACCGTCATAGGCCCGCATCAGCACCGGCGGCAACTGTTCGCTGACCTTCATCAGGTCGGAGAGATCGGTGATGTTGTGTTCGGCGATCAGGTTCTCGATCATGCCGACCCGCTCCAGTCGCGAGCCGGCGCGCAGCGCGTCGGCCACCTCGTGCGGGTCGACGCCGGCCAGGTCCGCGATCGCGGCGAAGGCTTCCTGCGCGGTGTTGACCTTGAACTCGACCAGCGCGCCGCGCAATTCGCGCTGATATCGCGCCAGCGTGCCGTAAAGCAGCAGCGCGCGCTCGGCCGCGTTCAGCTGCAGCAGGCGGCCCAGCACGTCGATGTTCTGCTCGACCAGCGTGGACCGGCTGCGCAGTTGGCCGTCGAGGGCGTCGCAGGTGCAGGACAGCAGCGCGAGGAGGTCCTTCGGCGCATCCTTGATGTACTCGTCGAGGTAGAAGAACACGGTGCCCTCGGCGAACGGGCCGCGCCACACGCCGTGGCGGGCAAGGAAGGCGGCGTCGCCCAGCCGTTCATGGCCGGCCCACAGCGAGTGGCCCTGGCAACGCCGCGCCAGATAGCCCCGCACACGCGTGAGCACCTGCGGCGGCCAGACGAGGTGACGCGCCGTCAGCGCCAGCAGGCCGCTGAGGTCGCGGCGCGGATTGAAGCGGTTGGCGTGACGGACCGTCAGCGTCAGCACGAAGTGCGAGCACATGCGGTCCAGCACCGGGCTGTCGGACAGGCCCGGGGAGTCCAGTGGAAGTTGCGCGCGCTTGCCCATGGTTCGTGCGGGAGGGGGATCTCCGGAACGAGGACGGCGTCGAGGACGCGGACATGGCCCCGGACCCGGGCGCCGCTTGCCGCGTCACCCCTCGAAGGGGCGCGGCTGCACGATCTTGGCGCAGGGATGGTTTGGGGACAAGCCCCGGCTGACGGAATCAGCGGCGGTCAGCGTGCGGGAGGCCAGGCGCGGGCTCTCCGCGGTGCATGGGGCCTCCCTCCGGGAACCCCAAGCGCCACTCCGGCCCCACCAGCAATCGCTGACTGCCCGTTTGCGGGGCAGTGGTCGACTGCCTGTCAGGGGCGGGTGGTGTGGGGGATCAATGCATGATCACGGGCTGCTGGCCCAGGTTCGCGTACTGCGCGATGAAGGCGTCGAGGTCGTCGACGTCGGGACCTTGCTCGATCAGGGCTTCGACACCCTCCTGGAAGGTCTGCGCCAGGGCGCCTTCGATGAAGATCTCCTTGCGGGTGAACTTGTCGACGATCTCGAAACCGTCACGCTGCAGCGATGGCAGGTTCGTGTGGTCCACCTGGGCGGCGTGCGCGGCATCGCCAGCGGACGGAGCGACCGGTACATCGAACTGGACGACGATGTAGCTCGGTGAGTCGTAAAGCATGTGCATGAAGGACTCCTTGGTTGGAGGAGTTATGGCCTGTTGCGACAGATTCAAGACCCGTCGCTCCCAACCAGGCCATGACCCATGGTGGCAGATCTCGCGGAACACGCTGCACCGTGTCCCAAGCATTTGTGGTGCCAACCGCACAGGGTTTCACGGATTCACGAACCGTAACGCGCACACACGGGATCGAGATCAAGCGGACATGCACGCGGCGGACAGGGTCACTCCAGCAATCGGAGCGCCCACTGCTCGTCGTCGTCCAGGCTGAAGCGCAGCTCGACGGCCAGGAAACCGCGCTGACCGTCGAGCCAGACCGACCATTGCAGCGCCGGGCGGCCCGCGCCGCGGGCCAGGTCGCGCCGCAGCAGCCACCGGCCGCCGTCGCGCGCGATCACCTCGAAATCCCAGTCGCTGACGCCCGTCGGGCCGGCCACCGGCACGCGCAGGCGTTGCCCGATGTAGGGCGCGGGTTCCGCGGCCATCATCGCGGCCACTTGCAGCCACCAGGACAGGCGGTCCTGCGTGCCAGCCGACAGCGGAAAGGCGCGCGCGCCTACAAGCAGAACCGGACGCGCGGCGTCTCGGTCGAAGATCTGCAGCTCCCGTTCGCGACCCTGGCGCGACACGCGGTGCCGTTCCGGCTGCAAACCTTGCGGACCGACGCGGCCTTCGCTGTGCCAGACCGGCAGCTCGCGATCGCCCGAGTGGCGTTCGAGCGTGATGTCGTAGCGCCCGTTCCCGATGTGGAAGTTCAAGGCGGCCTCGCCGGGTTGGCCGTCGATGACGAAGGCGTAGGCGAGGGCGCCGTCGCCGCGCAGCGGCAGCGCGAGCAGCGCTGGCACGGGCCGGGTTTCGGGAGCCGCAGCGGGCGTGGGCGCGGGACGCGAAGGCGTGCGTGGCGTGGCGGGCGGAGCGACGACTGGCGTGACTGCTTCTGGCCTGGCCGGGGGCGGGGCCTCGATGACGCGGGTCGTCACCACCGGCGCATCGATCGCCTGCGGCAGCGGACGTCGCGACAGCGCACCGATCGCCGCGGCGTGCAGCACCAGCGCCCCCGCGACGGCCGTCGCGAGCGCGACCCGATCCTGAGGTGAAAATGCCGCCAACGATCGCCCGACGAATGACTGTCCGCCCACCACAATGAAACTCGCAACCTACCGCGACGGATCCCGCGACGGCCAACTGGTGGTCGTGTCGCGAGACCTGAGTCAGGCATGCTATGCCAACGGCATCGCGACGCGCCTGCAACAGGTGCTCGACGACTGGAATTTCATGGCGCCTCAGCTGGAGACGCTGTCGCAGTCGCAGAACCACGGCCGCGCGCGGCATGCGTTCGCGTTCGACCCGAAGCAATGCCTGGCACCGCTGCCGCGCCTGGCCGGCTGGATCGCCGGCGAGGCCTACCCGGACCAGGGTCAGGCCTTGCGCGAGCGCGGCCTCGCGTGGCCGGAGCGCCTCAGCGCCCCGCTGCTGCGTGCCGGCGGCGCCGAGGCGCTGCTCGGTCCCACCGAACTGCTGGACCTGCGCACGCCGGGGCTGGAACCCGAGCCGCAGCTCGCCGTGCTCACCGGCGACCTGGCGCAGGGCGCGGTGCCGTCGCAGGCGCTGGAGTCGATCCGGCTGCTGATGCTGGTCAGCGACTGGGTGCTGCGGCCGGTGCAGCAGGAGGAACTCGCCAACGGCTGGCCGGCGCTGCACAGCCGCCCCGCGCTGCAGTTCGCGCCGGTCGCCGTCACGCCCGATGAACTGCCCGGTGCCTGGTACCTCGGACGCGCGGCGCTGCAGCTGCAGGTGATGCGCAACGGACGCAAGCAGGCGGTCGTCGACGCGAAGACCGGCATGCGCTGGTCCTTCGGCGACCTGCTCGCCGAGGCGGCCCTCAACCGGCCGCTGCGCGCCGGCACGCTGGTCGGCGCGGGCACGCCGGTGCTCGGCAAGCCGCTGGCGCTGGAGGCCGGGGACAGCCTGCGCATCGAGTTCAAGCTCGGCGACGGTCCCGGCCCGTTCGGCGCCATCGACATGGACCTCGCGGAGTCGGAAGATGCAACGTCCGACGCCGCCGGCCTCGACGAGCACACCCAGCACACCGAGAAGGCCGAGAACGCCGACGACAGGTCCTCGAACGCCGCCGCCGCCACCGCCCACTCGGCAGGCGCTGCCGAGGCGGCGATCGACGCCGAGAAAGCGACCCCCACTGACGCTCAAGAAGGAGACACCGATGAACCTGCTTCGCCGTGACCTGATCGCGCTGCTGGGCGCGGGCTGCGCCTCGCCGTGGGCGATGGCGCTGAGCCTGAGCGAGGGCGACGCCGCCTCCGGCGTGCGCGCGGCCCTCGAGCGCGGTGCCCAGGCGGCGCTCGCCAACCTGGGCCGGACCGATGGTTTCCTCGGCAATCCTCAGGTGAAGATCGAGCTCCCCGGCGCCTTGAAGGACGCCGCGCGGCTGCTGCGCACGACCGGTCAGGGCAGGCGCATCGACGACCTGATCACCTCGATGAACCGCGTCGCCGAGCAGGCGATGCCCGAGGCGCGCCAGCTCCTGGTCAGCACGGTGCGCAACATCAGCGTCGAGGACGCGGTGAGGATCGTGCGCGGCGGCGACAACGCGGTGACGCAGTTCTTCGAGGACAAGACCCGTTCGCCGCTGACGACGAAGTTCCTGCCCATCGTGACGAAGGCCACCGAGCGCCAGTCGCTCAGCGAGAAGTACAACGCGGTCGCCGGCAAGGCCTCCGGGTTCGGCCTCATCCGCAAGGAAGACGCCAACCTGCAAAGCTACGTCACCGACAAGGCGCTGGACGGCCTGTACTTCATGATCGGCCAGGAGGAGAAGAAGATCCGCCAGGATCCGGTCGGCACCGGCAGCGCGATCCTGAAGAAGGTCTTCGGCGGATGAGCGCGCCGCTGCCCGATCGCTCCCGGCAGGACGGCGCGAACGAAGGGTCGAAGGACGTCGCGAACGACGGCGCGAACGATGGATGGAAGGACGCGCCCTGGCTCGACCGGTCGCAGGACCTGTCGACCGTCGACGCGTTGCGGACCGTCTATGCGGCCCCCACGGCGGCGGCCACGCTGGACAAGGCGTGCGACCATGTCCACCCGCTGTACCGGCCGTTCATCGAGGCCTCGCCGTTCGCGATCCTCGCGACGCGGGGGCCGCACGGACTGGACACGTCGCCGCGTGGCGATGCGCCGGGCTTCATCGAGGTGGCCGATCCCAAGACGCTGCTGCTGCCGGACCGTCGCGGCAACCACCGCATCGACAGCCTGCGCAACCTCGTCCATGACCCGTCACTGGCCCTGCTGTTCCTGATCCCCGGCATCGGCGAATGCCTGCGCGTGAACGGTGTCGGCCGCATCAGCGCCTCGCCGGCGCTGCGCGAACGTTTCGCGGTCGAGGGCCAGTGGCCGAAGTCGGTGCTGGTGATCGAGGTGCACTCGGTCTTCTTCCAGTGCGCGCGGGCGATCAAGCGCTCCGAACTGTGGCATCCGGCTCGCCATGTCGAGCGCACGACGCTGCCGTCGACCGGGTCGATCCTCGCCGGCTTGAGTGCGTCGATCGACGGCGCCGCCTATGACGCCGAACTGGAGGAACGCCAGCGCCGCACGATGTATTGACGCGTTTCCTACAATCGGGGTCATGAACGCCCCGACCACCGCCCGTCCCGCCGTCGCCTACACCCGCGGCGCCGCCTTGCCCGCCATCCTGGCGCAACGCATCGCCGTCCTCGACGGCGCGATGGGCACGATGATCCAGCGCTACAAGCTGACGGAGGCCGACTTCCGCGGTGAGCGCTTCGCCGATCATCCCAAGGACCTCAAGGGCAACAACGACCTGCTGGTGCTGACGAAGCCCGAGGTCATCAGCGAGATCCACCGCCAGTACCTCGACGCCGGCGCCGACATCATCGAGACCAACACCTTCGGCACGACCACCGTCGCGCAGGAGGACTACGGCCTCGAGGCCTATGCGTACGAGATGAACGTCGCCGCCGCGCGCCTGGCGCGCGAGGCCTGCGATGCGTTCAGCACGCCGGAGAAGCCGCGCTTCGCGGCCGGCGCGCTCGGCCCGACGCCGCGCACGGCCTCGATCAGCCCGGACGTCAACGACCCCGGCGCCCGCAACGTCGACTTCGACACGCTGCGCGCGGCCTACTACGACCAGGCCAAGGCGATGCTGGAAGGCGGCGTCGACCTGTTCCTGATCGAGACCATCTTCGACACGCTGAACGCCAAGGCCGCGATCTTCGCGGTCGACGAGCTGATGGACGACACCGGCGAGCGTCTGCCGGTGATCATCTCCGGCACGGTGACCGACGCCTCGGGCCGCATCCTGTCCGGGCAGACGGTGACGGCGTTCTGGCACTCGGTGCGGCACGCCCAGCCGATCGCGATCGGCTTGAACTGCGCGCTCGGCGCGGCCCTGATGCGGCCTTACATCGAGGAACTCTCGAAGGCGGCCGGCGACACGCCGATCTCCTGCTATCCGAACGCCGGCCTGCCCAACCCGATGAGCGACACCGGCTTCGACGAGACGCCGGACGTCACCGGTCGCCTGGTCGGCGAGTTCGCCGCCGCGGGCTTCCTGAACATCGCGGGCGGCTGCTGCGGTACGACGCCGGATCACATCCGGGCGATCGCGCAGAAGGTCTCCGCCTACCAGCCGCGTCGCTGGGGCAGCAAGCTCTTCAGCGGGCTGGTCGCCGAAGAGGCGTAAGCAGCGAAAGCAGCGAAAGCAGCGGCAGAAACGAAGTGCCGATCCTGGCCCGCGGCGACGCGGCGACGCGGCGCCGGAGCGCCGTTGCCGTTCAGTACAGCTTCAGCATCGCATCCATGTTGATCCGCAGGCGGATCTCATGCGGCGCCAGGCTGGCCGTGATGGCCTGCGCCTGCAGCCGCGTGTCGCGCAGCACCGGCACGGTCAGCGGCGTGCCGCTGCGGCCGACCAGCGAGGCCACCAGCGGCGCGTTGGCGCTATGGCCGCGCTTGAGCACCATGCCTTCCTCGCCGTTGGCGAGTCTGACGAGCGAGCCCGGCGGGTAGAGACCGATCGCCTTGATCAGCGCGGCGCCGGCCTCGTCGGGTTGCTGGAGTTCGTCGAGGTAGACCGCCCGCGCCGCCTGCGCCGCGGACAGCGGCCGGCGGCTGCGTCGCGGGCTGAGGCGGGCGCCGTACACGTCGATGCGCCGGAGCAGCCGCGCCATCAGCTCGCCGTCCGAGCGGCCCGCCAGGGGGCCCGGACCGGCGTCGTGATGCAGCCGCACGGCGGTCAGCCAGTCCTCGTCGTCCACGCCGATCGCCTGCAGCGTCGCCGCCGCGCGGTCGCCGTGCCCGGCCAACTGCTCGCGCTGCGCGTCGCCCAGCGCTTGCGGACGCATCGCGTGCTGGTCCTGCTGCGCGCCGCTGTCCAGGTTCATCGTCAGCGCCGCCAGCCCGAGCGTGCGGCGGCGGCCTTCACCCCAGCCGAGCTGGCGCGTCGTCATCTCGACCAGCGCCAGCGACAGCAGCGCATGCCGCGCGCTGTACTGCAGCGGCTCCTGGCCGGCGTCGTGCACCAGCATCGCCAGCGAGGCGTCCGGCTGCTGCGTCAGCCGGGCCAGCACCTTGTCGAGCAGTTCGCTCAGGCGCGGCAGGAATTCCGGCCGTCGCGGATCACGCAGCACCTGCTGCGCGTGCCATTGCAGGTCGGCCCAGATGGCGGTGTGCGCCGGCGACGTCGCCTGCGGCATGGGCATCGGACGCGTGGGCTTGTATTCGGCGGTTGCGTTGGCCAGCGCCGACATCGACGCGCCCTGCAGCATCATCGTGTCGAGCTTGTGGGCCAGGGCGCGCTGGTACTCGCGCGTCTCGTGCGCCTGTACCCAGGGCCCGCGCACCAGCAGGTCGCGGACCTGCGGCGTGTCGGGCAGCGGATGCCCGGAGGCGAACAGCAGATGTCCCGCCGCGTCGCGCAGCGAGAACGTCAGCACCTGTCCCACGCGCAGGCTGTTGGGAGGAAGTTGGACCAGATCCACGGTGGCTTCCCATCGACGTGTCGTCGTCTTGTCGTTGTGCCGCGCAGGATACGGGCGCACCCGGGCCGGGAAGGCAATACGGCACGAACAAACCAGGGCCGGACCGGTAGAATGCACGCTGTTCCCGCTACCAGCAAGGCCGCATCGCGCCGCCTGCGGCGGCGGTGGTTTCCGAGGAGCGTTGCGACAGGTCCCGTCACCCGGGTTCCCGCCAGGCTCGGAACGGCGGTGTCGGACCCCTGGACCCCGCCTCACAACGGCGCTCACCGACCCGCGTTCCGCGGGGTTGCGGTGAGTTGCGCGGCCCCGTCTTTCGTTTCAGCTCACGTCCAGCTTCGAAAAGCGCCGCCGCCATGTCCGCCCCGAATTCCGCCTCCGCTTCCGCCGCTTCCGATCGTTCCGCCGCGTCGGCCACCCCCGTGGCCGTGCCGCCGATGAAGCTCTCCGGCCTGGAGCCGGTGAACATCGGCGCCGGCACGCTGTTCGTGAACATCGGCGAGCGCACCAACGTCACCGGCTCGAAGGCCTTCGCGCGGCTGATCCTGAACGGCGAGTTCGAGGCCGCGCTGAGCGTCGCCCGCCAGCAGGTCGAGAACGGCGCGCAGGTCATCGACATCAACATGGACGAGGCCATGCTCGACAGCAAGGCCGCGATGGTGCGCTTCCTCAACCTGATCGCCTCGGAGCCCGAGATCGCGCGCGTGCCGATCATGATCGACTCGTCCAAGTGGGAGGTGATCGAGGCCGGCCTGAAGTGCATCCAGGGCAAGGGCATCGTCAACTCGATCTCGCTGAAGGAAGGCGAGACGGAGTTCCGCCGCCAGGCCAAGCTGATCCGCCGCTACGGCGCGGCCACGGTGGTGATGGCCTTCGACGAGACCGGCCAGGCCGACACCTACCAGCGCAAGATCGAGATCTGCACCCGGGCCTATCGCATGCTGGTCGACGAGATCGGCTTCCCGCCCGAGGACATCATCTTCGACCCCAACATCTTCGCGATCGCCACCGGCATCGAGGAGCACAACAACTACGCCGTCGACTTCATCGAGGCGACGCGCTGGATCAAGAAGAACCTGCCCGGCGCGAAGGTCAGCGGCGGCGTTTCGAACGTGTCCTTCAGCTTCCGCGGCAACGAGCCGGTGCGCGAGGCCATCCACACGGTCTTCCTGTACCACGCGATCCAGGCCGGCATGGACATGGGCATCGTCAACGCCGGCATGGTCGGCGTCTACGACGAGATCCCCGCCGACCTGCGCGAGCGCGTCGAGGACGTGGTGCTGAACCGCCGCGAGGATTCGACCGAGCGGCTGCTCGAGGTCGCCGAGACGGTCAAGGGCGCCGCCAAGGACGACAGCGCCAAGCTGGCCTGGCGCGCCGGCGACGTCGCCGCGCGGTTGTCGCATGCGCTGATCCACGGCATCACCGACTTCATCGTCGAGGACACCGAGGAGGCCTGGCAGGGCATCCTCGCCCAGGGCGGCCGGCCGCTGCACGTGATCGAAGGGCCGCTGATGGCCGGCATGAACGTCGTCGGCGACCTGTTCGGCGCCGGCAAGATGTTCCTGCCGCAGGTGGTGAAGAGCGCGCGCGTGATGAAGTCCGCCGTGGCGCACCTGGTGCCCTACATCGAGGAAGAGAAGCGCCTGATGGCCGCCGCCGGCGAGGACGTGCGCTCCAAGGGCAAGATCGTCATCGCGACGGTGAAGGGCGACGTGCACGACATCGGCAAGAACATCGTCACGGTGGTCCTGCAGTGCAACAACTTCGAAGTCGTCAACATGGGCGTGATGGTCCCGTGCCAGGACATCCTCGCGAAGGCTAAGGTCGAGGGCGCGGACATCATCGGGCTGTCGGGCCTGATCACGCCCAGCCTCGAGGAGATGCAGTACGTCGCCGCCGAGATGCAGCGCGACGACTACTTCCGCATGAAGAAGATCCCGCTGCTGATCGGCGGCGCGACGACCAGCCGCGTGCACACGGCCGTCAAGATCTCGCCGCACTACGAAGGCCCGGTGGTCTATGTGCCGGACGCGTCTCGCTCGGTGGGCGTGTGCTCGGAGCTGCTGTCCGATGAACGCGCGACGCGCTTCATCGACGAGCTGAAGTCCGATTACGAGAAGGTCCGCGAGCTGCACGCCAACAAAAGGCAGACGCCGCTGGTGACCTTGGCGCAGGCGCGCGCGAACAAGCACCGCGCCGACTTCACGAACTACACGCCGGCGGTGCCGCGCTTCATCGGCAAGCGCCAGTTCCGCAACTACGACCTGGCCGAGCTTGCGCAGTGCATCGACTGGGGCCCGTTCTTCCAGACCTGGGACCTGGCAGGGCCGTTCCCGGCCATCCTGAAGGACGAGATCGTCGGCGCCGAGGCGCAGCGTGTCTTCAGCGACGGCAAGCGCATGCTGCAGCGGCTGATCGAGGGCCGCTGGCTGACCGCCAGCGGCGTGATGGGCCTGTACCCCGCCGCGCAGGTCAACGACGACGACATCGAGATCTACAGCGACGAGTCGCGCACCGAGGTGCTGATGACCTGGCGCGGCCTGCGCATGCAGACCGAGCGGCCGGTGGTCGACGGCGTGCGCCGGCCCAACCGCGCGCTGGCCGACTTCATCGCCGCCAAGGGCACGGTGCCGGACTACATCGGGCTGTTCGCGGTCACCGCCGGGCTCGGCGTGGACAAGAAGGAGCAGCAGTTCGTCGACGACCTGGACGACTACTCCGCGATCATGCTGAAGGCGCTGGCGGACCGCCTGGCCGAAGCCTTCGCCGAACGGCTGCACCAGCGCGTGCGGCTGGATCTGTGGGGGTATGCGGCGGACGAGACCCTCAGCAACGAGGAACTCATTGCGGAGTCGTACCGCGGCATCCGTCCGGCGCCGGGTTATCCGGCCTGCCCGGATCACCTGGTCAAGCGGGACATGTTCCGCGTGCTCCAGGCCGAGGACATCGGCATGGCGCTCACCGAGGGCATGGCGATGACGCCGGCGGCCAGCGTGAGCGGCTTCTACCTGGCGCATCCGGAGGCGACGTACTTCAACGTCGGCCGCATCGGGGATGACCAGGTCGCCGACTGGGCGGCCCGGATGGCGCTCGACCATCAGGCCGCGCAACGGGCGCTGGCGCCGCTGCTCGGCTGACCGGCGACGCGTCCGCGCAACGAAAGCCGCAGGACGCGGCCTTGTCCTACAGGCGGCGTTTCACCCCTTTACAAACGGGACAGTTTTAGGCCCCCGCGACTTGTAACAGCGTGGCATTCTTCGCCCATCCCCCGAGATAGGGGAAAACCATAAGAGGTGAATCATGGCGTTGAATACCAATCAGAAGATCGCGGCTGGGGCCGTCGGGGCGACCGTGCTGGTCGTGGCGGCCTTCTTCGCGGGCCGGCAGGCCGCGCCGACCTTGCCGGACTCGCCGGTGGCGGCGACCGAGCAGCAAGGCAACATCGTCGACCGCAATGGCGCCAACGCCGCGGACGAGGCCCGGGCGGCCCGCCGCTCCGGGGATGACGCCGTCCAGCAGCGTCCGGCCAACGACTCGCGCCGCGTCTCGCAGCAGCAGGCGCCGCGCGACGGCGGTTCGACCGGTTATGCGGACAACGCCGGCACGTCCGGCGCGGGCCAGACCGAGTCCCGCCTGTGCGCATCCTGCGCGACGGTGCTGTCGGTCCGTACCGAGGCGCGTGAAGGCCAGGGCACCGGCATCGGCGTCGTCGGCGGCGCGGTGGTCGGCGGCCTGCTGGGCAGCGCGGTTGGCGGCGGCACGGGCAAGAAGATCGCCACGGTCGGCGGCGCGGTCGCGGGCGGCTACGCGGGCAACGAGATCGAGAAGCGCCAGCGCAGCACCACCGTGTGGGTGGTCAAGATGCGCAACGCCGACCAGAGCAACCGCACGATGACGTTCAGCCACGACCCGGGCGTGCAGAACGGCGACATCGTGCGCGTGAACGACGGTCAGCTGATCCGCCAGTAAACGCTGCGCTCCGGGCGGGCTGCCCGGTGTTGCGACCAACGCCGACCTTCGGGTCGGCGTTGTCGTTTTCGAAGCGCCGACCCAGGCCGGCTGCTGCCGGCTCCATCAGTTCGATCCGGACGAGGACTCACGCGGCCGCTCCGCGATCGCTCACGCATCGCGCCCCGGCAGCGCGCGGCGCCACTGGATCGCTTCGGAGACATGCGATGCCGTGATGGCGTCGCTGTCCGCCAGGTCGGCGACAGTGCGCGCGATGCGCATCACTCGATGGAAGCTGCGCGCGGACCAGGCCAGCCGCGCCGCGGCGCGATGCAGCATCGCTTCGGCTTCCGGCGCCATGGCGAGATGCCGGTCCAGTTGTCCCGCGCCGAGCAGTCCGTTGGTGCATCCCTGCCGGCGGATGGCGCGGTCACGGGCCGCGGCCACGCGGGCGGCAACGGCGGCGCTGGTCTCGCCGTCCGCGGCTGCCGACAGGATCGCGGGCGGCAGCACCGGCACCTCCACCGTCAGATCGATGCGATCCAGCAGCGGACCTGACAGGCGGTTCTGATAACGCGTGACCTGATCCGGGGAGCATCGGCAGGCCTTGGTCGGATTGCCGAGGTGTCCGCACGGGCAGGGGTTCATCGCCGCGACCAGTTGGAAGCGCGCCGGGAACTCCGCTTGATGCGCCGAGCGCGAGATGTGGACGCGGCCGGTCTCGAGCGGTTCGCGCAGGGCTTCGAGCGACATGCGCTGGAACTCCGGCAGCTCGTCGAGAAAAAGCACGCCGTGCTGGGCGAGGGTGATCTCGCCCGGCCGCGGCGGCGAGCCGCCGCCGATCATCGCGGCGGACGAGGCGCTGTGATGCGGCGCGCGGAAGGCGCGCTGCGCCCACATCGACGGGCGGAACTGGCCGTTGGCGCTGAGCAGCGCAGCGGACTCCAGCGCCTCGGACTCCGACAAGGGCGGCAGCAGCGTCGGCAGCCGCTGCGCGAGCATCGATTTGCCGGTACCCGGCGGGCCGACCAGGAGGATGCTCAATGCGCCTGCCGCGGCGATCTCCAGGGCGCGCTTCGGCCCGGTCTGGCCCTTGATGTCGCGCAGGTCGAGCGGCGTCTCGCCGCGCGGTGGCGGATCGCGTTGCACGCGGGGCAAGGGCGCTTCGCTGCGGGCTTGCAGCGCATTCACGAGGTCGAGCAGGTGCGCCGCTTCCCGCACCACCAGGCCTTGCACCAGCGCCGCCTCGTCGGCACAGCCGCGCGGCAGGACCAGTTCCCGATCGAGCTTGGCGGCGCGCAGCGCGAGCGCCATCGCCAGCGCGCCCTTGACCGGCCGCAGCTCGCCTGAAAGTCCGAGCTCGCCGGCGCATTCGATGTTCGCGAGCATGTCCGCGTCGATCTGCCCGCTCGCCGCAAGCAGGCCGAGCGCGATCGGCAGGTCGAAGCGCGCGCCTTCCTTCGGCAGGTCGGCCGGCGACAGATTGACCGTGATGCGCTTGTTCGCGGGGAACTCCAGCCCGCTGCTCTGCAACGCGGCGCGCACGCGCTCGCGGGACTCCTTGACCTCCAGGTCTGCGAGACCGACCAGGGTGAAGCTCGGCAGCTGTGCCTGACAACTCAGTCCGAACACCAACAATTGAGTCCGAACAAGCGCATCAATGAAATCAGTCACTTACGTAAGGTGCCTATGCGCCAGTCCGAACAACTTTGACGCTCTTCGTCTTAGGAGCACACGCGTCGGTAGGACCTGCGATGTCTAGCCGACGATGCGAAGCGCGCGCGTTGCCATTCATGCCTCGTTTCTTGGCACCAACCGAGACCTTGTTTTCCTTGTGCTCGCGCTATGCGCATCTCACGGGCAACCCCGACAGTCAGCCGCTCAGCCGTGCTTTGCTCGGCCATCGGCGTGCGTCATGTCTGCATGAGATGCCGGCTGGGCTTGGCCATCTCAGCCAGGTCTCTCTTGGACTCGTGATGCTGGACGCAGACTTGTTGCGGAGACGAAGCGGCCTGGCTGCCCTTTGGCCGTTCCTCGATCGCAGGAAGAGACAAAGCCTGCTCGAGCAAGCGGCCTCCCCACCCATCAGAGGCACGAGGCAGCCTGGCGGTTTTCAATGGAATGTTCTTCCGAAAGCCGTCTTTTTACGCCACTGCCCCCACTGCTTGTTGAACGACCTGGAAGAAAAGGGCGCTCCGATCTGGCGTAACGAGCATCAGCTTCCCGGCGTCTGGATTTGCTTGAAGCACGGTACTCCTCTGTCTGCCCTCAAAGTCCTGGAGGGTCGCAACTGTTGGGCGCTTCCAGGAATGAAGGGGTCAGTGGCGACTGAACTCGCTATCGAATATTCGCCGGAGCTGGCAGGTTTGGCCAAGGCCATGACCTGGATCAGTGGGAAGGACGCACTCTCGAGTGTCGACCTATCCGTCATGGTTCGTGGGCGCCTCGCCGCAGCGGGATTCTCAAAAACCGACATCACCATCACGGACACGGACCTGACCAGGTTCAACGAACATCGAGTCATGCCGCTCACGGAGGCTGGCAGCCCGGAACTGAAGAATCTTCCAACGGATCCTCGTTGGATTCGCGAGGTGCTTGCCGATCGTAGGGCACTTCATCCGGCCAAGTGGGGGGTGCTTTTAGCGACCAGCGGAGATTGCGAACGCGGTGTTCTCGATCGAGATCTGCGTGAAGCGCAGTTGCGTGTTGCACCCATGGCATTACCGGGCACCACCAGAGCCCGTCGCACGCGAGCCCCTGACCGCTTGTATGAGGCGCTTCAGATGCACGAACTGCTAGCCGACGCTTGCTCGGCCTGCGCGATGTCGCTGAACGAGGCGCGAGCTTGGTTGCGCCGAGACGGCGAGCTTCAAACGTCGTGGAACGCAGCCAAGGTCGTAAAACGGCGTGAACTCTCTCGGGCCGCTGTTTTGACCTACGTAAAAGAGCATCCGACGGCATTGCGAAGCGAACTGGTTCAACGCTGCGGCCGGCATGTCAGATGGCTTCTCCTCCACGACCTGGCCTGGGTAGAAGGTGTGCTGCCGGATGCTGTTCAGCACCTTGCGCATCAGCGCACGTTAGGTCTTTGATGTCGGTGCACGACACGATTTGGTTATTTTTCCACCCAGACGAATGATAGAGCAGTCAATATTTTTGACTGACGAATGGTGTATCGAATATCAAAACTACCTTGCAGGCCGCTTGTCTTCTAAAAACGCAGCGTTGTAAATGGTGTATGAGATATCACTATTCATATTTTTTGGATTTTTGGACGACGCGGACCCGGTCCGATAAATATTGACAGAACGCCCGACGGGCCCAAAGAATCCTCGAGTTCAACTGGGACTCGTCTCTCCCGCGGACTCGCGCGTAGAGTTAGAACTGAAAAGCAACGATGTCTCAGATGCACGTGAAAAAGACTTCAACGCCTCAAGAAATCAAGCGTGACTTCCACAGGCGGGGAGTCTCAATTGCTGATTGGGCGAAAAGTCGAGGGTTCGACGCAGACTTGGTCTACGTCATCCTCGGCGGCAAGCGCAAGTGTCTTCGCGGTGAATCCCACAGGATTGCCGTGGCCCTTGGTCTCAAGTCTGAGGAGGAATAAACCTCAATACCAATGTAACCCAAGACCGAATTAAGGCGACTGCCCGAGAGCTGATTCCTCTCAAGCAGTCTATCTACACCCAGCGGGGAGCTATGGCGGAGACTGAGTCGTCATGGTAGCGCGCGTTCGTGCGCGGTCAATCCCCACTGAGTCTAAGTATGTTAGATCGCGTTAGGCGACGTTCAGTCACGCCTGCGCGATGCGGGGATCTATGCCGATGCATCAAATTCTTGTGCCCGAAGTGGGGCGCCCGGATTGCTCCACCCAAATTCTTGAAAGCCTACGCCCCCAAGCCCGCCCTAGTGGCCGCACAGCTCGAGGTGTGCCATGGGTTTGAAGCGCCGAAAACAAGAGCGTGGTACTGGCCATGGAGCCGCGTACTCCGCATACATACAGGTCATACGAGGCGACTTCAGTTCCCGGGGACGCTCTCACGTGATTCCCAGCCCCCTTCACGCTGGTCGTCAGCATCACGTGCTGAGCGACTTGGAACGCAACGTCTTTTTAGCTCTGCTCACGTTCAGACCGGTCGACGTCCGGGAGCAGTACCCGTTGATGCTGGAGTCGGGTGTGGACGTCTCGCTTCTGCCACCAGACCGGTCGGAGTTGTCCATTGGTCCGGGCACGCTTGCTGTCGCCCAAGATCAAAAGATTCGACATCCGCCGCGAGCGGGCTCAAATAAGCAAATGACGACAGATTTCGTCGTCACGCTTGGCGACGGATCGATCGTTGCTGTGCATTGCAAGTGGGCGGCCGACTTGGCCAAGCCTCGGAACATCCAACTTCGCAATCTAGAGGAGGAGTACTGGCGCATGCGGGGCGTCCGGCTTGTGGTCGTGACAGAAGCCTCGCTACCGCGACGTCTCGTCAATAACCTCAAGTGGGCCCTCTCCGCCATGTCTTCCGACGCCGGCTACAGGGCCAACAACGACATCCCGCCCGGCTGGATTAGGGCTGTGTTCGATCTGAACGCGCTGAACCGCTTTTCGATGCGGAGGGTTCTCGAGCACTTGGCCTCGGCGCATGAGGTGACCGTTGAGCAGCAGGTGGTCTGGCTGAAGAAGGCAGTCATGTTCGGTCTCATCCCGGTCGACCACGGCATGACAGATCTCAGCCTGACCTCGCCGTGGCAGATGCTTAAGGGCCCGGTTCCGGTCATACAGTTGCTCGGTGGCGCGTGATGACGGGCCAAGCCCAGCAGCTGAACGCCAACACGGCCATTCACGTTCCTGAGCGAGTGGCGCAGGAGGTCGGACTGGGTGCAGGCGTCTTCATGGTCGCCTATGTGCATCGGCAGAGCGACGGCGCCTTTCTGTTGCCTTTGGGCGATCCCAAGGCACATGTCGGGCGCGATGGGCGCTCTCGCAGGGGTGAGCCCGCCGGCAAACCCCTGCGAGTGCCCCTCCTTCAGATGGAGCGCCATTTTGGGGGTGGCTCCATTGGTCTCGTCTCAATCCTGAGGTACGAGTGGCAGACCTCGCCTGCGACCGAGCTGACCAGGGCCGAGGAGCGCCATATCGAAAAGTGGAGGCGGGTGCTGCCGACGATCACCGAGAACCACCAGTTGGAGCGGATGCTTGTCCTAGGTTTCTTCTCCGAGACCATCAGGAGCGTTGCTCGCACGCACCGAATCAGCGAATCGAGTCTGAAGAAGAAGCTGGTTCGCTACTTCATGTCGGGCGCGAGCCTCGAAGCCGCCTGCATGCCCACTTCCAAGTTGCCGAGAACGCAACTGAAGAAGGCGAGTAAAAAACTTGGCGCCAAGAGGAAGAAGTTCAAGGCCAGAGAGATGCCGGAGGACGAGGGCTCCAACGCGACAGAGGACGCAAAGCTTGCGGTCGCGACCTATCTTCGAATATGCGCTGAAAAAACCAACCGTGAGGTCGCGGGGACAAGCCGGACCACTCCGGTCTCCAAGCATTGGCGCGACTACACCCTGAAATTTGTCGATTTGCCTGAAGAGATCGGACCCGACGGCAGGATGACCGTTCGGACGAATCCCACTTACGCGCTGAACGAGAGGCAATTCCTCTACTACTGGAGGAAATCGGAAAGCGCTCTGGCGGCAGCGATGCGCCGTGCAGGGGAGTTGCGCTGGACAAAAGACAAGCGTGCGATCACGTCACACGCGCGGGTTGAAGATCTCTTTCCGGGGTCGACCTACATCATTGATTCGACGGTAGGTGACGTGTACTTGCTATCGGCTCTCAACAGGAGGCGACTGATTGGCCGTCCAGTGATCTACGTGGTGCTCGATGCTTTCTCCTATCTGATCTTGGCCGTGCACGTTTGCTTGGAGGCTCCCAGCGCCGATCAAGCCAAGATCGCCATGTACCAGGCGATGACTCCGAAGGATCGAATGGCAGAAGCACTGTCACTGCGGCCGCAGGTCCGTGAAGGTCTTGCTGCAGGTGTCATCCCGCAGACAGTTTTCTCAGATCGAGGCAGCGACGTACTGTCGATGAAAGTACGCGTGGCGAGTGGCGAGGCCGGCATCATCCAGTCAGTGGCCGCCGCATACCGCGCGGATTGGAAGGCTCTTGTCGAACGCTATTTCAAGATTCAGAACGACGCGGAAATTCATTTCTTGCCCGGCGCTACGAAGGGGCGGCAGCGCGAACGCGGCGATCGGGATTGCAGACTCGACGCGAAGATGACGCTCGCAGACTTGAAACGTCTTCTCCTGGCGTTGGCCGCTGAATGGAACCTGACCCATGATTGTTCAAGGCATGTTCCACGAAGTCTCAGTAACTGTGGCGAAGAGTTTCTGACCACCCCGCTTGGCCTGTATGGCGCTGGACTCCGGTGGCTGCACGGCTCCGCGGCTTACATGGACCGAGATGAAGCCGTTCGTACTTTCCTCGCTCCACTTAAGGGACATGCGCGGCGTGACGGCATCACACACGACAAGACGCGGTACGTTGCCAATTGGATGAATGACGACGAGTGGTACTTCGACCGCATGCAAGAGGAACAGATCACCATCTATCGGGATCCAGACCGACAGACCAGCTGCTTCGTCTTTGGGAAGCGCTCGGAGCGGCTGGAGGCAACGATCATGGATTTGAAAGGCGACCTTGCGGCAGATGTTTTTATCGACGATCACACCGATTCGGTGGCGCACGCCATGTATGACGCGGATGACGTGCAGAAAGGCCTTGCTGCGAAAAAGAAGGAGCTGACGCACATCAGGAAGCAGGAGGTTGAGGAGGCGACGCGTAAGTCCGAGTTGGCACAGGAAGCCGACTTCCGGCCCGCTTCACAGAAGCTCGGCGATCTGCGCGGCAACCGAGCCGCCGAGATGGCACATCAGCTAGGAGCGATACCCCTCATCGAGCATGCGAATCCCACGGGCGCCGCAACCCCTACGCCTGCCCATGATGCTTCCGTCAGCCAATCAGAGGCTGACGCTATGCAAGAGATCCTTGGAGCAATCGAATGACCATCTATCACTCTGACCTGCAACCCGCATTGCATCGGGGAAATCCTTTAATCGAAGCCCTTCCGCCCATTACGGCAGATCGGGCGCTGCTATCCAAGGCGCTCAACCAAGGCCCCAGTATGTCGATGGACGCTTGCAGGGCCGATCCGCTTCACTTGCGTGTGCATAACGTCCACGCTCTAGACACCATTTATCTGCCGGCTCCGGTGTCTCTGGGGATCGCTAACGCTACAGATGAAGCGCTGAGAGCTGCCTACGTTCCTCGCAATCCCATGACACGGAACGGAGAGCACTATCGGTATCAGGAGCTTGACGCATCCTACTCTCCCATCTCAAGCGTCGCATCCCTCGGGTGCATATATGTGGAGGCGGAAAGCGGCCTCGGCAAGACGACCGGCGTCAACCGTATTCTTGCTCGCTACCCCCAGGTCATCTTCCATCAAGCGTATAACGGCGTGCCATTTCATCAGACGCAGTTGGTATGGATCAGAGTTCAAACGCCCCGAGGCGGAGCAACTGTTCAGCTGTTATGGGACTTGCTAGGAGCAATCGACCAGGCGTTGGCCGCTCACGGAGTTCAGGGACGATTTCGACCCTCCCAGATGAGAGGCGACCTAATGGATCGACTCAATCGTGCTGCTAGGTCGCTCTTTCTTGGCTTGATTCACATCGACGATGTTCAACAGTTCTGCGCGAACACACGCGGTGAAGATGAGGTCCGAGGTTTTCTCGTCCGTCTGACTGAGGTGGTCAAAGTGCCATTGCTACTAACTGGAACGCCCGAAGCCACAAAGTTTTTTGGTGGGGGATTCGAGATCGCTAGACGCGCGTGCTCGCTGGGGGCTTTCGAGATATCGCGAGCAAAGAGTGCCAATGATCCGTTCTTTAAAGCTCTCGTGGGGCACTTACTCAGCTTCCAGTTGGTTGATCATCCGCTAGAGGTGACGCCTGAACTGGAGGAGCTGCTCTACAAATTGTCGATGGGTGTGACCTCAGTGCTGAAGAAGCTGCACCGCGACGCACAGAAAATCGCGATGAAAGCGCCGAAAGCGAAGTTTGGTTCGGTGCGGTTGATGCGCTCCCACTATCAGGCCGCGAGTGCGTCGTTGAAAGTGCTTGCCAGACAACTTCAACAACTCAACCCGAAACTTTCCGAGGCGGACGCCTTCGCTCGCGCCGCATCCTATTGAGCATTGCAATGAGCTTGGACTTTTTTACGCCAGCCGCTGCCTGGCCAAAGCAATGGTGCTTCGCGCGGCCTATCGACGATGAGTGGGTTGTCGGGCTGCTCGGGCGAGTACATTGGCTTGCGTGCTCACCGTCAACGCGAAAATTCCTTCGCGAGTTCATCCAGATGTCTCACTTCGACCGCGTTCATCGCACCGCTCGCCGTGCCCTTGCCTCAGCGCCATGGTGAGCCACTTCTTGTTCGAGCCTGAATTCTGCAATCCGGCGTCTGGCTGGGAGAAGGGCCAGGTCGAGAAGAACGTCAGAGACGCACGTCACCGCCTCTGGCAGCCCACCCCTGAGTTTCCTGACCTGGCTACGCTCAACGCATGGTTGGAAGACCGCTGCCAGGCGCTGTGGGCTGACATCCCGCACGGCAAGCTCAAGGGCTCCGTCGCGGCGGCCTGGGCCGTGGAGCGCCCGCAGTTGATGCAAGCACCGCGCCCCTTCGACGGGTTCGTCGAGCACACCAAGCGCGTCTCGCCTACCTGCCTCGTCACGTTCGAGCGGACTCGCTACAGCGTGCCGGCGTCTTATGCCAACCGACCGGTGAGCTTGCGCGCCTACGCAGACCGCATCGTGGTGGCAGCCGAGGGCAACATCATCTGCGAGCACACGCGCGTCATCGACCGTCGACACGACGTGCCCGTCACCACGGTCTACGACTGGCGTCATTACCTCGCAGTGCTTCAGCGCAAGCCAGGCGCGCTGCGCAACGGCGCACCCTTCGTGGAGCTGCCGGATGCCTTTCGCCAACTCCAGCGAGCGTTGCTCAAGCAGCCCGGAGGCGACCGGGAGATGGTGGAGGTGCTTGCCCTGGTGCTCCAGCATGACGAGCAGGCCGTGCTCGCGGCCGTCGAGCTTGCGCTGGAGACGGGTGTGCCAACCAAGATGCACGTGGTCAATTTGCTGCATCGCCTCGTCGACGGCAAGAGCAGCACGCCTCCACCCGTCAGCGCCCCTCAGGCACTTCAGCTCATCAACGAACCAGAAGCCAACGTGACGCGCTACGACGCGCTGCGCGGCCCAGAGAGGAAGGTGGGATATGCGTCATGACCCAGCAGCGGCGTCGCTCGTCATCATGCTGCGCGAGCTCAAGATGTTCGGCATGGCGCAGGCCATCTCCGAGCTGGCCGAGCAAGGTGCACCGGCCTATGAGGCCGCTCAGCCCGTGCTGGCGCAGCTACTCAAGGCCGAGACCGCTGAGCGGGAGGTACGAGCCGTGGCCTACCAACTCAAGCAAGCTCGCTTCCCGGCGTACAGAGACTTGGCTGGCTTCCAGTTCGAGCACAGCGAAGTCAACGAAGCGCTGGTCCGTCAGTTGCACCGCGGTGACTTCATGGAGCAGGCTCAGAACGTCGTGCTGGTGGGCGGTCCAGGGACTGGCAAGACCCACTTGGCCACAGCACTTGGCGTGCAGGCAGTCGAGCACCTGCGCCGGCGTGTTCGGTTCTTCTCCACCGTGGACCTGGTCAACCAGCTCGAGCAGGAGAAGCTCTGCAACAAGAGCGGCCAGATGGCTCATCGCCTCGCCCACGCCGACATGGTGGTCCTCGATGAGCTGGGCTATCTGCCCTTCAGCGCCTCCGGCGGGGCGCTGCTCTTCCACCTGCTGAGCAAGCTCTACGAGCGCACCAGCGTCGTCATCACGACGAACCTGAGCTTCAGCGAATGGGCCAGTGTCTTCGGCGACGCCAAGATGACCACGGCGCTGCTGGACCGCTTGACCCATCACTGCCATATCCTTGAGACCGGCAACGATAGCTACCGGTTCAAGAACAGCTCAGCCCAACCCACGAAGAAGGAGCCCAAGTCCAGAAAGTTACCCACAGCCTGAGCCGTCAGTGGCTCAACAAGGGTGGGTCAAGATTCGATGGAAATGGTGGGTCACACGTACGCGGAACTGAACACCGCAGGGGCGTGCGTCATCTATGCGAACGACAACTTCGGGCAATGGCGGTCGGACGTGCCGACGCTGCTGAGGGCATGCCGGAGGTCAGGCGGCGCTGCCGCCCAGCTTGCGCGCTTGCTGCCTCCAACGAAGGCCGACTTGATGGTCCTCAAGCCGAGGCATTCGGGCTTTTACGCGACACCGCTTGACCTGCTGCTGGAGCAGCTCGGCACCAAGGAGGTAGTCGTGACCGGGCTCGCGACTGACTACTGCGTGAAGTGCACCGCCATGGATGCTTACGTCCGGGGATATCGCGTGGCAGTCCCTTCCGACTGCACGGCTGCTGAATCTGACGAACGAAAGCGTGCCGCCCTGGCATGGATGAAGGAAGCGTTGAAGGCGCGGATTGCGGCAACCGGCGGCCGGCGGACGGGCTCTTAGGTCAATCGCGCTTGACGACGCTGATGGTCCCGTCGCTCTCCAGCACCGCGATCTTCAGCTCGGACAGCTTGCAGTCGGATTCGCGCAGTGCCTTCTCGACGTCGAGGTCGCTGAGCCTGTGGCGACGAAGCACCGCCTCGAACCACTTGCCATCGCGACCGATGAGCACTGGGGCTCCCTCGAGCAGCCGCTCCAGGCGTCGATTGCGCGAGCCCAGGAAGGCAATCCCTGCGTTCAAGCCGATGAGGGTAGCGGCCAGGATCCACGCGCCTAGGATCGAGTCCTCGCCACCGCTGAGGCCGTTGCTGACCGCTTCGCTCAGCAGCATCACGACCAGCAGGTCGAACGGCGTGAACTGACCAACAGTCCTCTTCCCAGACACGCGGACCATGACGAGCAGCGCGAGGTAGATGAGCGCTGCGCGAGCGAGCAATTCCCATGGGCTAACTTGCAGGTCGAACACTGAACGACTCCGATGGTGGCGACGGTCCTCTCACCGAACTGGCAACGCCGATACCTGCGTCATCGGACTCAGGCGTCGGGTTTGCCACACCTGCGTTCAGCGCTTTGGAGCGCGCCAACCTAGAGGCCTTCCATGCTCGCCCTGACCTACCACGGTGCCAAGGATGTTCGCGTTGAGACGGTTCCCGACCCGGTGCTCGCAGCTGACGACGACATCCTGCTGCGTGTGACCGCGACCGCCATCTGCGGGTCTGACCTGCACATCTACCGGGGAAAAATCCCAGACATGAAATCCGGGGACATCCTGGGCCATGAGTTCATGGGGGTCGTCGAGGATGTAGGGCGCGGCGTGACGAATCTGAAGCGGGGCGACCGCGTGGTCGTGCCGTTCACCATCTCCTGCGGCGACTGTTTCTTCTGCGGTCGCAAGCTGTTTGCAGCTTGTGAGACAACGAACCCTGGCCGCGGCGCCATCCTGAACAAGAAGGACATTCGCCCCGGAGCGGGCCTGTTCGGCTACAGCCACCTCTACGGCGGATACGCCGGCGGTCAAGCGCAGTACGTGCGCGTGCCCAAAGCCAATGTCGGACCGCTGGTGATCCCCGACACCAGCCTGCGCGACGAGCAGGTGCTTTTCCTCTCGGACATCCTGCCAACCGGCTACCAAGCTGCGTTGAATGCGCAGGTCACCGCCGGCTCGAGTGTGGCCATTTTCGGCGCAGGCCCCGTCGGCATGATGGCCGCCGCCAGTGCGCGGCTGCTAGGCGCCGAGAAAATCTTCATGGTCGATCACCACCCATATAGGTTGGCCTTCGCCAAGGAGACGTACGGTGTGCTGCCCATCGACTTCAACCAGGTCGACGACCCGGCGCAACTCATCATCGAGCAGACCGACCATCGCGGCGTCGATGCATCAATCGACGCAGTGGGCTTCGAGTCCAAGGGGAGCACGGTAGAGACCGTGCTGTCGACGTTGAAGTTGGAGGGCTCCAGCGGCACCTCCTTGCGGTGGGCAATCGCAGCAACCCGCCGCGGCGGCATCGTGAGCGTGCCCGGCGTGTATGCGGGCTTCATTCACGGGTTCCTGTTCGGGGACGCATTCGAGAAGGGGCTGAGCTTCGCCAGCGGTCAGACCCACGCCCAGCGCTTCATGCCCGAGCTCCTCCGGCACATCGAAAGCGGCGAACTGAAGCCCGACGTCATCGTCAGCCATCGCCTTCCGCTCACCGAGGCAGCGCGCGGCTACGACATCTTCAACAAGAAGGAAGAGGACTGCCGCAAGGTCGTGCTCACCCCCTTCGACAACTGATCCCCCGTCCACTGGTTCGAGGAGTCCTCATGAACACCAGCAATTCTTCCGCACGTCCGTTCGCCGTCGTCACCGGTGCATCCAGCGGCATAGGCCGCGAGCTCGCCCTGGAATGCGCGCGACATGGCTACGACCTGCTCATCGCAGCGGATCGCGCCCAGGATGACACAGCTGAAGCTTGTCGCGCCGAGGGAGCGCAAGTTCAAGTGCTTCAGGCGGACCTGTCGCTGATGATCGGCGTGGACGCCTTGATGGCCGAACTGCGCGGGCGGCCGGTCGACGCGCTGCTTGCGAATGCGGGGCACGGGTTGGGTCATGCCTTCCTTGACCAGGACTTCCAGGCAGTGCGGCACGTGATCGACACCAACATCACCGGCACGCTGGACTTGATCCAGCGCATCGGTCGAACCATGCGCACCCGCAACGCGGGGAAAATCCTCATCACCGGCTCCATCGCTGGTCTGATGCCCGGCAGTTTTCAAGCTGTTTACAACGGCACAAAGGCCTTCATCGACTCATTCGCCTACGCCCTGCGCAACGAGCTCAAGGACACCGAAGTTTCCGTGACTGTCTTGATGCCGGGCCCGACTGACACTGAGTTCTTCCGGCGAGCCGATATGACGGACACCAAGGTGGGTTCCGGCGATAAGCAACCTCCGGCGGAGGTTGCCAAGACCGGCTACGAGGCCATGGAGGAAGGCGAGAGTTCAGTGGTGGCAGGCTGGAAGAATAAGGTCCAAGCCTTGCTCGCCTATGTCACCCCGGCCGAAGTGTTGGCAGCGCAACATCGAAAGACCGCAGAGCCTGGCGGCGGCAACAAGGGTGCTTCCGAGTAGACGATGGCAGCGGAAGCGCCGAGAGCAGCGCGCACCGTCGATGTTTGCCAAGTCTTTTCCCTAACTCCCACCTTCAGGGGCGCTGGCATGCTCATAGATCACATCTACAAGATGGCCGAAATCGGGGCCCAAGAGACGTTCTCGTTTGAGGCTCACCGGGATGTGGTCGAGACGCTGGAGCGTTTCTCCCGCGAACTGGAACGATTGGATGAACTCGCTGAGCAGGGGTTGGTGGAGGTTATCTCGCAGCACTCCGAGAGCGAGTCCGGCGAGCGATTTGTTGACCTAGTGCATTTCAAACGATTGAAATAGTCCACTTCAACGAACAGCGGAGCGTCGTTCAGAATCCCTGGCCGCCCGCCTCGGTCGTGAGCCGTGGGCGCCCTGGTCACTCAAGCGTAGGCTCGGCGTGGGCTGCGGCTCTGCTACGGTCCCCTGCTTCTCCTCCCTGAGCAGGAGCCTTCTGCGATGGCAGTACAAGGCTTTGAAGCCTCGGCCACGTGCCGGGGCTTTCTTTCTTCAGTCTTTAGCTGGGTAGTCAGCGGGCACAGGGTGCTCAACCGCAGGACATCGACGATGCTTCGCTGTCGTGAGTACGGTCGAGAGCTGCTCCATGAGAACTGGCTTGACCAGATTGAAGTCGAATAGCGTGGGTTCGTAGGCAGTGTGGTCCCCTTCCCGCCCACGTCCCGAGACTGACACGATGAGCGGGCGTCCGAATTGGCTATCTCGGGCAGCTTCCGCCACATGCATTGCGCTTCCAAGGCGCAGGTACGGCTCCATGATTACCGCAGCGACGGGTGCACGCGCGAGTGCATCGAGCGCTTCATCCGGCGTGGACGTCACGATGGGATGCCAACCCTCAATTTCCAGCCACGCGGCGACCGCCTCGGACGCGTCGGGGAAATCATCAAGCACGAGAACCGTCGGATGGGCATTTGGCACGTCGCAATGGTACGCATCGGGAACGTCGACGCTGCTGGAAGTTCTTACAGTGTCCGCGTCATGCCAGGCTCTCCGTCAACGACGTGGTGCTCGTTCGTCGCGGATCAACTCCAGACCCTTCCGGTAGGTCGTTATCTGAAACTCCGGAAACCGCTGCTTGAACTTGGTCGAGTCGAACAGGTGGTCCCGCTCATATCGGGGAAGCAGTTCGCGCAACTCACGCACCTGATCGGAAACCAGACTGGCGGCCATCAGCATCCACTTGGGCAGCACCTTGTATGAGGGCGGCCCACCGAACACGTCAGCCGCCAGTTCGACTAACTGCCTATAGGTCAGGCGGTTGTCGTCGCATGGTAGGTGCCACGTCTGACCAAACGCATCGTGTGCATTGCTCAGCGCCGCTAGGGCTCGACTCGCACCCGGTGTCCAGATCAGCGTTCTGCACCTGTCGTCGCGCACAGGTACGCGCGGTGTCTTGCCAGACTTGAGCCTGTCGATGACCAGCGAGTTGGTGATGCTCTGCGTCCTGCCCGGGCCATAGAACTTGGGCGCGCGGCCGATGACCACCGGAATCTCCCCGCGGGCCATTTCCTGGAACACCAGGGACGCCATTGCCGCGCGCACTCGGCCCTTGCGGCCCACGGGCTTAAACGACGCGTCCTCGCGCAACACCTTGTCGTCCTGCGCATACATGTAGGTGCCCTCGTGGTGGCCGCCAATCAGCGGTGAGCTTTCGTGATCGACCGGAAACATTGGCAGACTCGATCAGCCGTATTGCAACCGAAACTGGACATCGGCTGGGCGTGCATATACTGTATGCCCATACAGTCTTTTTGCTGCCGAACGATGTCACCCGCCGCGCCCGGGTTGGCGGGAGCATCGCCTCTTGTCAGCCTGACGTCACCCAGTCAGAACGCAATCACTGATGCTGAGGCAAAGGTTCATGAACCCTTGCCGGCCGCAGTGGAAGCGGCGCTGTGGCGAGGGAATCAGCTCGGAGGTTTGGTCGCTGACGTAGAGCCCACGGGTTTTGCGCAGCTGGATGCCGTCTTGCCCGGTGGGGGCTGGCCTTGCGCGGCGCTGACCGAGGTGTTGGTCAGCCAATTTTCCGTTGTGGAGCTCCGTCTGCTCGCGTCGATGATGGCCGGCATCACCCAGCGAGGGCGTACTGTGGCCCTGGTCGGCCCTACGCTATGGCCGCATGTTCCCGGCCTTCGCCACCATGGGGTGGACGATCGCCATCTGGTCTGGGTGGACGTCGACGCCCCGAAGGATCGCTTGTGGTCGACCGAGCAACTGGTGAAGGCCGGCAGCTGCGGAGCCGTCGTCGCTTGGCTGCCGCTAGTGCGTGCAGAGCAGGTACGACGGCTGCAGGTGCTCGCTGCGCGCTGCACAGGCCCAGTCTTCCTCTGCCGGCCAGAGTCGGCGGAACGGGACTCTTCTGCTGCGCCGCTGCGCGTCGTGGTGCGGGTGGAGACCGACTGGCAGATTGGCGTTCAAGTGCTCAAGCGCAGGGGCTCTCCGGTGGAAGGGCAACTCCAGTTGCCGTCCATGCCCGGCGGCTTGAACAAGATCATGACCCCGAGGCTGCGCTACCCGAGTCGCCTCGTTTCCGTCGAGCCAAGCCATGCTGTGGACAGCCCTGTTGCTGCCGCCGTGCGCCAGCCAGAACCCATCCTCGAGCCTTCCCAGTCCTGACGCACTTCGAGCAGTGGCCGTCTGGGCGTTGCAGTTCACGCCCCGCGTCGCCGTCTCCGAAGATGCCGTCTTGATGGAGGTCGAGGCCAGCACGCGCCTGTTCGGCGGCAAGCGCGCTTTGCGCGACCGTGTCGTGGCTGAAGCTGAGGAGCTTGGAGTTCTACAGGTCGCTTGGGCGGCCACCAGCTTGGGAGCGCACGCCTTGGCTCGCTCACGCATCGAGAACGGCTTCAAAAGGCCGCTTGAAGAAATGCTCGACGCGCTGCGCATGGAGTGCCTCACCGCAGTTCGGCCGCATTCGACGACCCTCGCGCAGACGGGCTGCCGGACCCTCGGCGACGTTCGTGCGCTGCCACGCGGCGGCTTGAGTCGGCGGTTCGACAAGGAGCTTCTCCAGGCGCTCGACCGAGCCTACGGCCGTGCGCCGGAAGTGCACGTGTGGGAGGTGCTGCCCGACACCTTTAATGCCAAGCTCGAGTTGCCTTTCCGCGTAGAGCATGCGCCGGCGCTCTTGCAAGGCGCGCGACGGCTGCTTGTACAGATGTGCGGATGGCTCGCAGCGCGCCACGCCGGCGTTACCGGTTTCACCCTGCGCTGGTGGCACGACGCCATGCGGTCGAAGGACGCGGGCGAAGGCGGTTCACTGAGCGTAGGCACTGCCGATCCGAACCGTGATGTCGAACACCTGTGCAGGCTTCTGGCAGAAAACCTGACCAAGGTCGAACTGCTGGCGCCGGCGGGCGACTTGGCGCTCATCGCCGACCAGGTCCACGACCTAGCCGGCAGCAGCGGTTCGCTGCTGCCCGACACGGTGCAGGACGGAGAGTCGCTCCACCTTGTGCTCGAACGAATGGCAGCCAGGCTCGGACCGGACAAGGTGAGACGCTGCGTCACACGCGAGGACCATCGCCAGGAATGGATGGGTCACTGGCAACCCGCGGTAGCGCCGCACCCGCGTAAGCTCAAAGCGAGCACGCCACTGCCTCAGCCCACCTGGGTGCTGCCTGAGCCGCTGAAGTTGGCCGTACGCAAGAACCGCCCGGTGTATCAGGGCGAGTTGCAGCTCCTCGCTGGGCCGCAGTGCGTCGAGGCCGGCTGGTGGGATCGCGACGAGACGACCGACCAAGGTCGACTCGTCGTGCGTGACTACTGGCTGGCCGAGTCCAAGCACGCCGGGCTACTCTGGATCTTCCAGGCGAAGTTGGACGACGGCACTGCGTGGTTCCTTCACGGCGTGTTCGGCTGAGGGCACGCATGAGTATCGACCCAGCTTCCACGGGCACTGCCGCGATCCTTCGGGATCGTCCCGAGCATCGCCGTACTAAACAGCGTTGCATCACGCTCGGATTTCCCCGCGTGTTCTCCGCTCGTCCCCTGGCGGAAGTCTCGCCATGATCCCGGACTACGCGGAGTTGCGCTGCGCCTCGAACTTCACTTTCCTCAAGGGTGCGAGCAAGCCTGAAGAGCTGGTGCAGCGCGCCAAGGCGCTGGGCTACGGCGCCATTGCAATGACCGACGAATGCAGCATGGCCGGTATCGTGCGCGCGCATGTTGCGGCCAAGGAAGCTGGCATCAAGCTGCTGGTGGGCAGCCAGTTCAAGGTGGCCGGCGAGGCACCTTTCACCCTCGTGGTGCTGGCCACGAATCGCAACGGCTACGGCAACCTGTGCGAGTTCATCACGCGCTTGCGCCGGCGCTCGCCCAAGGGCACCTACACCCTTGACCTCAACGAGGTCGACAGCAAGACCTTGTCCGACTGCGTCGTCGTGGCCGTCCCTGACCGTGAATGCAGCCTGCAGCAGATGGAAGGCATCGCCCGCTGGCTGCTGGGGAACTGGGTCGGCTGCTGCTGGCTCGGCTGGGAGCAACTCCGCCGCATGGACGACGAGGTGCAGCTCTTCAAGCTGCGCGAGTGCAGCGATCTCACCGCGGTGCCGGTCGTGGCGGTGGGCGACGTGCACATGCACGTGCGCTCGCGTAAGGCGCTCCAGGATGTGCTCACTGCCACCCGGCTGGGCCTGCCGCTCACCGACTGCGGTCTACAACTCAGGCAGAACGCCGAGCAGCATCTGCGCACGCGCAGGCGCATCGCCGAGCGGTGCCCCGCTGAGCTCATGGAGGAGACGCTGCGCGTGGCCGCGCGCTGCGACTTCTCGCTCGACGAACTGAAGTACCAGTACCCCGAAGAGGTCGTGCCGCCCGGTGAAACGCCCCAGAGCTACCTGCGCCGCATCACGTACACGGGCGCGGGACGTCGCTGGCCGCGCGGCATCCCCGCCAAAGCCCAGGAGCAGATCGAGCATGAGCTGGCGCTGATCAGCGAGATGAAGTACGAGCACTACTTCTTGACGGTTTACGACATCGTCGCCTTCGCCCGCTCGCAGGGCATCCTGTGCCAGGGGCGAGGCTCCGCCGCCAACTCGGTCGTCTGCTACTGCACCTTCGTCACCGAGATCGACCCGCTGCGCAGCAGCATGCTGTTCGAGCGGTTCATCAGCAAGGAGCGCGGCGAGCCGCCCGACATCGATGTCGACTTCGAGCACGAACGACGCGAGGAAGTCATCCAGTACCTGTACCGCAAGTACGGGCGCGAGCGCGCGGCGCTGACCGCGATCGCGACGACCTATCGCCCGCGCAGCGCGCTGCGCGACGTGGGAAAGGCGCTCGGGTTCGACGAGACGACGCTGGACCAATTGAGCAAGGGCTTGAGCCATTGGGACCTGGACATCAGCGAGGAGCTGCTGGCCGAGGTCGGGCTCAACAAGGAAAAACTCGTCGTGCGGCAGCTGTTGCTATTGAGCGAGCAGCTGATGGGATTTCCGCGCCACCTGAGCCAGCACCCGGGTGGCTTCGTGCTGACCGACGGCCCTCTGTCGCGGATAGTGCCCATCGAGAACGCCGCGATGGAGGACCGCACGGTCATCCAGTGGGACAAGGACGACCTGGACCTCATGGGGCTTCTGAAGGTGGACGTGCTGGCGCTGGGCATGCTCACAGCGCTGCACAAAGCGCTCGACTTCATCGGTCAACGCAAGGGTCACGTCTTCGAGATGCAGGACATCCCTGCCGAGGACGCTGCCACCTACGACATGATCTGCAAAGCCGACACCGTGGGCGTGTTCCAGGTGGAGAGTCGGGCGCAGATGAGCATGCTTCCACGCCACCTTCCGCGATGCTTCTACGACTTGGTCGTGCAGGTGGCCATCGTGCGGCCGGGGCCCATCCAGGGCGGGTCAGTGCATCCGTACCTGGACCGGCGCAGCGGCAAGGTGCCGGTGGTCTACCCCAGCCCCGAGATCGAACAGGCGCTCGGGCGCACGCTGGGCGTGCCGCTCTTCCAGGAGCAATGCATGCAACTGGCCATTCTGTGCGCGGGCTTCACCGCCGGCGAGGCCGACGGGCTGCGCCGCGCGATGGCGGCCTGGCGCCGCACGGGCAGCCTGGATAAATACGAGCCCCGCATCATCAGCGGCATGCTTGAGCGCGGCTACACGGAGGCGTTTGCCAAGAACGTCTTCGAGCAGATGAAGGGCTTCAGCAGTTACGGCTTCCCGGAGAGCCATGCGGCCAGCTTCGCACTGTTGGTCTACGCCTCGTGCTGGGTCAAGAAGCACCACCCGGCCGAGTTCCTGGCCGCGATGCTCAACAGCCAGCCGCTGGGTTTTTACAGTCCCAGCCAGCTGGTGCAGGATGCGCGCCGGGCCGGCGTGGAGGTGCGAGCGGCCGACGTCCTTCACAGCGATTGGGACTGCACGCTGGAGAACATGGAGCATCACCCCGTCGTGCGGCTCGGCCTGAGACTTGTCCAGGGCCTCAGGGCCGAATCGGCGCAGCGCATCTCCACGGCCAGACAGACCGTGTACTTCGAGAGCGCAGAGGAACTCGCCCGCGTGGCAGGGCTTGAACAGCACGAGATGCGCCAGTTGGCCGCGGCCGACGCGCTGAGATCACTCAGCGGTCATCGCCGCCAGCAAGTCTGGGACGCCGCAGCGCTCAGGCGTGCGCCGCAGTTGCTGAGCCATGCGCCCGTGGACGAGCCGGTGCTGGACCTCGTACCCGCAGCCGAAGGTGAAGAGGTGATCTGGGACTACCGCACGCTAGGTCTGACGCTCCGCAGTCATCCGCTTGCGTTGCTGCGGCCGCTGCTTGCCAAGCGAAAGCTGTGCACGGCGAAGGACCTCGCGGCGATGCCAAATGGACGTACGGCCCATTACTGCGGCATCGTGACCCTTCGCCAGCAGCCCGGAACCGCCAAGGGCGTGGTCTTCCTCAGCCTGGAGGACGAGACGGGCAACGTGCAGGTGATCGTATGGCCGAGCGTCAAAGAAAAGCAGCGCAGGGAGCTGCTACGGGCACGACTGATGGCGGTCCATGGAACGTGGCAGCGGCAAGGGGACGCATGCAGCCTGATCGCTGGGCGTCTGGAGGACCTGACCGGTCTTCTCGGTGAACTGGAGACCAGCAGCCGAGACTTCCGCTGATGGGACAGGTCCTCCCATTCTTGAACACAGCTTGGGGCCGAACCTCGTCCATCAGCGGCAACGTTTAATGCAGCAGTCGAGCCGTCCACGTCTTGCTCAGGCGCTCACGGATAGTCCGTTTCACATGAGGAGCTCGCGGACCACCAACTGGCTTTACGGTGCGGGTCCGTCGCGACGCTCATATAGCGGGCTACAGCGGTACGTACCCGTCCAAGATGTAGCCCGAGAGATGGAGAGCCGCTTTGTCCAATTGACCCAGATCGGAAGCTCGGCTAGGTCGGCCTAGTCAACGGGCTAGCCGTCGGGGGCGCAGTGGTGCGGACGTTTTGGCGGCGCCACCGATCCTAGATAGGTGGTGGCGCTTCCCTCACGCCCCAACCTTGAACTCTTGCCGGCTGCGACCTTGAGCTTCGTAGTCGGCAAGCCACTTCGCCGCTCTACCCCTGCCACTCCAAGTGTTGGACGGGTTGACGGGGTCTCGATACAACACCGGCGCCTCGGTGCGGCTCTCGCGTCCGCGCTTTCCGGCCACACCCACGTAGGGCGCGAGCGCCTCTACGCCTTCGACAACCGAGAAGCCGGCCGCCTCTAGCTTCTTTGCGAAACCGTCCACGAGAACTTTGAGCTCTTCCCCACGCTTCTCATCAATCTGCTGCTCTAGTTCACTGCGCAAGGCAACAAGTTCGGCATACGAGAGACGGGATACATCGATTTGGGACATTCGCTTCCTGGGAGGTTGAGGCTGGAGCATCGTAGCCGCCTTGTCGGCCCGATGAGCACGCGCGCGCTCCGTCAGCGCTCGATGCTTCTCTCTTTGAATATCGGCGCGAAGAGTTCTCGCACTGGCACGTCGAGCGCCAGAGCTAAGCGTTCGATGTTGTCGAGTGATGCATTTCTATGAAGACGCTCGATGTGCGCGACAAAGGTACGGTGAAGCCCACTCTCAAGCGCGAGCGCCTCTTGCGTCCACCCCCGCTGTCCGCGAAGCCGAATGAGATTTAGCGCCAGCTGCTCACGCGCGCTGACGGCAATCTCTTTGGGCTGGATACGAGGCGAAGACACCTGTGGAAGTCTTCACATATGTCGCCTATGCGTCACCCGCTTTTAAGTCACAATCTTCGCGAACTAGGTGCGCGAACATGGACTTCAAAGAATTTGCTCTCGATAACGGCCAGCGAATCCGCCTGGCCACGGTAACCGGAACGGTCGTGTCGGCGAAGACGAGTCGGAGCGTGACGGTGACGCAGGGAGATCCGCTGGTGCTCTCGAAAGATGTCGCGCTGCCGGGCTCGATCACCACCACCGTGAGAACCAGACAGGGTCTTTGGCTTCAGGACGATCGCGGTCAAGAGCGCTTCTACAAGCTCGGCGGATTCGAACTTCCAGCGCGAGAAGGCCACAGTGTCTCGATCGTCTTCGGTGCTCCTGCGGATAGCTTCGATGCCAGCATCTTCGGCGCCATGAACCACACCAGCGGCGATGCGGTTTGCGATGTCATGGTCCTGGGAACTGCATTGCGTGCTTGGCGCTTCCAGATTGGTACGGTGAGCAGCTTTCTGATGTGGACGCTCTTACCGGCGCTTGTCATCGGTCTGCTCGTACTCATCGGCGCCGGCGGAAAATTCGATCAACGCCTCGGCTACGCCGTCCTCAGCGCCATCGCTTGTGTGATCGCGGGCCCGATCCTATGGATGCTTGTCGGGTTCAACCTCGGCCCCGGCTCGCGGATGAACAAGCTCGCCTCACAGATCAACCAACTTGGAAAAACTGCGCTCGCCGAAGCTGGCGGTCAAGTGACGTGAGTAGGGAAAGCGGCACCTTGTCTAGTTGCTGGTGCCTCCTTGAAAGAATGGCTTCGACCGAGCGAGGTAAAGTCATCCCAACGCGGGAATCTCCGTGAAAAGAATCAAAGTCGCATCCGGAAAGGTCATCATGATCAGCTCCGAATTGGCTGAGAAAGCGGCGCGGATACGCATGTTGACCAAGGCCCAGGCCGATGCACTCGCTGCGTTGGAGCCCATGGCAGCTACTGGACCGATGCTGGGATCTAAGCTACGGCACAGACGCAGGCCCAAGCTTGGCTGAGAAAAGCGCTCTGCTGGTCTGATTTAAAGGCGGCGACGACCTGAGGCCGCGCAATGCGAAGTCGGCTATGAAGGACAGAGATGACGTGCCTCGACCCCTCGCGCTGGATTACGACGTCGGAAGCCGCGAAACTTACAGGCTTCGCACGGCCGTTTATTGAGCGTCTGCTCGCCGCGGGCGACTACAAAGGTGAGATCCGCAACACCTCCGAACGCGAACAGCTTGAAGTGAAGGCCGATGAGTTCAACGCATGGATGAAGGAGTGCTCCGAAGCGGCTGATCCTGGAGATCTGGCGCAGCTCCGGGCCGAAGCAATAGTGGATGACGACATCCAGCAAACAGAAAAGTCCACGCCAGAACTGAGGGCTGCGTCGAGGGCCCGCGCGTTGGAACTGGCGAAAAAGCTAGGCCTGCGCCGATAGCTGACTGCTGCAGCTTGCTAAGTCGGATGAGGGGTCGCTGCGAATAAACGTGAGCGCGGAAATCGGTCATTGAGGCCGTTCGCAACGGAGGCCATCCCATCGTCTGTGGACAACTCTGTTGGCTGCCTGGGCAAGTTAGAGCGAGCCAATGCAGGCGCAGAGCTCGTGGCAGCGCTACTGCCTAGACCTGGGTCGGCTCTGCAGCGGGTGCAGTCGTTCGCTGCGATGGGTCGACCGTCCGCTTGCTGAGTCAATGCGGACGCTGAAGGCTTGGGGAGGTAGCCGCAATCTCGGTCGGAAGACGCGGCGCCCACTCACGCTCGTCTACAGCCCGCGGCCTGCTCATCGGAGGCATGATGATGCGATGCCTGAGGGCGATCGCGTCAGCGTCATGGTCTGGAAGAGTTCTTTTGACAGCCCTGCTCATCTTGATGCTCTCGAAGTACCCTGCCAGACAACACCGACGACACGTGATGCTGCGTGCAGTGCAGCCTGGGGCGAAGTCGCAGCATTCGGCCGTGCCAGCCGAGCGAGATTCAAGAAAGTTTGCGAAGAGTCACCTGACCTCTGCCGCTTAGGCAGCGGCAGGGGAGTGCTTCATTGGCGGCCAGCCGTTACTCCGCCGTCGACGGGGAGGACAGCGCCAGTGATCCAAGAGGCGTGCTCTGATGCGAGGAAGAGAATCGCGTCCGCCACATCGCCAGGCTGGCCGTTTCGACCGAGAGGATGCAGGCCGTTGTAGGTCGGAAGCACATTCGCGACCTGCTCCGGCGTCAAGAATGTGTTGAAGACAGGCGTCTCCACCACAGCCGGCGCGACAGCGTTGATTCGGATCCGTAAAGGAGCAAGCTCGATGGCGAGGTTCTTCATCAGGGCGTGTACACCAGCCTTGGCCGCCGAGTATGCGGACGATGGAGTCGCGCCGATCGCCTGCAACGCCCACATCGAGCCAGTCTGCACGACCACTCCGCCTCGATCCTTCATTGCTCTCGCCGCCGCCTGAATTGCAAAGAAGCTGCTCTTGAGGTTGTTGTCGACGGCCCAGTCGTAGTCGTCTGCCGTCATTTCCAGGAAGGGCTTCGGGGCAAACACCCCCGCGTTGCTCACCAGAACATCCACCTGACCGAACTTCTCGAGTGCGAAATTAATCAGTGTGCCACTGGTGGCGGGCTCCGTAAGATCACCCGCGAAGATCGCCACGCGCTTGCCGCTCGAGTCGATTTCCTTTGCCACCTCTCCGAGCTTCAGCGCGTTACGCCCGCTCAAGACAACCAGCGCACCTCGTGCGGCGAAACGTGCTGCGGCTTCCCTGCCGATACCTGAGCCGCCGCCGGTGACGACGACAACTTTCCCATCAAAATTCATGATTCTCTCCAAGTTTTGCAGACCATCCCTAGCCGCGGCAGCTAGGAACCGTGTGTGGGGCTAGGCGCCCAGCTTGAGCAGAGCTTTTCCGCCCCGCGTCACGTGCGCAATGGCGAGCCCAACATCATCGATGCCGTAAACAGCGGCCACCGGTACTCGAAGCTTTCCGGTTGCCACGAGTTCCGCCGCCTCCGCAATGATTCCGGGGACCGCTGGCTCGTATTCGGGCTTGTCCAGGTAGAAGCCGCGGTAGGTTAAATTCTTGAAGATGAAGTGGAGGATGTTCGCGCTCGACGTCATCTCTCCACCCAACGAGCCATAGCTCACGATAGTTCCACCGGCGCTGAGCGCCGTCGCCAAGCGACCCACCGCAGAGCCACCGACGCCATCGAGGGCAAGGCCGATCCCGCGTTCACCGACGAGCGAATTGATTTGCTGGAGCGAGTCTTCGTTGTCCACGAATGACGCATCTGCTCCAGCAGCCCTGACGCTGTCGACCAATTCCGGTCGACGTACGAGGTTGATCGTTCTGAGGCCTCGAGCTTTTGCAATGGCAGTCACCGTCGTTGCAACCGAAGAGTTCCCCGCGTTCTGAAGTACCCAGTCGCCGGGCTTGAGACGAACATACTCACTCAACAGAAGTGCTGCCGTGATGGCATTGATACGCAACATCGAGAGTTGTTCGAGATCCGCGTGTGCTGGCACCCGAACCACTTGTGAAGCTGGGACGTTCAAGCGCTCTCGCCACGTCAGGCTGTATAGCGGCAGCACCACCACATCACCGACAGCCAATCCAGAAACGCCTCGCCCCACGGCCAGGACGCGTCCAACACCCTCGTTTCCCACCGGGCTCGGGAGCTTTGGATGAACAGGAAACAAACCCTGCAGCACGAGCAGGTCGTTGAGGTTCACTGGAGCGAACCCCATGCCCACCAGGACCTCGCCATCCTGCGGGTTTGCGGGCTCCGGCATGTCGACCACGGCGACGCTCGTTGTGGGCTCGCCGTATCTTTGAAGTTCTACTGCTCGCATCATGATTTCCTTGCTTGGTCGCGCCCAACCCATGCAGGGCGGGAGTGACACGGTTATATTGAAGCGATAACTTCAATAATTGGAGTGTGACCGAGGGGCGCGGCTCACGTCAAGCATTTTTGAAGCGATTACATCAGAAATTCACGGCTGAGGTGCCGAGCGCCGGATGTTGCTGCGCGCATCAGCAACAACATGCGGATCGGCTGGCGAGAGGGCGAGGTCCAGACGAGCGTTCAGGACATCCGTAGATGCGTTTGGGTCGCTGTGCGCAAGGTCGTTTACCCAGTCTTGACGAGACCGGGTATGTCATTGCTAGCGCCGCGGGATACCGGGAAAAGGGGCCCGCACCCCGGTTCAGCGTCGCCGAGTTCCTCGCGGGCCGGTGCTTTCGGAAGCCATTGGTGCTGAGGGGAAGGCGCTCATTGCGACGGCCACAATCTCTAACAGTCGATCACGACTGACCCCATCTCGGGCTTGCACTGCCATGCCGCGGAACAGCGCATGGAAGAAGGCTGCAATCGCATGGATATTCGCGTCTGGGGGAAGCTGCTTGTCGTGCTGCCCTTGCTTGAGTCGCTCGACCATCGCCTTCTCGGCGCCAAATCTGTAGGTCGTCAGCATCTCGCTGAGCGCAGAAAGGCCCTGCGGAAAGTGGGTCCCCGCCACTGAGATCATGCATCCGAGCGGATGGTCGGCGGACGTGTATCGTGCGGCCGCCTCGGTGAAGAGGCGCGAGAACGCGGCACGAACGTCTTTCTCACCGGACAGCACACCAGCGAGCCACGCGGCGCCCTGCGCCACGTACATCTCTGTCGCCTCTCTGTAGAGAGCCTCCTTGGTCTTGAAGGTGTTTCGAAAGCTCGAAGGATTGATGCGCATGGCTGTGGCCAGATCATCAAAGGAAGAGCCCTCGTAGCCACCGTCCCAGAAGACCTGCATTGCCGCCTGGACGGCGACGTCTCGATCAAATGCTTTCGGACGTCCCCGCGCACGAGCCGTTCCGGCGGTTGCATCTTTCAATGTCATCGCTGCAAAGCTCCTTCGACTTGAGGCATGCCGGCACACGCCATCACCTTATTGAAGTATACGCTTCAATTATAGCGAATGACCTCCAGGCCGCGTAGCGGCCTAAAAAAAGCGCCATTCAAGCATCACGGGCGACGACCAGGGTCTATCGGCGTGAAAGTCCGATGCGCGTAGTGAAAATTTTCGAAGGTCGGCGACCGATTCAGCCTTCAAAGTGGGCAGCTTCACAGCCAGTTTGGCCCGGCAGCCCGCATGCGAACTCAAACTCTGCGCTTGCCGCTACGGCATCCCGCCTCAAGCCGTTTGGTTGCGTCGAGCTAGCACCTTGGTCGTATTGGCGGGCACGTCGGCACCTTTGTCATAGCTGCGACGAGCCAACACCACCTCGACCATGTTGGCTTCCGCCCAGCGGCACATCCGGTCCGTGATGCGTATCAGACCCTTGCCCAATGGCGTCAGAGCGTATTCGACGCTCGGCGGTGTGGTGGCATAGACGGTGCGGGTGGCTAGCCCATCGCGCTCCAGCGAACGCAGGCTCTGCGTCAGCATCTTCTGCGTGACGCCCTCTACCTGCCGACGGATTTCTCCAAAGCGCCTCGGTCCAGAGGCCAACGACTGCACCACCAGAACCGTCCACTTGTTGGCAAGCATTTCGACAACTGTGCGCGAGGGGCAATTCGCGTCGAATACATCGCCTGGAGGAAGTTGAGGCAGCTTGTTCCGTGAAATGTGATCGAAGGTGGTATCCATTTGGAACCTACAGCACCTTTAGGTGCCATATTTACAAAAGTTGTGAGGTGGACTGATGATACAGATTCCGCCTGCTACAGGCTAATCTGAAAGAGTTGTCACATGAAAGGCGTCATACAAGATCGCTTCGGTGCCCCCGATGTCCTGCAGGTCGCGGAAGCTCCGCGACCGACCCGACTTTTCACGGAGGTTCTCCTGAAGGTCCACGCGGCAAGCATCAACCGGGTCGATCTGTTGGTGCGCAGCGGCGTATTCCCGCTGCTCGGCAAACCGCCGTTCATCCTGGGATGGGACCTGTCAGGTGTCGTCGAAGAAGTCGAGTTGGGCTCGACGAGGTTCAAGGTTGGCGACGAGGTATTCGGTATGCCGCTGTTTCCGCGAGCCGCGAATGCGTACTCTGAGTACACGGCGGCTCCCTCGCGCCAACTTTGGTTGAAGCCAGCAAGTCTCACCCACGTGCAGGCAGCGGCATTGCCAATGGCAGGCCTGACTGCATTGCAAGCGCTCGATGACATTGCGAAGCTGCAGGCTGGGCAGCGGGTTCTCATTCTCGGCGCTGGGGGCGGTGTCGGCCACATAGCCGTGCAGATCGCAAAGGCGCTGGGCGCAGAAGTCTTTGCTACCGCGAGCGCAGCAAAGCACGACTTCGTCAAGAGCCTCGGCGCCGACCATTTGATCGACTACAAGACGACTGACTTCGCCAGCGTTGTGTCCGATGCCGATGTCGTCTTTGACATCGTGGGCGGAGACAACGCCCAGCGTTCGCTGCAGGTCCTGAAGCCAGGCGGCATCGTCGTGACTACGGAGGGACTTTCGACCGGGAATATGCCGGCGCTTGCCGCATCCGTTGGCCGCCGGTTCTCGAGCGTCGCCGTCGAGGCGGATGGCGCCGGTCTGGAGCGCCTTGTCGGCTGGGTGAACTCTGGGCAACTCAACCCGCACGTCAGCGCAACGTTCTCGCTGAAGGACGCAGCGCTTGCCCACGCACTGGTAGCCAAAGGCGATACCCAGGGCAAGGTCGTGCTGGATCTTCAAGGTCGCGCCTGAACCGTCATCCCTCTATCAACGCAAAAAGGAAGAAATGTCTACTCTCGCCATTGCCAAGGTACAAGCCATCGTCGTCAACCCCGAGACGATCGAGTATCTACAACGAATCGATGCCACGTTGGCGCCGTACGAAGGGCGCTTCGTCGTGCATGGCGGACCAGTCGAGCGCATCGAGGGAGATTGGAAGGGCGATCTGGTCATTCTGGAATTTCCGGATCGCGATCGCGCTCGCGGCTGGTACAGCTCGGATGCATACCGCGAGATCGTCGGCCTGCGCACCCGGAACATGTCTGCCGATGTCATTTTCATAGACGGCGTTCCGTTGACCTATCGCGCAACGGACATCCTCTGCTGACCCTGCTCATCCGCGTCGATGCGGTGTGTCTGGTACGACGCGACTGGACATGCGAGCCGGCACGGAGACCGTGCCGGCTCGCATGGTGCAGGTCTTCGGCGGCGCCAGGCCGCACCGGACCTACCTCTTCGCCAACCGCAGCGCCACGCGCATGAAGGTGCTCGTGCACGCCATCGGCGTGTGGCTGGCAGCGCGCAGGCTGCATCGAGGACGGTTCGTCTGGCCTCGAGAAGGCCTTGGCGAACAGATGCCGCTGACGCAGGCGCTGTTGCAGGCTGTCGTGCTCGGCCTGCCTCCCTCAGCGCAGAAGACCTCGCCTCGCTCGAAGCAGTGGGGCTGGGCCAAATCGGGGCCACGGTGCTGGCGCAACTGGCCCGGGATCGCCACGAGATCGAGTGGAGCGACGCGCGGATCGAGAAGCTGAGCTTCGAGATGGCGCAGTTGCGCCGCGTCAAGTTCGGCAGGAAGAGCGAGCAGTTGAATGCCGAGCATAAGGCGCTCTTCGACGAGGCCGAGGACGCAGACCTGGCGGCACTCAAGGCGCAGGTCACACCAAGATGAGCCAAAAGCTCAAAAGTTCTGGCCGTAGCAGGCTGTGGGTGCATGCCCGCGGCCATCTCCCCAATGCTGGCGCGACTCTTAAACCAGGGACGCGATCAGTGGAAGTGGCTTTTCAAGGGGTCCGCCTCAAACGTTGAATGGCCGCTTTCCGGCGCCTTGCTCGGCCTGAGCCAACTTCCGCAACGGGTCGATCTGAGACGGCCGAGGGACCTCGCTGCGGCCACTCGAAGATCGTGAACTCGGGCGGCAACATTAAACGATCGATCTAACAATCAGAGCGGACGGCCGGAGCTTGACCCGACCGACGCGTGGATGACCGAAAGGCGCTCAGGACCGGTCGCGCGTCGCACGGCGCCCGCTGACCGAGATCGCTGCGTTGCCGACATCAGCGCCAAGCTGGAAGCGGGTCTCGCGCATTGAGCAGGCGTTCAACACGGCCGGCCTCGGCCGCCAGTCCGTGTTCCAGCAGAACTGAAAGTAGGACGTGCAGGTAGACGCCCTCATCGACGACGACCTCCCAGCCCGGCGGGAGCGCGATGGCAAAGCCGTAGACAAGCAGGGAACCAGCCGGGAGGTGGATTCCTTCGACTTGGACATCGTACTCATCCAGGTCTCCCGGATAGGTGACGCCGAATCCCCCGTTGCTGTTCCCGTAACCATGCCGCAACTCAGCGAACTCCGCCAGTTGGGAGAGCGGGCGCCAATACAGGATGACCTCCCTGCATGCGGCCCGTGGGTCTGGCGCATCCAAAATCCGACTCCTCTCGTGAAGTCGCGAAGTCTAGCCAGCGGGCACGGGTGTGAGTCAGCTTTCAGAGAGGCGGCTGTCATCTTGAGGGGTGTCCGCACCCGCTGCGAAGCCGTCGCTTTGGACCCGAGGCAAGAGAAAGGCGCGGCGCCTGCCATCCCGCGGACTCAAGGTCCCGTTGTCCATTCGGTGTTCCGCACAACAATCCCCAGCGATGGATCGAACTCGAAGTTCCATGTGCGGCTCGGGATCAACTGTCATGCGGCGCTTCGCCGCGCCTCCCGGCGGTAGTATGGGCTTTCCCGCTGAAGGGAGTGAGCCGCCAAGCCGCGGTCTCCTCGAACTGCGTGCCGTCGATCAGCATTTGGCAGCTCGTCCTCGCCAACCGTGCGGCATGGGCGCTCACTGCGACGTTGAAGGGCTTTCGATTCAACAGGGACACCAAGCTGCTTGGACCTTCCGCCTTTCGGTAGCAGAGCATCGCCGCACTGCGGCTCGCGAGAAAGAGCGCCCGTCTCAGGTACTGATCCCCGCCGCGTCCGATGTGACCAAGTCGAGTCTTGTCTCCGGACGAATGCTGGATGGGAACGAGGCCGAGGTACGCCGAGAACGCTCGCCCCGAGGTCCACGGCGGCGGCTCTGGAATCGATGCGGTGAGCGCGGTCGCTGCGCCAAAGCCGATACCGGGAATCGACGCCAAGGTGATGCTTCGCGCGTGGTTGACGTGCCAGCGTAGGAGCGCCTTTTTTATGGCGAGGTTTTCCTCGTGGGCCGCGCGCAACCGCGTCAGGCTAGAGCGGATCGTGAACTGCATCTCAGCCGGCATGTTTTCGACCTCGGCGCCGACCTCATCGTCAGCGGCTTGCCTTAGCCCGAGAGCAGTCTTCCAACGCACGCTACCCATTTCCAGAAGGAATCCGAGCAGTTGGTTCGCGCAGGCAGTCTCCTGGCGCAAGATCAGCTCGCGCATCCGATGCAGGGACAGCGCAGCGATCTGATCCCTCGACTTCACGAGCACCGCGCGGGCATCAGGCAGGTGCGCAGCAAGCAAGATGAGCGCCGCGTCCTTCTTGTCGTTCTTGGGGCCCATTCGAAGGCGCGCAACAGCTCGTGCATGCAGCGGCAGCGGCGTGTGTCCCTGAGCGCTGAGGACAGCGCACCAGTACCCCGCACCCGCACAGGCCTCCATCGCAACCACCGAGGGCGGCAAGGACGAGAAGAACGGCTCCAGCTCGTCGCGAGCGAGAGTGCGACAACCGAGGTCTCGACCGTCAGCAGCCTGGAGTTGGACTGCGAACACGCGCTTAGCGAGGTCAAGCCCCACGAAGCGAACTTCCGATAAATCCATGGCAGCCTCCACCGAAACTGAGGAAGGATCAGATTCTGTTGCGGTCGACCGCCCTTATGCTGAAACCCAGGATAGGGACTTGGTCAGTAAGCGTCCTGGCAAGTCATCTTGATCCGCTGAGCCATGCCTAGGATGCTCGTATCCATCAGCGACTTGATGGGTACGTACGCACTATGGATCAAGCAGGGCCAGGCCGCCGGCGGCGAGTTCACAGCGCGGAGTTCAAGGCTCAGGCGGTGCAAGCCGCGCAGCAGCCGGGCGTCTCGATGGCCGCTGTGGCGATGGCTCAGGGCATCAACGCCAACCTGCTGCGTCGCTGGGTCCTGGAGAGAGCTCTACCGCCTGTCGACGCAGTGCCTGCCAGCGATCAGCCTATGGGCTTTATCGCGCTCCCGATGCCGGCGCCACCAGCGCCGCCTTCGCCGAGCGCTGAGCCCATCCGGATTGAGGTTCGCCGCGGGTCGACTACCGTCGCAGTGACGTGGCCGGCCAGCGCAGCCGATGCGTGCGCAGCCTGGATGCGCGAGCTGCTGCGTTGATCCGCATCGACGCCGTGTGGCTCGCGACGACGCCACTGGACATGCGCGCCGGCACCGAGACCGCCCTGGCCCGTGTCGTTCAGGTCTTCGGGGGCGCCAAGCCTCATCACGCCTACCTCTTTGCCAACCGGCGGGCCACTCGCATGAAGGTGCTCTTGCATGACGGTATTGGCGTGTGGCTGGCCGCGCGGCGCCTGCACCAGGGCCGCTTCGTGTGGCCTCGCGACGTCACGCTGGAGCAGATGCCGCTGACGCAGCCGCAGTTGCAGGCCCTGGTGCTGGGTCTCCCGTGGCAGCGCGTGGAAGACGACGGGGCGATCCGGCTACTGTGACGCAATCGGTGCTCGCGCCGATGCGCGTAGCCCGCGTACGCACCACACTGCCGTTATGGCAGTCGCCGCGCCCCTCAGTGCAGAAGACATCGCCTCGCTGGAAGCTGCGGGGCTCGGGCACATCGGCGCCAAGGTGCGAGCGCTCTTGGACCGCCAAGCGCACGACCGTCACGAGATTGAGTGGCGCGACGCCAAGATCGAGAAGCTGACCTTCGAGATGGCGCAGCTGCGCCGCGTAAAGTTCGGCAAGAAGAGCGAGCAGCTCGACGCCGAGCAGAAGGCACTGTTCGACGAGGCGGTCGATGCTGACCTCGCCGCGCTGGAAGCGCAGCTGGCCGAGCTGATGGCAGCCAAGCGCAAGGACACCGAGCCTGCGCCCGAGCGGCCCAAGCGCGCCGCGCTCCCGGCCCATCTGCCGCGCGTGGAGCGGCACCACGAACCCAGCGACACGACCTGCGCCTGCGGCTGCCAGATGAAGCGCATCGGCGAGGACGTCAGCGAGAAGCTGGACTACACCCCCGGCAGCTTCACGGTGGAGCGCCATGTGCGTGGCAAGTGGGCCTGCGCGAAGTGCCGCACGCTGACTCAGGCACCTGTGCCGGCCGAGATCATCGACAAGGGTTTGCCCACCTCGGGCCTGCTCGCCCATGTGCTGGTTGCCAAGCACTCGGACCACCTGCCGCTTTACCGCCAAGAAGCGATCTTCGAGCGCGCCGGCCTGGCCATCCCGCGCTCAACTCTGGCGGCCTGGGTGGGCGTGTGCGGCGTGCGCCTGCAGCCGTTGGTCGATGCCATGAAGTCCGACCTGCTGCGCCTGCCGGTGCTGCACGCCGACGAGACGCCGGTGGCCATGCTGGCACCCGGCTCCGGCAAGACCCATCGCGCCTACCTCTGGGCCTACGCCAGCGGCGCCTTCGAGGATATGCGCGCGGTGGTCTACGACTTCACCGAGAGCCGCTCCGGCCAGCATCCACGGACCTTCCTGGGACACGGCGCCGAGAGCGCCTGGAAGGGGAGCCTCGTGTGCGACGACTACTCGGGCTACAAGGCGCTGTTCCTCGATGGCGGCATCACCGAGGTGGGCTGCATGGCCCACGCGCGCCGCAAGTTCATGGAACTGCACCTGGCTAACAAGAGCACCTTGGCGGTCACCGCCATCGAGCTTATCGGGCAGCTCTACGGCATCGAGCGGGAAGTGAAGGACCTGGCAGCAGAGGATCGCTTGCGAGAACGACGAACGCGCGCGGCGCCGGTCGCCCAGGCCCTGCACAAGTGGTTGCTGGAGTTCCGGCCGAAGGTGCCCGATGGCTCGGCCACCGCCAAGGCCATGGACTACAGCCTGCACCGCTGGGCGGCACTCACGCGCTACCTTGGCGACCCTGCCTTGCCCATCGACAACAACTTCGACGAACAGCAGATCAGGCCGTGGGCCACGGGACGGAAGAATTGGCTCTTCGCTGGGACACTGCTCGCCGGGCAGCGCGCCGCGGCCATCATGAGCCTCATCCAGACAGCGAAGCTCAACGGCCACGACCCGTATGCATACATGCGCGACGTGCTGACGCGTCTTCCGACGCAGAGGGCACGCGACCTCTCGGACCTGCTGCCTCACCGTTGGGCGCCCTCAAGCGCACAATGACCGCATACTGTGACTGAGCGGGTGCTCGGAAGGCCGAGAGCGGATCGCAGGTCCACCTTGCCCATCCGGCGGCTCTCGTGGAGGACACGTATGTTTGGATTGCTTCGACGTACCAAGCCAGCTCTGGAATCCGAAGATGGGACGAAGTCCAGTGATGGCCCGTGGAGAACTATCGTTGAGTATTGGCGGCGATCAGGCATCGCCATTCGGCCTGGAATTTCCGCGGCGGAAGTCGAGGCATTTCAACTCAAATACGGAGTCGCACTTCCAGCTGACGTGCTGGCGTACCTTATGACCGTCGACGGGAGTAGCGATGGCCACATGGACGATGACCTATTCCGCTTCTGGCCGCTCGGCGAATTGGTCCCGGTTCACGAGGAACTGGACGAGCGGGGTGGCGTCATTTACCCGGACCGATACGCCTACCCAGACTGTTTTGTCTTCGCAGACTACCTCGTCAATTCGTGGCTGTACGCCGTCAAGCTAACAGCCGACCCAAAGCAACCCGCGCCTGTCTACCGGGTCACGGCCAGCGACACTCCTGGCGAACAGATGTCAGCGTCGTTCAAAGAGTTCATGGCGAACTACGCGGCCAAACCTTCCAGCATCGTGTGAACTGCAGCGTCGCAGGGCCCGACGTCAACCTGACATCCCAGCACGCTTACCTTGGTCAGACCAGTGCGCGAGCGCGTTCACCAACGTCATCGAGTCCAGCGTGGGATCTAGTGCGGTACCTTCCGACTCCCTCCAAGCGCAGGCCACGTCCACGCCGCTTGCCTGAACTGGCGCAACGCTTGCACGCCCAGAGCTCTTCCATAGCCGCGATCAGGATGCCGTCTCCGCTTTGCGGCGGGTGCGGTCGTTTGCCTACTACGGCAAGCCGACATCGGCTTCAGGCTGGTTGCGGTCGGTAAGGGACGGCGGCCGGACGACAGCTCGGACCGAAAGGAGACCTTCACCCGCGCAGCACTTTGGGTTGGCTCAGTCACGCCCGAGCGATCCGGACCGCCGTCCGTTGCTGGCTAGTCGAATGGCTGCCGTAGCGAGCAGCGAGACGCAGCTCTCGACCCTTTGCGGACCTTCGGCCACCTTGATCATCTCACCGGAAAGTTGACATACAAAGGGTTTTAGGCATCGTCATGCTCACAACTCAAAGGGCGGCAAGTCGGGATTGAGTTGCCTATCCAGCGTATGCACCATCTGGCGAAACCCTCGTGAGTCTGCGAGAAACGTTGACAAGAAACCGGCCGAATGTGCACATGCGTTAGAAAGCACTACTACGTCGGACTCCTTTTTGACTTCTTCGATCCTTGCAAAGCCGGCCGTCTCACGGAAGTAGAGGTCTTTCACTTTTGCTAGCTTCTTGCCGCGTTCAGAAGAATTTAATCTGTGCGCCAGGTCATTGCGAAGCGAATTAATCGCCGAAATGAGATCCCACTCCCCCAGCATGTTCTTGCGAAGGCATAGGGCACGAGCGAGCTGCGTCTTCTGAGCAAACGTGAGCCGAGCTTCTTCGAGGTGCTCTCGGTGATAGACATACTGATCCATCACCGCCGACAGAGACTCCTCAATGAGGAGGTGCCCCTTGAGCAGGACATGAGCCACCTCATCGACGGTCTCCATTTCTGCTCGGAAACGCTCAATCGATGCAAGAAGGTCGGGATGCATATACGGGTGGGTTGCGACGTCCACCGCGAGTCAGGCTTCAATCGCAAGGTCGCCGACCATGACCTCTACAAACGGCTTCGGAACCGGCTCGGCTGGCTTGATTGACTCGGTAACGGTTTCCTGAGGACCGAAAATGTTCGCGAGGCCACCTTTCCCCGCCGTGCTCACCTTCTTGATCTCCTTGAAGTCCGGTTGCTTTTCGTACTCAGCGGACTTTAAGGTAGCGATTCGCTCCTGCACATGCGTGACACGCGCCTTGCCGCGGACCACCTCAAGTTGACCAAGTGATTCCTTCGTGTCTGGATCGACAATGGCTTCGCCAAGGCCAACGATCAGGAATTGCTTGCCGACCTTGAGATCCTTGTCCGCACCTGCGTTGACAACGATGGTGTGCTTATCAATTACCTTCACGACTTTGGCAAAGTATCGTTCATTCATTTCATGTGCCTGCACTTGGAAGCTGGTTCAGCGCGTCTATCGGGACGACCGGCCGGACGACCAGCCTTGATAGGGAGTCAGTCGAGGTTGGAGCAGTGGCTTGCCCAATGAAACCACCTACGATCCGGATCTGGATCACCTTTTCCTGGACGATGTGGACGACACCGAGACAGGCCAAAGAGTCGATCTCCTCGTACTGGAAATAGCAGCCAACAACAATGTTGTTGAGAAAATTGTCGTTCCGACGAATCACCAGGATCTGTTGATCTGGCAAGTACTTGATTGGAGTCTCAAAGGGCGGGGCAGGCTTCTTCTCGCTGTGGAGATCGTAGATCACCTTCAGCAACACGAGAACGATGGAGAGCGACAGCCACCCGAGGGCAAGGGACCACTTGACCGACAGCTGAATTGACGTGTCGATGAAGAGTTGCACGACACCTGAGAGGAAGCCGAGCGCGCCGACTGAAAGGGAAAGCCCACTTAGGCTAAACGCTGCATCGGCAATCTTCTTCTTCATGTTTCGAGCATAGCTGAGGACGCCTTTTGAGGCCAAACGTTTGAGCTGAGGGGTACACGCAGGTACGGCGCTTGGTCAGCGAGTCCGATGATATGAACCACGGCTTCAAGGGCCAATCGCCTTCCCGTAGCGCATCCACTCGAGCGAAGGGTTAGGGCGTTCAAGCTCAACGGACCGCAAGCTTAGCTAGAACCCGACATTAGCAACGGTCAGCTCTTGGCCGAGTCCGGCAGTTCGATCGGTCACTTCAAAGCTGACATGCTGCGCTAGGCGCATCCTGCAAGGCCCTCAACTCGATGGGAGACCATCATGGGCACCACAGGCAATATCGTTCTTCGCGAGCCGTGGAACAAGGGCAAGCTGGTTGGACAGAAGGCGCCCTTCAAGCTTAAGGACATCTGGGCCTTGCGCGTCCGCCTGCAGATGGAGGGCCGGGTTCGCGAACTGGCACTCTTCAACCTTGGTATCGACAGCAAGCTGCGTGGGTGCGACCTGGTCGGCCTCAAGGTCCGCGACGTCTGCCACGGCGACCAGGTGGCCTCACGCGCGATCGTTGTCCAGCACAAGACTCAGCGCCCGGTTCAATTCGAGATTACGCCGGCCGCTCGAGACGCCGTGCAAGCGTGGATCAAGCGGGCTGGCCTGAAATCCGAGGACTACCTTTTCCCAAGCCGACTGCACGACTCACCTCATTTGGGCACGCGTCAGTACGCCAGGATCCTCGGACACTGGGTGGACGAGTTGGGACTTGACCGCGCCGACTACGGGACGCATTCAATGCGACGGACGAAGGCGACACTGATCTACCGGCGTACCAAGAACTTGCGCGCTGTCCAACTGCTTCTTGGGCATTCCAAGCTTGAGTCGACGGTGCGGTACCTCGGCATCGAGGTCGATGACGCCCTGGAGATCTCCGAACAGACGGAAATTTGAAGTCGTCGACCACGGCTGCGCCGCTTGACCGTCCGCGTTGTCGGCGCGGCCTTCCTAGATGTCGGCTGTCTGGTGCCGCACTGAACTGGCAGTCCCGGCCAGAAGTTGTCATCGGTGAGGTTCTGCTTCGAGTAGGCTATCACGATGAGACCAGATCAAGACTTTGCCGGAGTTGAAGTCGTCGCCGCAGATACGAGGGGCCGGCAAGCGGCGCAGGGGAGCTAGAGAGATGGCACGAGAAATTCCCCTCGCCTCGGTCTCTGAGACCGACTTCGCATGCCCCAACTGCGGCGCGCACGCAAAGCAGCACTGGTTCGAGGCCTACGGCGAGTCGATCACCCGAAAGCCCCCCACGCCATTCATCCCAGACCTTGAGGCCATGAAGAGGCGGACGTTTGAGTCTGACGAAGAGCGGCGCGTTTGGCGCGACGTGCACCTGCCATGGTGTCAATTCCAACAATAGCTGCGAATGAACATCAAAAAGTGCGAATGAACGTCATTACTGCATGAAGCTACCAAGGCCTTAGTAATCATGGTCTTGGTGGCGATCAAGGCACCGGCAGCGGCATACGCCAGCATCTAGTGGCAAAACTTCCGTGGCTGCGAGCCTCTCGGCAAGGTAGTTTGTCGGGCCTTTCCGACGACCGCACGGTGCGGACCAGCCTCTTGATTGACAAACGCGCCGCGTATGCTTAGCTTAAACAGCTTGTTTAGCTGTACCGATAAGAATGCGGCTTGAGCTAAGCAAGGCTGTTGTTGCACATTCCGCGGGGCACTGTGATCAGTTCTTCGAGCCAGAGGGGAATGCACTCCCAAGCCGCGATAGGGGTCCGGCCCCGCGCAGTTCAGCCTGGTCTCGTGCTTCCCCGAGCTTCCCCGGTCTCCGCTGCCGGTCTTGCTCTGGCCAACAAGCCTCTGATCGAACAACTCACGTCTGGTTAGCAAGAGAAGGAAGATCGCTCGGGCGCACGCGCGCGCCCATTTCTGCTGCGAGCGTTTCAATAGGCACCTTCCGGCTGCCGGCCTTCCGGATGCGTCCGCTTGTCATGCACGAGGTTTGCCACCAGAGTGACCGCGTCGGTGATCTGCCAAGTGATGCCGAGCGAGTAGACGTGGTTTCGTGTCGGGCAGCAAAAGCCCCCGGCGGCACAGTCCCTGAAGCCGCGCCTCCAGTTCCAGTCCCCGCTCGTCTCCAGTGGTGCTGAGACAGGCGTCTCCACCGGCCTGCAGTACGGCCACGCGACACGCTGCCGTGGCCTGATGCGACAACACCAGAATCGGAAGCTCAGGGCTTGCCGAGTGAAGGACGGTGACGAGTGGCAGCACCGACTCGCATTTCGTCTGCGCGTCCAACACGGCGACCGAGCACCAAGCCTTGGTCCGCATCACGTCAGCCTCTGACCATGCCGCGGTTAGCAGTACATCGAACCCCCACGCCACCAGTGAATTGGCGAGTGCGACGGCGCCTGCCCGGGATGCTGCGGCGACGAGGATGGGGCCATGGGTAGGAGGGGGGCACACCCGACATATTTTTCTGGCGGCTCACGTGCCGGGTAATCCTACGTCGAAGGCGATTGGTACGATTCTGACCAATACACCGGGGGAGTCGGTTGAGAGCCTTCTTTGAGCACATAAGGATCAATCCGGGGGAATCCTGGTCACTACAGTGCAAGGACTTCGCGGAGATTCCTTTCCTGTGGCATTACCACCCCGAGTTCGAACTCACGCTGGTGATGAACGGGTGCGGGCAGCGATACGTCGGTGACAGCGTCGAGCCGTTCGAGTCGGGTGACTTGGTGATGATCGGGCCCAACCAGCCACACAGCTGGGCCTCGAACGGGCGTCTGCAGGCAGCCCTTCCAATCCAGGCGGTGGTCGCCTGGTTCTCCTTGCACTGGCTGGATCGACTGGTGGAGCAATGGCCGGAGATGATGTCGTTGGAGGTGCTTCGCCGGGCGTCAAACCGCGGCATCCGCTTCTCCCGCAAGATTTCCTTGAAGGTGCGGCCCCTCATGCTGTCGCTCCCTACGACCCATGCGGCCCGACGTCTGCCATTGCTGCTCACGATCCTGGCGACGCTGGCGGAAGACGACGGGATGACATCTCTGGCGAGCCACGCATCCGTGACGAGCGATGACCGTGCTCAGACACGCCTGTCGCTGGTGCTGGCGCGTATCCATGCCGACGCACGCAACGCCCCCAGCGTGCCCGAACTGGCGGCTTCCGCCGCCATGTCGGTCGGAGCGTTTCATCGTTGGTTCAAGCGGCACGCCGGCATGACCGCGCTGGCCTACATCAGCCAACTAAGGATCGGCACGGCTTGCCAGCTGCTCATCAACACCGAACTCAGCGTAAGGGCGGTTGCAGAGGAAGCGGGGTTCAGGAACCTGGCCCACTTCAACCGGCAGTTCCTGCGCCTAAAGCGTGTCGTGCCGACGGAGTTCCGCGCGAGCTTCCGTCGTCGTTCAGAGATCTAGTCACACCTTGAGCCAAGGAGGCCGTCGATCCGTTGCAACTCGTTTTGAAATCGGCTGAGGACCACTCTCGGCAATCTGAGTAGCGGGCGAGCAGGCTGGCGCACGCAACGGACGCACCGACTTCAACTGAAGAGGCCGACGCTGCGGTAGGTGTCGATGATCCGATCGAAGGCACCGACGTCCTTGCGTCCGCGTGCGATCAATTGCGCGCCTTCGATGGCGGCAAAGATGGCCACCGCGCGCTGTTCCAGCTCGGCGGGCGGCGCCTTGCGGTGGCGCGGCCTCAGCGTGGCGGCGAGCCACTCCGCATTGATCTGCGCAAAGCGGTCCACCTCCGTGCGGGCCTGCGCGGGCAGATCGTCGTACTCGGCGGTCATGATCCCGCACAGGCACATGCGGTTGTCGTTCTCCAGCGCCACGCGGAAGGCCCCTGCGTAAGCGCGCATCAGATCGTCATGCGGCATGCCGCTGGCGCCGAGCTCGCCGAGGAAGGCCTCCGCCTCGTCCGCGTAGCGGCCGGCGAGTGCCGCGGCCAGGTCGCCCTTGGTGGGGAAGTAGTAATGGACGCTGGCGCTCTTGATGCCGACCTCCTTGGCCAGCTCCCGGAAGCTCAGCGCGTTGTAGCCGTGGGCCTGCACCGCCAAGCGGGCGGCGGCCAGGAGTTCCTCCCGGGTATCCGTCTTGGCGGCACCTGCGTCCGCCGCTTGCGTGTGGCTCTTCGAGGACATCGGCGCCCTTTCACAGTTGAATCTATCTATCGATAGATTAGTTTGACACAAAGTCAGGCGAGCCCTTAGAGTCCGCTCCCATGCTCATCTATCTATCGATAGATAGATAGGCATCTTGACCCACAATGTCAACCAGCACTGTCAACCGACAAGGATGAACCATGAAGATCTATGACCGCCCCGGCTTCCCCAACCCCGCCCGCATCCGCATCGTGCTGGCCGAAAAGGGTCTGGACGACCAGGTGGAATTCGTGTCCGTGGACCTGATGGCCGCCGAGCACAAGCAGCCGGCCTTCCTGGCCAAGAACCCGGCGGGCATCGTGCCCGTGCTGGAACTGGACGACGGCACGCTGATCTCGGAATCGACGGCCATCACCGAATACCTCGACAACCTCGACGGCCGCCCCTCGCTCACCGGCCGCACCCCCAGGGAGAAGGCGCTGATCCACATGATGCAGCGGCGCGCCGAGTCCTTCGTGCTCGATCCCGTCGGCCTCTACTTCCACCACGCGACGCCTGGCCTCGGCGCGGCCCTGCAGGTCTACAAGAGCCCCGACTGGTCGGCCCGCAAGGAAATGGGCCTGCAGGAGGCCCAAAAGGTGGTGCAGGGCTACCGGTACTTCGACGACCTGCTCCAGCACCGCCCGTTCCTGGCCGGCGATCACTTCTCCATGGCGGACATCACGCTCTTCGCCGGCTTGATGTTTGCCGACGCGGCGGGGATCCCGGCACCTGAAGACCACCAGGCCCTTCAGGCGTGGCGTCGGCGCGTGGCGGCGCTGCCCAGCGTCCGGGAACGCAGCGGCCAGCAGTTCGTGCAGGAGGACCTGACCCGCATGGGCTTCTGATCCGCCCTCAGCCGTTGAAGCTTTTCGGCAGCGTGACGACAGCCCGCAGCCCGCCGCCTTCGCGCGGCGCCAACACCAGCATGCCCGCATGGGCACGACAGATCGCCTCCGCGATGGCGAGGCCGAGGCCCGAGCCGCCGGAGTCCCTGGATCGGGACTGGTCCGCGCGCCAGAACCGGTCGAGCAGGCGCGGCAACTCCTCGTCGGCAACGCCCGATCCGCGGTCGGCCACGACCAGCTCCACGCTCCGATCGACGGCTGTCGCCCGGATCTCCAGCACGCCGCCCACGGCGGCGTGCCTCACCACGTTCTCCATCAGGACGAGCAAGACCTGACCCACGCGGTCCCGGTCACCGTGGAGGGTCAGGTCGCCTTCAAAGGTCGCTGTCGCGAGGACGCCCGCTTCCTTCATCGCGACTTCCAGCCAGGACACGCGTTCGCGGACCAGCTCGGCCAGGCTGAACGGCTCATGCGCCAGCCGCAACTGCCCGGCCCGGGCCAACGACAACAGATGCAGGTCACCGACCAGTCGATTGATCTGCGCCAGCTGCCGGTGGACCAATGCCAGTTGCGCCATGTCGCGCGGAAACACGTCGTCCAGCATGCCCTGCACACGTCCCATCGCGGCGTTCAGCGGCGTGCGCAACTCGTGCGCCAACATGGCGCTGGACTCGCTCAACTCCCGCTCGTATTGCTCCAGCTTGGCCGCCATGTCGTTGAAGTCCCCCGTCAACTCGACCATCTCGCGAGGCGGTGCGCCATGGACCGTCGCGCGCACGCGGAAGTCTCCGCCCGCGACGCGGCGAGCCGACCGCGCCACCTGCCCGAACTGGCGCGACAAGGTCCGCGACGCGAGGACGCCGAACAGCACCAGGAATGGCAGCTCGCAGGCGGCCAACGCGCCGACCATCAGCCAATCGGGATTGGACAGGCCCGGCACGAACTGCTCGACCGCATAGTGCTGCTGGATCAGCGACCACAGGCGTTCCTCGTTGCCTTGGGGCTGCGCGCGCAGTCGAAGGATCTCCTCGCGCGCGGTCGGCGGCAGGCGGTTCAGGATCGCCTGGTCGTGGAGGCTGAAGTAACCCCACATGCCGATGGCCACGGCCGCGATGGCGCCGAAAGCCAGGGCGCTCATGCGCAAGCCCATCCACAACCACAAGGGCATGGGCCCCGCGCGGCCCGGGAACAGGCGCCGCATCATTGGAAGCGGTAGCCGACGGCCCGCACGGTGACCAGCACCCCGGTGATGCCCTGCTGCTCGAGCTTGCGGCGCAGGTTGTGCACGTGGGTGTCGACCACGCGCTCGAGCGCGTCGCTGTCGGGCAGGCAAGCCTCCAGCAGCTCGCCCCGCGTGAACGCCTTGAACGGCGTCCTCAGCAGCGTCACCAGCAGGTTGAACTCGGTCGGGGTCAGGTCGAGCAGCTGGCGCGAACTGCCGTCCGGGGCCTCGACCGCGGCGACCACGGCGTCGACGTCGACGCTCAAGCGGCCGTGGCGCAACGGGCCATCGGCGACTCGCGCCGGCGAGGAGCGACGCAGCACCGCATGGACGCGGGCGACGACCTCCTTGGGGCTGTAGGGCTTGACCACGTAATCGTCGGCGCCGTAACGCAGCGCGCCGAGCTTGTCAGGCTCGTCACCGACGGCGGTGACCATGATGACGGGCGTGTCGCCGGCACGGCGGATGCTGGACAGCACCTCGATGCCGCTGAGCCGCGGCAGCATCACGTCGAGCAGCACGATGTCCGGTCGCCATTGGGCATGCAGCTGCACGGCCCGATGGCCGTCATGCGCCAGCGTCACGGCGAAACCGTCCTTGCGCAGGTAGGCCTCCAGGATGCTGGCGCTGTCCAGGTCGTCCTCGACGACGAGCACCTTCTTGTCGGTCATCACGATGGGTCAGCGAATTGAGGAAAGGAAAGACGCCGTGGAAACACGGCAACGGTGGCGGGGCGACGGCGGAATGAGGGGTGGCATCCCCAAGGGTCCTTGATGAAATCTTGATGATTCGCCGAACGTGCCTTGAAACTCCTCGTCGACGCTTCGGGGCATGGACACCTTCGAGCGCTCGCGCATGATTCCACACTTCGCCCTCCGCCCGGGGCATCGCGTTCAACGCACGGCCGCGGCCGGCCTGATCGCGCTGACCGTGGCGGGATGTGCCCTCGCCCCGCCTGCCCAGCGTCCCGAGATGCGCTTGCCGGCCCGCCTGTCCGACGACGGGATCCCGCTGAGCACGCAGACCCGCCCGGACGTGGCCCTCACACCGCAGGAGCGTGATTTCATCGCTGCGTTGGCCCCCGACCGTGACCTCGCGCCGCTGGTCTCGCGAGCGCTGGCGGCCAACACCGACTACCGGCTGGCGGTGCTCCAGGTCGACCAGTCCCGGGCCCAGTACCGGCTGCAGCAGGCCGATCGGTGGCCGACGGTCGGCGTCTCGGCGACCCAGTCGCGCCAGCGTTTCGACAGCACGGAGCAGGACGCGCGGTATGGCCAGAAGCAGGTCTCGGCCACCCTCGGTCTCGACGACTACGAACTGGACCTCTTCGGCCGGCTGAAGTCGCTGTCCGATGCGGCACGCGAGCGTTATCTCGCCTCGTCCCACGGGCAACAGGCGGTGCGAGGCGCGCTGGTCGCCGAGGTGCTCCGGCTCTACATCCTGGAACGCAGCGCGGCGCAGGCGCTCGATGTGGCGGCAGCGCTCCATGCCCACAGCGCGGACCTGCTGGCCCTCGGGCAGCGTCAACGCGCGGTGGGCCTTGCCTCCGACGACGACGTCGACCGCCTTCGGGCGCAGGACGACCGGGCGGCCGTGGCCGAGGCGCAGTCGCGCGAGTCGCATCTCGGCCTGCTGCGCGCGTTGCGGCTGATGACCGGGTCGGATGTCGCGCCGGTGGGGCCGCTGGCGCCGCTCGCCAACGCGTCAAGCCAGCCGGCCGCCTTGCGCGACCTGGATTCGCGACTGCTGCTTCAGCGTCCGGACGTGCAGCAGGCCGAGGCCGAATTGCGTGCCGCGCACGCGGACATCGGTGCCGCACGGGCCGCGTTCTTCCCATCGATCCGCCTCAGCACCGGCATCGGCACGGCCAGCGAGGGCCTGCGCGGTCTTTTCGCGAGCGGCAGCGGCGTCTGGAGCTTCATGCCGCAGTTGACGCTGCCGCTGTTCGACCACGGCCGTCGCCAGGCCGCGCTCGATCTGGCCCAGCTGCGGCGCGAGGCGGGCGTCGTGAGCTACGAACAGGCCGTCCAACGCGCGTTCCGGGAGGTGCTCGAGGCCCTCGACGCGCAGTCCACCTGGCGTGAGGCCGAGCGCCGTCAAGCGGATCAGGACGATCGCACGCAGCGCCGCGCGCAACGCGCGACCGCCCGCGCCGAGGCTGGCTGGGTCGATCGCGCCGACCTGCTGGCCGAGCGCATCGCGGCCGGGCAATCAGCGCTGGCGCGGCTCGAGACGCAGCGCGATGTGGCGCTGAACCGGGTGCTGCTGTTCCGAGCCTTCTATGGCGTCGCGCTGCCCGCTTCCGCCGCCGCCCTTTGAACCGTCCCCCGATGCGCCCGGCGCATCAGCCACCCTGTTTCGCCTCCCTGTTTCGCCTCCCTGTTCGCCTCCCTGTTCGCCTCCCTGGAGCACCCATGCCTCATCTGTCTCATCTGTCTCATCTGTCTCATCTGCCTCATCACGTTTCCCTCCTTCTCTCGCGCACCGGCGTGGCAGTCGTCGCGTCGATGACCGCTTCGGGCGCCGCCATCGCCGCAGACGGCCCGACGCCCTCCTCGCTGCTCGGCGACAAGACCGAGATCACCGTCGGCGCCGCCGCGCAGCTCGCGCCACGCTACGCAGGCGCGGACCGCACGCGGCTGCAGCCGGCCCCCGTGCTGGTCGTTCAGCGCGGCGTGTTTTTCCTCGACACGACGCGCGGCGCCGGCCTGCAGTTCCAGACGGACTGGGGGCTGTATGGATCGCAGTCGATGTTCTACGACTTCGGGCGCCTGCAACGTGACAGCGACTGGCGCCCCGGCGACCGCCGCCTGGCCGGCATGGGCGACGTGCGGGGCTCGCTGACCACGCGCAGCCTGCTCGTGCAGAACCTGGGCCATGGCCTCTCGGCCAGCGTCGAGGCGGAATTCGCGCTGCGCGATGGCGCGCGCCGGAACCGATACCGCACCGGCGTCGAGTACGACGTGCTGAAGGCCGGGCGCGAACACGTGACGCTGGACGTCGACGCCTTGTGGGGTGACCGCCGCTACAACCAGGCGTACTTCGGCGTCACGGCGGCGCAGGCGGCCAGCAGCCGTTTCGCCGCCTTCCAGGCCGGTGGAGGCCTGTATGCGGGCAGCGTGGCGGCCACCTGGGAGCACCGCTTCGACCCGCACTGGACGGGATCGCTGGAACTGCGCGGGACGCATTATTTCGACAACGCGGCGCACAGCCCGGTCGTCGAACGCCGCAATCCCGTGTCGACCACCCTGGCAGTCACCTACGCCTACTGATTCGATGCAAGCAACGATGAAATTGCCCTTGAGCACACGCCCTTCCCGTCGCGTCGCGAGTGCCTGCCTGCTGGCCGTGGCGGCCACGGTGCTTGCCGGCTGCGGCCGCGCGAACGTGGCGCCACCCGCTGCGCCGCGCACCGTGAAGCTGGAGACAGCCGGCATCGGCGCTGCAAGCAGCGACACCCGCTTCATCGCCATGGTCCGGCAGGAGCAGCGTGCCGACCTCGCCTTCGAACAGGGCGGTCGCATTGCGGCGATTGCCGTCGATGTCGGCGACCGCGTGCGCCAGGGCCAGGTACTGGCACGGCTGGACCCGGCACCGATGCTGTTGAAGCTGCGTCAGGCCGAGGCGCAGCTGCGTGCCACGGCCGCGCAATGGCGCGAGCGCGACAGCCAATGGCGGCGGCAGCAGGCCATGTTCGATGACGGGGCAACGTCGCGCGCGACGCTGACGGCGGCGGAGGCCGCCCTCGATGCCGCGGCTGCTCAGCGGCAGACGGCGGAAGCCGACCTGGCGCTGGCGCGGCGCACGGTGCATCAGAGCGAGATCCGCGCGCCCTTCGACGGCAGCGTGGTCGCGCGGCTGGCACAGCCGCAGGGCGATGCGGCGGCGGGCCAGGTCTTGCTGCAGTTGGAGGGCCTCGGGCGGCCACAGGCAGTGGCCGTCCTCCCGGGGGACATCGCCAGCGGGCTGCAGCCGGGCGCGCTGGTGCGCGCGCGGCGTGCCGGTGCCGCCGAGCCCTTCTCGCTGCGCTTGCGCGGTGTCTCGTCGCGCCTGGACGCCGGCGGCAGCGCCCAGGTGATCCTCGACTTTCAGGGCGCCGCCAACGCACTGCGCAGCGGCGACAGCCTGTCGCTCGACCTGATTGATGCGCCCGCTGGCGCCCCGGCCGGAGCGCTCACGGTGCCGCTGTCGGCGGTGATCGCCGACGCCCGCGGCGTCAACGCCGCCGTCTTCGTTTATCAGCAGGCGGCCGGACGCGTCACCCGTCGCCCGGTCACCCTCGGCCCGATTGCCGGTGAGCGCTTCGTCATCAGCGCCGGCCTGAAACCCGGCGAGCAGATCGTGACGGCGGGGTCGGCCTTCCTGAGCGATGGGCAGGCGGTCCAGCCGCTGCCCGTGGCATCGCGCCTCGCCGACGGAGGCCCCCTGTGAAGCTCACGCACTCCGCCCTGGGGGCCAGCCGGCTGACCCTGTTGACCGCCGTGCTGCTGCTGTTGGCCGGCGTGGCGACCTTCCTGGATTTCCCTTCGCAGGAAGAGCCCTCCGTCACCGTGCGCGACGCGCTGGTATCGGTCGCCTTCCCCGGCATGCCCAGCGAGCAGGTGGAGCAACTGCTCGCCAAACCCACCGAAGAGCGCCTGCGCGAGATCGGCGACCTCAAGCGGATCGTCACCACGGTGCGGCCCGGCAGCGCCGTGCTGCAGCTCACCGCCTACGACCGGGTGAGCGATCTGCCCGCGCTCTGGCAGCGCGTGCGTGCCAAGGCCGGTGAGGCCGCCGCCGAGCTGCCCGCCGGCACGGTGGGCCCGTTCGTCGAGGACGACTTCGGCCGCGTCGCCGTCGCGTCGATCGCCGTCACGGCGCCAGGCTTCGGCATGAGCGAGATGCGTGAGCCGCTGCGCCGGCTGCGCGAGCAGCTCTATGCGCTCCCGGGCGTCGAGCATGTGTCGCTCTACGGCCTGCGCGAGGACCGCGTCTACGTCGACTTCGACCGCGCCCGCCTGGTCGAGGCCGGCGTGGCGCCGGCCGCGATCGCGCAGCAACTGCAGGCGCAGAACGTCATCGCGCCCGGCGGGCTGATCTCGGCGTCCGGACTCGCCATGACGGTCGCGACCTCGGGCGAGATCCGCGGCCTCGACGATCTCCGCCACTTCCTCGTCGCGGTGCCGGCGGCCGCCGGCAGTCGTCAGGTGCCGCTCGGCCAACTGGCGCGGATCCAGGTCTTGCCGGCCGATCCGCCGGAGAGCGCCGCGGTCTATCAAGGGCAGCCGGCGGTTGTCGTGGCGGTGTCGATGGCCCAGGGGCGCAACATCGCCGCCTTCGGCAAGGCACTGCGGGCAAAGCTGGAAGAGACCCAGCGCCTGCTGCCGGTGGGCTTCGAGCAGCACGTGGTCACCTTCCAAGCCGACGTCGTCGAGCGCGAGATGGGGAAGATGCATCACGTCATGGGCGAGACGGTGGTCATCGTCATGGCCGTGGTGATGCTGTTCCTGGGCTGGCGCACCGGACTGATCGTCGGCGCCATCGTGCCGCTGACCATCCTCGGCGCGCTGATCGCGATGCGCGCGCTCGGCGTGGAGCTGCAGACGGTGTCGATCGCGGCGATCATCCTGGCGCTGGGCCTGCTGGTGGACAACGGCATCGTCATCGCCGAGGACATCGAACGCCGCCTGGTCGCCGGCGAGGAACGCCGCCACGCCTGCATCGAGGCCGGCCGCACGCTCGCGGTGCCGCTGCTGAGCTCGTCGCTGGTGATCGTGCTGGCCTTCTCCCCCTTCTTCTTCGGCCAGACGGCCACCAACGAGTACCTGCGCTCGCTGGCGGTCGTGCTGGCGGTGACGCTGCTCGGCTCCTGGGTGTTGAGCCTCACCGTCACGCCGCTGCTGTGCCTGTACTTCGCTCACGTGCCGGCGACTCATGGCGCCTCGGACGATCAGGGCGGATCGCGCTTCTATCGCGGCTATCGCGCGCTGATCGGATGGGTGCTCGATCACAAGGCGCTGTTCATCGGCAGCATGGTCGCGTTGCTGATCGCGGCGGGCGCGGTGCTGTCGAACATCCCGTACGACTTCCTCCCCAAGTCGGACCGGCTGCAGTTCCAGATGCCGGTGACGCTGCAGCCGGGCAGCGACTCCCGCCAGACCTTGCGTACCGTCGAGGCGATGAGCCGCTGGCTGGCCGACCGCAACGCCAATCCCGAGGTCGTGGACAGCATCGGCTATGTGGCCGATGGCGGCCCCCGCATCGTCCTCGGGCTGAATCCACCGCTGCCAGCGGCCAACATTGCGTACTTCACCGTCAGCGTGCAGCCGGGGACGCGGATCGACGACGTCCTCGCCCGAGCCAAGCGGCACATGCGCCTGCACTTTCCCGAGCTGCGAGCGGAGCCGAAGCGCTTCTCGCTCGGCAGCACGGAGGCCGGCGTCGCGATCTATCGCGTGTCGGGGCCCGACGAGGCTGAACTGCGGCGCATCGGCGGCGAGATCCAGGCCGCGCTGGCCTCGGTGCCCGGCAACGTCGATGTCTACGACGACTGGATGACGCGCGTGCCGCGGCGCGTGATCCAGGTCGATCAGGCGCGGGCGCGCCAGGCGGGTGTCTCCAGCGACGACATCGCCCGGGCCTTGCAGATGCGCTACGGCGGCGTCGCGGCGTCGGTCGTTCACGACAACGGCGTGTCGGCGCCCATCGTGCTGCGCGGCGGCGCGTCCGAACGCGCCGCCAAGGGCTCGCCCGCCGACACGCTGGTGTATCCGTCCGCGGGCGGCGCGCCGGTGGCCCTGTCGGCCATCGCCTCGGTGACCAGCGACACCGAGCCGTCGACACTCGTGCGTCGCAATCTCGTGCGCACGCTCACCGTCACCGGGCACAACCCGACGCGGACCACCAGCGAGCTGGTGCAGGCGATCGCGCCGCGGATCGCCGCCATCGCGCTGCCGCCGGGCTACGGCATCGAACTGGGCGGCGAGATCGAGGACTCGGCCGAGGCGAATCAGGCGCTGCTCGAGTTCATGCCGCATGCGCTGATCGCGATCCTGCTGCTCTTCATCTGGCAGTTCAACTCGTTCCGCAAGCTGTTCATCATCGTCGCCAGCGTGCCCTTCGTGCTGATCGGCGCGACGCTCGCGTTGCTGCTGACCGGTTATCCGTTCGGCTTCATGGCGACCTTCGGCCTGCTGGCGCTGGCCGGGATCATTGTCAACAACGCGGTCCTGCTGCTGGAGCGCATCGAGGCGGAACGCGCCGCCGGTCTCGGTCGGCGCGAGGCAGTCGTTGCCGCGGCGGTCAAGCGACTGCGGCCCATCGTGATGACCAAGCTGACCTGCATCGTCGGCCTGATCCCGCTGATGCTGTTCGCGGGACCGCTGTGGACCGGCATGGCGATCACGATGATCGGCGGACTGGCGCTGGGCACGCTGGTGACGCTCGGGCTGATTCCGGCGCTCTACGACCTCCTGTTTCGTTGGCGGGTCATGCGCACGGAGGTCGACCGCTCGGCCCGCCAACATGCGGGTGGCCAGATGGAGGGGAAATAGCTTCTCGCTATCCAGCCAAACTCCAAGGAGCGTTTGAATCGGGCCTGATCCAGGCCAAGAGTTGCGCTTCATCGGTCGCCATTCGTCTTCGCTGCGATTGCCACCGATGGTGATGAGCAGTTCGCGGAGCCACGGCCGGAGCCTCTTTCGCTGCTGACCTCCTGCGTTCTGCCGTGACCATGCCGAAGCAAGCATGGGCCAGACGACGTAGCCGTGATGATGCCCACGATGAGGCTAATGCTTGAAGGCGACCGAAGCAAAGACAGCAAAGCTTCAGATAGGAGTACGCTGCGACGCCATGGGCAGTCTCTTCACCGTCATCCGGGCACTTGAGCACTTGGACACGCTCAGCGGCATGCGCCTGTCCGTCACAGGCATCTTCTTCCTTGACCGTGACACGCCCGGTATTTCCGACAATCCACAAGCTGGGCATCAAGACCACGCCGAGTCGACCATCTGGCTGAGCACCGGCAGCGGAGCGCACGGCCTCGATGAGCAGATCTGTCGACGCTGGCGGGGAGAACGAATCGTGGTGGTCGGGACCCTTGTCGCCTGCAGTCAAGAGCGCGGCTGCAGTCACCCGGGCATGTGGCCCGCGGTACTCCTTGCAGAGGCCGCCCGGAGAGCTTAGATCGCCAGTGCGGCAGGGCTGATCAGGCCGGTAAACGCGATTCTGGCAAGCGTTTTCCTAGCCGGCGTCGAGCGCAATATCGATAGCGGTGGAAACCGATCTGACCACCGCCGCGCGCTCCGATTCGTTGTGGCCGCGACAGGCGTTACCGCGGAGTTCCAGGAACTCCGGATCGCAGTTGATCGTGGCGAACCACGTGAGCGAGTCCCCGAGCCGGGCAAGATCCACCGAGACCTTGAACACTGGACCGGCACCGATGCACCCGTAGAGAAAGTCGATACCCTTGAACGTGGTCATCGTTACTCCTGCGAAATGGCCGATGAACGCCTGGCCGCGGCGACCATCAAGTTGGCCAAGGCGCGCTCCAGTCCTTGGGATCGAGTTGGTCCTGGATGCCTTTCACTGTCTAGCGCTCGAGTTTGAGCGGCAGGTCGATGACGAGCGCTCGCCGCGCTGGCGCCTACCAATGTCGAGGAATGACCAATCTCCTCCGACAGAGATGTCATGGCTTCGTTGCACCGCATATTTTTTTGAGCGCCGAGACGGCTGAGAAGCCGCACATAGAAGCTCGCGAACGCGGGATGTGGCCGCACTGACGTGCAGGTCAGTGGCGATGATTGGAGCACGAATATGGCAGCCTCATGGGCGATCTTTTTCGCCCGTCGAGGCCGGAGTTGATTGCGTGCTTTATGTAATAAGCGCCAAATGTTGGCCCCTACGCTTGAGCGCCTGCAGTCCCGCGCCGTGTGCGACTGACAGAGATCTGCCTTGTGCTCGCTACGGGCTACGTCTATGTGTAGGCTCTGACGGCGATCGCGGTCTGCTTCGTGCCAGCCCGTGATGCCGTTCGAGGAGGTGGAGCCCCCATGCGTAGCCCGCTCCCCGCGTTCCTGGACTTGATCCCGGACGACCTTGGCAGATCGGCACCGTGCAATCAGTTGCTGACGGCCTGGCCACGATCGAGCCGTCGTGTGGCGGAACGCTCAAGGCCCGTGGCGCCGCCACAGCTGGCGAGAACGCGCTCGTCGTTCGAGGTGGTGCGATTTAGAGTGCGGCGCCCTCGCTTCCGATTAATTGATCGACGTCTGTGCCGTATCGACGGGTATCGGAAATCCAAGAGCGACGCCACCGCCTTTTCGTTGGGAGCGGGCTTTGCCCTGTCGTCGGTTGAGGGACGCCGGCCGGCGAAGTAGGCTGAGTCGCCGCACGCACTCGATGCTCTGGGAGTAAGGCCTATGGACAGCGGCAACCACCTTCCGACTGCTGGGAGAGTCCTTTACATTGAGGACAACCCGACCAACCTGCGACTCATGCAATGTTGGGCTGACCAGGTGCCTGGTCTGGAACTACTCATAGCTGAGACGGGGCAGACTGGTATCGAGGTGTTTGAGCGGGTTAGGCCGGACGCAGTGATCTTGGACATGCATCTACCCGATCTCCCCGGCGCGGAGGTCCTCAGACGCCTTCTGGCGGCCGAGGGACGGCGTGAGGTTCCGATCGCCCTGTTGACCGGCGACGCAGCCGCCGAGGATGTTCGCGCGGCCATCAAAGCTGGTGCTTCGGCCTATTGGATCAAACCGGTTGACTTTTCCCGGCTCCATCGTGAGCTGGGGGATCTGCTACGACGGGCGGAGCGTCCCGATTGAGGCCTCCCGGGAGTCGAGCAGAAACTCGCGGTATCGTCCGCCCGAGCCAAGCGCCACACACTTCCTCCCTAAGCGTGCGGCTAGACGAGACGCGATGAACTTTTGACGCCACGGCACAGTCGGCAATGCTGGCGCATTTTTGTCCGATGAGGCTGCTGCTATCGCACCGGCTGACAGGCTGAGCTTTGACGGACGCGCTGGCGGTCGTGGCCGCACCGCAAAGCGAGGATCTCGCCTAGCTGCACCATGGAGACGGGCTTGATAAGGTCGACGTCAAAAAGTGTCGGCTCGTACGAAGTCTGATCGCCAGTTCGGCCGCTTGCACTCAGCGACACCATCAAAGGAGGGCCGAAGCCGGTTCGAGCTGCCACAGTGACCGCCATCGCGTTGCCAGAGCGCAGATACGGTTCCATCACAACTGCGTCTACATGCTCTTGGGCGAGGCTCATGAGTGCCTGCTCAATCGTGAGCACGCAAATCGCTCGCCATCCCTCAAGTTCAAGCCAAGCCGCGACAGCTTCGGCAGCGTCCGGGAAGTCGGATGTCCGGTCGGCATACGTGCATTTTAAAAACAGCCGCGCACGCCCGCCAACATGAGATTTCCACCAGGGGCATTTCAGTCGTTGATGGATGCGAGCACCCTAGGCACGGCTCAGCGGGTCAACATGACTTGCCGGGACCCTTACGCTGGTGTCGCTTACAGGTGCCAAGTCCGCACACAGCGCGCCGCAGCAGCCTCCGCGCTGCGGTGGGCACATCCACGAGCAGCTTGCTGAAAAGTGCCGCGGCCGGTTTCGCCCATCGCGCGGTGAGACGCCCCTACGCCGATCAGATGACGGCCCACACGCCATCGCTGGTCGACGGCACCGAGGAGACCCTCCGTGCCGCATGCCCTGACGAGGTCAATGACGCATGACGCATGCTTCCCCCCGCCTGCGCAGCAGCGGCCCCGTGCGTTTCGCTGCTATCGATCTTGAATGCGTCGACCGACTCAACCATCCGATGGGCTTGCTCCCTCAGGCTATCCGCGGCAGCCGCGGACTCTTCAACGAGCGCGGCGTTTTGCTGGGTGGCTTGGTCCATCTGTGCGACCGCTTGCTCGATCTGGGATACGCCGGTGCTCTGCTCTGCGCTTGCCGCACTAATCTCGGACATGACGTCGGTCACGCGCCGGATCGCGGCAACTACCTCATCCATGGTGGCGCCAGCTTTATCCACGAGGGCGGTACCCTCCTCAACACGGGTGGTACTGTCCTCGATGAGCTGTTTGATCTCCTTTGCCGCTTGTGCCGAGCGCGTAGCCAAGCTGCGAACTTCCGACGCCACAACTGCGAATCCGCGCCCTTGTTCACCTGCGCGCGCAGCCTCCACGGCCGCGTTCAGTGCCAGGATGTTGGTTTGGAACGCGATCCCATCGATGGTTCCGATGATGTCGCCGATCCGCTTGCTGCTGTCCTGGATGCCTCGCATCTTCCCGATTACTTGACTGACGACCTCGCCGCCCCGGCCCGCCACGTCACTGGCGCCCCGAGCTAGCAGGCTGCCTTGCACGGCGTTGTCGGCGTTTTGCCGAACGGTGGCGCTGAGCTGCTCCATGGAAGAAGCAGTTTCCTCAAGTGCGGATGCTTGCTCCTCGGTGCGGCTCGACAAATTGTTGTTGCCGTGCGCAATCTCTTGGCTGGCGCCGGCGATGGTGTGCGCAGCTTGGCGCACCTGACCGATCAGGGTGACGAGTTGCTGCTGCATTTGGCCCATCGACGCGAGCACGCTGCCCTGAGGTGCTGAGTCGGCACCGCTGACGGTACTCAGATCCCCCTGTGCCACGCGCCGCGCGACCTCGCTCAGCACGGCGGGCTCCGTGCCGAGCGCTCGCAGCATGCGCCGGGTGATGAAGAGTCCGAGCGCGATCGCGGCTGCAATGGCCAGTGCGCTTGCGATCCCGAGCTGCCAGCTCTGGGCCGCGTAGTCGGCTTCTGCCGAGCGCACGTTCTCATTGCCCTGGGCGCGCGTCACATCGACGTATTCGTGCGCCGCTGCAAGAAGGGCCGAGAGCAGCGGGCGGCAGTCCCGGCTGATCGCCAGCGTGGCCTCCTCACGTTTGCCGGCATCCGCCATCGCAACGATGCCGGCAGCCACCGGGCTGTACTTGGCCTCGATTTCCAGGATGCGTGCCAGGATTGCGCGCTCCCGATCGCTCGTGGAGGAGCGCTGGACGGTGCTCTTCAGCTTCTCAAGCGTTTTACCGAGCTCCGCATGCGCACTGAGCGCCATCTCTTTGCCTGCCTGCAACTCGCCGGGGGACTGAGCGATGGCCATGTCCCGCACCCCGATCGCGCGGCGGTTCGCCTCGATTCGTAGGTCGACCGCCAGCCCTTCCCGTTGGGCAATACCGTTCACAAAGTCGGTGAAACGGCCGCTCGTGGCACCAAGATCGTGAAGTGCCAGGAGGGACACAGCGGTCACACACGCCGCCAGCAGACCGAACGCCAGCATCAGAAGCTGCTTCACAGATAAACGCGACATTGGCACACCCGATCAAGTTGGCAGAGGGAAACCTGCGCGGTCGCAGGACTGATGGGTGCAAGTGTGTGCCGTACGACAACATTCGGAAAGTCGGAGTCTCCGCTTTCTGGTGAAGGAGCTTTGCCTACATGAACTGGCTCGCGCTTGCAGTTGAACGACATCCTCCCGGGGCGTAACGCCGAGCCTATTCCAGTGTGAGCGGTAGCGGCTCTGGCGCGTCGGGGGGCGCTGCAAGGGGCACCGTCAGCGTTCCTCCGCCATCCCCAATCTGGCAATAGAAGTGCAACCTCGAAAGGGGTAGAACTCATCTGAGCCCAATCGCACAGACGCGGACGCCGCAGAGGGAATGACATGGAACAGCTCAACGGTAAGCTGACGTCGACTACCGCGCCGCAGTACATGCGCAGCATCTTCGCCACGCCGATCGGCTGTCGGGCCCCGCGCCCGCTCGTGGGATACGGAGGTTCGATCACCGCCTACCGCCGAGACCACGGCACCAACGCTTCCATCTCGACCCAGGACTTTTCGCGCCGCGTGCTCCGCTTCTTTGCCGCCTGCCCAGCACTCGTAAAGCTGAGTCGCTTCATCGACTCACCACCTGCTCTTCGACGCCCTCGGTCATGCATGCTGCATGCCGGTCGAAAAATTGATCAGCGGAGCCTTAATAGTCGTGAGGATCTACCGAGCGATCGTGCAGCTTGTTCCAGGCCGTCCCAGCTGCGCACTCAAGTAGCGGCACGACATTTGATCGCACTAACTACGCTTGCCACGCTCACCGCAGCGGCGTTGGCGCAGGGGTCGGAGCCGCCGATCATCACCAGCGCATTCTCGAACGCACCCGGCGGAATCACGATCGGCTGGAGCCACACCGGCGTCAACGTCTTCGGCTTTATCGTTGAAGAACAGGCCACAGGTCCGGTGGCTTCGCTCGGACCGGATGTGCGCTATTTTCCCGCCCTTGGATTGCGGCCAGCTACCCGGTACGCCTATCGCGTCTGCGCAGTGTTCGATTCCAACCGGGTTTGCTCGAATGATGGCGATTACGTCGCACTTACCACCATGCCGCCCGAAAGCCGGCCACCTCCGGTCGCGCCTCCCCCACCCACCGCGCCACTGCCTCCGCGCGACCAGGCGCTGCACAGCCCGGTCATGAAAGCCTTGGCATTCCGCCGACCGGCCAACGGTGCGATCGTCGTGGAACTACGCTGGATCAACCCCTGGACCGACGCCCAGCGGATTAATGCGGACAGCCCTTCGTTAGAACGCAATGGAGTGCCGCTGCATTCGGGGGAAATTCGAAACTACGTGGACCGCCAGCCGCCGTCGAGCGCTGCCTACCGCCTGTGTTTGAAGAATCCCGTCAACGCAATCTGCAGCGCGCCGGTCACCGCCGGCGCACGCGGCGTAGAAGCAAGATTTCGCACGCTGGACGACCGCTTCATGATGCACAGTGGTTGGATGGGTTTCGTCGACAACGTCAGAAACCCCGAGGCCGCCGCTCACGCCTCCTTCATCCTACGCCCCGGGTTAGATAAGGGCGAGAACACTGTCAGCTTCGAGTCGACCGCCGTCCCCAACCACTACTTCGTCAACGATCGCGGCCGTATCGTCGTGCGGCGCATCGAAGACGTTCCACGGTTCTGGCGCGGCGCGTCCTTCATTGCTAGGGCGCCCCTCGGCGCCCAGCCCTTGAGCCAGTTCCTCAGCTTTGAAGCGGTCAACGAACGCCCGGGCCACTTCCTGCGGTTTATCGGCAACGAACTCCGCGTCACCGCCGACGATGGCACGCCGGCGTTCAAGTCCTCGGCAAGCTTCGCGCAGGAAGATGCGTTCGTCCCGGCGCAATCGAGCCGGTTGGACACGCCGGGGAGACCGCTCCCGCGCCGCGAACGGCAGCCCACCGCTCCGACCAAGCCGATCTGCGAAGCGGCTCTTGCAGCGCCCGGCCGCGTGCCATACAACACGGTCGCTATGCTTTTGCAGCGCTGCATCGCGTCCAAGGCCTCCCCCGACCGCTGCGAGCGGGCCCGCCAAGCTCTCGACCGCGGCCTCCCTAAAGCCACGTTCCAGGCCTTAATGGCGCAGTGCATCGCCGGACCGGACAGGCCGACGCCTTGAACTAGCCAGCGATCTAGCACCACTGGTCACAGAGATCGGCGGCGCCTAAGATTTTGACGAAGGTATGACCCGTTGGACCTTGGCCCGGTTCAGGCGAGAAGCAGATGCCCCGCCTTGGAACCCCCAAGAATAAGATTAGTGACTCACTCGCTAACGCCCTACGGAGTTCTGTGAGGGAAGGGCGTACTATCAAGTTCCAACTGAGCGGGGGCTCCTTAGTGCCCTGTCCCCGCGCGCTCGCGCCCATCAGCCAGCAAGTGCACCGGGAGGTGCCCAATGCCGGCCATGGACCTGCTCCAGGAATGGCAGCGCGCGGAAGCCGCCTGTAACGCGGCCTATCGAGCGATGTATGCCAAGGTGAAGAATGGTGTGTTCGTGGACGCTGATGAGATGGCGCACTTGGCGCAGCTGTCGCATGCAGCCCGGCAGAGCTACTACCGGTACCTCGAACAGGTCGCTGGCGGCGTGCTCCCCAAGCCGCTATAGCCTGCGCGTCGCCGACGCGCTTGAACCTGCGATCGGTTGGTCTTCGACTGGGCGCGGCAGCGCTTTGCGGAACATCGCAGGAGAACGGGGTCGGCGTCCGCGAGGGATTCAGAAAGCAGTGTGGCCCGACGCGAGTCACAAGAGAAGTTGCAGGTGGTTGAAAGGCGCCGGCAGACCGGGGGTGGTGATCCACCTCTGCGCGGCCCCATCGGCTTAATTTGCCATCAAGGAGCTTCTCGCATGGTTCGAGAGGTCGTTGATCAGTGTCTCGAAGTCGAGTGCTTTGTCGTAAAAGCCGTCCGCGCCGAAACCCAGCACTATCGGCTCATACGTAGCTCGGTCCTCTGAGCTCAAGACGAATATTCGACCAGCAAAATTCATAGCTCGGAGCGATCTGATGACGCCCACGCCCGATCCATGTTGAAGGTGGAGGTCGACGAGGACGGTGTCAGGACAACTAAGTGCAATAGCTCCTAGAGCGGCGCTCTCGGTGGCGGCCTGCGCAACTACGTCGATGGAGGCACAGGCTTGTTCCAGGCGCGAAACCATCAGGCGGCGCAGCATCGCGGAATCTTCTACCAAGGCGATTTTCATGTTTGTCTCCGTTCGACTGACATCCTCGCCTGACTCACCTCTGCCGCCCAGAAGTCGGTGCCGTAGAGCCACGTGAGTCAGGTCGCAGGGATGGTGTCGGTCGAACGCCTACAGCCAGGACCTGCGCCGAAGGGAGCGAGGGGACGGCGCGCGACTGGCGGACCGGTCCGCAGCCCGACTCGCGATCTCCTGTCCGATATCGACCTACACGACTTTCATCGTCTCCTGGATGGCGCGTCCCATTGCGCTGCCGTACAACCCTGGCATGCGCTATTGGAGAAGTTTTTCCACGAACGGTGTTGTTTTCCGCGTCGAAGTGACCCACCCCTAGGGGTAATTTCCATCTAAATCTGACCCACGTATCAACCCTAGCCTGCTGCTATTTGCAGCAGGGGTACAGGAGTGATTGACGTGGCGACACTGAGTGTCATCAGACGTTGGGCACTGCGTGAGCGGCTGTCCATCCGCGAGATAGCCAAGCGCACGGGCCTGTCTCGCAACACCATCCGCAAGTACCTCCGCGCCGGCGCCGAGGTTCCGCAACACAAGCCGCGAGTCAGTCCCAGTCGACTCGACCCGTTCGCAGAGAAGCTCGCGGGCTGGCTCAAGACCGAGAGCAGCAAATCCCGCAAGCAGCGGCGCACCATCAAGCAGATGCACGCCGACCTGGTGGCGCTTGGCTACGACGGCTCCTACAACCGTGTGGCCGCCTTCGCCAGGACCTGGCTGGCCAAGCGCCAGGAGACTGAGAAGACCACTGGCCGTGGCACTTTCGTCCCGTTGGCGTTCGGTCCCGGTGAGGCGTTCCAGTTCGACTGGAGCGAGGACTGGGCCGTGCTCGGCGGCGAGCGCACCAAGCTGCAGGTAGCGCATACCAAGCTGAGCTACAGCCGCGCCTTCATCGTGCGGGCCTATCTGCTGCAGACGCACGAGATGCTCTTCGACGCCCACAACCACGCATTCCGCGTGCTGGGCGGTGTGCCGCGGCGCGGCATCTACGACAACATGAAGACCGCCGTGGACAAGGTGCGGCGCGGCAAGGAGCGTGACATCAATGTGCGCTTCAGCGCCATGGTGAGCCACTTCTTGTTCGAGCCTGAGTTCTGCAATCCGGCGTCTGGCTGGGAGAAGGGCCAGGTCGAGAAGAACGTCAGAGACGCACGTCACCGCCTCTGGCAGCCCACGCCCGAGTTCCCTGACCTGGCTGCGCTCAACGCATGGTTGGAAGACCGCTGCCAGGCGCTGTGGGCTGACATCCCGCACGGCAAGCTCAAGGGCTCCGTCGCGGCGGCCTGGGCCGTGGAGCGCCCGCAGTTGATGCAAGCACCGCGTCCCTTCGACGGGTTCGTCGAGCACACCAAGCGCGTCTCGCCTACCTGCCTCGTCACGTTCGAGCGGACTCGCTACAGCGTGCCGGCGTCTTATGCCAACCGACCGGTGAGCCTGCGCGCCTACGCAGACCGCATCGTGGTGGCAGCCGAGGGCAACATCATCTGCGAGCACACGCGCGTCATCGACCGTCGACACGACGTGCCCGTCACCACGGTCTACGACTGGCGTCATTACCTCGCAGTGCTTCAGCGCAAGCCAGGCGCGCTGCGCAACGGCGCACCCTTCGTGGAGCTGCCGGATGCTTTTCGCCAGCTCCAGCGAGCGTTGCTCAAGCAGCCCGGAGGCGACCGGGAGATGGTGGAGGTGCTTGCCCTGGTGCTCCAGCATGACGAGCAGGCCGTGCTCGCGGCCGTCGAGCTTGCGCTGGAGACGGGTGTGCCAACCAAGATGCACGTGGTCAATCTGCTGCATCGCCTCGTCGACGGCAAGAGCAGCACGCCTCCACCCGTCAGCGCCCCTCAGGCACTTCAGCTCATCAACGAACCAGAAGCCAACGTGACGCGCTACGACGCGCTGCGCGGCCCAGAGAGGAAGGTGGGATATGCGTCATGACCCAGCAGCGGCGTCGCTCGTCATCATGCTGCGCGAGCTCAAGATGTTCGGCATGGCGCAGGCCATCTCCGAGCTGGCCGAGCAAGGTGCACCGGCCTATGAGGCCGCTCAGCCCGTGCTGGCGCAGCTACTCAAGGCCGAGACCGCTGAGCGGGAGGTACGAGCCGTGGCCTACCAACTCAAGCAAGCTCGCTTCCCGGCGTACAGAGACTTGGCTGGCTTCCAGTTCGAGCACAGCGAAGTCAACGAAGCGCTGGTCCGTCAGTTGCACCGCGGTGACTTCATGGAGCAGGCTCAGAACGTCGTGCTGGTGGGCGGTCCAGGGACTGGCAAGACCCACCTGGCCACAGCACTTGGCGTGCAGGCAGTCGAGCACCTGCGCCGGCGTGTTCGGTTCTTCTCCACCGTGGACCTGGTCAACCAGCTCGAGCAGGAGAAGCTCTGCAACAAGAGTGGCCAGATGGCTCATCGCCTCGCCCACGCCGACATGGTGGTCCTTGATGAGCTGGGCTATCTGCCCTTCAGCGCCTCCGGCGGGGCGCTGCTCTTCCACCTGCTGAGCAAGCTCTACGAGCGCACCAGCGTCGTCATCACGACGAACCTGAGCTTCAGCGAATGGGCCAGTGTCTTCGGCGACGCCAAGATGACCACGGCGCTGCTGGACCGGCTCACGCACCACTGCCATATCCTTGAGACCGGCAACGATAGCTATCGGTTCAAGAACAGCTCAGCCCAACCCACCAAGAAGGAGCCCAAGTCCAGAAAGTTACCCACAGCCTGAGCCGTCAGTGGCTCAACAAGGGTGGGTCAAGATTCGATGGAAATGGTGGGTCACACGTACGCGGAACTGAACAGACCGCCATCTTCGACGGCATGTTGGCTGACCGGCAGCAATCGCTGCAAAGCCCGTCCCCGGATGTGTTTCGATTAAGGTGAGTTGCCGGACGGATACGTCGATTCCCCCTCTAGCAGGCCGCCGCAGACTGATCTCGTTAGGCTAGACATATGCGTCGGCCGGCGCGACGTTCACAGCTGTTCGGCGATCGGAAGCGCTTCATACCAGCCGGCATAGGGCGAATTTTTCACCATACGCCTGTTGTAGTCGGGGGCGCCATCCATCCACCACACCGGACCGCGTTCACCAAGATGAACCTTTGCGGTCTCGATTGCCTGCCGAGCGGCCGCTCGCGCAGCAGAGCCTGCAGCGCTCGTTCGAAGCCTGCTGCGTGCGGACATCAAGGCGCTGACCAGCGCGCTTCGTTGATCCTCGCTGAGTGCGGGATTGGCTGTCCGCCACAGCCTTCCTCGCACCACGAAGTACCGACCGTCGGGCGTCACTGGGTACCCCGCGCCGACCATCTTCGGAGCGCTCACGGCGAGAGCGCCTTCATCGCCTTGCTCAGGGTCTGACGTCTTTTCCAGTAGGCTGCCCAGGGATCTGTTCGCTGGAACGACAGGTACTCGCGTGCAGTGGCGATGGTCCACTGGGCGCCGCTCTTCAGTTCCTTGAGCTGCTCCCAAGCCACAGGCATCGATACGCCCATGCCAGGACGAGATCGAGCGGAGAACGCTGCGGCGGTGGTCTGACCGTGTCCGTTTCGCAGGTAGTCGATGAAGATGCGTCCGATGCGGTTGCCGCCGCCGGACTTCGCCACGAATCTCGACGGGATTGTCTTAGCCATGTGCTGCACGGCGATCTGGGAGAAGCGCTTCACCTCGTCATAGGCGAGCTTGGGAGTTATCGGCACCACAACGTGCAGGCCCTTGCCACCGCTGGTCTTGAGCCAGCTCTCCAACTGCAGTTCTCCCAGAAGCGTGCGCATCAGCACGGCGGCCTCTTGAAGCATCGTCCAGGTCACGCCTTCCCCAGGGTCGAGGTCAAAGATGACGCGATCTGGATGGTCGATGTTCTTGGCCAGGGAGTTCCAAGTGTGGAACTCGACCGTGTTCATCTGCGCGGCGCTGAGCAATGCCTCCGGCGTGTCCACGCTCATAAGCGCGGCGTGGCCGGGCCACAGATCAGCATCCAGCTCGGTCAGGCCCGGCATCTTGATCTCAGGATGCTTCTGGAAGAACAGCTGACCCGTGATGCCCTGGGGCGCGCGCACTAGGGAAATCGGCCGACCCTTGAGGTGGGGCAGGATCCACTCGGCCACCGATTCGTAATAACGCACCAGGTCGACTTTCTTGAACCCGGTGGAGGGATCGATCACCCGCTCGGGATTCGTGACCTTGACGGCTGGAGCGATCTTGCTCTTCCCGCCAGAAGCGATGGCAGTCGATGTCGCACCGAGTTCCTTCGGACGCTCCCTGACGATCGCGCTAGCCGGCTTGTCGGTCCGCACGCCGCGGAATGAGGCATGACGAATCTGCCCGTCGGGCGTCCATTCGGAAAACGCCACCTCTACAACGGTCTTCGGTTTGACCCAGCGCTCGGCTCCCGGCGAGCGCTTCGACCATCGACCCGGCTTCACTTCCGCGTGATCCACCGTCGGTGTGGATGACGCCAGCTTCTTGAGCATCGCGTGGAGCTCCTTACCGGTGGTGGCGCTCCATCCCGTGCCGACGGAACCTGCGCTTCGCAGCTGTCCTTCGTCGTAGTAGCCGAGAAGCAGGCTGCCCACTTCCGTCGTGGATCCGGCCCGATCGGTGAAGCCGATGACGACGAACTCCTGCCGCTGCTGGCACTTGAGCTTCAACCAAGTCTCGGTGCGGCCAGATGCGTACGGCGAGTCAGCGCGCTTAACCATCACTCCCTCGAGCCCCATACGGCACGCCGCGTTGAGCATCTGATGCGGCAGCGCTTCGAAGGATTCACTGAAGCGGATCATGTCGGATGACCGATCTTCGAGAAGCTCCCGGAGTACGTTCCTGCGCGTGGCCAACGGAACATCGCGCAGGTCCATCCCGCCGAGGAACGGCACGTCGAACAGGAACATCTCGATGTCCTTGTTCCGCGCGTTGTCGATGGCGTTCTGCAGCGCGTTGAAGTCCGGTACCCCTGCATCGCCCATCACGACGATCTCGCCATCCAGCCAGGCACTCTCCAACCCGAAATCTGCGATGGCCGCTGCGAGCGGTTTGAACTTGGCAGTCCAGTCGTTGCCGTTGCGCGTGAACAGCCGCACCTCGCCATCTTCCACGCGAGCGAGAAGTCGGTAGCCATCGAACTTGGATTCCACGATCCAATCGCCATCGGGCACCGAGGAGGCCAAGGTAGCCAGCTGCGGCGCCAGCTTTACCGGCAGCGGTGCCTTCTTCGCTGCTCGCATGTCTTCATCGGCCACACGTCGGGCAGGCCGTGGCACGACTTCCCGCGGCTCGCGTTCCTCCCGCAGGCCGAGCGGCTTGGTTACCACGCTGTCCGGTAACGCCGTGATGACGTCGTACTCGGCCGCAGGTCTGACCCAGGCGTCACCACGCTTCTTGAACAGGATCCACTGATCCTGTTTCTTCTCGCCCGGCTTGGAGATGCGCACGAGTTCCCACAGACCCGCGAGCTTCTGCCCATGGAGCTTGAAGAGGAGCTTGCCCACCTTCCTGCCTTCGCGCGGATCGCCGATTGGCTCCCAGGAGCCTCGGTCCCAAACGATGACTGTCCCGCCGCCGTACTCACCCTTGGGAATGTCGCCCTCGAACTCGTTGTAGCTGACCGGGTGGTCTTCAACGTGGATCGCCATCTGCTTGCGGGCGGGGTCGAAGGATGGCCCCTTGGGCACTGCCCACGACAGCATCACACCGTCAAGTTCCAGTCGGAAGTCGTAATGGAGGCGGCTCGCCCAGTGCTTCTGGATGACGAAGCCCAGCGCTTGACCTTTACTGCGCGAACCGGCGGCGACGGCCGGCAGCGCGCCAGGCGGTTCTGCTGTTTTCTTGAAGTCCCGCTTCTGGTTATAACGGGCTAGGGGGGCCGCTAAGGTTGGCGGGGCCGCAGTGTCCGGCTTGCCGCCCTTCACCGCAGTCTTGGCCTTCGAGCTCGCCGATTTCGTCGGCTTCCTAGACTTCGCGGGGGTGACCTCGGCCCAGACCGGCGCGTGGTCGCTCGGGTTCTCGCTCGCGCGTTCTTCGCGGTCCACGCCAGCATTGATGACTTTCAGCGCGCCACCGACAAGGATGTGGTCGATGCGAAGCCCGGCGTTGCGCTCCCATCGCTGACGTCGATAGTCCCAGAACGTGAACATCTTTTCGTCTGGACGCACCGTCTTCAACGCGTCGACCCAACCCTGGTCGAGGATCGCGGCGAACGCGTCGCGCGCTTGCGGCTGCAGGAGGGCGTTGTCTCGCCACGTGTCGGGCTTGTAGATGTCCTGGTCGGTAGGGACGACGTTCCAGTCGCCAAGCATCACCACCGGCTGTCCCGTTGCCCACAAAGCTTGGGCTCGCTGACGCAATCGCTCGAACCATCGCAGCTTGTACTCAAACTTCGGGCCGGGCTGGGGATTGCCGTTCGGGAGATACAGGCAGGCGTAGAGCACGCCGTTGATCGCTGCTTCCAGGTAGCGGGCTTCCTTGTCCTTCGAATCTCCGGGCAGGGATGTGGCGACCGAAAGCGGCTCGTGTCCGCGAGCCAGCAGCGCCACGCCGTTCCAGGTGCGCTGCCCGACGACCAGCGCCTCATATCCCGCGGCGCGAAGTGCGTCGAAGGGGAAGCTGACCGTCGTTGCCTTCAGTTCCTGAAGGGCGACGACGTCTGGCTTGCGGTGATCCAACCAAGCCAGGAGCTGGTCGAGCCGCTTGAGAACGTTATTGACGTTCCAGGTCGCGACCAGCACGGCATCACCGCGTCTGGTTCTTGGCCTGGCCGCCCTTGAGATGAGCCTCGACATCTGCAGCGCTGGTACCGACCGCGTTCACCGCGCGCTTCAGCTCTTCGGGCGTCACACCGAACTTCTTGGACCAGTCGCGCAGCTCGTAGTCCTCGTTGACGTTGATCCTGGTGCGGTCCTGGCCGCCGGACTTGCTCTTGTCGTCAGACATGTAGAACTCCTTTTTGATGGTGAACGGATCTGGCAAGCGCCTCGCCTAGACACTTTCTTCCCGATGCAGGCGACGGTAGGCGCTGAAGTGACGAAGAGAAGACTGGGTATCGCCCAGTCGCTCCATGAGGACGCCGAGGTTGTAATGGGCATCCGCCAGTTGCGAGTCCAGCTCCAGCGCGCGCCGATAGGCATCGACGGCGAGCGCCGGACGTCCAGAATCTTCCAGAGCCGCGCCGCGGTTGAAGTGCACTAGCGGCGTGTCGCCGCAGTGGGCGATCGCATCGTCATACAGCGCCACCGCTTCCAGGCAGCGCTTGGCCTCGCACAGCATGGCGCCGAGGTTCACGTAAGCCACGCCATGGCAAGGATCCAGGGCAATCGCTCGCCGGTAGGCGCGCTCCGCAGCGGTGGTGTCGGTGGCCTCCAGTCGCACGGCCTGCTGGAACCAGTACCGCGCATCGCGCGCCACCGGGGGAGCCGGCACTGGGTCGGTGGGAACCCCGCTGCCATCGAGCGGTAACAGCAGCTGACCAGATACCGCATCACGTTTTCCGGCTTGATCGGCAGCTTCTACGCTCTTGCCATTTGCCCGCACGCGGACGCTGGCCAGATGCGCAGGTCCCGGCAACCCCGCTCTGACATTCTTCATCGCTTGGATGATTTTGCGATGCGGCACCCGCGCATCCCGAAGACCCTTTGCCGTACGGAGCACCACCAGATCCTGCAGGGTGAACCGTCCACCGTCTTGAGGAACGACGATGCCCGCGTCGGTCAAGCTCTGTATGAACGCTTTCGTAAGCCCGACCAGCTTCTCTACCTGGCGCGAGCTATAGAAGGCCTCCTCAGGCGCCATGGTCACTTGCGAGCCCTACTTCTCGGAGCTGGCGCCGCGGCGGGTTCAGGCTCGACGACCGCGCGCTTGGCAGGCTTGCGAGTTGGCGTGGGCGAGGCTGCGCTTGCCGGCTTGAGCTTGGTCACGCTGGCTGAGGGCTTGGTTGCCTTCGCGGCAGGCTTCTTAGCAAGGCTCGACCGCAAGGCTTCCATCAGATCGATCACCTGGCCACCGGCGACGACTTCGTCCTCGGAATGGCTGGAGGCCACGATCTCCTTGCCAGCGACCTTCTCGTCGATCGCAGTGAGCATGCGCGCCTTCTCCTCGTCTTGGAAGTCCTCTGGGTTGAAGTCGTCCTCCGCGATCGTGTCCACGAGCTTGAGCGCGAGCTGCAGCTCCGAGTTGGACACCGGAGCCTTCTCGATGTTGAGGTCCGCGAGCGACCGGACTTCCTCGGCGTAACGCAGCTGCTGAAGAATGAGGCCGTCTTCGTTGGCTCGTACCTGGACGATGTACTGCTTGGCTTTGAACGCCCATTTCGCCAGCGCGCAGCGATCGGAGCGGCGCATCGCCTCAGCCAACAACGCATAGGGCTTAGCGCCGCGCTTGTCCGGGGCGAGCAGGTAGCTCTTGTCGTAGAACAGCGGGTCGATCGAAGCCTGTGGGACAAAGCTGACGATCTCTATGACGTGGCTGCTGCCCTCTTCGAGGGCCTTCAACTCATCGGGGGTGAACAGTACGAAGTGGTCTTTCTCCACCTCGTAGCCCTTCATCATGTCTTTGCGCTCGACGACCTTCTTGGTGCGCTCGTTGACGTACTGCTGCTTGAGGCGCGAGCCGTCCTTGTCGAGCAGATTGAAGCGGATCTCGGAGCCCGACTCGGTCGCAGAAAACAACCGGACAGGGACATTGACCAGCCCAAAGCTCAACGTGAGCGAGGCGATGGAACGGGCGGAGGTGACCATGGTGGCTCCAGGCTTTGAGCGAAGTTACTCCGCCTGCATGCGCATCGCATGCGCCGAACCACGCGTTGCGATGTAGGACGGCGCCGCATCGGCTGGAAGTAAGAGATCGACGCCTACGGATAAGGAGTCGCGGGGACCCGCGTGGCGCATTCAAGGACCACGATTTACGGCGAAGGGATGCAGAGATCCGGATCTGCCAGCCGAAACAATTTCGGCGGCGGTGTCCGTTCTGGCTCCGCCACCTCGTTCAATCAAGTAGCAAGCGCCGCCGACCGAGCGCCTGCCACCTGACGATCACGGTCGTGTTTACCCAGGGACGGAATGTTGATGTCCCGGATGCAAGTTGCGAGCGCGCCAAAGACCTCCTTCGACGGCACCGTCCGTCGGGTTGGCGATCGAACGCTGCCCCGCCGAACAAGGAACCTTCCAATGCCGGTCTACTTCGTCTTGTTTCTGGCCATGCTCGGCGCGGCCGTGGTGTTCTATGCGAGCGCGCTGGGCGCATCGACCCTATCTCGAAGGCCGCTGCCAACACTTATTGGGGGGCGCGCAGCCGACGGTTTACAGACCCTGCATCTCGGACTGGCGTGGATCAACTTTGGAGTGAGTTGGCTGCTGTATTTCAATGTCTATCGCATCCACGTTGACATGGCTGCCCTGAGCGACATCGCCTTCCTGACATTCGCCCGGGGCTACACCACCCGGCTGCCCGTCGTCGTCCTGCCTTATGGCGCAGGCGCGCTGGCCGCCGCGCTGGCACTGTGGAGCGCGCCGACGGGCGTCTCGCGGCGAGCGTTGTGGGGTGTGGCGACGCTGTGGCTGCTCTCCGTGGCTTGCACACCATGGGCCGCCGGTGCGCAAGACGACATGCACGATCATGGCTTCAGCGACGCAGCCTTCGAGCAACTGCAATTGGCGCACCTCGCCCGCTCTTTGTGCATAAGCGCCGCGGCCGGATGGTCGATGTGGCAGTGCAGGCGCTTGCGGGCCTGACCGCCCGCGCTTGCAGAGGGCTGCCCCGCGCGCTCGCCGTCTGTCGGGGGGCGTCGCCTTCGTTGCCCCCGGTTCAACTGCAGGCGGTCTGGTCGCGTTCACGGTCAAGCTCAACTCAGTGGCCGCGCCGATGCGAAAGCTACTGACCTACGACCAGGGCGAGGAGATGGCTCGGCACGCCGATCTCGTGCGGGCCACCGGCGTGCGCGTGTATTTCTGCGACCCGCACAGCCAGCCCGTGGCAACGCAGCTCATCATGTGAGAACACCAACGGGCTGCTGCGCCAGCACCTGCCCAAGGGCACGGACCTGTCCTTCGTGGCGCTCTCGGCTAGAAGGGGGGTGTCGCAGAAGGGCAGCGGATCCTCAGTGACTTTCGGACACAGGAGGGCCGCAGACCAGTTCTAGACTTTGCGCAACAAAGTTCATCGCAGGGAGTGCGATTCCATGGCCGACAAGAAGAAGCCTTCGCCGCCCTATGACGGCGAGGAACTGAGCATGTGCCTACCACAGGCATTTGACTGGTCCCACACGACGGCAGTCGTTGTCAGCGGCGACCGCTGGAATCCATGTGGCCACATGCTGCTCAAGGTGGGCGACGGCGCCCCCTTTTATTTCCACGTCGCGGGCCCGTACATGCGCCCCCACTTCATGCGGGAGCTCGACTTCCGCCGGTACCTGCGCGAAAACCGCAAGGTGGTGCTGTCGCAGCGCCCGGTGAAGATCACCAAGCCCGACGCCGCCCAATTCAAGCTCGACCAGCTGATGTCCAAGAAGTGGCTATGGCTCATGGCGCCAAACAACTGCGCCAGCTTCCTCGAGGAGGTTGTTCAGGCCGGCGGCAGCACCGCAGGTCTCTACCTAAACTGCCCCACGCTGGAGCGCTTCAAGTGAAGCGAGCCTTTCTCCTCATCTTGTCTGTCGCGGTACCGCTTGCGTGCGCTTTCGTAGGCATGCTGATCATCCTGCTGTCAAACCCCGAGGTGACGATTGACGAGGGGTGGAGGCTGGGTTGGATCGGCTTGGCCAGCGGGCTTGCCGTGGGTTGCGCCCTAGTGTGGACGTTCTGGCGGCAACGTCGTGCCAAATAGCGGTCAGGGCGGCTGGGGCGCCGTGGGTTGAAGCCGTCCGTGCTTGCCACGGCGCCGGCATGCAACGCGGGTGAGCGCTGGCCGTGACGTTTATGCCGTTGCCCGGCCTAAAATTTGAGCATGACGCAGGATCTGGACATCAGCAACGACGAGCGAGCCGCGCTCTACTTCCTACCCCCGGCCGTCGGCGGGAAGCTCGTCCCGGAGGACCTGCAGCTCCAGCTTGAGAAAAAGGGTTTCGCCACCGCGCCGCGCGAGGACGGTCGGCGCTGGCTGACCGAGCTAGGCGACGAAATTCGGCGCGGCAGGCGCTGAGCGGCAAAGAGCATCGCGTAGCCAGCCTGCCATCGAAGCATTCCGCCGGTTTGCGGAGCGGGCATTACCGTTGACCCATGCGATCAGCCAGCCGAGCCAAAATCCACGAACGGTAGGTCTCGGGCATCTCGAAGTCACTGGCCAGGTTGACCTTGAGTTTTTCCAGCATCTGCTCCGACGTAAAAGCCGCGTACTTGGGCTTGAGCGCCTTCTCCCGAAGGAAACGCATGGCCCAGTCCAACACCTCGCAACAGCGCAGGAAATCCTCAGCGCGATCCTCGGGCAAGGAGCCAGGCTCGTGAAATCGGCCATCGGGCCCTCGCGTCAGGCTGAACTTAAGCTGCATACCAGACAGCGATCCGCCGAAGGGAGGGTGAGGGAAGTCGTCTGGAACGGCAAGGGTCATGGCTTCGCTCCTTCAAAAAAATGCGCGGTCGCGGCTACCCGACTGGAGCGAGGTGCGCTTGCCTCGTCGAGCTCGCCAGGCACAACCACCTCCAGTTCGCCGTCCCCGCGGATCGCCGTGATGCCACGCAAGCCCACTCCTACGGACTTGAAGCCCTGAGATCGCCACGCCTGCGACTGATCCTCGAACCGCCACCGCGCATCGTGAAGGTGTCCGTGCGCGAGCAAACTCGCCCCTAGGGCGCGCGCCAAGTCGTCCAGGACGGCGAACCCATAAGGGTGATATCCGCTCGCCTCATGGGTCACGAGGATGTCTGCCCGCTGCCGCTTGAGCCGCTCGAAGTCTTCGGGGTAGATAGTGCCCCAGTGCTTGAAGTGGGGACCGTCGCCGTAGCGATCCTGCCGAGGCGTTGACCGCGCGTGTTGGCGCATGCTGCTGAAGCTTGGATGCGCGCCGGCGGCACCGCCCGGTCCCTTGGGCAGCCAGACACTCCCGCGGAACACGTTCCCCAGGCCGGCGATCCTTCGCCCGTCATCGAGCTTCAAAACGCGACCATGCAAGTTCCTGCCACCGAGCCCGCTTTGCCAGGTGCGCTCGATGTAGACGATCCGATCCGCGTCGTGATTCCCAGGGATCCACCACACGCGGTCGGCCACCGGAGCGAGGACCGTCTCCAGGGGACCGTCCGGCTCCATGTCTCCTAGGAGGATGACGGCGACGGGATCGATCTTGCTTGTCGCCTCGAGAATGTGTGCGAACTGCCCGTGAGGATCGCCGCAAAGCAGGATGGGTCGAAAGGTCATGAGACAGGCGCTGCGCTTCGCTTTCTACGCGCTTGGTATTAAGGCCGGCCAACAGGTGCATCCCTTGCTGGACTGCATGCCCGCGCTCGAGGCGATGGTGAGGGGCGAGATAGCTACGATGTTCTAACAGCTAAACCGGTGCCGAACAACGTAGTCACAGGATGCGTCATGTCTCTCACGCGCTCGCGATTGAGCTGGTAAGGAAACTGAGCAAGCGAAAAAAGGTCGCGGGTTCGTAAGAGTCAGGCCGCGGTCACGTCGTGGATGTCGCTACGAAGACGCATCGCCAGCGAAAGACGCCTGGCCGCAGCCTCGGCGCGGGATCAATTGTTGAAATGGTGCTCGACAATCGACTCCGAACAGAAACGTTCGGAGTTGCTGCCGAGTTTCATGGCTTAAGTGCGCGCGTAAGTCCATGATTTCTTAGCCTTATCTGTTCGGACTGAATTGCTGACGACAGCAGCCCGTTGGCCAGATGGACCTCGACTTCGACGGCCGCGGCGGATAGGCCGTCCAGCGCGCGGCTGTGGATGATGGAGAGGGACATCGCCATGTGACGTCGCCCAGCGTCAGCGTTTGGGCAGGCCCTTGAGCACCATCTCAATGGTGTCTGTCGCGGCTTTGAGCAGCTCGATGCCGGGAAGACCGCCGCCTGCGGAGGAGGTCTCTTTCTCGGGCGTTGAAGGCACATCCGTATTGACCTTCATCGAGAACGTTGCGCGGACCAGTCCGATCGCCAGGACAACCTCGCCAATCAACAGGATCGAGATCACGGCAACGACGGCGTGCGGCCAGGCTTGGGCCGGTGAACCATTGGTGGCGTCCACGTCGGTCGCCGTGTCGAGGCTCGCGGGTGTCGCATGTGGAGCGTCGTACTGCCCGGCATGCACATCGCTGACAAAGCCGGATATCACGGCGTGGAGGCCGAGTGTGGTGAGGACGAGCACCATGGCGGCGAGGCACAGCGACAACGCGCGGAAGCACATGCGGGCGCGCGCTTCGATCGAGTCGTCAGAGACGCGGAGGAGCGGGATCTCGGGTGTGATCGCGGCCTCCGCCTCCCCTTGTCGGTCCGGTGCGTGCTCCGAGGGAAGTTGGGACATTTGCAGCTCCTTGAGCAGCAGGCGGCGTCATCGAGTCAACGACGTCGGAGCAGCTGTTGGTATCGGAATTCGAGGAGTTCCAATGGAACCCAGAGCGTCTTGACGATGTGGTCGACGTTTCTCATCCAGCCGCTCGTGACGCACCACCGCAGCTTCTCGGTGGGCACGAGCAGACTGGCCGCGAACATGTTGGCCGCATGGTCCCGCGGGTCGGGTGGGTGGTTTCCGAACGAGTTCCACGCCTCCAGCGGCGGATGCTCGTGACGCAGCAGGATATGCCCCAGGCCATGAGCCACCGCGAAACGCTTGCGATGGTTGCTGCCGTTCGTGTCGATCACGATCCGCAGTCCACCGTCCGGACCCGCGTACACCGAGTGGCGATGGTGATCAGCCAGGGCACACACACGGATCCCCATCTGCTCGGCAATCTTCTCCGGAAGGATCGGCATCGCGCCATCGCCGTACCGCGCCACCACCCACTCCGCCGCGTCCTCCGGCCGCAGGTGCGACAGGTCCACCGGCCACCGCACCGTCACGTTGCTCGATTCGCCGCTCGATTCGCCGTTCGACCCGCCGTTCGACCTCTCGTTCGATCCGTCGCCTTGCATCTGCATTCCTTCCGCACCCCTTCGGTTCATGAGCTCCGCAGTGTCCGCAGCGAACGATTTCACGCCTAGCACCCTGTTGGGGCGTTTCCAGGGTTAACCACTCCCCCGCTTGTGCATGCATTTGGTGCGCTTTGACGCTTGACGGGGCGTGATCGGCAACCGTTCGTGGCGATGTGAGCCGGAATGGGGCCCCTTCATGGGGGAAGGGACTCGCCCGGGACCGCTTGGCACAAAAGCTGCAAAGCCTCGTCCGGAAGCAGTCGCCCAGAGTCGCCCCAAACAATCAGGAGCCCCCGCGCATGAATCCCATCGCCGTCGTCCGCGCCGCAGCCGTCGCCGCCATCGCCGCCATCGCCCTCCCGGCGCTGGCGCAGGAGGCCAACCCGCTGTCCTTCAACGTCAGCGTCACCTCCGACTACCGCTATCGCGGGATCTCGCAGACCCGCCTCAAGCCCGCCCTGCAAGGCGGTGTCGATTACGTCCATTCGAGCGGCTTCTACATCGGCGCCTGGGCCTCGACCATCAAGTGGATCAAGGACGGCGGCGGCGACGCCGACATCGAGATCGACACCTACGCCGGCTACAAGACCGAGGTCGGCGGCGGCGTCACCGTCGACGTCGGTTTCCTGCGCTACAACTATCCCGGCAACGACCTGCCCACCAGCGCCAACACCAACGAGCTGTACGGCGCGGTGTCCTTCGGCCCCGCCACGCTGAAGTACTCGCACTCGATCAGCAACCTGTTCGGCTTCGCCGATTCCAAGCAGAGCGGCTACCTCGACCTGAGCGCCACCTTCGACGTCGGCGGCGGCTTCACCCTGACCCCGCACATCGGTCACCAGAAGGTCAAGAACAACGGCGACTTCAGCTACACGGACTACTCGCTCATGGTGAACAAGGACTGGTCCGGCTTCACCTTCGGCGCCGGCTTCGTCGCCACCAACACGGACGCCTACATCGGCGGCAAGGGCAAGGACCTCGGCAAGAACGGCGTGGTCGTGTCCGTCAAGAAGGTCTTCTGAGGAGCTACGCATGAAACTGATCACTGCCGTCATCAAGCCCTTCAAGCTGGATGAAGTGCGCGAGGCGCTGAGCGCCATCGGCGTCCAGGGCCTGACCGTCACCGAAGTGAAGGGCTTCGGCCGCCAGAAGGGCCATACCGAGCTGTACCGCGGCGCGGAGTACGTCGTCGACTTCCTGCCCAAGGTGAAGATCGAGGCCGCGGTCTCCGACACCGTGGTCGAGCAGGTCATCGAGGCGATCGAGAACGCCGCCCGCACCGGCAAGATCGGGGACGGCAAGATCTTCGTCTCCCCGCTGGACCAGGTGATCCGCATCCGTACCGGCGAGACCGGGCAGGACGCCCTCTGATCGCCCCCTGATCCGCCGCGGCCCCCGAGGGAGGCCGCGCACTCCGCAGCAGTCCTTCGCCGTCCCCGCGCGCAGCAGTTCCGCGCGTGCGCCGATCAAGATCCAACGAAGAGAGTCCCGATCATGAAGAAACTACTCGCCTGCCTGGCCTTGGCCGCGGCAGCCTTCACCAGCCTGGCCCCCGCGGCCATGGCGCAGGATGCGGCCTCCGCGCCCGCCGCCGTCGCCAGCGAGACGACCGCCCAGGCCCCCGCGCCGACGGCGCCCGTGGCCGCCGCGCCCGCCGCCTCGGCCCCCGCCGATGCCGCGTCGGCCGCCGCCGCTCCCGCGCCTGTCCCCAACAAGGGTGATACCACCTGGATGATGGTCTCCACCCTGCTGGTGATCCTCATGACCGTTCCCGGCCTGGCGCTGTTCTACGGCGGCCTGGTCCGCAGCAAGAACATGCTGTCGGTGCTGATGCAGGTGATGGTGACCTTCTCGCTGATCCTGGTGCTGTGGGCCCTGTACGGCTACAGCCTGGCGTTCACCGAAGGCAACAAGTTCATCGGCGGCTTCGACCGGCTGTTCATGAAGGGCATCTGGGACAACGTGGCCGGCACCTTCGCGCCGGCGGCGACCTTCAGCAAGGGCGTCTACATCCCCGAGATCGTGTTCGCCGCCTTCCAGGCCACCTTCGCCGGCATCACCTGCTGCCTGATCGTCGGCGCCTTCGCCGAGCGCATCAAGTTCAGCGCCGTGCTGCTGTTCATGGTCCTGTGGTTCACCTTCAGCTACGCGCCGATGGCCCACATGGTCTGGTTCTGGATGGGTCCGGACGCCTACGCCTCGGCGGCGGTCGTCGATGAGATGAACAGCAAGGCCGGCCTGATCTGGCAATGGGGCGCGCTGGACTTCGCCGGCGGCACCGTGGTGCACATCAACGCCGCCGTCGCGGGCATCGTCGGCGCCTTCATGGTCGGCAAGCGCATCGGCTACGGCAAGGAAGCGTTCACGCCGCACAGCCTGACGCTGACGATGGTCGGTGCCTCGCTGCTGTGGGTGGGCTGGTTCGGCTTCAACGCCGGTTCCGCGCTGGAAGCCAACGGCTTCGCCGCGCTGGCCTTCATCAACACGCTGTTCGCCACCGCCGCCGCGGTGCTGGCCTGGTGCGTCGGTGAAGCGCTGCTCAAGGGCAAGGCCTCGATGCTGGGTGCCGCGTCGGGCGCCGTGGCCGGTCTGGTCGCGATCACGCCGGCTGCCGGCAACGTCGGCATCGGCGGCGGTCTGGTGATCGGCCTGGTCGCCGGCTTCGCCTGCCTGTGGGGCGTGTCGGGCCTGAAGAAGCTGCTGGGCGCGGACGACTCGCTGGACGTCTTCGGCGTCCACGGCGTGGGCGGCATCGTCGGCGCGCTGCTGACCGGTGTCTTCAACTCCCCGAGCCTGGGCGGCCCCTCGGCCGTCGGCGACTGGGTGACCGCCGCGACGATCGCGCCGGACGCCTACTCGATCGGCTCGCAGGTCTTCACGCAGCTCAAGGCCGTCCTGCTGACCATCGTGTGGTCGGGCGTGGTCTCGGTGGTCGCGTTCAAGGTGGTCGACCTGGTGATCGGTCTGCGCGTCTCCGAAGAGGAAGAGCGCGAGGGCCTGGACATCGCGTCGCACGGCGAAACCGCGTATCACAAGTAAGCGTTCGACAAGTAGATCTCCAGTCTCCTGCAATGCTCAAAGCCGCCCCTCGGGGCGGCTTTTTTTCGTCGGTGCATCCCCATAATCCGCCGCCATGAACCTCCGCTTTGTCGAAGCCTTCCACTGGGCCGCCTCGCTGCGCAGCGTCACGCGCGCGGCGGAGAAGCTGCACATCACGCAGTCCGCGCTGTCCAGCCGCATCGCGTCGCTGGAGGAGGAACTCGGCGTGGTGCTGCTGGACCGTCGCGACAAGCAGTTCCGTCTGACCGTGGCCGGCCAGCGTTTCCAGACGCTGGCGCAGCGGCTGCTCGACGTGCAGCGGCAGGTGAAGGAGGAGATGGGCGGCGCCGGCGGCGCGGGCCGACCGGTGGTGCTGCGCATCGGCGCGATCGAGTCGGTGGTGCACAGCTGGCTCACCGGCTGGCTGCAGGAGATGCGCGCGGCGAATCCGGACTTCGAGCTAGAGCTGACGGTGGAGACCTCGCCGGTGCTGGTCGATCAGGTGCGGCGGGGCGCGCAGGACCTGGTCTTCGCGGCGATCCCCGCGGCCGACGCCGGCGGCGTGCGCACGCGGGCGATGGCGTCGATGCCGATGGGTTTCGTCGGCCGGTCGGACCTGCACACGAAGCGCCGCTACGGGCTGTCGGACCTGGCGGGCCACGACCTGCTGACCTTCCAGCGCGGTTCGCAGCCGCACCAAGCGCTGCTGCAGATGTTCCAGGAATCCGGCCTGCCGCTGCCGCGCGTGCACGCGATCTCGTCGATCTCCGCGATGGTGCAGCTGGTGGAGGGGGGCTTCGGCATCGCCACGCTGCCGGTGGCGGTGGCGGAGCAGTTGGCGAAGCGGCTCTCGCTGCGCGTGCTGCGCAGCGACACCGACCTGGTGGCGTTGCCGATCCACGCGAGCTACCGCGAGGATCCGAGCTCGCAGCTCACCGAGACGGTGCTCGACTCCGCGCTGGACTTCGTCGCGCGGCAGCAGCGCGCGGCGCGGGCTTCCGGGAAAGCCCGCATGGCCGGAACGTCGACCCCGCGCTAAGCGGAAGCACTGCTGGGCTCATCGAAAAAATCGATGAGGCGAGGCGGAAAATTTCCGTTGGATCGCGAGGCCGGGCGGCTTCCACAATCCGCCGCATCGTCAGACAGCCTTCGCGATCCCGCCATGAGCCACCCGACCGATTCCCTCGATCTCGACGCGTCGTCCAGCGCGCTCGACGTCCGACTCGCCGCCCGTCGCGGCGGCTTCACCGGCCACACCAGCGGCCTGGCCAGCGACTTCGTGCAGGCGAATCTCGCCATCCTGCCGGCGGCGCTGGCCGCGGACTTCCGCCGCTACTGCGCGCTGAACCCGCAGGCCTGCCCGCTGCTCGGCGTGACCGAGCCTGGGGATCCGACGCTCGCCGCGCTCGGCGCCGACCTGGACCTGCGCACCGACGTGCCGCGCTACCGCGTGTGGCGGGACGGTGAACTCGTCGACGAGCCCGCCGACGTGACGCGCTGGTGGCGCGACGACCTGGTCGCCTTCGTCATCGGCTGTTCGTTCTCGTTCGAGCACGCGCTGCTGGCCGAGGGCATTCCACTGCGTCACGTCGAGCAGCGCCGCAACGTCGCGATGTACCGCACCAGCATCGAGACCGCGCCGGCCGGCGTCTTCCGCGGACCGACCGTGGTGTCGATGCGGCCGCTGACCGCCGCCGACGCGATCCGCGCGGTGCAGATCACGTCGAAGCTCCCGCAGGTGCACGGCGCGCCGCTGCATCTGGGCGATCCGTCGCGCATCGGCATCGACGACATCGCCCGGCCCGACTACGGCGACGCCGTCGACATCCGGGACGGCGAGCTGCCGGTGTTCTGGGCCTGCGGCGTCACGCCGCAATCGGCGATCGCGACGGCCCGTCCGCCGTTCTGCATCACGCATGCGCCGGGGCACATGCTCGTCACCGACCTCCTGAACCGCGACCTCATCGCGGCCTGATCGCGGCCCAACAACAAGGAACGACACCATGTGGCTCAGAGACACCACGCCGACCGAACGGCGCACGCTCACCGCGACCTTCGCCGGCTATGCCGTCGACGGCTTCGACTACATGATCTACACCTTCCTGATCCCCACGCTGATCGCGGCCTGGGGCATGAGCAAGGGACAGGCCGGCGCGATCGCCACCGGCGCGCTGCTGACCTCGGCGGTCGGCGGCTGGGCGGCCGGGGTCCTCGCGGACCGCTTCGGCCGCGTCCGCGTGCTGCAGTGGACGGTGCTGTGGTTCGCGCTGTTCACTTTCCTCAGCGGGTTCACGACCTCGTTCGAGCAGCTCTTCTTCACCCGCGCGATGCAGGGCTTCGGCATGGGCGGCGAGTGGGCCGTCGGCTCGGTGCTGATCGCCGAGACGATCAAGGCGAAACATCGCGGCAAGGCCGCCGGCCTGGTGCAAAGCAGCTGGGCCATCGGCTGGGCGGCGTCGGCGCTGGCGTTCTGGGGGCTGTACTCGGTGCTGCCGCCGGAGACCGCGTGGAAGGTGCTGTTCTGGATCGGCATCCTGCCGGCGGTGCTGATCCTCTACATCCGCCGCAACCTCGACGAGCCGCCCGTCTACCTGGCCGAGCAGGCGCGCGCCAAGGCCCGCGGCGAGCGCGCGAACTTCCTGCGGATCTTCTCGCCAGAGCTGCTGCGCAACACCGTGCTCGCCAGCGTTCTGGCCACCGGCATGCAGGGCGCGTACTACTCGGTGACGACCTGGCTGCCGACCTTCCTCAAGACCGAGCGCCATCTGTCGGTGCTGGGCACCAGCGGTTATCTGCTCGTACTGATCGCGGGCTCCTTCGCCGGTTACCTGACGAGCGCGTGGCTCTGCGACGCGATCGGCCGGCGCCGCTGCTTCATGCTGTTCGCGCTGATGGGCGGCATCCTGGTGCTGGCCTACACGCAGATGCCGATCACCGACGGCCTGATGCTGGTGCTGGGCTTTCCGCTGGGCTTCTTCCTCTCGGGCATTTTTTCCGGCATGGGCGCCTTCCTGTCGGAGCTGTTCCCCAGCGACGTGCGGGGATCGGGTCAGGGCTTTTGCTACAACATCGGACGGGCGTTCGGCGCGGCCTGTCCCGCGCTGATCGGACACTTCAGCACGCAGTACCCTCTCGGGCAGACCTTGGGATGGATGGCGGCGCTCTGCTACGGCCTCGTGATCGTCGCGGCGCTGGCCTTGCCCGAGACCCGGGGTCGTGAGCTGACTCCCGCCCCGGCCTGATCCCGCCGCGCCGCTTCGACGACCTGCCGACGCCGAGCTCCCGACGCGCTTTCGACGACCTCTGGGCGACCTCCGGACGACCTTTCGACGACTCTCCGACTTCTGGACCTCACGATGCAAGCCACCCCTTCCCCCGATCGCTGGCAGTTCTGGATCGACCGCGGCGGCACCTTCACCGATCTGGTCGGACGCGCGCCCGATGGCACGCTGCACACGCTCAAGCTGCTGTCGGAGAACCCCGAGCACTACCGCGACGCGGCGGTCGAGGGCATCCGCCGTCTGCTCGGCCTGAAGGCCGGCGAGCCCATCACGGCGGAGCAGGTCGACTGCGTCAAGATGGGCACGACGGTCGCGACCAACGCGCTGCTGGAGCGCCGCGGCGACCGCACGCTGCTGGTGACGACGCGCGGCTTCCGCGACGCGCTGCGCATCGCGACGCAGGCGCGGCCCCGGCTCTTCGAGCGCCACATCCAGCTGCCCGAGCTGCTGTACGAGCGCGTCGTCGAGGCCGACGAGCGTGTCGACGCGCAGGGCTGCGAGATCGCGCCGCTGGACGACGCCGCGCTGCGCGTCGAGTTGCAATCGGCGTTCGACGCCGGCCTGCGCGCCTGCGCGATCGTGTTCCTGCACGGCTGGCGCGCGCCGGCGCATGAGCTCGCGGCCAAGCGCCTCGCGCAGGATATCGGCTTCACGCAGATCTCGGTCTCGCACGAGGTCAGTCCGCTGATGAAGCTGATCCCGCGCGGCGACACGACCGTCGTCGACGCCTACCTGAGTCCGATCCTGCGGCGCTACGTCGACCAGGTGGCGGCCGAGATGCCCGGCGTGCGGCTGTTCTTCATGCAGAGCTCCGGCGGCCTGACCGAGGCACGCCGCTTCCAGGGCAAGGACGCGATCCTCAGCGGCCCGGCCGGCGGCATCGTCGGCATGGTGCGAACGGCGGAGGCGGCCGGCCACGACCGGGTCATCGGCTTCGACATGGGCGGCACGTCGACCGACGTCAGCCACTTCGCCGGCGAGTTCGAGCGCGCCTTCGACACCGAGGTCGCCGGCGTGCGCATGCGTGCGCCGATGATGAGCATCCACACGGTGGCGGCGGGCGGGGGCTCGGTGATCGCCTTCGACGGCGCGCGGCTGCGCGTCGGGCCGGCCTCGGCCGGCGCGAACCCCGGTCCCGCGAGCTACCGCCGCGGCGGCCCGCTCGCCACGACGGACGCCAACGTGATGCTGGGCCGCATCCAGCCGGCGCATTTCCCCAAGGTCTTCGGTCCGGGCGCCGACGAGCCGCTGGACGGCGAGGTCGTGAAGACGCGCTTCGCCGAACTGGCCGCGCAGATGTCCGCCGCGGGCAAGCCGATGACGGCGGAGGACGCCGCCGCCGGCGCGTTGCAGATCGCCGTCGGCGCGATGGCGAACGCGATCAAGCGCATCTCGGTCGCGCGCGGCTACGACGTCACCGGCTACACGCTGCAATGCTTCGGCGGGGCGGGCGGCCAGGCGGCCTGCCTGGTGGCGGACGCGCTGGGCATGACGCGCATCCTGGCGCATCCGTTCGCCGGCGTACTCAGCGCCTACGGCATGGGCTTGGCCGACCAGACCGCCATGCGCGAGGCCTCGATCGAGCGTGCGCTCGATGCCGACGGCCTGTCCGCCGCGCGCGAGACGGCGGCGTCGCTGGCCGCGCAGGCCGGCGGCGAGCTGGCGTCGCAGGGCGTCTCCGCCGGCGCGTTGCGCACCATCGCGCGGGCGCAGGTCCGCTACCAGGGCACCGACACGGCGCTCACCTGTCCGCTGCCGCTCGACGGGTCGGCGCCGGCCGCGATCGCCGCCATCCGCGAAGCCTTCGAATCGGCCTACCGGCGGCGCTTCGCCTTCCTGATGCCGGACCGCGCGCTGGTGATCGAGGCGGTCTCGGTGGAAGCGCTGGCCGCCGGCGCGTCGCTGGAGGCGCCCGTCGAGGCCGCCATCGCGAGCGCGCATCGCCCCGAGCCGCTGGAGCGCGTGCGCATGTACTGCCTGGCCGACGAGTCGCCCGCCGGCTGGCGCGACGCCGAACTCCACCACCGCGAATCGCTGCGCCCGGGCGCGCGCATCGACGGTCCGGCCATCGTCGCGGAGCGCAACGCGACCACGGTCGTCGACGCCGGCTGGCGCGCCGAGCTGCAGTCCTCGGGCGACCTGCTGCTGACCCGCGTCCGCGAACGCACCCGCACGCGGGCGCTCGGCACCGAGGCCGACCCGGTGGTGCTGGAGGTCTTCAACAACCTCTTCATGAACATCGCCGAGCAGATGGGCCTGCGGCTCCAGAACACGGCCCATTCGGTCAACATCAAGGAACGGCTGGACTTCAGCTGCGCGCTGTTCGACGCGCAGGGCCAACTGATCGCCAACGCGCCGCACATGCCGGTGCACCTGGGCTCGATGAGCGAATCGATCCGCTCGGTGATCGAGCGCAACCCGTCGATGCAGCGCGGCGATGTCTACGTCCTCAACGACCCGTACCACGGCGGCACGCACCTGCCCGACATCACCGTCGTGACGCCGGTGTTCCTGGACGAGGACGACGCCAGTCCGGGCTTCTTCGTCGCCAGCCGCGGCCACCACGCCGACATCGGCGGCATCACGCCGGGCTCGATGCCGCCGTTCTCGCGGGACATCACCGAGGAGGGCGTGCTGATCGACAACTTCCAGCTGGTCGAGCAGGGCCGGCTTCGGGAGGCCGAGCTGCAGGCCCTGCTGCGCTCGGGGCCGCATCCCAGTCGCAATCCGGCGCAGAACCTGGCCGACCTGCGCGCCCAGGTGGCCGCCAACGAGAAGGGCGTGCAGGAGCTGCAGGCGATGGTGGCCCAGTTCGGCCGCACCACCGTCGAGGCCTACATGCAGCACGTGCAGGACAACGCCGAGGCCTCGGTGCGGCGCGTGATCTCGGTGCTGAAGGACGGCGCGTTCACGCTGCCGCTGGACAACGGCGCCCGCATCCAGGTGGCCGTGACCGTGGACACGGCGGCGCGCCGCGCGACCGTCGATTTCACCGGCACCAGCGCGCAGCAGCCCAACAACTTCAACGCGCCGAAGTCGATCACCATGGCGGCGGTGCTCTACGTGTTCCGCACGCTGGTCGACGACGCGATCCCGCTGAACGCCGGCTGCCTGAAGCCGATCGACGTGATCGTGCCCGAGGGCTGCATGCTCAATCCGCGTCATCCGGCGGCGGTGGTGGCGGGCAACGTGGAGACCTCGCAGTGCGTGACCAACGCGCTGTACGGCGCGCTCGGCGTGATGGCGGCCGGCCAGTGCACGATGAACAACTTCACCTTCGGCGACGCGACGCACCAGTACTACGAGACGATCTCGGGCGGCTCCGGCGCCGGGCCGGGCTTCGCGGGCACCTCGGTCGTGCAGACGCACATGACGAACTCCCGGCTCACCGATCCCGAAGTGCTGGAGTTCCGCTTCCCGGTGCGGCTGGACAGCTATGCCATCCGGCAGGGGTCGGCCGGCGCGGGCCGCTGGTCCGGCGGGGAGGGCGGGGAACGCCGCATCCGTTTCCTGACGCCGATGACGGCCTCGATCCTGAGCAACGGGCGGACGTCGGGCGCCTTCGGCATGGCCGGCGGCCAGCCGGGGGCGGTCGGCGAGAACCTCGTCGAGCGCGCCGACGGCCGGATCGAGCCGCTGGGCCACATCGGCCAGGTGGCGATGGCGCCCGGCGATGTCTTCGTCATCCGCACGCCCGGCGGCGGGGGTTACGGCGCGGACCGGCGCTGATCGTCCGGAGCGCCGCTCAGGGGATTTGCGGCGAGGTATTCGGTGAAGTCGGCCATCGTCGTCAGATCCTTCTCCATCAGGGAGAAGGCGCCGCATAGCGCTGTCAGATCACGGGCGTGACGCAGCGTGACGGCGTCGACTTCGGCAGGGCGCAGCCGGTGCCCGGTCCAGTCCCCGAAGATGCGTTCCATGCCGGCCAGCGCGGCGGCAGGCCCGCGTCCGTCGACGGACAGGAAGGCGATCCGCTCGTCAGGGCAGTCCTGGCGGTGGCGTTGGCAATGGCGGACGAGGGCGAGCGCCTCTGCCACCGTCAGGGCGTCGCTTGGGTCCGCCTGACCGAGTTCCACCAGATCGATGCTGCACTTCTGCGTCCGTGCCGCGGCCTTGCCATGGCATGCCGGCGGAGCCAGCATCAGATCGAGCTGAACGGTCGTTGCGCGCTCGGGCAGGCCCTGCGCCGGCGGCGTGTCGACCCGACAGATGTCCGCCCGTTCGCCGGTGGGCAACTCGCCGTCCCAGGTGGAGGACAGGCCGTGGGGGCCCGTGCGGCAGGACTCCCCGGTGCTCAGGTCGACGATGAGGCCGACGTTGTGATGCATCAGCGCGCCGATCAGGCGGGCCCGGCTGGCGTCATCGACATCAGGCGCCCGCAGCACCAGCGTGTGGCTATCGATGAGATGGCCGCGCAGCGGCGCATCGGTCCCGCCTGGTCGAGGGGTATGCAGGGACAACGCCGCTTTGCCGGGCAGGCGGCCGACGTCGCCAGTGCCACCTGGCGGCCCGGAGAAGCCGGTCCGGCGCTCCAGTTCCTGGTACAGGCGACGCCCGCGCTGGGGGTTGGCGTAGACGACGACCGTGTCATCCGCCGACGGGATCTCGGCCGGCAGTGTGGGCTCCGATCGAGCGGTGAAGAAGTTCGGCAGCAGGGAGTTCAGCATGGGGATTTGCGAAGTGGTGTCGCCTGATGAGTTGTCGCCGGACCTCTTGAGTTCGAGGGACGGAACGCAGCCTCTTGACTTGCGGCATGTCGCCCCCAGTTGCGCATGCCTAGAATCGGCTTACTCCCCTCAGGTCCGCCTCCCGGCGGCCGCTGCCCATCATGGTCCCTCACCTCATCACCGCCCTGACCGGGCCCATCAATGAACTGGAGCAGCGCGTGCTCGAGTCGATGCCGGCGATCGAACGCTGGTTCCGGCTCGAGTGGATGGAGCACACGCCCCCCTTCTACAGCTCGGTCGACCTGCGCAATGCCGGCTTCAAGCTGGCGCCGGTGGACACCAACCTGTTCCCCGGCGGCTTCAACAACCTGACGCCGGAGATGCTGCCGCTGGCCGTGCAGGCGGCCATGGCGGCGATCGAGAAGATCTGCCCCGAGGCCAAGAACCTGCTGCTGGTCCCGGAAGCGAAGAACCGCGGCAGCTTCTACCTGTCGAACCTGGCGACGCTGGTCCGCATCTTCTCGATGGCGGGGCTGAACGTGCGCCTGGGTTCGCTGGACGAGTCGGTCAAGGAGCCGACCACGGTCGCGCTGCCGGACGGCAATTCGCTGACGCTGGAGCCGCTGGTCCGCCAGCGCTCGCGGCTGATGCTCAAGGACTTCGATCCCTGCACCATCCTGCTGAACGACGACCTGTCGTCCGGCACGCCGGACGTGCTGAAGCACCTGCACGAGCAGTACCTGCTGCCGCCGCTGCATGCCGGCTGGGCGCAGCGCCGCAAGAGCCAGCACTTCCGCGCCTACGAGGAAGTCTCGAAGAAGTTCGCCAAGCTGCTGGGCATGGACCCGTGGCTGATCTATCCGCACTCGGTGGCGGTGGACGGGCTGGACTTCGCGACGGGTGCCGGCCTGGACGCGCTGCAGGCGCAGGTCGACGCGACGCTGACGCGCACGCGCCGCAAGTACAAGGAATACGGCATCCAGGAGAAGCCCTTCGTCGTCGTCAAGCCGGACGCCGGCACGCACGGCCTGGGCGTGATGACGATCCGCGACGCGAAGGACCTGGACGTGCTGGCGATCAAGGCGCGCGACAAGCTGGCCAGACTCGAGGGCGTGCCCGCGCTGTCGCAGGTGCTGGTGCAGGAAGGCGTCGTGACGCATGAGCGCATGCACGAGGCGGTCGCCGAGCCGGTCGTGTACATGATGGACCGCTACGTCGTCGGCGGCTTCTACCGCGTGCACGCGGACCGCGCCGAGGACGAGAACCTCAACGCGCCGGGCTCGAGCTATGTGCCGCTGGCCTTCGCGCATTCGTCGCACCTGCCCGCCCCGGGCGAGAAGCCCGGCGCCAGCGCGCCCAACCGCTTCTACATGTACGGCGTGATCGGCCGCCTCGCCATGCTCGCGGCGAGCTACGAGCTGGAGACGACCGATCCGGACGCCGAGGACTACGCCTGAGCCGAGGCCGCCTGCGGACGCAGGCGGTCGATCAGCCGATGCACGGCGGCGTCGACAGCGCGCCAGGCCCGACGCAGCGGCAGCGGGACGGCTTGCGCCAGGCGCCGCTTGACGCGCTGGTACCGGGTGGGCGGCGGATCCGCCAGATGCAATGGCAGCGCGCCCCCGAGAGGGTGCGGTGCGCGAGCCGAGGGGGTCTCCGGCGCCTGGCCGGGACGCAGCAGCGATCGGGCCTCTCCCTCGCTCACTTCCTTCCAACCGCTTGACTGGGGCCGCGCCTTGTTCACGGATGCGTTCACTGATGCATTCACGGATTCCAGGCGCAGTACCGCGGGGGGCGTCCATGGCTGTTGCCATCGCGGCGGCTGAGGGGCCGGACCCTTGTTGCTCCGCTGGCCCGAGGCGGGGGACAGCCCGTGGGCGGTGCGGGCGGTCGGAAGATTCAACAGGCGCTCGGTGAATCGGGTCTGGGCCGGATCCAGCAGTCGCGCGTTGTCGGGACGCCCTGCGTACGAAGCGCCCGATACGTTGCGGTGGACGCGCTGGGGGGGAATGGGGGGGAACATGGAGACCTTCGATCCATGAGACCACCTCATGGTTGTCAGGCTCAGTTGTCAGCGGGCATCCCTGGTTCCACCGGTCGCCCGATTTTTGTCCGGCGCCTCCACGGGCCTGGCAGGCGGGTCAGTGCTTGCCGCTCTCGGCGCCCGCCGTCTCCACCAGCAGCTGCCTGAAGCGCTCCACCGCCTCGACCTGCGTTTCGGGCAGGTGCCAGACGCTCATCGGGCCGAGCCCCAGATCGACGGCGTGCGGCAGGATCACGACCACCTCCTGCTTCGCAGCGGTCATGGCCATGTCGTGCGGCATGACGGCGACCAGCGGCATCTCGCGCATCAGGCTCAGCGCGAGCATCGCGTCGCCGCTCTCGATCAGGTCGGCGGGCGGCGCGAGGCCCATCTCCTGCCAGAGCCGGTCCATCAGCATCCGCGTGCGCGTGCCCGGCAACTGCCAGATCCAGCGCTGGTGGCTCAGCACTTCCCAGCTCAGCTTGGGCGTGCGCGCCAGCGGGTGCTGCGCGCTCATCGTCAGCACCTCGGGTTGCGGCAGCAGCGACACGCGCGCCAGCCCGAGCGGCTCGTCCTGCGGCATCGCGCGGGCGACGACCAGGTCCAGCGTCCCCGCCTGCAGTTCCGCGAACAGCGAGCGCAACGCATGCGTGCGCACGCTCAGCGTGACGCCGGGGTTCTCGCGCTTCATCGCCGTGATGGCCACGGGCAGCAGGCGGGCGAGCGATGCGTTGGTCGCCCCGATGCGCACCTCGCCGGACGCGCCGCGCACCATCGTGGCGACGTCGCCCGCGGCGCGTTGCAGGTCGGCATCGAGCTTGCGCGCCAGCGTCAGCAGCCGACGCCCCAGCGGCGTGGGCTGCATGTTGCGTCCGCGCCGCAGGAACAGGGTTTGTCCCAGCCCTTGCTCCAGCTCCGCCAGCGTCTTGCTCACGGCGGGCTGCGTCACATGCAGCTGATCGGCGGCAGCACTGATGCTGCCGGTGTCGTTGAGGGCCAGCAGCACCCGTGCGTGGCGCAGCGACATGCGTCGGATGACGAAGTGTTCGGCGGCCTCGGGCGACGTCGATGACGCATTCATAACCAAAGTTTCACAAGTCCATCACAAAGCATCATGGCCTGAAAGACGCCCCTCCTTACCGTGACCCCGTCTCCCCCGAGTCCCGTCACAGGAGTGTTCTTTCATGGTCCGTCGAATTTCCCGTCCGCAGCGCCTGCTTCCGGTGCAGCCCTTGCAGCTTGCGGCTGCCGTCGCCCTCGCGCTGGCCAGCCAGGCCCACGCCCAGCAGGCCCCCGCCGCCGCCGCATCGGCCGCGGCCACGTCCCCTTCGGCGGATGACTCGAAGAAGCTGGAGCGCGTCGAGATCACCGGCACGCTGATCAAGCGCACCGACAAGGAGACGCCGTCGGTCGTCCAAAGTATCACGCGCGAAGACATCCGCAACTCCGGATATGCCAACGTCGAGGAGCTGCTGCGTGCGAACTCCGCCGTCGACCTGGGCTCGATCGGCGACGGCGCCGCATCGGGCTTCGTCGGCGGCCTGTCGACGATCTCGCTGCGCGGCTTCGGCTCGCAGGGCACGCTGATCCTGATCAACGGTCGTCGCACCGCGCCGGTCGCGGCGGTGGACGTGAACTTCGGCCGCGGCACGATGATCAACGTCAACACCATCCCCAAGGAGGCGATCGAACGCATCGACATCCTGAAGGACGGCGCCTCGGCGATGTACGGCTCGGACGCGATGGCCGGCGTCATCAACTACATCCTGCGCAAGGACTACCAGGGCATCGAGGGCAGCGCCTCCTACGGCGCCAACGACCAGGGCGTCGGCGCGACGAAGAACGGCGCGATCACCTTCGGCTTCGGCAACCTGGCCACGCAGCGCTTCAACGTCTTCGGCGGCCTGGAAGTCTCCAAGCGCGACAGCGTCATGGCCAACGAGCTGAAGGACCGCGGCAACCTCGCGCTGCAGAACCAGTACCTGACGTCCAACGGCTCGCTGGCGCGCTTCACGCCGGACTCGTCGGCATCGTTCTATGGCAACTACTACCGCGTGCCGACCAGCCTGACGGGCTCCACCACGATCGGCGGCATCAGCGTCGCCAACAACAGCCTGTCGGGCGCCAACTACCTGGGCACCCTGTCGGGCTGCCCGGCGGACCGGACCGTCGGCCAGGGCGTGCCGAACCGGCCCGCGGGCTTCCTGCCCACGACCGGCTCGCTGCCGACGGGACTGTGCCGCTTCAGCCTCGACGACGCGGACGAGATCGTCGCCAAGCAGGACCGCCAGAGCGGCATGGTGCGCGGCACCTTCGCGATCAACAACGACCTGACCGCGTATGCCGACCTGATGTACTCGAAGACCAAGACGACCGAGCAGCGCGTGCCGTACGCGATGACGACGTCGCTGGTGACCTCGGGCAATCCGGTCGCGACGACCTGGCCCAAGCTGGACGGGACCTTCCTGCGTCAGAACGCGATCATCCTGCCCGTCGGCCACCCGGACAACCCGACCAACGGCACGGCCAACCAGCAGCAGGTGCAGCTGATCTACCGCTTCGAGGACCTGCCCCGGGGCGACATCAACATCCTGCGCTCCACGCGCCTGACGGCGGGCCTTGAAGGCACCGCCTTCGGCTGGGACTTCGACACCGCCATCCTGGTCAGCCAGAACAACAACGAGCGCTTCCAGGAAGGCCGCGTGCGCAGCTCGCTGCTGAACGCGGCGATCGCCAACGGCACCTACCGTTTCGGCAAGACCAATTCGCAGGAGGCGATCAACAGCGTGTCGTCGACGGCCTACAACGAAGGCAAGTCGCAGCTGGTGTCCTGGGACCTGCGCGGCAGCCGCGAGCTGTTCCAGCTGCCGGGCGGCCCGGCCGCGATCGCCGTCGGTACGGAGTTGCGCAAGGAGAAGCTCGACGCCATCCCCGACGACGTCTACGGCACCGGCGACTACATCGGCCTGGTGGCCAACGGCGCCTCGGGCAGCCGCAAGTCGTATGCCGCCTTCACCGAGCTGAGCCTGCCCGTCGTGAAGCAGCTGGAGCTGCAGGCCGCCGCGCGCTACGAGCACTACGACGACTTCGGCAACAGCACCACCGGCAAGGCCGGCTTCAAGTGGACGGCGCTGCCGTCGCTGATGGTGTTCCGCGGCACGGCGGCGACGGGCTTCCGCGCGCCGGCGATCTCGCAGATCGGCAACTCGTTCGCGCTGTCCTTCCACAGCTTCCAGGAGCGCCGCGTCTTCGACAGCCTGCGCTGCGACACCAGCAACCCTAACGCCCCGGTCAGCAAGGCGCCGGTGTCGGTGAACCGCGACTGCAACGTGCTGGGCTTCAGCGCGGTGCCGTCGGGCACGACCAACCCGGGCAGCATCCCGACGGTGATCAGCGCCAACCCGAACCTGGAGCCGGAGAAGTCCAATTCGTTCACCGCCGGCATGATCTTCACGCCGAGCAAGTACGCGGACCTGGCGATCGACGGCTGGTACTTCCACCGCAAGAACGAGATCCGCTCGCAGCGCGGCGTGGACATCATGGACGACTACAACGCCAACCCGAACTCGGGGAACGTGCAGGTCGTGCGTGATCCCAATCCCGAGACCTGGCTGCCGGGCGTGGCCAACAGCGGCCCGATCATCATGCTGGTGCGCCAGTACGGCAACAACGAGTGGACCAAGACCTCGGGCATCGACTACGACCTCAACATCCGCCTGCCGGCGATGGCGTGGGGCAAGTTCAGCATGAACGTCAACGGCACCTACACGGCGCGCTATGACCAGCTGATCCTCAAGGGCGGCGAGGTGCAGCACCAGGTCGGCACCACGGCGTCGGACATCTCCAAGACCCGCGCCAGCGCGACGTTCAAGTGGGACACGGACCGGGCGCGGGGCTGGATCCGCTTCAACCACGCGGATCCGCTGTCGAGCACGGTGTGCTCGTCGCTGACCGCGGCGCAGCGGGCCTTCCTGAGCAACCTCAACCGCTGCCGCGTGGGCCGCGACCGCACGATCGACCTGGGCGCCTCGTACAGCGGCATCAAGGGCCTGACCCTGTCGGCCAGCGTCATCAACGTCACCAACGACTACGACCGCGCCAACGGCATCCCGACCGTGTTCAGCTACTACGACAGCGGCGCGTCCAACGTGCTGGGCCGGCGCTTCAACGTCGGGGCGAGCTACGTGTTCCAGTGATCGCCGTCAACCCCCGCCCCCGTGACGGGGGCGGGGGCCATTGACGCACCGCACAACGGAAGGCAGACAATACGCGTTTTCGACTTCCGGCGGCCCGGGTGGCCGCCGCGATCCTTGTGAGTTCACATCACGCGCCCCGTTCGCCGGCCGCCCTGGCCGGCCTGACCATCGGCGCCCTCGGTGTCGTCTACGGCGACATCGGCACCAGTCCCCTCTACGCGCTCAAGGAAGTCTTCCACGGCGCGCATGTCCCCATGACGCACGACAACATCCTCGGGGTGCTGTCGCTGCTGTTCTGGACGATGACCATCGTGGTCTCGTTCAAGTACGTGCTGCTGATCCTGCGCGCCGACAACAACGGCGAGGGCGGCCTGATCGCCATGCTCGCGCTGGCCACGACGGCCGTGCGCGAGAAGCCCACGCTGCGGCGCGGGCTGATGCTGGTGGGGCTGTTCGGCACGGCGATCTTCTTCGGCGACGCGGTGATCACGCCGGCGATGACGGTGCTCTCGGCCGTCGAGGGCATCGAGGTCTACGCGCCGCAGTACCACGACGCGGTGGTGCCGATCTCGCTGGTGGTGCTGGCGGGGCTGTTCGCGGTCCAGCGTTTCGGCACCGGCGGGGTGGGCAAGGCCTTCGGGCCGGTGATGCTGGTGTGGTTCACGTCGCTGGCGCTGCTGGGCGTGCCCAAGATCATCGGCAATCCGCATGTGCTGCAGGCCATCAACCCGATGTGGGCGATCGACTTCTGCACGCACTACGGCTGGATCGCCTTCGTCGCGCTGGGCGCGGTGGTGCTGGTGGTGACCGGCGGCGAGGCGCTCTACGCCGACCTGGGCCACTTCGGCAAGCAGCCGATCCGCATCGCCTGGTACAGCTTCGTGATGCCGGCGCTGACGCTGAACTACTTCGGCCAGGGCGCACTGCTGCTGGACCGGCCGGAGGCGATCAAGAACCCGTTCTTCCTGCTCGCGCCGAGCTGGGCGGAGATCCCGCTGTTCGTGCTGGCGACGCTGGCGGCGATCGTGGCGTCGCAGGCGCTGATCACGGCGGCGTTCTCGGTCACCAAGCAGGCGGTGCAGCTGGGGCTGCTGCCGCGCATGCGCATCGTGCACACGTCGGTGCGCGACATCGGCCAGATCTACGTCCCGTTCGTCAACTGGGGCCTGTTCGCCTTCGTCGTCATGGCGGTGGCGTTCTTCGAGTCGTCGAGCAAGCTGGCCGGCGCCTACGGCGTGGCGGTGACCATCGACATGACCATCACCACGGTCATGACCTTCTTCGTGATCCGCTTCGGCTGGAAGTACCCGCTGTGGCTGTGCGTGCTGGCGACGGGCGCGTTCTTCGTCATCGACGCCACCTTCCTGGCGTCCAACCTGCTGAAGGTGCTGCACGGCGGCTGGTTCCCGCTGCTGATCGGCTTCGGCATGTTCACGCTGATGCTGACCTGGAAGCAGGGCCGCCGGCTGCTGTCGGACAAGCTGCGCGAGGACGCGATCGATCTGAAGAGCTTCCTCGAGGCGGTGTTCATCAACCCGCCGACGCGGGTGCAGGGCACCGCGGTGTTCCTGTCGGCCGAGCAGGGCACGACGCCCAACGCGTTGCTGCACAACCTCAAGCACAACAAGGTGCTGCACGAGCAGAACCTGTTCGTCAGCGTCAAGCATCACGAGGTGCCGTGGATCGGCTTCGAGAAGCGGGTCGAGGTCGAGAGCCTGGACAACGACTGCTGGCAGGTGACGCTGCACTTCGGCTTCAAGAACGAGCCCGACGTGCCGGACGCGCTCAAGCTGCTGGAGCAGCGCGGGGTGCATCTGGACGAGATGGAGACCAGCTACTTCCTGTCGCGGGACATCGTCATCCCGACGATCGGCTCGGGCATGGCGTTGTGGCGGGAGAAGCTCTTCGCCTCGATGCACCGCAACGCGGCGGCGGCGGCGGACTTCCTCCACCTGCCGGCCAACCGGATCGTGGAGCTAGGGTCGAAGGTCGAGATCTGACCCCCGCGCCATGAATCGCTGGCTGAAAGACCTGTCCCTGTCCGCCGTGGTCGCGGGCTTCGTCGCCGTGCTGGTGGGCTTCACCAGCTCGGTGGCCATCGTGTTCCACGCCGCGCAGGCACTCGGCGCAACGTCCGCGCAGATCAGCTCCTGGATCTGGGCGCTCGGGCTGGGCATGGGGCTGACCAGCCTCGGCCTGTCGCTGTGGACCCGCCAGCCGGTGCTGACCGCGTGGTCCACGCCGGGCGCGGCACTGATCGCGGGTGTCTCCGGCATCTCGATGTCCGAGGCCGTCGGCGCCTTCATCGTCTGCGGCGTGTTGATCCTGATCGCCGGCGCGACGCGCTGGTTCGAACGGATCATGGACCGCATCCCGATCGCCATCGCCTCCGCGCTGCTGGCCGGCGTGCTGGCGCGCTTCGGACTGGACGCCGTGCTCGCCACGAAGACCGCGCCAGCGATGGTCCTGACGATGGCGCTCACCTATGTGCTGGCGCGCCGGTTCCTTCCCCGCTATGCGACGCCGCTGGTGCTGCTGGCGGGCGTGGCTGTCGCGGCCTCGCAGGGGCGGCTGCATCTCGAGGCCGTCGACTGGAGCTGGGCGACGCCGGTGTGGGTCACGCCATCGTTTTCCGTGACCGCGCTGGTCGGCGTGGCGTTGCCGCTGTTCCTGGTGACGATGGCCTCGCAGAACCTGCCCGGTGTCGCGGCGCAACGGGCGTCGGGCTACCAGACGCCGGTGTCGGCGAGCATCGCGGCAACCGGCTTCGCATCCATCGTCTTCGCGCCATTCGGCGGCTACGCGTTCAACCTGGCGGCGATCACCGCGGCGATCTGCATGGGGCGCGAAGCGCACGAGGATCCCGCCCGGCGCTACATGGCCTCGGCGATGGCGGGGGTGTTCTACCTCGCGATCGGCCTGGCGGGCGGCGCGGTCGTGGGCCTGCTGACGGCCTTCCCGCGGGAGCTGATCGCCGCCGTGGCCGGCCTGGCGCTGCTGGGCACGATCGCCGGCGGACTGTCCGCCGCGCTGAAGGACGAGCACCACCGCGACGCCGCCATCCTGACCTTCCTGGTGACGCTGTCGGGACTGAGCCTGCTGGGCATCGGGTCGGCGTTCTGGGGCGTGGTCGCCGGTGCGGTTTCTCTTTTGGTGCAACACTTCAAGGCTCGTTGAGTTCCTTGCTGAAAGCCTTGCCCATGAAACTGCTGTTCGTCGCCGATCCGCTGTCGACCTTCAACACCTACAAGGACTCCACCTTCGCGATGATGCGCGAAGCGGCCCGGCGCGGCCATGAACTCTGGGTCTGCGAGGTGCCGGACCTGCTGTGGGTCAGCGGCGGGCGCGTGACCGCGCATGCGGCACAGCGGTTGACGCTGACGCCGGAGGCCGTCGCCAGCCAGGCCGGCACGAAGCTGGCGGTATGGCACGCGGTCACCGCGACGCAAGACCTGGCCCTGGCCGACGTCGACGCGGTGCTGATGCGCAAGGATCCGCCGTTCGATTCGGAGTTCTTCTACGCCACGCACCTGCTGGAGCAGGCCGAGCGCGAAGGCGCGAAGGTCTTCAACAAGGCGGCCTCGCTGCGCGACCATCCGGAGAAGCTCGCGATCCTGGAGTTTCCGCAGTTCATCGCGCCGACGCTGGTGACGCGCTCGGCGGCGGCGATCCGGGCGTTCCATGCGGAGCACCAGGACATCATCCTGAAGCCGCTGGACGGCATGGGCGGCATGGGCATCTTCCGCGTCAAGGCGGATGCGCTGAACCTGGGCAGCATCATCGAGACGCTGAACAAGAACGGCGCGCAGTCAGTGATGGTGCAGCGTTTCGTGCCGGAGATCGTCAAGGGCGACAAGCGCATCCTGCTGATCGGCGGCAAGCCGGTGCCGTACTCGCTGGCGCGGATCCCGCAGGGGACCGAGGTGCGCGGCAATCTGGCCGCGGGCGGCAAGGGCGTCGCGCAGCCGCTGACCGACGACGACCGCCGCATCGCCGAGGCGCTGGCCCCGGTGCTGGCGGCGCGCGGGCTGCTGCTGGTGGGCCTGGACGTGATCGGCGACAGGATGACGGAGCTCAACGTCACCAGCCCGACCTGCTTCCAGGAAATCATGGAGCAGACGGGTTTCGACGTCGGCGCCGTGTTCATCGACGCGCTGGAAGCGGCGGTCGCCGCGGCGCGCTGATCGCAACAAGGATCTCCGCTCCGGTCACCGACGTGATCGTGAGCCGCACCGGGACATCGACATGACTTTCGAATTGATCAGCGAGCACGCCAGCTTCGGCGGCGTGCAGCGTTTCCATCGCCATGACTCGGCCGAGATCGGCCTGCCGATGCGCTTCGCGCTGTTCCTGCCGCCGGGTGGCGCGCGGGCGGTGAAGGGGCTGCTGGTGTTCCTGGCGGGGCTGACCTGCAGCGAAGAGACCTTCACGATGAAGGCCGGCGCGCAGCGCAAGGCGGCGGAGCTGGGACTCGCGCTGCTGATGCCGGACACGAGTCCGCGCGGCGAGGCGGTGAGCGCGCTGCCGGACGCGACGGCGTCGTGGGACTTCGGTGTCGCGGCGGGGTTCTACCTCGACGCGACGCAGGCGCCGTGGGCGACGCACTGGCGGATGGAGAGCTACCTGATGCGGGAGCTGATCCCGCAGGTGCAGACGTCGCTGGGACTGGACGCGACGAAGACGGGCATCGCGGGGCACTCGATGGGCGGCCACGGCGCGCTGACGCTGGCGCTGCGGCATCCGGGCGCGTTCGCGTCCGTGTCGGCGATCGCGCCGATCGCGGCGCCGAGCCGCTGCCCCTGGGGCGTGAAGGCGTTCACCGGCTACCTGGGCGAGTACCGCGACGCCTGGCCCGCGCATGACGCGAGCGCGCTGTTCCAGGCACAGGAGCGCGCGCCTTTTCCGCACGGCATCCTGGTCGACCAGGGCCTGGCGGACAAGTTCCTCGTCGAGCAGCTGTATCCGGAAGCGCTGGAGTCGGCGTGCGCGTCGATCGGCCAGCCGTTGACGCTGCGCCGCCATGACGGCTACGACCACGGCTACTACTTCATCGCGACGGTGATCGACGATCATCTGATGCATCACGCGCGGCAGCTGGCGGGCTGAACGCTCGATCAGGCGCCGCTGCGCTGCCACTCACGAGGCCGCCATGCGCATCGCCTTGCTGTCCGACATCCACGGAAATCTGCTCGCGCTGGAGGCCGTCGTGGCCGATGCGCGGCGACGAGGCGTCGACCAGATCGTGAACCTCGGCGACATCCTGTCCGGGCCGCTGCAGCCGTTGGAGACGGCGCAGTACCTGATGGCGCAAGACTGGCCAACGATCGCCGGCAACCACGAGCGGCAGCTGCTCGCGATCACGGCGGAGAAGCCGGGCGGGGCGTCGGACCGCTTCGCGCGTGAGCGTCTGGGGGAGGCGGAGCTGGACTGGCTCCGCGCGCTGCCGAAGACGTTGCAGCTGACCGATGAGGTCTTCCTCTGCCACGGCACGCCGCGCAGCGACATCGAGTATTTCCTCGACACGCAGGACGGTCCGCGCTTGCGGATGGCGACGGCGTCGGAGATCGCCGATCGGCTCGGCGAGCAGGCATCCATGTTGGTTTGCTGTGGGCACACGCACGTCCCGCGCGTGCTGCGCAGCGCGCGAGGACAGTGGCTGGTGAATCCCGGCAGCGTCGGACTGCAAGCGTGGGACGACGACCATCCGATCCGCTATGTCGCGGAGAACGGCTCCCCCGATGCGCGCTACGCGATCGTGGCGCGGACTGCGCAGGGCTGGATGACCGAGTCCATCAGCGTGCCGTACGACCATGAAGCAATGGCGAGCATCGCTTCAAGGAATGGGCGCGAGGATTGGGCGAGGTGGTTGAGGACGGGGTGGGCCTGATTCGCCAATCACCGCTATTCATGCTGCTATCGGAACGTTCGCAAATACGAAGGCCGAGGGAATCTCCAGATCGACGGACTCCAGCCGCAGCGGCGCATCAGCGATGAACTGATGCAGGCTCCATGCGCCATCCGGCCCACGGCGATGAATGTCGATGCGGCGCTTCAGGCAGTCCACCAGCACATACTCTCGCAATGATGGAATCCTGAGGTACTCCTGACGTTTCACGCCGCGATCCTTGGCTCGGGTCGACTTGGAGAGCACCTCGATGAGCAAGAGCGGCGACCGCATCGCCACGTGGTCCGCCGTCAAGGGTTCGCAAGTGACGGATACATCGGGGAAGTAGTAGTTCTGCCCGGCACCTTGCAAACGAAAGTCGGCCATCACCACACGGCATGGCGTATTGAGCAGGTGGAGATTCAACGCGGTGGACAGATTGATGCAGGTCGTCACGTGGCCGAACGTGGCGCCCGTCATCGTCACGATCCGACCGTCGATGAACTCGTGCTTGCAGTCTTCGTCCGTGTCCCAGTCGAGGAATTCCTGCGCGGACAGCCTGGGGTCCGGTGCGTCCAGTCCCTTGAATGCCGACGCTACGTCGAGCCGAAGATCAATCGACACCAGTTCGGCCGTCTCGCCTTCGCGGAAGGTCTGCGTTTTCCAGTGACCGTCGCTGTCCCGACCGCGGACCTCGATGGAACGCGCCGCCATGTCGACACTGACAAGCTCCCGTACCGTCGGCAGTCGCCTGGCGGCGATCGAGCGGCGCACGATGTCCGCGGCGCGCGGCTCGCTCCCCACCAACTCGAACACGAGCACTGGAGCGGGCCGGGCCGCGAAGCGCTCTGCGACCATCGCATCTGGATGGATGACGGTGTAGTCGTCGACCACGACCGCCTGCCCTCGAATGAACGACGCCAGGTCCCCGCCGTCGAGATGACGCTTCACCGCCGTCGTGATGTTCACCAGCACCCGGAAGAAGGCCGGGTCGCGGAGCGGCAGCGAAAACTTCTTGCCGCCAGCGAGCTCGTGGAGGTCCTCTTGATCGGTCTGCCACTGCAAGAAGTGGTCGGCGGTCATCAGCAGCTCTTTGAATAAGGAGGACATTCACCACTCCTGCAACTTCGTGAGGGAAGGTGGTGATTCTTCGAAGCCTGTCGCCTGACGTCTCTCACCTCAATCGGCATGAAATCCAGGCGCAGTCCCCGATCCAAGGAGACTGGGTGACCGAGATGAGCAGGGCGGTTCCGGATGCTACGGCGCGGGCGCCGGAGATGCCTCTGGCGGCTCGTCCGCCACCGCCGTCTGGCGATGTCCCGCCGCCGCCTTGTAGCGCTTGACGAACGCATCCACCTCCGCCGGATCGATCACATCCGCCAGCCGGCCGAAACCGTCCGGCGCGCGTTCCTCGACCATGTCGAGGATGTAGTCCAGGCCCTCCTGCCGGTTCAGCTCGACGATCCGCGCGCACATGGGCCGGCGCTCGGCCTCGTAGTGATCGAGCGCCGTCTCCACGCGTGGTTCCTCGCGCAATGCCCGTGCGATCGCTTCGGCGTCGAGGATCGCCTGCGTCGCGCCGTTCGAGCCGATCGGGTACATCGGATGCGCCGCGTCGCCGAGCAGCGTGATGCGGCCGTGCCGCCAGCTCGGCAACGGATCGCGGTCGACCATCGGCCATTCCAGCAGCTGCGTCGCGCCGCCGATCACGCCCGGCACGTCGAGCCATGGGAAGCGCCAGCCGCCGAAGGTCGGCAGCAGATCATCGATGGAGCCAGGCTTGTTCCAGTCCTCGCGACCCGGCGCGGTCAGGCCGCCGCCGAGGCCGTCCTCGCGCAGGCGCCGGTCGCAGATCCAGTTGATCAGCTGCAGCCCGTCCGGCCGCGGCGGTGCGATCGGATAAACGACGAACTTCGCGCGCCGGTGTCCCGCCTGCACCATCGTCCGTCCGTCGAGGAAGGGCTTCGCGAGCGAGGTGCCGCGCCACATCATCATCCCGTTCCAGCGCGGTGCCCCTTCGTCGGGATGGAACTGGCGACGGATCGCGGAATGGATCCCGTCCGCCGCGATCAGCAGGTCCGCGCGACGTTGCACGGGTGCACCGCTCGCGTCCGTGCCCTGCACGATCACCGCGTCCCCGTCGTTGTGCGCGCCGGTCGTGCGCCAGCCACTGACGACGCGTTCCGCGCCGAGCCGCGCCACCGCCTCGCGCCACAGCATCAACTGCAGCTCGCCGCGATGCACGCTGAATTGCGGATGGCTGTAGCCGCCGGCCAGTCCTCGGCGATCCTCGTAGATCGTCTGGCCGTGCCGGTTGGCGAAGATCAGCGCCGAAGTCGGCACCGCCATCGTCTGCAGCGTCGGCATCAGCCCCAGCCCGTCGAGGACCGCCACCGCGTGCGGCAGCAGGTTGATGCCCACGCCCAGCGGCTTGAGTTCCGCCGTGGCCTCGCAGACGGTCACGCGGTGGCCGTCGCGTTGCAGCGCCAGCGCCGTGGTCAGTCCGCCGATGCCGCCGCCGGCGATCAGGATGTCGAGGGCCATGGGAATCTCCAATCGATCAGATCAGGGTAAGCGAGATAGTTGCGCTATGCAACAGTATCTAAGCTGATCCGCATGAGCCGAACGAAGCTGCCGAACGCCGTCCCCGAGCCGCCCGAGGCGCCGCTGCTGCCCGTTCCCGGCCTGGACTACGGCGTCCTCGACGACCTGCTCGGCTACGCGCTGCGGCGCGCCCAGAATGCGCTCTACCTGGACTTCTACCGGGCGACCGCGGAGCTCGACGTCAGCCCGCAGCGTTTCGCGGCCCTGGTCCTCGTCGGACGCAATCCCGGCATGCGGCAGGGACTGCTCGCGCAGGCGATGGGCCTGCACCGCAGCGGCGCGCTGCGTCTGACGGACTGGCTCACCGGCCGCGGCTGGGTGGAGCGGCGTGACGACGCCGAGGACGCGCGTCGCTGGGGCCTGTTCCTGACGCCGGCCGGCAAGCGTCAGCTCACGGTGCTGGAGCGGCGCGTCCGCGGGCACGACGAGCGCCTGATGAGCCGGCTCGGCGATCGCGCCGCGCGCCTGAAGGCGGACCTGGAGCGCCTGGCGGAGATCGCCGCGACGGACGACAACGGCCGATAGCGTTGACGGCCGACGGCGACAGATGACGGCGACAGCCGACGACGACAGATGACGGCGACAGATGGCGGGGACAGATTCCGGCGACGGATGCCGAAGACAGAGAACGACGACAGACAACAACGACGGAGACAAGCGATGAACGACCTCGATCGGAAGCTCACCCGGCGTGACGCCGGCCTGCTGCTCGGCGCTGCGATGGCCGGCCTCGCCGGACCGCTGCGCGCGCAGACCGCGGCGATGCCGCGCATCCTCGTCGGCTTCCCCGCCGGCGGCTCGGTGGACGTCAGCGCGCGGCGCCTCGCCGAAGCGTGGCGCGGACGCCTGGCGGAGAACGTCCTGGTCGAGCAGCGCGTCGGCGCCGGCGGCCGGCTCGCGGTGACCGCGCTGCGCGACGCGCCGCCCGACGGGGGCACGATGCTGGTCAGTCCGTCGTCGATGTTCACGATCTATCCGCACGTCTACCGCAAGCTGGCCTACAAGCCGGAGACCGACGCGATCGCGGTCTCCCCGATGGCCAACGCGACCTGCGGCTTCGGCGTCGGGCCGATGGTGCCGGCGACGGTGAAGACGATGGGCGATTTCGCCGCCTGGGCCAAGGCGCATCCGGAACAGTCGTCCTACGCCTCGCCCGCGGCCGGCGCGATGCCGCACTTCCTGGGCGACCAGTTCAAGCGCGCCGCCGGCATCTCGCTCACGCACGTGCCGTACCGCGGCGCCGCGCCCGGCCTGCAGGACCTGATGGGCGGGCAGATCGCATCGGGCTGCTTCCTCCTGGGCGACCTGCTGCCCTACGTCGCGGGCGGGCGGGTGCGCATCCTCGGGGTCACCGATCACGAGCGCTCGCGCTTCGCGCCGGAGGTGCCCACCTTCGGCGAGCAGGGCTTCAAGGGCATCATCGGCGTGGAGACCTACGGCCTCTTCCTGCCGCCGAAGACGCCGGCCGCGATCGTCGACAAGGTCTTCGACCTGGTCCGCGTCGCGCTGCGCGAGAAGCAGGTCGTCGAGGGCCTGGCCAAGCTCGGCTGCGAACCGCTGGCGATGCCGCCGGCGGACTACGCGCGCCGGCTCGCGGCCGAACGCACGCAATGGGGACCGATCGTGGCGGCGTCGGGGTTCTCGTCGGACGATTGAGCGAGCCGCCGCCACGCGAAGAGCGCCAGCGGGATCGCCAGCAGCGACAACGCGAGCGACAGGCCGCCCGCCGCGCTCCAGCCCCAGCGTTCGACGACCGTGCCCATCAGCGGCGGCCCGAGCAGCGCGCCCGAGGCGCCGAACTGCGTGAGGCGGCCGCTGGCGAGCGACAGGCGCTCCGGCGTGCGCGCGGCCAGCGGCAGCAGCGCGAAGACCAGGCTCGGGAACACGCCCGAGGCCGCGTTGATGCCGATCGCGAGCATCGCTTGCCACGAGGCATCGCCCCCGTCCCGCATCACGCCGAGATAGAGCAGCCCTGACGCGCCCAGCGACACCGCCATGCCGACGGCGATCGCGCGCGACAGCGCACCGTGTCGTCGCAGCAGCCACGCACCGAGGGCGCTGGCGGGCACATTGGCCAGCGCGGCCGCGGCGGTCCAGGTACCGGCCGCGCTCAAGGGCATGCCGCCTTGCGTGAGCAGGCTGGGCAGCAGCGCGAGCAGGCCGACCTCCGCGATCGCGTACGTACCGAAGGCGGCAACCAGCGCCCAGAGCAGCGCGCCGGTCGGCCCCGGTGGATGCCGCGATTCGATGGCGTGCGGGTCGTCGTCCACGCGGATCGATCGCAGCCCGAGCCACAGCAGCATGCCGCCCGCGACGCTCAACGCTTGCGCGGGCCGCCAGCCGGCCCAGCCCGCCGCGTGCGCAAAGGCCCACGCGCCGATCGCCATGCCCACCGGGAGGAAGGTGCTCCACAGCGCCATCGCGGCGGCCTGGCGCCGACCCTCGGCCGCGCGGGCGATCAGCACGGGCGCGGCGACGACGATGGCGAGATAGCCCAGGCTCTCGACCAGCCGCGCCAGCGCGAGCAGGAGCACGCCGTGGGCGAAGGCCGCCGCGGCCGCGCCGACGGCGAGCGCCAGCACCGCCGCGGCCAGCGCGCGCTTCAGTCCGATGCGCGGCAGCCAACGACCCGCGACGCCGCCGAGCGTGGCGCCGCAAACCTCGAGCAGCGAGGTCAACGCGGCCATCGCCGCCAGTCCGAGCTGGAGCTCGCGGGCGATCGGCGGCGACAGGGCCGCCAGCTTGCCCAATTGCGCCGCGGCGAACACGCCGCAGAGGTAGTACAGCAGAATCCTCACTTCGATCCCTCGTTTCCGTTCATCCTGAACTTCGACTTCGACTTCGACTTCGACTTCGACTTCGACTTCGACTTCGACTTCGACTTCGACTTCGACATCGACATCGACTTCGACATCGCGCCCTCGTCCTGACTCCTGCCCGACGCCGCCCCATGAACGACTCGCCGCTGCTCTCCTGCGATGCCCGCCAGCTCGGCCGCAGCCTGCGCCTGTGGCGCACGTTGCGCCGTCTGAAGCAGGGGAGCGTGGCGGGCGAGCTGGGTGTGTCGCAGACGACGGTATCGCGTTGGGAATCGGGGATGGCCGCGCCCTCGCTCGACGAGCAGCAGACCCTGCGCCGGCTGATGGCCGCGCGGCTGGACAGCGCCGCCGACTTCGAGCTGGGCCGCCTGGTCGAGCGCGCACCCGGCGCGGTGCACCTGATCTGCGATCTCAGCCATCGTCTGCTGGCGATGTCGCGCGGACGCGAGCGCCATTGCCGTCTGCCACGCTCCGAATTGATCGGACGCGCGCTGTGGTGCTACGCGACGCCGGAGATCGTCGCGCAGGAAGCGCGGCTCGACGCGCTCGGCTGGTACGAGCCGGCGCCCGGCGCGGTCGAGTTCGACACCGGCGCCTCGGTGGAGCAGGACATGCCGATCGTCCCGAGCCGGATGCGCTGGGTGCGCTTCCAGCTGTCGGACGGGAGCTTCGTGCGGCTGACCGAGACGATCTCGGAAGGCCAGATGTCGTGACCGGGGGCGGCTTCGGCTGCTGCTGCTGCTGCTGCTGCTGCTGTTGCTGCTGTTGCTGTTGCTGTTGCTGTTGCTGTTGCTGTTTCGGCTGAGGCTGAGGCCTGGGCCGAGCCCGTGGTCTCGGCGACGACTGCCGTGGGGACGTGACGCGGTCATGCTGCGAGGCTACGGACCGCCTCGCCCGTCGTCCACGAATAAAAGATTCAGCGCGGCAGCAGCCGCAGCCGCAATGACGTCGCCGGACGCAGCGTGATGTTGAGCACCGGCAACGGCGGCGGTGCATCGGGCATCGGTGCGAGCCGGTGGCGTTGCAGCACCATCGCCGCGATCAGCGTGATCTCCATCAGCGCGAAGTGACTGCCGAGGCACACCCGCGGTCCCGCGCCGAACGGCATCCAGGCGCCGCGCGGGATCTCGCGATGCCCGGACGCGGGATCGAAGCGCTCAGGGCGGAAGGCATCCGGTTCGTCGAACCAGCGGACATCGCGCTGGATCACGCCCGGCGTCAGCCGCAGCATCGCGCCGCGCGGGAGCCGCAGGCCGGCGATTTCCAGCTCGCTGGTCAGCTGGCGCGTGAACAGCGCCGGCGCCGGCGGGTAGAGGCGCAGCGTCTCCTTGATGCACAGGCTCAGCCATGGCAGCCGCGTCAGGTCCGCCGCCGTCGGCGGCCGGCCGCCGAGCACGGCGTCGACCTCGTCGGCCGCGCGCTGCTGTGCCTCCGGATGCGCGGCCATGCACCAGCCCCACCAGGTGAGTGCGGCCGCGCTGGTCTCGTGGCCGGCCAGGAAGGTCGTCATGCATTCGTCGCGCAGCGCCGTGTCGTCGAGCGCCGCGCCATCGGCGTCGCGCAGCGACATCAGCATCGCGAGCAGGTCGTCGGGCAACGGCTCGCCGCGTGAGGCGCAATCGCGGCGTGCGGCGAGATGGCCGCCGATCAGCGTGTCCAGCGCGCGCAACGCGCGGCGCTTGCCGCGCTTCCACGGTGCCCACAGCGGCGCGCTGGCCGGCACGTACATCTCGCCCATCGCGACCTTGCCGAGCTCGTGCACCGCCCAGGACGCCTCGGCGACGACGGCCTCGCCGTCGCCGGTCGAGAACAGCGTGCGCAGGATCACGTCCATCGTCAGCAGCGTCATGAGCTGCTCGAAGTCGATGTCGACAACATCGGCGCGGTCGACGCCACCGATGCCGCGCGCCGTTCCCGTGCCGCCCGCGGCCGCGCCGGGCAGGCGGTCCAGCGCGCGATGAGCGGCGTCCACCATCAAGGGCAGGAAGCCCTGCACACGCTGCGGCGCGAAGCCTGGTTGCAGCAGCTTGCGCTGCCGCTGCCATGCCGGTCCTTCGGCGACGAGCACGCTCTGGCCGTGCGCGTCGGCGAAGACCTGCGTCGCGCGTTCCCAGCGGATCATCCCGTCGTGGCCGGCGATCAGCAGTTCGCGGACGTGGTCGGGATGGAAGAAGTTGAAGTCGTCCAGGCCCAGCAGCCGCTGGTGGACGACGTCGCCGTAGCGCTCGTGCAGCCGTCGCATGTGGCCGAGGTAGTCGCGGCGCATGGACAGGACTTCGGGCAGGCCGGCCCAGCGCGGACGCGGACCTGGCACGGTGTCGGGGATCGCAAGGACGTGGCTCATGATGTCGCATCGTCTCCGTGTCTTGCCGAGACGTCTTGAATCGAAGCGACATCGTCCGGGCTCGTACTGCCCCCGCCGCTGGCCCTCACCCCCACCCTCTCCCGCAAGCGGGAGAGGGAGTCCGACCGGCTCCCTTCTTACCCCCTCTCCCGCTTGCGGGAGAGGGCAGGGGTGAGGGCCAGCGGCCGTGGAAGTACGGAAGCCGCGGGCACCAGCTCGCCGATCGTCGAGCGCCTAGACTGCGACGCATGGACGCTCCCCTGCATCCCGGCACCGTCGCCCGCCTGCACATTCCGCCTCGCGCGCTGGAGGGCTGCCTCTACGCCTGTCTGTGGCGGGACCTGTCGACCGCGGCCGCGAACGGCGAAACCTTGACCGATGCGCAATGCCAAAGCTGGTTTCCCGCGACGCCGCTGTGCGGCCTCAGCTGGACCTTGAGCGGGCGCGTACGCGAACTCGACGTCGGGATGCAGGATGCCGGCGATGGCGATGGCGATGGCGAAGGCGAAGGCGAAGGTGACGCAGAGCTATGGCTGCCCGCCAGCGTCATCGGCGGTCCGCGTGGCGGCCCCAAGCGCTTCCAGGCGACGCCCGACTGCCGGGCGTTCATGGTCGCGATCCGGCCGGAGGCGCTGCGGGCCATGACGGGCATCGATCTCGCGCTGCTCAAGGACCGCATGCTGCCTTTGTCGTTCATCGACGATCCGGCGTGGCGTGCGCTCGACGCCGCGATGCTGAGCGCCCGCGACGAACAGACGGCCCGGCGCACGCTGGAGGAGTTCCTGTTGCCGCGCTGGCGCGCGGTGCGCGACGAGGTGCTGTCGGAGGATCCACCCCCGCGCGGTTACGCCGGCTGGATGCAGCACCTGGCGCTGCGCGCGATCGCGGCGGGTCATGGTCGCAGCGTCCGGCAGGCGGAACGTCGCATCAAGCAGTGGAGCGGCCAGAGCCTGCGCGCGCTGCGTCTCGTCAGCCGCGCCGAGGCCGCCTTCCAGCAGGTGCGCAAGCTCGACGAGGACGAGGGCGCCGTGATCTGGAGCGCGCTGGCGCAGGACCACGGCTATGCCGACCAGGCGCACCTGTGCCGCGAGACCCGCCGGCTCAGCGGCTTCAGCCCCGAGGAGCTGCGCCGCCGCGTCGCGCAGGACGAAGCGTTCTGGGCCTATCGCGTCTGGGTCTGAACCAGACCGCCACCGCCGCATTTCTCCCTCTCCCGCTTGCCGGAGAGGGCAGGGGTGAGGGCCAGCGGCGGTGGCAGTGCGGAGGCCCTTCGCGCCATCGAGGACAATCGCCCCATGGCTGTCCTTTCCCTCTCCAACGCCCACCTCGCTTTCGGCCACGTGCCGCTGCTCGACGGCGCGAATTTCTCCCTCGAAACCGGCGATCGCGTCGGCCTGATCGGTCGCAACGGGACCGGCAAGTCCTCGATGCTGAAGGTCCTCGCGGGCATCGAAAAGCTCGACGACGGGCTGCTGCAGCTCGAAAAGGGGCTGACCAGCGTCTACGTGCCGCAGGAGCCCGAGCTGCGTCCCGAGGCCACGATCTTCGACGTCGTCAGCGAAGGCGTCGCCGAAGCGAAGGCGCTGCGCGAACGCTATGAGGCGCATGACGAGAACGACGACCTCGGCTGGGTGCAGGAGCGCATCGAGCAGATCGGCGCCTGGAACTGGGAGCAGCGCGTCGACGAGACGCTGCACCGCCTGGACCTGGACGGCGGACGCAAGATCGGTGAACTCTCCGGCGGGCTGAAGAAGCGCGTCGCGCTGGCCCGCGCGCTGGTCGCGCAGCCCGACGTGCTGCTGCTCGACGAACCGACCAACCACCTGGACCTCGACGCGATCCGCTGGCTCGAAGAGCTGCTGAACGGCTTCAAGGGCTCGCTGCTGCTGATCACCCACGATCGCGCCTTCCTGGACAACGTCGCCAACCGCATCGTCGAACTCGACCGCGGCCAGCTGCGCGGTTATCCCGGCAACTTCGCCGCGTTCCAGGCGGCCAAGGCCTACGAGCTGGAGAACGAGGCGCTCGCCAACGCGCGCTTCGACAAGATGCTGGCGCAGGAGGAAGTCTGGATCCGCAAGGGCGTCGAGGCGCGCCGCACGCGCAGCGTGGCCCGCGTCCAGCGGCTGCACGAGATGCGCAATGAACGCCAGGCCCGCCGCGACGTGCAGGGCAAGGTGCGGCTGGACGTGGCCACCGGCGACTCGAGCGGCAAGATCGTGGCGGAGCTGGAGAACGTCTCCAAGCGCTTCGGCGATCGCGTGATCGTCGACGGCTTCACCGGCACGATCCTGCGCGGCGACAAGGTCGGCCTGATCGGCCCGAACGGCGCCGGCAAGACGACGCTGCTGAAGATGATCCTCGGCGAGCTGCCGCCCGACAGCGGCGCGGTGCGCCTGGGCACGAAGATGTCGGTCGCCTACTTCGACCAGATGCGCGATGCGCTCAACCTCAACGCGACGCTGGCCGACACGATCAGCCCGGGCAGCGAGTGGATCGAGATCGGCAACCAGCGCAAGCACGTCAAGAGCTACCTGAGCGACTTCCTGTTCTCGCCGGCGCGGGCGGAATCGCCGGTGTCCAGCCTGTCCGGCGGCGAGCGCAACCGGCTGCTGCTGGCACGCCTGTTCGCACGGCCGGCCAACGTGCTGGTGCTGGACGAACCGACCAACGACCTGGACATCGAGACGCTGGAACTGCTCGAGGAACTGCTGGCCGAGTACGACGGCACCGTGTTCCTGGTCAGCCATGACCGGCGCTTCCTGGACAACGTCGTGACCTCGACCATCGTCAGCGAGGGCGGCGGCAAGTGGCGCGAGTACGAAGGCGACATCGAGGACTGGCTGCAGCAGTCGCAGCGCGCCGCCGAGATCAAGGCGCGCCAGGCCCCGGCTGCCGCGCCGACGCCGGCCCCCGCACCGGCGCCCGCACCGGCTCCGGTCGTCGCGACGAAGCGCAAGCTCAGCTACAAGGAACAGCGCGAGCTGGACGAGATCCCCAAGCAGATCGGTGCGCTCGAGACCGAGCAGAAGCACCTGCAGGCGCTGCTCAACAGCACCGAGCTGTATCAGCAGGGCGCCGGCCGGATCACCGAGGTGACCAACCGTGCCGCGGAGATCGACGACGAACTGCTGACGCTGATGACGCGTTGGGAAGAGCTTGATGCCAAGTGAAGGACGTTCGCCGAACGTCTGAACCGTTTGGGGCGATGTCGCACTGATCCCCGCTTTGCCAAGGGGATCGCGATGTTCAAGACCGTGGCTGCGGCGGATGCCGCGCAAGCCATTCACCCGCAGCCCTGTGCGGCCGAGGACGGGCCGCTCGCCAGTGACAGCAGGGACGTGCACGGCGGCCGGCAGATCGCCGGTGGCCGCTGCAACCAACGCGTGGAGCACCAAGGCGGCGCGCTGTTCGTCAAGGACGCGTACTTGTCGGCACCGATCGTTGCCGACGACTTCGGCGTCAAGCTGGAACGATCGACGCTGAACGTGCCAGGGCATCCAGGACCGGTACTGGCATCTGGACGCGGCGGGGTTCTTCTCGATTCGGTCACCGTGGTCGGCGACATCGTCTGCGGCGGGAGACTTGGCTTCTCGGCCCGCGACGCCTCGGTGAAGGGCGACATTCACACGACGCAGTTCTGCCCGGAGAAGAATGTGCACATCGAAGGACGAGTCCGCGTCGCCGCCGTGTCGACCCTTGTAGGGTCCGGATGTCATGTCGATGCGATGGAACTGGGCCCTGCGGCCAGTTATCCGGACTTCCCACCCAATCTCTATCTGTTGCCGGGAGCGTCGGTCGGGCGTGTCGAATGTCCCATCCCGGGGACGCGGATCCTGTTGGGGCGCAACGCTTCGATCCGGGAGGTGGTGGGTGGGACGAACGTGAACGTCTCGCGCTCGGACTCGCTCCAGAGTGAGGATGACGGAAGCTGCCCGATCATGTCGGCTTGGAGTTTTGGCAGACGCCCGATGGGCTTGCCTCCCGAACCACCGAAGTGAGCCACCGCAGCGCCGGGATCCACGAGCAACTGCTCGCGCCGATGCAGCGCTGGCGTGCGGCTCTGGGGCGCATCGTCTGCCAGAACTTCGGATCCTTAGAGATCGCGAGGCGGATGCGCCTCAGTCATGCCGCCACGTCGGCGGCGCGGATGCTCAGCAGCGGACGACGAGTTCGCCCAGGCCCTCATAGCGCGCGGTGACCGTCGCGCCTTTCGCGAGCTTCGTCGCAACGCGCCACGAACCCGTCGTGACGACGCTGCCCGCCGGCACCGTCAGCCCGCCGCGCGTCGCGGTCTGGAGCCAACCGGCGACGACCCAGGCCGGGTCGTTGAGGCCGTGACCGCCGACGCCGCCCATCGGGGGCTGGCCTTCGACGATCAGCTCGCAGGGCTGGTTCGCCCAGTCGTGGCCCGGCTTCCACGCCTGCCATGGACCCAGCGCCAGCGCGCCGTGCGTCTGCGCGTCGGCCAGACGCAAGGTGTTGTCCGCCGCCAGGCCGCGCTGCCAGCGCGAGCCCAGCCATTCCACCGCGACGCACATCGCGTCGATCAGGTGCTCGGCCTGACCGGGCACCAGCGCCGCGGCCATCTCCGGGGTCACGTCTTGACCGAGGCGCAGCGCGATCTCCGCTTCCGCGCCGATCAGCGTCAGGTCGCCGAAGTCACCGCCGTTGCGGAGGCCGCGCACTTCGCGCGCGCGCATCGGCGGCAGCGGCGAACTGCCCAGCGCGCCTTCGCGCGACGAGCCGCCGCACTTCCAGAACTGCACCCGGCCCGGCGACAGCCAGTCGAGCCGCTTGGCGAGCTCGGCCTGCGCCGCGTAGGCCGCGGCCTCGTCGGGCACCGACCACGCGGTGTCGTCGAGCAGGGTGTCGGCGGTCCAGGCCTCGGCGAGCGCGGCACCGAGGTCGGCGGGGGAGGAGGAGCTAGGGATCGTCATGAGCGCGGATCTTAGGCGCCGTCGCTAGGATGGGCGCGACAACAACGTACACACGCCGTCCGCGCGATGCGGGACGCGCCGAGGGAGGTTCCCCGATGACGATCCGCTCATTGCACGCGGCTGGCGCCGCGGTGCTTGCATGGGCCGCGCTGCTCGGTGCCTGCGCCCCGCAGCCGCTCAACCCGTTCGGCCGTCCCTACGACACCGACAACGTGCTGAAGCCCGGCGCGATCGGTGGCTGCAAGGGGCCGCACGATGTCGCGCCCTACCTCAAGTTCGGCAGCGACACGATGTACCCGGCGACCCACCTGATGAACGGCAACGACGCGAATGTCGTCGTGATGTTCAAGGTCGACGCGCTGGGCCGCGTGGAGCCCTTGACCCTGGCCGAGGGGCCGAACCGAACCTTCATCACCCACGTTCACGTGGCGATGAAGGACTGGCGCGTCCGACCCGCCACGCTGCGCGGCGAGCCGGTCGCCGTGATCTGCACGCGGCGGCAGGGCTACCGGCTGATCGGTCCCTGGGCGCCGGTGCGCGACGAGGACGGTCGACGCTAGTCCGGTGAGCAGTGAGCGGTGGGTGGCCGGGACCGCGGAAGCCCGCGTGCCGGCCCGGCGCCTCAACGCTTGAGCGCCTCCCGCGCCCGCTCCAGCGCCTGCCAGAACTTCGGGTCCTGCGAGGTCGCGAAGTTGATGCGCATCAGCGTGCCCGGCGTGCGCGTCGGGCTGAACAGGATGCCCGGTGCGATCAGCCAGCCCTGATCCATCAGCGCGGGCGCCAGGCGCTCGGTATCGGCTCCCACGTCGACCCAGCCGAACAGGCCGGCCGGCGTCGCGGCGAAGCGGCAGCCGGCATCCTCGGCCAGCCGCACGCAGCGTTGACGCGCGGACACCAGTCGCGCCGCGATGCGCTCCGCGTGCTTGCGCAGCAGGCCCTGCTCCAGGCACAGCGCGACCGCGCGGTCCATCAGCGGGCTGGTCGTCAGCGAGGCCAGCAGCTTCAGGTCGGTCAGGCGCGCCATGCGTTCCGGGCTCGCCGCCACGAAGCCGACGCGCCACGCCGGCGACAGCATCTTCGAGAAGCCCGAGACGTAGATCGTGCGCCGCAGCTGGTCGAGCGCGGCCAGCCGCGGCGCGTGGTTGGGCGCGAACAGCGCGTAGGTGTCGTCCTCGACGATCAGCAGGTCGTGCGCGTGCGCCAGCTGCAGCACCTGGTGCGCATGCGCCAGGTCCAGCGTCGCGCCGGTCGGGTTGTGCAGCACCGACACCGTCACGTACATGCGCGGCCGGTGTTCCTCGATCAGCCGCCGCATCACCGCCATTTCCGGCCCGTGCGCGCCGCGCGGCACCGGCAGCAGCCGCATGCCGGCCTGGGACAGACGCGCGTATTCGATCGCCCAGCCCGGGTCGTCCACCAGCACGGCGTCGCCCGGCTCCAGGAAGGCGCGCGTGATCAGGTCCAGTCCGTGCGTCGCGCCGACGGTGCTCATGATCTGGTCCGGTGCCGCCTGGACGGCGATGTCCAGCAGCCGCCGCGACAGCGCGCGCCGCAGGCGCTCGTCGCCGAGCGGCTCGCCGTAGCCGGACAGCAGCGCGTCGTCCGCGTTCGCCGCGAGCCGGCGCAGCGTCGACTGCAGTAGCCCCAGGTCCAGCCATTCCGCCGGCAAGGTGCCCAGGCCCGGCGAGCGCCGCGCGTCCGCCTGGAACATGCCGCGGATCAGCGCGCTGGCGTCCACCGGCGGCGGCAGTGGCGCGGGGGCGACGTCGTGGGCGGCCGTCGCCCGCGGCGGCGGCGTCCGGGTTTCGCGAACGAAAAACCCACGCTTCTTGCGCGCCTCCAGCAGGCCCTGCGCGAGCAACTGGTCATAGGCCGCCACGACCGTGTACGGACTGACCCCGTGATGCCGTGCGCAATCCCGCACCGACGGCAGCCGTGCCCCCGGCAGCAGCAGGCGCTGCTGGATCCGCGCCGCGAAGCGCTGCGCCAGCTGCTGCGCGAGCGGCTGGCTGGCGTTGCGGGAGAGGGTGACCGGAGCGACATTCGCGCTGTTGGGCGCGCTCATGCCGGCGTTGGCTGTGCTGGTGTCCATGCCGATACAGATCATGCGGTGGTATGGCGCAGTGTATTGGTCCTGTGCTGGTCGACCCCTTAGACTGGTCCGCTCAACCGGAGACAACCCCCATGAACCGCAGTCCCTGGACGCAGGCCCGCCGCGCGGCGCGCATGAACCCGTCCATCATCCGAGAGATCCTGAAGGTCACCGAGAAGCCGGGCATCCTGTCCATGGCCGGCGGCCTGCCCAGCGCGGACACGTTCCCGGTGGAGGCCATCAAGACCGCCTGCGACCGCGTGCTGACGCACAACGCGAAGGAAGCGCTGCAGTACGCCGCCAGCGAGGGCTTCGCGCCGCTGCGCGAATGGGTGGCGGCCAAGGTCGCGACGCTGGGGATCCAGGCCTCTCCGGACCAGGTGCTGATCACCAGCGGCTCGCAGCAGGGCCTGGACCTGGTCGGCAAGCTGCTGTGCGACGCGGGCGCGCCGGTCGCGGTCGAGACGCCCACCTACCTCGGCGCGCTGCAGGCCTTCACGCCGTACGAGCCGATCTTCGCCAGCCTCGCCAGCGATGACGAAGGTCCGTTGCCGTCGGCCATCGAGGCCCTGCCGCACGACGCGCCGGGCACGCGCTTCGCGTACCTGCTGCCGAACTACCAGAACCCGACCGGGCGCGTGATGAGCCTGGAGCGCCGCCAGGCCGTGGTCGCCGCCGCCCGCAAGGCCGGCGTGCCCATCGTCGAGGACAACCCCTACGGCGACCTGTGGTTCGACCAGGCGCCGCCGGCCTCGCTGAGTTCGCTGTGGCCCGAGGGCAGCATCTACCTGGGCTCGTTCTCCAAGGTGCTGACGCCGGGCTTCCGCCTGGGCTACATCGTCGCCCCGACCGAGCTCTACCCGAAGCTGCTGCAGGCCAAGCAGGCCGCCGACCTGCACACCCCGGGCTTCAACCAGCGCGTCGTGCACGAGGTCATCAAGGGCGGCTTCCTGGACGAGCACGTGCCCAAGATCCGCGCCCGCTACAAGGCCAATCGCGACGCGATGGCCAAGGCGCTGGCGGAGTCGCTGCCGCCGGGCTGCGAATGGCAGACCCCGGAAGGCGGCATGTTCTTCTGGATCCGCCTGCCCGAGGGCCTGGACGCGATGGCGCTGCTGCCGCGCGCGGTCGACGCCGGCATCGCCTACGTGCCGGGCGCCGCGTTCTACGCGCACCAGCCGGACACGCGCACGCTGCGCCTGTCGTTCGTGACGCTGACGCCGGACCTGATCGCCGAAGGCGTCGACAAGCTCGGCCGTGTGCTGCACGAGGCGCTCGCGCTGACGACCGCCGAAACGGCGCCCTGATCGACGAGCCGTCACCGACCCCGCCCGGGGGTCGGGGCTTGTCCCCTGTTCCCGTCACCCGTCACCGCCCCGTCAGGCGGTGCGGATCGACTCGTCCTGTCTTCCCGAGGTCGCCATGTCTGAACTCCGCCGTTTCGTCCAGGTCGATGTCTTCACCGCCGAGCCGCTGAAGGGCAACCCGCTGGCCGTCGTCATCGACGGCGCGGGCCTGGACGAGGCCACGATGGCGAAGTTCGCCGAGTGGACCAACCTGTCCGAAACCACCTTCCTGCTGCCGCCCACGCATCCCGACGCGGACTACCGCGTCCGCATCTTCACGCCGGGCGGCGAGCTGCCCTTCGCGGGGCATCCGACGCTGGGCTCCTGTCACGCGTGGCTGTCCAGCGGCGGAGATCCCAAGCGGCCCGGCGAGGTGGTGCAGGAATGCGCCATCGGCCTGGTGCGCATCCGCCGCGACGGCACGCGGCTGGCCTTCGCCGCGCCGCCGCTGCGGCGCGAGGGACCGGTCGATCCGGCGCTGCGCGAACAGGTGGCGCGCGCGCTGCGCGTCGCCGACGCGGACCTGCTGGACGTCGTCTGGGTGAACAACGGCCCCGACTGGATGGCGGCACGGCTGGCCTCGGCCGAGGCGGTCCTCGCCCTCGAACCGGACTACGTGTCCATGGGGCGACTCAAGCTGGGCGTTGTTGGCGCTTATCCTGCGGGCTCGCCGCTGCAGTTCGAGGTGAGGGCCTTCGTGCCCGGCCTCGGTCCTGCCGAAGACCCGGTAACGGGCAGCCTGAACGCGGGTCTGGCACTATGGCTGCAAGGCGCCGGTCTGGCGCCCGATCGCTATGTGGCCGCCCAGGGCGCCGCCCTCGGGCGTGCCGGCCGGGTGCATGTGGCGAAAGAGGGCGGACATTGCTGGATTGGCGGCGATGTCACGCCGTTGATCCACGGTCAGGTGAGGTTGTAAAGCCATGAGCATGGAAGTCGATCATCTCGTTGTCGCCGCGAACACCCTCGAGGAGGGCCGCGCCTGGTGCGAACGCGTCCTCGGTGTGTCCCCTCAGCCCGGTGGGCGCCATGCGCTGATGGGCACGCACAACCTGCTGCTCAACATCAGCGGGCCGCCGACCTATCCGCGCTGCTACCTGGAAATCATCGCCATCGACCCGGAGGCTCCTGATCCGGGCCGGCCGCGCTGGTTCGACCTGGACCAGCCGGCCGTGCGCGAACGCCTGAAGCAGGACGGTCCGTCGCTGCTGCATTGGGTCGCGCGCGTGCAGAGCCTGGACGCCACCTTGGCGACCTGGTCGGGTGAGGGCATCGACGCCGGCGAGGCGGTCGAGGCCGCGCGGGGCGACCTGAGCTGGCGCATCGCCTTGCGCGAAGACGGTCGCCGCCTGCGCAAGGAAGGCCTGCCCGTACCGATCGAATGGAAGGGCGACGCCCATCCGACCGACAAGTTGCCCGAGAGCGGCGTGCAGCTGCTGAGCTTCGAGGCCCGCGACGGCCTGCGTGCGCAGCTCTCGACGCCCAAGGGCACGGTCGAACTGGAGGCGATCGAGGGCACCTTGTCCGATGCGCCGACGGGCCATGGAGACCTCGAATGACGTGTCGCCGAGGTCCCGCCGGGGCGCTGACAAGCATCCGATGAGCACGCTGGATCTTTTTCGCGAGGACGCGCAACTGCGCGAATGCGAGGCGACGCTGCTGCGCGTCGACGAGCGCGGTCTGCTGCTGGATCGCACGGTGTTCTATCCGCAAGGCGGCGGCCAGGCGGGCGATGCCGGCGTGCTGACCTTGCCGGGCGGGCGGGAGCTGCGGATCGTCGACACCCGCAAGGGCGAAGGCGGCGAGATCCTGCACCTGCCAGCGCCGGACCAGGACCTGAGCGGACTCGACGCCGGCACGGCGGTCACCGCGCGCATCGACTGGGCGCGCCGCCATGCTCACATGCGCTTCCACACGGCGACGCATCTGCTGTGCGCGCTGGTGCCGCATCCGGTCGACGGTTGCTCCATCACCTCGGGCTACGCGCGGCTGGACTTCCACATGACCGACGCGCTCGACAAGGACGCGCTGACGGCCGGCATCGCCCGGCTCGTCGCCGAGGCACATCCGGTGGGCCACCGCTGGATCGGCGACGAGGAGCTCGACGCGAATCCGACGCTCGTGCGCAGCATGAGCGTGCAGCCGCCGCGCGGCACCGGCCGGGTGCGGCTGCTGGCGATCGATGGCGTCGACCTCCAGCCCTGCGGTGGGACGCATGTCGCCAACACCTCGGAGATCGGCGCGGTGGTCGTCACGAAGATCGAGAAGAAGTCGGCCAGGACGCGCCGCGTCGTGCTGGGCTTCGCGCCCGCTGAGGCTGCTGAGCAGGCTTCACCCGTGACGTCGTCATGAGCGGACTTCGCGTGCTCGGGCGCGCGGCGTCCATCAATGTCCGCAAGGTGTTGTGGACCGGTGTCGAACTGGGCCTGGACCTGACGCGTGAGGACGTCGACGTGAAGGCGGACACGTTCCGCCGGCTCAATCCCAACGCGATGATGCCGGTGCTGATCGACGACGCCGCCGCGACGCCCGCATCGGCGTTGGAGTCGGGGCAGGGCGCTGGGGATGAGCAGCCGTTCTCGATGTGGGAGAGCAACAGCATCTGCCGCTACCTCGCACGGCGCGAGGGGCGGGTCGACCTGCTGCCCGACGAGCCCCGCCAGCGCGCGATGGTCGAGATGTGGATGGACTGGCAAGGCGGCGAGCTGAACAACAGCTGGCGCTATGCGTTCATGGCGACGGTGCGCAAGAGCGCGCAGCATCAGGACGCCGCGCAGATCGAGGCGGGCATCGCGAACTGGAACCGGCACATGGCGATGCTCGACGGGCAACTCGCGCGCTCCGGCGGGCCTTTCGTGCTCGGCGGGACGTTCACGCTCGCGGATGTGGTGCTCGGCCTGTCCGCCCATCGTTGGCGGGCCGCGCCGATCGCGCATGCGGAGCTCCCCGCTGTCGAGACCTGGTACCAGCGACTGCTGACGCGTCCCGGCTTCGCCACGCACGGCCCCGCCGCCGGTCCTTGATGGACGCCTCTAGACGCGGCACTTGATCGCCGGGACGGCCTCGCTACACTCGCCCGCTGTGGACACCCCTGAGATACGACTGATCAGCCCCGATTCGCCCACGTTGTGGGATGAAGCGCGCGTGATCATGCGCGAATACGCGCAGAGTCTGGCCGTCGACCTGGACTTCCAGAACTTCGACGAGGAACTGGCCTCGCTGCCCGGCGAGTACGACGCGCCGCAAGGCGCGCTGCTGCTGGCACTCGTCGACGGCCAGATCGCGGGCTGCGGCGGCTTCCGGCCGATGACCGATTCCGATTACGCCAATGCCTGCGAGATGAAGCGCCTGTTCATCCGCCCCGCGTTCCGTCGCTTCGGCCTGGGCCGCACGATGGCGCAGGCGCTGATCGATCGGGCCACCACGGCGGGCTACTCCACCATGCTGCTCGACACGCTCGACGACATGGAAGCGGCGCGCGATCTGTACGAGAGCCTCGGCTTCGAGGAAATCCCGCCGTACTACTTCAATCCGATCGCCGGCGCGCATTACCTGAAGGTCGATCTGGACTGATCCGACGATGCCGTGGCCCCGACCTGCCCGTTCGCCGGCAGGGGGATCGGTTTCGTCGGGTTACGGGCATAGCATCGGGGCATGAGCTCACAGCCCCATGCCGCTTCGACCACGTCCTCGGACGACCTCTTCCGCCTCGAGCCCGCGTCGCTGACGCCGGCGCTGCTTGGCGAGTCGCCGTTCTGGCATCCATTGGAGCAATGCCTCTATTACGTCGACATTCCGGGCAAGGCGTTGTTCCGGCTCGACAACCGCGCGGACACGCCGACCCGCTGGGCGCTGAACGACGAGCCGGGCTGCGTGGTCCCGCTGACCGACGGCAAGCTGCTGATCCCGCAACGCAACGGGCTGTGGCGCTTCGATCCGGCGACTGGCGCGTACGAGAAGCTGCTCGATCCGCCCTATGACGCGTCCAAACGCCGTTTCAACGACGGCAAGGCCGATGCGAAGGGGCGCCTGTGGGTGGGCACGATCGACGACGCGCGCCAGCCGGAGTCGGCGCTCTACTGCCTGCGCGACGGGGCGTTCGAACAGGTCCTGGACGGCATCACCGTGTCCAACGGCCTGGCCTGGAGCCCCGACGGCCGCACGATGTATTGGGCCGACACCAAGGCCCATGAGATCTACCGGTTGAGCTTCGATGCCGACACCGGCACCGTCGGCGCGCGCGAGACCTTCGTCAGCTTCGAGAAGCGCGCGCCGGAGCAGCCGCTCGAGACCTACGGCGGCCGGCCGGATGGCGCGGCGGTCGACGTCGAGGGCGCCTACTGGATCGCCATGATGGAAGGGCAGCAGTTGCTGCGGCTGTCGCCGACGGGCGAGGTGCTCACGCGGGTCGAGCTGCCGGTGCGCTGCGCCACGATGCCGACCTTCGGTGGTGCGGACATGCGCACCCTTTTCGTCACCACCGCACGGGAAAAGCGCAGCGAGGCCGAGCTCGCCGCCCAGCCCTGGGCCGGCTGCGTGTTGAAGATGCGGGTGCCGGTGGCGGGGCTGCCGGTGCAGTTCGCGCATTGGGAAGACTGAGCCGACTGCAACTTCAACTGCGCCAGGGCGCCTGGTCAGGGGACAGGTGTTGCGTGCGCACAGCGCGCCGCTCCGGTAGGGTGAGTGTTCCGAAAGCCGATGAACAGGGCTCGGGAGAGCCCTAGGCGCGGTTGGCGCAGCCTGTCAAGTCGACGCGGATGGGCCGGCGCCACGGCCTGTTAAGGGTTCGTAAGGCCAGAACCCCTATAATCCCGTGGTTTTGCAGCTCGCCCCCTGACGCCGTGAATCCCCATCCAGCGCGCGCACCCGTTGCGCCGCCCGCAGAGCCGCAGCGGCCCGTTCAGACGAACGACCGTGGCACCGCCAGCCAGGATGCTTGGGACGATGGAACAGAAGGAGATGCGGGTGGCGAACCGGCTTTCAAGCCTCTGACGCGAGAAGAAGCGCAGGACTTGCGGGCCCGGCTCCCGGTGATGTCCGTCTGGTCGTTGTTGACCTGGCAGGCGGCGGCGGGGGCCACCATGGTCGCGCTGTGGGGGCTGCTGTCCCTGCAAGCCGACAAAACCTGGTCGGCGCTGTTCGGTGCCGTCTCGGTCGTCGTGCCGAACGCCCTGATGGCGTGGGGCATGACGCGGCGCAAGACCGTGGATGCCGGCACTCCGATGCTGTCGTTCGTGGTCTGGGAGCTGGTGAAGATCATTCTGGCGGTCGCCATCCTGGTGGCGATCGCCGCGGGTTTCCCGTCGTTGAGTTGGGCAGCATTGCTCTCGACCCTCGTCGTGACCCTGAAGGCAAATTGGCTGGCCCTGCTTCGGCGGGGTCGAATCAGAAAATAGAGACGGAAATACAACCATGGCAGCAGAAGGGCACGCGCCGACTTCGGGTGAATACATCACCCACCATTTGCAGCATTGGCAGAAGAATTTCGCCTTCGAGGACGTCAAGCAGACGAGCATCGTCGACTTCAGCGTCTTCAACTTCGATTCGCTGATCTATTCGACGGTCCTCGGCCTGTTCGCCGTGTTCATCCTCTGGCGTGTCGCACGCAAGGCGCATGCCGGCGTGCCGGGCCGCTTCCAGGCCGCCGTCGAGATCCTGGTCGAACTGGTGGACAACCAGGCCAAGTCGGTCATCCACAACGAGAAGAGCCGCAAGGTCATCGGGCCGCTCGCGCTGACCGTGTTCGTGTGGATCTTCTTCATGAACGCCATGGACATGATCCCGGTCGACGCGCTGCCGTCGGCCTGGGCCTGGTACGTCGGCGCCACGGGCCACGACCCGCACCACGCCTACCAGCGCGTCGTCCCGACCGCCGACCTGTCGACCACGCTGAGCCTGTCGACCTTCGTCCTGGCGCTGGTGTTCTTCTACAGCGTCAAGATCAAGGGTCTGGGCGGCTGGGGTCACGAGCTGATCGCCGCGCCGTTCGGCGACCACTGGGCGCTGTGGCCGTTCAACTTCCTCATGCAGGTCATCGAGTTCATCGCCAAGACGGTGTCCCATGGCATGCGACTGTTCGGCAACATGTTCGCCGGCGAACTCGTGTTCATGCTGATCGCCCTGATGGGCGGCGGCTGGGCCCTGACCGGAACCGGCATCGGCCTGGCCATCGGCCACGTCCTGGCCGGCACGGTCTGGACGCTGTTCCACATCCTTGTGATCACGCTGCAGGCCTTCATCTTCATGATGCTGACGCTGATCTACCTGGGCCAGGCGCACGACGCGCACTGATCCGGCCGGACAGCTCGATCCCCGCGATTTCTCGATTCCTTTTCCCTTTCCCTTTTATCTAACTCTCTCAGGAGCAAAACATGGAAAACATCCTCGGTCTGGTCGCTCTGGCTTGCGGCATCATCGTTGGTCTGGGCGCGATCGGCGCTTCCATCGGCATCGCGCTGATGGGCGGCAAGTTCCTGGAATCGTCGGCCCGTCAACCCGAGCTGATGAACGAACTGCAAACCAAGATGTTCATCCTGGCCGGTCTGATCGACGCCGCCTTCCTGATCGGCGTCGCCATCGCCCTGCTGTTCGCGTTCGCTAACCCGTTCGCCGCTACGCTGCTGGCCACCGTCGCTCGCTGATTGAGCCCGAACCCTTTCACGACTGAAAGGATCGTGCCGTGAATATCAACGCTAGCCTCTTCATTCAGTGGATCCCGTTCTTCATCCTGATGGTTGTCACGATGAAGTTCATCTGGCCGCCGATCGTGAAGGCACTGGACGAGCGCGCGGAAAAGATCCGTGCCGGCCTGACCGCCGCTGACCAGGCCAAGGCCGAACTGGCCAATGCCAACAAGAAGGTCGACGAGCAACTGGCGCAGACCCGCAACGAAACCACCAAGCTGCTGTCCGACGCTGAAAAGCGCGGCGCCGCGATCGTGGACGAAGCGAAGAAGCGTGCGGAAGACGAAGGCGCCAAGATCATCGCCGCTGCCAAGGCTGAAGCCGAGCAGCAGTCGGTGCGCGCCCGCGAGGCCCTGCGCGAGCAGGTCGCCGCGCTGGCCGTCAAGGGCGCCGAGCAGATCCTGCAGCGCGAGGTCAATGCCAGCGTGCACGCCGAATTGCTGAACCGTCTCAAGACGGAGCTGTAATCATGGCTGAACTCGCAACCATTGCCCGTCCCTACGCCGAAGCGCTGTTCCAGGTCGCGTCCTCCCAGGACCTCAAGACCTGGAACGAGCAGCTCGCCGCGCTGGCGCTCGTCGCCGGCGACAGCCAACTGCGCCAGTTCGCCGAAGACCCCAAGGTGACCACCGAACAGGTGTTCCAGGTGGTGTCCGCGGCGAGCGGCCAGTCGCTGGTGCCCGGCGTTCAGAACTTCCTGCGCGAGGTGATCGCCAACGGCCGCCTGTCGGCGCTGCCGGCGATGGTCCAGCAGTTCCACGAACTGGCCAACGCCGCTTCCGGCGTGTCCGATGCGCACATCTACAGCGCGTTCCCGATCGAGCCGGCCCAGTTGGCCGACGTGGTCGTGTCGCTGGAGAAGCGCTTCGGTCGCAAGCTGCAAGCGCAGGTTGAGCTGGAGCCTGGCCTGATCGGCGGTATCCGTGTGGTGGTCGGCGACGAGGTGCTGGACACCTCGGTGAAGGCCCGTCTGGAACGCATGAAAGTGGCGCTGACTGCCTGAAGCCTCGGCTTCAGGCTTCGGCCCGACTGCCTGAGATCCCCCCGATTCACCCTGGTGTCCCGCTTCGGCGGGATGCCGCTGGGAGCAAGCAATGCAACTGAATCCTGCTGAAATTTCCGAACTGATCAAGAGCCGCATCGAAGGCCTTGGCGCGTCCACCGACGTGCGCAACCAGGGCACCGTCGTGTCCGTGTCCGACGGCATCGTGCGCGTGCACGGCCTGTCCGACGTGATGCAAGGCGAAATGCTGGAATTCCCGGTCGCCCCGGACGGCACGCAGACCTTCGGTCTGGCGCTGAACCTGGAGCGCGACTCCGTCGGCGCCGTGATCCTGGGCGCTTACGAGCACATTTCCGAAGGCGACACCGTCAAGTGCACGGGCCGCATCCTGGAAGTGCCGGTCGGCCCCGAGCTGATCGGCCGCGTCGTGAACGCGCTGGGTCAGCCGATCGACGGCAAGGGCCCGATCAACGCCAAGATGACCGACGTCATCGAGAAGGTCGCCCCGGGCGTGATCGCCCGCAAGTCCGTCGACCAGCCGGTGCAGACCGGCCTGAAGTCGATCGACTCGATGGTGCCCGTCGGCCGTGGCCAGCGCGAGCTGATCATCGGCGACCGCCAGACCGGCAAGACCGCCGTGGCGATCGACGCGATCATCAACCAGAAGGGTCAGAACATGACCTGCGTGTACGTCGCGATCGGCCAGAAAGCCTCGTCGATCAAGAACGTCGTGCGCGCCCTGGAAGCCGCCGGTGCGATGGACTACACCATCGTCGTCGCCGCGTCCGCGTCGGAATCCGCCGCGATGCAGTACGTGTCGGCCTACTCCGGCTGCACGATGGGCGAGTACTTCCGCGATCGCGGTCAAGACGCGCTGATCGTGTACGACGACCTGTCCAAGCAGGCCGTCGCCTACCGCCAGGTCTCGCTGCTGCTGCGCCGTCCTCCGGGCCGCGAAGCCTTCCCCGGCGACGTGTTCTATCTCCACAGCCGTCTGCTGGAGCGCGCCGCCCGCGTCAACGCCGAGTACGTCGAAGCCTTCACCAAGGGTGAAGTCAAGGGCAAGACCGGCTCGCTGACCGCGCTGCCGATCATCGAGACGCAAGCCGGCGACGTGTCCGCCTTCGTCCCGACGAACGTCATCTCGATCACCGACGGCCAGATCTTCCTGGAAACCAACCTGTTCAACGCCGGCATCCGTCCCGCGATCAACGCCGGCATCTCGGTGTCGCGCGTCGGTGGCGCTGCGCAGACCAAGCTGATCAAGTCGCTGTCCGGCGGTATCCGTACCGACCTGGCCCAGTACCGTGAGCTGGCCGCGTTCGCGCAGTTCGCCTCGGACCTGGACGCCGCGACCCGCAGGCAGCTGGACCGCGGTGCCCGCGTGACGGAACTGCTGAAGCAGGCCCAGTACAGCCCGCTGTCCATCAGCCTGATGGGCGCGTCGCTGTACGCCGCGAACAAGGGCTTCATGGACGACATCGACGTCAAGAAGGTCCTGCCGTTCGAGCACGGTCTGCACCAGTTCCTGAAGTCCTCGCACGCCGCCCTGCTGACGAAGCTGGAAAGCGACAAGGCCATGGACAAGGATGCCGAAGCCGAACTGAACGCCGCGATCACGTCGTTCAAGAAGTCCTTCGCCTAAGCAACCCATGACCGGGTCTCGTTGAAGTCAGGCAAGACCCGGCCCTCACAGGAGAAATCATGGCAGCAGGCAAGGAAATTCGCGGCAAGATCAAGTCGGTCGAGAACACCAAGAAGATCACCAAGGCCATGGAGATGGTCGCCGCTTCGAAGATGCGCAAGGCGCAGGATCGGATGCGCGCGGCCCGTCCGTACGCGGAGAAGGTCGGCAACATCGCCGCCAATCTGTCGAAGGCCAATCCGGAATACCGTCACCCGTTCATGGTGGCGAACCCGGACGCCAAGTCGGTGGGCTTCGTGGTGGTCACGACGGACAAGGGTCTGTGCGGCGGTCTGAACACCAACCTGCTTCGCGCGGCGACCGGCAAGCTCAAGGAAGTTGAGTCCGCGGGTCAGAAGTCCGAAGTGGTGGCGATCGGCAACAAGGGTCTGGGTTTCATGAACCGGATCGGCGCCAAGGTCGTCGCGCATGCGACGCAGCTCGGCGACAGCCCCCAGCTCGAGAAGCTGGTCGGCCCGGTCAAGACGCTGCTGGACGCGTATGCGGACGGCAAGCTGTCGGCGGTCTACCTCTGCTACACGCGCTTCGTCAACACGATGAAGCAGGAGCCGGTGGTGCAGCAGCTGCTGCCGCTGACGGCCGAGTCGCTGGAGACGGATGCCGCGGGTCACGCATGGGACTACCTGTACGAACCCGACGCCCCGACCGTGATCAACGAGCTGCTGGTGCGCTACACCGAAGCCCTGGTCTATCAGGCCGTGGCCGAGAACATGGCGTCTGAGCAATCCGCGCGGATGGTGGCCATGAAGGCCGCGACCGACAACGCCGGAACGCTGATCGGTGAGCTGAAGCTGGTCTACAACAAGACCCGCCAGGCCGCGATCACGAAGGAACTGTCGGAAATCGTCAGCGGCGCGGCCGCCATCAGCGGTTGATCTCGCGATCGATCGCAGGCAACAGATTTGAATTGAAGGAACGAAGAAATGGCTAACACTCAATCGGTGGGCAAGATCGTTCAGTGCATCGGCGCCGTGGTGGACGTGGAATTCCCGCGTGACCAGATGCCGAAGGTGTTCGACGCCCTGAAGATGGAAGGCTCGACCCTGACGCTGGAAGTCCAGCAGCAGCTGGGCGACGGCGTGGTGCGCACCATCGCGCTGGGCTCGTCCGACGGCCTGCGCCGCGGCAGCGAGGTCTACAACACCGGCGACATGATCCAGGTTCCGGTCGGCCAGCCCACGCTGGGCCGCATCATGGACGTGCTGGGCAACCCGATCGACGAGCGCGGCGAAGTCTCGCGCGCGCAGACCGCGTCCATCCACCGCAAGGCCCCGGCCTACGACGAGCTGAGCCCGTCGCAGGAGCTGCTGGAAACCGGCATCAAGGTCATCGACCTGATCTGCCCGTTCGCCAAGGGCGGCAAGGTCGGCCTGTTCGGCGGCGCCGGCGTCGGCAAGACCGTCAACATGATGGAGCTGATCAACAACATCGCCAAGGCTCACTCGGGTCTGTCGGTGTTCGCGGGTGTCGGCGAGCGTACCCGTGAGGGCAACGACTTCTATCACGAGATGTCCGACGCGGGCGTCGTGAACCAGGAGGACCTGAGCAAGTCGAAGGTCGCGATGGTCTACGGCCAGATGAACGAGCCCCCGGGCAACCGTCTGCGCGTGGCGCTGACCGGCCTGACCATGGCCGAGTCGTTCCGCGACGAAGGCCGTGACGTGCTGTTCTTCGTGGACAACATCTACCGCTACACGCTGGCCGGTACCGAAGTGTCCGCGCTGCTGGGTCGCATGCCGTCCGCGGTGGGCTACCAGCCGACGCTGGCCGAGGAAATGGGCCGCCTGCAGGAGCGGATCACGTCGACCAAGGTCGGCTCGATCACCTCGATCCAGGCCGTGTACGTCCCCGCGGACGACCTGACCGACCCGTCGCCCGCCACGACCTTCGCCCACTTGGACGCCACCGTCGTGCTGTCGCGTGACATCGCGTCGCTGGGCATCTACCCGGCCGTGGACCCGCTGGACTCGACCTCGCGTCAGATCGACCCGAACGTCATCGGCGAAGAGCACTACAACGTGACGCGTTCGGTGCAGTCGGTGCTGCAGCGCTACAAGGAACTGCGCGACATCATCGCGATCCTGGGCATGGACGAGCTGTCGCCGGAAGACAAGCAGGCCGTGGCCCGCGCTCGCAAGATCCAGCGTTTCCTGTCGCAGCCGTTCCACGTCGCGGAAGTGTTCACCGGCGCGCCGGGCAAGTACGTTCCGCTGAAGGAAACCATCCGTGGTTTCAAGATGATCGTGAACGGCGAATGCGACCACCTGCCGGAGCAAGCGTTCTACATGGTCGGCACGATCGACGAAGCTTTCGAGAAGGCCAAGAAGATCCAGTAAAGCCCGTTCGACGACGCGGTCCTGACGGACCCGTCGTCGATGAGCTGAACGGACTTCCCACCTTTCGATCAAGGAAACGCAATGGCAACCCTCCACGTGAACGTGGTCTCGGCGGAAGAGCAGATCTTCTCGGGCGAGGCGAAATTCGTGGCGCTGCCGGGCGAAGGCGGCGAGCTGGGCATCCTGCCCAAGCACACCCCGCTGATCACCCGCATCAAGCCGGGCGCCGTGCGCATCCAGCGTCCCAATGGCGATGAAGAGTTCGTCTTCGTCGCCGGCGGCCTGCTGGAAGTGCAACCCGACGTCGTGACCGTGCTGGCCGACACCGCGATCCGCGGCAAGGACCTCGACGAGGCCCGTGCCGAGGCCGCGAAGAAGGCCGCCGAAGACGCGATGAAGAACGCCAAGAGCGACATCGACTTCGCCAAGGCGCAAAGCGAATTCGCGGCGATGGCCGCGCAGATCGCGGCGCTGCGGAAGTTCCGCGCCAAGCGCTGAACCGACCCCACCAGCCCGGACCTCGCATTGGCCGCCTGGTGCGGCCAGGACGCCACACTGCATCGGCAGGACTGCGAAAAACTCGCACTCCTGCCGATGTTCTTTTCAGAGGGGGCGATTTGCCTTTGTGCGATGACGCACACTTCGCACATCCGGTTCCAACCGGAGACGTCACCGGCATAGAGCCGGCATTTCTTTGAGGGAGTCCCCATGTCATTCAACGTCCTGGCGCGTCGCGCCTCGATTGCGCTCGCCGTGACCGCCTTGGTCGGTTGCGCCGCCACTGAACAGTCCCGCAGCATCGAAGTCCCCCGCGCCGCGACGCCGGCACCGGCTCAGTACCAGGGTCAGCGCGCGCCGATCGCCGTGGGCAAGTTCGAGAACCGCTCGAGCTTTATGCGCGGCATGTTCGCCGATGCCATCGACCGCCTGGGCAATCAGTCGAAGTCGATTCTGGTCGCTCATCTGCAGCAGACCAACCGCTTCAGCGTGCTGGACCGCGACAACCTCGAAGAAGCGCAGCAGGAGGCCAAGTTCAAGAACAGCAACCTGGCCATCAAGGGCGCGGATTTCCTGGTGACCGGCTCGGTGACCGAATTCGGCCGCAAGGAAGTTGGCGACCAGGCGCTCTTCGGCGTGCTGGGCCGCGGCAAGAAGCAGATCGCCTACGCGAAGGTGACGCTGAACATCGTCAACAGCCAGACCTCGGAAGTCGTGTACTCCGCGCAGGGTGCCGGCGAGTACGAGCTGTCGACCCGCGAGATCATCGGCTTCGGCAGCACCGCGAGCTATGACGCGACGCTGAACGGCAAGGTCCTGGACCTGGCCATCAAGGAGGCCGTCAACACGATGGTCGCCGGCATCGACAGTGGCGCCTGGAAGCCGCAAGCCGCCCGCTGAACCGGAAACCGATCATGACCATCCGTATGACCCGCGCGCTCCGCGTGAGCGCCTTCGCGGCCGTTGCCGCCTTGCTGACCGCCTGCGGCACGCCGCAGAAACCGCTGTACCAGTGGAGCGGCTACCAGACCAGCGTCTACCAGTACTTCAAGACCAACGGCGCGACGCCCGGCGACCAGATCACGCAGCTCGAAGCGCAACTGATCAAGAACAAGGCCGCCAACGAAGCGACGCCACCCGGCCTGCACGGCCACCTGGCGCTGCTTTACGCGAAGGTCGGCAACGACGACGCCGCCCGTGCGCACCTGGAAGCCGAACGCGCGCTGTTCCCGGAGTCCGCCGCCTACGTGGACTTCCTGCTGAAGAAGCCCGCCGAGAAGACCGCCGCCGCAGCGGCTGCCGCGCCCGCCAAGGCCGCGAGCGGCGTCTGAGCGTGCAGGAGAACGACACCATGACGAACCTGATGTCCCTGATCAAGCGCCTGGGCGCGGTGGCCGTGCTGGCCGCGCTGACCGCCTGCGCAGCGCCGCCCAAGCCCTACGACTACACCGCGTACAAGGCCGCCAAGCCGGCGTCCCTGCTGGTGCTGCCGCCGATGAACGACACCCCGGACGTGAACGCCACTTACGGCGTGCTATCCAACCTGTCGATGCCGCTGGCCGAAGCCGGCTACTACGTGCTGCCGGTGGCGCTGGTCGACGAGACCCTGCGCACCAACGGCGTCACGACACCGTCCGACGCGCACAACATCGATACCGCCAAGCTGCGCCAGATCTTCGGCGCCGACGCGGCGCTGTATGTCGGCGTGAAGCAGTACGGTTCGGTCTACAAGGTGCTGACGAGCGAAACCATCGTCGAGGTGCAGGCCAAGCTGGTCGACCTCCGCACCGGCGCGCTGCTGTGGGAAGGCCAGGCCCGCGCGTCGAGCGCCGAGCAGCAGAACAACAACCAGGGCCTGATCGGTGCGCTGATCAACCAAATCGTCAGCAACCTGACGGATCGCAGCTACGACATCGCGGGTCTGGCGGGCAACCGTCTGGTCTACGCTCCGAATGGCCTGCTGCCGGGTCCCCGGGCGCGTCAGGTTGTGAAAAACTAAGGGCTTCGTCCCGAACCGCGATACCGGTCGGCCTCCATGGCTGGCTGGTCGACCACCCACCGGTTCGCGCCGGTGGGTTTTTTCTTTCTGAGCATGACCACCCCGATCGCCATCACCCGTCACCAGGGCCTCGAAGCCCTTGAACTCCGCGCCCCCGGCGGCGCCCGCGCGACGCTGCTGCTGCATGGCGCCCATCTGGTGTCGTGGGTGCCCGCCGGCGCCGATGAGCAGCTCTTCCTGTCGCCGAAGAGCGCCTTCGCCACCGGCCAGGCGATCCGCGGCGGCGTGCCGGTGATCTTTCCGCAGTTCGCGACCCGCGGCCCGTTGCAGCGCCACGGCTTCGCGCGCGGCAAGCCCTGGCAGCTGGTCAGCGCCGAGTCGGGCAAGGAGGACGCTCTCGCCGTCCTGCGCCTGAGCGACGACAACGCCACCCGCATGGTCTGGCCGCATGCCTTCGAGGCCGAGATCAGCATCCGCATCGCCGGCCGCGCGCTGCAGATCGAGCTCGCCTGCGAGAACAAGGGCGACGCCCCGCTGTCCTTCACGGCCGCGCTGCACACCTATCTGCGGCTGACGCAGATCATGTCGGCCTCGGTGCAAGGGCTGTCGGGTCTGGCGTATTGGGACTCCGCCGCCGAGCGCGCCGGCACGCAGCACGAAGACCTGCTGCGCCTGGACGGCGAGATGGATCGCATCTACCAGGACGCCCGGCACGACCTGACCCTGCGCGACGGCGACCGCCGCGTGGCGATCCGCCAGCAGGGCTTCACCGACGCCGTGATCTGGAATCCCGGCCAGGAGAAGGGCGACGCGCTCGCCGACATGCCCGAGGGCGGCTGGAAGCAGATGCTGTGCGTCGAGGCCGCGCAGGTGCTCAAGCCGATCGAGCTGCCGCCCGGCGAGACCTGGGCGGGGATGCAGACGCTCGAACTGCTCTGATCCGCCGTATCGGCGCATCGCCGTAGCAGCGCGGCAGCCGCGGCGCCACCTCCGCGTCGGCGGTGATGCGCGGTAAGCTGGCCCGTCCTTCACGGCACGGAGACAGCATGGCCGACAAGAAGTCCAAGAGCGCTGGCAAGCGCAGCGACGACAGGAGCAGCGCCAAGAGCGGCAACGACAAAGGCAGCAGCGACAGGGGCAGCAGCGACAAGGGCAGCGGCAAGAACGGCAAGCTGTCGAAGTCGGACTACCTGGACCGCCTGCAGCCGATGCAGGTCGAGCTCAACAACCTCGCGCGCTGGCTGCAGCACACGCGCAAGCGGCTGCTGATCATCGTCGAGGGCCGCGACACCGCCGGGAAGGGCGGCGTCATCAGCGCGATCTCCGAGACGCTGAGTCCGCGCCAGTGCCGCACCGTCGCGCTGGGCAAACCCAGCGAGCGCGAGCAGGGCGAGTGGTACTTCCAGCGCTACCTGGCGCACCTGCCGTCGGCGGGCGAGATCGTGCTCTTCGACCGCAGCTGGTACAACCGCGCCGGCGTCGAGGCGGTGATGGGCTTCTGCACGTCGCAGCAGACGGAAGACTTCCTGAAGCAGGCGCCGGTGCTGGAGCGGCTGCTCGTCGACGACGGCATGCTGCTGTTCAAGTACTGGCTGACGGTCGATCAGCAGCAGCAGGAAGAACGCTTCGCCGAGCGCGCCGAGGATCCGCTGAAGCAGTGGAAGCTCTCGCCGATCGACCTCGAGGCGCGACAGCATTACGAGGACTACGGCCGCGCCCGCGACCGCATGCTCGAACACACGCACACGAAGCAGGCGCCCTGGACGCTGGTCGACTTCAACGATCAACGCCGCGGCCGCCTGACGGTGATCCGCCATTTGCTGGACCATCTGCCGGACGTCACCGTGCCGGCGAAGGAACTGAAGTTCCCGCCGGTGAAGGGCGGCCTGAAGGAAGAGCGCTTCGGCTGGAAGCTCAAGCCGATCAAGAGCTTCTGACGTCGCAAGGCGCTTCAGCACCTCCCCCGCCGCTGGCCCTCACCCCCACCCTCTCCCGCAAGCGGGAGAGGGGGTAAGAAGGATGGCACCGTCAGAAGGTCAGCTCGATGCATTCCCTCTCCCTCTCCCTCTCCCTCTCCCGCTTGCGGGAGAGGGCGGGGGTGAGGGCCAGCGGCCTAGGCAGTCAAAGAGCGCTACAGCACGACGACGGCGTCCGGCAGCTCGTTGCGCGGCACCGCGCCGGCTTCGGGCGGGAAGTGCTGCGCCAGCAGCGCCTCGACGGCACGGATCGCTTCCAGCAGCCCCTGCTCGAACTGCCCGCCGCGCAGCGATTGCCGCAGCCCGTCGACGATGGGCTGCCATTGCGCCGCGCTGACGCGCCGGTTCAATCCGCGGTCCGCGACGATCTCGATCGCATGCTCCGCGAGCAGCAGATAGATGAGCACGCCGTTGTTGTGCTCGGTGTCCCAGACGCGCAGCTTGCCGAACAGCGCCAGCGCGCGTTGCCGCGCCGTCAGGCCCCGCCACAGATAGCTGATGGGCAGGCTGGCCTCCACGCAGAGGCGGATCTCGCCGGCGTGACTCAGCTCGCTCTCGGTGACGCGAGCGGACAGGCGCGCCAGCGCCGCGGCCGGCAGCACGCGCCGGACGTCGGCCTCGTCCCAGAAGCGGTGGCGGAAGAAGCGCCCCAGCCGGCTCGTGTCGCCGGCGTGGCGGACGTCGTGATCGGTGGGTCGTTCCATCACCAGTCTCCCGAAGCGCCGCCGCCGCCGAAGTCGCCGCCTCCGCCGGACGAGAAGCCACCGCCGTCGCTGCCGCCACCCCAACTGCCGCCGCCGTCGCCACCACCGCCGCCCCAGATGATCGGCGGCGAGATGCCCCCGGACCCATGGGCGCTGCGCCGGTAACCACTGTAGGAAGGGCTCGCGCTGCGCCGTCGCGCCGCGCCGATGCCGAGCACGCCGACCAGGATCAGCGACGCGACCGCCGCGCCGGCACCCAGCAGCAGGCTGTTGCTCAGGCCCCAGCCGACGGCGCCCGCGCCGACGCCGGTGAACAGGCTGCCGATCTTGCGGCCGAAGATCGAGGTCAGCACCGCGCCCACCAGCGGCACGGCGAGGAAGGCGATCATCGCGATCTCGCCGATGTCGATGTTGTGGCCGCCGCCGGACTTCGAGGCACGCTGCGTCGGCGCCGGCAGGTGCTCGCCGCGGATGCGCGCCTGCAGCGAGTCGATCGCGCGGTTCAGACCGCCGGCGTAGTCGCCGGCCTTGAACGCGGGCGTGATGTCGCGCTCGATGATCTGCCGCGCGGCGAGGTCGGGCACCGCGCCCTCCAGCGCCTTGGCCGTCTGGATGTTGATGCGCCGGTCGTCCTTCGCGACGATGACCAGCAGCCCGTCGCCGACGTCGCGGCGGCCGATCTTCCACTGGTCGCCGAGGCGCTGCGCGAACGCGGCGATGTCCTCCGGCGCGGTGGTGCGCACCATCAGCACCACGATCTGCGGGCCGGCCTCGCGCTCGAAGGCGGCCAGCTTGGCGTCGAGCGCCTCGCGCTGCGCGGCGCTCAGCGTCCCGGTCTGGTCGATGACGCGGCCGCTGAGCGGCGGTATCGGCTGGACGTCCTGCGCCCGTGCGCGCGGCAGCATGCCGACGCTCATCAGCAGGCCGAAGAAGACCAGCGCCAGCAACCGCCACACGTGTCGCGACAAGTGACGCGACAAGTGACGCGACGGCTGCCGGTGCGGCAACGGGAGCGAGGCCGCCCGCATGCGCGGGGCCTCAGTTCGACGCGGGCGAGGCCGCCGGGGCCGGTGCCGGCGTTGTCGTCGCCGGCGTCGTGGCGGGCGTGGCCGGCTTGTCGAAGCTCACCGTCGGCGGCGCGGAGATCGCGGCCTCGTTCTGCACGGTGAAGTTGGGCTTGGTGTCGTAGCCGAAGACCTTCGCCGTCAGGTTGGTCGGGAAGCGGCGGGTCAGCACGTTGTATTCCTGCACCGACTTGATGTAACGGTTGCGTGCAACGGTGATGCGGTTCTCCGTGCCTTCGAGCTGCACGCGCAGGTCGCGGAAGCCCTGGTTGGCCTGCAGCTGCGGGTAGCGTTCGCTGACGACCATCAGCCGGCTCAGCGCGCCGGAGAGCTCGCCCTGCGCGGCCTGGAACTTCTGCAGCGCGGCGGGGTCGCGCGCCAGTTCGGGCGTGACCTGGATGCTGGTGGCCTTGGCGCGCGCCTCGACGACCTTGGTCAGCGTGTCCTGCTCGAAGCTGGCCTCGCCCTTGACCGTGTTGACGATGTTGGGGATCAGGTCGCTGCGGCGCTGGTACTGGCTGAGCACCTCGGACCAGCTGGCGTTGACCTGCTCGTCCAGGCTCTGGAACTCGTTGTAGCCGCAGCCGGTGAGCGCCATCGGCGCGCCCACGATCAACGCGGCGGCCGCGGTGGCGCGAAGCGTGCTGCGGACGGTGGCGAACGGACGGGACAGGGTCGAAGTCATCAGCGGATCCTCCTAGTGCGCAGCGGCATATCGTGTGCCGGGTCCCGGAATTCAAGAGCGGGCGCCCGAGCATAATCCCCTCCCCATGAGCGCCCCCCTTCAGAACGACGTCTTCCTGCGCGCCTGCCTGCGCGAACCCACCGAGTACACCCCCGTCTGGCTGATGCGTCAGGCGGGCCGCTACCTGCCCGAGTACCGCGACACGCGTGCCAAGGCGGGCAGCTTCATGGGGCTGGCCACCAACAGGGACTATGCGACGGAGGTCACCCTCCAGCCGCTGGAGCGCTATCCGCTGGACGCGGCGATCCTGTTCAGCGACATCCTGACCGTGCCGGACGCGATGGGCCTGGGCCTGTCGTTCGCGCAGGGCGAGGGTCCGAAGTTCGAGAAGGTCGTCCGCGACGAGGCCGCCGTGAACGCGCTGGCCGTGCCGGACATGGACAAGCTGCGCTACGTCTTCGACGCGGTGACCTCGATCCGGACCGCGCTGAACGGCCGCGTGCCGCTGATCGGGTTCTCCGGCAGCCCGTGGACGCTGGCCTGCTACATGGTCGAGGGCGGCGGCTCCGACGACTACCGCCACGTCAAGAGCCTGATGTACGCGCGTCCCGACCTGATGCACCGCATCCTGTCGATCAACGCCGATGCGGTCGCCGCCTACCTGAACGCGCAGATCGAGGCCGGCGCCCAGGCGGTGATGGTGTTCGATTCCTGGGGCGGCGTACTGGCCGACGGCCAGTTCCAGCAGTTCAGCCTGGCGTATTCGCGCCGCGTGCTGTCGCAACTCAAGGGCGAACACGACGGCCGCCGCATCCCCAAGCTGCTGTTCACCAAGGGCGGCGGGCTGTGGCTGGACGAGATCGCCACGGCCGGCGCCGACGTCGTCGGCCTGGACTGGACGGTCAACCTCGGCCGCGCGCGGGCGCAGGTGCAGGACCGCGTCGCGCTGCAAGGCAACCTCGATCCGAACGTGCTGTTCGCGCCGCCGGCGGCGGTGCGCGAGCAGGCGCGCGCGGTGCTCGACAGCTTCGGCGCGCCGCAGCGCGCGGACGGTGGCTGGGGCGGCCACGTGTTCAACCTGGGCCACGGCATCAGCCAGTTCACGCCGCCGGAAAGCGTCGCCGAACTGGTCGACGAAGTGCATATGCATTCGCGCAAACTGCGCAAGGGCACGGCGTAGTTATCCCCAAATCCGTGCATGTCACCGAAACGCAGCACATGCGTGGCATCGGAGCTAGGGCTTTCCCCGATGGGCGCGTAAGTCGTTGATTTCAAAGGGGTGTCCGCGTTTCCCCGGAATTTGACGCCCGAGAGGCGCCGCGGCGCCAATCCGGGCGGCCCCAGAAAAGCCAGCGCGTTTCCCACAAAGTTATCCACAGGCTTTCGACCCCGTTGTGAACACCTTTGGAAATCAGGCACTTGGCGCGTTTTCCTCATGGCCGGTGGAGGCCGGAGGGGACGGCGCGAGCGGTGATGTCCGGCGCCGGGGGCCGGGCCGATGAGCGAGAGTCCGCCCCTGCGCCGCGTGCGGGTGGCCGTGGAGGCGCCGCAGCACAGCGGGCTGACCGGGCCGCTGGATTACCTCGGCCCGCAAGACTTGACCCCCGGCACCCTGGTCCACGTGACGCTGGGCCGCCGCGACGTGATGGGGCTGGTGTGGGACGACCTGCCCGAGGGCCAGGACTTGCCCGAGGAAGAGCAACTGCCCGAGTCGGAGTTGCGTCCGGTGGGCGAGGCCCTCGATGCGCTGCCGCCCTTGTCCGATCGTTGGCGCCGGCTGCTCGACTTCGCCGCGCAGTACTACCAGCGCAGCGTCGGCGAGCTGGCGCTGGCGGTGCTCCCGCCGCAGCTGCGGGACCTCGACGCGAAGCAGCTGCAGGCGCGGCTGAAGAAGCTCGACAAGGCCGATGCGGCAGCGGCGAAAGCCGCGGCCGAGGTCGCGGACGGGACGCCGGTCCCGCCGGAGCGCCCGGCGCTGACCGCGCAGCAGCAGGCGGCCCTGGACGCGCTGGCGGAGCTGGCCGGCCGCGAAGCCCCACCGCCCGCGCTGCTGTGGGGACTGACCGGCAGCGGCAAGACCGAGATCTACCTGCGCGCCGCCGAAGCCGCGCTGGAACGCGGGCAGCAGGTGCTCGTGCTGGTGCCCGAGATCAACCTGACGCCGCAGCTCGAGGCACGTTTCGCCGAGCGCTTCGCGGGCCGTTCGATCGTGTCGCTGCACAGCGCGCTGACGCCGGCGCAGCGCCTGCGCAACTGGCTCGCGGCGCACCTCGGGCGCGCGCAGCTGGTGCTGGGCACGCGGCTGGCGGTGTTCGCGTCCATGCCGCGGCTGGGCTTGATCGTTGTCGACGAGGAGCACGATCCCTCCTACAAGCAGCAGGACGGTGCGCGCTACTCGGCGCGCGACCTGGCGGTCTATCGCGGCCATCTGGAGAAGGTGCCCGTGGTGCTCGGCTCGGCGACGCCGTCGCTGGAAAGCTGGCAGCACGCGCTGGGCGGCCGTTATCGGCGCATCGATCTCACCGAGCGCATCGGCGGCGGCGCGCTGCCGCGCGTCCGGCTCTTCGACATGAACCGGCTCGAACGCAAGAAGGGCGTGACGACGGCGCTGTCGGTGCCGCTGCTGGACGCGATGCGCAAGCGGCTGGAGCGGGGCGAGCAGAGCCTCGTGTTCCTGAACCGCCGCGGCTACGCGCCGGTGCTGCACTGCGACCAGTGCAACTGGAAGAGCGACTGCCCGCATTGCAGCGCGCACCAGGTCTTCCACAAGGAGGACAGGACGCTGCGCTGCCACCACTGCGGCGTGACGACGCGGGTGCCGCGCGCCTGCCCGTCCTGCGGCAATCCGGACATCGCGCCGCTGGGGCGCGGCACGGAGCGGCTGGAGGAGCAGCTCGCGCTGGCGCTGCCCGGCGCGCGGGTGGCGCGCATCGACGCGGACACGACCCGGCTCAAGGGCAGCCTGGAAACGCAGCTGGCCGCGGTGCATGACGGCGAGGTCGACATCCTCGTCGGCACGCAGATGGTCGCCAAGGGCCACGACTTCCGCCGCATCACGCTGGTGGCCGCGGTGAACCCGGACGGCGCGCTGTTCAGCAGCGACTTCCGCGCGCCGGAGCGGCTCTTCTCGCTGCTGATGCAGGCGGGCGGTCGCGCGGGGCGCGACGCCGCGCAGGCGGCCGCGAGCGAGATGTGGATCCAGACCTGGTATCCCGAGCACGCGCTCTACCAGTCGCTGCAGAAGCACGATTACGAGGCCTTCGCCGGCAGCCAGCTGCATGAGCGGATGACGGCGAACCTGCCGCCGTTCGCGCATCTGGCGCTGGTGCGGGCGGAAGGCCGCAGCGTCGAGGCCGCGCGCGATTTCCTCACCGCCGCGCAGGAGGCGGCGCAGGCGCTGCCCTTGTCGCTGGGCCTGCTGCTTTATCCGCCGGTGCCGATGGCCATCGCGCGCGTGGCCGACAGCGAGCGCTTCCAGATGCTGATCGAAGCCGGCAACCGCGCGCAGCTCCAGCGTTTCCTGCGCGCCTGGCTGCCCGAGCTGCACGCGCTCAAGCGGCGTCAGAAGGGCCTGACGCGGTGGGCGGTGGATGTGGATCCGTTGGCGATCTAGGAAAGCCCGATCGCCGCGGATTCAGAGCAGGCGCGAGAGCGCTTCTTCCAGCACCGGCCAGGCGGCGCGCGCGGCCGCCAGGGCGTCCTCGGAGCCCGTCGCGGCCTCTTCGGCATCGAGCTCCAGCTGCCTCGCGACCTCGGCCGCCTCGGCATGCCCCAGCGTCAGCAGCACGCTCTTGAGGCTGTGCGCGAGATGGCGCAGCTTGACGTGTTCGCCGCGTTCGCAGGCGAGGCGCCCGTTGGCGATGTCGAGCGGGAACTGCATCCGGCAGCGCGCGAGGAAGGCCTGGTACAGCGCGGCGTTGCCGCCGAAGTACTGTTCGATGGCGGCCTGGTGGATCGATGGCATCGCCGCGGGCGGCGGCACGTCGCGCAGGCCGTCCAGGCAGGATTGCAGATCCCCCAGCGAGCAGGGCTTGGACAGGAAACGCGTCACGCCGAGCGCCTCCAGCTGTTCGCGCACGGCCGGGTTGAGTCCGGCGCTGAACACGGCCAGCCGCGCCGTGCCGCGCAGCTCGGGCCGTTGCTTGAGCGTCTGCAGCAGGTCCAGGCCGTGCCGTCCCGGCAGCATCAGGTCGCTGATGACCAGGTCGAAGCTCTGGGTCGCGAGCGCGAGCAGCGCCTCGTCGACGGAGATGCAGGCCTGCAGGCGCACCTCGTCATCCTCCAGGGCCATGGAGACGAAGCGTTGCAGGGTGGTGTCGTCCTCCACCAGGAGGACCCGGACGCGGGACGCCATGATCAAAACCCGCCGAGGTCGACCGGCTTCAACCCGCGAACTGCGGCTGACGGGCCTGGATGCGCTGGATGGCGGCGCCGAGCAGCGGCGGCAGATCAGTCACGAGCCGGGGCTTGTGCACCAGTGGCAGGCCGGCCAGCGCGAATGCGTAGGGCGCGCGCTGCTGCTCGTCGAGCGCGGTGACGAAGATCAGTTCGCTGCTGGCGAACTGCGGCTGCGAGCGCAGGCTGGTCACCAGCGCCGCGCCGTCGATGCCGGGCAGCAGGATGTCGACCAGCAGGATCTCGGGCTGCAGCTGCCCGTACATGACCAGACCGCCGATGCCGTCGTTGGCCGTGTGCAGGTCCAGGTCGGGGAACTCCTGCTGCGCCAGCAGCATGACGAGGTTCTGGTAGTGGACCGAGTCCTCGATCAGCAGCGCCTTCAGGCGCTGCGGGGCGCCGTCGGCGGGCGACAGGTCGGCCGGCTTGGTCGGCGCCAGGCCGCGGCCGGTCAGCCACGCGTCCAGCGACGCACGCAGGATCCGGCGGTGCCCGCCCGGCGTGCGCCAGGCCTGGAGCTCACCGCGGTCGACCATCAGCTGCACCGATCGGACGGCCATGCCGAGGCGCTGCGCCACTTCGCGCGTGCTGAAATCCTCTTGCATGTCGTCAGGTGTACGGGCAATGGCAGTCATGAGTCGATTTTGCCGAATTAACCAAACTTGTAGGTGGGCAATATCCCCATTTATAAGCGATAAAACTGATATCGGGTGTGACTTCGGTGGCGGGTGGGGGCATCCCTCGCGGTCGGGTGGCGCGAACTCTGGTGCAATCCGGAGCCGAGGAGATGCGATGACGAAGCGATGGACCGGACAGACCGCGACGCTCCGGCTGGCCCGGACCTGGGCCGCGGGACTGCTGGTGGCGGTGGCGCCGGGGGCGTGGAGCGCCCCGGCGTCCGCGCCTGCGCCCGTCAACGCCGCCGCCAGCCCGGCGCTGCAACGCGTGCTCGCGCACGGCGTGCTCCGCGTCTGCATCTGGCCGGACTACTACGGCATCACCTACCGGCATCCTCGCGACGAGACGCTCAGCGGCATCGACATCGATCTTTCCAATGAACTGGCCAAGGAACTCGGCGTGCGCCTGCGGTACGTCGAGTCCTCGTTCCGGCGCCTGATCCCGGACCTCGAGGCGGAGCGCTGCGACGTCGCGATGTTCGCCGTCGCCGTGCTGCCGCAGCGGGCGGTGGCCCTGTCCTTCACGCAGCCGTATCTGCAGAGCGACATCTACGCCATCGCGAGTCGCGCGAGCCGCGTCGTCAAGCGCTGGGAGGACATCGATCAACCGGGCGTGGTGGTCGCGGTGCAGACCGGCACGTCCACGGAGCAGGTGATGCGTGACACGCTCAAGCGCGCGACGCTGCTGGTGGTGCAGCCGCCCGCGACGCGCGAGCGCGAACTGGAGTCCGGCCGCGCCGACGTCTTCATGACCGACTATCCGTACAGCCGCCGGCTGCTGGACAACGCCGACTGGGCGCAGCTGATCGCGTCGCCCAAGCCCTTCCACGTCCTGCCGTATGCCTACGCGATCAAGCGGGGCGATGCCGTCTGGCTGGCGCGGCTGGACGAATTCGTCGGGCGCATCAAGCGCGACGGGCGCCTGCGCGCCGCCGCGGAACGCCACGGCCTGAGCGCGATCGTCGTGCCCTGAGGCGGAGTCGTGGCGATGCTCGGTCCGGCTGTCCGATCCCTCCTGCGTCTGCGTCGCGCGACGCTGTGGGCGGGCGTGGCCGTCGGGGCCGGCACGCTGGCCGGGCTGATCGGACCGGCCTGGATCGGCTACCAGGAGGCGATCGACGAGGCGCGCGCCCGCGGCGCGCTGCTGGCGCAGGTGCTCGAGAGCGACGCGAGCCGCACGATCGAGACCGCCTCGCTGTCCCTGCATGCGATCGGCGACGGGCTGACGCGCACGGTCGCCGACCCGCACGAGGCGCAGCACCTCGAGGAGCATTTCAGCCATGTGCTGGTGGGGCTGCCCTTCATCCGCAGCGTGTCGCTGCTGGACACGCGCGGGCGGGTGCTGATCAGCACCAATGCCGACGAGATCGGCCTGGAGATTCCGCTCGACGACTTCGGCCGCCTGCCGGCGCCGGACCGCGATCTGCTGCTGCCGCTGCGGCCGGGGCGGGGGCTGGCGGACCTCGCGAAGGGACGCGGGGCGCGAGGCTCGCCGGTCGGCATGCTGCCGCTGCTGCTGCAGCTGGCGCCGTCGCCCGACGCGCCGGCCGGCGGTGCTTCCGCGCCCGTGGGCATTTCGCCGGGCACGCGCGAGGGCGACCCGCGCTGGCTGCTGGCGCTGATCAATCCGGACGCGCTGACGCAGGTCCAGCAGCGCGCGCTGCCGACCGGCCGTCGCGCCGCGTGGCTGGCCTCGACCGACGGCCAGTTGCTCGCCGCGATGGAGACACTGCATCAGCTGCCCGGTCAGCGGCTGGATGGGCACCCGGCCTTCGACGGGCTGCGCCGCGGGCGCGAGCACGACACCTACATCGGTGCCGGCGCGCTGCCGGGCGAGGTCATCGTCGCCTACCGCGCCGCGCCGCGGCGTCCGTTGATCGTCGGCGTCGAGCAGTCGGTCGACGAGGTGCTGGCCCGCTGGCGCGCGGGGCTGCGCTGGCTGCTGCTGATCGGCGCGCTGGCCCTGGCGCTGATCGCGCTGGCGACGATCACCGTGCGGCGCAGCCTGCAGGCGCGGGCGGAGGCGGTGGAAGCGCTCGAGGGCGCGCATGAGCAGCTCGCCGATCGCGAGCGCGACATGCGCGTGCTGCTCAAGAGCGTGCAGGAGGTGATCTTCCGGACCAATCCGGCGGGCACGCTGACCTTCGTGAACGCGCGCTGGACGACGCTGCACCGCGGACGTCCGGACGAGGCGGTGGGGCGCCGGCTGGCCGACATCGCGGAGCCGGCCGACCGCGACGCCGTGGCGAGCCTGTTCGGCGGCGACGAAGGGGTGCGCAGCGTCGAGGCCACCATCCGCAACGGCGAGGGCGCGCCGCGCCGCTACCAGATCGCCACGGTGCCGCTGCGTCGCGACGGCGACCTGCTCGGCTACGCGGGCAGCGCGGTCGACATCACCGAACGCGCCGCCGCCGAACGGCTGACGCGCCAGGCGCGCGACGCGGCGGAGGAGGCCTCGCGGACGAAGACCGAGTTCCTGGCCAACATCAGCCATGAGCTGCGCACGCCGCTGCAGTCGATCCTCGGGTTCTCCGAGCTCGGCATCATGCGCAGCGGCGGGCAGGAGCGGCTGCAGGCGATGTTCTCGGACATCCACGGCTCCGGGCAGCGGATGCTGGCGCTGGTCAACGACCTGCTCGACGCGTCCAAGCTCGATGCCGTCGGCGCGCTGGAATTGCGCGCGGAGGACCTGCGCGAGCCGGTCGACGCGGTGATGCGCGAGCTCGCGCCGCTCGCCGCGAAGCGCCAGTTGACGATGGCCGCCGATCTGCCGGCGCCGATGCCGGGGCGCGTCGATCCGCTGCGTTTCCAGCAGGCCGTGCGCAACGTGCTGGCCAACGCCATCAAGTTCGCGCCGCAGGGCGGCACCATCGAGCTGCGGGGCGGTCGCACGCCCGAGGGGGCCTTGCACCTCTGCGTCGCCGACCGGGGGCCGGGCATCCCGGTCGACGAGCTGGAGCGCATCTTCGATCCCTTCGTCCAGTCCAGCGCGACCAAGGACGGTTCCGGAGGCACCGGCCTCGGCCTGCCGATCAGCCGGCGGATCGTCGAGATGCACGGCGGCCAGCTTTTCGCCGCCAATCGCGAGGGCGGGGGCGCCGAGTTCCATCTGATCCTCCCCGCCGAGGACTCGCTGGCGGCGGGCAGCGAGGCCCAGGCAGCCGACTGAGCGCCTTGTCCCCTGATCCAGGGGGACGGGGAGGGCGCTCGCGGGGCCCCGTCCGACAGTCGCGTCACACGCGCTGTGCGATCCTTGCAAGCGGTTCGCGCCGGCGGAACGGCATCAGGAGCACACCATGAAGTGGGAAGGCAATCGCGAGAGCGACAACGTCGAGGATCTGCGCGGCAGCGGCGGTGGAAGCCGCGGCGGCGGCGGCCTACCGATGATCGGCGGGCGCGGCATCGGCATCGGCGGCATCGTGGTGGCGCTGCTCGCGTCCTGGGCGTTCGGCATCAATCCGCTGACGGTGCTCAGCGCGCTCGACGGCAGCGCGGTCCAGACCACGCCCGGCCCGGCCCAGCGCCCCGTCGAGCACAGCCGCCCCCAGGACACGCCCGCCAAGTTCGTCAGCGTCGTGCTGGCCGACACCGAGGACGTCTGGACGCCGCTCTTCAAGGCCGGCGGCAAGACCTACCAGGCGCCGACGCTGACCCTCTTCGAAGGCCAGTCGCGCACCGCCTGCGGGCTCGGGCAAGCCGCCATGGGACCGTTCTACTGTCCCGGCGACAGCAAGGTCTACATCGACCTCAGCTTCTATCAGACCCTTCGCGACCGGCTCGGCGCCCCCGGGGACTTCGCCCAGGCCTATGTCATCGCCCATGAGGTCGGACACCACGTCCAGCATCTGCTCGGCATCACCGACAAGGTCGACGCCGCCCGCCGTCGTCAGTCCGAGCAGGCGGCCAACGCGACCAGCGTCCGCGTGGAACTCCAGGCCGACTGCTTCGCCGGCGTGTGGGCCCATCACTCGCAGCAGTCCAAAGGCTGGCTGGAAGCCGGTGACATCGACGAAGCGCTCAATGCCGCCGCGAAGATCGGCGATGACACGCTTCAACGCAGCGCCGGGCGCGCGGTGGTGCCGGAGAGCTTCACCCATGGCACCAGTGATCAGCGGCAGCGCTGGTTCAAGCGGGGGATGGCTCAAGGAGATCTGCGGGACTGCGATACGTTTTCGGCGAAGCAGCTTTAGGTCGAGCGCGACTCGCTTGGCCGGGGCCGCCGGCGAAGCCGAAGCTGGGGCGCTCAACTCCCGCCGCTCACCTTCGGCTCGCTTTGGTCAGACAGAACGCGCCTGGTCAGTCCTGGAAGCTTCGGCTTCGCCGGCGGCCCCGGCCAAGCGAGTCCACACCGTCCGGTTACTGCGAGGCGCCGGATCCGGCCGTGGGGCGAGGCTTGGGCTCGACTCGCGGGTCGCCCACGCAACCCTTCAGCCATTGGCTCATCTCCCATTGCACCTGGCCCGCGGACTCGCGCGCGGTGTAGCCGTGCGCTTCGAAGGGAAGCAGGACGTAGCGGGCCGTGCCGCCCAGGCCCGCCAGCGCCTGGTACAGGCGCTCGCTTTGCATCGGGAAGGTGCCGGAGTTGTTGTCCGCCTCGCCATGGATCAGCAGCAGCGGATCCTTGATCTGGTTGGCGAAGAGGAAGGGCGACAGCTTCAGGTAGACGTCCTTCGCGTCCCAGAGTGAGCGACGCTCGCTCTGGAATCCGAAAGGCGTCAGCGTCCGGTTGTAGGCGCCGCTGCGCGCAATGCCGCAGCGGAACAGCTTCGTGTGCGCCAGCAGGTTCACCGCCATGAAGGCGCCGTAGCTGTGACCGCCGATCGCCACCCGCCTCGGGTCCACCGTGCCGAGGTCCTCGGCCTTGTCGACGATCGCCCGCGCATTCGCCGTGATCTGCTCGATGAAGCTGTCGTTCATGTTGCGCGAGTCGCCCACCACCGGCATCGTCGCGTCCATCAGCACCACGTACCCATCCATCAGCAGGTTCAGCGGACTGATCCCCGAGAAGCTCATGTACCGGCCCGGTGATCCGCTCAGTTGCCCCGCGATCGCCGCGTCGTTGAACTCCAGCGGGTAGGCCCACACCAGCGCCGGTCGCTTCTCACCCTCGCGCTGGTCCGGCGGCAGGTACATCCAGAACGAGAGCTCCACGCCGTCGTTGCGCTTGAAGCTCACCAGCTCGCGCCGCACGCCCTTCAACTGCGGCGTCGGATCCTTGATCCGCGTCAGCGGCGTGACCTTGCCGTTCTCGCGCAGCACCAGGTTGGGCGGCTCGTGCTCGGTCTCGCGCTGCGTCAGCAGCCGGCGATCCTCGAGCAGCGCCACGGGCTGCTCGTACACCCCCTCCGCCGACTGGAACAGCCGCTGCACGCTGAGATCCTTCAGCGAGAGCTTGTCCAGGAACGGCCGGTCGCCCTTCGGGCCCGCGCCCTGGCCCGACAGCAGCAGGTCGCCGCCCAGCGTCTGCGCCACCTGGTGGCCGTTGGCCAGCGTGCGCATGAACGGAAAGCCCGGATGCCGGTAGCGCTCGCGCACGGAGTGCTCGAACAGGGGCCGGCTCTGCTTGCCGTTGAGCGGCAGCAGGTAGGTCCGCGACCAGCCCCGGCTGCGGTCTTCTTCCGTCAGCAGGCCGTGGATGCCGTCGTCCAGGAAGCGCAGCCGCGTGAAGCGGTAGGGCATGCGCTGGACCTCGAAAGGGTCGCCGGTGTAGGGCGGATCCAGCCGCATCACGCGATCACGGAATGCCGCGCGGTTGGCCGGGTTGCCGCCGTCCAGCGCCTCGACCCAATAGATGGCCGCGTCCTTCGTCGGCGACGGGTAGAACACCCGGGGTCCCGCCAGCGCGCCGTCGATCGCGACACCCTGCTTGAGCGGCATCTTGGCCAGTTCGCGGATGACCTTGCCGTCGCGCTGGCGCACCTCGACCACGGTCGGGAAGTCGTCGAAGGTCAGGTTGTAGCTGAACGGCCGCACCAGCCGTTCGGTGAGCAGCGCCTGGCCGGTGCCGATGCTGGAGACGCTGGTGAACAGCCCCGGCGCGCCGATGTCGCGGCTCTGTCCGCTGGCGACGTCGATCAGCGTCAGCTGCGAGCGGGCGTAGTGCTCGAACAGGTCCTCGTCGCGCGGATTGCGCAGCAGGTCCGGATAGGTGCGTTCCGGCGAGGCTTTGCCGTGCGTCTCCTGGATCGCCGGCCCGGTCTGCGCACGGCTGGGCGCGGCGCCGCGATCGTCGGGCACCGTCAGCACGACGGCCTCGCGGGCGTTCAACCAGGCGATGTCGTCGGCATCGACGGCGTTGTTCAGCCGCACGTTGTAGATGCGCCAGAGCTGGCCGTTGGACGTGGCGCCCGCCCACAACTCGTCGGCCGTGTCGGTGCGCCGGGACAGCAGGAAACGCTGCCCGTCGGGCGCCCAGATGAAGTTGTGCCAGGTGCCGCCGGCCGGCAGCTCGACGTCGCGTTCCGCCGCCTCCGGCTCGAGCAGCGAGCGCAGGCGCACGCGCTGCACCGCGATCAGGTTCTGCTGGCTGGCGTTGCGTGGATCGAATCGCGCGCCGGCCAGGCGCAGTCCCGGTCGCGCCAGTTCCTCGAGCGGTGTGTAGCGGCGTTGCTCGACCAGCGCCAGCGCGGCCCGGTCCGGCGACGGGATGAGCCGCGGCAACGCCGGCGCGTCCAGCAGCTCGCGGATCGCCGCGGACGGCTGCTTGTACGGCGCGGGCGCCGCGGCGGCCAGCCCGGAAAGCGCCGTGGCGAGCAGAGCGACGGTCATGCGCCGGAGCCACGGGAGGGGCGCCGTCGGTGCATCAAGGGCATCGAGGGCACCGACGGGCGGAGGACTCAGGCCGACAGAGGGGACGCGGGAGGACATGGGGCCGAAGTATCGCTGCGCTAGGATTCGCGCCCATGATCGAACCCCCCGCCCCGCACGCGCAGGACCCCCGCGCACCGCACGAGCCGGCCCCCCGGGCCCCGGCCGCGGTGCCGGCCGTCGGCGAGCGGCTGGGCGTCTGGCGCGTCTCGGCCGTGCTCTTCGAGTGCGCCTCCGGCGTGTGGTTCCGCGTCGAGCACGGCAAGGCCGCCGCGCAGACCGGCCTGGCGCTGGTCTACCGTCACGAGTCCGATGCGCAGGCGGTGCTGATGCGCTTCGCGGAGGACTCGGAATCGCTGTCGCGCTTCCGGCATCCGGCATTCGGCGCGCCGCTGGACAGCGGGCTCAGCCCGACCGGCCTGCCCTACCTGGTGGTGCCGGCGATGGAGGGCGCGCCGCTGCTGCGCGTGGCGATGGCGCTGCCGTTGAAGCGGCGCATGCAATTGCTGCTGGACCTGATCGATGTGCTCGACGCCGCCCACGTGCACGGCCTGGTCCTTCACGAACTGGATCCCGGCACGTTGTGGCTGAGCCCGGCGCAGCAGCTGCACTGGCTGGGGCAGGGGCTGGCACCGCGCGACAGCCAGGCGCCTCCCGCGCTGGTGCGCGCCGCCGAGCCGCTGGCCAACGCGCGTCAACGCGCCGGCGGCCGCCCCGACGCCAACAGCGAGACCCACGCGTTGGGCCGCCTGCTGGGCATGCTCGTCAACGGACGACTGCCGCGACGCGACGCGACCGAGGACGGCTTCGAGGAAGAGCCCGAACCCGGCGCCACGCCCGTGGCGTCGCTGCAGTCGTGGATGTCGCTGACGGCCGCGCAGCGCGAGAGCCTGGACCAGCTGCTGGACCGGGCCATGATGGACGGGCGCTCGTTCACCGACCGGCAACTGCTGGCGCAGGCCGTGCGCGACTGGATCGAGGTCGAGCCCGCCGCCCCGCGTGCCGGCTCCGGTCCAGCGTCCGGCCCGGCAGGCTCGGCATCGGCGCCGATGCCGCTCCTGCCTTTGCCGCCGCCGCTCGAGGCCGACGACCATCGCCCGGCTTCCCCCGGCGCGTCATGGGCGGAACGGCTGGCGGGCCTCGCCTTCGTCCTGGCCCTGGCGGCGATCGTCGCCTGGCTGCTGCTGCGGGGCGCCTGAGCGCGCCGCGCCCCTTCGCGCCCTTCGCGCCTCTTCCCCCGCCGATGAGTCGGCGACCCACCTCGATGCACTAGTGTTCCCGCAGGGGTGAGGCAGGACCCATCGGAAACGCCCAGGCGAATCAACAAGTTCTCGCTTGCCAGCGACTTGGAAGAGTCATTCAGCGGTCGATGAAGGCGGATTGTCCGAGCGGGGTGCGTCTGCCTACGATCGTCCTTCTGTCGCCATGGGTCGCGACGCGAGGAGGATGTGCGTGAGTTTCGAAATTCGACCGATGTCCGCCGCGGACTGGCGCAACTGCTGGCGGGACTCGGTCACCGATCCCGACTGTTCGCCCTGGCTCCGCGGCGTGCTCGAGAGCTGCATCGACGGGAAGAACGCGCACTGGATGCGGCTGTCCGTGCGATGGGCCGTGGACGCGGGGACGGGCGACTACCTGGTCCGGCTGCCGTCGCTGATCGGACGCCAGATCGCCGACCAGTTCTGCGCCCGCGTCGGCGACCGGCTCTACGGGCTGTGCGGGCTGGGCATCGGGGACGCCAAGGTGTTCTTCGCCGGCGGCTCGTCGCCGTCCTACGAGACGATGGGGCAGGTCCATGCCGTGCTCTCGGCGGCCTTTGCGGTCCACGGGTCCCATGGCGAGGACATCGGCCGCGATCCCATCCGCACGCCCATCTTCATCCCCGGCGCGCTGGTGCCCGAGGACCTCGCCGCCGAGACCCGCGGGCATTGAAGGACGTCCGCCACCCCGTGTCGCGGGGCTGCCCGCGCAGGGAGCGCGGGCCTATCATGGGCACTCCCATGGACGCCTTCCGTCGACACCTGCTCCGTGATGCCGCGCTCGGCGCGATGGCCGTCGGCATGTCGGGCGCGGCGGCTGCGCTGCCATCGTTGGCCGGTGCGTCTGGCGCGGGGCGGCCGCGGTCGGCGCAGGTGCACGTCGCGGGCACGACCTTCGCGCGGCTCTTCGAACCCGGAACCGACGGCGGCAAGCCGCGCGGTCTGGCCGTCGACCTGCTCGACGCGATCCTGATCCCCGCCGGCCACCGGCCGCGCTACGAGCTCTATCCCTGGCTGCGCGCGCAGTCCATGATCGAACACGGTCCGGCGCAGATCCTCGTCGGGCCGTACCGCACGCCGGAGCGCGAGCGATCGATGCGCTTCTCCCGCCTGGCCTTCTACGAGGACGCGCTGGTGTTCTACGCGCGCCGCCGCGAGGAAGGCCTCTGGTGGGACGACTTCCGGGCGCTGCAGCCGCTGCGGATCGGCGCGGTGCAGGGATGGGTCTACGGCGAGCGCTTCGAGCAGGCGCGCGCGGGCCTGAACGTGACCGCCGTGCGGGACCTGGCCACCGCGCTGCGCATGCTGCAGCTCAAGCGGCTGGACCTGATCGCGGCCAACCAGCGCAATTCGGAGCCGGTGATCCAGGAGCTGGGACTGACCGACCAGGTCGTGCTGTGCGCGCCGCCGTTCGCGCGGCTGCGCGGCCACTTCGCCTTCAGTCGCGACGCGACCGGCGAACCCTGGGCGGCGCTGGTCGATGCCGGCATGCAGCGCCTGCGCGCCAGCGGGGAACTGCAGCTGATGGCGGCACGGCACGGCGTCGCGCTGCCGGACTGAACGGCGTCCCGGCGGACAAACCGGTCAACCCGGGCAACCCCGGGCAACCCGAGCAACCCGAGCAACGGGCCCGGACCGCGTTCCCTCAGCTCAACAGCAGCAATGCGAGGCCGATCGCCGCCGGAACGGCCTGGATGAAGAGGATCTTGCGGCTGGCCGTCGCGGCGCCATACAGGCCCGCCACCAGCACGCAGGCCAGGAAGAAGATCTTCACCGGTCCGCCGGCCGCGCCCAGCACCAGGCCCCAGATCAGCCCGGCCGCGAGGAAGCCGTTGTACAGCCCCTGATTGGCGGCCAGCACCTTGCTCGCCTCGGCGAATTCCTGGGTCAGTCCGAAGGCCTTGCGGCCCTTGGGCGTGGTCCAGAGGAACATCTCCAGGATCAGGATGTAGACGTGGATCAGCGCCACGAGGGCGACGACGACATTCGCGGCAATGGCAAGTGTTGTGTTCATGGTTCGCACTGTACGTCCCGCTATCATCCCCGGCCCCTCCGCGCTTTCCTGTCCCCCACGTTCCATGTCCAAAGCCCAGCTCAACCCCGCCCAACTGGCGGCGGTGCATCACCTCTCGGGGCCGTGCCTGGTGATCGCGGGCGCGGGCTCTGGCAAGACGAGCGTCATCACGCAGAAGATCGCCAAGCTGATGTCCGAGGGCTACCGGCCCAAGAACATCGCCGCGATCACGTTCACGAACAAGGCCTCGCAGGAAATGCGCGAGCGCGCCAAGCACCTCGTGGGCAACAAGGCGGGCTCGGAGCTGCTGGTGTCGACCTTCCACTCGCTGGGGGTGCGCATCCTGCGGCAGGACGGCCGCCACCTCGGGCTCAAGGAGCAGTTCTCCATCCTCGACTCGGACGACGTGCTGTCGGTGCTGCGCGATGCCGGCGGCACGACCGACGCGGCGACGGCGAAGTCCTGGCAGTGGACGATCTCCCTGTGGAAGAACCAGAACCTGAGCCCGCAGCAGGCGCTGGCCTACGCGAAGGACGACATGGAGCGCGCCGCCGCCGTCGTCATGCAGCGTTACCAGGAGCGGCTGACCGCGTACCAGGCGGTCGACTTCGACGACCTGATCGGCATGCCGCTGAAGCTGCTGCAGACCAATGAAGAGGCGCGCGGCAAGTGGCAGGAGACGCTGCGCTACGTGCTGGTCGACGAGTACCAGGACACCAACGCGGTCCAGTACGAGCTGCTGAAGTGTCTGGTCGGCGATCGCGCGATGTTCACCGCCGTCGGCGACGACGACCAGTCCATCTATGGCTGGCGCGGCGCGACGATCGAGAACCTCAAGAAGCTGCCGGTCGATTTCCCGCAGCTGAAGATCATTCCGCTGGAGCAGAACTACCGCTCGACCAGCGCGATCCTGCGCGCCGCCAACAACGTGATCGGCGGCAATCCGAAGCTGTTCCCGAAGACGCTGTGGAGCGAGTTCGGCGAAGGCGATCCCATCACGCTGATCGAGGCCGACGGCGAGGAGCACGAGGCCGAACGCGCCGTCGCCCGCATCCAGTCGATCCGGGCCAACCATCCGACGACGAAGTTCTCGGACTTCGCGATCCTGTACCGCGCCAACCACCAGGCGCGCATCTTCGAGCAGGCGCTGCGCCGCGCGGAGATCCCCTACAAGGTCTCCGGCGGGCAGAGCTTCTTCGACCGCACCGAGATCAAGGACCTCTGCGCCTGGCTGCGGCTGCTGGTCAACCAGGACGACGACCCGGCCTTCCTGCGCGCCGTGACCACGCCCAAGCGCGGCATCGGCCACCAGACGCTGGGGCACCTGAGCGAGTTCTCGGCGAAGTGGAAGCTGTCCATGTTCGAGTCGCTGTTCGCCGAGTCGCTGAAGGCGACGCTGTCGAGCAAGGCGCTGCACGGGCTGCACGAGTTCGGCCGCTATGTCGTCGACCTCGAGTACCGCGCCCGCCATGCCGTCGGCGGCGAGGAGGGCAAGGCGCTGATCATGGAATGGCTCAAGGACATCGCCTACGAGCAGTACCTGATCGACCAGGAAGACAACGAGAAGGTCGCGCAGGCCCGCTGGAGCAACGTGCTCGACTTCGTCGACTGGGTCGCCAAGCGCTGCGGCGGTGAGATCTCGACCGACGGCGGCATCACCACCGAGAGCCCGCGCCAGACGTTGCTGGAAGTGGCGCAGACGATCAGCGTGATCCTCTCGCTGGCCGAGCGTCAGGAGGAACAGGACCAGGTCGTGCTGACGACGCTGCACGCGTCCAAGGGCCTGGAATGGCCGCACGTGATGCTGGCGGGCGTCAACGAAGGCCTGCTGCCGTTCAAGGCCGAGAACGACGAACTCACGCCCCAGCGCGTCGAGGAAGAGCGCCGCCTGATGTACGTCGGCATCACGCGGGCGCGGCGGACGCTGGCGGTGTCGACGCTGCGGCGGCGGAAGAAGAACCGCGAGACGGTCGTCGGCGTGCCCAGCCGCTTCATCGCGGAGATGAAACTCGGCGAGGGCGGGGTCAAGGAAGACCCCCGCGAAAAGCTCAAGCGCATGCGCGAGCAGCTCGCCGCGAAGGCCGCCGATACGGCAGCGAAACAGGCGCAGGCGGCGAAGGACGATCGCTGATTCCTGCGCTTGGCCAAGCGCGGGCACTCCACGGTGCAGGGGGCATCCCTCCGGGAACCCCCAGCACCATTCCGGCCCCAGTGCGACTCGCTGACTGCTCGTGGATGGAGAGGGTGCCCTGGCGTTGATAAGGCCGCGGGCTGGCAAGACCTGTCACTCGAACAGTCAGTGACGGTGGTGGGCGAACGATTCTTACTGGTTCGAGTCATTTCGCGGCGAGGCGCGCGTTTCTAGCATCCGGTCCCTCTGCGCCCGCCGAGGAGACCGACCATGGACGCTGCCCCGCTTTCCTGCCACCCCTTCCGAGATTCCCCCGAGCCGGCCGACGCCGCAACGCGTCACCGCGCCATCGATGCCCTCGCCGACGAACTGCGCAAGGCGCTCTGGGATCAGGCCACGCTGCCGCTGAACGCCCACGAACTGGCCGACGGCGCCGGCGTCGAGATCCGCGACCGCGGCGGACCGCAGGAGCCGATGTATCCCCATCGCGGCCGGCTCCTCTATCTGGATGAGCGCCCGGTGATCGAGCTGAGCCTCGCCGAGGACCCGATGCGGCGCCGCATCGTGCTGGCACATGCGTTGGGCCATCACCTGCTCGGGCACGGTGCGGTACCGCCGGAGACGGCGTCCAACCTCTCCATTCACAGCCCGCGCCGCATCGAGCAGGACGCCCATCGCTTCGCGCTGGACCTGCTGATGCCGGACTTCGCGATCTACCGGCTGATGAACCAGGGAGTCGTCAGTGCCCGCAGGCTCTCGGAGAAGTTCTTCGTCCCCGAGTCCGCCGTCCACGAACGCCTGCAGGCCCTGGATCGGCACTGGTCGCATCTGTGATGCTCGCGCCCGTCGTGCGCTCCGTGCGCTCCGTGCGCTTCGCGCGCGCCACGGGCGGTGATCGACACGGCGCGGCGGTCAGCGTCAAGCGCCGTGTCGACCCTGTAAGGTCTGCCATGTCACCCGGAACCGGGGGGTGGGTGTCGTCGGCAAACGGCAAAATGCCGGCGCATGACAGCCTCCGCCGCCAAGTCCGCCACCAGGCTCGCCGCCGCGCTCCCGCTGCTGACCCTCCTCAGCGCGGCTGCCGCCATCCTCGCGTTGTCACAGCCCGCGCAACTGCCGCCGTCCCTGGCCTTCGTCTTCAAGCCGCTGACGACGATCCTCATCCTGCTCTACGCCTGGCGTCGTGGCGCCGACCGTCCGCGGCTGGCGCGCTGGCTGCGCGCCGGGCTGCTGTGCTCGCTGGCGGGCGACATCGCGCTGCTGTGGCCGGCGCAGGGCTTCCTGCCCGGTCTGGTGAGCTTCCTGGCCGCCCATGTCTGCTACATCGTCGGCTTCTGCACCCGCAAGAAGCTGGGCGCCGTGCGCTGGCCCTTCCTGATGTTCGGCATCATCGCGGCGGCGGTGCTGGGACGGCTCTGGCCGCACATCCCCGGCGAGCTGCGCGCACCGGTGGTCGTCTACGTCGTCTGCCTGTCGGCCATGGCGGCGCAGGCCTGGGCCTGGTGGCGCGGCAGCGTCGGTCAGCCCGATGAGCCGCTCGCGCGCTGGGCCGCGTGGGGTGGCACGCTGTTCGTGCTGTCCGACGCGATGCTGGCGATCAACAAGTTCGCAGGTCCGCTGGAGATGGCCAGCTTCTGGGTGCTCGCGAGCTACTGGCCGGCACAGTGGTGCATCGCCAGCAGCCTGGAGCGGCGCCGCGCATGAAATTCGTCCTGCCTCGGCGCCCTTCATCGCTGGCCACGCTGGTGACCGGCGTGGCATGCGCCGCCGTCGGGCTCTGGCTCATGCGGCACTACCCGGTCGAACCGGTGGCCGCCACCGCGTTGTGGGTGGCGATCGCGGTGGCCAGCTTCTTCGGATGGCGCTCGTTGCCGCTGCTGGTGCCCGCGCTGGTGCCGGTGATCGGGTTCGCGCCGTGGACCGGCTGGATCACCTTCGAGGAACTCGACCTCTTGGTGCTGGCCGTCGCCGCCGGCGGCTACGCCGCGATCGCGGTGACCGAGCCGCCGCACAAGCCGGTGGCGTGGCGTAATCGGACGCTGCGCTGGCGCGCCGCGGTGCGGGTGTTGATGGCCGTGTTCGCGTTGTCCGCCTTCATCGCCGTCTGGCGCGGCTTCGACCAGGCCGGCGGCGTGCAGTTCGGCTTCTGGCAAGGCTTCCAGGAGCCGATGAACAGCCTGCGCGCCGGCAAGAGCTTCTTCCTGGTCCTGCTGCTGCTGCCGCTGTGGCAGAAGGCGTCGGACCTGCGGCCCTCGTCGGTGCAGCGCCTGTCGCGCGCGGCCTGGGTGCTGGTGCTGGTCACGACCTCGCTCGGCGCGCTGTGGGAGCGCTGGGTCTACACGGGGCTGCTGGACTTCTCGTCGGACTACCGCACGACCTCGCTGTTCTGGGAGATGAACGTCGGCGGCGCGTCGCTGGACGGCGCGCTGGCGTTGAGCCTGCCCTTCGCGATGCTGTGGGCGATGCGGGAGCGCCGCCCGCTGCGCTTCGTGATGGCGCTGGCGGTGATGCTGCTGGCGTTCTACGCGTCGCTGACGACGTTCTCGCGCGGTGTCTATCTGGCGGTGCCGTTCGGCATGGCGATCTGCGCGCTGCTGTGGGCGGTGCAGCGCCGCGATGAAAGGAACACATCGAGACAGGAGGCGGCGCCGTCGTCCCATGTCTTCCCCGGTGCGCGTGGGGCGGTGCCGCTCGCCTGGTCGGCCGGCGTGATCATCGGCACCGCGGTCGCCGCCTGGGTGCTCTTCGGCGCCGGCGGCTATCGCGCGTTGCTCGCGTTGGCGGGCAGCGTCGCGGTGCTGCTGGCGATGCCGGCCTCGCGCGCAGCGTGGCCGCGCGGACAGCAGCGGGCGCTGATGGCGCTGTCGCCGTTGCCGGCGCTGCTGCTGGCCTTGCTCGGCGGATTGCTGATCGATCTCGTGCCCAAGGGCGCCTACCTGATCGACGGCATCGTCGTGCTGCTCGGCCTCGGGCTGGCCTGGTTGTGGCGCGGCGGACTGACGCAGCCGTCGCAGGCCTTCGCGCTGGCGATCGTGTGGATGGCGACGCTCGCCGGCACGGGGCTCGTCGCGGTGCATTGGGGTGGCGGTCAGGACCTGATGGCGATCGCCGCCGTGCTGTCGGTGCTGGCGATCGCGTGGATCGCGACGCAATGGTCGCCGCGCGTCGGCGCCGATCTGCGCACCGCCGGCTGGCGCATCCGCGGCCTCGTGTGGACGGGCTGTCTGCTGGCGTGCGCGGTGGTCGCGGCGCTGGGTGGTGGCGCCTACATCGGCCAGCGGATGTCGACCGGACAGCAGGATTTCGAAGCTCGTCTCGAGCATTGGCGCGTCAGCCTGGGTCTGCTCAAGTCCATGGACGAATGGCTGCTGGGCAAGGGCAGCGGCCGGTTCCCGGCGAGCTTCGCCAACGGCGGGCCCTTCGACGAGCGCGTGGGTGACTACCACCTGAACCCGGCGCGTTCCGAGTTGCACGCGTCCGGCCTGCCCGGCGCGGAGCCGTTCCCGCATCCGACGGTGACGCTGACCAGCGGCCTGCACCAGATGGGGCACGGCGAGATGTTCCGGCTCAGCCAGCGTGTGCCGGCGGTGGCCGGCGAGGTGGCGGCGACGGTGACGCTGCGCACGCAGTTCAAGACGCGCCTGCGCGTCGAGATCTGCGAGAAGTTCCTGCTCTACCCGCTGCGCTGCGTGGACCGCGAGACCGATGTGGAGCCGATGGGCGGCGCGTGGCAGCCCGTGCAACTGAAGCTGGGCCAGGCGCCGGCCGACTTCGGCGGCCGGTCCTGGGCGCCGAAGCGTCTGGTGGCCTCGGTGACGCAGAACTGGCGCGGCGGCGTGCTGGAGATCGCGTCGATCTCGATCGTCGACAGCGTGCACGGTCCGTTGCTGCGGAACGGTGATTTCAACGAGGGTCTGGCGCGCTGGTTCTTCACCAGCGACCGCAACCACATGCCCTTCCACATGAAGAGCCTGCCGGCGCACGTGCTGTTCGAGCAGGGCCTGTTCGGCCTGGCGCTGTGGACCAGCCTGCTGGTGACGGTGCTGGTGCGCCTGAGCTTCGGCGCGGGGCGCCACCATCCGCTGGCGCCGGCGGTGGTGGGCGGGCTGGCGGGCTTCGTGATCGTGGGGCTCTTCGACAGCCTCATCGACGCGCCGCGGATCGCCTTCCTGTTCTACGCGCTGATGGCGCTGGGGCTGGGCCTGCGGGCGTCGTCACGCAAGTCGCATCGCCCGGGCGATCCCGACTCCCGCCTGGAACTGGAGACCCTGCAGCCGGAGCTGGAGTCCGCCTTCGAGGACGCCCCCGAAGTCCGCCGCGCGATGGCGGCGGCAGGCGTCAAGCTGAAAGGTCCGCCACGCTGACGCGGTGTGCCCGATTCTGGGCCGGGTCACATGCCTTTGAACAGGTGCGTGTAGCTGCGGCTGACTTCGAGCTTTTCATCGAGTCCGCGGACCCCGACCAACTGGCGTCCGCGGAAGTCGCGGCTGATCCCGTTGATGGCCTTGACGTTGACCAGCGTCGAGCGGTGGATCTGCCAGAACAGCTTGGGATCCAGCTCGTCGACGAGTTCCTTGATCGGCTTGCGGATCAGCGCCTCGACGGTCGGCGTCTGGACGCGGGTGTACTTCTCGTCGCTGATGAAGAACAGCACTTCCTCGACCGGGATCATCTGGATCGTCTGGCCGACCGAGGCCTGGATCCACTGCAGGTACTGCGGCGAGCCGCTGGTGTTGTTGACCCGCGCCGACAGCGAGTGCAACAGCTGCTGCAGCGTGCCGGTGCTCGGGCCTTCGGGCTCGACCTCGCCGCTGCGCAGGGCCAGGCGCTTCTTGATGCGCTCGACGGTGACCAGCAGGCGATCCCGCTCGGCGGGCTTGAGCACGTAGTCGCAGACGCCCTGCTCGAAGGCCTCGACCGCGTACTGGTCGTAGGCGGTGATGAAGACGATCTCGGGCAGGGGCCAGTCGTCGTCGTCGGGCAGCTGCGCGATCTGCTTGGCGGCCTCGACGCCGGTCAGGCCCGGCATGCGGATGTCGAGGAACACCAGGTCGGGCTTGTGCTCCTTGACCAGTTCGACCGCCTCCAGGCCGTTCTTGGCCTCGGCGACGATCTGCAGCTCGGGCCAGACCTCGGCGATGCGGCTGCGCAGCTGCTCGCGCATCAGGCGTTCGTCGTCCGCGAGGACGGCGCGGGGGGCGTGGTGGGTGTCGCTGGTGTCGCTCATGGGAGGCGATGTTAGGGCAGGTCAGCGGCGATCCGGCGGCGGACCGCGCGTGGCCTCAGGCGTGGAGGGACGGTTCGGCCGGCGTCGACGTCATGGCCGGCGCTGCCGGCGCGGGCGGCACCCGCGGCGCCTTGCGCGGCTTGTCGCGCACGATCAGCCAGACGACGAGGCCGATGGGCAGCAGCGGCGAGCCCACCACCGCGCCGACGCCCGCCAGCGCGGCCAGCGCCACGAGCGCCAGCCCGCCCAGGATCAGCAGCGGCAGGCCCAGGCCGAGCAGCAGCACCAGCGGCACGACCAGGCACATCACGACGATGGCGATGATCAGGCCGAGCCCGGCGCCGAAGGCGTCGGCGATGCCCATGCCGCTCAGGATGACCTCCTCGCCGTCGACGGTGAGGTGCACGCCCGGGACGTCGCCGAGCAGATGGATCACGCCCCAGCCGAGCAGCAGCGCGCCGGCGACGAGGACGAATCCGAGGACGAGAAGGGTCTTGAACAGCGTTTTCATGCGTGTGCTCCTTGCGTGCCTGGTTCGGGTGCGTGGTGGGCGGAGGTCCGGTAGGGGACGGTGATGATCACGACGGTGCCGGACGGCTGGTTCTCGGCGACGGTGACGCTGGCGGCCTTGCCGTAGAGCAGCGAGAGCCGCTCGCGGATGTTGGCCAGGCCGACGCCGGTGCCCGAGGTCGCGGCGCGGCCGAAGCCCAGGCCGGTGTCGGCGACGGTGACCTGCAGCTTGCCGTGGACGATCTCGGCCTTGAGCAGCAGGCTGCCGCCCTCGGCCTTGGGTTCGAGGCCGTGCTTGATGGCGTTCTCGACCAGGCTCTGGATCATCATCGGCGGGAACTCGGCGGACAGCAGGCCGTCCGGCACCTCGATGCGCGACACCAGGCGCTCTTCCATGCGGACCTGCAGGATCTCGAGGTAGGGCCGGATGACGGCCATCTCGCGGCCCAGGTCGCGCACGCCGCCGTTGGCGTTGGCCTCGCGCATCGTCGGCATCGAGGCCCGCAGCAGCGCGATCAGGTTCTTCTGCATCTGCGAGGCGCGCGGCGGATCGGTCTCGATCAGGTGGTCGATCGACGCCAGCGTGTTGAACAGGAAGTGGGGCTCGACCTGCGCCTGCATCGCGGCCATGCGGGCTTCGACGACCTGACGGCGCAGCGACTCGGCCTCGGCGGTCTCGGTGGCCTTGGCGGCCTTCACCTCGGCCTGCAGGCGGCCCTTGTAGGTGGCCTTCAGCAGTGCCGAGGCCAGCACGACCAGGATGGCCAGCTTGTCGAGGAAGTCGCCCAGGTGCACGGTGCGGTACCGGGTCTTGCGGGAGGTCTCGCGCTGGACCTGTTCGAGCTCGTCACGCGCTTCCTCGGCATCGGCCTTGGCCTGCCGGGCTTCTTCCGCCGCCTCCTCGAGGGCGCGCTTGGCGTCGGCGGCGGCGGACTTCACCGCGTCGCGGATGGCCTCGCGCTGCTTCTCGTTCGGGATACGGATGTCCACGGACGGCAGGTTGGGGTCGACGGCCCCTTCGGCGTCGGCGGCGGACGCGGCGCTGGCCGGCGAGGCCGGATGGCGCGGCACGATGCGCACGCCGCGGCTGTCGATCTGGACTTCGTAGCGCAGGCCGTCGCCATCGACCGCGGAGGATGCGCCGTGACCCGCCTCGGAGCCGGCTTCGGCGGAGTCGGCGGGTTTCGTGGCCTTGTCGATCTTCTTCTGCGCCTCGGCCACCTTCTTCTCCGCTTCGGCGGCGCGCTGCTTCTCGCGGCGTTCGCGGTCAGTGTCGCGATCGCGGCGGAGGTCCTTGGGCGGATGGATGGTCTCGGTCGTCTCGACCGGCAGCTGCCAGCTGAAGGAGAAAGGCGGGAGGGTCTGGAGGATGTTGGCGCCGATGATCAGCATCACGGCCAGCAGCGTGAAGCGCTTCCAGGTGATGGACACCAGCCAGTTGCCGTAGGCGTGGAAGCCCTGCTCGGCGGCTTTCATGAAGCTCTGCCAGCGCTGGCGCGGGGTGGGGGAGGCGGGAGTCGGCGCGTTCATGGGAGGACCTGTCGTATGGCTCGCACTTTACGCAAGACCCCGGCGCCCCCGGGGCGGCGGGCGACGCGCCGTGAAGACGGCGGGATGGACTGCACCGATCGGCGACAGGCCGGAGGCCCGGATGGCCCATGCGCCCCCCATCGGGGCGGGCGCCACAAGCGCCACAAACGCGAAAGGCCCGCTTCCGCGGGCCTTCCGGCATGGTTGTGAAGTGTTCCCGGGGGGATTACTGCTTCACGGCCTCGACCTGGACGATGACCTTGATGTCCTTCGAGAAGCCGTACTGGATCCCGTAGTCGACGCCGAAGGCGGTGCGGTCGAAGGTGGTCTCGAAGTCGCCGCCGCAGACTTCGCGCTTGAGCATGGGGTTGTCGTAGCAGTTGAAGTTGGTGGCCGTCAGCGTCACCGGCGCAGTCTTGCCCTTCAGCGTCAGCTGGCCGGCCACCGAGGCGACCTTGTCACCCGAGAAGGTGAACTTGTCGCCGACGAACTTGGCCGTCGGGTTGTTGGCCACGTCGAAGAAGTCCTTGCTCTTCAGGTGGGTGTCGAACTGCGTCGAACCGGTGCTGATGCCGTTCATGTCGAAGGTGATCTCGACCTTGCCCGACTTGCCGGCCTTGTCGAACTGCACGGTGCCTTCCTTCTTGTCGAAGCGGCCGCGGTTGGTCGAGGTGCCGAAATGCTTGATCTCGAACGTGGCGTAGGTGTGCGTCGGGTCGATCGCGTAGGTCGCGCTCTGGGCCTGGGCCAGGCCGGCGACGGCGAGCAGGGAGGCGAGCAGCAGGGCTTTCTTCATCATGGTGGTGGGTCCTTGTCGAACAGTTGTCGGAACAGTGATGGAACCGCGGCGGGTACCGCGGTGGAGAAGGAACCGGGCGAAGGACCCGGACCGGTTGGAGAAATCGGGGGAGGCTGCGGATCGGCCGCGGAATCGGCTTACAGCGGCGCCATGCCGGTGATGGCCAGCTTGAACTTCACCTGCACGTCGTTGGCGACGATGGAGGTGTCCTTCCATTCGCCTTCGCCGATGTTGAAGTCCAGCCGCTTGATCGCGAACGCGCCGGTCGCCGTCGTCGTGCCGCCGGCCTGGGCCAGCGCCACCGGGACGACCACGTCCTTGACCTGACCCTTGATGGTGAGCTTGCCGGCGGCTTCGAACTTGCCGCCGCCCAGCGCCTTCAGCGAGGTGCTCTGGAACGTGGCCGTCGGGACCTTCTTGACGTTGAACCACTCGGGCTTGACCAGCTCCGCGTCGGTCGCGGCGTCGCCCAGCGTGGCGCTGCCCAGCTCGATCGACAGGCTCACCTTGCCCGCCGCGGCGTTCTTCGGATCGAAGGCCAGCTGCGCATCGAATTTCTTGAAGTGACCGTCCACCGGCACGCCCATCTGGCGGAAGGTGAAGGCGATGTCGCTCTGCGCCGGCACCAGCTTGGGCGCGGCCGCTGTCGTGGCGGCGGCTGCCGTGGCGGGCGCGGCCGCCGGCTTGGTCTGCGCCATCGCCGGCGCGGCCAGGAAAAGGGCGGCGCTCAGCACCGACAGCGCGGTGATCGAGAGATGGGTGGCCATGCGTGCGGTCATGAGGTCCTCTGCCAGTCGTGGGTCTTGGGGGTCAGGTGTTGTCAGGTGTCGTGTCTTGCGGGCCGGGCCGGGGCTGTAGCCGTGCCGCTCAGGCGCGGCCCGGGAGCATGCGCCGCAGCAGGCCGTCCTTGTCGAGGACGACATGCTTGACCACGGCGCCAAGGTGGGCAAGCACCAGCAGCCCCAGCCCGTAGGCGAAGAACTGGTGGACCTGCTTCAGCGATTCGGCCAGTTCCTTGTCCTTGCCGACGAAGTCCGGCAGCGGCAGCACGCCGAACCACACGATCGGGAAGCCCGCCGCCGAGCTGTAGGCCCAGCCGCTCAGCGGCACCGCGAAGAAGGCCGCGTACAGCAGCCAGTGCACCGCGTGCGCGCCCAGCTTCTGCCAGCCCGGCATCGGCAGGTCCACCGGCGGGCGGTGCGTCAGGCGCCACAGCAGCCGCAGCGCCGACAGCGCCAGGATCGTCACGCCGGCCCACTTGTGCCAGTTGAAGAGCTTCAGCCGCGTCAGCGAGAACGGCAGGTCGGCCATGTACCAGCCCACCGAGAAGGTGCCGATGATCGCGATCGCCAGCACCCAGTGGAAGAGCATCGCCAGGCCGTCGTACCGGGTCTTGCCCGCGGGCGGCAGCGCAGCCGTCACCGGCGGCATCGCCGTGGACGCGGGCGCCGCCGGCGCGGCGATGGAGGCGGCGGGGGCCGCGGCGCCATCGAGCGTCTCGGCGGGCAGCGTGGGCTGCTGGTCAGGGTCGTTGTTCTGGTTGTCGATGGCAGTCATGTCGGCTCGCGTCCTTGGGAAGACCTGGGGCGTCGGGAGGTCCGGAATGGCATGAAGTGTCCGCGTGCGCCGTACATCGTCGGTTCACTGGAACTGAGGCCACTGTTCATCCAATTTGAATGGGAGCCCCGGCCATGCTTCACAGATCCGTCATCGGCGGGGTCGAGACTGGCGCCCGCTCCGCCCTTGGAGCGATGGCTAGGAGTTGCCATGGACCTGATCGCCAAGATCGAGGCGGTGTTCCGCCGCCGCGGACACCTGCAATACGGCGACGAGCGCCGGGAGCCCGTCACCGCGCTGGAGCACGCGCTCCAATGTGCCCAGCTCGCCGAGTGGGCCCACGCGGAGCATAGCCTTGTAGCCGCCGCGCTGCTGCACGACATCGGGCAGCTGATGGACGGCGGTTCTGGCGCCCCTCTGCGGGACGACGAACATGAGTTGACCGCGCTGCCGCTGCTGCGCGCCGGCGGACTGGGCCCGGCCGTGGTGGAGCCGATCCGCCTGCACGTCGCCGCCAAGCGTTACCTGGTCAGCACCGACCCGGCGTACGGACCGGGGCTGTCGGAGGCCTCGCGCCACAGCCTGGCGTTGCAGGGCGGGCCGATGAACGCGGAGGAACGGCTGCTCTTCATGGCCCACCCGCACGCGAGCGCCTCGCTGCAGCTGCGCCGTTGGGACGACCTGGCCAAGCGGCCGGGCATGCGCACGCCGCCGCTCGGCTACTACCTGGTGCTGCTCGAGGAGTTGCTGCACGACACGCGCGCCCCGGAACGGGTGCGCATCGCCTGAGGCGCGGGCGGCATAGGCGTTTTCCGGATGAGCACATGCGGAATGGATCGATGTCAAAGCGTGTCTCCCTCTTGAGGGGGATATCGGACCCCCGAGTCGCTTTGCATACTGGGTACCGATCGCGCGCTGCCTGGACCTCAGCGTCGTGATCAAGGGGAGGAGTGCTATGCCGACCTACCAAAGCCCGCAAGGGTAGCGGTGGTCGGCATAGTTTTATCTGCGCGGCACGTTTTCGGCACGGCACGATATATTGCCGGCCCAGAACAAGCCTTTCACAACCCATGCATTTCCATTCGCGGCAGTGGCCAGGCGCTGTCTGTTCCGGTCATGGCGGGTGAGCGCAGCGCCGAGCAGGCGAGCGTCGAGCTCGAACTGCTGCGCCTGATCGGCAAACAGGGCCGCCGCGTCCCGTACCCGGTGAGCATCGCCGCGCTGATGATGGCGGTGATGGCGGCCAGCGTGATGTCGCCCTGGCTGGCCTACGGTTGGCTGGCCCTCGTGTACGCGGTGCTGGCGACGCGCTGGGCCGTGCTGGGCCGCCTGCCGGAGATGCAGGACCGCCCGCTGGAACAGCGCATGGACTGGGCCGTGTGGCTGAGCCTGGCCAACGGGCTGGTCTTCAGCGCCTCGCTGATCGCGGCCCCCCACCTGAGCGACTTCCAGCGGATGGTGCAGACCATCGTGCTGCTGGGCCTGTGCGCCGGCGCGGTCGCGACGACCGCCGGGCACCGCGTCGTGTTCCAGGTCTTCCTCTGGCCGGTGACGCTCGCCACCGCGCTGTCGTGGGGCCTGTTCCACGAGCCCGGCGCGGAGCACCGCTGGCTGGACTGGGTGCTGTCGGCGCTGATCGTCTTCTTCGGCCTGATCCTGACCGGCCTGGCGCGCGACACCTACCGCGTCTTCGCCGAGTCGGTGCTGATCCGGCTGCAGCAGAACAAGAGCAACCAGCAACTGCGCCAGGCCTTGTCGCAGGCGGAATCGGCGATGGCGGCGAAGACGCGCTTCCTGGCCTCCGCCAGCCACGACCTGCGCCAGCCGATGCACACGCTGTCGCTGTTCGGCGCGGCGCTGGACAAGCGCCCGCTCGACGACGAAGGCCGCGTCATCGTCACGCAGATGAACCTGGCCTTGCACTCGCTGTCCTCGCAGATGGATGCGCTGCTGGACATCTCGAAGCTCGACGCCAACGTCGTGCCGGTGAACAACCAGGTCTTCGCCTTGCAGCCCTGGCTGGGCCGGCTGCAGCGGGAGTTCCAGCCCACCGCGCTGCGCAAGCACCTGCTGCTGCGCCTGGACTGCCCGCCCGAGGCCTGCGTCGAGAGCGACCCCGTGCTGCTGGAGCGCGTGGTGCGCAACCTGATCGACAACGCGCTCAAGTACACGGCGCGCGGCGAGGTGGCGATCGAGGTCCACCGCGGCCAGGACGAGGAAGTCTGGCGGCTGACGGTGCGCGACAGCGGCATGGGCATCCCGGACCACGAGCAGCAGCGGATCTTCGACGAGTTCTACCAGGTCGGTAACCCGGAGCGCGACCGCGCCAAGGGCCTGGGGCTGGGTCTGTCGATCGTGACGCGGCTGGTGGACCTGCTGGACCTGCACCTGGCGCTGCGTTCGGCGCCGGGGCAGGGCTCGAGCTTCATGCTGAACGTGACGGCCGCCGACATCGCGCTGGTGCGGCCCGGCTCGACGCCGACGCAGGGCCCGGCGCTGCCGCCGATGCGCGTGCTGGTGATCGACGACGAGGAGCCGGTGCGGGTCGCGATGCACGCGCTGCTGACGGCGCACGGCTGCCAGGTGCTGCTGGCCGGCAGCACCCGCGAGGGCCTGCTCAAGAGCATGGGCCAGCAGCCGGACCTGCTGCTGACCGACTTCCGGCTGCGCGGCGGCGAGGACGGCATCAGCGCGGTGCGCTCGCTGCGAAGCGCGTTCCCGGGACTGCCCGCGCTGATCGTGAGCGGCGACACTGCGCCCGAGCGGTTGCGCGAGGCCCACGAGGCGGGCCTGACGCTGCTGCACAAACCGGTCACCGAGGAGCTGCTCATCAACGCGATGCAGGCCGCGCTGGCCGAATATCGCAGGGAGGGTGCCGATGTCTCGACCGTTCGAGGAGGCGCCGAGAGTCCCCTCTGACGTCCCCTCCGGCGTCCCGTCCGACGCGCCGTCCCGCACGACGTCCGACACGACGTCCGGAGGTACCGACGCGCAGCGGCCGAGACCCTCGGGCACGCGCTGGCTGTCGCGGCCGCTCGAGGACTGGATGGCCGGGCGGCTGTCGGTCCCGGAGCCGGGCCCGGCCGCCGTGGACGTGTTGATCGTCGGCAGCGGCTATGGCGGCGCCGCGGCGGCGCATGCGCTCGCGGGACGTTGCGACGAGGACGGCCGGCGGCTGAGCGTGGTCGTGCTCGAGCGCGGGCGTGAGTACCTGCCCGGTGCGTTCCCCAGCCGCTTCGCCGATCTGCCCGGCCACGTGCGGCTGGCGCGTCCCGGCGCGGATGCGCCGACGGGTCGTCGCGAAGGGCTCTTCGATCTGCGGCTGGGACCGGATGTCTGCGTCGCCCTGGCCAACGGCCTGGGGGGCGGATCGTTGATCAATGCGGGCGTGATGGAGCGACCCGCTCCGGCGGTGTTCCGCGAACCCGGCTGGCCGCAGGCTTTCCTGCGTGAGGACATGACGCCCTGGTTCGAGCGCGCCGAGCGCCTGCTGGGCGTCCGCGACGATGAGGGCGACAACACCATCGAACGCCTGCGCGAGAAGGCCGGCTTCAAGACGCGCCGGCTCGAGGCGTTGAAGGCGCTCGACCCCGCGCGCACGCGCGCTGCGAAGATCCAGGTCGCGATGGACGCGCGCCCGCGCGGTGCGGCCGCCTGGTCGCACCAGCCCTGCATCGCCTGCGGCGACTGCGCGACCGGCTGCAACCACGAGGCCAAGCAGTCGCTCGACACGAGCCTGCTGCTGCAGGCCTGGCGGCAGGGCGCGGAGCTGGTCTGCGGCGCGAGCGTCGAGGCGCTGGTGGCGGCACCCGGCGCCGGTTGGCGCGTCACGTTGCAGCACACCGACGAGTTGCTGCGCCGACGGCAGGGCGAGCCGTTCGAGGTGCTTGCCCGTCGGGTGATCCTGGCCGCCGGCAGCCTGGGCTCGACGGAGATCCTGATGCGCTCGCGGGACCGGGGGCTGACGCTGTCGCGGATGCTGGGGCAGGCGTTCTCGGCCAACGGCGACGTGATCGCGGTCGGCCACGGCTGGCCGCGGGCGGTCCATGCGGTCGCCGACGAGGACCAGCCGCCCGCGGCGCGCCAGGTGGGGCCGACCATCACCGGCGTGTGGGACGCCGGGCCGGATCATGTCGTCGAGGACCTGGCGATTCCCGGCGCATTGCGTCCGGTCTTCGAGGAGGGTTTCGCGCTGTCGGCGACGCTGGATGCACTGGCCCGGTCAAACGCGGGCCCGCATGAGGAGCGGGCCGATTTCGATGATCCCTTCGCGGTCCGCCCTTCCGTGACGGAGCGGCAACTGCCCCTGGCGATCATCGGTCGCGACAGCGGCACCGGCCGGCTGGTCCGGCGGGAGGGCTTCGAGGAGTCCGGCGGGTTGCAGGTCGACTGGCCCGGGCTGCGCGATGAGCCCGCGATCGCGCGCCGTCACGAGGCGCTGGCGCGCCATTGCCACACCCAGGGCGCCCGGCTGCTGCGCAATCCGCTGTGGCAGCTGCTGCCGCAGGAGATGGCCTTCCTGACGAACGACGCCCGCGGGCCGATGGTCAGCGTGCATCCGCTGGGGGGCTGCGCGATGGGGGACCTCGGCAGCGACGGCGTCGTCGACGCGATCGGGCGGGTGTTTTCCGGCGATGGCGAGGCGGTGCACGACGGTCTCGTCGTGCTGGACGGCGCGATCGTGCCGGGCTCGATCGCGATCAATCCGGCGCTGACGATCAGCGCGCTCGCGCAGCGAGCGCTGGACCGGCTCGCCGTCCTCTGGCGACTGGGCGCGCCATCGCCGGTGGCCCGGCGCCGGGAGCCGGAGCGTCCCGTGTTCCGCCTGCCTGCCGGGCCTGGACGGGGCGGGCCGCCGCCCGCCGCCAACCTCTCCGGCCATGACGGCGGCGCGAGCAAGGGCAGCGCCGCCAGCGCCCCCGATGCCACGGTGATCGAGGTGCGCGAGCGCCTTGGCGGCTTCGTGCGCTGGTCCGGAGCGCCGGGCTCGCCGGTGAAGTACGTGGAGCTCTGCGTCGTCTTCCGTCCGAAGGCCTTGGTGGAGCTGTTGAGACCTGGCCCCGAGCGGCGACTGATCGTGGCGCCGGGCAGCCGGCTTCGCGTCTTCGAGGCTCGCGAGCGACGGCCCGGATGCTTCGAGATCGTCGGCCCGAAGCCGGGCGACGGCCGCCTCTGGGCGCATGAGGAACGCGGCGACGAGCACGCCCTGTTCACCGCGCCGCTGGCGGAAGGCGTGCTGACGCTGTTCCAGCGCGAGGACTCGGGATCGTTGCGGCGGCATGCGCGCGGGCTGTGGGCCTGGGCGATCAACCGCGGCGTGCGCGACGCCTGGCAGGGTCTGATCGATTGGGCGGGACACCGATCGCCGCCCAGGACGCCGGGCGCGGCACGGGCAGGCCTGCGCGCGCGGGCCGTCAACGCCTGGCACCTCGCGGGCCATGCGGGCGAGGCGCGGGTGATGCGTTACCAGGTGCTCATCGACCCGGCCGCGGACCTGCCCGCTTGGGCTGCCGGGCTGCGCGGGCAGCCGTTGCGCGGATGCAAGCGGATCAGCTACACGCGGCGGGGCAATCCCTGGGCGCAGCTGAGCCGCATGACGATGACGCCGGCCGCCGGCATGGCGCCGCCACCGGGCGCTCGGGACATCGTCCTGACGCTGGACATGCACCACCTCGCCCGCGAGCGGCTGCCGCTGCTGCGCATCCGGCAGGCGCGCGACATCCCGTCGGCGGCGCGCGACGTCGGCGCGTTGATGGCCTACATCGCGCGGATGACGATCGGGCTGCATGCCTGGACCTTCCGCAAGCCCGACGAGGCGCCACCGCGGCGCATCTCCCGCCTGCCGGGCACGGTGCCGGGACTGCCGGATCCCGTGGTGATCGAGATGGCCGCCGGCCGCTGGGGCGACGCGGGCGCGCAGCGCCAGGACCTGGACCGCCCGACGCGCGAGGACGACGACCGGCCGGTGCTGATCCGCCTCACGCGTTACGGCCGGCCGGGCGGCGAACCCGTGCTGATGATCCATGGCTACAGCGCCAGCGGCACGACCTTCGCGCACCACTCGGTGCGTCCCGGTCCGGCCAAGCTGCTGTGGGACGCGGGCCACGACGTCTGGCTGCTGGACCTGCGCACCAGCGCGGGATTGCCGACGGCCACGCTGCCGTGGACCTTCGAGGAATCCGCGTTCAACGACATCCCGCTGGCCGTCGATCGTGTGCTGCGCGAGACCGGTCGGGAGCGGCTCAACGTCCTCGCGCACTGCATGGGATCGGTGATGCTGCACATGGCGCTGCTGGAGCCGCGCGAGCAGCCGTGGGAACGCTGCTTCGCATTGCGCGCGGCGCTGAAGGACCGGATCTCGAAGCTGGTGATCTCGCAGGTCACGCCGCTGATGGTGATGTCGCCGACGAACAGCCTGCGCGGCGTGCTGATGCAGTACCTGCGGCCCTACCTGCCGCTGGGCGGGTACGCGTTCCGGCCCGAGGGCACGCCGACGCTGCTCGATCACCTGCTCGACCGGCTGCTGGCCAGCCTGCCGTATCCGGAGGCCGAGTTCGATCTGGAGAACCCGCCGCCCTGGCCGCCGTGGCGGATGCGGCGCACGCCCTGGACCGCCACGCGGCACCGCATGGACCTGCTGTACGGGCGCGACTTCGCGATCGGCAACGTCGATCAGGCGGTGCTGGCATTCATCGACGACCACTTCGGGCCGCTGAACATGGACACGGTCGCGCAGGCGATCCACTTCGCGCGCTGCCACGAGATCACCGACTGGCAGGGCGCGAGCGTCTATCTCGACAGTCTGGCGAAGAGCCTGGCGCTGCTCAAGGCCTTCCCGGTCCTGTCGCTGCACGGCGAGGACAACGGGCTGTGCAGCGCCGACAGCGCCGAGCTGTTGAAGGACTACTACGACCAGGCCGCGCCGGGCCGTTATCGCTACCGGGTGATCGCGGGCCACGGGCATCAGGACTGCCTGATCGGACGCCATGTCGCGACGCAGGTGTTCCCGCACGTGCTGGCCTTCCTGGCCGAGGAGCCGCAGTCATGAGCGGGGTCCTGCACCGTGCGCGCCGGGGCACGCCGACCCACGCGCTGCTGATCGGCGCCGAGGCGCCGGGTCATCGCATCGAGCGGGCGCCGCCGGAGACCGGCCGCGTGCCGCTGCTCACGGCGCTGCGACCGGAGCGTGGCTGGCCGCATTGGCTGCTGTGGGTGCCGATGCGGTGGCGCGGCGGCTGGACCTACGAGCAGTTGCCGCAGCCCTGGCGGATCGAGTCCTTCGTGCCGCCGGGCGTGGGGCAGCCGGGCGCGCCCTGGCGGACCTCGCAGGCCGTGGAGGCGTTCCCCGTGCCGCCGCGCGCGATGTCCGATGCAGCGGCCCACTCGAAGGACGACGCCGCCGCGGATGCCGACGGCGACGAGCGTGAGATCGACATCCACGGCCTGCTGCTGGTGGCGCTGTACCTGGAGCCGCGCGCGCTGGCCATGGAAGGCGCGCATCGCGGCGTGATGCACGAGCTCGGCGACGAGGAGTTGCACGCGCAGGTCGAAGGCGCGCTGGATCAGTTCTTCGATCTGCCGCCGCATCGCTGGGCGCATGGCTTCGTGCCCTCGCCGGGCGGGTCGGAGGTCGCCGTCGACGACGGAGGCCTTTGCTTTGCGCTTGCCGCGTGCCAGTACCCGCCGGGCCTGCTGGATGTGAGTCCGGGTTGGGAACTCGATGCGTCGCAGGCGGGGCCAGGTCTTGCGTCGCTGGCGCGCCTGCATCAATTCACGCGGTCCACGGCGCGAGGACGGGACTGCTCGCTGGTGCTGTTCGCCGGCGACCAGATCTATGCGGATGCGAGCGGCGGACTGGCCGACTCGCGCAGCGGGATCGAGCGGTACGCGCGCGGCTACGGCGAGTTCAAGGCCGGTCCGATGCGGCTGCTGCCACCGACGGTGGCGCGCGTCGTGCAGGCGATCGACGACCACGAGATCGTCGACAACTGGGAACCGGGTCCTGGCGCCAGCCACGGCGGCCACGGCCCCTGGTTCGATGTCGCGCGCCAGGCCGCCTGGCATCACCGGTGGGAAGCCGGCCCACGCGTCGGCGGTCCGGAACTGCTGTGGCACGAGTTCGACTGGCGCGGCGCGGCCTTCTTCATCGCCGACGCGCGCTGCGAGCGCGAGGCACGACGCGTCGCAAACTGGTCGAGCGCGCGCCTGTGGTCGACCACGCAACGCGATGCATTCAACGAATGGTTGTCGCGCGGCGCGTCTCGGCCGAAGTTCGTGCTGAGCGGCTCGCTGCCGCTGCCGCGACGCCGGACGAGCGTGGAGCACGCGGCCAGTTGCCTGCGTTCGGATGGATGGGACGGCTATCCGCACAGCCTGCATGAACTGTTGGGCTTGGTGTGGCGGCATCGTGCCTCGGGACTGGTCTTCCTGTCGGGCGATGAACACCGATCCGGCTGGGTGAGCGCGGAGATCTCCGCCATCGACGGTGACGACCGCGGGTCGGTGCGCATCCACTCGGTCCACAGCTCCGCGCTCTACGCGCCCTGGCCGTTCGCGATCACGGCGGCCGAGGAACTGGCCGCGCCCGACGTGTTCGAGTTCGACGGCCCGGATGGCCAGCGGCTGCGATGCGTCGTCAGCGCATGGGCCGACCATCCGGGCGATGGCTTCGCGGTGCTCCGCGTGCGAGGTGAGGATGTCGAACTCTGGTTTGACCGAGCTGGTGCGGTGCGTGCCGAACCGGATGCCGTGCTGTCATTTGGCCCATGCGACACTGCCTGATGACCGAAATCGAACTGCGTTTCCAGATCCCCGAATCGCAATGGCCCGCCGTGCGCCGCTGGGTCGCGGGGACGGGCAAGTCCGTCGCGGCGCAGGAGCGCCTGCAGGCCTCGTACTTCGATACGCCCGAGCGGGACCTCGCGCGCGCCGGCTTCGCGTTGCGCCTGCGGCGCGAGGGCGAGGTCTGGGTGCAGACGCTCAAGGGCGCCGCGCCCGACGGCATGACCCGCCTCGAACACAACGTGCCGCTCGGCGCGGACATTCCCCGGCTCGACGTCGCCCGGCACGCCGACCATCCCGCCGGGCAGGCGTTGCAGGCGCTGCTGGCCACGCTGCCCGAAGGCGCGCTGCAGGCGCTGTTCCGCACCGACATCACCCGCCTGACGCGGCCGCTGCGCACGCCGCATGGCACGGTCGAACTGGCGCTCGATCACGGCGCGCTGCTCGCGGGCGAGGGCGACTCGCTGCGCAGCACGCCGGTCGCCGAGCTCGAGATCGAGCTGAAGAGCGGTGAAGCCCGCGCCGTGCTCGAAACCGCGCGGCAATGGGCCATCGAGCGTTTCGGGCTATCGCTGGAGCTGCGTACGAAAGCGCTGCGGGGCGACCTGCTCGCGCGCCAGCTCGACTGCGCGCCGGTCGCCGATTCCCATGCGATCCACTGGACCGGGGACATGAGCTGCGACGATGCGCTCCACGTGCTGCTGCGCGAGTGCCTGGAGCCGGTCGTCGGCAATGCCTCGCAGATCGCGAGCGGCCGGCATCGGCCCGAGCACCTGCATCAGATGCGCGTCGGTCTGCGCCGCCTGCGCGCCGGCCTGCGGCTGCTGGCGGCGGAAGACGACGTCGCGCTGCTCGCGCTCGCCGAGGGCGCCGGGCAGTTGTCGCGACGGCTCACCGCCGCGCGCGACGCGGATGCGCAGGCCGAAGCCGGCTGGCGCGCGACGATGCTTGCCGCCTGGCGTGCCGAGCGTCCGTCCGCGGCCTCCGAGGTCTCGCCCGCAGCGCCCATCGATGTCGCCGGCCCGCTGCTCACGCCGGAGGTCCAGGGCTGGCTGCTCGCGGTCATCGGCTGGCTCGCGCGCCCCGCGCCGGACCGCGCGCCCGAGGAAGAGCAAGGCCTGGCCCCCGTCCATGCCCACCTCGCGCAGTGGCGCGCCGCGACGGACAAGCAGGTCAGACGCTTCGATCGTCTCGATGTCGAGGGACGGCATCACCTGCGGCGCCGCTTGAGACGCCTGCGCCTGGCGATGGAGCTGACGTTCGCGGTCCCGGCCGGTGCCGACGGCGGCAAGTTGACCAAGAAGGACATCGAACGCCGGGCCCGGGAGCTCGCCCGTGTCCACGAGGCGGCGCAGCGGCTCGGTGCGCTGAACGATCTCGAGGTCGGCCTGTCCCAGGCGCGTGAGCAACTCGCGCTGGCGATGGCACGAAGCGACGTGCCGGCGGCGGCGGCGGCCGGCTTCTCCCTGGGATGGCTGAGGCCGCGCCAGCGGCAGGCGCTGGAGAAGGCGGCCAAGGCCGTGAAGGCCGTGAAGCTCAAGGGCGTGGGCGACGCCTCGAAGCGCGCCAAGACCGCCAAGACCGCCAAGCCGTCGCAGCGCCGCAAGCAGGACTGAAGCATTTTGGCCGACTGACTTCACTGAAGAGGGCGCCCGCAGCCTCATGCCGAGGCGACGGGACGCACCCCCTCATTCCAGTCACTGCGAGGCCCCCATGCCGTTGTTCCATCCTCTGCCGTTCACCGAACTTCCTCCCCGTCCCGCCGAGGATGTCCCGGATCGCGCCCGGATTCCCGGGCTGCTGGCGCTGGCGGTCGAACCCGACCGGCTCAGCGCCGCGCAGGCGCTCGCCGCGCGCAGATTGCTGGATCCCGAGGGCGGCATCTATCCCGCCGACGGATGCGCGATGACGCTGTCCGTGCTGATGCGGGTGGCGGGATTCGATGTGCCCGAGCTCTGCTGGGCGATCGACGTGCCGGCGACGCTGCTCGCGCGCGGCTGGATCGAGGTGCCTCCCGGCAGCCAGCGCGGCGGGGACATCGGCAGCACCTGCCGCGAGGAGAAGCACCACGGCGAGGACCACGTCTTCCTGGTGGTCCGATGCGTCAACCAGGACGAGATGATCGTCGTCGACAACCAGGCGACCTACCCGCACTTCCGTTGGGCGAGCGGGCAGGGCGGCAAGACGCCGACCGCGATGTTCTACCGGGCGCCCGGCGGGCCGGACTGAACGCTGCGCCGGGTCGGCGGGATCGGCGGGGTCGGACGTCGCCGTCCGAGCGCAGGGCGCCCGAAGGCAGCGAGCGGATGTGGGGCCGGAGCGATGCATGGGGTCCCTGGTGGGCACCATGCGTCGCGGAGAGCCCGCGCCTGGCCGTCCGTCAACCGTGGCGGTGGAAGCTCACGCCACGTCGTTCCACTGCTTGGCCAACTGGTCCCACTTCAGGCGCGCCGCCTTCAGATGGCGCTCCTTGACGTGGCCGTAGCCGCGGATGTCTTCCGGGATGCGGGCCAACTCGACCGCCGTCGACAGGCGCTCGGTGCTGAGGCCCTTCGCCAGGATCGACTCGATGGTCGCGCGGTAGTCGGCGATCAGCTGGCGTTCCGTCTTGCGTTCCTCGGTGTAGCCGAACGGATCGAAGGCGGTGCCGCGCAGGCCCTTCAGCCTGGCCAGCACGCCCATCGCCGGACGCACCCAGGGGCCGAAGGGGCGCTTCTGCAGATGACCGTGGTCGTCCTTCTTGGCGAGCATCGGCGGTGCCAGGTGATGCACGACCTTGAAGTCGCCTTCGAACTGGCCCTTGATCTTGTCGAGGAACTTCGTGTCGGTGTGCAGGCGGGCGACCTCGTATTCGTCCTTGTAGGCCATCAGCTTGAACAGATAACGCGCGACGGCCTCCGTCAGGCGCGTGCCGCCCACCGGCGCCTCGGCCTGGCGGACCTTCTCGACGAAGGCGCGGTACTGCTCGGCGTAGGCGGCGTTCTGGTAGTCGGTCAGGAACTCGACGCGCTTGGCGATCAACTCGTCCACGCCCTGGCGCTTGACGAAGTTGATGACCTGCTGCGCGGCGAACAGCGACTGCACCGCGGCCAGGTCATGCGCGCAGCGACGGCCCCATTCGAAGGCGGCCTTGTTGTTGTCGACCTGCACGCCGTTGAGCTCGATGGCGCGCATCAGCGCGGCGAGGCTCAGCGGCACGCGGCCCTTCTGCCACGCGAAGCCAAGCATCAGCGGGTTGGTGTAGAGCGAATCGCCCAGCAGCTTCACCGCGACCTCTTCCGCGTCGAACATGCCCAGGTGCGAGGCGCCGACCGCCTTCTGCACGGCGGCCTCGCAGGCGGCGCCGGGGAAGGACCAGTTGGCGTCGTTGACCAGCGTCGCGGTCGGCGAGCCGTGCGTGTTCAGCGCGACGAAGCTGCGGCCCTCGCGCATCACGGCCAGCGTCGTCTTGTTGGCGGCGACGATGGAATCGCAGGCGATGACCAGGTCGGCCTCCGCGGTGCCGACCTTGGTGCAGTGGATCGCGTCCGGCGTGTTGGCGATCTGGATGTGGCTCCAGGTGGCGCCGCCCTTCTGGGCGAGGCCGGCCGCGTCCTGCGTGATGACGCCCTTGCCTTCCAGATGCGCGGCCATGCCGAGCAACTGGCCGATCGTGATCACACCGGTGCCGCCGACGCCGGCCACGACGATGCCCCAGGCCTCGACCGCGTTCGGGATCGTCGGCTGCGGGATGACCGGCAGCGACGCGTCGAACGGGCTGACGCGCTTGTCCTTCTTGGGCTTCTTGAGCTCGCCGCCTTCGATGGTGACGAAGCTCGGGCAGAAGCCCTTCACGCAGCTGAAGTCCTTGTTGCAGGTGTTCTGGTTGATCTGGCGCTTGCGGCCGAACTCGGTCTCCAGCGGTTCGACCGACAGGCAGTTCGACTGCACCGAGCAGTCGCCGCAGCCTTCGCAGACCAGCTCGTTGATGACGGTGCGCTTGGCCGGATCGACCAGCTTGCCGCGCTTGCGGCGGCGGCGCTTCTCGGTCGCGCAGGTCTGGTCGTAGATGATGACCGTGGTGCCGGGGATCTCGCGGAACTGGCGCTGCAGCGCGTCCAGCTCGTCGCGGTGATGCACCGTCACGCCGGGCGCCAGCGGCTTGCCGTCGTACTTCTCCGGCTCGTCGGTGACGATGATCAGCTTGGCCACGCCTTCGCTGACCAGGCTGTTCATGATCTGCGTGACGCTGTGGCCCTCGGGGCGCTCGCCGACCTGCTGGCCGCCGGTCATCGCGACGGCGTCGTTGTAGAGCACCTTGTAGGTGATGTTCACGCCGGCGGCGATGGACTGGCGGATCGCCAGGATGCCGCTGTGGAAGTAGGTGCCGTCGCCGAGGTTGCTGAAAATGTGCTTCTCGTCGGTGAACGGCGCCTGGCCGACCCAGGGCACGCCTTCGCCGCCCATCTGGGTGAAGGTCGCGGTGTTGCGGCCCGGCATCCAGGTGACCATGTAGTGGCAGCCGATGCCGCCCACGGCGCGCGAGCCGTCCGGCACGCGCGTGCTCGTGTTGTGCGGGCAGCCGGAGCAGAACCACGGCGTGCGGTCGGCGCCGCCGGCGGTCTTCTCTTCGCTCTTGAGCGACTGCTCCTTGGCGTCGATCAGCGCCATGCGGGCGTCCAGCCGCGCGGCGGTGTCGGCGTCGACCCCCAGCTTCTTCAGCCGCTTGGCGATGGCGCGGGCGATGATGGCCGGCGTCAGGTCGGCCTGCGGGCGCAGCAGCCAGTTGCTGCTCGGGTTCGGGTGGCTCCACTCGCCGCCGCTGCGGTCGCCGTCGGTCTCGTCGAACTTGCCGAGCACGTTCGGGCGGACGTCCGGACGCCAGTTGTACAGCTCTTCCTTGAGCTGGTACTCGATCATCTGGCGCTTTTCCTCGATGACGAGGATCTCCTGCAGCCCGGTGGCGAAGTCGCGGGTGATGGTCGCTTCCAGCGGCCACACGACGTTGACCTTGTGCAGCCGGATGCCCAGGCGGCGGCAGCTGTCGTCGTCCAGGCCCAGGTCGTGCAGCGCCTGGCGGGTGTCGTTCCAGGCCTTGCCGGAGGCGATCAGGCCGATGCGGTCATGCGGCGTGGCGATGACGTTGTGGTTGAGCTTGTTGGCGCGGACGTAGGCGAGGGCGGCGTACCACTTGTGGTCCATCATCCGCGCCTCTTGATCGAGCGGCGGATCGGGCCAGCGGATGTGCAGGCCGCCCGGGGGCATCTGGAAGTCCTCGGGCATCAGGATCTCGACGCGGTCGGGATCGACGCTGACGCTGCTGGACGATTCGACGATCTCCTGGATCGTCTTCATGCCCGACCACAGGCCGGAGAAGCGGCTCATCGCGAACGCGTGCAGGCCCATGTCCAGGATCTCCTGGACGCTGCTCGGGAAGAACACCGGGAAGCCGACGGCCTTGAAGACGTGGTCGCTCTGGTGGGCGGCGGTGGAGCTCTTGGCGATGTGGTCGTCCGCGGCGATGGCGATCACGCCGCCGTGCTTGGACGTGCCGGCCATGTTGGCGTGCTTGAACACGTCGATGGAGCGGTCCACGCCGGGGCCCTTGCCGTACCACATGCCGAAGACGCCGTCGAACTTCGCCTTCTCCGGGAACAGCGCGAGCTGCTGCGTGCCCCAGACGGCGGTGGCGCCGAGTTCCTCGTTGACGCCGGGCTGGAAGACGATGTGCTGCTTGGCGAGGTGCTTCTTCGCGGCCATCAGGGCCTGGTCGTAGCCGCCCAGCGGGGAACCGCGGTAGCCCGAGATGAAGCCGGCGGTGTTGAGGCCGGCGATGGCGTCGCGGGTGCGCTGCAGCATCGGCAGGCGGACCAGCGCCTGGACGCCGCTCATGAAGGCGCGGCCCTCGTCGAGTGCGTACTTGTCATCCAGCGTGACCTTCTCGAGGGCGCGCAGGATGTGTTCGGGCAAGGGGGCGTTCATGCGGGGGAGTCTCCTGATGGGTGGCTGACCTCCGGTCCCCGCTTGTGGCGAGGCCGTGTGCCTTGGCTGCCGTCGCGCCGAGTATGGCGACGCGCGGAAAACGCAGAGAACAGTGTAGGAAACAATGCCCGGCGAGTGTTTGCTAGTTCCGCGCCGGCAGCGGTCGTTTGAGCAAGAATCTTTCCCGGAATGGAGAAAGGGATTCAAATGGCATCGAAAAATGGCGCCTCAGGGAAAACCATGAGGGCGGCGGCGGGTTCCGCGGGCGTCGACGACGGGGTCGACAGAGGCGCCGAACGAGGCGTCGAGAGGAGCGAGGACGCGGGCGGATCCGGTGCTCCGGCAAGCGGCGAACTCGACCGCTATCACGTGGCCATCCTGGGCGAGCTGCAGCGCGAGGCGCGCTTGTCCAACGCCGAGCTGGCGACGCGGATCGGCCTGTCGCCGGCGCCCACCTGGCGCCGCGTGCGATGGCTGGAGGAGCAGGGCTTCATCACCGGCTACCGCGCCGAGATCGACCGTCGCCGCCTCGGCCTGGGGGTGCTGGCGTTCGTGCGCGTGGACGCGGACCGCAACAACGGCGCGGCGACCAAGCAACTGGAGGAGGCGATCCGGCAACTGCCGGAGGTGATCGCCTGCCACTACATCAGCGGCGCCGGGACCTTCGAGCTGGAGGTGATGGCCACCGACCTGGATGCGTTCAGCCGGTTCTCGATCGACACGTTGCTGAACCTGCCGAACGTGAAGGACATCCACACGAGCTTCTCGCTCGGCGAGGTCAAAGCGGGAGGCGCGTTGCCGCTGGGGCATCTGAAGCCGAAGGGTTGAACAGCTGTACCGGTGTCACCCATGTCCTGGCCCACCTGTCATCCATGTGCTGGCACGGGTCGGGCTCCCTCGCCCGCTTGCGGGAGAGGGCGGGGGGTGAGGGCCAGCGGGCGACGCAGTACGCGGGTCCTGTACCGGTCGCACTCGCAATCCCCTGTACCGGCTCGGCGGAGAGCCCCGCTGGCATAGTCGACGATCCCCCCTCGTTCCCTGGCCGCCATGACGCTACCGCTCCGCCATTTCCTGCTCGCGCTGTCCGTGGTCGCCATCTGGGGAAGCAACTTCGTCGTGATCCGCTGGGGCCTGAACGCGTTCCCGCCGCTGCTGTTCGCTGCGCTGCGGTTCACCTTCGCCGCGCTGCCCGCCATGCTGCTGCTGCCGCGCCCGAAGGTCGGCTGGCGCAACCTCGCCGCCTACGGCGCCTTCGTCGGTGTCGGGCAGTTCGCGCTGCTCTACCTGGCGATGCGCTCGCAGATCTCGCCGGGGCTCGCGTCGCTCGTCATCCAGACGCAGGTCTTCTTCACGCTGCTGCTCGCCATGAAGATGAGCGGCGAGCGCGTCCAGGGCTTCCAGTGGCTCGCCCTGGTCATGGCCGCGGCCGGCATCGGCGTCATCGCCTCGCACACCGACGGCACGACGACGGTGCTGGGTCTGGCGATGGTGCTGCTCGCCGCGCTCTGCTGGTCCAGCGGCAACATCGTCGGCAAGCGCGCCGGCGCCGTGAACATGCTGGCCTACGTCGTCTGGAGCAGCGCCTTCGCCGCGCCCGCGTTGTTCGTACTTTCCTTCATCTTCGAAGGTCCCGCGCAGATGGGTGAGGCGATCCAGAACGCCAGCGTCGGCGCGTGGGGCGCCGTGCTCTGGCAGTCGATCGGCAACACGCTCTTCGGCTACGGCGCGTGGAGCTGGCTGCTGTCGCGCCACCCCGCCGCGACCATCGTGCCGATGGCCTTGCTGGTGCCGGTGTTCGGCATGAGCTGCTCCGCGCTGCTGCTGGGCGAAGGCCTGCCGGCGTGGAAGCTGATCGCTGCGGCGCTGGTCATCAGCGGGCTCGCGATCAATCTGCTGTGGCCGCATGTGCGCGGCGCGCTGCGGACCGCGAAGGCATGAGCATGGGCGCCGGCATGCGCATGGACATGCGCCTCGGTGTGCGCGCGCATCGCCGGCTTGCCGGCGCATTGGCCGCCCTGGCCCTGGCGTTGCTCGGTGCGCTCACGCCGCATGGCGCGAACGCTCAATTCGTCCCGCCCGAGAAGGGCAAGGCGCCCACGACGATTCCCTCCGTGCGCGACCAGGAGATCGCCCAATGCCTGCCCGGCGAGGTGCAGACCTGGGGCGACGGCCGCGATCGCGCGATCGCGTCGCGCTCGTTGCGCTTCGCCTATCGCCACGACAACGCGCCGCCGTGGTTCAGCGAGCCGCAGGTGATGGCGCTGGTGAAACGCTCCGCCGAGGCCTGGTCCGCCTGCGGGTTGAAGCTCGCCGTCATCGCCGTGCCGCGCGGCCAGGTGCCGCCGGAGGACGCCATCCAGATCCTCTGGAGCGATGTCGGCAGCCGCGGCCAGTTCGCGCTGGCCAACGTGACGGCGCGCAGCCTGTCGATCGGGCCCGGCCTCTTCGCACTGCTGCGCGAGCGCAATCCCAGGCACCCGGCGGACCAGACGCTGCAGATGGTGCTCTCGCACGAGATGGGCCACTTCTTCGGCCTGATGGCGCATTCGAAGCGCTGCGTCGACACGATGTCCTACTACGACAACGGCAAGGGCGAGCGCTGCGCGCTGCGCGATCCGAAGAGCTGGGGCAGCGTCGTCGAGTACCGCTCGATGCTGCCCACCGCCTGCGACATCGACCGTTGCAGAGCGCTGAACCAGTGAGGTCCTGAGCGGCATCGGGATGGGCCGCGTGACTGAGGTCGTGATGCACGTCCTCGCGGCGTATGCTGGCGTGATGAATCTGCATCGCCGCCTCGCCGTTCTTGCCGCCGCCGCGCTCGGCGTCGGTGCTTCCGTGATGACGCCGGTCCACGCGCAGGGCCCGAAGCAGAACCTGCAGGTCGAGCTGCGCTGGGTCGAGTCCGAGCTCAGCGGCTCGACGGTCGCCGGCATCCGCGACGGCGGCACGGTGGTCAGCACCGGCGGCAGCGTGTCGGCGCGCGGCGGCGTGACGCTCTCCACCGAGAACCGCGAGCAACGCCAGCAGCTGTTCCCGCGCCTGCTGGTGCTCAACGGCTCGCAGGCCTCGTTCACGATGACCGAATCGACGCCGATCCAATGGGTCGATGTCGCGCTCGACCGCCAGCAGGGCGAGCGGGACCGCGTGGTCGTCGTGCCGCGCCAGGGCATGGCCGAGCGGGTGCGGGGCATCGTCGTCCGACCGAAGTGGCCGGGCGGTCGCAGCCCGGTGGATGTCGAGGTCCGGGCCTCCGACCAGGCGCAGATGCCGCAGGGGGGCGCTTACGGCACCTCGCTGCCCGATGGCCAGCAGCGGCCGAGTACCGACGTCCTCAGCACCGTCCAGGCCCCGCTCGGCATCTGGGTCACGATCGCGCGCACCGGCAGCGTGACGTCGAGTGCCAGCCGCAACACGTACAGCACGCGGGACGCGGAGGTGCAGAAGCTCCGCGAACTGCAGCTTCGAGTTGAAGTGGCTCCATAAAGGTTTCTCCGAACTCGGTGGATCGGTCAAATTGGTATTTGACTGGTGTTAATTTTTGGCTCGATCCGCTAAGCTGCGGCGTCCATTGGAGGCCCCGCATGTCTGCTCGAGTCCTGTCCTGCATTCCGACCCCGTTGACCGCCGCGATCGCCGCACTGGGTGCGATCGCCGCCTCGGCCGCGATGGCCGCAACACCGGCGGCCGAGGTCAAGCCCGGCGCCAAGGCCGCGGCGAAGTCGGAGGCCCCTGCGCAGGCCCCGGGATACGCGCTCTTCGGCGCCAAGCCGGTCGAGTTCGAGCGCACCGGCGGGAAGATCGTCGGCATCTACGTGCCCAACTGGGAGCCGGTCGAGCTGATCGAGCGCGTGCCGCCGCAAAACCTGACCCACGTGCTCTACGCCTTCCTGCGCCTGTGCGGTCCCGGCCAGTTGGAGAAGGACGCCGCCAAGTGCGTCGGCAAGAAGGATTTCGAGATCGGCACCGGCCCGATCGACACGCGTTTCAACACCGCGTTCCAGCGCTACAAGCAGCGCGCGCCGCATCTGAAGATCGTCGCGTCGGTGGGGGGCTGGGGCGGGTCGGATCCGATCTTCCACCTCGTCGGCGATCCGGCGAAGCGCGCGGTGTTCGCGGCCTCGGCGCAGCAGTTCCTGCGTGACCACCCGGCCTTCGACGGCATCGACATCGACTGGGAGCATCCCGGCAACAACGGCGCGGCCAACGGCGTGCAGCTCGGCAGTCCGCAGGACGGCCAGTCCTACGCGGAACTGATGACCGACCTGCGCAAGGCGCTGGATGCGCTGACTGCGGAGACGGGCCGTCCCTACCTGCTGACCACGGCCGTGAATCCGATGGACTCGATCGTCGGCAAGATCAACTTCAAGGACGCGTCCAAGCCGCTCGATCTCGTCTTCATGATGACTTACGACTTCTACGGCATGTGGTCGCCGGTGGCGGGGCATCACACGACGCTGCGCTCGTCGTCGCCGCAGGCGGACGACAGTCTGGAGCGCGCGGTGGCCAACCTGGAGAAGGCCGGCGTGCCGCGCTCGAAGCTGGTGGCCGGCGTCGCGATGTACGGCCGCGGCTTCACCGGCGTGAGCGAGACCAAGGCTGGCGCCGCTAAGACCGGCGCGTACCCGGGCGGCGAGGGCGCGCAGGGCTATCGCGAGATCGCCGGCCGCATCCTCGATGCGAAGGGCAAGGGCCGCGCGGGTTACCAGTCCGTCTGGGACCCGGTGACGCAGTCGTGGTCGCTGTTCAATCCGACGCAGAAGCTCTGGATGGGCTACGACGATCCGCGTGCCGTGCTTGCCAAGGGGCGCTTCGTGCGCGACCAGGGCCTGGCGGGCGTCTTCGCCTGGGAACTGAGCCAGGACAACGGCGACCTGCTCAACGCGATGAACCGGGGCGTCGGCAACGTGCCGCTGGACACGCAGAAAGAACCGCGCCGGTAACTCGCGCGCCGTTCCTCCGGGCCTACGATCGCGGCCATGACTGCCTCCACCGCTCCTGATTCCGCGACGACGACCGCCGCGCCCGCGCGCCTGCGCATCGCCCTGATCGCCCACGACGGCAAGAAGGACGAGATGGTGATGCTCGCCACCGAGTTCGCCGGCTTCCTCGGCGGCTGCGATCTGGTGGCGACCGGCACGACCGGCTCGCGCCTGACGGCCGAGGTCGGCCTGACGGTCGAGCGGATGCTGTCCGGGCCGCACGGCGGCGACCTGCAGATCGGCGCGCGGCTGGCGGTCGGGCTGGTCGACGCGGTCGTGTTCCTGCGCGACCCGATGACGCCGCAGCCGCATGAACCGGACATCAACGCGCTGGTCCGCGCCTGCGACGTCCACAACGTCGCCTGCGCCACCAACGTCACCAGCGGGCGGCTGATGCTGCGCTCGCTGCAGGTGCTCGGCACGGGCGGCGGCCGGGAGTAGAGTCATCTGTCGACGCCGGAGTCCGACGCTGGCCCCGGTCAACGACAGAAGGAGACTCCGATGCAACGACGTTCCCTGATCGCCACGGCGGCGGCTCTCCCCGCGTTATCCGCATTTGCGGCGCTGCCGGCCCACGCACAGACCCGTCCGCCAATGATCGCAGCCGAGCAGTACTTTTTCATCTTCCTGGAGACCGGCAAGCCGGTCCCCGACGACAAGGCGGCCGTTGCTGCGATGCAGGCCGGGCACCTGGAGAACTTCAAGCGGCTCTTCGCCGACGAGAAGCTCTTCGCGGCCGGACCGATGCGCGACCCCTTGAAGCAGAAGCGCGGCATCGTCGTGGTCAAGGCGCCCAACCGGCAGATCCTGCTGAGCTACTTCGAACCCGACCAGTACGTCCGCGAGGGCTACATGGTCGTCAACGCCCAGCCCGCCACAGTGCACCGGGCGCTGAACCACACCGGCATCGATCCCAACGGCATCGAGGAGCACCGCATCGTGCTGTTCAGCCGCGCGCAGGAGCAGGACAAGGACGCGGTCCCGATCTTCCTGCAGCGGGCGCTCGACCAGGGCGTCATCGGCGCCTGGTACTCGCTGGAGGACGGGCCCATCGGCGAGGTCGTGTTCTCGCGCGGCACCGACGAGACGGCGCTGCGCAAGACCATGGCCGAATACCCCGGACTCTCGGATCAGCGCGTGACGATGAAGATCTGGGGGCAGTGGCTGGGGAAGGGCGTGCTGCGATAGGTCCTGCGTTGGACCGAGCAGGTCGGCGGGAGCCGGGGTACCCCCGGGCTCATACGCTCGCAGGCTCCGCTAAATCGCCCGGGGGCACCCCGGCTCCCGCCGACCAGGACACCGAGGCGTTCGGGCCCTTGTCAGCGCCCCAGCGGCAACGGATAACTCGCCAGGCTCGCATGGCCTGACGTCGACACCGCCTGCACGCCGAAGATCAGGTTGTCCTTGGACAGCGGCAGCGTGACCGTCGTGACCTTGCCGACATCCTTCGCCCCTTCCCACGTCTGCGATTCGCTGCGGCGCCAGACGACGCGGTAGCCCGCCAGTTCCGGATCCGCGCTCGCGGTCCACAGCAAGGTCGTGTCGTTGGTCAGCTCGCGTGCATCGATGCGCGCGCCCTTCACCGGCGACGGCGCCCAGGCCAGCGTCGCCAGTCCCGCGAGGTTGACCCGCGCCACGTCGGCCACGTAGCCGAAGTCGACGAACTCCGGCAGGTCGCCGTAGACGACGCCGTTCTCCGTGCGCAGGTTCTGGTGCTGGTGACGGAAGTCCTCGAAGGGCTCGGAGAATCGCACCGCCGCGTAGCCGCGTTCCAGGAAGGGCAGGTGATCGCCGCCGCGCAGGTAGCGGTCGCGGCGCTGGATCAGGTCGATGCGGAAGCCCGGCAGGTAGCGCTCGCCTTCAGCCTTCAGGTGGCGGCCGAACTGCTGCGTCGGCAGTTCCTCGCCGCCGCCCGCCACCGCCAGCGGTTGCAGCTGCGCGCGGATCGCCGCGTTGGTCTTGACCTCGTCCTCGTTGGCCGGGCTGTTGGCGTTCGCGTTGACCAGCAGGCGCAGCAGCGGATCGAAGCCGTCGGCGAACAGGCGCAGCCGCTTGGGATCGTGCTCGCCTTTGTCGCCGCGCGAGCTGCCGACGATGTCGTTGGTGATCATGCCTTCGACGTTCAGCCCTTGCGCACGCGCACGACGGGCCCAATGCCGGGCGCCGAGCAGGCCCTGCTCCTCGCCCGGAACGGCCATGAACACGAGCGTCGCGTCGAAGCGCTGCTTGGCCGCCGCGCAGGCCATCTCCATGACGGCCGCCGTGCCGGAGGCATCGTCGTTGGCGCCGGGCGCCTCGCCCTGCGCGTCCATCACGTCGCTGTTGCGCGAGTCGTAATGCCCGCTCACCACGAGGATGCGCTCGCGCGGCGTGCCCGCCGACGCGCCGGGCAGCGTGGCCACGACGTTCACCAGCTCCGTCGGCGCCGAGAGCCGGTTGCCCGCCGGCTCGATGAACGCGTCCATCGTGACCTGCAGCCGGCCGCCCGTCTTGGCGCTGCAGTCCTTCAGCTGGCGCTCGATCCAGCGCCGCGCGGCGCCGATGCCGCGCGTGTCGCTCTTCGTGTCCGACGCCGTGTGGCGCGTGCCGAAGGCGGCCAGCTTGCGGATGGTCTGCTCGATGCGCTCGGCGGAGATGTCCGCGAGCAGCGGCGCCACGCGCGGATCCAGCGGCGGCGCCGCGGTCTCCGAGGCGGCGCGCGCCGTTGCCGACGCCGGACCCGAGGCCGGCGTGGTCTGTGCGATGGCGGAAGCAGCGATCAGCGCCCAGACAGCGGCGGCGGTGGGGATCAGGCGGCGGCGATGGAGGGTCATGGGCTCAGTCGATCAGGCGAGGTGTTGCTTGAGGAAGTCCAGGGTGCGCGACCAGGCCAGCTCGGCGGCGGCCTCGTCGTAGACCTCGGGGCGGGTCTTGTTGGAGAACGCGTGGTCCGCGACGTAGCGGTGGATGACCGGCTGCTTGCCGGCCGACGTCATCCGGGCCTCCAGGGCGTCGACCTTCTCGGGCGTGCACCAGTCGTCGCGCGTGGCGAAGTGGCCGAGGAAGGGCGGTTCGATCTTGGCCGGGTCGGCGAACTCGGCCGGCGGAATGCCGTAGTAGCAGACCGCCGCCTGCAGGTCCTTGAGGTTCACGCCGGCGAGGATGGTCAGCGCGCCGCCCATGCAGTAGCCCATGACGCCGACCTGGCCGCAGCCGAGGTGCTCGCGCAGGTGCGTCAGCGCGCCCTGCAGGTCCTGCGTGGTGGCGTCGACGAAGTCCAGGCCGTCCATCATGTGGCTGGCCTCGTCCGCGTCGGCGGCGATGCGGCCGCGGTAGAGGTCGGGCGCCAGCGTCGTGATGCCGGCGGAGGCCAGGCGCTCGGCGATGTCCTTGATGTGGGGTTTGAGCCCCCACCATTCCTGGATGAGGATCATGCCCGGCGCGCCGTCGCCGGCGCTGGCGAGGTAGCCGGCGGTGGTGCCGCCGTCGGGGCGTTCGAAGTCGATCATCTGTCCCATGTGGAACTCCCAGTGCCGAAAGAGGAAGAAGCGAAGGATGAGGAAGAATCGGCTCCCTCGAAGAACATCACCGGCGACCCCTGCGGGCGGTCGCATCCTGAGGGAGGAACCCGTGAGTCTGCACGAGCAGTTGTACCAATGGACGGCCCGCCAGGGCCTGGATGCGAGCAGCGCACGGCGCTTGCGGGTGCTCAGCGGCGTCGATGATCCGCCGGGCGATCCGTGGACGCCGCTGCGGCGCGGCGCGGGCGCGCTGGCGGCAGGGTTGATCGGGTTCGGGTTGATCCTGTGGGTCGCGGCAAACTGGGACGACTTCGGGCGCGTCATGCGCTTCGGGCTGCTGCAGGCGGTGCTCGCCGTTTGCCTGATCGCGGCGGCGACGCTGCGACCGTGGCGCGCGCCGCTGGCGATGGTGGCCTTCCTGACGCTGGGCGGCCTGCTGGCGTTCTTCGGACAGACCTACCAGACCGGCGCCGATCCCTGGCAGCTCTTCGCGCTGTGGGCTGCGCTCGGGTTGCCGATCGCGTGGGCGTCGCGCTCGGACCTGACGTGGACGCCATGGGCGCTCGTGGTCGCGACCGGCATCGGCTTGTGGATGGAAACCTTCGGCGGACACGCGTGGCGCTTCGACGCGTCCACGGTGCCGGTGCACGCCATCGGCTTCGTCGCGTACGGCGTGCTGTGCGCCGGGCTCGCGCTGCGACCGGATGCGCTCGCGCAGCCCTGGGCATGGCGCCTGGCGGTGCTGGCGTCGGTGATCGCGATCTCGGGAACGGCGCTGGGCGGGCTGTTCGCGAGGGACGTGGCGCCGCAGTACTTGCTGGGCCTCGGCGTGATGGGTGTGGGGCTCGTGCTGGCCTGGCGGCGCGGCGAGGTCTACGCGATGAGCGCGCTGGCGCTGGCGGTCGATACCTTGCTGGTGGCGGGATTCGCGCGCTGGATCGCCGATGGGAAGTGGGACGTCGGCGGCTACTTCCTGATCGCACTGGTGGCGTGCGCGCTGCTGGCCGCCAGTGTCAGCCTGATCATGCGACGCCTGCGCGTCGCGGAGGCGCGGGCATGAGCGGCAGCGACTGGATCGAACAAGCCCGTGCGGAGGGGCTCGCGCCCGCGGACCCACCCGAGGTGCCGCGGCCCTGGCCCGTCGTGCTGCTGACGGCGCTCGGGGCCTGGCTGGCTGCGGTGCCGTTCCTGGCCACGTTCTTCGCGCTCTTCGGCTCGGCCATCGAGCGAGGAGGCGTCGGCTACTTCTTCGGCGTCTCGTTGATCGCCCTGTCGGTGTTGATGCTGCGATCGCGCGGCATCGCGTTGTTCCTGGAACAGGCGGCCGTGCCGTTGCTGATCACCGGACTCGTGCTGCTGTTCGTCGCGCTGGCGAAGGACTTGCCGCCGGCGGGTGTCGACATCGTCGCGCTGGTCGTCGGTACCGGGTTGGTCCTGCTGCTGAACGCCTCGTGGATGCGCGTACTGCTCGGCGCGGCGATGGCCGTGCCGGTGGCGCATCTCGGCCATCTGGCCTTCAAGGAGGTGTTCTCGCTCACCTGGTACGAACGCCATGGCGGTATCGGGTGGGCGTTGGCGACCTTGCTGCTGCTCGTGGGCCTGGCGCTGATGGCGGCGCAGCACGGGGCGGGGCGACGAGCGCCTTCCGCCCGTCAGGCGGCGATGCTCGAGCCGGTGCTGACCGGCTGGTGGGTGGCCGTGCTGACCGCCTTCGCCATGGCGGCGGGCTGGTCGTTCGCGGCGGGCGGCGCGCTCGGCGGCGTCTTCAGGGGGGCGACTCCGGGACTGGCGTCATCGGATGTGACCTTGATCTGGATGTCGAGGACCGCCTCGGCATTGCTGACGCTCGTCGCGGCCGCCTGGCTGTGGCGTCGGTGGCGTCCCGCGGGCGCGGCGCGCTTGGCTCCGCCGGTGCTGGTGCTGGCGGCGCTCTCCGCGTTGATGCCGGCGCTCGGCGGGATCCTGCTGGTGCTGGCGTTGATGGCGTCGACGCGACGCTGGCGCCTGGCCGCGCTCGCCGGCGCGGCCGCGGTGTGGGCGATCGGTGCGCTGTACTACGAGTGGCAACTGCCGCTCGCGCACAAGTCGCTGGCGCTGGTGGCGGCCGGCGCGGCGCTCGCCGCGTGGGTCCGCTGGCTGGCGTGGCATCCGGCGCCTTCGTCCGATGGCGAGGCGCGACCGGCGCTCGCGCTGCGTGGCGCGGCAGCGGTGCTGCTCGGCGCGGGCGTGCTGTCGCTCGTGCTGGTGAACGTCCTGATCGCCAGTCGGGAGCAGCTCATCGCCAATGGCCGCCCGGTCTTCGTGAAGCTGGCGCCGGTCGATCCGCGTTCGCTGATGCAGGGAGACTACATGCAGTTGAGCTACGACCTGCCCGGGGTGAGCTGGAGCCGCACGTTGGGGAATGTCACATTGACCCGGCTATCGCGGGAGAAGGATCCGCTGTGGGGGCGTCGTCTGAATATCGCGGCGACGGTCGATGCTCGCGGCATCGTGCAGTCCGCGCGGGTGCTCGAACCAGGCGAGGCCTCTCCAGCCGGAGCGCAACTGCTGGAGCTCACGCCCAAGGACGGTCGATGGACCTTCGTGTCCGACGCCTGGTTCTTCAAGGAAGGCGAGGCCGAGCGCTGGCAACCGGCGAAGTACGGCGAGTTCCGCGTGACCCCCGAAGGCAAAGGCCTGCTGGTGCGGGTGGTGGGGGAGGATCTGAAGCCGTTGTGAGCGTCAGTTCGCAGCCGGGCCCCAGCCATCGAGCGCCACGTAGTAGCGCGTCGAACGACCGTCGCCGACGCGGCGCAGCAAGCCCAGGTTCTCCAACTCGAGCAGTTCGCGAGAGGCGGTCGCACGCGATGTGGCGCCGATGCTTCCGTACTTGCGCGTGCTCATGCCGCCTTCGAATCCATCGGGCCCTGCGTCGAGCAGCAGGTTCATGACCTTGCGTTGACGCGGGGACAGGTCGACGTTGCGGTGATCCGACCAGAATCGGGTTTTCTGCAAGGTCTGATCGACGATGCGACCTGCATCCTCACACGACGCCTGCACTTGCTGCAGGAACCAGACGATCCATCGCGTCACGTCTACGGAGCGGGCTTCTTGAAGCTGCTCGTAATACGCCTCGCGCACCTTCAGCAGTTGCTGCGCCATCCGGATCACACGGCTCGACCGACCCATCTCGCGTGCCAGCACCAAGTCGATCAGCGCGCGACCCACGCGTCCATTTCCATCCTCGAATGGGTGGATGCTTTCGAACCAGACATGCGCCAGTGCAGCCACGACCAGGGGATCCCTGCCGAGCGTTCCGTTGAACCACTGGATGAACAGCTCCATGTCCGCCGGCACGTCGCGGGACGGGGGCGCTTCGTAGTGCACCTTCTCCTTTCCCTGCGGGCCGACGCTCACGATCTGCATCGGTTCCGCATGGCTGCGATAGGCACCCACGTCTACGCGTCGCATGCCCGAATAGCCGTCAGGGAACATCGACGCCTGCCAAGCCCACAAGCGCTCATGCGTCAGCGGCTCCGAGCAACGATTGACGGCATCTTCCAGGACGTCGAGCAGCCCTTCGATGTCACGCGGGACATGGGGGCCGCGGCCCTCGACGAGCCCCAGACGCCTCGCCACCGACGAGCCCACCGACACGGGGTCGTAGCGTTCGCCTTCAATCGCGGCGGTCGCAAGGGCGTCCTGGCTCCAGCCTTCCGCCTCCAGTCCTGCGAGGTGATCGTTCGGGATGGCTGCGAGCTTTCCCGCAAGCAGGCCCAGGCTGCGACGGGCAGCGATCAGCGCGGGCTCGACCGCGTCGATATCGAACCGCAGGTGCGGCCATGCAGGGTCTTTCCAGATCAGCGGGAGGTCGTCAGCCATGGCGTGAACGCTGCAATCGACTCAGAAGTTGAGTCGATTATGGGCCAAAATCGCCTCACGACCATCAATCGACTCATCTGGCAAGGCGATTGGATCGCCTAATCGCCTCACGGCAGGCTCAGTCCGCGTGTAGCCCCTCCGGCTCCCCGCCATCCACCATCAGGTCGATCAGTTCCTTCAGGAACGCCAGGGCTTCCTCGGAGGTGGCAAAGTAGTACTCCCCGCCGAGGTCGGCGGCGTCGCCATCCGGGCCGACGTGGACGACGGACCAGCCTTCCGCGCCGCCCCCGATCGCGCAGATCCCGAAGCTGCCGGGTGTCAGGTCTCTCGCAGACCCGGCGGTGACGAAGATGTCCTTGCCCCGATGGGCGAAATAGCGTTTGAGCACGAGGAGTTGGAATGAAGGCAATCTGGAACGGCGAAGTCATCGCCGAGAGCGACGACACCGTGGTGGTCGAGGGAAATCATTACTTCCCCGTCGCCTCGCTGAAGCGCGAGTTCACCACGTTCAGCAATCACCGCACGTCCTGCCCGTGGAAGGGCCAGGCGCACTACTTTAGCCTGATGGTCCACGGCGACATGAACCCGGACGCCGTCTGGTATTACCCGGAGCCCTCCGAGGCCGCCGCCGAGATCAAGGACCGCGTCGCCTTCTGGAAGGGCGTCCAGGTCACCGAGTGAGCGTGCCGCCGTCGGCCCGGCCCATCGCCGGTCCGGCTGATCTGGAGGGGCCGGCCGGTCCCGGTGCCTTCGGCCACAGCACCCACAGCCGCAACGGCTGCTTCATGCGGCCGGCCTGCGCCTCGGCGGCTTCGCCCCAGCCCCAGAAGTAGTCCGCCCGCACCGCGCCGACGATCGCCGCGCCGGTGTCCTGCGCCATCACCAGCCGCCGCATCGGCGTCGTCGACAGCGGTTCGGTCGTGTCCAGCCACACCGGCGTGCCGTAGGGGATGCTGGCCTTGTCCACCGCGATCGAGCGCCCCGGCGTCAAGGGCACACCCTGACCCCCGCGCGGCCCGACGGCCAGGTCGGGCAATGGTTCCTCGCGGAAGAAGACATAACGCGGGTTCGCCCACATCGCCTCCTTGAGCCGCTGCGGATTGCGCCGTCCCCAGTCCTTGATGCCCGGCCACGAGGCTTCCGTGGTTCGCAGCTCACCCTGGGCGATCAGCCACTGGCCCATCGAGCGGTACGGCTGCTCGTTGTGCGCCGCGAAGGACAGCCGCACCCAACGGCTGGTGCCGTCGCGCTCGGTCACGCGCAGCCGGCCGCTGCCCTGGATCTGCATCACCAGCGCGTCCAGCGGGTCCTGCACCCAGGCCAGACTGAGCCGCGACAGCGACGCGTTGCTCTCGATCTGCTGACGGGTGTCGTAAGGCTTGCGCCGTGCCAGGTCTTGCGGCGGTGCCAGCAGCGGCACGCGGAACTCACCCTGCGACTGGCGCCGCGCCGCGAGTTCCGGTTCGTAGTAACCGGTCGCCACGCCTTCGCGCTGGCCCTCGGGCGACTCGACGCGATACGGCTGCAGCCGCTTCATCAGCCAGACCATCGCGTCCCAGTCGTCGCCCGGCTTGAAGCCGCGGGCCTGCGCGCAGATCGCGGCCCAGCCCGGCATCGGCTTCTCGCAGCCGCGCAGCATCGCGGGCCACCATTCCAGCGCTCGGTCCTGGCCCCAGCCGGGCAGCTCGTTCCACGCCGCGGCGACCCAGCGGGCGCGCTCGCGTTGCAGCACGTGGCGGCCGGCGGTGTCGTCCTCGCCGTTGAGCAGCTTCTCGGGATCGATCGGCAAGCCCGCCGCGGACGCCATGGGCGCCAGGAAGCCGATGAAGAGGGTGGTGACAAGGGCGGTGACAACGGCGGCGGAGGCCGCGCCCAGCGCGCCTAGAATCGCCAGCGCCGCGCTCCAGCGGCGAGTTCTGCTACGGATCGGACCACGAATCATGGGCGTGATTTTGCTGGAGGCGCTCGGCGCCCTCGCGCTGCTCGTCTTCATCGTCTGGTGGACGATGTTCTCCGGCCGCAAGGGCGGCGAACGGCCCGACGACCGCGACGCCGCCTGAGCGGCTCGGCGTTCAGGCGCCAGCCCTCGAGCGTCGGCGTGTGAGCCTCAGCCCTTCGGCGGCACGAGGAAGCTCAGCGGCTGGTGGCGCATGCGCGTCCAGATCGCCGCGCGCACGCGCTTCTGGTCCGCGAGCCGGATCCCGCGCGAGCGCAACGCCACCTTGAACGCCAGGTAGAAGCTGACGCCCACGTTCAGCACGCCGGTGCCCAGGATGCTGATCACGCAGAGCCAGAACGGCCAGTGCTTGAGCACGTCCAGCCCCAGCGCGCCGGCCGCGGCCGCCAGTTGGCCGGTCGACAGCGTCACGTGGCGGACCTCGATCGGCAGCCCGAAGAAGCCCAGCAGCGCCGGCACCAGCCCGAGCATCAGGCCCAGGCTGATGTTGGCCGTCAGCCCCGAGATGTTGTCGCGCCACCAGCGCGACCAGCGTCCCGCCCGGTTCGCGCCCAGCCGCGCGACGATGCGCGGGTTCCAGGCGATCGCGCTGTCCAGCCGGTGGAAGACGAACCAGTTCTCGACCCAGCCCGCGATCAGGCTGGACGCGAACAGCAGCACGCCGGTGAAGGCCGCGAAGAACAGCGACGGCCCCAGCACGTTGAGCGAATGCAGCACGTGCTCGGCCTCCTTCACGCCCACCAGCGGCTTGCCGAAGCTCAGCCAGGCCGCCAGTTGCACGACGAGCACCATCGGCGCCGCCAGCGCGAGGTTGCCGATGATCCCCGCCGTCTGCGAGCGGAACAGGTGCACGACCTCGTCGACGAAGGCCTGCAGGCCCGTGTCGCTGTCGATGTGGCGGAGCTTGTCGGCCAGCGCCGGCGCCGTCATCGCCGGCTGCTTGGTCGCGACGGTCCAGTGCAGCAGCAGGATGAGCACGAAGCTGGCCGCGTAGTTCACGCCCGCCCAGAACCCGCCCCAGAACGCGGACAGGCCCACCGCCATGATCGCGAACTTCATGAAGGTCGTGCCCGCGATCACCAGCCCGCCGCCGCCGGCGCGGCGCAGCATGTCGCCGTACTCCTCGCCGTTGCGGGTGATGTAGTGCTCGCCGGTCTCGGCGCTGCGTTCGGCGACCTTGCGCGCCAGCAGCGAGTAGTGCCGCGCGAACAGCGTCCGGATGCTGCGCCGATCGTGCACGACGGCCACCAGGCTCGCCACCAGCCGCAGCAGCTCGCGCTCGGGGTGATCCGCCAGCAGCACCGCGAGCAGGTCCTCGACGCGGCGCAGCCGCGCCTGCATCTGCTCGACGCCGAACATCAGGTCCACCGAGACGCCGTGCTCCTCCAGGTGATCCGGCACGGAACGCACCGCCGCCCGGCATTCATCGAGCAGCCCGCGCAGGTACTGCAGCTTGCCGGGCAACGTGGCGCTGTCGTGCTCGACCAGCGCGTGCTCGACCTGCTCCCAGGCCGTCGCGAGGTTGCGGAACGGGCGCCTGGCCAGCCGCTGCGGATCCATGCGCACGCGCAGCGCGCCGGACAGGCCGGCCGAGCGCACCGAGCTCACCAGCACCGTGATCGCGGCGCGCATCTCCTCGCGCCAGTCGCCTTCGGGCGCGCCGGCGAAGAGCAGGCCCAGGCGCTCCAGCAGTTCGTCGTCGACGGCGTTGATCCACTGCTCGTCGGCTTCGTGCGGGAACAGCAGCTCGAAGAGTTCGGACAGGTCCCGGGTGTCCGCGCTCAGCGGCAGCAGGCGCCGGCGCAGGCGGCCGAGGAACTCGTTCCACAGCGCCATGCGCGGCGCGAAGCCGACCTCGGCGAACAGGCTGATCGCGTCGACGTCGGCCCAGACGCTGGCGATGACCTCGGCGAAGGCTTTCGCATGATCGGGATGGCGCTCCAGCATGCGGAGCAGGTACTTGAGGCGGCGGATCGGCAGCGGGGCTGACGGCGCGGTGGCAAGCACGACGGCAGGCGCCGCGGCTGCCGGCTCGTCCCCGAGGGTCGACGGGGTTGCCGTGGCCGTGGCCGCGGCCGCGGTGGTGGCGGTGGCCGGCGCCCGGTCGTCCTTGAGCGGCGCGTGCCGCAGCCATTCGATCAGTCGCACCAGCCAGAGGTTGCGCTCGGCCAGCGGTGCCTGCGGATGCGCCGCGTTGAGCAGCGCGGTGAGGTCCCAGCCCTGGCGACGGAACATCAATGCAGGGAGCCGGAGTCGGCCAGCAGGAACTCGGGCACCTCGGCGTGGAAGACCTCGGCCTTGTCAGTGACGCAGAGGAAACGGCCGCTCATCGTGCCGTGGCGGGTCGCGATCTGCGCCCAGGAGCTGTACTGGAAGCGTTCGCCCGGCTGCAGCAGCGGCTGGTGGCCGACGACGGCCAGCCCGTGCACTTCCTGTTCCTTGCCGTTGCCGTCGACGATGGTCCAGTGGCGGCCGATGAGCTGGGCGGTGACGTCGCCCCGGTTCTCGATCGTCACGGTATAGCCGTACGCGAACTCGTTGCGGTCCGGGAAGGTCTGATCGGCGAGCGGCTCGACGGCCACGCTGCAGTGGAAATGCGGATGTGCCATCGGCGGATTCTAGGCGCCGCCTCGGCTATGCTGGCTATCGCACAGAGCACAAGCAGAACCTGCTCGAACGGACCACCCCACGCGGCCGGCACGCACCGGACGCCATCCGTCATGGAGACAAGGGCAGCACACCCGCCGGGATTGCCCCGGCCCAATCGACGCCAGGCCATGGCGCGCGGCTGTGCGCTTGTCGGCGGCGTGGCCGCGGGCGTCAGGTTCGGCCTGGTGGCCGCGAACTCGGCGATGGCGGCGCCGTCCGGGCCCGCGGCATCCGCGGTGCCGGGTGCCGGCGCCACGGGACCGCTGATGCTGCGCAGCGCCGCGCAGGCCGGCGCGCCGGCCAAGTACGCGTCGGGCGACCCGCAGCGCCCCGGTCTGTGCGGCGAGATCGCCGCGGCCGTGATGCGGACCGATCCGGACCTGCGCATCGAAGGCCTGACCCAGCAGGTGCCGCTGCGCCGCCTCGAGCTGATGCTGAGCAACGGCGACCTGGACGTGTTCTTCTGCCTGCTCAAGTCCGAGCACCGCCATGCGCTGATGCGCTACCTGCCGGTGCCGCTGTACCGCATCTCGCATGTGCTGGCGATGCGCGCCGGCGACGAACGCGCGCCGGGCAGCTGGGACGAGTTGCGCGCCTTCTCGCGGCGCCAGCCGCTGCTGCTGGCCCAGGGGACCAAGCTGGCCGCCACCTTGCAGGAGGCCGACGTGTCGTTCATCGAATCCGCGCGCAGCGACAAGGAAGCGCTGCAGATGCTGGTGCGCGGCCGCGCCGGCGGCGTCTACGGCCAGGACTTCAACCTGCGCCAGGCGGCGCGCGGCGAGGGCCTGGGGTCGCGCGTGCGCATCGGGCCCCACGTCTTCGAGGAGGAGACCCAGTACGTCGTGGTCTCGCGCCAGCTGCCCGAGGCGGTGGTGGAGCGCCTGACCGACCGCCTGCGCCAGATCAGCGCGTCCGGGGAGATCGCGCGGCTGACCGAACGCTACCGCTGAGCGCCATCGCCGAACACCATCGACGGATGTCATGGCCGGGCGGCGCCCGCTCGCGCGCCGGCCTTTCTACAATCGTCGACTTTCCCCGCCAGCGGCTCCGCGCCCGCCCCGCCATGAACCCGCCCACCTATCGCATCGCCCCCAGCATCCTGTCCGCCGATTTCGCCAATCTCGGCGAGGAAGTCCGCAACGTGCTGGCCGCCGGCGCGGACTGGATCCACTTCGACGTGATGGACAACCATTACGTGCCCAACCTGACCTTCGGCCCGATGGTCTGCGAGGCGCTGAAGAAACACGCTGTGAAGCCCGACGGCACGCCGGCGCCGATCGACGTCCACCTGATGGTGCAGCCGGTGGACAGCCTGGCGCAGGCCTTCTGCCGCGCGGGCGCGAACCTGGTGAGCTTCCACCCCGAGGCCAGCGCGCACGTCGACCGCACGATCCAGCTGATCAAGGCCGAAGGCGCGCAGGCGGGCCTGGTGTTCAACCCGGCGACGCCGCTGGACGTGCTGGAGTGGGTCCTCGACAAGGTCGACCTGGTGCTGATCATGAGCGTCAACCCCGGCTTCGGCGGGCAGAGCTTCATCCCCAGCGCGCTGAAGAAGCTGCAGCAGGCCAAGGCCATGATCCTGGCCAGCGGCCGCGACATCCGCCTGGAGATCGACGGCGGCGTGAAGGTCGACAACATCCGCGAGATCGCCGCCGCGGGCGCGGACACCTTCGTGGCGGGCTCGGCGATCTTCGGCAAGCCCGACTACAAGGGCGTCATCGACGCGATGCGCGCCGAGCTGGCGCTCTGACCCCGGAAGCGTCGACACGGTGACCCGACTGCTGCTGGTCTGCGCGGCCAACCTGTGCCGCTCGCCGATGGCCGAGGCGGTGCTGCGGCTGCGCGCCGCCGAGCTCGGCCTCACGGAGGTGCACTCGGCCGGCGTCTTCGCGTCGTCGCGCGCGCACGCCGTCGACAAGCGCGCACTGGCGGTGCTGGAGCAGCGCGGCTACGGCATGGACCGGCGCTGGCGCTCGCGCAAGGTGAAGCCCGAGGACTTCGACCGCTACGACCTGATCCTGGCGATGGACCGCCAGGTGCTGCGCGGCCTGCAGGCGATGCGGCCGCCGGCGGCGCAGGCGCAGCTCGGGCTGTTCCTGGCCGGCATGACGGGGCTGGGCCTGGACGAGGTGCCGGACCCCTATTACGGCGCCGCCAGCGGTTTCGTGCAGGTGCTCGACCTGATCGAGGCGCGCGCCCACACCTGGCCGAGCGACCGCGCGCGGTTTCACCGCGACCCGGGTTAGGCGACCGCGTCGACGGGGTTGCCGACGGCGGCGGCGATCTCCTCGGCGCCGAAGCCCAGCGTCTTCATCGTCAACGCCAACTGCTGCTCGATGAAGGACCTCAACCCCGCGTCCGGGTCCGGGACGGCGTCGTGCAGCGCCCTGATCAAGCGGCAGGGCGTTCCGGAACCCGCACCGGTCACGGCGCTCAACAGCTGACGTCGCCGCTGCGTGACCTCCGTCGGCTCGGGGGGCAACGGCTCGCGAAGCCCTGCGAAGCTGGGGCGCGGCACGGACCACAGGATGTTCAGGACCTGCTGCTGTTGCTGGTTGTCCGCGAGATCCCCCCAGGCCGACGCGTTGCCTGCTGGTGGCGGGACCAGCAGTGTTTCCGCCTCCTCGACCGACAGGTGGCCTTCCGCACACAGTTGAGCGATGCCCAGGAACCAGGCCGACGCGGGGGGACGTTTCGTCATCGAGGGCGTGGCTTGCCAGGCATCGGCCACGGGATGAGTGCTGCGTCCGTGGCCGGTCAATCGCAGGAGCTCGTCCCGCGTGACCACACCGCGCGACGCTGCCTCCCTCAGCGCGGAGAAATAGGCTCGCAGGCGCTTGTCGGCGCGCGCGGCGGCGCGCTCGAACAGGACGAGCGGCAGGGGCGTCGACGAGGAGGCGATCGGTGCGGATCCGAAGAAGAGTTCCAGGCCACGTTCGCGTTCGAGATGGCCGTCGGCCACCGCCCTCGTGGTGAACGCCAGCAGGGTCTCCAGGTCGAATTCCGGCGAGGTCAGCCGTGCCGTCAGCCCGTCGGGGGCCGCGTGCGGCTGCGTCAGCCGCGCGACCAGGCGATCCGTGGCCAGAAGACCATCGCGTTGCAGCTCCGTCAGGCCGTCCATGAAGACCTGCCGCACGTTGTCGTCCGCCACGGTGAGGGCGCGGACGAACGGGATGGTCGACTCGCTGCCTGCCGTCGTCAGCACGTCCGCCAAGGCGTCGCCGGTCATCCGCGGCGGGTCGGCGCGCAGGGCCTCGCCGACCGTGGCCCACCACGTCCGGATGGGTTCTTCGATCGCCATCGCACGCTTGAAGGCGTTCCGGGCCTCCCGGGCCGCGCGGGCGGCGTTGGTGAGGTCGGAGGCGTCGACGGCGCGCGGGGCCCTCGGCGCCGGCTCGGTCAAGGTCAAGCTCAGCAGGTCGCTCAGGTGGCTGAGCGTCTCCGTGGACAACGGGCCGGGCTCGCGCTGGTCCAGCAGATCCCCGATCCGGGCGCCCAGCAGATCGCTGATCTGGACGGGCGCGAGCTGGTGCTGTCCCTGAGCGTCCGACCAGCTGATGCGACCCGTGGGGGGCGGGTTCGGGCCGTGTGCCTCCTGGACGCCGGTCCACCAGGCGTCGAGCTCGTCGGTCCAGGTGCCGGCGGCACGTCGTGCCTCGACCAGCGCTGCGACCCCGCCCAGCCCGACGCGACCCAGCAGGCGGTCGCCCACCTCGCGGTCCAGCAGCCAATCGGGCTCCGCCAGGGTGGCGACGGTGTCGGGCGGACTGTTCGCGATGGCCGCCAGGACCATCGGCGCGCTCAGGGTGGCGCGGTCGGTCAGCTGCTTCAGATCCTCGGCCTCCAAAGGGCGCCGATGGCCGTTCTCTTCCACCCAGGTCAGCCCATCGACCGACTGGAGCTCACAGCGCGCCGGCGGCAGGTCGACGGTCGTCCAGCGGGCGACGGTGCTGGGCGCGCGGCGTTGCTGCAGCATGCCGGCGTCGTGCAGGCTGTCCAGCAGGTGCGCCGCGACGAGCGTGGGGTCGCTGAGGCATTCCCAACCGATGCCGTCCGGGTGCTGTCGCAGCAGGCCATGGCGCGGCGGCGGCGGACCGAACTCCAACGACAGCAGGGCGGTGCAGTCCTCGACATCCCCGTCGGTGGGCCAGGCCCCCGCGCCGCGCGGCCTGAGCGTCTCGTTCATGCTGTCGGTGAAACGCGCGAGGTAGTCCTCCGCCATCACACGGGCCACCGCCCCGGGCGCGATGGCCTCGGTCAGGGACCCGGCCACGCGCCGGACGAAGTTCTCGGAGTGCCGGCGGTAGGCGGAGTCGTCCGCGGGCAGCTCCCAGCGCAGTCCGAGTTCCTGATACAGCTTCGATTTCAATCCGGCGACGTAGTGCCGCTGCTCCAGGTGAGCCAGGTGAAAGTCGCGCTGGTACTTGATCTCGACGGCATCGGTGGCCGCCTGTTCGACGATGTGCTCGACCGTGGCGCGGAACTTCCCGCCCAGACCGGAGCGTTTCAGCTCGAGCTGGATCAGCGCGGACTGCACCGCGTTGAGCGCGCCGTTGGCACAGACCGGCAGCTCCGGCGCCAGCCGCTGCAGTTCCGTGCGCCGGCTCTCGAGGCGCATCGTCTCGTCGTGGAACAGCGGCACCAGCCGGTCCAGGGACTCGACCAGGGGGCCGTAGGACTTGATGACCTCGTACGGCTTGACGCTCAGGGGATGCCCGTCGAGGCCGATGTCGAACAGCTTGTTGCGCAGGGCCTCGAGGTGCGGGACGGCGCCGCGCAGGTCGCCGGCGCGGGCGACGGCGATCAGATCGTCGATGTTGCGTTCGACGCGTGCGCGGAACGGCGGGAAGTCCGCGTGTCGAAAGAACGCCTCGAAGGCGCCATGGCGTTGGGGGTTGTAGGTCCAGTCACCGTCCGACGCCGCGTCGGCGCGTGCGGGCGATGCCGGCTCGGCGTCGACGATCGGCGCCTCGGCGAGGAAGGTGGGGGAGTACAGATCGTGGATGACAGGCATGCGCGGTGAGTGTGCGAACAAACATGATCGATTCGTCGATTCGTCGATTCGTCGATTCGTCGATTCGTCGATTCGCGACGGCGGCGTGACAGGCTGCCCGATCGCCCCGGCGTCATCGGGCGAGGGTGTAGGTCAGCAAGTCGTCGAGCGACTCCGGGAGCTGTTCGTCGTCCGTCGCGTTGTCGATCTGCCAGGCGACTTCGTCCAGGATCTCGGCCACTTTCGCGGAGGCCGAGGAGGGCCGGATGCGAAGCAGGGCCCTCGCTTCCTCCCGGCTGAAGGACAAGCGCCGCATCGCCCGGAGGGTCTCCGCCAGCAGCGCGATGAAGAGGTCCTCGGTGCGCGGCCCGTGCAGACGCTGCAGGGCCGCGGAGACGCATTGGCCGGGGCCCTCGAGCAGGGCACGCAAGGTCTCGCGGCCGCGCGCCTTGTCGCCTCCCCAGGCAAACTTTCCGATGACCTCGACGGCCAGCAACGCGGCGAGGACGTGACCCTCATCGTTCGTATCGATGACCCGTGGAAATATCCCCTTCACGGGAGGGAGCAGGTCCGTGGCCATTTGTCTGGGCGAGCTGGTGCCCTTCATCTGCAGGCCTTGCAGATTGCGATGCTGGAACAGCCGGGTCAGCGAACAGTAGGTCCCCGTGGACCGGTAGAGGCGCGCGGCGATGCCCGACTTCTCCATGGCGGCATCGGTGAAAACCTCCCAGGTGCCGATCTCCAGTTCCCCCGTGCGGGCCCTCGTCGTCAGCGCATCCAGGAAGCGGCAGCACAGGGGCAGGTCCGCCTTCAGGAGGATGCATTCCAGCAGCGACTGACGATCCTGGACCGTCATGGCGAGGACCTGCCTCAAGTTGCCGGGCTCCAGCTTCGGCGGCTGGGCGTCCAGTGCGCGGACGATGACCGCGAGACGGGCGTTGGCGGGCCAGTCGAAGGGCAGGCCCGTGAACAGATCGATGCGGCCCTGGGCAGCGAGCGCGTGCGCAATCCAGGCGAACTGCTCCGGGGTCCAGGCTTGCCTGGCCTGCCAATCGCTCAACAGCGGCGCCAGATCGGCGTCATCGAACTGGTCGCACAACCAGGTGCAGGTGTCGGCGTCCCGCAGCAGGCGCGGATCGACGTGCGCGGCCAAGGCCGATGGCCTGCTGCCCAGCCTGAGCGACCGCCTGGCCGCCGCCCCCAGCGGCGCGGCGGTCAAGGTCGCCAGCCCGGGGAGGTCCGACGCGTTCAGCGGCCGTGGCCGACCGTCCTGGACGGCCCACGCCAGTGCCCCGTTGACGAAGCACTGCACCGGCTCACCGCTGCCGTCGATCCATGAAGCGACCGGCTCGTGGCACGCCGCATGGACCACGTCGGCCTTCGACAGCTCTTCCAGGAACTGGAGACCCATCAGGATCGGATCGTCCTGGAGCACGCAACTGCCGGCGGCTTCGTCCAGGCGCACCAATGCCTCGTGCCTCGGCGTCACATTGAACTCGTGGAGCAGCGTCAGCGTCCCCGCGTCGATCTCGCCGATCGTGAGCGGCGCGTCCGGGCGGCGCGCGCCGGCGTCGCGCAGGGCCTGCGCGCATCTCGCGAGATAGTCCTCCGCCAACGTCAATGCCAGGGCGGATGGTGTCAACACGCTGCCGAGTTGCTGGAGGCAACTCTCGATGGTCCGGGCGGGGAACGTGGCCTTGGCCATCGGATCGTTGGACGGACGCCAGGGCAGGCCCAGTGCGCCATACAGGCGCGTCTGCAGGCCCGCCACATGGTGCCGATGCATGCCCGGTGCCGCCCGCAACGCCCTGGCGTGACGCCGGTCGAGGGTTTCGGCGGCGACCTGTTCGATGGTGAGTTCTATGAGCGTGCGGCATTTCCCTCGCAGGCCCCGTCTGTCCGGATCCAGGCGCGCGACGCTCTGCTGAAGGGCGACCACGGCACCGTTGCCGCACTCGACCAATTGCGGGGCGAGCTCGCGCAATGCGGTGATGCGCGTCTCCGGCGTCAGGCGAGGATCGCCGATCAGGTGCACGAGTCGATCCAGGTACTGGGCGCCCTCGCCATAGACGTTGCCGGCGGCGTCACCGAAGTGGCGGTTGGCGCCTTTGCTGTCGACGCCCAGCACATGGGCCTGGAATGTGGCGAAGGCGTCGGCTTCGACCGACGCCGTGCCGACGATCGCCGCCAAGGCCGAGATGCGCGCCGACAGGCTGGACGCGAATCGATCGAAGCCGTTGCCGCGCGCGAACGCTTCAGGCGACTGCCCGGATCCGGGCTGGTACCACCAGGGGTCGTGCGCGCGTCCTTCGGCCGTGCTGGTCACCGGCACCGCGACGTCGAGCGCAGGGTCCTGGAGAAATGAGGACGTGAACGCGGCGGTGAGTGGATGCATGGCGCGTGCAGTGGCACTGGCCGGGGGGAGCGTTCTGCGCGTCGGGGGCACGCTTGCCGGCAGAATTGCCGCTCAGGGCCCGCGTCGAGGCCGTGCGGAGAGGTGATGACGGAACGATTGGCGCAAGGCCCGGACGGCCAATGGCGATGCAGGTGGTGCGAGTCGCCCGGCTTCGACATGTACCGCGACTACCACGACAACGAATGGGGCTACCCGGTCCACGAGGACCGGCGACTGTTCGAGAAGCTCTGCCTGGAGGGATTCCAGTCGGGGTTGTCGTGGCGGACGATCCTCGCCAAGCGCGAGAACTTCCGGAAGGCCTTCAGGCAGTTCGAGATCGCCAAGGTCGCGAAGTTCGGCGAGGCCGACGTGGCGCGACTGCTCGCGGACGAGGGCATCGTGCGCCACCGCGGCAAGATCGAGGCGGCGATCCACAACGCGTCCCGCGCGCTCGAGCTCCAGAAGGACGCCGGCTCGCTGGCCGCGTTCTTCTGGCGCTTCGAGGATCCGGAGGAGGGCGGCGATGTGCGGGCGACGTCGGAGACGTCGATCCGACTGTCCAAGGAACTGAAGAAACGCGGCTGGAAGTTCGTCGGCCCGACGACGGTCTATGCGTTCATGCAGGCGATGGGGCTGATCAACGATCATGCGCCGGGATGCATCGGACGCGATGCGGCGGCGCTGGCGCGCCGGCGCTTCAGCCCGCCGGGCTGAGCTCGCGGGCGTGTCGAGGGGTCAGGTCATGCGGGTTGCGAAGCCAGTGGGAACGGCGGCGCCTTCTTGCGAGGGACAGTGCTGATCTGGCCGATCTCGGCCTCGGTGAATTGCATCTGGTACATGAAGTCGACCATCCGACTGGCCAGGATAGCCCTCTGGCCGTCGAGGGGTGGCAGCCACGCGACCTTGTCGAACAAGTCCATGCTGAGTAGCACTTCGCTCGGCGAGTTCCCTTCGGTTTCGAGCAGCCCCCGTAACAGCGATTGGCTGGCGGCGGTCGCCGTCCCGTCGCTCAATACGGAAGCTCTTGTGAGGGTCTGAAGCGTGTCATGCGCAAGCTCGACGCGCCGCAATGTGTTCAGGCTGGTCAGCCAGGAGGGCTCGCTCGGTACCAGCAGCCGTCGGGCGTGTTCTACAGGGAGATGTCCGTCGCGGACGGCTGATGAGATGGTCCTCAGCCTGTCTCGCAAGTTGAGCTCCATGGGGTGGCGGTACGGAGACTCTTCCAGCAAGGGCTTGATGGGCGAAGCGAGATCGTAGAGCCGTTCCGCCTCGCGAGCTTCGAACGGAGAGGCGCCCGCTCCGGCGGGGAGGCGACACAGAGTCAGAAGATATTCATCGAAGTCATCGACGGGCTGTTGCATGGGCCACGATGCGCCCGGATCCACATCGCTTGGGGACGGAGGCGGCAGCAGGGAAGAGAGCTTGAAGGTGACGTGTTCGATGGGCATGACCACTGAGTTCATGCCGCGCCACAAACGTTCAAAGTTTGTTGCTCATGCGCCTCGTCGCGCTCAGTCCGCGTGGCCGGGAACCGGCTGCGCCGCGTGCACCGGATGCTCGGTCAACCGCGTTTCCTCCACCTCCCGCGTATCCGGCCCCTTCCCGCTGAAGCGGTCCAGCGCCAGGTAGATCACCGGCGTGATGTAGAGCGTCACCGCCTGCGACAGGACCAGTCCGCCGACCACCGCCAGGCCCAGCGGCTGGCGCAGCTCCGCGCCGGCGCCCAGGCCCAGCGCGATCGGCAGCGCGCCCATCAGCGCGGCCAGCGTCGTCATCATGATCGGGCGGAAGCGCAGGATGCAGGCCTCGCGGATCGCCTGCTGCGGCGTCATGCCGCCGTTGCGCTGCGCATCGAGCGCGAAGTCGATCATCATGATCGCGTTCTTCTTGACGATGCCCACCAGCATCAGGATGCCGATGGTCGCGATGATGGTCAGCTCCATGCCCGCGAGCTGCAGCGTCAGCAGCGCGCCCACCGCCGCTGACGGCAGCCCCGCCAGGATGGTCAGCGGATGGATGTAGCTCTCGTAGAGCACGCCCAGCAGCACGTAGATCACCGCCACCGCCAGCACGATCAGCAGCAGCTGGCCGCCCTGCGAGTCCTTGAACACCGCCGCGTCGCCGCCGTAGCTGGTGATGATGGACGGCGGCAGGCCGATCTCCTTGGTGAACTGGTCGATCTTGCCCGTGGCCGTGCCCAGCGGCACGTCCGGCGCGAGGTTGAAGCTCAGGGTGATCGCCTGCAGCTGGCCCTGGTGGTTGACCGCCGTCGGGCCAAGCTCGCGCTTCACGCTCGCGAAGGCCGTCAGCGGCACCATCGTGTTGTTCTTGCCGCGCAGGTAGATCTTGTCGAAGGCGTCCTCGCTGAGGCGGTCGCTGTCGGTCGCCTCCATGATCACCTGGTAGGTGTTGCTCTCCGCGTAGATGCTGGAGACCTGGCGCTCGCCGAAGGCCGAATACAGCGCGTTGCGCAGGTCCTGCATCTGCACGCCCAGCAGCGTGGCGCGCTCGCGGTCGATCACGAGGTTGGCCTGCAGCCCGCGCAGCTGCGAGTCGCTGGTGACGTCGCGGAACACCGGGTCGTTGCGCAGCTTGTCCTGCAGCTTCACGGCCCAGCTGTTGAGCTCGCCGGTGCTGACCGACTGCAGCGTGAACTGGTAGCGGCTCTTGGACTGCCGGCCGCCGAGCTGCAGGTTCTGCACCGGCCGCAGGTAGACCGCGATGCCGGGCACGCCGCGCAGCTTCTTGCGCAGCTGCTCCAGCACCTGAGGCATCGGGGGCCGCTCGCCGCGCGATTTCAGGTTGATGAAGAGGCGCCCCGTGTTCACGTTGCCGCCGCCCCCGCCGCCGCCCACCGCGGCGGACACCGACGACACCGACGGATCGTCCTGCACGATCTGCGCGACGCGTTCCTGCAGCACCGTCATCGCGGCGAAGGAGATGTCCTCGGCCGCTTCGGTGCTGGCCTGGATCTGGCCGATGTCCTCTTCCGGGAAGAAGCCCTTGGGGATGACGATCCAGAGCCACGCGCTGGCGATGAAGGTGGCCAGCGCCACCACGCCCACGACCCAGCGGCGCGCCAGCGCCCAGTCCAGCGACGCGGTGTACTTGTTCAGCACCCAGCCGAAACCGGCCTCGAACGTGCGGCCGAGCGCGTTCTCCTCGACCTCGTGGTGGCTGCTGAGGAAGCGGCTGCACAGCATGGGCACCAGCGTCAGCGACACGCCCGCCGATACGCCGATCGCCAGCGACACGACGACCGCGAACTCGTGGAACAGCAGCCCGATCACACCCGGCATGAAGAAGATCGGGATCAGCACCGCGATCAGCGAGATCGAGATCGACATGATGGTGAACGCCATCTCGCGCGCGCCGCGGATGGCGGCGTCGAAGGGCGCCATGCCGTCCTCGACGTGGCGGTAGATGTTCTCCAGCATCACGATCGCGTCGTCGACCACCAGGCCCACGGCCAGCGTGATCCCGAGCAGCGAGATGTTGTCCAGGCTGTAGCCCAGCGCGAACAGCAGCGTCACCGCGCCGATCAGCGAGATCGGCAGCGACAGCGTCGGGATCAGCGTCGCGACCATGCGGCGCAGGAACAGGAAGATCACCATCACGACCAGCGCCACCGTCAGCGCGAGCGTGAAGTAGACGTCGTGCAGGCCCTCGCGGATCGACACCGAGCGGTCGTTCAGCGTGCTCATCTGCACCGACGCCGGCAGCTGCGCGGCGAAGCGCGGCAGCATCGCCTTCACCGCGTCGACCACCTTCACCGTGTTGGCGTCGGGCTGGCGCTGCACGGCCAGCACGATGGAGCGCTCGCCGTTGAAGTTGGAGAAGGACTTGACGGTCTCGTAGCTGTCCTCGACGTCGGCCACGTCGCGCAGGAACACCGGCGCGCCGTTGCGCGTGGCCACGACGATGCCGCCGAAGGCGTTGGCGTCCCGCAGCTGCTTGTTGGCCTGGATGGTCAGCGTCTGGCGCGCGCCGTCCAGCGTGCCGACCGGCGTGTTGGCGTTGGCGCCCTTGACCGCCGCCTGAAGCTCGTCGAGCGTGATGTTGCGCTGCTGGAGCAGCTCGTTGCGCGCCTTGATGCGCACCGCGAAGCGCTTCTGGCCGTAGATGGACACCTGCGCCACGCCGTCGATCGTCGACAGGCTGGGGGTGATCAGGTTCTCGGCGTAGTCGTTGAGTTCGGACAGGTTGATCGACGGCGAGGTCAGCGCCACCAGCAGCACCGGCGCGTCGGCCGGGTTGACCTTGCGGTAGGACGGCGGCGTCGTCATCTCGACCGGCAGCGCCCGCAGCGAGCGGAACAGCGCGGCCTGCACGTCGACCGCGGCGGCGTCGATGTCGCGCGCGGAGTCGAACTCCAGCGTCAGCGAGCTGTTGCCCAACGTGTTGGTCGAGGAGATCGTCGTGATGCCAGCGATCGTCGAGAACTGCTTTTCCAGCGGCAGCGCGACGGACGAGGCCATCGTCTCGGGGCTGGCGCCGGGGAGCGTGGCCTGCACGTTGATGACCGGCGTGTTGAAGCTGGGCAGCGCGGCGACCGGGATGCGGCTCCAGGCGGCGATGCCGGCGACGACCAGCGCGACGTTCAGCAGCACGGTCATGACCGGCCGGCGGATGAAGAGTTCGGTGAGATTCATGGCAGCTTCCGCGGGGGCTGAAGGCGTCGGGACGTCGAAGGCGTCGAAGGCGTCGAAGGCGTGGGCCGGACGGCCGGATCAGGGCGCGGCGACGTCGTTGCCGGAGGCGCCACCGCCCGCGGCGGCCGAGGCCGCGGCCAGGCGCGCGGCGGCGGCCGGATCGACGGCGGCGGGCTGCGTGCGCAGCGGCGTGCCGGGCCGCAGGTTCTGCTTGCCGTCGAGCACCACGGTCGCGCCCGCGTCGACGCCGTCGACGACGGCCATCTCGCCGAAGGCGTAGCGCAGCTTCACCGGCTTGAGCTGGGCGGTCTTGTCGGGGCCGACGACGTAGACCTGCCGGTCGTTGCCGCGCAGGATGATGGCGGCCTGCGGGATCACGACCGCGTCCTTCATGCTGCGCAGCGTCATGCGCACGCGCAGGTACTGGCCGGGCCAGAGCTTCTGCGCGTCGTTCGTGAACTCGGCCTTCAGCTTGATCGTGCCGGTGGTCGCGTCGACGAGGTTGTCGACGAAGGTGAGCTTGCCGTGGGCGACCGATTCGACGGCCTTGCCACCCTTGCTGTCCTTCCGGGAGGGGCCGCCCTCGATCGTCGGCAGGACGACCTGCACCTCGGGCGGCGTGACCAGAGCGCCCGTGGCGCCGGGACGCATCGCGTCGAGCACGGGGGCGAGCTCGGTCTCGGGCAGGTTGAAGCTGATGGCGATCGGATCGATCTGGACGATGTTGACCAGCGGCGTGCCGGTGGCGCTGGCCTGGACCAGGCTGCCGGGCCAGACGTTCACGGCGCCGGCGCGGCCCGAGAAGGGGGCGCGGATCTCGTTGTAGCTGAGGGCGACGGCGGCGGATTCCACCGCGGCGGCGTCCGCGTCGACCAGGCTGCGGCCGCCTTGCAGGCTGGCCAGCGCGGTGTCCAGGGCGCTCTGCGCGACGAAGTTCTGTGCCAGCAGGTCCTTGGCGCGTTCGTACTGGCGCTGCAGGTCGCCGAGGCTGGCCTTGTCGCGGGCCAGCTGCGCCCGGGCCTTGTCGAGGTTGGCGCGGTCCGCGCGCTCGTCGAAGCGGAACAAGACCTGACCCTTGGTGACCGTCTGGCCGTCGTGGACCAGCACGTCGCGGATCGTCGAGGTCGTCTGGGCGCGGAGGTCGACCTGGTTGATCGGCGTGACGGTGCCGGAGGCCTCGACGGTGACCGGGACGTCGCGGCGCTGCGCGGTGACCACGCCGACGGTCTGCGTGCCGGCGGGGCCCGACGCTCCGGTCGCGCCGCGCGCGGCCGCGGCGGGTCCTGCCTCGCCGCCTTCGCGCGAGGCCGCCCGGGACTTCCACCACCAGCCTCCGCCCGCGATGAGCAGGACGACGATCAATGACAGGACAAGGGGCTTGCGGCGCATGAACACGTTCTCCAACGACAGTCATCCAGGGCGCGCTTTGCAAAGCTCCCTGAGGGCGCGGAAGGTTAAGTCCGGCTCTTTCGATGATTGTTTCGTTCAGGTTAATCCTGCGCGAGCGGGAGGAAAACCTGTGCGATTGGAGCGTGAACGAGCGTTTCCGGGAGAGAGAAGAAGAGGGGTCAGTGCGCCGGCCGGACTCCCTCGCCCGCTTGCGGGAGAGGGTGGGGGTGAGGGCCAGCGGCCGTCAGAGTGCGAGTGCCTTGGCGAGCGCCGCGCCGACGACGGCGTTGTGCTTCACCAGCGCGATGTTGGTGACGAGGCTGGCGCCGCCGCTCAGGTCCTTGATGCGGGCGAGCAGGTAGGGCGTGACGGCCTTGCCGCTGATGCCCTGCGCGGAGGCTTCCGCGAGCGCCTGCGCCACGAAGCCGTCGATGACGGCGTGCGGCATCTCATGCGCCGCCGGAACCGGGTTGCTGATCACCGCGCCGCCGCTCAGCCCGAGCGCCCATTTCGTCCGCAGGAAACGCGCCTGGTCGGCCGGCGCGTCGATGCGGAAGTCCGCCTTCAGGCCGCTGTCGCGCGTGTAGAACGCGGCGAAGTTCTCCTGCCCCACCGACAGCACCGGCACGCCGTGCGTCTCCAGGTACTCCAGCGTCAGCGCCAGGTCGAGGATGCTCTTGGCGCCCGCGCAGACCACGGCCACCGGCGTGCGGGCCAGTTCCTGCAGGTCGGCGGAGATGTCGAAGGACGTCTCCGCGCCGCGGTGCACGCCGCCGATGCCGCCGGTGACGAACACCTCGATGCCGGCCAGGCGTGCGCAGATCATCGTCGCGGCCACCGTCGTGGCACCGACGCGGCCGGTCGCGAGCGCGAAGGGCAGGTCGCGGCGGCTCAGCTTCATCGCGTCGGGGGACTGGCCGAGCAGCTCGAGCTGCGCGTCGTGGAGGCCGACGCGGATCTTCCCGTCCAGCACCGCGATCGTCGCGGGCACCGCGCCGTGTTCGCGCACGATGGCCTCGACCTCGCGCGCCGTCTGCACGTTCTGCGGGTAGGGCATGCCGTGGGAAATGATCGTGGACTCCAGCGCCACCAGCGGACGGCCTTCCGCCCGCGCGGCCGCCACCTCGGGCGAGAAGTCGATGAGGTTCTGGTCGATCAGGTCTTGCGTGCTCATGGGTTCTCTCTTGGATTCGAGCTTGAGGGGGCTCCGACTCGGGCTCGGATTGGGATCGGGATTGGGATTCGTGCGCGCGACGCTCCGGCTCAGACGAGCAGTGCCGGGCTCAGCGCCTCGCTGACGGTGGCGTCGCTCTGCAGCGTCAGCGCCGCCAGCCGCAGGCCGAGCGCGCAGGCGCCGCGCAGGTCGTCGGGGTCGCGGTGCAGCGAGGCGGCGATGCCGGCGGTCATCGCGTCGCCGGCGCCGGTGACCTCGCGGATCGAAGCCGGATCCAGCGGCGGCGCGGGGAGCAGGACGAGCGCGTCACCGTCGGAGAAACGGACGCCGTCCGCGCCGTCGCTGATCACGAGCCGTTGCAGGCCGGCTTTCCGCAGCGATCGCCACGCGGCGTGCAAGGCGTCGTCGTCTGGCAGGGCCCGGCCCGACAGCGCCTGCAACTCGCCGCGGTTGAGCACCAGCAATTCGACGCCGCGCAGATCGGCGCCCAGCCGCGCCATCTTCGGTTCCGACACGGCCACCAGCAGCAGGTGCTGGCCGCGCAGCCGTGCTTCGGCGCGCAACTCGTCGAGCGTCTCGCGGGGCAGGTTCAGGTCCGCGACCAGCCAGCGCGCCGGCGCGCGCTGCGGCGCGGTCTGGCGCAGGAAGGCGGGATCGAGCCGGTCGGTCAACGCCATGTGCGCGAGCGCCAGCACCAGCTCGCCGTCGGGATCGAGCACCGCCGTGTAGCTGCCCGTCGCCGCGTCGGCGGCCTGCAGGCAACCCGCGCAATCGACGCCCAGCCCCTGCAGCTGCGCCAGCAAGGTCTGCCCCGCGGCATCGCGTCCGACGGCGGTCAGCAGGTGGACCGGCAGGCCGAGCCTCGCCAGGTTTTCAGCGATGTTGCGGGCGACACCGCCAGCCGATTCATGCTGCCGCGCCGGGTTCGAGCTGCCCATGCGCAGCGGGCCGACGGCGCGCAGCTTGCGGTCCAGGTTCGTGCCGCCGATGCAGACGATGGGTTGGCGCTGCGGCAGCACGTAGGCGCGGCCGAGGATGCGTCCCTCGCGGGTCAGTTGCCCCAGATGGCCGGCGACGGCGGAGCGCGACAGCCCCAGCCGGTCCGCCAGTTCCTGCTGGCCGATGAAGGGGTTCGCCTCGACCAGCGACAGCAGTTGCTCCTTCGAGGAGAGTTCCTTGGGGGGTGTCATGGCGACGGATTCTAGGGAGATCCTCCCCTGGATGCAAACAAATGTCTTTTGAATAGACATTTGTCTGTTGACGGTGAAGGGGTTGTGAAGGACTCGCGCAACAAGCGAACTTTGCATACGCTGCACGAGCTCCCACAGACCGGAACCGGCAGGGAGCGCCGCCGCAGCGAACAGACAAGGAGGACGCCATGCGGAAGAACTTGCCCGTCACCCAGCGCCAGTACGACTTCCCCGCCGACGCGACGCTGATGTCCACGACGGACACGAAGAGTCGGGTCACCTACGCCAACGAGGCTTTCGTCGAGGCCAGCGGCTTCACGACGGAGGAGCTGCTCGGCCAGCCCCACAACATCGTCCGGCATCCCGACATGCCGCCCGAGGCCTTCGGCGACATGTGGCAGACGCTGCAGGGCGGCGAATCCTGGACCGGGCTGGTGAAGAACCGCCGCAAGAACGGCGACCATTACTGGGTCCGCGCGAACGCGACACCGGTGATGCGCAACGGCCAGCCGGTGGCCTACATGTCGGTGCGCACGCGGCCGTCGGCCGAGGAGATCGCCGGCGCGGAGCGCCTCTACGCCGACATGCGCGAAGGCCGCGCGAAGCACCTGCGCATCCACAAGGGCGTCGTGGTGCGCCAGGGCGCGATGGCGTGGACCTCGATGATGAAGACGATGCCGGTGCGCTGGCGCGTGCGGCTGCCGGTGCTCGCGCTGACGATCGCGGCGATCGTGTCCGCGTGGATGAGCGCGGCCACGCTGGCCGCCGCGGCGATGTGGATCGGCGCCTTCGTGGTCGTCTCGCTGCTCGCGATGTGGTTCCTGCAGGCGCAGATCGTGGCGCCGATGGAATCGCTGGCGCGGCATGCCAAGCGCGTCGCCAGCGGCGACACGCGCGAGCCGCTGCAGATGGACCGCGTCGACGAGGTCGGCATGGCGCTGCGCTCGCTCAACCAGCTGGGCCTGATGTTCCGCTGGGTCATCGACGACGTGGCGGCGCAGGTGGTGACGGTGCGGTCGTCCAGCGGGGACATCCTCAACGGCAACAACGAGATCAGCTCGCGCACCGAGCAGGCCTCGGCGAGCCTGCAGCAGACGGCCGCGTCGATGGAGGAGATGAGCGCCACCGTGCGCAGCAACGCCGACGCCGCGCGCCAGGCCGAAGATCTCGCGCAGGGCGCGAGCGTCGCGGCGGCGCAGGGCGGCGAGGTGGTGCGCCACGTCAACGAGACCATGGCCGGCATCACGACGTCCAGCAAGCGGATCGCCGACATCATCGGCGTCATCGACGGGATCGCCTTCCAGACCAATATCCTGGCGCTGAACGCGGCGGTCGAGGCGGCACGCGCCGGCGAGCAGGGCCGCGGGTTCGCGGTGGTCGCGAGCGAGGTGCGCTCGCTGGCGCAACGCAGCGCGGCGGCGGCCAAGGAGATCAAGCAGCTGATCGGGGAGAGCGTCGAGCGCGTCGAGGCCGGCGGCCGTCAGGTCGACGAGGCCAGCAAGGCGATGCACGAGATCGTCGAGCAGGTGAAGCGCGTCTCGGCGCTCATCTCGACGATCGGCAACGCGACGCGCGAACAGGCGACCGGCATCGCCCAGGTCAGTCAGGCGGTCAGCGAGCTCGACCGCACGACCCAGCAGAACGCGGCGCTGGTGCAGCGGTCCGCCGGGGCGAGCGATTCCCTCGAGAAACAGGCCACGCAGCTGGTTCAAGCCGTGGCCGTGTTTCGGATGAGCTGAGCGAAGACCGACTGCGGGCGGACAAGCGCGGGCACTCCACGTCGCAGGGGGCGTCCCTCCGGGAACCCCCAGCGACATTCCGGCCCCACGCGCGCTCGCTGCCCGCGGGCCTTTGGACTTAGGACGCCGTCAGAAGAACCCGAGCTTCTTCTGCGAGTAGCTCACCAGCAGGTTCTTCGTCTGCTGATAGTGGTCCAGCATCATCTTGTGGGTCTCGCGACCGATGCCGGATTCCTTGTAGCCGCCGAAGGTCGCGTGCGCCGGGTAGGCGTGATAACAATTGGTCCACACGCGGCCGGCCTTGATGCCCTTGCCCATGCGGAAGGCCGTGTTGATGTCGCGCGACCACACGCCCGCGCCTAGCCCGTACGGCGTGTCGTTGGCGATGCGCAGCGCCTCCTCCTCGGTCTTGAAGGTCGTCACCGCCAGCACGGGTCCGAAGATCTCCTCGCGGAAGATCCGCATGTCGTTGGTGCCCTTGAAGAGCGTGGGCTCGATGTAGTAGCCGCCGGCCAGATCACCGCCCAGCTGCGCGCGTCCGCCGCCGATGAGGCACTGCGCCCCCTCCTGCTTGCCGATCTCGAGGTAGGACAGGATCTTGTCCAGCTGCATCGACGAGGCCTGCGCACCCATCATCGTGTCGGTGTCCAGCGGGTTGCCCTGCTTGATGGCCTTCACGCGGTCGATCGCGCGGGCGATGAACTTGTCGTAGATCGATTCGTGGATCAGCGCGCGTGACGGGCAGGTGCAGACCTCGCCCTGGTTGAAGGCGAAGAGCACCAGCCCCTCGATCGCCTTGTCGAACAGGTCGTCGTCCTGCGCGGCGATGTCGGGGAAGAAGACGTTCGGGCTCTTGCCGCCCAGCTCCAGCGTGGCCGGGATCAGGTTGGTCGCCGCGGCCTGCGCGATGACGCGGCCCGTCGCGGTCGAGCCCGTGAAAGCGATCTTGGCGATGCGCTTGCTCTGCGCCAGCGGCATGCCGGCTTCCTTGCCGTAGCCGTTGACGATGTTGAGCACGCCCGGCGGCAGCAGGTCGGCGACAAGCTCGGCCAGCAGCAGGATGCCGATCGGCGTCGACTCGGCCGGCTTGAGCACGACCGCGTTGCCCGCGCCCAGCGCCGGCGCCAGCTTCCAGGCCGCCATCAGGAGGGGGAAGTTCCACGGGATGATCTGGCCGACGACGCCCAGCGGCTCATGGAAGTGGTACGCGATGGTGTTGGCGTCGATCTCGCTGAGCGCGCCCTCCTGCGCCCGCAGGCAGCCGGCGAAGTAGCGGAAGTGGTCGACCGCCAGCGGCAGGTCGGCGTTCAGCGTCTCGCGCATGGGTTTGCCGTTGTCGACGGTCTCCGCGTAGGCGAGCAGCTCCAGGTTCTGCTCGATGCGGTCGGCGATGCGCAGCAGCACGTTGGCGCGCTCGGCCGCGGGCGTGGCGCCCCACTTCTCGGCGGCGGCGTGCGCGGCGTCCAGCGCGAGCTCGATGTCGGCGGCGGTCGATCGCGCCGCCTGCGTGTAGACCTGCCCGGTGATGGGCGTGATCACGTCGAAGTACTGGCCGTCGCGCGGCGCGGTCCATTGGCCGCCGATGAAGTTGTCGTAGCGCTTCTTGAACTGCAGCGGCGCGCCGGCCGCGTTGGGCTTGGCGTAGATCATGGTGTTGTCTCCGTGGTTGTTGAGGCGAAGGACGCCCGGGGTCGTCTTGCATGGGCCGTGCCAACGCCGCCTTCGCGCCGAAGACCCTGCGTGATGGGCGGAATGCCTCTTCCCATTCCGGCTGGCTTTGGTCAGGATCGGTCCGACATGGCGCAGGCACGTCATCGGCGGCACAGGTGTTCCGGAATGGAACACCCGGGGTGCCGAGACCGGTTCAAACCGGCGGTCACGACCCGATGAGCGCGCACCCAGCGCCCAAGGAGACAACGGCATGGTGAAAACCCCGAGCGACGCCGCCATGGCGCCGCGACTGCTGCGCGCGGCGCGGCGCGAGCTGCTGGACACGGGCCGGCTCAGCGTCGCGACGCTCGACGAAGGGCTGAGCCGCAGCTGGCTGCGCAGCCGCGATTTCGGCCTGAGCCCGGTCGGACGGCCGCCGGGCGCGCCGCACGCATCGGGCGCGCAGTTGCGACGGGCGTTGGAGCGCCAGCATGAACTGGTCGCCCACGCGCGGCCGGTGATGGAGGACCTCTTCGAGCAGACCCGCGACGGTGACGGCCTCGTGATCCTGGCCGACGCGCAGGGGCTGCTGCTCGGGGCGCTGGGGGACGGCCGCTTCGTCGATCGCGCGCAGCGGGTCGCGCTGCGGCCCGGTGCGATCTGGGACGAGCGCTGGCGGGGCACGAACGCGATCGGGACCGCGCTGGTGGAGCAGCGGCCGGTGTCGGTGCTCGGCGGCGAGCACTTCCTGGAGCGCAATGCCTTCCTCAGCTGCACGGCGGCGCCGATCCGCGATCCGCAAGGGCGCGTGCTCGGCGTGCTGGACCTCTCCGGCGAGCAGCACGGCTTCCAGCGGCACACGCTGGCGCTGGTGCGCTCGGCGGCGCGGATGGTGGAACACCGCCTGTTCCAGACGCGGCACGCGGATGGACTGCGCCTGCAGATCCACATCCAGCCGGAGGGACTGGGCACGCCGACGGAGGGGCTGCTCGCGCTGAGCGAGGACGGCTGGATCCTGGGCTGCAACGCGGCGGCGCAGGCCTGGCTCGGGACGGACGCGGCGCGGCCCAGCCCGCTGGAGTCGGTGCTGCCGCTGCGATGGGCCGCGTTGATGGATTGGGCGCGACAGGACGGGGAGGGCGCGCGGCTGCTGCATCGCGAGGACGCTCCGCCGCTGTGGATGCGGCTGTTGGCGCCGCGCGGATGGCGACATCCCGCGCCGCCGGCATCGAATGCTGCCAGCGCGCGCCCGGCGGTGGTCGATGCCGACGTCCTCGCCCGTTCCTCGACGGACGTGTCGCGGGGCACGGACGTCGCGGCGCATCCGGGCGTCGAGTCCGCGTTTCGAGCCTTGTCGGTGGAAGACGCCTTGCAGGCGCTGGACCTCGGCGACGCGGCGATGCATCAGGCGGTCGTCCGGGCGCGACGGGTGCTCGACAAGCCGATCCCGCTGCTGCTGCAGGGCGAATCGGGCGTCGGCAAGGACCTGTTCGCCCGCGCGGTGCACGACAGCGGTCCTCGCCGCGGTCGGCCCTACGTGGCGGTGAACTGCGCCGCGCTGCCGGAGTCGCTGATCGAGGCGGAGCTCTTCGGCTACCGGCCCGGCGCGTTCACCGGGGCGTCGCGCGAGGGCGCGCCAGGGCGTCTGCGCGAGGCGCACGGCGGCACGCTGTTCCTCGACGAGATCGGCGACATGCCCTTGCCGCTGCAGGCGCGGCTGCTGCGCGTGCTGCAGGATCGGCATGTGCAGCCGCTGGGCGGCGGGCCGTCGGTGCAGGTGGACTTCCAGCTGATCGGCGCGAGCCACCGCCCGCTGCGACCGCTGGTCGCGCAGGGGCTGTTCCGCGAGGACCTCTACTACCGGCTCAACGGGCTCACGCTGTGCCTGCCGCCGCTGCGGGAGCGGCAGGACCTGCCGCTGCTGGTGGAGCGCCTGCTGTCCGCGCTGGAGCCGACGCGGCGGGTGGTGCTCGATCCGCCGTTGGCGCGCGAGCTGGCGGCCTACCGCTGGCCCGGCAACGTGCGCCAGCTGGAGCAGGCGCTGCGCATCGCCTGCGCGCTGATGGAACCCGGCGAGTCGGTGATCCGGCGCGGGCATCTGCCGGACGATCTCGTCGAGGACCTCGACCAGGACGAGCGCCTGGTCATCCCGGTGCTCGTCCCGGTCGCGGCGCGGACGTCGACCTCGGCGGCGGGGCCATCGGGTGCGTCGCCGCAGAGGGCCGCCGCGACGGACGCCGCGCCCGCGATGCTGCGAGACCAGTCCCGGGCCCACGCCCGCCGTGTCCTCGACGACTGCGACGGCAACCATTCGGAAGCCGCGCGGCGGCTGGGCATCGGGCGCAACACGCTGTACCGGCTGCTGAAGGAGCCCGAAGCATAGGGCGGCGTAGGCGGCGCAGGGCGGCGCAGGGCGGCGTGGGGCATCGCCTCACGCGCGCATCAGCCATCCGCCGAACCCGCGATGGGGTGAACCCGCCTTCCGGGATCGACGGCCGCTGCGTATTCTTCCGTTCATGCGGTCCGGGTTCTGGTGGTGGATCCGCAGAGGCGCAAGCCGGACGTCAATGGGTAAGGCGGACATTCGAAAGGATGTCCGCCTTCGTCTTTTGGGCTCACCGGTTGGCGAAGTACTGGATCGCGCGACCCACGCGGGCCGTTTCGAGAAGGTTGCCCAGCTCCTCCAGCAACTCGTCGCCATCGCCGCAGTAAAGGCTTTGGAACTCGTAGACCAGGTGTGTGGCGTATCCACCGTTCGAGCCGGTCTCCCAACCCGCGATGACTCGTCCGTCACGGTCGTCCTCCGTGCTCTGGATGACGAGCCGCAGGGGCACGCTTGCGAGTCGCATCGCCTCATCTTCTTCGGCGTTGTGGAACTTGCCGACGAACAGCTTGCCCTTGCCGGACGTGCTGCGACGGATGGCTTCGTCCAGCTTGCCGAGGATGCGCTCGATCTCGGCGAGCTCTCCATCGGCTGTGGTGGCGTTGTCGATGCCGGCGCGGATGTGGCTGTCGAAGTCGATCATGGGTATTGCCTTTCAATGTGTCCGACGATGGGAAGGTGATCGAAGATCCGTCGCGTCGAGCGGATCTCGATGCCGGCCTGGGCTTCGGGGACGACGCGCGTGGACGCCTCGTCCAGGCGCCAGCCGGACGTGCCGAAGAGCACTGCGGAAGAGACGATCAACTGATCAAAGGTCCGCCACCAGGTGTCCCGGCCACCACGATGGAAGTAGGTGCCCGGATCAGCGGCATGGTGTTTGATCAGTCGATGCTCGAACGAGCTCAGGTGTCGCCAGAACGGGTTGTAGAAGAGCTTCGGATTGCGTTTGATCTTGTCGTGGTCCCGGCTGGCAGGCAGATAACGCTCCAATCCTTCATCGAAGGGCTCGTCATTGAAGTCGCCCACGAGCACGATGTTCGGATGGGAACTGCCGCGGAAGATCTTGTCCTCGATCCAGTGGCGGAGGAACGCCGCGATGTGGGTTCGTCCGCTGTCATGGCGATCCAGGTGCAGACGGCTGGGCCAGTGCGAGACGATGAGATGGATCCACTGGCTGTCGTCCCACAGGCGGACCGCGAAACGCAGGCCCACCTTCGTCACCGACTTCCCGTCTTCGAGCAGGATCGGATCCTGGAACTGGACCTGCACGTAGTCCTTGCGACTCAAGACGCACATGGAGAAGCGGCTCTTCCCCGCAGGGTGGCAGGCCGGCAGCCAGGTATAGCGCGCGACCGCATCCGGGCACTTGTCCCGCAGGGCGGCGATGGCGCTGTCGGACATCTCGCCCAGGATGATGATGTCGGCCAGAACAACGTTCATCAGCCGCATCAGTACATCGGCCGCGGCCAGCGCGACGGTGTCGCTGATCGTGGCGGCCACGTGCGCCGGCGAGAGTTTGGTGTTCCACCATGCGATGCGCAGGCCCGTCTCGGGCGGAATGGGATCGGGAGTCATGGGCCGAAGCATGTCCTTGGCAGAGTCGTGTTCCACATCGCCGAGCCCTGGCTGCCGGCGCCTGCTCCACTGCGGAATTTCGCGGGGAGGGCAGTCACTCTAAGGGGGCGGAATTCGGCGCGCCAGCGTCGGAGCGCTCTCGAATTGGTGGACTTTCGAGCCTCGATACCGCTCATAAACTAGCGCACCCACCGATACCTGCGATGGATGATCTCAACCGCGCGCCATGAAGCTCTACGAGACGCTCGCCGACGACATCGAACGCCAGATCCGCGGCGGCGTCTTCCGCCACGGCGACCGGCTGCAGTCCGTGCGCGAGACCAGCAAGCAGCGGCAGCTCAGCGTCACCACCGTCCTGCGCGCCTACGTGCTGCTCGAGAGCCGGGGACTCATCGTCAGCAAACCGCAGTCCGGCTACTACGTCCAGCTCAAGCCCGGCGCCGCCGAGGTCGAGGCGCCCGCCACGCCGCGGCCGATCGCCGTCTCGTCCTCGGTCGACGTCAGCCGGCTCGTGCTGTCCACGCTGCGCTCGATCGCCGCGCATGACGCGGTGCCGCTGGGATCGCCGTATCCGGACACCGGCAGCTTCCCCTTCGAGAAACTCAACCGCTACGCCTTCGCCGCCGGCCACGACCCGGCGCTGCGCACGCTCAAGGACGCGCTGCCGCCCGGCCATCCGCTGCTGATCCGCCAGATCGCGCGGCGCTACCTCGACAAGGGCCAGGCCGTCGATCCGGCCGAGGTCCTCGTCACGATGGGCGCGACCGAGGCGCTCAACCTCTGCCTGCAGGCCGTGGCCAGACCCGGCGACGTGATCGCCGTCGAGACGCCGACCTTTTACGCGATGCTCCACGCCATCGAGCGCCTGGGCATGCGCGCGCTGGAGATCCCGACCGATCCGGTGCGGGGACTCGACGTCGACGTGCTGGCCGCCATCGCCGCGACGCAGCCGATCGCCGCCTGCATGGTGATGCCGAACTTCCAGAACCCGCTCGGCTTCCAGATGCCGGACGATCGCAAGCGCGCGCTCGTCGCGCTCGCGACGCGGCTCGACATGCCGCTGATCGAGAACGGCGTCTACAACGAGCTCTACTACGGCGCCGCCCCGCCCAGCACCCTCAAGGCCTACGACACACGCGGCCTGGTCCTGCACTGCGGCACGTTCTCGAAGACGCTGACGTCGACCTTCCGCATCGGCTGGGCGCTGCCGGGCCGCTATCGCGACGAGGTCGAGAAGCTGAAGTTCCTCAACACGCTGACCACGCCGCCGCTGCCGCAGGTCGCCATCGCGCGCTTCCTCGAACGCGACGGCTACGAGGCCCACCTGCGTCGGCTGCGCAAGGCCTTCGCGCAGCAGGCCAGCCTGATGCGCGCGATCGTGCTGCGCTTCTTCCCCGAAGGCACGCGCGTCTCGACGCCCGTCGGCGGCTACGTGCTCTGGGTGGAGATGCCGCCGGCCATCGATGGACTGCGGCTCTACGAGCTCGCGCTGGAGCGCGGCATCACCATCGGCCCCGGCTACATGTTCTCGGTGAGCAACAGCTACCGGCACTTCATCCGACTGAACTACAGCACGCCCTGGTCCCAGGACATCGAGCAGGCTGTGATCACCGTCGGCAAGCTGGCCGCCACCTGCGCGCGACAGGCCTGCTGACCGAGCCGGTCGTCCTCGGCGGGCCGGACGCTCAGGTCGGCGGGAAGGTCTCGGCCGGCGTGGCCCCCTCCGGCGCTGCTGCCATCGCGGGCGTGGCGGCGGCCAGGGCGGTGGCCGTCCGCACCAGCCGCACCGGGATCGACTTGTACGACGGCGTGCCGCTGTCCTGGTCGATGTAGTCCAGCGGCGCCAGCACGTTGGCCTCGGGGTAGTAGGCGGCGACGGAGCCGCGCGCGATGTCGTACTCGATCACCGTGATGCCGGGCAGCCGCAGCGACCGGCCCTCGGCGACGGTCTCGATGTCGACGACGTCGCCGTGCTCCAGGCCTTGCGCGGCGAGATCCTCCGGATGCATGAACAGCACGTCGCGCCGGCCGAAGACGCCGCGGTAGCGGTCGTCCAGGCCGTAGACCGTCGTGTTGTACTGGTCGTGGCTGCGGATCGTGACCAGGCGCAGCGCGTCGGCGGACCAGGGCTCGTAGCGCTCTCGCACGCCGCGGAAGACCGAGAACATCGCCTTGCCGGTCGGCGTCGGCCAGCGGCGCTCCGTCGGCGGCAGCGGCATCCGGAAGCCGCCGGGCGTGCGGATGCGGACGTTGTAGTCGTCGAAGCCGGGGATGGTCCGCTCGATCAGGTCGCGGATGCGGTCGTAGTCTTCCACCAGCGCGTGCCAGGCGACCTTGCTGTGCGGCAGCGTCGCGCGCGCCATGCCCGCGACGATCGCCGGCTCCGAGCGCAGCTGCGGCGACGCCGGCCGCAGCCGCCCCGCCGAGGCGTGCACCATCGACATCGAGTCCTCCACCGTGATCGACTGCGGCCCGCTCGCCTGCAGGTCGAGCTCGGTGCGGCCGATCACCGGCAGCAGGAAGGTCTCCTTGCCGACCAGCAGGTGCGAGCGGTTCAGCTTGGTGCCCAGGTGCACGCTCAGCGCCAGAGACTTCATCGCCGGGAAGCAGCGTTCGGGATCGGGCAACGCAACGGCGAAGTTGCCGCCCAGGCAGATCAGGGCCTTCGCCTCGCCGGTCTCCATGGCCCGCATCGCCTTCACCGCGTCGTGGCCGTGCGCCTTCGGCGGCGTGAAGCCGAAGACGTCCTCGAGCCGGTCGAGGAAGTCCTGGGGCGGCTGCTCGGTGATGCCGACGGTGCGGTTGCCCTGCACGTTGGAATGCCCGCGCAACGGGCAGATGCCGGCGCCGGGCTTGCCGATGTTGCCGCGCATCAGCAGCAGGTCCGCGATCAGCCGCACGTTGGCGGTGCCGGTGTTGTGCTGCGTCACGCCCATGCCGTAGGTGACGATCGTCGCCCTGGACCTGGCATAGGCCTGCGCGACGGTCTCCAGGTCGGCGCGGCGCAGGCCGGACTCGTCCTCGATCTCGGCCCAGGAGGTGGCGTACAGGTCCTCCACCAGCGCGTCGAAGCCGCTGGTGTGCTCGGCGATGAAGTCCCGGTCCAGGATGCCGGCACCCTTGCCGGCCCAGGCGTCCAGCGCCAGCAGCGCCTTCATGATGCCCTTCAGCGCGGCCGCGTCGCCGCCGGCCTTCACCTGCAGGTAGGTCGACGCGATGTCGGTCGAGCGGTTGGTGGCCATCTCGACGACGTCCTGCGGATCCGCGAAGCGCTCCAGCGCGCGCTCCCGCAGCGGGTTCAGCACGATGATGGGCACGCCGCGGCGGGCGCACTCGTGCAGCGTGCCCATCATCCGCGGGTGGTTGGTGCCGGGGTTGTGGCCGATGGACAGGATCAGCTCCGTCGACTCGAAGTCGACCAGCGACACCGTGCCCTTGCCGATGCCGATGGACCGCGGCAGGCCGACGCTGGTGGCCTCGTGGCACAGGTTGGAGCAGTCGGGGAAGTTGTTGGTGCCGTACTCGCGGGCGAAGAGCTGGAACAGGTAGGCGGCCTCGTTGGACGCGCGGCCCGAGGTGTAGAACTCGACGCGGTCCGGCGACGCCATGCCGCGCAGCACCTCGCCGATGCGGGCGAACGCCGTGTCCCACTCGACGGCGCGGAAGGTGTCGGTGGCCGCGTCGTAGGCCATCGGATGCGTCAGGCGGCCGAAGTTCTCGAGCTCGTGATCGGACAGTGCCAGCAGCGACGACACCGTGTGCCGCGCGAAGAAGTCCGGCGTCACGCGCTTGCTGGTCGCTTCCCAGGTGACGGCCTTGGCGCCGTTCTCGCAGAACTGGAAGGTGGACTTGTGCTCCTTGTCCGGCCAGGCGCAGCCGGGGCAGTCGAAGCCGGCGGGCTGGTTGGTGCGCATCAGGACGATGGGCGCCTCGACGATCTCCATCTGCTGGCGCACCGCCTGCGCGGTGGCGCGCAGCGCGCCCCAGCCGCCGGCGGGGCCGTCGTAGCGACGGATGCCGGGGACTTCGCGGCGGGGGCGGGGGGGCATCTTGCTCATCGGGGACTCCAGGGCTTCCAGGGGGGTGGCGCACTCCGGACTCCATGGTGGAGAGCGGCGCCGCCCCGTGGGGCATGCAGTTCGGACCGCCGCAAAGGAGCACAGTTCGTCAGCATCGCGTGGCGCCGCGGCCACGGAATGCCGGCCGGATGTCGGCGGACATCGGGGGAATACCGATGAAATGGGGCCTCCCGGGCCTCGGACCCCTATGTTGTCAGGCGCGTCGGCCGATCAATCGGCGTAGCCTTCAGGCGGTCGGCAGGGATGCCGGCCAGGGATGTCGGCAAGGGAACGAGGGCCAGGGATGGCCAGGAGGCGGCCTCATGGATGACTCCGCACAAGACTCCGCACAGCGACCCACCTCGGCGGCAGCCGCCGCGATGCTGGGACAGATGAAGCGGGCGGTCTTCGACGGCTCGCGGATCGCCGTGATCCAGCGCGACCTCGACAACAACGTGCTCTATGCCAACGCGGCCGCGCTGGCGATGAGCGGGGTCGAGCATGTCGATCAGTTGCGCCTGGACCGGCTCTTTGCCGGCGAAGCGGGTCGCGTGCTCGACGAGGAGACGCGCGGGCGCCGCAACCGGGAGCTCGGCGCCTACCGCGTCACGCTGACCTGCCAGGACGATCCGGAGCGGCAGGTGGCCGTCGAGGTGACGGGCCTGCCGCTGATGGACGAGCGCGGCACGGTCGTGGGCTCGCTGGGCTTCTTCCGCAGCCTGCAGCACCAGGTGCTGACCGACCAGGTGCGCGCGCTGACGCTGAGCCATGCCGGCCGCCCGGACCTGCTGCCGCTGGTGGCCGAGGCGCTGCGCCGGGAACTGCCCTTCGACCTGATGCTGGTGTCGCGCGTCGTGGAGGACGACAGTGCCTGGGAATCGGAGATCGTCTTCAACCACCCGCCGTTCCGGCAGGACGTGCCGACGGCCTGGTATGAGCTGAACGCCGCGCAACGCGCGTTCATGGAAGACAACGACGGCGGCGTCCACGACTTCGAGACGGTGATGAGCGAACCCCCGTGGGCCGACATGGCCGACGAGCCGATGTGCCGGCAGATGCACGCCATGGACCTGAAGTCCAGCATGTGGCGCCGCATTACGCGCGGCGAAGGCGAGGACGAGCGGACCGTCGCGATCATGACGCTGCTCAGCCGCGAGCGCGGCGCCTACGACGAGCAGCACCTCGCGCTGTTCAACCAGCTCCCGCTGATCGAGGCGGTGCTGTGCAGCCTGGACCACGCGGATCGCGAGCGCGACCGCCGCCAGCTGCAGATGTTCCGCGCGCTCAACCGCTGCGTCGACATCCAGGGCGCGTGCCGGTGCCTGTCCGATGCGCTGGTCGAGATCTTCGACTGGCGGCACGTGTCGCTGTTCCGGATCGACAGCGCGCGCGAGGCGATCGTGCGCGTGGCCTCGGCCCGGCTCGGCGACGACGGGTTCGCCGTGGACACCGGCGTGTCCTGGGGCGACTACACGCAGGGCATCGGCCAGGGCATCCTCGGCCGGGTCGTGCGGACGATGCAGCCGCAGAAGATCCCCGACGTCACGCGCGATGCCGAGTACCTCCGGACCCCCGACGGCGAACCGATCCGTTCGGAACTGGCCGTGCCGATCATGTTCTCGGAAGGCGAGCGGGTGCGCTTCATCGTCAACGTCGACGATCCGCGGGTGAACGCGTTCTCCCGGGAACACGTCCGGCAGCTGACCGACATCGCGCACGAGGTGGCCGGCGCGATGGAGCGCATCAGCGACCTGACGCTGATGACGGAGTGCGTCAACAACGTCTCCGACCCGATCATCGCGACCGACGCCAAGCTGCGCATCCGCCGCGTCAATCCGGCAGCGGAGGCGCTGTTCGGCGCGGCGCCGAAGACGCTGGAAGGGCGCAGCCTGCTGGAGCTGTTCCAGAACCCGGAGCCGCTGGCGGCGCTGCTGGACGGCACCGAGGCGGGCGACCGCATCGGCGAACTGCGCGTCTGCCGCAGGGGCGCCGCCGTCGACGAGGCCCCCGGGGCCGCGATCGCCGCCGTGCCCGATACCGCGTCGGAGGCGGGCGGCCTGCCGGTCTTCATCACGCGGCGCGACTTCCCGGGCAAGCTCGGCGGGCATGTCTTCATCGCGCGCGACCTGCGGCCGATCCGGCGCTCGGTGCAACTGGAGTTCCTCGAGGAGACCGCCTACGAACTGGCCGTCGAGACGCAGGCGCCGCTGGGCATGGCGATGTCGTGCCTGGAGGATCAGCTCGAGGCGGCGTTCGGCTCGGACGCGGCCCGCGAGCAGGCGCGCGGCCGGGAGCTGCAGACCGTGCTCCGGCAACTGGGGCGCGTGAAGCACGCCTTCACGCGCCTGGCCATGTACAACCGCGAGGCGCGGGTCGCCTCGCGCGTCGCGAGCACCATCCGGCTGGACTGCGAGATCGACGCGCTGCTGGCCAGCCTGGCCGCATCGGAGCGGCGCAAGGTCGTGTTCGAGACCGCGGCGCGCAAGGTGGAGGTGGAGGCCGACCACATGCAGCTGCACATCGTCGTGGAGAGCCTGCTCTCGGTGCTGCTGCGCGCGGCGCCGGAGACGGCGATGGTGCGGCTGACGCTGGTGCCGGACGACGACCTGGTCTTCCTGCGGCTGCGTGGCCGCTTGCCGCCGGCGCGGCGCCATGGGGAGCGCTTCTCCGCGCCCGAGGCGGCGCAGGCGGACCTGCGCCTGGCCAATCCGCTGCTCGGCAAGCTGATGAAGAACCAGGGCGGCGCGCTCAAGGCCAGCGTGCTGCCGGACGGCGACACCGAGTTCGTGCTGAGCTTCCTGCGCAGGAGGGTCCATGGCTGACATCCTCCTCGTGCTCAGCCCGCAGCAGCAGGGCAGCCTCGGCCCGCAGATCAAGAAGCAGCTGCGGCAGCTCGGCCGTCACACCATCCAGGAAGAGACCAACCGCGAGACCGGGCTGGAGCTGCTGACCGGTCAGCCCTTCGACTACATCATCGTCGGCAGCCAGCTGGCCGACGACGCGGGCGCGGTCGTCGCGGAGGACGGCGGCCTGGCCTTCTGCCGCGAGGTCCGCGTGCTCGGCAACACGCCGATGATGCTGCTGGCGCCGGCGATGACCACCGAGCTGAACATGGCCTGCATCCGGCTGCGGGTGACGCTGCATGCGGATCCGGCGTCGGCGGGCAGCTTCGCGCTGGAGCTGCTGGGTCTGGAGTCGCCCGATGCGGAGGGTGCCGGCGCGGGTGGCGATGCGGGGGGCGGCGCGCTCGCGGGTCGCGGCGGCCGGGCGCGCGTCGCCGCGCTGAATCCCTGCCTCGACATCCGGGTCTCCGCGATCGCGGACAACTGGCGCTTCGAGATGCACGGCATCGACTTCCAGTTCCAGGGCGCGGGGCCGTTGACGGTCAGCAAGTCGGCGCGGCTCGACTGGCAGGCCCAGTACATGCACGAACCGGACTGGTACAAGGAGTTCTCCCGCATCGGCAAGAGCATCCGCATCGCCCTGTGCGAGGACCAGGAGAGCTTCCGCCTGCAGCGCGAGAACGCGCGGCTCAAGGCCTTCCAGCAGCTCGGCGAGGCCGGCAAGGACGTGACGGACCGCATCACCTTCGAGGTGTCGGAGGACTGCTATCCGCTGCTGCTCGAGGCGATGTTCGAGCCCTCGCAGGAGGTGCCCTGGCTGGCCAGGGCGGCGTCGATGTCGCGGCGGCTCGCGGCCTCGAAGGAGAGCCAGAGCAGCCTGTTCGCCGGCCCGGTGGCGGCCCGTCGCGCGCTGCTGATCTGCGCGGACACGCATGGCACGGCCTACGACGACCAGCTCAAGGGCGGCGCGCTGCAGCTCGCGCCGCTGACGGCGGTCCGGCGCGAGTGCTCGCGGGTGAAGAAGCTGCTGACGCGGCCCGATCCGCGCAGCGGCCAGCCGCTCTTCCACGAGCGCAACGTCAGCGTGATCGGCCTCGACGGCCCGCTGAGCCGCGACAGCCTCGTGGCGGCGCTGGGCGACGGCGGCTGGGACCTGATCCACTTCGCCGGCCACACCTGCTTCCAGCCGGCCGGTGCGCGGCAGCTGGGCGGGACCGGCTTCCTGTTCGTCGGACCGAAGGAAGAGCCGCAATGCGTCGACTTCGGCGACATCCTCAGCTACCTGCGCGACACGCGCTTCGTCTACCTGAGCAGCTGCGAGAGCGGCAACTCGGGCTTCGCGACGCTGGCCGCCGAGGCCGGCATCCACGCCGTGCTCGGTTATCGCTGCCGGGTCAACGACCGCACGGCGGCCGTGCAGGCGCTGCTCTTCTACCGGATGCTGCAGCGCAGCCGCTCGCTGGATGCCGCCTTCGGGCACGCGCGGCGGCGGCTCTACCGCCGCTACGAAGGCCAGGACAACGCCTGGGCCTCGGCGATGCTGGTCACGTCGGGCGTCCCGTCATGAGGTCGAGCGAGAGGCCCGCCGCGGCGTCCGCCGGGTAGAAGGCCTCGTGGCCGTGCGCGGCGCGCATGGCCGGCTCGTCCCACGGCGCCGTGCGCGCGGAGCGGTAGTTGAAGAGCAGCCGCGCGCCCGGCACGTTCCGCACGACGGTGTGGATCGCCTCGTCGTCGGGGTGGTTGAAGATGCTGCCGTCGGTGGAGATCAGCCAGGTGCTGCACTCGATCCGGCTGAGGAAGTCCTCGCTCAGGTTGGCGGCGGAGCCGTGATGGGCCATCTTCACTGCATCGAGTCGCAGGCGCGGTTCGCCCGCCGCGCCGGCGAGGCGTCGCAACGCGGCCGTCAGCGTCGGCGCGTGCGCGTCACCGAGCAGCGCGATGCGGCGGCCCTGGTACTCGGCGATCACGGCGATGCTGGAGCCGTTGGCCGCGGCGTTGTCGATGGGACCGAGCGCCAGCGCCGTCGAGGACAGCATCTCCTCGGGCTTCGGACGCCGGCGCAGTCCGCCGGAACGGAACGCGGCGCGGCCTTCGAGGCGCGCGCTGAGTGCCGCTTCATCGGTGGCGTCCAGCTCGGCGCGCTCCAGCGCGCGGTCCCACGCGACGCGCAGCTTCTCGAGCTTCTCCAGCGTCGGCGACAGCAGCGTCAGACGCAGGCCGCCGGGCAACTCGCGCACGGGCAGCGGGCCGATCGCCGGCACGAAGATCGGCGCGCCCTGGAAGGCCGCGTTCCACTGCCGGTCCTCGATGCGCACGCTGATCATCGAGCCCTGCAGCGGGCTGCGCTGGGCGTTCACGTCCGCGGCGCCGTGGCCGCCCGTCGCGCCGGGCCGGGGCGGCGGCGGCTCCTTCAGCGGCTGCGCGATGTGCGGCCAGCCGTTGAACCAGATGTCGCGGAAGGTGGCCAGCTCGCGGTGGTTCAACAGCTTGAGGCAGCCCTCGATGTGATCGCCGTCGACGTGCGTGATCACGAGCAGTTCCAGCTCGCGCTCGTCGTCGGGCAGCGCGGCCAGACGTTGTGACAGCGCGCCGTACGCGCCGATCGGACCGCCGTCGATCAGCACGCGATGCGGTCGCGCGGCGTCGCCGTACTCGAGCAGCAGGCAGTCGCCGTGGCGCGCCGGCAGCAGCTCGATGCGGAAGATGTCGGCCATGGCGCGGCGTCAGTCGGGCCCCCTCAGTCCAGCGCGTGCTTCGGATACGGCCACGCCGGCGACTGGTGCCGCAGCGCCACATGCGGTGCGCGCGATCTCACCGCGGCGTCGCTGACCGCATAGCCCCAGTTGATCAGCTCGCACTGTTCCTGCTCCTTGAAGCGGTCGAGCCGGGTCCGGATCGCGGCGAGGTCGGCGACACGCGCGGGATCGACGGTCAGCTTGGCCTCTTCGGTGGCCGGGTAGCCGGCGATGTCGGTGTCGATGGCCCAGAACGCGCCCTTCGCGTCGCCGCGGGCGTAGGCCGCGATCAGCATGCGCTTGCGCAGCGCCAGCGCCTGGTTCAGGCCGATGTCCATCGTGCGCATGAGCTGGCGCGGCGCCATCGTGCCGATGCCCGCATCGATGTCGAAGGGCTTGCCGGCGTCGCTGACCAGCACCGTCTCGTAGCGGCCCCAGACCGTCTCCAGCCCCAGGTTGTCGTAGACGCCGCCGTCGGCCAGCATCAGCCGGCGCCGGTAGTCGATCTGGTCGTAGAGATCGGCGCCGTCGACCTTCGTGAAGTCCTCGGGGCGCACGTCCAGCTCGATGGGCGCCAGCACCGGCGGGAACGCGCTGGAGCAGGCGACCGCCGTCGCCACGTCGAAGCGCGGCTTCGGGATCAGGCCGATGCGGTAGTCCCCCGCATAGGGCTTGGAGAAGCGGAAGCTGACCCCGGTCGCGTAGTTGGTGGCGTTGAAGACGAAGCGCGGTTCGTCCGGCAGCGACTGCAGCGAGGCGTCGAGGCCCAGGCGCTTGCGGTACTCGTCGGCGACGGCTTCTCCGGCCGAGCGGAATGGATTGAACGCGCCGGACAGCACCGAGGCGACGTCGATGTTGCGCGCGCAGAACTCGCGCAGCGGCGCGGCGACCTCGGCCTCGAAGAGCGCGGAGCGGCCGTCCTCGCCGAACGCGAGCCGAGGCCAGCGCACGGCCAGCAACCCCGAGGCGATGGAGCCGCCGGACACGCTGGAGATCCGCGCCAGCCTGCCCAGCACGCCGAGCTCATTGAGCCGCCACAGCACGCCGACGTGGAACAGCACGGCGCGGAAGCCCCCGCCCGAGAGTGCCAGCGCGATGCCGCTGGTGCGCGCGTCTTGGTCGAAGGGCATGGCGGTCTCCCGCTGTGTGGATCGTTGAGCCTAGGCCCCGCACGGGCGGTCCGCAATCTGTCAAGTTGGGGGTGGCGGCCCGGATGCCGCAGGGAGACGGGACGCGCGACGGCGCACGGGCTGGCGGCCGTCAACTCCCCGCGAAGATTTCAAACTTGTCATGTGGCTGTGCGTCTGGCGTGGGAGCCCGGTTTCTACAGTTCATTCCAAGCAGTCGGCACCGGGCCGCTGCGACTCTCTCCCCCCCCGAATCTCCCCTGAATCTCCCCTGAATCTTCCCCATCACCAGGACGCCGATGGCGGCGTCCGATCCACGCGAAAGAGCCTCATGAACCGCAAGACCTTCCTCGGCCAGTTGATGGCCACCGCCTTCGTCGCCACCGTGTCCCTCGGCGCCGCGCATGCCGAGGCCGATGCCGCGCCTTCCCCGCAGTCCGCGCCCGTCACGGCCAAGTCCGCGCCGATCGCCGTCCACAACGTCGTGCTGGTGCACGGCCTGTACGCCGACGGCTCCAGCTGGGGCAAGGTGATCCCGCTGCTGCAGGCCAAGGGCCTGCACGTGACCTCGGTGCAGAACCCGCTGACCAGCCTGCAGGACGACGCGGACGCCGTGAAGCGCGCGCTGGCGCAGCAGGACGGCCCGACGCTGCTGGTCGGCCACTCGTACGCCGGCATGGTGATCACCGAGGCCGGCGCCGATCCCAAGGTCAGCGGCCTGGTCTACATCGCGGCGCGCGCGCCGGACACCGGCGAGGACTACCCCGCGCTGACCCGCAAGTTCCCGACGGCCCCCGCGGCCGCCGGCCTGAAGTGGAGCGGCGACTGGGGCAGCCTGTCGCAGGACGCCTTCCTGAAGGACTTCGCGGGGGACCTGCCGTCCGCCGAGGCGCTCAGCTACTTCGCCGTGCAGCAGCCCTTCGCCCGCGCCGTGGCGAGCGGCAAGACGACGGTCGCCGCGTGGCGCGTGAAGCCGAGCTGGTACGCCGTGTCGACGCAGGACCGGACCATCAACCCCGAGCTGCAGCGCTTCATGGCGCAGCGCATGGGCGCCGCGACGATCGAGCTGAACGCCAGCCACGTCTCGCTGCTGTCGCAGCCGCAGGCGGTGGCCGACCTGATCGTCAAGGCCGCACAGGGCCAGCGCTGACTTGCTGCCGATAATCCGCCACGCGCCGCCGCCGGGCAGGGAGCCCGGCGGCGGCGATCAAGGAGCAGACATGCGTGTCCTCGTCGTCGAAGATGAACCGAAGCTCGCCGGTTACCTCCGCAAGGGCCTGACGGAGAACGGCTACGTCGTCGACGTGGCGGCTGACGGCATCGACGGTCGTCACCTGGCGCTGAACGGCGAGTACGACCTGATCGTGCTCGATGTGATGCTGCCGGGCATCGACGGCTTCAGCGTGCTGAAGGCGATCAAGGCGGAGAAGGACGTTGCCGTGCTGATGCTGACCGCGCGGGACGGCGTCGAGGACCGCGTGCACGGTCTGCAGGAGGGCGCCGACGATTACCTCGTCAAGCCCTTCGCGTTCTCGGAGCTGCTCGCGCGACTGACCGCGCTGCGCCGCCGCGGCGTCCGCTCGGGATCGGGTGCCGGCGCGGGCGGCATGTCGGAAACGATGCTCACGCTCGGCGATCTCCAGCTGGATCTCGCGCGACGCAAGGCCTTCCGCGGCGGTCAGTCCATAGTACTCACCAACAAGGAGTTCCAGCTGCTCGCGCTGCTGATGCGGCGTCGCGGCGAGGTGCTGTCGCGCACCGTGCTCGCGGAGCAGGTCTGGGACATGAACTTCGACAGCGACACCAACGTCGTCGATGTCGCGGTGCGGCGTCTGCGCGCCAAGGTCGACGACCCGTTCGAGACCAAGATGCTGCGCACCGTGCGCGGCATGGGGTATGTGCTGGAGGTGCCCTCGACATGAGGCGCCCGGTGCCGCCGTTCCTGCCGATGCGGTTGATGCGGTTGATGCGGCCGATCGTGCGCGTGAAGGCGTCCCGATGAGCGCGGGCCGGCTCGGCTCGATCTCCGCGCGGCTGGTGCTGATGCTGGCGCTGGTGGCGGTGGTGGTGTTCTCCGCGGCCGGCTTCCTGCTGCACAAGGCGCTGGAGCAGGTGCTGATCGCCGACGAGCGCGCCGACCTGCTCGGCAAGACGGAGGTCGTGAAGCACTTCATCGGCGAGGCGCGATCGATGGACGATCTGCCGATGCTGCGCCGCCACCTGGCGGCGACGAGCGTCGGCGGGCGCTTCCGCTGGAACGTGTGGCTGGTCGGGCGCGACGGCGCGCTGCTGTACGGCGCGGAACCCATGCCGCCGTCGGTGCAGCGCGACGGCGACAAGGTCTGGCTGCGTCGGCAGGATGGCGTCGAGCTGCGCGGCGCGCATTTCCGTCTGCCCGATCACGCGGTGTTCCCCGATGCGCAGGTGCTGATCGGGATGGACCCGAGGCCGCGCCAGCAGATGCTGTCGACCTACGACGACGCGGGCCTGATGGTCGGCGTGGCCGGCGTGCAGTGCACGATCGCGCTGGCGTGGCTGGCGACGCGGCGCGGACTGCGCGCGTTGTCGGCGCTGTCGCGCGAGGCCGCCGTGATCCAGCCCGGCGCGCTGTCGCGCCGGCTCACGCTGCCCGAGGACAGCGCCGAGCTGATGCCGCTGGCGCAGCGCTTCAACGAGGTGCTGTCGCGGATGGAGGAGGCCTGGCACCAGCTCGAGGGCTTCAACGCGAACGTCGCCCACGAGCTGCGCACGCCGCTGGCGATCATGATCAACGGCGCCGAGGTGGTGTTGTCGCGGGACCGGCCGGAGGCCGAGATGCGCGATGTGCTGGAGTCCCATCTCGAGGAGCTGCGTGGCATGGCGTCGATGATCAACGACATGCTGTTCCTCGCGCGCGCCGACCAGGGCGACGCGGCGGCGGATCTGGTCGAGCTGTCGCTGCGCGACGAGGCGCTGGGCGTGGGCGAGTTCGTCGAGATCCTGCTCGACGAGAAGCACCAGCGGCTGGCGGTCGAAGGCGATCATCGGATGCCGGTCAACCGCGCGCTGCTGCGCCGGGCGCTCGTCAATCTTCTGACCAATGCGTCGCGGCACGCACCGGAAGGCGCGACGCTGACGGTGCGGATCGAGCGCGCCGCGGAGGGTCAGGGCTTGCGCGATGTGAGCAGCGCTGAGGGCATGACGGGTGACGCCGGCGGCGCGAAGATCGTCGTGATCAACCCGGGCGATCCGATTCCCGACGACATCCGTCGGCGCATGTTCGACCGCTTCTGGCGCGGCGAGTCCTCGCGCTCGAAGGCGGGGGACCGCTTCGGCCTTGGGCTGGCCATCGTGCGCGCGGTCGCCCGCATGCATGGCGGCGAGACCTTCGCGGCGTCGGCCGACGGGAAGACCGAAATCGGTTTCACGCTGTGGACGCCGATCCGTGCGGTTGTGACGGATAACACCGTGCGTTAGCCGGGGCCTGGGCTCGGCAGGCGCGGGAACTGGTCGATAAACCCGGATGGCCCGTTCGGGCCATCCCGTCCGCCGCGCGCGGCCGCCAGCCTTCCACACGTCCTCATGAAACTCCGAACCCGAATCCTCTTCCTGTGTCTTGCCGCGCTGATCGGCATGGTGGTCCTGGCCGCGGTGTCCCTGACGACGCTGCGCCAGACGATGATGAAAGAGCGCACCGCGCAGTTGTCCACGCTGGTCGTGCTGGCGCAGTCGGCGCTGGAGAAGCTGCATGAGCAGGAGACCGCGGGCAAGATCACCCGCGAAGAGGCGCAGAAGCAGGGGAAGCTGATCATCGGCAGCTTCCGCAAGGACGAGCTCTACTTCTTCGTCCGCGGCTACAGCGATGACGTCAACCTCGTCCACCCGAACCCGAAGCGCGTCGGCATCGTTGACGCCAAGGGCGGCAAGGAAGCCGGCGTGCGCTACCGCACCGCGCTGGAGGGCAAGAAGGTCGGCACCGTGATCGCGCTGGGCACGCGGCCCAACACGAAGGACGAGGTCGAGAAGCTCTACGCGGTGGTCCGCTTCGAGCCCTGGGACTGGATCATCGGTTTCGGTGATTACATCGACGACATCGACAACGCCTTCTGGCGCAGCGCCGTGGTGCTGCTGTCCATCGGCCTGGCGCTGATGGCGGTGGTCGGCGTGCTGGGCTGGCGCCTGGCCGGCAGCATCTATCGGCAGCTGGGCGGCGAACCGGCGTATGCCGCGGACATCGTCCACCGCATCGGCGCGGGCGACCTGAACGTGGCGGTCGACCTGCGCGGCGCGCACGCCGACAGCCTGCTGTCCGCGATGGACCGCATGCAGCGCAGCCTGTCGACGACCGTCGGCCAGATCCGCGGTTCCACCGACACGATCGCGACGGCCGCCGGCGAGATCGCCGCCGGCAATCGCGACCTGTCCTCGCGCACCGAATCGCAGGCGAGCGCGCTGGAAGAGACGGCGGCGTCGATGGAAGAGCTGACCGCCACGGTCAAGCAGAGCGCCGACAACGCGCGCCAGGCCAACCAACTGGCGATGTCCGCGTCCGAGATCGCGGTGCAGGGTGGCAAGGTGGTCGACGAGGTGGTGGCGACGATGGCGTCGATCAGCAGCTCGTCCAACAAGATCGTCGACATCATCGGCACGATTGACGGGATCGCGTTCCAGACCAACATCCTGGCGCTGAATGCGGCGGTGGAAGCGGCGCGGGCCGGTGAGCAGGGGCGCGGCTTCGCGGTCGTGGCGTCGGAGGTGCGCACGCTGGCGCAGCGCAGCGCGACGGCGGCCAAGGAGATCAAGACGCTGATCGGCGACTCGGTGCAGAAGGTCGAGGCCGGCGGCGCGCTGGTCGGCCAGGCGGGCGCGACGATGTCGCAGATCGTCGGCAGCGTGAAGCGGGTCACCGACATCGTCGGCGAGATCTCCAGCGCCAGCCAGGAACAGACCGCGGGCATCGAGCAGATCAACCAGGCCATCGCGCAGATGGACCAGGCGACGCAGCAGAACGCGGCGCTGGTCGAGCAGGCGTCCGCAGCGGCGGAATCGCTGGAGCAGCAGTCGCAGGTGCTGGTCACTGCCGTCGGCGTCTTTTCTTGATTGCTGACGGCCGCGGCCGCTGGCCCTCACCCCCACCCTCTCCCGCAAGCGGGAGAGGGAGCAAGAGGAGCCAGCGCCACGAGTCGAACCGGCCGGACTCCCTCTCCCGCTTGCGGGAGAGGGCAGGGGTGAGGGCCAGCAGCCTCACGCATGAACTGACGGAGACTTACGCGGCAGCTTGTTCGCTGAACTGCGTGTAGCCCTCCGCGCCGCCGCCGAAGTACGCCGACTGCGGCGCGTCGAACAGCGGCAGATTGCCCTTCAGACGCTCGACCAGATCCGGGTTCCCGATGAAGGGCTTGCCGAAGGCGACCATGTCCGCGTGACCTGAGGACGTGGCATTCAACGCGCGCTGGCGGTCGTAGCCGTTGTTGGCGATGTAGGCGCCGCCGAAGGCGTAGCGCAGCGCTTCGACGTCGAAGGCATCGGCACCGTTGCCGGCATGCAGCTGACCTTCCACGACGTGAAGATAGGCCAGCCCCCGCTCGCCGAGCTTGCGGGCCAGGTAGCCGTGCGTCTCGGCCGGCGTGCTGTCGATCGGCGTGTCGCCGATCGCCGTCGACAGCGGCGACAGGCGCAGGCCGACGCGGTCCGCGCCCCACACTTCGGTCACGGCATCCACGACTTCGAGCACGAAGCGCGCACGGTTCTCGATCGATCCCCCGTATTGGTCGGTGCGGCGGTTGGTGCTGTCGCGCAGGAACTGCTCCAGCAGATAGCCGTTGGCCGCGTGGATCTCCACGCCGTCGAAGCCCGCGAGCTTCGCGTTGACCGCGGCCCGCCGGTAGTCCTCGACCAGGCCGGGGAGCTCGGACAGCGACAGCGCGCGCGGCGCCGACGGCGGCTCGAAGCCGGCCTCGGTGAAGACGACCGTGCCCGCCTGGAGGGCGGACGGCGCGACCGGCGCGGCGCCGTCCTCCTGCAGGCTCACATGCGACATGCGGCCCACGTGCCAGAGCTGCAGCACGATCTTTCCGCCCTCGGCATGCACGGCATCGGTGACGCGCTTCCACGCCTCGACCTGCTCGGGCGTGTAGATGCCCGGCGTCCACGCATATCCGCGGCCTTGGCGGGAGATGTTGGTCGCCTCCGCCACGATCAGCCCGGCGGAGGCGCGCTGGCGGTAGTACTCGACGGCCAGCGGCGACGGCACGCCGTCCGCGCTGGCGCGGGAGCGGGTCAGCGGCGCCATCGCGACGCGGTTGCGGACCTCGATCGCGCCGATGCGGCCGGGGGTGAAGAGCTTCTGATCGGAGGCGGCGGTGGGGGTGGACATAACGGTTCCTTTCACGTTGAGTCGGAGCTTGGTGAGCCGTCTGATGTCGGAAGATTCGTGTCGGCGGCTCGATGACAGGACGAAGTCTGGGCATCGGCGCCACATTCATCCAATTTATCCGTTGAACAACAGATATGCGTCGGGCAACATGGCTGGATGCGATACGACCTGAACCTGCTGCCGGTGTTCCTGGCGGTGATGGAGGAGCGCAGCGTGACCCGGGCGGCGCAGCGGCTGGGCATCACGCAGCCGGCGCTGTCCAACGCGCTGACGCGGTTGCGGGCGATGCTGATGGATCCGCTCTTCATCCGGGAGCGCTACGGCATGCAGCCGACGCAGAAGGCGGAGGAACTCGCGCCCATCATTGCCGCCGCGCTGGCCAGCCTGGATGCGGCGATCCTTGGCCAGCAGGACTTTGATCCGGGGAAGTCGACGCAGCTGGTGACGCTCGCGCCGAACAGCTATGTCGAACTGGTGCTGGTGCCGGCGATCGTCGCGCGGCTGCGGCAGCGGGCGCCCAACATGGCGGTGCGGCTGACGCCGTTCGGCACGGACCTGGCGGAGACGGGCGTGATCTCGGGTTCGACGGCGATGGTGCTGGGCCGGGTGGTCGAGCCGCCGGACAACCTCGTGGTGCAGAAGGTGATGGAGGACGGGCTGGCGTGCATCGTGCGGCGCGGACATCCGGTCGTGGATCGCAAGCTGACGCGCAAGCAGTACGAGCAGCTCAAGCACGTGAACGTGCTGCCGCCGGGCCGGCTGCGCGTGGGGCTGTTCCAGGCGCTGGAGAAGCAGGGCCTGAAGCGCGAAGTCGCCGTGTCGGTGACGCACTTCCTGGCGGTGCCGGAGGTCGTCGCGGTGACGGACTACTGCGCGACGCTGCCGGCGCAGATCTGCCGCAAGCTGGCGTCGGACAAACGGCTGAAGGTGCTGCCGTCGCCGGTGGACCTCGGCACCTTCCCGGTGGAGATCGCGTGGCACGTCAGATACCGCGACGATCCGGCGCATCGGTGGTTGAGGGCGCTGGTGGCGGAGGTCGCGGCCGAGGTGGCGGCGTTGGGCGAGGTGGCTTCGCCGAAGAAGGCGTGAGGCGCGGCTAGGATGCCGGCATGCCTGTTCTCGATCCGACTCCCACCGCCTTCATGCTCGACCTCGACGGCACGCTCGTCGACACCCTGGGCGATTTCGTCGCGGTGCTGAACCGCGTGATGGCCGACATGGCCTTGCCCGCCGTCCAGCGCGACTTCGTGGAGCACACGATCGGGCAGGGCAGCGAGCATCTGATCCGCAGCGTGCTGGCCGAGGTCGGCGCGCCGCAGTCGCACTACGAGCAGGCCTGGGCGCTCTACCAGCGCCACTACGAGGTGCTCAACGGCGAGCACGCCGAAGTGTTCCCCGGCGTGATCGAAGGGCTGGAAGCGCTGAAGGCGCTCGGCCTGCCGATGGCCTGCCTGACCAACAAGCCGGCCGCGTTCGCGCGGGAGCTGCTCAAGCGCAAGGACCTCGACGGTTACTTCGACCGCGTCTTCGGCGGCGACGACTTCGAGCGCAAGAAGCCCGATCCGATGCCGCTGCTCAAGACCTGCGAGGCGCTCGGGTCAGCGCCCGCGACGACCTGGATGATCGGCGACTCCAGCAACGACGCCCGCGCCGCGCATGCGGCCGGCTGCCCGATCGCGCTCGTCAGCTACGGCTACAACCACGGGCAGCCGATCCGCGAGGTGCCCGCGGAGCGCTACATCGACCGGCTCGACGAACTGCTCGGCTGAACGCCGATCGGCGACGGGCCGCGCGGCGGCTCTCAGGCAACGGCCCATCACCCGAAGGATCCTCACGCGACGCGATTGGGAAACCGCTGCTTCAACTCCGAGTAGAAGCGGCCGGCGTGGAGGTCGAACCCTTCGCTGGACGGGTGAAGCTCGTTGTGCCAGGCGCTGAGCGCCGGAGGCAAGGTGCCTTGCGCGTTGATGAAACACACGTCGGCGTGCTGCTGCTGCAAGCTCGTCAGCATCGCGGCGAAGCGCAGCAGCATGGTCTTCACGAGTTCCGTGCCGGTGGCGAGAGTGGGGAAGTTGCGCAGGTCGAGCGCCGGCTTGAGCCAGGGACCGAAGCCGCAGATGCCCTTGCCGTTGGGGATCGCAAAGTCGTAGGCGTGGAAGACCAGCAGCGTGCCTTTGCTGAGCTGGTCCCGCATCGCGATCAGTTCTTCATAACCCGCGCGCACGAGCTCCAGCGCCGCATCGAAGCGGTTGGCGATCAGCCGTGACGCCGGCGTGGACCCGTTGGCCCAGTCCTTGATCCAGAGGGACATCGGCAGGCCGACGATGTCGTTGCCGCCGCCGGAGAAGAGCACCGCGTCCCAGGGGCCGCCCGCCGGACAGCCCTGCTTCAGGTGTCTGCGAAGCAGCTGGTACTGCTCGACGCCCAGCATGAAGCGGACCTCGTCGCCGGCCTTGGCGAGATTCAGGATCGGGACACCCAGCCGCTTCTCCAGTCGATTCACCAGACCTCCCTTGAGGAAGAACGGCGGATAGTCGAACCAGGAGTCGCCTTCGGCCAGGATCTGCAGCGGCGCGAAGCCCGACTGCGGGGCGGCGGCGGCCTTCGCCGGCGCCTTCATCGCCTTTGGCGCGCCCGCCGGGGCCGGCGCCCGCGCCGTGCGCAGCTTCATGATCTGCATGGTCGCCTTGTACTCGTCGACGCGGCGCTGGATGTCCTCTTGCCGGCGGTCGCGGCGGTCCTTGCGCTCTTCGGCGAGCTGGATGCGCTCTTCCACCTGCGGCACGGCGATCGCCTTCATCGCCATGGCCTTGCCGGCCGTCGCGGGCTTGGCCGCGGCGGCCAACGCACGCGCTTCCTGCAAGGTCACCGGCCCGCCGGCGGCAAGCTGACCCGGGACGGTCTTTGGCGTCGCCTTCCGCACTGGCGCGGCCTTGGCCGCCTTGATCGCTTTGGCCGTTCTTGCCGCCTTGGCCGCCGCTGGCTTCGCCGGTGCCTTGACTGCCGAGGTGCTCTTGGCGGCGGCGCGGCGCGGCTTCGCTGCGGGTTGCTTCTTCGAGGTGGCCATCGAGGCTTCTCCTGCCGACGTACGGGTCGATCGGGCACCGACCGTATCGGCTGCCCCCGGGATCGTCATCCTCAAGATTGCGGGTGTGCGCGGGCGGACGACCTGTCATCGTTCCCGCCAGCGTCTCTCTTTCACCGCCGTCGCCAACGAGGAGCAGCCATGCCCGATCCCGCCATCGAGTCCCTCATGGAGGACTGGTTCTGCAGCACGAAGGACATGATGCCGCCGCCCGGGTGGGCGCAGGGGACGTCGATCCAGACGAAGGGCATGGCGGACAGGGAGCGCCTCTGGAAGACAGGCCGCACGCTCAGCATCGGATTTCTGTCCGGGTCCGACAAGCTGAGGGCTCGTGTCGTCGAGGCGGCCAGCCGATGGACCGGCGAAGGCGGCGGCACCGCGAACCTGAAGTTCGAGCGCGTGAGCGATGCCACCCAGGCCGATATCCGCATCGCCTTCGACCCCGCTGGCGGCTCCTGGTCCGTGATCGGGACCGACGCCAAGCTCGTGCCCTCGACGGACCCGACCATGAACCTGGGATGGGCGACGGAGAAGACGCCGGCGTCGGAGTTCGACAGCGTCGTGCTGCACGAGTTCGGCCATGCCCTCGGTCTGCTGCACGAGCACAACCATCCCGAACTCAAGCTGAAGTGGAAGAAGGATGTCGTCTATGCCGATCTCGGGGCGCCGCCGAACGATTGGTCCAAGGCCGATGTGGACTACAACGTCTTCGAGCAATACCCCCTGTCGCGTGTCTTGATCAGCAAGCCGGACCTCGTGTCGATCATGATCTACACGATCCCCGCGCGCTGGCTCGACGGCCAGCCGGCCATCAAGCCGTCGGACCGGCTGTCGGCCGGCGACCGCGCCTTCATCCAGACGATCTATCCCTGACCGCGCGGTCAAGGCACCACCGCCGCCATGCCCTCAGACGCCTTGCTCGTCAGCGTTGCCAACTACCCGATCAGCGGGCATCTGCTGCGCGCGCTCCCGGGCGCCGCGCGGGACAGCAGCCGCGTGGGCAACTGGCTGCGCAGCCAGCCCCAGCCGATGGGCGTCCAGGAGTTCGTCTGGCCCTCCGCGCCGCCACCGGCCAACAACGTGCCCTCGTGGAACTACCGGTCCGTCGAGGCGTCCCTGCATCACCTGCTGGCGACCGGCATGGCCAGCCCACGCGACCGTCTCTTCCTGTACGCCTCCGCGCACGGCCGGTCCGCGCCGAGCGCACCGGCCATGCCGGGCATCTTCTGCGCCACGCATGGGAATCTCCTGCCGGACGTGTTCATGTCCAGCGGCTGGGTGCCGCAGATGACGGCGGTCGAGGTCTATCGCGAGTACCTCTGCTTCTTCGATTGCTGCAATGACTGGCAACCCGGCACCTTCCCGCCCTACAACCTGCTGAACCTGCCGCCGCGGACGGACCGGCCGTCGGTGTTCGTCGTGGCGGCCTGCATGCCCAACCAGCAGGCGCTGGACACGCCCACCGGAGGCGTCTTCACCGACGTGCTGCTGGAGGCCATGAGCGGCTCCGCCGGCCAGCCCGGCAAGACGGACGTGACCGCCGCCGACGTGCTCGCGTACCTGAAGGAGAACGTCCCGCTCCGCGCCGCGCAGTTGAAGCCGGGTCATGTGCAGAACCCGGTCGAATGGTGCGATCCCTACTCCCACGCGCGTCTGGAAGACTTCGTCCTGTTCCAGCGTCAGGTCGTCGGACCGATCGACGTGGCCGCGCTCCTGGCCGGGCAGGCCGCCGCCGACGTCGAGGTGATGGACGCCGCGCTCCAGCCGCTCGGTCCGCTGTCGGCCGGTCCTGCCGGCGAAGCCTTCCTGCCGCCGGTGCTGCCGGGCAAGTACATGCTGCGCGAAGGCGCCGGCGTCTGGAGCCGGACGATCGTCGTCAAGAGCGTGGTCCTGGACGACGGATCCGTGTCCGCCGTCGCGACGGCAAGACCCTGATCGAGGCAGACGGCCATGAGCTCCGTGTCGCATGAATTGACGCTTGCCGGCCCCACCGGCGCGGTGTTCCGGGTCACGGACGGCGCGAGCCAGTGTGTCGCCACCGGCATGCATCGCGTGACGGCGACGCTGCCGCAGGGGCTCTACACGGTGACCGCCGAACTGGGGCCGTCGGTCCTGTCGCGCGAGGTCATCCTCGATCGTCCCTGGCACTGGGACGTCCCCGACGAGCACCAGAGCTTCGGCGGCCGCGCCTTCGGCCTGGGCGCGCAGGTGCTGGCCTCGCTCGGCGACACGTGGCAGTTCCGCAAGGGCGGGCAGTTCATCGCGCTGAGAGGGCCGTGGCAACCGGAAGCCGCGGACGGCGCCGACGGCGGGGACGGCGCGGTGACCGTCGACCGCGACGGCATGGACTTCCCGTCCGCCGCCCAGGGCCGTCTGACGGATGCCCAGGGCGGCCTCTGGACCTGGCAACTGTTCAACCTGAGGGATGGCCGGTCCGCGCCGGGCGCCGGCGTGCTCAGCGTGACCCGCGTGATCGAGGAAGCCGCGCGGGGCGAGGCGGACCGGGAGACCGATCCCGACGATGTCGACGATGTCGACGATGTCGACGAGGCCGGGCGGCCCGCTTCCCGCCGGGTGAGTCATCCGATTCCCGAATGGAAGGGCCGGATCGTCTGGGCGGTCTATCCCGCGCATGCGTCGGCCGCCCAGCCCGGCACGGAACTGCCTCATCCCTACTACGTGCGCCTGCGCGCGACGCGCCGGGGCGAAGCGCCCGACGCCCGCACGCAGGGCCTGTCCGACCAGGTCTTCACCGCACTCGCGTCGCGCACCGGACTGCCGCTGTCGGACGAGGTGGTGAAGCTGCTGCTGGACGCGGACGGCGACCCGCTGCTGGCCATGGCGGCTGCGCATCTGGTGTCGCTGCGGCTCGGGCGGCGCCAACCCCGGCACCGGCTGCCGCACGACGGATTGAACGGCGCGGACGAGGCGCTCGACGCGTCGGCTGACGGGATCGACGACGCGGTCCTGGAGCGCGCTTTCCAGGACTGGCTGCGGCAGACGTCCTCGCGCGACGCGCCGGACGATGCGGACCTCTGGGCGCTGCGCGTCATCTTCGGCCTTCAGTCCGAGGCGGATCTGCCGGCGCTGCATGCGCCCCCCCTGCTGCTGCGTTCGGTCGACTGCCTGATGGGCGGACCGTCGGACGACGGCGGGTCGGGTCGCCTCGCGGTCGACGAGCGCCTGTGGGCGCCCTGGCTGCAGGTGTCCGATGCGTTCGCGTTCGTGCAATGGCGGCGCGACCTGGACTTCACGCTGCAGTTGCGCGAGCACGTGGACCGCGCGATCCGCAGCACGATGTCGATGCAGACCTCGGCGCATCAGATCAAGAAGGTGTGGGACGACCTTCACGCGCTGCCGGCCGAGGCCCGGCGGGAGTCCGCCGTCGATGTCGTCGCCCGCTTCGCGGCACCCTTCCTCACCGAGAACACCGGAGAGCCGGCCCGCATCGCCGATCTGAAGCGGCGGCTGGGCGATCTGCTCGGGTCGATGGGCAACCCGGAGGAGGTCGCGACGCTGCTGCGCCGCAACGCCTCGCAATTGCGGCTCACGCCCGACACGACCCGCCGCCTCCATGGTCTGGTGGAAGAGACGCTCCAACGCTTCGAACAGTCCTCGGAGAAGCTCGACGCGTGGGTGGACCGGCTCGGGCGCCGGCGCGACAAGCCCGGGCCATGACCGCCGGGGGCTGGACCGCCGCGGGGTTCGGCTTCACCTGTCACCGGCTGGGCCGGTCCGGCTGGTCGCGGGACCAGGTCCTGCGGAGCTGGGCGGAGGCGCCGTGGCATCGATTCCGCGACGGCATCGCGGTCGCCTGCGCCGGCGGTGAAGTGCTGTGGCTGGGCATCACCCCGCCGGCCGAGTCCGGCGCCGTGACGGTCAGCGACGCGGGGGGGCGGGTCTTGCGTCGCCTGCAATGTCCGCCGGAATGGCAGTTGGGCTGGCTCCCGGATGCTCGGGCGAACCCCTCGCCGATCAGTCCCGAAGCGTCGGACCCGACGTCGTCGGATGGCCTCCCGGCGCCTCATGTCCTGTCGCTGAGCGCGACGGACGGCGCCACCCGCGGGCGCTTCGCGCTCTACGTGATGACGCCCGCCACCTGGGTCCGCGTTGTCGGCGGGGAAGACCTGACGGCGGCGCCGGAGCCGGAGCCCGTGGCGCGTTATTCCAGGATCGTGAAGCCTCCCGGAGCGTGACGCCGGGGCGAGGAGGAGGGCGCCGGCCGTACCCGCTCAGCGCCCGCTGCCCGCCGCGTTGCGGTTGCTCGCCACCGCCTTCGCGCCGCCGAGCAGCGCGACCTTCAGGTCGCTGTCCGCGGGCGACTTGCCCAGCCAGATCTTCAGCAGCACGTTGAAGAAGTCCTCGCCCTTGATCGGGTCGCCGGGCATCAACTGGCCGTTGACGAAGACCACCGTGCCCGTCCCCGGGATGTAGTCCACGCCGAAGCTCTCGCCCGTCTTGAGCTTCTTCTTCTGCACGAAGATCTCCGACATGCGCAGCACGCCGGTGATCGAACGCCCGAACTCCTCGCGCGACGCGTTCTGCTCCATGCCCTTGGTGAAGAGCTTGCCCAGCTCCTCGCCGTCGATGTCGCGCAGCATCTGGATGTGCATGCGCTTCGGACCGGTGTTGGCCAGCACGGCTTCCGGCGTCGTCGCCTTGGCGTTCATGTACAGGCCGGCGGTGTAGACCTTGAAGATCGCCTTGTAGCGGATCCCCGCGCCGTTGAGCTGGAGCTTCTGCCCGGCCACCTCGACCGTGCCGTCGTACTTGACGCCGGCCAGTTCGATCGGTGCGGTGGCGGCCGCCGCCGCGGCCGATGCGGCCGGCGGCGTCGACTGGGCCGACGCCACGGACGAGCTCAGCATCGCGGCCGCGAGCACGCCCGCGGTCATCAGGACTTTGCGCTTGGACATGTTGTCTCTTTCCCTCCAGGGGTCGGCCGACTCCACGGTCGACTCTGAAGCGAAGTATCCGCCAGGCATGCGAAGCAGGCCCTCCGGGAATCCTCCTGCCCACGTCGCCTGCTACACTGATCCGCACCATGTTTATCACGCGCAAGCACATCAAGGGGTCGAACGACCGGGGAGCCTGGCCCTGGCGATCCTGGCACGACTTCACCTGAAGCCGCCTGATGCTTGCCACCCGCCGTCCACCCCTATCCCCCGGACGCGGGAACCGTCACACATCCTCTGCACCCTACCGTACGGGGCAGGTCCAACAGGCGACCTGAGTTACCGCTTGCGCGCGCGTCGTGATGCCCTGCGTCACTGACGACACGCCGCAACCGACGAGAGGTTTGACGACGTGATCACCGAACTGGAATTCCAAAGCCTGGCCGCCGACGGCTACAACCGCATCCCGCTGATCAGCGAGGCCTTCGCGGATCTCGAGACCCCGCTCTCGCTCTACCTGAAGCTCTGCGCCGGCAACGGCCCGGGCCGCCACAGCTTCCTGCTGGAATCGGTGGTCGGGGGCGAGCGCTTCGGCCGCTACTCCTTCATCGGCCTGCCCGCGCGCACCGTGCTGAAGAGCGAAGGGCCGGTCACCCGCGTGATCCGCGACGGCGCCGTGATCGAGACCCACGAGGGCGACCCGCTCGCCTTCATCGAGGCCTACCAGCAGCGCTTCAAGGTCGCGCTCCGGCCCGGCATGCCGCGCTTCTGCGGCGGCCTGGCCGGCTACTTCGGCTACGACGCCGTCCGCTACATCGAACCGCGCCTGGCCGACTCCACGCCCGACGGCGGCCTGCCGACGCCCGACGTGATGCTGCTGCAGTGCGAGGAGCTGGCCGTCATCGACAACCTGTCGGGCAAGCTCTACCTGATCGTCTACGCCGACCCCGGCCAGTCCGAGGCCTACTTCAAGGCGAAGAAGCGCCTCACCGAGCTGAAGGACAAGCTGGGCTACTCGGTCGCCGCGCCGCGCGTCGCGCGGGCGCAGGCGCATCCGGTGGAGCGCGAGTTCGCCAAGGCCGACTTCCTCGCCTCCGTCGACAAGGCCAAGGCCTACATCGCCGCCGGCGACTGCATGCAGATCGTCTTCGGCCAGCGGCTGAAGAAGCGCTACACCGAGTCGCCGCTGAGCCTCTACCGCGCGCTGCGCTCGCTGAACCCCAGCCCCTACATGTACTTCTACGACATGGGGGATTTCCAGATCGTCGGCGCCTCGCCCGAGATCCTGGTGCGCCAGGAGCAGACACCCGACGGCCGCAAGGTCACGATCCGTCCGCTGGCCGGCACGCGTCCGCGCGGCGGCACGCCGGAGCAGGACCAGGCGCTCGAGGTCGAGCTCAAGGCCGATCCGAAGGAACGCGCCGAGCACCTGATGCTGATCGACCTGGCCCGCAACGACATCGGCCGCATCGCGCAGACCGGCAGCGTGAAGGTGACGGACGCCTTCGCGGTCGAACGCTACTCGCACGTGATGCACATCGTCAGCAACGTCGAAGGCATCCTGAAACCTGGCATCGGCAACATGGACGTGTTCCGCGCCAGCTTCCCCGCAGGCACCTTGTCGGGCGCGCCCAAGATCCGCGCGATGGAGATCATCGACGAGCTCGAACCCGTCAAGCGCGGCATCTACGGCGGCGCCTGCGGCTACCTGAGCTTCGGCGGCGACATGGACCTGGCCATCGCGATCCGCACCGGCATCGTCATGGACCAGGTGCTGTACGTGCAGGCGGCGGCGGGCATCGTGGCGGACTCGGTGCCCGAGCTCGAATGGAAGGAGACCGAGGCCAAGGCGCGCGCGCTGCTGCGCGCCGCGGAACTGGTCGAAGAAGGCTTCTGAAGCTGAAGTGAACGAAGGAGCAACGACATGCTGCTGATGATCGACAACTACGACAGCTTCACCTTCAACCTGGTGCAGTACTTCGCCGAGCTCGGCGCCGAGGTGAAGACGGTCCGCAACGACCAGATCACGCTCGACGGGATCGCCGCGCTGAATCCGACGCATCTGGTGCTCTCGCCCGGCCCGTGCACGCCCAAGGAAGCGGGCGTCTGCGTGCCGGCGATCCAGCGCTTCATCGGCCAGCTGCCGATCCTGGGCGTGTGCCTGGGCCACCAGAGCATCGGCGCCGCGCTGGGCGGCAACATCATCCGCGCCAAGGTGCAGATGCACGGCAAGTCCTCGACGATCACGACCGACACGCAGGGCGTCTTCAGCGGACTGCCCGAGCGCTTCGACGTGATCCGCTACCACTCGCTGGCGATCGAGGAGTCGACGATGCCCGCGGAGCTGGAGATCAGCGCCCGCAGCGAGGACGGCGAGATCATGGGCGTGCGCCACCGCGCGCTGGCCGGCACCGCGACGCCGCTGGAAGGCGTCCAGTTCCATCCCGAATCCATCCTCTCGGAGCACGGCCACGCGATGCTCAAGAACTTCCTGGAGTTGGCACGATGAACACCACGAGCACGAGCACGGCCTCGAACCACCGCGCAGGCCTCGTCGATCTGCGCAGCGACACCGTCACGCAGCCGACCGCCGGCATGCGCGCGGCGATGGCGGCCGCGGCGCTGGGCGACGACGTCTTCGGCGACGATCCGAGCGTCAACGCGCTGCAGGCGGCGCTGGCGGAGCGGCTCGGCTTCGAGGCGGCGCTGTTCATGCCCACCGGCACGCAGAGCAACCTCTGCGCGTTGATGGCGCACTGCCAGCGCGGCGACGAATACATCGTGGGCCAGTTCGCCCACACCTACCGCTGGGAGGGCGGCGGCGCCGCGGTGCTGGGCTCGATCCAGCCGCAGCCGCTGAACCACGCGCCGGACGGCTCGCTGCCGCTGGCCGACATCGAGGCCAACATCAAGCCCGACGACGCCCACTTCGCGCGCACCCGGCTGCTGGCGCTCGAGAACACGATCGGCGGCAAGGTGCTGCCGATGGACTACCTTGCCGCGGCGTCCGAGCTGGCGAAGCGCCATGGCCTGTCGCGCCACCTCGACGGCGCGCGCCTGTTCAACGCGGCGGTCGCGGTCGCCGCGCGCGACGGGAGCGATCCGTACGACGCGGTCAGGCGCATCTGCTCGCACTTCGACAGCGTGTCGGTCTGCTTCTCCAAGGGCCTGGGCGCGCCGGTCGGCTCGGTACTGTGCGGCTCGCGCGAGCTCATCAAGAGCGCGCACCGCTGGCGCAAGATGCTCGGCGGCGGCATGCGCCAGGCCGGGCTGCTCGCGGCGGCGGCGCACTACGCGCTCGATCACCAGGTGAAGCGCCTGGTCGAGGACCATGCGCTGGCCGCGCGGCTCGCCGAAGGCCTGCAGGGACTGCCGGGCCTGACGGTCGAAGCGCCGCAGACCAACATCGTGTTCTGCGACGTCGACAAGGGCATCGCGGCGAAGCTGGTCGAGCATCTGAAGTCGGAAGGCGTGCTCACGACCGGCCTGTACAAGCTGCGTTTCGTGACCCACCTCGACGTGGACGCCGCGGGCGTCGATCGCGCGGTCGCGGCGACGCGCCGGTTCTTCAACGCCTGAGCGGGAGATCGCCATGCCCATCACCGACAACGAGGCGCTGACCCGCGTCATCGAGCACCGCGAGATCTTCCACGACGAGATGCTGGCGCTGATGCGCCGCATCATGAGCGGCGACATCTCGCCGGTGACCGCCGCGGCGATCCTGATCGGCCTGCGGGTCAAGAAGGAAACCATCGGCGAGATCACCGCCGCCGCGCAGGTCATGCGCGAGTTCTCCGTCAAGGTGCCGATCGAGGCGGGCCCGCATCTGGTCGACGTCGTCGGCACCGGCGGCGATGGCGCGCACACCTTCAACATCTCGACCTGCTCGATGTTCGTCGCGGCCGCGGCCGGCGCGCAGGTCGCCAAGCACGGCAACCGCAGCGTGTCGTCCAAGACCGGCAGCGCGGACGTGCTGGAGGCCCTCGGCGTGACGTTGTCGCTGCCGCCGCAGGCGGTGGCCGAGTGCGTGCGCAAGACCGGCATCGGTTTCATGTTCGCGCCCAACCATCATCCGGCGATGAAGAACATCGCGCCTGTCCGCAAGGAACTCGGCGTGCGCACGATCTTCAACATCCTGGGACCGCTGACCAACCCGGCCGACGCGCCCAACATCCTGATGGGCGTGTTCCATCCGGACCTCGTCGGCATCCAGGTCCGCGTGATGCAGCGCCTGGGCGCGCAGCACGCCGTCGTCGTCTACGGCAAGGACAACATGGACGAGATCTCTCTGGGCGCGGCGACGCTGGTCGGCGAGCTGAGGAACGGCGAGATCCGCGAGTACGAGATCCATCCCGAGGACTTCGGCATGCCCATGGTCGCGAGCCGCAACCTGCGCGTCAGCGGGCCGGAAGAGAGCCGCCAGGTGCTGCTGGGCGTGCTCGGCAACGAGCCCGGCGCGGCGCGTGACATCGTGCTGCTGAACGCGGGCGCGACGCTGTACGCCGCCAACGTCGTCGAGTCGATCGCCGACGGCATCGCCAAGGCGCGAGTCGCGATCGAGTCCGGCGCCGCGCGCGCGAAGCTGGAGCAGTTCGTGGCCGAGACGCAGCGGCAGGCTGCCGCGCAAGCCTGAGACATCTGAGACGCGGCAGGGCCGATCGGCCTCGCCGCGGTAGCGCCCGGCCCTCGCGCCGGCATGAAGTGAGAGTCGTATGTCTGACATCCTGGATCGCATCAACGCCGTCAAGCGCGAGGAAGTCGCCGCGGCGCAGGCGCGCGTGCCGCTGGCCGCGCTGCGCGCTGAAGCCGAATCGCGCGCCGAGCCGACGCGCGGATTCGTGAAGGCGCTGCGCGCCAAGATCGCCGACGGTCGCAGCGGCGTCATCGCCGAGGTGAAGAAGGCCAGCCCGAGCAAGGGCGTGCTGCGCGAGGACTTCCGTCCCGCCGACATCGCCCGCAGCTACGAGCAGCACGGTGCGGCCTGCCTGAGCGTGCTGACCGATGCGCCGCACTTCCAGGGCTCGGTCGAGTTCCTGAAGCAGGCCCGCGCGGCGTGCGCGTTGCCGGTGCTGCGCAAGGACTTCATGATCGATCCGTACCAGGTCTACGAAGCCCGCGCGATGGGCGCCGACTGCATCCTGCTGATCGCGGCGAGCCTGGACGACGGCCTGATGGCCGAGCTCGAGGACTGCGCGCTGGGCCTCGGCCTGGATGTGCTGGTCGAGGTCCATGACGGGGCGGAACTCGAGCGTGCGTTGCGCCTGAAGACCCCGATGGTCGGCATCAACAACCGCAACCTGAAGACCTTCGAGGTCACGCTGGACACGACGCTCGGACTGCTGAAGCACGTGCCAGCGGATCGTCTGCTGGTGACGGAGTCCGGCATCCTCGGCCCCGCCGACGTGCAGCGCATGCGCGACGCGCAGGTCCATGCCTTCCTCGTCGGCGAGGCCTTCATGCGCGCGCCCGATCCGGGCGCGGCGCTGTCGGCGCTGTTCCGCTGATGGATCGCCGCCCGGTCCCGCTGAAGAACGCCCATTGCCGATGACTGTGACGCTCAAGACCCTCGACTGGTCGGCCGGTGACGGCTGGCAGCCCCTCATCGACGCCTGGCGCGACAGCGCCGACGGCCAGCGTATCGAGGCCTTGCTGAAGGCCCGCATCGCCGAGGGCGCGGTGATCTATCCGCCCGATCCGCTGCGCGCGCTGCGCCTCACGCCGCTGACGAACGTCAAGGTCGTCATCGTCGGCCAGGACCCGTACCACGGGCCGGGGCAGGCGGAGGGGCTCTCGTTCTCCGTGCCGGTGGGCGAGAAGCTGCCGCCCTCGCTGCGCAACATCTTCAAGGAACTGCAGCGCGATCTCGGGCAGCAACCGGCGATGTCGGGCCATCTCGGCGAGTGGGCGCGGCGCGGCGTGCTGCTGCTCAACACCAGCCTGACCGTCGAGGACGGCGCCGCCGCCTCGCATGCGAAGAAGGGCTGGGAATCGCTGACCGACGCGCTCATCGCCGCGACCGCGCAAGACCCGGCCCCCAAGGTCTACCTCCTCTGGGGGGCTCATGCGCAGGCGAAGGCGCCGCTGATCGAGGCTGCGGGCCATCGGCATCTGGTGTTGCAGGCCAACCATCCGTCGCCGCTCTCCGCCACGCGCGGTCCCGCACCTTTCATCGGCTGCGGCCACTTCTCGGCGGCGAGCGACTGGCTCAAGGGGCAGGGCGTCGAGCTCGGCTGGTCCTTGGATTGACCGTACTGCGGCGGCCGCTGGCCCTCACCCCTGCCCTCTCCCGCAAGCGGGAGAGGGAGTAAAACAGGCCTCCGCGCTTTTTTTCGCGGAGCCATAACTGGTACGTTGGTGGTTATAACCACGACGCCCCTCCGAACGGGGCTCGGACATCAGGGTTAAGTCCAGTGCGCTACCAATTGACGCTTCGCGTTTTTTGGTACTAAACTGGTATTAATCATGACAAGCCACCCCCTGGCGGACGCCTGGTCCGCACCTCTGCAGCCGCGCTTCGCGGGCGTCCGCTTCCTGGTGGGAGTGGATGGCGGGGGCACCGGCACGCGGGTCCGGCTGAGCGATGTCCACGGACAGCTGCTCGGACAGGGATGGGCGGGGCCGTCGGCCCTGGGGCAGGGCATCGCCCAGGCCTGGCGCCACATCCAGACGGCTGTCCAGGAAGCGGCCGCCAAGGCAGGGATCGAGCGTCTGCCGCTCGGCGAAACGGCGATCGGCCTGGGTCTCTCGGGCGCCGGCGTCGCCGCGCAGGCGCAGGCCTTCATCGCGCAGCAGCCCGGCTACGCCCACATCGAACTCGTGAACGACGGCACCACGTCCGTCATCGGCGCCCATGCGGGCCGGCCCGGCGGCGTGATCGCGGCCGGCACCGGCACGGTGGGCGAGGCGCTGCGCGCCGACGGCTCGCTGGTCTGCGTCAGCGGCTGGGGCTGGATCGGCGGTGACGAAGGCAGCGGCGCGTGGCTCGGTATCCAGGCGATGCGGCTGGCGCAGAAGGCGATGGACGGCCGCGTCGACGCCGGCCCGCTGGCCCGCGCCGTGTGGGCCGCCGCCGGGTGCGGCCACGACCAGGACCGCGATGCGATCAACGCCTGGGTCGCCCGGGCCGGCCAGCACGCGTACGCGCAGCTGGCGCCGCTCGTGTTCGAACAGGCGGAATCCGATCCGGCCGCCGCGGCGCTGGTCGCGCAGGCGGTCGCGGAACTGGAGCAGCTCGCGCTCGCGCTCGACCCGGCGCGGCAACTGCCGCTGTCGCTCGCGGGCAGCGTGGCGCAGCGGCTCGCCGCGCTTTTCTCAGGCAACATTCGGGCCCGTTGCGTGTCGCCCCAGGGCGACTCGGCCGACGGCGCGCTGCGGCTGGTCCGCGGCGCTCTCTCCGACCCCCGTTGAAGACGAGAAGCCCGATGAGCACCAAGCTGCCCTTCCAGTTCAAGCCTGACCCCGCCGCCGCGTCGCCGCTGTACATGCAGCTGGCCCACAAGCTGGCGCAAGCGATCCGCGAAGGCCAGTACCAGGCCGACGAGGCCCTGCCGTCGGAGCGCGTGCTCTCGGAGTCGCTCGACCTCTCGCGCGTCACCGCCCGCAAGGCGATCGACCGTCTCGTCGAACAGGGCCTGATCGTGCGCAAGCGCGGCTCCGGCAACTACATCGCGCCCAAGCTGGAGCAGCCGCTGTCGCGCCTGACCAGCTTCTCCGAGGAACTCCACCAGCGCGGCTTCAAGCCCAGCAGCCGCTGGCTGACGCGCGGCTTCGCCATGGCGGCGCCGGACGAGCAGCTCTCGCTCGGCCTGACGACCGGCCAACGCGTCGCGCGCCTGGAGCGCCTGCGCCTGGCGGACGCCGTGGTCATGGCCTATGAGCTCTCGGTCCTGCCCGAGGCCGTGCTGCCCGATCCGCAGCAGGTCGAGTCCTCGCTGTACGAGCACCTCGCCCAGCACGGCGGCGCGCCGGTGCGCGCGCTGCAGCACATCCGCGCCATCAATGCGGACTCGCGTCTGGCCGGCCTGCTGCAGGTGCCGGTGGGGCAGGCGGTGCTGTTCATCACCCGCGTGGGCTACCTCGACCAGGGTCAGGCCGTGGAGCTCACCCATTCCTACTGCCGCAGCGACTACTACGACTTCGTCGCGGAGATGAGGCGAGACGGATGACGACCCAGCACATCGACGGATTCATACTGACACCTGACGGGTTCATCCGCGGTGTGCTGGAATTTGACAACGGCCCCCAGGGCGGGTCTGCGGCCAGCCCGTCCCCCGAGGGGGTCCCGGGCGCCTGGGGCGGCCCGGCGCTTCCCCGGGCCGGTCGCATCGTCCGCATCGACGGCACCGCCGTGTCCGAGCACGAGGTTCGACACGGCGCGCAGGACCTGCCGATCGTCCTGCCCGGCTTCATCGACACCCACGTCCACGGCGGCGCCGGCCGCGACACGATGGAAGGCGGCGACGCCGCCGCGCAGCTCGCGAAGCTGCATGCGACACACGGCACCACCTCGCTGCTCGCGACGACGATGACCGCGCCGCTGGACGAGATCCGGCAGGCGATGCGCGGGCTGGCCGAGCTCTGCGTCTTGCGCCCCCAGGGCGGCGCGCGCGTGCTGGGCGTGCACCTCGAAGGGCCGTACATCAATCCCGGCAAGCTCGGCGCGCAGCCGGACTTCGCCAAGGTCGCGTCGATCGCCGAGATCCGCGAGCTGCACGCGATCGCGCCGATCCGCCTGATCACGCTGGCGCCGGAACTGCCGGCGCACCTCGACCTCGTCACGCAGCTGCGCGAGGCCGGCTTCCAGGTCCAGATCGGCCATTCGCTGGGCACCTACGAGGACGGCGTGGCCGCGCTCGGCCGCGGCGCCGGCGGCTTCACCCACCTGTTCAATGCGATGACGGGCCTGCACCACCGCGAGCCCGGCATGGTCGGCGCCGCTTTGGCGCACGCGCAGTACGCCGAGATCATCCCGGACCTGCTGCATGTGCACCCCGGCGCGATCCGCGTCGCGCTGCGCAGCATCCCGCACCTGTTCTGCGTCACCGATTCGACGGCGGCCGCCGGCATGCCCGATGGCGAATACCGCCTGGGCCGCCACCGCGTCACCAAGTGCCTCGGCGGCGTGCGCCTGCCCGACGGCACGCTGGCCGGATCGACGCTGACGATGGACCAGGCGCTGCGCAACCTGGTGCTGAAACTGGGCCTGCCGATCGAGGACGCGTCGAAGCGCGTCTCGACGAACGCGGCGGATTATTTGGGTCTGGACGATCGGGGCCGTCTGGCGCCGGGCGCCTGGGCGGATTTCGTGGTGATGGACCGTGGCTTGCAGTTGCAGTGCGTGGTCGTTGAAGGAGAAGCAATTGACCTCGCGAATGCTGGATGAGGCGCTGAGCGCGCCGCAGGTGGTGGCCCGTCAACTGGCCGCCGATCAGAACGCCTATGCCTCGCTGGGCGACGCACTGCGCGAGCAGCCGCCGACCTCGCTGCTGACGATCGCGCGCGGCAGTTCGGACCACGCGTCCCACTACCTCGCCTACCTCGTGATGGCGCGGCTGGGCCGGCTGGTGACCTCGCTGCCGATGTCGCTGATCACGCTCTACCAGAGCAAGATCGAGAGCCAGGGGCTGGTGTCCTTCGCGTTCTCGCAATCGGGCCAGAGCCCGGACCTGGTCTCGCCGACGCAGTACTTCCGCGCCAACGGCGCGCGCACGGTGGCGTTCGTGAACGCCGACGGCTCGCCGCTGGAGGCCGCCGCCGAGTACGTGTTCCGCCTGCATGCCGGCGTCGAGCAGAGCGTCGCCGCGACCAAGAGCTACATCGCGCAGCTGGTGGCGGGCGCGCGCGTCGTGGCCGCGTGGCAGGGCGACGAGGATCTGTCCGCCGCGCTGCAGACCCTGCCGCAGGCGATGGAGCAGGCCGCGAAGCAGCGCTGGGACGTGGCGGTCGACGTGCTCAAGGGCGCGGACAAGCTGTTCGTCATCGGCCGCGGCACCTCGCTGCCGATCGCGCTGGAGGCGGCGCTGAAGTTCAAGGAGACCTGCGGCATCCAGGCCGAGGCCTTCTCCGGCGCGGAAGTGAAGCACGGTCCCATGGCCTTGGTGGACGAGGGCTATCCGCTGCTGGTGTTCGCGCCGCGCGGTCCCGCGCAGGCCGGTCTGCTGGCGCTGGCCGAGGAGATGCGGGGCCGTGGCGCGCGCGTGCTGCTGGCGGCGCCGGAGGGCACGCCGGGCGCCGAGCTGCCGCTGACCTGCACGGGCAACGAGGACCTCGATCCGATCGCGGCGGTGCAGAGCTTCTATCCGATGGTCGAGGCGCTGGCGCAGGCGCGGGGTCTGAACCCCGACCAGCCGCGGCATCTGGCCAAGGTCACCAAGACGCATTGAGGGACGGGCCCGGCGCCGCCGGGCCTCCGCGGACTTCCGCGATCCATCCGAATTACCCAGCCGTCGACCCGCGGGCCAGGCAGAAGAGAGCGACATGAGCGAGACAGCATTCCATCCGGGCCGGCTGGTGATGGTGGACATCCCGGGCAAGACGCTGGATGCGGCGACCGCGGCATTTCTGCGGGACAACCGGATCCGCGCGGTGTGCCTGTTCCGCAAGAACCTGGGCACCGAGGCGGAGGTCCGCCAGCTCACGCAGGACCTGCGCGACGCGATGGGCGCGGATGCGCTGATCGGGCTCGACCAGGAGGGCGGCTCCGTCGTGCGGGCGACCTTCCTGCCGCAGCCGCCGTCGGCGATGGCACTGGGCGCGGCGGGCGACGAGGGCCTGGCCGAGCAGGTCGGCGCGGCGGTGGCGCGCGGGCTGCGCGGCATCGGCATCAACTGGAACTTCGCGCCGGTCACCGACATCAACAACAACCCGGCCAACCCGGTGATCGCCGAGCGCAGCTTCGGCGAGACCGCGGACACCGTCACGCGCCTGGCCGGCGCGTGGATGAAGGGCTCGATGGCGGCGGGCGTGGCCTGCTGCATCAAGCACTTCCCGGGGCACGGCGACACGCACGTCGACTCGCACCTGGACCTGCCGACGGTCGAGAAGTCCCGCGCCGAGCTGGACGCGCTCGAACTCAAGCCCTTCCAGGCGCTGCGCGACGTGGCGCCGTCGATCATGACGGCACACATCGTCTATCCGCAGATCGACCCGCAATATCCCGCCACCTTGTCGAAGACGATCCTGGGCGGCATCCTGCGCGACGAGTACGGCTACGACGGCGTCGTCATCACCGACGCGCTGATGATGAAGGCCATCGCCGAGCGCTACGGCTTTGCGAAGGCCGCGGTGCTGGCGATCAACGCCGGCGCCGACATGATCCTGGCGCAGGGCTCGCTGGACGAGCAGGCGCAGGCGATCCACGCGCTGCAGGACGCGCTGACGCGCGGGACCTTGAGCGTCGAGCGCGGCCGTCAGGCCGAGGCGCGGCTGGACAAGCTGGCGCGTGATTACCCCATCCGCGTCGATGACTACCGGGGCGCGCAGCGCGAGGCCGACGACGTGCTGATGCGCCGCGCCTGGGCCGCGGGTCTGAGCGCGCTGCGCGGCGCGAAGCCGCCGGCGGTCGAACGGCCGATCCGGGTGCTGGTGCAGGACGAGGTGCCGACCGACGGCGTGTCCGAGGCCGGCCCGACCGGCGCGCAGGTGCGCGCGCTGTTCGAAGGCTACGGCGATGTCGAGTTCGTCTCCCTCGGCGACATCGCGACGCTCGACTGGTCCATCGTGCCGGACGACGGCCGCTTCACGATCGTGGCCTCCACGCACCGCGCGCGCTACGGCGCCAACGCCGCCGCATGGCGGCCTGACCTGCACCTGGTGCTGTGGAATCCGTTCCAGGCGCTGGATGTCTCGGCCCCCACGGTGATCAGCTGGGGCTATGCCGACGGCGCGCTGGGCGCGCTCGGTGCCTGGCTGCAAGGTCGCGGCGAGGCCGGCGGGCAGTCGCCGGTCACGCTGGATTGACGCCGGCATCCGCCGCCCCGCACAGCACCGCATCGCACCGAGGTCCTCCCCCATGAGCTCTTCGAAGATTCCCCCCGCCGCCGCAGCGCGCAGCGACCGCAGCCCCATCCGCTGGGTGTCCAGCCTGTACTTCGTGCAGGGCATGCAGTTCTTCGTCGTCATGCTGATCGCCGGCCTGATGTTCAAGAACATGGGCGTCGCCAACGACCAGATCGCGCGATGGACCGGCCTGCTCGGCCTGGCCTGGGCGTTCAAGCCGTTGTGGAGCCCGTTCCTGGAGTTGGCGCGCAGCAAGAAGCTGATCGTCGTTGCCGGGCAGTACACCGGCGCGGTGGGACTGGGCCTGATGGCGGTGGCGCTGCAGCTGCCGATGTGGTTCGCGGCCAGCATCGCGGTGCTGTTCCTGCTGGCCTATGCGTCGGCGACGCATGACATCGCCTGCGACGGGCTCTACATGGCCTCGCTCGACGACCGGCAGCAGGCGGCCTACGCCGGGTGGCAGGGTGCGTTCTTCAATGCCTCGAAGTTTCTGACGCTTGGCGGACTGCTCGTGCTGGCGGGGCATCTGGAGCGCGGCATCGGCGTGATGAACGCCTGGTCGGTGATCTTCGCGATGCTGGCGGTGCTGCTGTTCGTGCTGGCCAGCTACAACGCCTATGCCTTGCCCGGCACGCTCAACACCGATCACGCCGATCTCACCGTCGAGGGCGTCTGGCAGACCCTGCGCGAGGTGATCGCCGATTTCCTGGAGAAGCCGGGCATCTGGTTGATGATCCTGTTCATCGTGATGTTCCGTTTCGCCGAGGGTCAGGTGCAGACGATCGGCCCCTTGTTCCTGATCGAACCGCGCGAGAAGGGTGGCCTGGGTCTGACGACGGAGCAGGTCGGCGGCATCTACGGCACCGTGGGCACGGCGGCGTTCCTGGTCGGGAGCATCGTCGGCGGTTACTTCACGAGCTGGCTGAGCCTGCGTCGCGCGATGCCGTTCCTCATCGTGGCGATGGCGGTGCCGAACGCGACCTTCTACTACCTGGCGGTCACGATGCCGGCGGACCTGTGGCATGTCGGTGCCGCCGTGGCGATCGAGATGCTGGGTTACGGCTTCGGTTTCGTCGGGATGATCCTGTTCATCATGCAAGCGGTGGCGCCGGGCAAGTACCAGACGGCGCATTACGCGCTGGGTTCCGGCGTGATGCAGCTGGGTTTCATCCTGTCGAAGACGATCAGCGGCGACATCCAGATCGCGATGGGTTACGAGCACTTCTTCCTGTGGACGATTGGTTGCGGAGTGCCGGCGCTGATCCTGCTGCTCTTCGTCCGCATGCCCGGCAAGAAGGAGAAGGACAAGAGCAACGGCCATGCGCCGACCCCGATCGAAAGCGCGACATGAACGCCCACGAAGTCCTCGGTAGCAAATCCGTTGCAGGACGGCAGTCGTCGGGGACGGCTGTGCTTGGGGTTTTGGCGCTTGCCGCCAAGGCCCCATGCACTGGCGGCCAATGCTCAGGCCTTCTCAGGTGGGCGGTCGCCGCGACGCTCATTGCGACAACGGGCGCTCAAGCTGCCCCCCCGCAGTTCTTCTTCGACGACTTCAGCTACGCCGATACGGCGGCGATGTTCAAGCAGGGATGGACGGCGCGCCACGCGGCCGGTCATCCGGGGTTGCCGGGCGCGCGCTGGTCGCCGGAGGCGTTGAGCGTCTTCGACGGCAAGCTGCGTTTGCGCGGCACGACCGACGGCACTGGCGCGGGCACGACGCAGGTGCAGGTCTGCCACCAGCGCAAGTACCTGGCCGGCACCTATGCTGCACGCGTGCGCTTCAGCGATCAGCCGGTGAGTGGTGCCGACGGCGATCCGGTGATCCAGACCTTCTATGTGGTGAGCCCGCTGAAGCACGACTTCGATCCCGAGTTCAGCGAGCTCGACTGGGAGTATCTGCCCAACGGCGGCTGGGGCAGCGAGAAGACACGGATCTATGGCATCACCTGGCAGACGGTGCGGCTGGACCCTTGGCTCGCCTTCAACCAGCAGCATGAGGAATTCGGCGCGCTGGGGGCGCCCGGCAAGGACTGGCACACGCTGGTCATGCAGGTCGCCGATGGCCGCACGCACTGGTTCATCGACGGCCGCAAGATCGACCAGCACGGCGGGCGGAACTACCCGGTGGTGCCGATGTCGATCAACTTCAACCTGTGGTTCTCGCCGGAGGGGCCTCTTCCGCAGGGGCCCGCAGGCGGACCGCCGCGCGTGTACGAAGAGGACGTCGACTGGGTCTTCCACGCGAAGGACACGGCGCTGAGCCCGGCCCAGGTGGAGGCGCAAGTGAAGCGCTGGCGTGCCGGCGGTGTTGCGCGACTCGACCAGGTTCCTGCCGCCGAGCCGGCGCTCGAGAGCCGCTGCGACTTCTGATCCTTCCGACCTCATTCCCATGAACGCTCCCTCGAAACGCATCGCGTCCGTCGACGCGCTGCGCGGTCTGGCCGTTGCCGCGATGCTGCTGGTCAACAACCCCGGCGACTGGGGCTACGTCTACGCGCCGCTGGAGCACGCGGCCTGGAACGGCTGGACGCCGACCGACCTCGTCTTCCCGTTCTTCCTGTTCATCGTGGGCGTGTCGCTGTCGCTCGCGATGGGCGCGCGGATCGAGGCGGGCGGCGGCGATGCGCTGCGGGTCACCGTGGTCAAGCGCGCGCTGCGCATCCTGGTGCTCGGTCTGGCGTTGCACGTGCTGGCCTGGCTCGTGATGGGCAAGCCGGCCTTGCGCATTCCCGGCGTGCTGCAGCGCATCGGCCTGTGCTTCGCGTTCACCGGATTGATCGCGATCCAATGGCGTGCGACCGGGCAGCGCCTCTGGATCGCGGCGCTGCTCTTCGGCTATGGCGCGCTGCTGCTGTGGGGCGGTCCGCTCGACAAGGCGGGCAACATCGCGAGTCGCATCGACGCGTGGTTGCTGGGGCCTCATGGCTATGAATGGGACGCGGCCACCGGCCTCGGCCATGACCCCGAGGGGATCGTCGCCACGCTGGGCGCGCTCGCGACCACGCTGCTCGGCTGGCGTTGCGGCGAGGCGCTGCGCACCGGCGCGTTGAAGCAGCTCGCGACCATCGGCCTCACGGCCGCCGCGGCGGGCTTCGCGCTCGACGCGATCGGGCTGATGCCGATCAACAAGAACCTGTGGACGCCCTCGTTCGTCCTCTTCACCGGCGGTCTCGCCGCGCTGGCGCTGCTCGGCGCGCACGGGCTGATCGATCGCCTCGGCTGGCCGCCGTTGTTCCGCAGCTTCGGCGTCAACGCGATCGCGGCCTACGCCGGCGCGTGGTGCTGCACCGTCGCGCTCGTGGGCTTCGGCTGGATGGATCCGGTCTATGCGCACGGCTTCGGCTGGCTGGAGCCGCTCGTCGGGCCGCATGGTCGCTCGCTGGCCTTCGCGCTGGTGTTCGTGGCCGTCTGGTGGGCGATCGTGCGCGTGCTCGACGCACGGCGCATCTACATCAAGGTGTGAACCCCGACGCGCCGTCCGGCGCGCGGACGGAGAATCCGGGGATGAGCTTTTCCATCCGCATGCCACCCGACGTGCAGTCGCTGACCCTGGGCGGCCATCAGGTGCTGCTGATCGACGACTTCCTCGAGGATCCGCAGGCGCTGGTGCAGGCCGCCTGCGACAGCGCGTTCGAACTCTGCCCCGGCGCGCTCGAGGGCAAGGGTTATCCCGGCATGCGGGCCACTGCGCCGGGCGCCTATTCGCAGGAGCTGGTGTCGCTGCTGGATCCGCTCATCAAGATCAACTTCGGTATCGACGAGAGCCTGCCGCTGCGCAAGACGCCGTGCATGTTCTCGCTGACGACCTTGCCGCCGGGTCAGCTCGGGCCTCTGCAACGGGTCCCTCATTTCGACTCCAGCGCGCCGCACTACATGGCGGCGCTGCTGTACCTCTGCGACGGCCGCCACGGCGGCACCGGCTTCTATCGGCACAAGGCCACCGGCCTCCAGCAGATCACGGTGGCGGACACCGAGCGTTATGGCGCTTCAGTCCGCGCGGAGCTCGAGCATCAGCCACCGCCGCAGCGCTACTTCGACGCCGGTGACGCGCACTTCGATTTCCTTGGCATGCTGCCGGCGAAGTTCAACCGGTTGGTCGTCTACTCCGGTGGGCTCATCCACACGGCCTGCGTGAATCCCGCGCTCAGCATCAGCGACGACCCGCGTCGCGGGCGACTCACGGTCAACACCTTCGTGGACTTCTGACCCGGAAACAAAAAAGCCCGGCATGAGCCGGGCTTGAAGAGGGTCCGGGGACCCTCGGAGATGTCCTGGAATCAGAACTTGGCGTTCAGGCCGATGCGGTAGGTCGTCTCGCCCATGAAGGACCAGGCCGGGTAGCCGCCCTTGAGCGACTGGCGCAGCGTGGTGCTCGAGCCGGCGGCGCCGTACTGCACGTCGTCTTCCTTGGTCAGGTTGATCGCCTCGAAGCTCAGACGCAGGTTCTTCGTGATGTTCCAGCCCAGGCTCAGGTCCAGCGTGCCGTAGTCGTCGTGCATGCGGTTGCCGTAATAGCCGGTCTCGCGAACCATGTACTTCGAGCGCCAGTTGTAGGCCAGGCGCGCGCTGTACACGTCGGTTTCGTAGAAGCCCACCAGGTTCACGTTGTGACGCGAGGACAGCGTGAACATGTTCAGCTCGTCCTGGTAGCTCGTCTTGGGCGCCTTCGCATCCGTGAACGTGTAGTTCGCGACCACGCCGAAGCCGTTGTCGAACGAGTGGTTGATCTGCGTCTCGATGCCGTTGATCTTGCCGCCGCCCGCGTTGATGTAGCGGTTGATCGTCCAGTTGTCCAGACCGGTGTCCGGGCTCACCAGACCGATGGACTGGTTGATCTGCGTCGTCGTGGTGATGAAGTTGTCGATCTTCTTGTGGAAGATCGCCGCCGACATCAGGTTGCCACGGCCGTAGTAGTACTCGATGCCGAGGTCGACCTGCTTGGACGACTGCGGCTTCAGCGCCGGGGTGCCGTAGTTCACCGTCTCGTTGTTCTGGACCTGGTCGTTCCAGCCCAGCGTGGCGCCGGCGAACATGTTGTCGTAGTTCGGACGCGTGATCGCCTTCGATGCGGCAAAGCGCAGCAGCGTGTTGCGGTTCAGGTCGTACACGACGTTCAGGCTGGGCAGCCAGTCGTGGTACGTCGCGCTCTGCTGCGCCTTGGTGGTGCTCCAGCCGATGTTCTGCGCGACGTCGCCGGCCGCCAGCGGCGTGCCGTCGAACACGTAGGCGTCGTTGCTCGCCTTCGTGCGGATGTAGCGCAGGCCGAAGTTGCCGTGCAGCGCATCCTTCTCGAAGTTGAACATGCCGTACAGGGCGGTGTTCTTCTCCTCGATCTCGCCGTAGCCGCCGCGCGACTGCGTCCAGCTCGCCACGTTGGCGTTGGCCAGCGCGAACATCGCGCCCAGGTTCGGCTTGGGCACGCTCCAGCCTGGGGTGCCCATCGGGATGGTGCCGCTGAACAGCGAGTCGGTGCTGGCGCTGACCGGCGTGGTCACCATCGTCGGACGGTATTCGTCCTTGGTGAAGGTGTGCTTGGTCGCGCGGACGCCGGCCTTGAACGCGGTCAGGATGCTGTAGTCCAGATCGATCGTCACGTCGGCCTGGGCGAAGTCTTCCTTGTCCTTGTTGGGACCGCGCGCGGTCGCCCAGGATTCAGGCGTCGAGGTCGCGCCCAGGGCGCTCAGCGGCACGCTCATGTCCTGGCCCGGGGAGATCGAGATCTTCTTGCCGGTCGCGTCGGTCGAACCCCACCACTTCGGCAGGCCGGGCGCGTTGCCCCAGCCGAGATAGCTGTAGTTGGTCGTCAGCGAGGTGCCGCCGTCCGCCTTGGTCGTGCCGGCCGAACCTTCGACCTTGAAGCCGTCGCCCTTGAACGAGCCTTCCGCGACCACGGTGTCCGAGGTCATCTTGGCGGCGCGCGCCCAGGTCTGCAGGAAGGTGCTGGTCGCGTTGGCCTGCGTGATGTTGGTCTTCTGGCACAGCAGCGCCGGATCGGGGCTCGGCTGCACGCAGGCTCCGGTGTCGGCGTAGCCCTTGCCCGGATCCTGCAGCGTGTACAGGTAGTGCGTGGTGTTGGACGCGTCGGCGTCGTACTCCAGGCGGGTGTAGTTCAGGCCCAGGTCGATGCTCTTGGTCGGGCGCGCCTGCAGGCTGACGTTGAACGCCTTGCGCTCGCGCTCCTGCACGAAGGTGCCCGGCGTCACGTCGCCGGACCAGCGGCCGTCGGCCTCGATGCCGCGGCGCATGTAGTCGCCGCGCTCGAAGGCGCCCGACACCAGCACGCCGAACATCTTGCCGCTGTCACGCCAGCTGTACAGGCCGGACACTTCCTTCGTCCAGTCTTTGCTGACCGTGCCCTTGCCGCCCTTGACGCTGACGAAGACCGCGTTCGGATCCAGGTCCAGCGGCTTGCGGGTCTTGACGATCACGGTGCCGCCGATGCCGCCTTCGGTCAGGTCGGCCTGGGAGGACTTGTAGACCTCCATGCCGCCGATCAGCTCGGGCGGCAGCAGCGAATAGTTGAACGAGCGGTCGATCGCCTTCTGGTCGTACCAGCCGGTCGATGCCACGCTGTGGCCGTTCAGGGTGGTCAGGGTCATCTGCGGGTCGGTGCCGCGGATCGACACCGAGGCGCCCACGCCGAAATCGCGTCCGACCGAGATGCCGGGAATGCGACCCAGCGCCTGGCCGACGTCGGAGTCGGGCAGCTTGCCCACGTCTTCGGCCGACACGGCGTCGACCACCGCGTTGGCGTTCTTCTTGATGTTGGCGGCCGTCTGCAGCGATGCGCGGATGCCGGTGATCACCACCTGGTCCAGCTGCGTGTTTTCTTCTTTCTTCTGTTCCTGCGCCTGCACGGCGAACGCCGCGCTCAGCAGCGTCAGCGTCACCGCCGCCGCGATTGGGGTCTTGTTGACCTTCATGATGAACTGCTCCTCGAGTGGCCAGGGAGTTGTGGCCGTGATGAAGACTTGGCACCTGAAATCACGACACCCTTCGGCGGAGTGGCATGCAGCTGGCGCCCCCGATACACCTCAATGCAACCAATGCCATGCCACTATAACGAGCGGTAAAGCCACTTTGCTACCAGTTTCAGGCCGGTGTTTTCCCTGCTGTGGCATCGCCGCGACCCGCATGGACAGCGGTGTCCAGGCGCCCGTTCGCCGGACCTCGACCCCCTGAGGGCGAGGGGTGTCGATGAGACCACTTGGTCGCAAATTGGTATTAAGAGTGGTCCGTGTCGTCGCGCCCGGTTGTGTGCGTTGGGCCGCATTTACCAAGGGACGGCGCGCCGCAGTGGCGTCGGTCGCTGGGGCGCGGCCAGGGAGCGCCAATCGCACGCGTGCAGTTCCTGGCGGATTTTTTGTTTGCGCCAAAAAATAACGGTGCTATAGTCGTGGGCTCGCCTCGGAGGGGTGGCCGAGTGGTTAAAGGCAGCAGACTGTAAATCTGCCCGCTAACGCGTACGCTGGTTCGAATCCAGCCTCCTCCACCAAGGCGAACAGATGCACGAGCAACGAAGCGGGTGATCGACACCCGCTTCGCGGTTCAGGCAGCTGGAATTGGAAAACTCCCGGGCGGGAGTAGTTCAATGGTAGAACCTTAGCCTTCCAAGCTAATGACACGGGTTCGATTCCCGTTTCCCGCTCCATCGGAAGTTAAAGGTGTTGTGTCGAGATATCGACACAGGTTTGCTGATAAGGTCATCAATCCTGTGTCGATGCCCATGTGGCTCAGTGGTAGAGCACTCCCTTGGTAAGGGAGAGGTCGCGCGTTCGATCCGCGCCATGGGCACCACCTCTCTTCTATCCCGTTTCTTGATTGATCTGATCGCCAGGAGCGCATGATGGCAAAAGGCAAGTTTGAACGTACCAAGCCGCACGTGAACGTGGGCACGATTGGTCACGTTGACCATGGCAAGACGACGCTGACGGCCGCGATCGCGACCGTGCTGTCGAAGAAGTTCGGCGGCGAAGCCAAGGCGTACGACCAGATCGACGCGGCGCCGGAAGAGAAGGCGCGTGGCATCACGATCAACACCGCGCACGTCGAGTACGAGACGGCCAACCGCCACTACGCGCACGTTGACTGCCCGGGCCACGCTGACTATGTGAAGAACATGATCACGGGCGCGGCGCAGATGGACGGCGCGATCCTGGTGTGCTCGGCCGCTGACGGCCCGATGCCCCAGACCCGCGAGCACATCCTGCTGGCGCGTCAGGTCGGTGTGAAGTTCATCATCGTCTTCCTGAACAAGTGCGACATGGTGGACGACGCCGAGCTGCTGGAGCTGGTGGAGATGGAAGTCCGCGAGCTGCTGAGCAAGTACGACTTCCCGGGCGACGACACGCCGATCATCAAGGGTTCGGCCAAGCTGGCGCTGGAAGGCGACACGGGCGATCTGGGCGAGCAGGCCATCATGCGCCTGGCTGACGCGCTGGACACGTACATCCCCCAGCCGGACCGTGCCGTTGACGGCGCGTTCCTGCTGCCGGTGGAAGACGTGTTCTCGATCTCGGGCCGCGGCACCGTGGTGACGGGTCGTGTCGAGCGCGGCATCATCAAGGTCGGCGAGGAAATCGAGATCGTCGGTATCCGCGAAGTCCAGAAGACGACCGTGACCGGCGTGGAAATGTTCCGCAAGCTGCTGGACCAGGGTCAAGCTGGCGACAACGTCGGTATCCTGCTGCGCGGCACCAAGCGTGAAGACGTCGAGCGCGGCCAGGTGCTGGCCAAGCCCGGCTCGATCAAGCCGCACACCCACTTCACCGCTGAGATCTACGTTCTGAGCAAGGAAGAGGGCGGCCGTCACACCCCGTTCTTCAACAACTACCGTCCCCAGTTCTACTTCCGCACGACGGACGTGACTGGCGCCGTGGAGCTGCCGAAGGACAAGGAAATGGTCATGCCTGGCGACAACGTCAGCATCACCGTGAAGCTGATCGCTCCGATCGCCATGGAGCAGGGTCTGCGCTTCGCCATCCGTGAAGGCGGTCGTACCGTCGGCTCGGGCGTCGTGGCGACGATCATCGAGTAATTCAAGTTTGAGGCCACAGGGGCATAGCTCAATTGGCAGAGCGTCGGTCTCCAAAACCGAAGGTTGGGGGTTCGAGACCCTCTGCCCCTGCCAACGATCAGCGATAAGCGAACGTTGGTCCTAGTGGTCAAGGCAAGCCCGCGGGAGTTATCTCGGCGGGCTTTGCTGCTGGTGGGTTCGTCCAAATGTTTGGGCGGACAAAGGCCGCGACATCGTGTCGCGGCACGGAAGTGAGTTCAATGTCCAATCCTCAAGTCGAAACCGTCACGACGGGCGCCGACAAGGTCAAGCTGGCCGGCGCCGTGGTGCTGCTGATCGCGGCGATCGTGGCGTTCTATGTGCTGAGCAAGCAGGGTCCGTGGGTGCAATGGGGCGCCCTGCTGGCGCTGCTGGCCGCGGCCGTGGCTGCGTTCTTCACGTCGGAATCCGGCAAGTCGCTGATCGCCTACGGTCAGGATTCGATCAAGGAAGTGGGCAAGGTGGTCTGGCCGACCCACAAGGAGGCCCGCCAGATGACGCTGTACGTGTTCGCGTTCGTCGTGGTGATGGCGCTGTTCCTGTGGCTCACCGACAAGACGCTGGAATGGGTGTTCTACGACCTGATCCTGGGTTGGAAGCGCTGAGCGGGAACGGATAGGGACCAAGATGAGCGAAGATCAAAACGTCGTTGCGACCGAGTCGACCGCGCCCGCTGGCCCGGCCAAGCGCTGGTATGTCGTTCACGCCTATTCCGGCATGGAAAAGGCGGTCGAGCGCAACCTGCGTGAGCGCATCGACCGTGCCGGCATGCAGGACAAGTTCGGCCGCATCCTGGTGCCGACCGAAGAAGTCGTCGAGCTGAAGAACGGCAAGAAGGCCGTGACCGAGCGCCGCTTCTTCCCGGGCTACGTGCTGGTCGAGATGTTCATGGACGACGACAGCTGGCATCTGGTCAAGCACACGTCGAAGGTCACCGGCTTCGTCGGTGGCGCGAAGAACCGCCCGGCGCCGATCTCGGAAGCCGAGGTCATGAAGATCGTCAACCAGATGCAAGAGGGCGTGGACAAGCCGCGTCCGAAGGTGGAATGGATCGTCGGCGAGATCGTCCGCGTCAAGGAAGGTCCGTTCACCGACTTCAACGGCAGCATCGAGGAAGTCAACTACGACAAGTCGAAGCTGCGCGTCTCGGTCACGATCTTCGGCCGTGCGACGCCCGTCGAACTGGATTTCGCCCAGGTCGAGAAGGTCTGATCGCGCGAGAGACGGCATGGCGGCACTGGCCGCCATCGGTCGTTTCAGGAACATGAGCTTGAAGGTGCTCGACGGCGCAGGCCGGCACGACCTTCCGTGACCAGTCCGCAACGAGAGGCGGACAAGAGGAGCAAGGGTAAGTCTCTGACCAGCCCCTTGCGTTAGCACTCAGGCGATGCGGCGAGGCCGTCGCGTTGCCATCAGGAGAAAACATGGCCAAGAAGATTGTCGGCTACATCAAGCTGCAAATCCCGGCTGGCAAGGCGAACCCGTCGCCTCCGGTCGGTCCCGCGCTGGGTCAGCGTGGTCTGAACATCATGGAATTCTGCAAGGCGTTCAACGCCCAGACGCAGAGCTATGAGCCGGGCCTCAAGCTGCCCGTCGTGATCACCGCCTTCGCGGACAAGAGCTTCACGTTCATCATCAAGTCGCCCCCGGCGACCGTGCTGATCAAGAAGGCTGCCAAGATCGAGAAGGGCTCGCAGCGCCCCCATCTGGACAAGGTCGGCAAGCTGACCCGCGCCCAGCTGGAAGAGATCGCCAAGACCAAGCAGAAGGACCTGACGGCCGCCGACATGGATGCCGCAGTCCGTACCATCGCCGGCTCCGCCCGTTCGATGGGCATCATCGTGGAGGGTGTCTGACATGGCCAAGCTGACCAAGCGTCAACAAGCCCTGCAGGGCAAGGTGGAATCGACCAAGCTGTACGCGTTGTCCGACGCGATCAACCTGGTCAAGGAATGCGCCACCGCCAAGTTCGATGAAGCCATCGACGTGTCGATCCAGCTGGGTGTCGATGCGAAGAAGTCGGACCAGGTGGTCCGTGGCGCCGTCGTGATGCCCAACGGCATCGGCAAGACCAAGCGCGTCGCCGTGTTCGCCCAAGGCGCCAAGGCTGAAGAAGCCAAGGCCGCCGGCGCCGACGTCGTCGGCATGGAAGACCTGGCCGAGCGCGTCAAGGCGGGCGACATGCCCTTCGACGTCGTGATCGCCTCGCCGGACACGATGCGTATCGTCGGTACCCTGGGTCAGATCCTGGGCCCGCGCGGCCTGATGCCGAACCCGAAGGTCGGCACCGTGACCCCGGACGTCGCCACCGCCGTCAAGAACGCCAAGGCTGGTCAAGTCCAGTTCCGCGTCGACAAGGCCGGCATCATCCACGGCACGATCGGCCGTCGCTCGTTCGACACCGACAAGCTGGAAGGCAACCTGCGCGCGCTGGTCGAAGCCCTGAACAAGGCCAAGCCGGCCTCGAGCAAGGGCATCTACCTGCGCAAGGTCGCTGTCTCGTCGACGATGGGCGTTGGCGCCCGCGTGGACGTCGGCACGATCAACGCCGCGGCCGCTGCCTAAGCTGCATTCAATCGAGGCGTCGCGCGAGTCTGGCGTGACGCTGATGAATTGGTGGGCTGGCCGGAGCAATCCGGCCAGGTCATCCAAGACCGCTGGCGAGAGATCCCGCAATTCCGGGGAGATCGCTTAATCGGAGGCTCCGGCCCCCAGCCAGCGCAGATGGCGGTCCCGCTGAAAGGATTCGAATCGCGTTCGTCGCGATGGGTTCCTGACAGGAGGTCGCTGATTCCGGTGCCCGAGACGCGATGGTGAAACATCGCATCGAGGGCGAAATGTGAGGAGTAGACCTTGAGTCTCAATCGCAACGAGAAAGCAGCCGTCGTGTCCGACGTGGCAGCGCAAGCCGCCAAGTCCCAGACGCTGGCGTTGGCTGAGTATCGTGGCCTCACCGTTGAAGCCCTGAACAAGCTGCGCGTCACCGCGCGTGCCCAAGGCGTGTACCTTCATGTCCTGAAGAACACCCTGGCGCGTCGTGCTGTCGCCGGCACCTCGTTCGAGGCTGCAACGGATGCCATGGTCGGCCCGCTGATCTACGGCTTTTCGGAAGACGCTGTCGCGGCTGCCAAAGTCATCGCTGACTTTGCCAAGACCAACGACAAGCTCGTCATCAAGGGTGGTGCCTACGGCGGCAAGGCTCTGGACGTCAACGGCGTGAAAGCGCTCGCGTCTGTCCCGAGCAAGGAAGTCCTGCTGTCGCAGATCGCCGGCCTGCTCAAGTCGCCGGTGCAACGCACCGCGGCCGTGCTGGCTGCCCTGGCTCAGCAGAAGGGTGGCGGCGCCGAAGCCGTTGCCGAAGAAGCTCCCGCCGCGGCCTGATCGACGCTGCATTCGCGCATTCAAATCTCTCTGTATTTAGGAACCTATCATGGCATTCGACAAAGACGCTTTCCTGGCTGCCCTGGACAGCATGACCGTTCTGGAACTGAACGACCTGGTCAAGGCGATTGAAGAGAAGTTCGGCGTGTCCGCCGCTTCGATGGCCGCTCCGGCTGCTGGTGGCGCTGCCGCCGGTGGCGCTGCCGCCGCTGAAGAAAAGACCGAGTTCACCGTCGTCCTGACCGACGCCGGCGCTCAGAAGGTCTCGGTCATCAAGGCCGTTCGCGAAATCACCGGCCTGGGCCTGAAGGAAGCCAAGGACCTGGTCGACGGCGCTCCGAAGCCCGTCAAGGAAGGCATCGCCAAGGCCGACGCCGAAGCCGCCAAGAAGAAGCTGGAAGAAGCCGGCGCCAAGGTCGAACTCAAGTAAGACCTTGTGGGGATCCGGTGGCGCGTTCACCGGGTTCCGCACCGCGAGAGGGGTGGTCCCATGGGGCCTCCCCTTTCCTCGTTTCAGGGTTTGTCCTGGGATGGTTTCGGTTGACAAAGAGCAATCGAAAGCATCGTGCTGTATCATGCACGGTTCTTTCGAGTGTTCTCTGATCCGACTGCAGAGAACGGTTTGGTCGGGCCGCGGTCAAGCCGTGCGTCACGCGTGGGGTGCAACGCCCTCCGTGCCGCCCGGTGATCGGGGTTGTCCGCCAGCGGTTGGTAGTGGCCAACCACCAAGCTTCGTGGTGCAACGCCCGAACAGCCAGTCGCCGACGCAGCACGCCTCCAGGCCAGGGGCGCGCTCGACACGGAGTCTTTATGGCGCAAGCAACCCCCTACAGCTACACCGAGCGCAAGCGCATCCGCAAGAGCTTCGGCAAGCGCGTGAGCGTGCTCAACGTTCCGTACCTGCTGACGATGCAGAAGGAGTCGTATGTCGACTTCCTGCAAAAGGATGTCGCTCCCCTGAAGCGCAAACCGGAAGGCCTGCAAGCGGCGTTCCTCTCCACGTTCCCGATCACGTCGCACAACGGGTTCGTGGAAATGAAGTTCCTCGAATTCAACATCGCCAAGCCGCCGTTCGACGTCCGCGAATGCCAGCAGCGTGGTCTGACCTTCGCCGCCGCCGTGCGTGCGAAGCTGCAGATGATCATCTACGACCGGGAAAGCCCGCAGCCGAAGACGGTCAAGGAGATCAAGGAGCAAGAGGTCTACATGGGCGAAGTGCCGCTCATGACCGACTACGGCTCGTTCATCATCAACGGCACCGAGCGCGTCATCGTCTCGCAGCTGCACCGTTCGCCCGGCGTGTTCTTCGAGCATGACAAGGGCAAGACCCACTCGTCCGGCAAGCTGCTGTTCTCGGCCCGCATCATTCCGTATCGCGGCTCGTGGCTCGACTTCGAGTTCGACCCGAAGGACATCCTGTACTTCCGCGTCGACCGCCGCCGCAAGATGCCGGTCACGATCCTGCTCAAGGCCATCGGCCTGAATCCCGAGCAGATCCTGGCGCACTTCTTCGTCTTCGACAATTTCCGCCTGATGGACTCGGGCGCCCAGATGGAGTTCGTGGCCGAACGCCTGAAGGGAGAAGTCGCGCGCTTCGACATCACCGACAAGAGCGGCAACGTGCTGGTCGAGAAGGACAAGCGCATCACCGCCCGTCACGTGCGTCAGCTGGAGCAGTCCGGCACGCAGCACGTGACCGTGCCGGAAGACTTCCTGCTCGGCCGTGTGCTGGCCAAGAACATGGTCGACCCGGACACCGGCGAGATCATCGCGAAGGCCAACGATGAGCTGACCGACTCGCTGCTGAAGAAGCTGCGCGGCGCCGGCATCAAGGACATCCAGGCGTTGTTCACCAACGAGCTGGACGAAGGCGCGTACATCAGCCAGACGCTGGCCTCTGACGAGACCGCCGATCAGCTGGCGGCCCGCGTCGCGATCTATCGCATGATGCGCCCCGGCGAGCCGCCGACGGAAGACGCGGTCGAAGCGCTGTTCAACCGCCTGTTCTACAGCGAAGACACGTACGACCTGTCGCGCGTCGGCCGCATGAAGTTCAACGCCCGCGTGGGCCGCGACATCCCGACCGGTGCGATGACGCTGTCGAACGAGGACATCCTCGACGTCGTCAAGATCCTGGTCGAGCTGCGCAATGGCCGCGGCGAGGTCGATGACATCGACCACCTGGGCAACCGTCGCGTCCGTTGCGTCGGCGAACTGGCCGAGAACCAGTACCGCTCGGGTCTGGCCCGTATCGAGAAGGCCGTCAAGGAACGTCTGGGCCAGGCCGAGACCGAAGCCCTGATGCCGCACGACCTGATCAACTCCAAGCCGATCTCCGCGGCGCTGAAGGAGTTCTTCGGTGCGTCGCAGCTGTCGCAGTTCATGGACCAGACCAACCCGCTGTCCGAGATCACGCACAAGCGTCGCGTCTCGGCCCTGGGCCCGGGTGGTCTGACCCGCGAGCGCGCCGGCTTCGAAGTCCGCGACGTGCACCCGACCCACTATGGCCGCGTCTGCCCGATCGAAACGCCGGAAGGCCCGAACATCGGTCTGATCAACTCGCTGGCGCTGTATGCGCGCCTGAACGAGTACGGCTTCCTGGAGACCCCGTACCGCCGCGTGGTGGACTCGAAGGTCACCAACCAGATCGACTACCTGTCCGCGATCGAGGAAGGCAAGTACGTGATCGCCCAGGCGAACGCGTCGCTGAACGATCAAGGTCAACTGGTCGACGAACTGGTTTCCGCGCGTGAGAACGGTGAATCGGTGCTGACCTCGCCGGAACGCATCCAGTACATGGACGTGGCGCCGACCCAGATCGTGTCGGTGGCGGCGTCGCTGGTGCCGTTCCTGGAGCACGACGATGCGAACCGCGCGCTGATGGGCGCGAACATGCAGCGTCAGGCCGTTCCGACCCTGCGCCCTGAAAAGGCGTTCGTCGGCACGGGCGTCGAGCGCGTGGCCGCGAAGGACTCGGGCACGGTGGTCGCGGCTCGCCGCGGCGGCGTGGTCGACTACGTGGACACGAACCGCATCGTGATCCGCGTGAACGACGACGAGACCGTGGCCGGTGAAGTCGGTGTCGACATCTACAACCTGATCAAGTATCAGCGTAGCAACCAGAACACCAACATCCATCAGCGTCCGATCGTCAAGCGCGGTGACAAGGTCGCTGCCGAAGACATCATCGCCGACGGCGCCTCGACCGACCTGGGTGAACTGGCGCTGGGCCAGAACATGCTGGTCGCGTTCATGCCGTGGAACGGCTACAACTTCGAAGACTCGATCCTGATCTCCGAACGCGTGGTGGCCGAAGACCGCTACACCTCGATCCACATCGAGGAACTGGTGGTCATGGCGCGTGACACGAAGCTGGGCAGCGAGGAAATCACCCGCGACATCCCGAACCTGAGCGAGCAGCAACTGGCTCGTCTGGACGAGTCCGGCATCGTGTACATCGGTGCCGAGGTGAACCCGGGCGACGTGCTGGTCGGCAAGGTCACGCCGAAGGGCGAGACCACGCTGACGCCGGAAGAGAAGCTGCTGCGCGCGATCTTCGGCGAGAAGGCTTCGGACGTGAAGGACACGTCGCTGCGCGTGGACCAGGGCACCAACGGCACGGTCATCGACGTGCAGGTGTTCACCCGCGAAGGCATCCAGCGCGACAAGCGCGCCCAGCAGATCATCGACGACGAGCTGAAGCGCTTCCGCCTGGACCTGAACGACCAACTGCGCATCGTGGAGGCCGACGCGTTCGACCGCGTCGAGAAGCTCCTGGTGAACAAGGTCGCCAACGGCGGTCCGAAGAAGATCACCAAGGGCACCGTCATCTCGAAGGACTACTTGGCCGAGGTCGAGAAGTTCCACTGGTTCGACGTCCGTCCCGCCGAGGACGACATCGCCAACCAGCTGGAATCGATCAAGAACTCGCTGGAGCAGACCCGTCACAGCTTCGATCTCGCCTATGACGAGAAGCGCAAGAAGCTGACGCAAGGCGACGAGCTGCCGGCCGGCGTGCTGAAGATGGTCAAGGTCTACCTCGCCGTCAAGCGCCGCCTGCAGCCTGGCGACAAGATGGCCGGCCGTCACGGCAACAAGGGTGTCGTGTCCAAGATCACGCCGATCGAAGACATGCCCTACATGGCCGACGGCACGCCTGCCGACATCGTGCTGAACCCGCTGGGCGTCCCGTCGCGGATGAACGTGGGCCAGGTGCTGGAAGTCCATCTGGGCTGGGCAGGCAAGGGCATTGGCCAGCGCATCGGCGACATGCTGCAGCGCGAGGCCCGTGTGGCCGAGCTGCGCGACTTCATGGACCAGCTGTTCAACCAGAACGGCGGCAAGTCCGAAGAGCTCGCGCAGCTGAGCGATGACGAGATCCTCGGCATGGCCCAGAACCTGCAGCACGGCGCCACCTTCGCGACCCCCGTCTTCGACGGCGCGAAGGAGAGCGAAATCCGCGCGATGCTGAAGCTGGCCTATCCGGACGACATCGCGGCGAAGAAGGGCCTCACGCCCACGCGCACGCAGGCCTTCCTGTATGACGGCCGCACCGGCGAGCAGTTCGAGCGTCCCACGACGATCGGCTACATGCACGTGCTGAAGCTGCATCACCTGGTCGACGACAAGATGCATGCCCGTTCCACCGGTCCGTACTCGCTGGTCACGCAGCAGCCGCTGGGCGGCAAGGCGCAGTTCGGCGGACAGCGTTTCGGCGAGATGGAAGTGTGGGCGCTGGAAGCCTACGGCGCTTCGTACATCCTGCAGGAAATGCTGACGGTGAAGTCCGACGACGTGAACGGCCGTACGAAGGTGTACGAGTCCATCGTCAAGGGCGAGCACTCGATCGAAGCCGGCATGCCCGAGTCGTTCAATGTGCTGGTGAAGGAAATTCGTTCGCTGGGCATCGACATCGAGCTCGAGCGCAACTAAAGAGAACAGGAGAATCGTATGAAGGGTTTGTTGGACCTGTTCAAGCAATTCACGCCGGACGAACATTTCGACGCGATCAAGATCGGGCTGGCCTCGCCCGAGAAGATCCGCTCGTGGTCGTTCGGTGAAGTGAAGAAGCCCGAGACCATCAACTACCGGACGTTCAAGCCGGAACGTGATGGCCTGTTCTGCGCCAAGATCTTCGGCCCGATCAAGGACTACGAGTGCCTGTGCGGCAAGTACAAGCGCCTGAAGCACCGTGGCGTGATCTGCGAGAAGTGCGGCGTCGAAGTCACCCAGACCAAGGTGCGCCGTGAGCGCATGGGCCACATCGAGCTGGCCGCTCCGTGCGCGCACATCTGGTTCCTGAAGTCGCTGCCGTCGCGTCTGGGCCTGGTGCTCGACATGACGCTGCGCGACATCGAGCGCGTGCTGTACTTCGAAGCGTACGTCGTGGTGGATCCGGGCATGACCCCGCTGAAGAAGTTCAGCATCATGTCCGAGGACGACTACGACGCGAAGCGCATCGAGTTCGGTGACGAGTTCATCGCGCTGATGGGCGCCGAAGGCATCCAGAAGCTGCTGGCGGAAATGGATCTCGACGTCGAGATCGACCGCCTGCGCAACGACATGACCGGCTCCGAGCTGAAGATCAAGAAGAACTCCAAGCGCCTCAAGGTGATGGAGGCCTTCAAGCGCTCGGGCATCAAGCCGAACTGGATGGTGCTGGAAGTGCTGCCGGTGCTGCCGCCGGACCTGCGTCCGCTGGTGCCGCTGGATGGCGGCCGCTTCGCGACGTCGGACCTGAACGACCTGTACCGCCGCGTCATCAACCGCAACAACCGCCTGGCACGTCTGCTCGAGCTGAAGGCCCCTGAGATCATCGTGCGCAACGAAAAGCGCATGCTGCAGGAAGCCGTCGACTCGCTGCTGGACAACGGCCGCCGCGGCAAGGCGATGACCGGCGCGAACAAGCGCGCGCTCAAGTCCCTGGCGGACATGATCAAGGGCAAGAGCGGTCGCTTCCGTCAGAACCTGCTGGGCAAGCGCGTCGACTACTCGGGCCGTTCGGTCATCACCGTGGGCCCGACGCTCAAGCTGCACCAGTGCGGCCTGCCGAAGCTGATGGCGCTGGAGCTGTTCAAGCCCTTCATCTTCTCGCGCCTGGAAGCGATGGGCATCGCGACCACGATCAAGGCCGCGAAGAAGGAAGTCGAGAGCGGCACCCCCGTCGTCTGGGACATCCTGGAAGAGGTCATCAAGGAGCACCCGGTCCTGCTGAACCGCGCGCCGACGCTGCACCGCCTGGGCATCCAGGCGTTCGAGCCGGTGCTGATCGAAGGCAAGGCGATCCAGCTGCATCCGCTGGTCTGCGCGGCGTTCAACGCCGACTTCGACGGTGACCAGATGGCCGTCCACGTGCCGCTGTCGATCGAAGCGCAGATGGAAGCCCGCGTGCTGATGCTGGCTTCGAACAACGTGCTGTTCCCGGCCTCGGGCGAGCCGTCGATCGTGCCGTCGCAAGACGTGGTGCTGGGTCTGTACTACGCGACCCGCGAGCGCACCAACGGCAAGGGCGAGGGCATGGTCTTCTCGGACATCCCCGAGATGATCCGCGCGCTGGAGAACGGCGCGGTGGAGATCACCGCCAAGATCAGCGTGCGCCTGACCGAGTACGTCAAGGACGGCGAGGAATGGGTCGCCCAGACCAAGCTGACGGACACGACCGTCGGCCGTGCGCTGCTGTCCGAGATCCTGCCCAAGGGACTTCCCTTCTCCAACATCAACAAGGCGTTGAAGAAGAAGGAAATCTCCAAGCTGATCAACACGTCCTTCCGCAAGTGCGGCCTGAAGGAAACCGTGGTGCTGGCAGACAAGCTGCTGCAGGCCGGTTTCAAGCTGGCCACGCGCGCGGGCATCTCGATCGCCATCGACGACATGCTCGTGCCCAAGCAGAAGGTCGAGCTGATCGACCGGGCCGAGAAGGAAGTCAAGGAGATCGAGCAGCAGTACGTCTCGGGTCTCGTGACCGCCGGCGAGCGCTACAACAAGGTCGTCGACATCTGGGGCAAGACCGGTGACGAAGTCGGCAAGGTCATGATGTCGCAGCTGTCCAAGGAGAAGATCCTGGACCGCCACGGCAAGGAAGTCGAGCAGGAGTCGTTCAACTCGATCTACATGATGGCCGACTCGGGCGCGCGGGGTTCCGCGGCGCAGATCCGTCAGCTGGCCGGCATGCGCGGCCTGATGGCGAAGCCGGACGGCTCGATCATCGAGACGCCGATCACGGCGAACTTCCGCGAAGGCCTGAACGTTCTGCAGTACTTCATCTCCACCCACGGTGCTCGTAAGGGCCTGGCGGACACGGCGCTGAAGACCGCGAACTCGGGTTACCTGACCCGCCGCCTGGTCGACGTGACGCAGGATCTGGTCGTGACCGAATCCGATTGCGGCACGGACAACGGCATCAACATGCGCGCCCTGGTGGAAGGCGGTGAGGTGATCGAGTCCCTGCGTGACCGGATCCTGGGTCGCGTGGCCGCGATCGACGTCGTGCATCCGGAAACGCAAGGTGTCCTGCTCACCGCTGGCAACATGCTGGATGAGGACATCCTGGACATGCTGGAAGCTGCCGGCGTGGACGAGGTCAAGGTCCGCACCCCGCTGACCTGCGGCACCCGTTTCGGTCTGTGCGCGAAGTGCTATGGCCGTGACCTGGGCCGTGGCGGCATGGTGAACACCGGCGAAGCGGTCGGCGTCATCGCCGCCCAGTCGATCGGTGAACCCGGCACCCAGCTGACGATGCGGACGTTCCACATCGGCGGTGCGGCGTCGCGCGCGGCGGTGGCCTCGAGCGTGGAAGCGAAGTCGGACGGCATCATCGGCTTCAACGCCACGATGCGCTACGTCACGAACGGCAAGGGCGAACTGGTGGTGATCTCGCGTTCCGGCGAAATCGTCATCTCCGATCCGCACGGCCGTGAGCGCGAGCGTCACAAGGTGCCTTACGGCGCCCTGCTGAACATCAAGGCTGACCAGACCATCAAGGCCGGCACCATCCTGGCGACCTGGGACCCGCTGACCCGCCCGATCATCACGGAATTCGCCGGTCAGGCGAAGTTCGAGAACGTCGAGGAAGGCGTCACCGTGGCCAAGCAGGTCGACGAAGTGACGGGCCTGTCCACGCTGGTCGTGATCGACCCGAAGCGCCGCGGCGCTGCCAAGGTCATCCGCCCGCAGGTCAAGCTGCTCGACGCCAATGGCCAGGAAGTGAAGATCCCCGGCACCGATCACTCGGTGACGATCGGCTTCCAGGTCGGCTCGCTGGTCCAGATCCGCGACGGTCAGGAACTTGCTCCTGGCGAAGTCCTGGCCCGCATCCCGGTGGAAGGTCAGAAGACCCGCGACATTACCGGCGGTCTGCCGCGTGTCGCCGAGCTCTTCGAAGCCCGCTCGCCGAAGGACGCCGGCTTCCTGGCGGAGCAGACCGGCACGGTCTCGTTCGGCAAGGAGACCAAGGGCAAGGTCCGCCTCGAGATCACCGATCCGGAAGGTCGCAAGCACGAGCTGCTGGTGCCCAAGGAAAAGAACATCCTGGTGCACGAAGGCCAGGTGGTGAACCGCGGCGAACTGGTGGTCGACGGCCCGGCCGATCCGCAGGACATCCTGCGTCTGCTGGGCATCGAGGAACTGGCGCGCTACATCGTCGACGAAGTGCAGGACGTGTACCGTCTGCAGGGCGTGAAGATCAACGACAAGCACATCGAGGTGATCGTTCGCCAGATGCTGCGTCGCGTGCAGATCGTCAACCCGGGCGACTCGGCCTACATCGCCGGCGAGCAGGTCGAGCGTTCGGAGCTGCTGGACACCAACGACCGCCTGCGCAGCGAGGGCAAGCTGACCGTGACGCACGCCGACGTGCTGCTCGGTATCACGAAGGCCTCGCTGTCCACGGACTCGTTCATCTCCGCGGCGTCGTTCCAGGAAACGACCCGTGTGCTGACCGAAGCCGCGATCATGGGCAAGCGCGACGAACTCCGTGGTCTGAAGGAGAACGTCATCGTGGGTCGCCTGATTCCTGCCGGTACCGGCATGGCCTTCCACCAGGCGCGTCGCGCCAAGGAAGAAATGGACGACGCCGAGCGCCGTTCCATCGCCATCCAGGAAGCCGAGGAAATGGCGGCAGTGCAGCTGTCCGCGCTCGACGCGGCCAGCGACGCCAGCACCGGCGAGTAAACGCACCAACTGCATCGAGCCGCTTGCGGCTCGATCCGAAGGCTGCCGTCCCGCAAGGGCGGCAGCCTTTTTCATTGGCGCGACGAAATCAGGGCGTGGAGCTCGCCGCGTTCAGCTTCAGCCAGGCGGTGGGCGAAAGGATGGGAAGCCCGAGCTTCGCGGCACGTTTGGCCACCTTGAGCACGGCCCTGTCTCGGGAGATCAAGCTTGTCGAATGGGTCGTCGCCAATGCAAGGCCGAGATCGATGAACTTCTGGTCATCGGTATCGCTGCAGCGCGGGCGCGCAATGCCGAGTATGGGCTCGTCGACAAAGCAGCAGTGCTGGTCGAACGCTTCATGCACCCGCGCCAGGTTCGGTGCGTAGCGCGCGGCCACACCCCGTCCGATCACATGCAGAAGCTCCGCCTTCATGGCTGCCGTGGCCGTCCAATGCAAGCGCTGGCTTACTACCGCAGCTATCAATGGTGCGAGACTGGGCTCGTTGAAGACCAACCAGTCCATGACGACCTGCGTATCGAGGATGACCCAGGGCGCCGAGTCGTCGGCGTTGCCCGGATGCAGCGGAAAAGCGGTGGAGACGGCGTTGCTCATAGGGTCCGGGAGCATAGCGCCTTGTGTGTTCTGCCTGAACTCGCCTACAATCGCCGGCTCTCCAGCATGTCTTGATGCGTCTCGGGTCCAGGTTTCGAACGGGCCCCGGGTTGATTCGAGCGTGGTGCCGCAAGGCGCTGCGCTTTTGTCGCTTGTGGGATGCCGCGAATTCGTGGGCTTCCTGAAGGCCGAGACCGGCTGGGGTTGTGACTTCAAACGGGAACAAGTTACTTATGCCAACCATCAATCAGCTCGTTCGCCACGGTCGTGAGACCGAGGTGACGAAATCCAAGTCGCCGGCGATGCAGTCGTGCCCGCAACGTCGTGGCGTCTGCACCCGCGTGTACACCACCACCCCGAAGAAGCCGAACTCGGCGCTTCGTAAGGTTGCCAAGGTTCGCCTGACCAACGGTTTCGAGGTCATCTCGTACATCGGCGGTGAAGGCCACAACCTGCAAGAGCACAGCGTCGTGCTCGTGCGCGGCGGCCGGGTCAAGGACTTGCCGGGTGTGCGTTACCACATCGTGCGCGGTTCGCTCGACCTGCAAGGCGTCAAGGATCGCAAGCAATCGCGTTCCAAGTACGGCGCGAAGCGCCCGAAGAAGTAAGGCTCTACAGCCAAGGTCTTGGTGGCCGAGAGGTCATCGAATATTTGCGGCCCGAGTGCCTGTGCACCGGCAGCCGAGTAAGTGGATCCCCCCAGATGTCGGTGGAGATCCGCGGCGGGGCGAGAGCCCTGACCAACTGAAGCATTGAAGGAAGAATCCCATGCCACGTCGTCGCGAAGTACCCAAGCGCGAGATCCTGCCGGACCCGAAGTTCGGAAGCGTTGATCTGTCCAAGTTCATGAACGTCATCATGGAATCGGGCAAGAAGGCCGTTGCCGAGCGCATCATTTATGGCGCGCTGGAGCAAGTCGAGCAGAAGTCCGGCAAGGACCCGCTTGAGATCTTCATGATCGCGATCAACAACGTGAAGCCCATGGTCGAAGTGAAGTCCCGTCGCGTTGGCGGTGCGAACTACCAAGTTCCCGTGGAAGTTCGCCCCGTCCGCCGTCTGGCCCTCGCCATGCGCTGGTTGAAGGAATCCGCGCGCAAGCGTGGTGAGAAGTCGATGGCCCAACGTCTGGCCAACGAACTGCTGGAGGCCTCCGAAGGCCGTGGTGGCGCGATGAAGAAGCGCGACGAAGTCCACCGCATGGCAGACGCCAACAAGGCGTTCTCGCACTTCCGCTTCTAATCAAGACCTCTCTGGCCGCCACGGGTTACTACTGACCCGATGGCGGCTCCATGCATTTGGAGTGACACCATGTCCCGCAAGACCCCCATCGAGCGCTACCGCAACATCGGTATCTCGGCGCACATCGATGCCGGCAAGACCACCACGACGGAACGCATCCTGTATTACACCGGTGTGAACCACAAGATCGGTGAAGTGCACGACGGCGCTGCCACGATGGACTGGATGGAGCAGGAACAAGAGCGCGGCATCACGATCACGTCGGCCGCGACGACCTGCTTCTGGAAGGGCATGGACATGTCCTACCCCGAGCATCGCTTCAACATCATCGACACGCCCGGACACGTGGACTTCACGATTGAAGTCGAACGTTCGATGCGCGTGCTGGACGGCGCCTGCATGGTGTACTGCGCCGTCGGTGGCGTGCAGCCCCAGTCGGAAACCGTCTGGCGCCAGGCCAACAAGTACCGCGTGCCGCGTCTGGCGTTCGTGAACAAGATGGACCGTACCGGTGCCAACTTCTTCAAGGTCGTCGACCAGATGAAGACCCGCCTGAAGGCGAACCCGGTGCCCATCGTGATCCCCATCGGCGCCGAAGAGAACTTCACCGGCGTGGTGGACCTGCTCAAGATGAAGGCCATCATCTGGGACGAAGCGTCCCAGGGCATGAAGTTCGAGTATCAGGACATCCCGGCCAACCTCGTCGACACCGCCAACGAATGGCGCGAGAAGATGGTCGAAGCCGCTGCGGAAGCCACCGAAGAGCTGATGAACAAGTACCTCGAGACGGGCGACCTGACCGAGGAAGAGATCAAGCTGGCGATCCGCAAGCGCACCATCGCGACCGAGATCCAGCCGATGCTGTGCGGCACCGCGTTCAAGAACAAGGGCGTGCAGCGCATGCTGGATGCCGTCATCGACTTCCTGCCGTCGCCGCTGGACATCCCGCCGGTCTCGGGCACGGACGAAGATGAGCAGCCGATCTCGCGTCAGCGTACCGACGAAGAAAAGTTCTCGGCGCTGGCCTTCAAGCTGATGACCGACCCGTACGTCGGCCAACTGACCTTCGTGCGCGTCTATTCGGGCGTGCTGCAGTCGGGTGCGACCGTCTACAACCCGGTCCGCGGCAAGAAGGAGCGTATCGGCCGGATCCTGCAGATGCACGCCAACCAGCGTGAAGAAATCAAGGAAATTCTGGCGGGCGACATTGCTGCCTGCGTGGGCCTGAAGGACGTCACCACGGGCGAAACCCTGTGCGACCCCGACAGCATCATCACGCTGGAGCGCATGGTCTTCCCGGAGCCGGTGATCTCGCAGGCCGTCGAGCCGAAGACCAAGGCTGACCAGGAAAAGATGGGCATCGCGCTGGGTCGTCTGGCGGCCGAAGATCCGTCCTTCCGCCTGCGCACCGACGAAGAGTCCGGCCAGACCATCATTTCCGGCATGGGCGAGCTTCACCTGGAAATCATCGTCGACCGCATGAAGCGCGAATTCGGCGTGGAAGCCAACGTGGGCAAGCCGCAAGTCGCCTACCGCGAAACGGTCCGCAAGTCGGTGACCGACGTTGAAGGCAAGTTCGTGCGCCAGTCGGGCGGCAAGGGCCAGTACGGTCACGTCGTGTTCTCGCTGGAACCGCAAGAGGCCGGCAAGGGCTTCGAGTTCGTTGACGCCATCAAGGGCGGCGTGGTGCCCCGCGAGTTCATCCCCGCGGTCGAGAAGGGTGTCATCGACAGCCTGCCGAACGGCGTGCTGGCCGGCTACCCGGTCGTGGACGTGAAGGTCACGCTGACCTTCGGTTCGTACCATGACGTGGACTCGAACGAAAACGCGTTCAAGATGGCCGCCTCGATGGGCTTCAAGGAAGCCTGCCGTCGCGCCAGCCCGGTCATTCTCGAGCCGATGATGGCCGTGGAAGTCGAAACGCCGGAAGACTATGCTGGTACGGTGATGGGCGATCTGTCCAGCCGTCGTGGCATGGTGCAAGGCATGGACGACATGATCGGTGGCGGCAAGATCATCAAGGCGGAGGTTCCTCTGTCCGAGATGTTCGGCTACTCGACCTCGCTGCGTTCGGCCACGCAAGGCCGTGCGACGTACACGATGGAGTTCAAGCACTACAGCGAAGCTCCGAAGAACGTTGCTGACGCGATCATCACTGCTCGCGCAAAGTGATGACCTGAGCCGGTGCTCTGGAGTGCCGGCTCGTTTCGTTCTCGATCGTCGAATCGTCTTCGCAGTGACTCCTCCCGGTTGCCGGTCGCCGGGGATACAGGACGCTGCGGAAACGCTAAACCAACAGACCGGGCAAATGCTCTTTTTGGAGAATTGAAATGGCAAAAGGCAAGTTTGAACGTACCAAGCCGCACGTGAACGTGGGCACGATTGGTCACGTTGACCATGGCAAGACGACGCTGACGGCCGCGATCGCGACCGTGCTGTCGAAGAAGTTCGGCGGCGAAGCCAAGGCGTACGACCAGATCGACGCGGCGCCGGAAGAGAAGGCGCGTGGCATCACGATCAACACCGCGCACGTCGAGTACGAGACGGCCAACCGCCACTACGCGCACGTTGACTGCCCGGGCCACGCTGACTATGTGAAGAACATGATCACGGGCGCGGCTCAGATGGACGGCGCGATCCTGGTGTGCTCGGCCGCTGACGGCCCGATGCCCCAGACCCGCGAGCACATCCTGCTGGCGCGTCAGGTGGGTGTGAAGTTCATCATCGTCTTCCTGAACAAGTGCGACATGGTGGACGACGCCGAGCTGCTGGAGCTGGTGGAGATGGAAGTCCGCGAGCTGCTGAGCAAGTACGACTTCCCGGGCGACGACACGCCGATCATCAAGGGTTCGGCCAAGCTGGCGCTGGAAGGCGACACGGGCGATCTGGGCGAGCAGGCCATCATGCGCCTGGCTGACGCGCTGGACACGTACATCCCCCAGCCGGACCGTGCCGTTGACGGCGCGTTCCTGCTGCCGGTGGAAGACGTGTTCTCGATCTCGGGCCGCGGCACCGTGGTGACGGGTCGTGTCGAGCGCGGCATCATCAAGGTCGGCGAGGAAATCGAGATCGTCGGTATCCGCGAAGTGCAGAAGACGACCGTGACCGGCGTGGAAATGTTCCGCAAGCTGCTGGACCAGGGTCAAGCCGGCGACAACGTCGGTATCCTGCTGCGCGGCACCAAGCGTGAAGACGTCGAGCGCGGCCAGGTGCTGGCCAAGCCCGGCTCGATCAAGCCGCACACCCACTTCACCGCTGAGATCTACGTTCTGAGCAAGGAAGAGGGCGGCCGTCACACCCCGTTCTTCAACAACTACCGTCCCCAGTTCTACTTCCGCACGACGGACGTGACTGGCGCCGTGGAGCTGCCGAAGGACAAGGAAATGGTCATGCCTGGCGACAACGTCAGCATCACCGTGAAGCTGATCGCTCCGATCGCCATGGAGCAGGGTCTGCGCTTCGCCATCCGTGAAGGCGGTCGTACCGTCGGCTCGGGCGTCGTGGCCACCATCATCGAGTAAATCTTTTGCTGGTACCCGCCGGGTACCGGTAAGGCGCGCCACTCGTTTCGGCGAGCGGCGAGTCCCGAACTCGGCGGCGCCATCGCTGCCTCCGCGATGCTTCGCGCATCGCGTCGCTCTTTGAAGGAAAAGTCATGTCTACCAAGCAAAAGATCCGCATCCGGCTGAAGGCCTTCGATTACAAGCTGATCGACCAATCGGCTCTGGAAATCGTGGAAACAGCCAAGCGCACCGGCGCGATCGTCAAGGGTCCCGTGCCCCTGCCGACCCGCAAGGAACGTTTCGACATCCTGCGTTCGCCGCACGTCAACAAGACGTCGCGCGACCAGTTTGAAATCCGCACCCACCAGCGTCTGATGGACATCGTCGATCCGACCGACAAGACGGTCGACGCGCTGATGAAGCTGGACCTGCCGGCCGGCGTGGACGTCGAGATCAAGCTGCAGTGATGCGGCTGGGCGCTGGAGTGATCCAGCCGCTCTCTGGAAGGCGACCTTCGGGTCGCCTTTTTCTTTGGCGCAGCTGGCGCTCTGCTTGCGGTGCAGTCAGGGTTGGCGCTATACTCCGCAGCTTTTCCGCGCCGGGATTTCCTGGTGCGGTTTCGTCGCATCGCCGTCGAAGGGTTTGGGGCCTTTACCCCTGGCCTCATCGAAGGAGCGATGCTTGTCGGCCCGGCCAATCGATGTCGGGTGTGTGAAATGACTTCAGGTGCACGGCGGTGTCTCCGTCGGTGCGTTCGGGGTCAGGAGAAAACCATGAGTCTTAGCAATCGTCTCGGATTGCTGGGCCGCAAGGTGGGCATGATGCGTGTGTTCACGGTCGACGGTGATACCGTCCCCGTGACCGTGCTGGACGTGTCCAACAACCGCGTGACCCAGATCAAGACCGAAGAAACCGACGGCTACAGCGCCATCCAAGTGACCTACGGCGCGCGCAAGGCGTCCCGTGTCACGAAGCCGCAAGCGGGTCACCTCGCCAAGGCTGGTGTTGAAGCCGGTGAAATCATCAAAGAATTCCGCGTGGATGCTGCGGTCGCCGCCGAATACAAGGCTGGCGCACAAGTCCCCGTGACGCTGTTCGCCGCCGGCCAACTGGTCGATGTGCAGGGCACGTCGATCGGTAAGGGCTTCGCGGGCACCATCAAGCGCCACAACTTCGGTTCGCAGCGCGCTTCGCACGGTAACAGCCGCTCGCACAATGTTCCTGGCTCCATCTCGATGGCGCAGGATCCGGGCCGGGTGTTCCCGGGCAAGAAGATGTCGGGCCACCTCGGCGACGTCACCGTGACCGTCCAGAATCTGGACGTGGTCCGTATCGACGAAGCCCGCCAGCTGGTTCTGGTCCGTGGTGCGGTTCCTGGCGCGAAGGAAGGATTCGTCGTGATCCACCCGGCCGTCAAGGTCAAGGCCAAGAAGGGAGCCAACTGATGCAACTCGAGCTCCTGAATGAGCAGGGTCAGGCGACGTCGAAGGTCGACGCTCCCGACACCCTTTTCGCTCGTGATTACAACGAAGCCCTGGTGCACCAGGTGGTCGTGGCCTATCAGGCCAACGCCCGCCAAGGCACTCGCGCCCAGCTGACCCGCGCTGAAGTCCGTCACTCGACGAAGAAGCCGTTCCGTCAAAAGGGCACCGGCAACGCGCGTGCTGGTATGACCTCCTCGCCGCTGTGGCGTGGGGGCGGTCGCATCTTCCCGAACAAGCCCGACGAGAACTTCTCGCACAAGCTGAACAAGAAGATGTACCGCGCTGGCATGGTTGCGATCCTGTCGCAACTGGCTCGCGAAGGTCGTCTGGCTGTGGTGGACTCGATCTCGATCGAAGCCCCGAAGACCAAGCTGCTGGCCGCCAAGCTCAAGGGCATGGGTCTGAATCACGTCATGGTGATCTCCGACCAGGTGGACGACAACCTGCTGCTCGCTTCGCGCAATCTGCCGAACGTGCTGGTCGTTGAGCCGCGTTACGTCGATCCGCTGTCGCTGGTCTTCTACAAGAAGGTCCTCGTGACGAAGGCTGCGATCGAGCAACTGAAGGAGATGCTGGCATGAGCGCGCCCAAGTTTGCTGATGGCCGTCTGGCCAAGGTGCTGCTCGCTCCGATCGTGTCCGAGAAGGCCACGATGGCTGGTGAAAAGCACAACCAAGTCCTGTTCAAGGTCTTGCGCGACGCGACGAAGCTCGAGATCAAGGCCGCTGTTGAACTGATGTTCAAGGTCGAGGTCGATGCGGTGAACGTCGTCAACGTCAAGGGCAAGACCAAGCGCTTCGGCGGTCGTCAAGGCCGTCGCGACCACGTCAAGAAGGCGTATGTGTCGCTGAAGGCTGGCCAGGAGCTCAACTTCTCCGGGGAGGCTGCGTAATGGCCGTCGTTAAAGTCAAGCCGACTTCGCCTGGCCGTCGTGGCGTGGTGAAGGTGGTGCACAAGCACCTGCACAAGGGCGCTCCCGAGGCTTCGCTGCTCGAGCCCCAGAAGCAGAACTCTGGCCGTAACAACAACGGTCACATCACGGTGCGCCACAAGGGCGGTGGTCACAAGCACCACTACCGCGTGGTCGACTTCCGTCGCAACAAGGATGGCATCCCGGCGAAGGTCGAGCGCATCGAGTACGACCCGAACCGCACGGCTCATATCGCCCTGGTGTGCTATGCCGATGGTGAGCGTCGCTACATCATTGCGCCGCGCAATCTGGAAGTCGGTTCGACGATCCTGAGCGGAGCCGAAGCTCCGATCAAGGTCGGCAACACCCTGCCGATCCGCAACATCCCCGTGGGTTCGACGATCCATTGCGTGGAACTGCTGCCGAGCAAGGGTGCCCAGATCGCCCGCTCCGCCGGTACCTCCGTGGTGCTGATGGCGCGTGATGGTTCGTACGCTCAGATCCGTCTGCGCTCCGGCGAAGTCCGCCGCGTGCACATCGACTGCCGTGCCACCATCGGTGAGGTGAGCAACGAAGAGCACAGCCTGCGTCAGTACGGCAAGGCCGGCGCCATCCGCTGGAAGGGCATCCGCCCGACCGTGCGTGGTACCGCCATGAACCCGGTCGACCACCCGCACGGTGGTGGTGAGGGTCGTACGGGTGAAGGTCAGGCCCCTGTGTCGCCGTGGAACACCCTGACGAAGGGCTACCGCACTCGCAACAACAAGCGCACGCAGACTTTCATCGTCTCGCGTCGCAAGAAGTAAGGGGTAGACCAACATGGCTCGTTCCCTCAAGAAGGGTCCCTTCGTGGACCATCACCTGATGGCCAAGGTCGACAAGGCCGTTGCCATCAAGGACAAGAAGCCCATCAAGACCTGGTCGCGTCGTTCGACGATCCTGCCCGAGTTCATCGGTCTGACGATCGCCGTGCACAACGGCAAGCAGCACGTGCCGGTCTATGTGTCGGACCAGATGGTCGGTCACAAGCTGGGTGAGTTCGCTCTGACCCGCACCTTCAAAGGCCACCCGGCCGACAAGAAGGCCGGCAAGAAGTAAGGATGACGACGATGGAAACCAAAGCAATCGTTCGTGGCGTCCGCCTGTCGTTTGATAAGGGTCGCCTGGTGGCGGACCTGATCCGCGGCAAGAAGGTGGATCAAGCGCTGAACATCCTCGAGTTCACCCAGAAGAAGGCCGCGCTGATCATCAAGAAGGCGCTGGAATCGGCGATCGCCAATGCCGAGCACAACGACGGTGCCGACATTGACGAGCTGAAGGTCACTTCGATCTACGTGGAGCAGGGCACCACGCTGAAGCGGTTCTCCGCGCGCGCCAAGGGCCGCGGCAATCGCATCAGCAAGCCGACCTGCCATATCTACGTGACCGTCGGCCACTGAGCCTGAAGGAAGACTATGGGACAGAAAATTCATCCGACTGGCTTCCGCCTGCCCGTCACCCGTAACTGGGCGTCGCGCTGGTACGCGAACAACCAGAACTTCGCCAGCATGCTGGCCGAGGATCTGCAAGTCCGCGAGTTCCTGAAGGCCAAGCTGAAGAACGCCGCCGTTTCGCGCATCCTGATCGAGCGTCCTGCGAAGAACGCCCGCATCACGATCTTCTCGGCCCGTCCGGGCGTGGTGATCGGCAAGAAGGGCGAGGACATCGAGAACCTGAAGGCCGAACTGACCAAGCGTCTGGGCGTGCCTGTCGCGGTCAACATCGAGGAAGTGCGCAAGCCCGAAATCGATGCCCAACTGATCGCCGACTCGATCACCCAGCAGCTGGAAAAGCGCATCATGTTCCGTCGCGCCATGAAGCGCGCGATGCAGAACGCGATGCGTCTGGGCGCTCAGGGCATCAAGATCATGTCCGCTGGCCGTCTGAACGGCATCGAAATCGCTCGTACCGAGTGGTATCGCGAAGGTCGTGTGCCTCTGCACACCCTGAAGGCTGACATCGATTACGGCTTCTCCGAAGCCAAGACCACCTACGGCGTGATTGGCGTCAAGGTGTGGGTGTACCGCGGTGACCGCCTGGCCAATGGCGAGGCTCCCGTGATCAACACCCCCCCGGGTGCCGAAGATGATCGTCGTCCCCGTCGCAATGCCCGTCCGGGCGCGCCGGGTGGCCGTGGTCGTGGCGACAAGCCTGCCGAAGGCGGCGACAAGCCTGCTGCGAAGCGTGTGGTGCGCAAGCCCGCCGCTGACGGCGGCCAGGCGTAAGGAGAACTCAACATGCTGCAACCCGCTCGTCGCAAATACCGCAAGGAGCAAAAGGGCCGCAACACTGGTGTTGCTACCCGCGGCGCGACCGTCGCTTTCGGTGACTTCGGCCTGAAGGCCACCGAGCGCGGCCGTATCACGGCTCGTCAGATCGAAGCGGCTCGCCGCGCCATCTCGCGTCACATCAAGCGCGGTGGCCGGATTTTCATCCGCATCTTCCCGGACAAGCCGATCTCGCAAAAGCCTGCCGAAGTCCGTATGGGTAACGGCAAGGGCAACCCGGAGTACTACGTGGCTGAGATCCAGCCCGGCAAGGTGCTCTACGAGATCAACGGCGTGCCTGAGGCTCTGGCGCGCGAGGCGTTCACGCTGGCCGCTGCCAAGCTGCCCTTGCGCTGCACCTTCGTGGCCCGCCAGCTCGGCGCCTGATTGGAGAACACCCCATGAAAGCATCTGAACTGCGCGCGAAAGACGTGGCTGCCCTGAAGAAGGAAGTCACTGATCTGCTGAAGGCCCACTTTGGTCTGCGCATGCAAAAGGCGACGCAACAACTGACCAACACTTCGGTGCTGGGCAACACGCGTCGTGACATCGCCCGCGCCAAGACCATCCTGGCCGAGAAGAAGGGAGCCGCGAAATGACGCAAGCTCAAGAGAAGAACACCCGCACCCTGATCGGTCGCGTCGTCAGCGACAAGCGCGCCAAGACGATCACCGTGCTGGTTGAGCGCCGTGCCAAGCACGAGCTCTACGGCAAGATCGTGGCCCGTTCCCGCAAGTACCACGCCCATGACGAAAATGGCGAGTACAAGATGGGTGACGTGGTCGAGATCGCCGAAGGCCGTCCGCTGTCGAAGACCAAGAGCTGGGTTGTGACCCGCCTGGTCCAGAAGGCTCAGTTGGTCTGATCGCCGATGTCGCGCGCTGCGCGCGACGTGTGCCTGGAGCGGGTGACCGCTCCGTGCTCGCAAATGGCTGGTACATCGGTATCCCGGTGTCCAGCCATTTTTCATTTTTCGCGGCACACTCTGCCGCTTTCATCAACCGACAACAGAATCAGGAGCGCGACATGCTGAAAGTAGGCGATCGACTGCCAAGTGGCAATCTGCAGGAATTCATTGAGGTCGAGGGTGAAGGTTGCTCGCTCGGCCCGAACAGCTTCGACATCGAGAAGCTGACTGCAGGAAAGACCGTAGCGATCTTCGCGCTGCCTGGCGCGTTCACGCCGACCTGTTCCGCGCAGCACGTCCCGGGCTACGTCGCTCAGGCTGAGGCGCTCAGGGCGGCCGGCGTGGATGAGATCTGGTGTGTGTCTGTCAACGACGCGTTCGTGATGGGCGCCTGGGGTCGTGAGCAGAAGACCTCCGGCAAGGTGCGCATGATGGCCGACGGCAGTGCCATGTTCACTCAGGCCACTGGTTTGACGCTGGACCTGACCGCTCGAGGCATGGGTCTGCGCTCGCAGCGCTACTCGATGCTGGTCAGAGATGGCGTGGTCAAGAGCCTGAACATCGAGGCTCCTGGCAAGTTCGAGGTCAGCGACGCCGGAACGCTGCTCAAGCAGGCGCAGTCGCTCTGACACGCATCAACAACAGTTGACAGGCGGATTGTGCTTGCCGCATAATCCGTAGCTTCGCCGAATGGTGGCTCCGTCGCTCGATGGGTTCTGTGACCAGCTCACAGGGCAGCCGCCTTCGGTTCTAGGTTTCTTGCCCATTTAGGCCAGACGCGGGTCGCCGCAAGGTGACAGGTGATTGGCTTACGGGCCCAAGACTGACCGCTCTCTGGATGGCTGCGATGGTCGCAGTTGCCTGAGCGGGAAAAGTTGGGGACAGACATGATCCAAATGCAATCGCGACTCGACGTCGCGGACAACACTGGCGCCAAGTCCGTCATGTGCATCAAGGTGCTTGGTGGTTCCAAGCGTCGTTATGCCCATATTGGCGACATCATCAAGGTCAGCATCAAGGAAGCTGCGCCGCGTGGCCGCGTCAAAAAGGGCGAGGTTTACAACGCGGTGGTCGTGCGCACTGCCAAGGGTGTGCGCCGCCAGGACGGCTCCCTGGTCAAGTTCGACGGCAATGCCGCCGTGCTGCTGAACGCCAAGCTGGAGCCCATCGGCACCCGCATCTTCGGCCCGGTCACGCGTGAACTGCGTACCGAGCGCTTCATGAAGATCGTGTCGCTGGCGCCTGAGGTGCTCTAAGCCCCGCTCAGACAAAGGTATTGCCATGAACAAGATTCGCACAGGCGACGAGATCATCGTCCTGACCGGCCGCGACAAGGGTAAGCGCGGCACCGTGACGCTGCGCGTGGACGCTGACCACGTCGTGATCGACGGCATCAACGTCGTCAAGAAGCACGTCAAGCCGAACCCGCTGAAGGGCACGACTGGCGGCATCGTCGACAAGTCCATGCCCATCCATCAATCCAACGTGGCGATCTTCAACGCCGCTTCCGGCAAGGCCGATCGCGTGGGCATCAAGCTCGGCGCCGACGGCAAGCGGGTGCGCGTGTTCAAGTCGACCGGCGAAGAGATCAAGGCCTAAGGGGTAAGACATGGCTCGTTTGCAAGAGTTCTATCGCGAGAAGGTCGTCCCCGGTCTGACCGAGAAGTTCGGCTACAAGTCCGTGATGGAAGTGCCGCGCATCACCAAGATCACGCTGAACATGGGCGTGAGCGAGGCGGTCGCTGACAAGAAGGTCATGGACCACGCCGTGGGCGACCTGACCAAGATCGCTGGACAGAAGCCCGTGGTGACGAAGTCGAAGAAGGCGATCGCCGGCTTCAAGATTCGTGACGGCGTGCCTATCGGCTGCATGGTGACCCTGCGTGGCGCCACGATGTACGAATTCCTGGATCGTTTCGTGACCGTGGCCTTGCCGCGCGTGCGTGACTTCCGCGGTATCTCGGGTCGCTCGTTCGACGGTCGCGGCAACTACAACATCGGCGTCAAGGAACAGATCATCTTCCCCGAAATCGAATACGACAAGGTGGATGCTCTGCGTGGTCTGAACATCAGCATCACGACGACGGCCAAGACGGACGACGAAGCCAAGGCACTCCTGGCTGCGTTCAAGTTCCCGTTCAAGAACTGAGGTGACCCGTGGCAAAACTCTCGATCAAGCAACGTGAGCTGAAGCGCGCCCAACTGGTCGCCAAGTACGCGAAGAAGTACGCGGAACTGAAGGCCATCATCGACGACAGCAAGAAGTCGGACGAAGAGCGCTATCTGGCCCGTCTGGAGCTGCAGAAGCTGCCCCGCAACGCCAACCCGACCCGCCAGCGTAACCGCTGCGAGCTGACCGGCCGCCCCCGTGGCACGTTCCGCAAGTTCGGCCTGGCACGTAACAAGATTCGTGAGCTGGCCTTCAAGGGCGACATCCCCGGTGTCGTCAAGGCCAGCTGGTAATCGGCAGGTTTAGGAGATTTCGTATGAGCATGAGTGATCCTATCGCCGATATGCTGACCCGCATTCGCAACGCCCAGAGCGTTGAGAAGGCCAGCGTCGTGATGCCTTCTTCGAAGCTGAAGGTCGCGATCGCCAAGGTCCTGAAGGATGAAGGCTATATCGACGATTTCGCGGTGCGCGGCGACGCTGCCCGTCCCGAGCTCGAGATCGCGCTGAAGTATTACGCCGGCCGTCCGGTGATCGAGCGCATCGAGCGCGTGAGCCGTCCCGGCCTGCGCATCTACAAGGGCCGCCACGATATTCCCCAGGTCATGAATGGCCTGGGTGTGGCGATCGTCACCACCCCGAAGGGCGTGATGACCGACCGCAAAGCACGTCAAGCCGGTGTCGGCGGCGAAGTGCTCTGCTACGTCGCATAAGCCAAGGAGAGACAGACAATGTCCCGCGTTGGAAAAATGCCGGTCGTCCTCCCGCAAGGCGTGGAAGTGACGATCAGCGCTGAGAAGATCAGCGTCAAGGGAACCCAAGGCACCCTGTTCGTGGCCGTGAACCCTCTGGTTACGGTCAAGCTCGACGGCGGCAAGCTGACGTTCGTCCCCGTCAACGATTCGGCGGAAGCCGATGCGATGAGCGGCACGATGCGCGCCTTGCTGGCCAACATGGTCAACGGCGTCAGCAAGGGCTTCGAAAAGAAGCTGAACCTGGTCGGCGTGGGTTTCCGCGCTCAAGCCCAGGGCCAGAAGCTGAACCTGCAGATCGGGTTCTCTCACCCGGTCGTCAAGGACATGCCGGCTGGCATCAAGGTCGAATGCCCGACCCAGACGGAGATCCTGATCAAGGGTGCCGATCGCCAGGTCGTCGGTCAGATCGCCGCTGAAGTGCGCGCGATCCGTCCGCCGGAGCCCTACAAGGGCAAGGGCATCCGCTACGCCGACGAAAAGGTCTCCCTCAAAGAGACCAAGAAGAAGTAAGGAGCCGCGCCATGCTGAACAAGAAGGAACAACGCCTGCGTCGTTCGCGTCAAACGCGTGCTCGCATCGCCCTGCAGCGCGTGGCCCGTCTGACGGTCTTCCGCTCGAACCTGCATATCTACGCCTCGGTGATTTCCGAAGACGGCCAGCGCGTGCTGGCTGCCGCTTCGACCGCCGAGAAGGAAGTGCGCACGCAGCTGTCCGGCAAGGGTGGCAACGTGGCCGCCGCAAGCCTGATCGGCAAGCGCATCGCCGAGAAGGCGAAGGCTGCTGGCGTCGAGAAGGTGGCTTTCGACCGTTCGGGCTTCGCTTACCACGGCCGTGTCAAGGCCCTGGCTGAAGCCGCTCGCGAAGCCGGCCTGCAGTTCTGACGCTCAAAGGATTAGGAAATGGCAAAGTTTCAACCCCGCGCTCAGACCGAAGGCAACGACGACGGCCTGAAGGAAAAGATGATTGCGGTCAACCGCGTCACGAAGGTTGTGAAGGGCGGCCGCACGCTGTCCTTCGCTGCGCTGACCGTGGTCGGTGACGGCGATGGCCGCATCGGCATGGGCAAGGGCAAGGCCAAGGAAGTTCCGGTCGCCGTGCAAAAGGCGATGGAATCGGCCCGCCGCAACATGGTCAAGGTCCAGCTGCGCAACGGCACCATCCAACACAACGTGGTGGGTGAGCACGGTGCAGCGCACGTGATCATGGCTCCGGCTCCGGCTGGTACCGGCGTCATTGCCGGCGGCCCGATGCGCGCTGTCTTCGAAGTGATGGGTGTGACCGACATCGTGACCAAGAGCCACGGTTCGACCAACCCCTACAACATGGTTCGTGCCACGCTGGACGCGCTCAAGCGCTGCTCCACGCCTGCCCAAGTGGCGGCCAAGCGCGGCAAGACGGTTGAAGAAATCTTCAACTGAGCGCCAGGAGATCGAGATGTCTGAAAAGAAAACGCTCACGGTCAAGCTGGTCCGCAGCCCGATCGGCTGCCGCGCGGATCACCGCGCGACGGTGGTCGGCCTGGGTCTTCGCAAGCTGAACAGCACGAAGACGCTGGAAGACACGCCGGCGGTCCGCGGCATGATCAACAAGATCGCCTACCTGGTGCAGGTGCTGTAAGCACGGCATCGACGAGGAACACAAGATGCAACTCAATACCATCAAGCCCGCCGCTGGTGCCAAGCACGCCAAGCGTCGCGTGGGCCGTGGCATCGGCTCCGGTCTGGGTAAGACCGCTGGCCGTGGCCACAAGGGGCAGAAGTCGCGTGCCGGTGGCTTCCACAAGGTCGGCTTCGAAGGCGGTCAAATGCCGCTGCAACGTCGCCTGCCCAAGCGTGGTTTCAAGTCGCTGGCTCGTCCGTTCAATGCGGAAGTGACGCTGTCGGAACTGAACCTGCTGACCAGCGAAGAGATCGATCTGCTGACGCTGAAGGCTGTCGGCCTGGTGTCCGAGCTGGCCAAGTCTGTCAAGGTCATCAAGTCCGGCGAAATCACCCGCAAGGTGAGCATCAAGGGTCTGGGCGTGACGGCGGGCGCGAAGGCGGCGATCGAAGCCGCCGGCGGCTCGGTCGCTTGATCAGCCAAGCACAGGACTAGGCAGCAGTGGCAAGCAACGCATCACAGTTGGCCAAGAGCGGCAAGTTCGGCGACCTGCGTCGCCGTCTTGTGTTCCTGGTGCTCGCGCTGGTCGTCTACCGCGTCGGGGCTCATATCCCCGTGCCCGGCATCGATCCGACGCAGCTCCAGCAGCTGTTCAAGGGTCAGCAGGGCGGGATCCTGAGCCTGTTCAACATGTTCTCGGGCGGTGCGCTGTCGCGCTTCACCGTCTTCGCGCTGGGCATCATGCCCTACATCTCGGCCTCGATCGTCATGCAGTTGATGACGTACGTGGTGCCGAGTCTGGAAGCGCTGAAGAAGGAAGGCGAGGCTGGTCGTCGCAAGATCACGCAATACACCCGCTACGGCACGCTGGGCCTGGCAATCTTCCAGAGCTTGAGCATTGCTTTCGCGCTGGAGAGCTCGCCTGGTCTGGTGTTGAGCCCTGGCTTCGGCTTCCGCATCACTGCGGTGACGAGCCTGGTGGCTGGCACCATGTTCCTGATGTGGCTGGGTGAACAGATCACTGAGCGTGGCCTGGGCAATGGCATCTCGATCCTGATCTTCGGTGGCATCGCTGCGGGTCTGCCGGGCGCCATTGGTGGTCTGCTCGAGCTGGTTCGCACCGGTGCAATGAGCGTGATCTCTTGCCTGCTCGTGATCGCGATCGTCATCGGCGTGACCTACCTGGTCGTGTTCGTTGAGCGTGGTCAGCGCAAGATCTTGGTCAACTATGCCAAGCGGCAGGTTGGCAACAAGGTCTACGGCGGCCAGAGCTCGCATCTGCCGCTGAAGCTGAACATGTCGGGCGTGATTCCGCCGATCTTCGCGTCGTCGATCATCCTGCTGCCGACCACCCTGGTGAGCTGGTTCGCGACCGGTGACAGCATGCGCTGGTTGAAGGACATCTCGGATGCACTGCGTCCGGGACAACCGATCTATGTGCTGCTTTATTCGGCCGCGATCGTGTTCTTCTGCTTCTTCTATACGGCGCTGGTGTTCAACAGCCGTGAGACAGCAGACAACCTGAAGAAGAGCGGTGCATTCATCCCCGGGATTCGTCCCGGTGACCAGACGGCTCGCCACATCGACAAGATCCTGTCCCGGCTGACGCTGGCGGGTGCGGTGTACATCACCGGGGTGTGTCTGCTGCCTGAGTTCCTGACGCTGAAGTACAACGTCCCGTTCTACTTCGGTGGCACGTCGCTGTTGATCATCGTGGTCGTCACGATGGACTTCTGGGCCCAGGTCCAGTCCTACGTGATGAGCCAGCAGTACGAGTCGCTGCTGAAGAAGGCCAGTTTCAAGGCCAACTGAAGGCGCACCAGGCAAACAGAATATTGGATCCAATTTGGCAAGTGCGAAGGTATGGCGAAAGATGACGTCATTCAAATGCAAGGGGAGATTCTGGAGAACCTTCCCAACGCAACCTTCCGAGTCAAGCTGGAAAACAGTCACGTCGTTCTCGGTCATATCTCCGGAAAAATGCGGATGCACTACATCCGCATCCTTCCTGGCGACAAGGTGACCGTTGAATTGACGCCGTACGATTTGAGTCGTGCTCGCATCGTGTTCCGGGCGAAGTGAGCTTTTTAGCAACCCCCGGATCAACGCTGATTGAGCGAACAGAGTAGGTCAAGGAGCAGACCATGAAAGTTTCGGCATCTGTCAAGAAGATGTGCCGCAATTGCAAGATCATCCGTCGTAATGGCGTGGTGCGTGTGATCTGTACCGATCCGCGGCACAAGCAGCGCCAAGGCTGATTGGCCTAACGACTGCAAGCGAATTAGAGGACGCACATGGCACGTATTGCTGGTATCAACATTCCGCCGCACAAGCACACCGAGATCGGTCTGACCTCGATCTACGGCATTGGCCGTACGACCGCGCAGAAGATCTGCAACAGCTGCGGCATTCCGCTGGACAAGAAGGTCAAGGACCTGAACGACTCCGATCTGGAAAAGATCCGCGAGGAAGTCGGCCGTCTGACCATCGAGGGCGACCTGCGTCGCGAGATGTCCATCAACATCAAGCGCCTGATGGACCTGGGTTGCTATCGTGGCTTCCGCCATCGCCGCGGCCTGCCGGTGCGCGGCCAGCGTACCCGCACGAATGCCCGTACCCGCAAGGGTCCGCGCAAGTCGGCGGCGACCGGCAAGAAGTAATCCGCGGCAACTGAAGAAAGCTAACCATGGCAAAAGCACCCAATAACTCGGCTGCCCAGCGCGTTCGCAAGAAGGTTCGCAAGAACGTTGCCGACGGTATCGCCCACGTCCACGCTTCGTTCAACAACACCATCATCACGATCACCGATCGCCAAGGTGGTGCGCTGTCTTGGGCATCGTCGGGTGGCCAGGGCTTCAAGGGCTCGCGCAAGTCGACCCCCTTCGCGGCCCAGGTGGCTGCCGAAGTGGCTGGCCGCGCTGCTCAAGAGCAAGGCATCAAGAACCTGGACGTCAAGATCAAGGGCCCGGGCCCGGGTCGCGAATCGTCGGTGCGCGCCTTGGCTGCGCTCGGCATCCGCATCAACTCGATCTCTGACGTGACGCCGGTGCCGCACAACGGTTGCCGTCCGCAGAAGCGTCGCCGCATCTAAGCGGTGGTGCTGAACGGTCGCGATTAGTGAGATAATCTCCGGTTCGTTCAGAACATGCCGGCTGGCGCGCGAGTGCCAGCCGGCCGTTTTGCTGAGGTGGGCTGAAACGCCTACTCAGCAGGTGTCGGCGGCAACGTCGGCCCGGTAGAAGTCACTGACTTCTTGAAGCCCACCGTCCGAGCCTACAAAAACACTGGCCGGACTCGCGCGCTGCCCGGAATGTCTCCGAGCTCGCGTCAGATTGATGAAGGACACGCAAAGTGGCACGTTACCTCGGCCCGAAGGCCAAACTTTCCCGCCGTGAAGGCACCGACCTGTTCCTGAAGAGCGCCCGCCGCGCCATCAGCGACAAGGCCAAGTTCGACACCAAGCCTGGCCAGCATGGCCGCACCTCGGGTCAGCGCACGTCCGACTTCGGTCTGCAGCTGCGCGAGAAGCAGAAGGTCAAGCGCATGTATGGCGTGCTGGAGCGTCAGTTCCGCCGCTACTTCGCTGAAGCCGAGCGCCGCAAGGGTTCGACCGGTGTCAACCTGCTGGTGCTGCTGGAATCGCGCCTGGACAACGTCGTCTATCGCATGGGCTTCGGCTCGACCCGCGCGGAAGCCCGCCAGTTGGTCTCGCACAAGGGCATCACGGTGAACGGCGAAGTCGTGAACATCGCGTCCTACCTGGTGAAGGCCGGTGACGTTGTCGCCGTGCGTGAAAAGGCCAAGAAGCAGCTCCGCATCATCGACAGCCTGAAGCTGGCCGAGTCGATCGGCCTGCCGGCCTGGGTGGCGGTCGATGCCACGAAGCTGGAAGGCATTTTCAAGAAGACGCCGGACCGCGACGAGTTTGGCGCTGAGATCAACGAGTCGCTGATCGTTGAGTTGTACTCGCGTTAATTCTTTCGTGCCTGCCGAGCGGCCCTGCAAGGGCCTGCTCGGCTTTTCCTCGTCCGGGTATCGCCAGTTGTTGTGGGCGGACCTGGTTGGTCCCTCAGCCTTATCGGTGTAACGAACCGAGGGTATTGATAGAAAGACCTCATGCAAACGAATTTGCTCAAACCCAAATCCATCACTGTGGAACCCCTGGGCGGTCATCGCGCCAAGGTGATCCTGGAGCCGTTCGAACGCGGCTATGGCCACACGCTGGGCAACGCCCTGCGTCGCGTGCTGCTGTCCTCGATGGTGGGTTATGCGCCGACGGAAGTGACGATCGCGGGTGTGCTGCATGAGTACTCCGCCATCGACGGCGTGCAGGAAGATGTGGTCCACATCATGCTGAACCTGAAGGGCGTGGTGTTCCGTCTGCACAACCGTGAGGAAGTGACGCTGGTCCTGCGCAAGGAAGGCGAAGGCCCCGTCACGGCCGCCGACATCCAGACCCCGCACGACGTCGAGATCATCAACCCTGATCACGTCATCGCCCACCTGTCGCAAGGCGGCAAGCTGGACATGCAGATCAAGGTCGAGAAGGGCCGTGGCTATGTCCCCGGCAACATGCGCCGCTACGGCGACGAGCCGACCAAGGCCATCGGCCGCATCGTGCTGGACGCATCGTTCAGCCCGGTGAAGCGCGTCAGCTACGCCGTCGAGAACGCCCGCGTCGAGCAGCGTACCGACCTGGACAAGCTGGTCATGGAAATCGAAACCAACGGCGCCATCTCGCCCGAGGAAGCGATCCGTGCGTCGGCCAAGATCCTGGTCGAGCAGATGGCCGTCTTCGCCCAGCTGCAGGGCACCGATCTGGTCGACGTGTTCGACCAGGCGCCGGCCGCCCGTTCCAGCAGCTTCGATCCGATCCTGCTGCGTCCGGTCGACGAGCTGGAGCTGACCGTGCGCTCGGCCAACTGCCTGAAGGCCGAGAACATCTACTACATCGGTGACCTGATCCAGCGTACCGAGACCGAGCTGCTGAAGACCCCGAACCTGGGTCGCAAGTCGCTGAACGAAATCAAGGAAGTGCTCGCCTCGCGCGGCCTGACCCTGGGTTCGCGTCTCGAGAACTGGCCGCCCCAAGGTCTCGACAAGCGTTGATTTTTTGAAAGAGGACGGGTCCATCGATCCGTCCGGTGCCCCCGGCAGTACCTGATCCGGCTGCTGGCAATAACTGAAGGAAGGAAAGCACCATGCGCCACCGTAACGGCCTCCGTAAACTGAACCGCACCAGCGAACACCGTGCCGCGATGTTCCGCAACATGGCGGTCTCGCTGCTGCAACACGAAGCGATCAAGACCACGCTGCCCAAGGCGAAGGAACTGCGCCGCATCGTCGAGCCGCTGATCACCCTGGCCAAGGAAGCGACTGTCGCGAACCGCCGCCTGGCGTTCGACCGTCTGCGTGACCGTGACATCGTCGTGAAGCTGTTCAACGAGCTGGGCCCGCGTTTCGCCACCCGTCCGGGCGGCTACACCCGTATCCTGAAGATGGGCTTCCGCGTCGGCGACAACGCTCCGATGGCGTACGTCGAACTCGTGGATCGTCCTGATGCCGCCGAAGGCGAAGGCTCTGCCGAATAAGCAGCGACTCGCTACCGTGCGCCAAAGGCCAGCAGGAATGCTGGCCTTTTTTCTTTTGTGTCCGCGATACGCGCAACGTGGACAGGGCATGGCGCCTGTCCAACGTCATGCAGCCCCGCTTGGCGCTAAGCTTCGCGCCTTTCCGACCTCACTGGCGACGCGGGCCCGACCCGTTCGCGTACGCCCCGCGTTCATGACTCCCATTGCCCTGATGCGACGCCTGTTGCCGGCGCTGTTCCTGTTGGTGACGCTGGCCTCGGCCTTGCTCGCCAGCCCGGCGCGCGCCGATGATTTCCTCGACCCCGAGCAGGCCTTCAAGATCGATGTGCAATTGACCGGGGACCGCGAGTTCCAGGTCAACTTCACGATCGCGCCCGGTTATTACATGTACCGCGACCAGTTCAAGCTGGACGCCGCCGACGCGAAGTTCGGCGACATCGCGTGGCCGGCGCCGAAGCGCAAGTTCGATGAGACCTTCCAGAAGGAGGTCGAGACCTATCGCGATCGCCTGAGCATCAAGGTGCCGGTGGAGGCGCTGTCGCAAGGCCCGTTGAAGCTCGTGCTGACGGGTCAGGGCTGCGCGGACAAAGGCTTGTGCTACCCGCCGATGAAGAGCCAGTTGACCTTGGGGCTGAAAGGCTTCGGTGGCGACGGCGCGGTGAAGATCGGTGCGGCCCCGGATGCGCTGAGTGGCTTCGGCGTTTCGAGCGCGGTGGCGTCCACTCCTGCCGACGCGTCTCCGGCGAAGGTGTCAGAAGGGCAGCAGACATCCTCCGACAAGTCGGCGGGATCGCCGCTCGACGATGCGCTCGCGTCCGGCCGCCTGTGGTTGATCGTCGGCGCGTTCTTCGCCGCCGGTGTCCTGCTGTCGCTCACGCCCTGTGTCCTGCCGATGCTGCCGATCCTGTCGTCGATCATCGTCGGCCAGGGTGAAACGCCATCGCGCGCGCGCGGCTTCTTCCTCGCGTTCAGCTACTCGTTGGGCATGGCGCTGCTCTACACGGCACTCGGGGTCGCGGCTGGCCTGGCCGGTGGTGGATTGGCCGCGTATCTGCAGAAGCCGTGGGTGCTCGCGCTGTTTGCGTTGCTGCTGGTCGGCTTTTCGCTGTCGATGTTCGGTGTCTACGAGATTCAGCTGCCCAGCCGCTTCACCGGAGGCGTGTCCGACGCCACGCAGCGCTTGCCGGCCGGCAAGTTTGTCAGCGTGTTCGTCATGGGCGGGCTGTCCGCGCTGATCGTCAGTCCCTGCGTAGCCGCACCGTTGGCTGGCGCGCTGCTCTACATCAGCCAGACCGGCAACGTCGCGATCGGGGGACTCGCCCTGTTTGCGCTTGCCTGGGGCATGAGTGTCCCGCTGCTGCTGCTGGGTCTTTCGGCCGGCACGCTACTCCCCCGCGCCGGTGCATGGATGGAGACGGTCAAGTACTTCTTCGGCTTGCTCCTGCTTTCCGTGGCGCTGTGGATCGTGCAGCCAGTGCTGTCGCCAGTGATCGCACAGCTCCTGTGGGGCGCCTTGCTGGTTGCCGTTGCGGCCCTGCTGGGACTCTTCCACCGTAGCGAGGCCAATACGCCTCGCGTGTGGCTGCGAAAGAGTGTGGCCGTGGCAGCGATGGTGTTTGGCGTCGCGCAGTTCGTCGGCGTTGCCGCAGGCGGGACCGATACGTTGAAACCGCTTGCCGGCATCAACGGTGTGAGCAGGACTGCGGGCGGCACGGCAGCCGCGGAGTCGTCGACGGTCAGCTTCCGCAAGGTCGCGACAGTCGCCGAGCTCGACGAAGCGCTGCGCAGTGCCGGCAAGCCCGTGATGCTCGACTTCTACGCGGACTGGTGCGTGTCATGCAAGGAGATGGAGCGCTTCACGTTCACGGATGCACGCGTGCAGGCCAAGCTCGCCGGCGCGCTGCTGTTGAAGGCGGACGTCACTGCGAACAACGCCGGAGATCGCGAGTTGCTGAAGCGTTTCAAGCTTTTCGGCCCGCCGGGCACGATCTTCTTCGATTCCAAGGGCGGGGAACTGACCGGAGTGCGTGTGATCGGATTCCAGGACGCCGATCGCTTCCTGCAATCGCTCCAGGCCGCTGGGCTGTGACTCTGGAAAGACTGTCGCCGAAAGTTGAAGTGGGGGTCCTTTCCGTGCTACACTCTCATTCTTCAGTCGCGGGGTGGAGCAGTCTGGTAGCTCGTTGGGCTCATAACCCAAAGGTCGTAGGTTCAAATCCTGCCCCCGCAACCAGAACATTGAACGCTGTCGCAGGACAGCGTTGTTGATCGGAACGGCAGCCGTCAGGGCTGATTCGATCCGATTGACGAAACGGCAGATCAGCGTCGGTGCTGATCGCCAAGCGGTACAGCCGCGGGGTGGAGCAGTCTGGTAGCTCGTTGGGCTCATAACCCAAAGGTCGTAGGTTCAAATCCTGCCCCCGCAACCAATCGAACAAGGGCCCTCATGCGAGGGCCCTTTGTTTTTTTGGCGAAGGCGTGGGGCGCCCGGAACTTCAGAGGATCTCGGATCCCATCAAGCGACGCGTAGACGTGAGCCATCGCCCTCAGCGACGACGCGTCCAACGACGCTGGCGGCGCCGAAGCCGTGCCGAGCGAAGACCGCCAACACCTGGTCGACGGCTGCGGGTGAACACGACACCAGCAAGCCGCCACTGGTCTGGGGATCGCTCAACAGCGCCTGAGTCTCCGCCGGCAGCGAGGCGCCCAGCGCGATCTCGGCACCATAGGCCGCCCAATTCCGCCCCGATGCTCCTGTGATCAGGCCTTCGGCGGCCAGCGAGCAGACGCCCTCGAGCAGCGGCACTGCGGCCCAATCGATCTCGATCGCGCAGCGCGACCCACGTGCGATTTCGAGCGCATGTCCGGCAAGTCCGAACCCTGTCACGTCAGTCAACGCGTGGACGCCGGGGAGCGCCGCGAGTTCCGGCCCCGGCGTGTTCAACAAGGTGGTCGTGTCCAGCATCCGCCTGTATGACGCGTCATCGAGTCGGCCTTTCTTCAGCGCCGCCGACATCACGCCCACGCCGAGTGCCTTGCCCAGCACGAGCACGTCACCGACCTTGGCGTCCGCATTGCGCTTCACGCGGGAAGGATGAACCAGCCCCAACGCGACCAGCCCGTAGATCGGCTCGACGGAGTCGATCGTGTGTCCGCCGGCGATCGGAATACCCGCCTGGCGACAGACCGAGGCGCCGCCTTCGAGGATGCGCCCGATCGTCGCTGCGCTCAGCACCGCGACCGGCATCCCGACGAGTGCCAACGCCATGATGGGCCGGGCGCCCATCGCGTAGACGTCACTGATCGCATTGGTGGCGGCGATACGGCCGAAGTCATGGGGGTCGTCGACGATCGGCATGAAGAAGTCGGTCGTGGCCACGAGGGCCTGCTCGTCGTTGAGGCGATAGACCGCCGCGTCGTCCGAGGTCTCAATGCCGACGAGCAACTCCTTGGGCACGGGAAACGCGCCCGTACCCTTGAGGATCTCCGACAGCACGCCTGGCGCAATCTTGCAGCCGCAGCCGCCTCCGTGCGACAGCGAGGTCAATCGCGGCTCTGAGGCCGGAGTAGGGGCGGCGGTGATGGGGTTCATGGCGTCGCAGCTTACCGCGCAGCGCCTCAGATCTGTGGAGGAGGGGCGTTGCCTGCCAAGCGCCACTGCAGCGCGACAAAGGCATCCATGGCCTGCCATAGCGGCGCATAGCGAGCCTCGTCATTGTCGAGCGCCGCCAGTGCCGATGCGCAAGCCTCCAGCGTGCTGCGCTGCGAATCCGCATGAGCACGGCGGATCTTGTAGCGCGACGGTGGAGGCGCCTCAAGAGCGAGTCGCGGTAGCGTCTGCAGCCAAGGGTTCAGGGCCAGCAGTCTTCGACTGCGGCGCCAGGTGCCGTCCAGCGCGACGAGCGTTGTTGTAGCGACGTCCTTGGCCATCGACGCTGTGCGTTGCATCGGCGAGCCCGGCGGCTCGTGACCGTGTGTCGGTGGATACAGCAGGACGAGGCCGTCAATGGATCGGGGCGGCTCGAAGCGCTCGCCGACACGCAGCTCGACACGTGACAGGCACCGCGCCAGCAGTGCGGCGGTGCCTTTCGCTTGCCCCACCTCGCCGGGGTCCTGAAGGATGAGCAGTGCGGAGCGGTTGTCGACGTGATGCACGCATGCGCACCAACAAGCGACGAGCGGCCGTCCGCATCCCTCGCAGAGGGGGCGTCGGCCGCTCAGGCCACCATCGGCGGCGGACACGGGAAGGATCAGCGCGGTGGGCGCGGGGGCTTGCGAGCGTCGTTCGGACGAGCCTGGCCGTCACGGCGAGGGCGGTCGCCTCGATCACCGCGCGGGCCTTGGCCCGGACCGCCGGGATGGCCCTCTCCCCGTGGACCACCACGGCGATGCTCGCCGCCGCGGGGCGGGCGGTCGTTGCGCTCCGGGCGCGGCGGCTGTTGCGCCTCTTCCTCGCGTGCCAGCTTCAGCTGGGCGTCCAGCTGTTCCTGCGTCAGGCCCTTGAGCGCGCAGAAGTTCGACGGCGTCAGCGTCGTGCGCGAGAAGTCCCGCAGCAACTGCGCACGCTCCAGGCGGCCGCGATCTTCCTCGACGCGACGCGCCTCGGTGATGCCGCGGCGACGCGTCAACTCTTCCTGGGCGGCGACTCTGTGTTCGTCGCTGAGTTCCCCAGCGGGTTGACCGTCGAGATCGAACCGCGTCTTCGCGCGGGTCAGCGCGATCAGGTAGCCGGTGCCGCCCGTGTAGCGTCGCAGGAATGCGGACAGCTGTGCCTTGGTGAACTGGCCCGGCGCGCGTTGCTGGATGTCGGACTGCACGCGCAGCTTCAACGGCTTGGCACCGCCGGCGAACAAGGCCGGGAAGAGCTCCTTGAGCTTGGCGGCGACGGCCTGGACATCGACGCGACCGCCCTCGGCAGCCTTGGCCTGGCCGGGCGTCGCCTCCGTGGGGACGGCATCGCCCGTCTCGGCGTCTGCGGTGGCCTCGCTGGAGGATTCGTCTGCTTCCGGCACGGGCTCTGCAGCCTCCGACACTGGTGCCGTCAGCACGGCCTCAGTCGTCTCGGTGGCGGGGGCCTTCTGATCGGGGAACTCGGGGGAGGTCACGTCGCCTTGCGGCGTGGTGCTGGAGGACATGCGTCAAGCGGCGCGGGGCCGGCCTTCGGGAAAAAGGGGGATTGTGCCCATAGCCGCGCGGGCGTGGCAATTCGCGCCGATCGACGGAGGGCGCCCGTCCTGCCTTGGGGACGCCTTCCGTGGGAGAAATCAGGTCTTCGGTTCGCAGGCGGGCTTGCAGACCAGTTCGGTCCGACCCAGGATCCGCTTGGACTGGAGGCTGCTCGGGGGGCGATGACGCCCGCATTTGAAGCAGGAGCGGGTTTGACCGCTACCCTGGAACGGCGACCCCCCCAGCTTGGAGGCATAGCGCAGGCCGTCATCCCGAACGGCGGTGCAGGTGTCTTTGCTCATGGTCTCGCTTCGCTTGGCGCTCTTGTTCGCGCCGGCGGGTTCGTGTCCCGTCGGCGCATCGATTCCCTCGAGATCCATAGTAGGTGGGGCGTGTGACGCCCCGCTACATCGCTTGCCCGGGGGTGAAAGCGCTGTCCGACGAACGGCGGCTTTTACGCCGACAATCGCCCGCTTGCCCGGCAGCCCGGGTGTTCGAGAACCATGGCCAAACTGTTTTTCCGCTACGCGGCGATGAATGCCGGCAAGTCCACCGCCCTGCTGCAGGTGGCACACAACTACGAGGAGCGCGGCCACGCGGTGCGCCTGTTCACCGCCGGGGTCGACGACCGCTACGGCAAGGGAATGGTCACGTCGCGGCTGGGGCCGCAGCGGGTGGCGGAAGTGTTCAACGGCGAGACGGATTTCCGCGCGCTGATCACGCAGTCGCCGGGCATCGCCTGCATCCTCGTCGACGAGGCCCAGTTCCTGACGAAAGAACAGGTCTGGTCGCTGCATGAGATCGCGCACATGCGCCATGTGCCCGTCATCTGCTACGGCCTGCGGACGGACTTCCGCGGCGAGCTGTTCACCGGCTCGGCAGCCCTGCTGGCGCTCGCCGACGAGATGGACGAGATGAAGACCATCTGCGACTGTGGCCGCAAGGCCACGATGAACATGCGTGTCGACGCCACCGGTCGCAAACAGACCGAAGGCGCGCAGGTCGAGATCGGCGGCAACTCCCGTTACCGCGCGGTCTGTGGACGCTGCTTCAGGGCATCCTGAAGATGCCCGGTAAGCCTGGGCTTACTTCTTCGTCAGCTGCTCTTCCAGTTCCTTGCAGGAAGGAGCGCAGACTGGCTGGGACTTGCCCAGCAGCTTGCGGGACTTCAGCAGCGCACGAGGGCGATGCTTGCCGCAGAGGAAGCACGACATGGTTGCCGCGCCAAACGAGGAGGTCGCCGCGAACGGCGAACCTGGAGCTTTAGAGCGATAGCGCAGACCATCGGCTTCGATGGTCGTCTTGGTCGTATCCTTGGCCACGCTGTTCCTGATCCTGATAAGAGTTTGAAATGCCGCGCCGTCGGTCCCAAGTTCCCCCCAGGGACAGACGGCGAAACCCGTATTTTCCTATAAGCCGGGCCTTCCCCGTACCGGGGCATCGCTAATGACCTCGCGCGAAGGTCGCCCGAATCGGTTCCAAGAGACATTCGTTGCTGCAGGCGCCGGTTGCGTTCCCTCTCTAGCGGACGCTCGTCCGAAGGCGCTTGGTGCGTTTTAGGGAAAACACCTAGAATGCCGTCGCGCCGTTTCACCGTGGCGTCAACAACAAGGACACACAGGGAGCGAGCGTGGCGATGGAAAGGATCGAAGGGCTGTTTGCCGCCATGCGGGCGGCCAGTCAGGAAATGGAATGGCCGGCGACCGAGGCCCGCGACAGCGGCCTGGAAACGGCCGGCGAGCTGGCCGAGCGATACGCGCAGGCCGTCAGCGAGGCCCTGTGCGGCCACTTCCGGAGTTCGCACGCCAGCCTCTGGCTGCTGGATGGCGAGCCTGGGGATTACCGCCTGCGCTGCCTCGGCGCGCATGCGATCGACGGCGTGAGCCGTCAGCGCACGCTCTGCGAGCAACGTGCCTATCCCGGCTATTTCGGCGCCCTGCTGTCCGAGGGTGTCTTCAACTGCGCAGACGCCCAGACCGATCCGCGGCTGAGCACGCTGCAGCCGCCGCCGACGTGGCGCGCGATGCTGGACGTATCCGGGCAGATCAACGGCAAGACCTTTGGCGTGATCGCACTCGGCCAGCGCGACACCGCCCGTGTCTGGACGAAGCGCGAAGAGCTGGACCTGCGCCGCGCCACCGCGAAAGCGTGCCTCCACCTGCACGCGCTGCGGAACGAACTCGAGACGGTCTGACTGCCGGCCGCAAGGTCTGGGCAGCGCGTGATTCAACTTCGACCGACCGGTCGGATTAATATCTTGCGAAATGTCAATGCGGCATCCACTGACGGACGGCTGAAGGCTTCCCGCTAGAGTCGGTCGCCACACGTCCCATGGACGACCAACCCCCGGGCGATGGCCTTCGGAGCGGTCGCGACGGCGCCGGCACGCATCGGCGACGCGCGGTCAACGGCCTTGCCCGGCACCACGACAGGAGACAAGGTGGACGGGGCGATTGCAAGCATCTTGGTGCTGGACGGGGTGACCAACGGCGCGATCTACGCGCTGCTGGCACTGGCCCTCGTCCTGGTCTTCGCGGTCACGCGGGTGATCTTCATTCCTCAGGGGGAATTCGTCGCCTTCGGCGCGTTGACCCTTGCGGGACTGCAACTCGGTCACACGCCGCTGACGATCCACTTCCTGATCGCGATGGCACTGCTGACGGCGGTGCTGGACCTGATTGCGGCCGCGCGCGCGGGACGCCTCGGGGCGGAATGGTTGTCGATCGCGCTGCGGGCGCTGCCAGGCGTTGCGATCGGGCTCTGCGCGTTGTGGCTCGCGCCGATGAAATTGCCGCTGGTGGCGCAGGCGCTGCTGACGCTGGCGATCGTGACGCCGATGGGCGGGTTGCTCTACCGGCTTGCGTACCAGTCGCTGGCGGACGCGTCGGTGCTGGTGCTGCTGATCGTCTCGGTCGGCGTGCACTTCGCGCTGACGGGGCTGGGCCTGGTGTTCTTCGGCGCCGAGGGCTCGCGCAACCCGAGCTTCTGGGAGGCGAGCTACTCGGCCGGGCCGCTCATGTTCTCGGGACAGACGCTCATCATCGTGATGGCCTCGGCGGCGCTCATCGTCGCGTTGTGGCTGCTTTTCGAGAAGAGCCTCTACGGGAAGGCGCTGCGCGCGACCGCGGTGAACCGGCTCGGCGCCCGGTTGATGGGGATCTCCAGCACGTCCGCGGGCCGGCTGTCGTTCACGCTGGCCGCCTTCATCGGCGCGCTGTCGGGCATCCTGATCAGCCCCACCACCACGATCTTCTACGACAGCGGCTTCCTCATCGGCCTGAAGGGCTTCGTCGCCGCCGTCTTCGCAGGTCTGTCGAGCTATCCGGGCGCCGCGCTGGGCGCGCTGCTGGTCGGCCTGATCGAGTCGTTCAGCTCCTTCTGGGCCAGCGCCTTCAAGGAGGTCATCGTCTTCACTTCCATCCTGCCGGTGCTGCTGTGGCGCAGCTGGCGCGATCCGCACCATGAGGAGCATTGACGTGACCTCCGATCGATCCGCTGCCATGAAGGCCGCCGCCGCTCCCGCCGCGGACTCGACCGCCGAGTCCAGGCCGTGGAAGCGCCGCATCGTGCCCGCGCTGCTGTTCGCCGCCCTCGCGCTGCTGCCGCTGCTGCCGGTGCCCGAGTTCTGGATCACCCAACTGAACTACATCGGCATGTTCGCGCTTGTCGCGTTGGGGCTGGTGCTGCTGACCGGCGTCGGCGGGCTGACGTCGTTCGGACAGGCCGCCTTCGTCGGTGTCGGTGCGTACACGACCGCGTTGCTGAGCGCGCGCTACGGACTGTCGCCGTGGATCGGACTCGCCGCCGGCATCGCGATCACACTGGTCATCGCGCTGGTGCTGGCCTTGATCACGCTGCGGATGTCGGGCCATTACCTGCCGCTGGCGACGATCGCCTGGGCGCTCAGCCTGAACTTCACGATCGCCAACATGGAGTCGCTCGGCAAGTACGACGGACTGCTCGGCGTGCCGGCGATCGAGCTGTTCGGCGTCAGCCTGGCGGACGGCCGCGCGATCTACTACCTGATCTGGCTGTTCGCGCTCCTGGGCGCGATCGCCGTGAGCAATCTGCTGGACTCACGCCCCGGCCGCGCGATCCGGGCGCTCGGCGGTGCGACGGTGATGGCCGAGTCGATGGGCGTCTCGACCTTCCGCTACAAGGTCGTTGTCTTCCTGATCGCGGCGGTGCTCGCGTCGATCTCGGGCTGGCTGTTCGCGCATGTCCAGCGTACCGTGAACCCGAGCCCCTTCGGCCTGAAGATGGGCATCGAATACCTGTTCATGGCCGTCGTCGGCGGCGTGTCGAGCGTGTGGGGCGCGTTCGTCGGCGCGGGGGTGTTCAAGATCATCGAGGACCAGCTCAAGGAGCTGCTGCCGGCGCTGCTGGGCAGCAACGGCAACTTCGAGATCATCGTGCTCGGCATCGTGCTGGTGCTGATGCTGAAGTACGCGCCCAAGGGACTGTGGCCGTCGCTGCAGAAGGCGCTGTCGCGCTGGTGGCCGGCGCGGCCACGCGAGCGGAACTGGGAGGGCGCGCCCGCGCTCGAATCGCGCGCGAAGCCGCAGGCCGGCTCGGTGCTGCTCAAGGTCGAGAAGCTGCGCAAGCAGTTCGGCGGACTGGTCGCGGTGAACGACGTCAGCTTCGAGTTGCGCGCGGGCGAGATCATGGGCCTGATCGGTCCGAACGGCGCCGGCAAGTCGACGACCTTCAACCTGGTTTCCGGCGTGCTGTCCGCGACCAGCGGCGAACTGCGCTTCGCCGGCGAGCCCATCACCGGCCTGCCGGCCCGGCAGATCGCGCGTCGCGGCATGTCGCGGACCTTCCAGCACGTGAAGATGATCGCGGACATGACGGTGCTGGAGAACGTCGCGCTCGGCGGCTATCTGCGCTCGCACAGCGGCACGGCGCAGGCGATGCTGCGCCTCGACCGCGCGGAAGAAAAGCGCCTCTTCGCCGAGGCCGAGAACCAGTTGCGCCGCATCGGCATGCAGGACCACCTGCAGGAGCTCGCCGGCAATCTGGCGCTCGGACCGCAGCGTCTGATGGAGATCGCGCGGGCGCTGTGCAGCGACCCGTCGCTGCTGCTGCTCGACGAGCCGGCCGCGGGCCTGCGCCACAAGGAGAAGCAGGCCTTGGCCGCCGTGCTGCGTCAGTTGCGCGCCGAAGGCATGAGCATCCTGCTGGTCGAGCACGACATGGACTTCGTCATGGGGCTGACGGACCGGATCGTCGTGATGGAGTTCGGCACCAAGCTGATCGAGGGCACGCCCGCCGAGGTGCAGGCCAGCCCCGAGGTGCGCGCGGCCTACCTGGGAACGGAACACTGACATGAGCGAGTTGCTGAAGGTCAGCGGATTGCATGCGGGCTACGGCCGCGCCGAGGTGCTGACGGGCCTGGACCTGCGGCTGCGGGAAGGCGAGGTGGTCACCGTCATCGGTCCGAACGGGGCCGGCAAGAGCACGACGCTGAACGCGCTGATGGGCGTGCTGCCGGCGCGCGGGCAGATCGTCTTCGACGGCGAGGACATCCAGGGCCTCAGCCTCGAGGACCGCGTGATGAAGGGCCTGGCGCTGGTGCCCGAGAAGCGGGAGCTGTTCACGACGATGTCCGTCGAGGACAACCTGGTGCTCGGCGGCTTCCGCCCGATGCGCCTGGGCGTGAAGGGCTGGCGCGACGAGTTGGAGCGCGTCTACACGCTGTTCCCGCGCTTGAAGGAGCGCCGCGCGCAGCTCGCCGGGACGCTGTCCGGCGGCGAGCGCCAGATGCTTGCGGTCGGCCGCGCGCTGATGGCGCGGCCCAAGCTGCTGATGCTCGACGAGCCCAGCCTCGGCTTGGCGCCGCTGATCGTGAAAGAGGTGTTCCGCATCGTCTCGCAGTTGCGCGAGGCGGGCGTCTCCATCCTGCTGATCGAGCAGAACGCCCGCGCCGCGCTCGAAGTCGCCGACTACGGTTACGTGCTGGAGACCGGCGAGATCGCGCTCGAAGGCCAGGCGGCCGATCTGGCGAAGGACCCCCGCGTGATCGAGACCTACCTCGGCGCGAGTCGTCAGCCGCAGTGAGGCCCGCCGCGGCGTGATGAAACGCCGCAAGCCGCCTTTCACACCCCGAATCGGGGGGAGAAGCGTGACGCCCACGAAACACCCGCCCGGGATCGGCCGACCATAATTCGTCGAACTCGCGCCATGGCTCTCCTGTCCTCCCTCCGCAAACTGCTCACCGGCTCCGCCGACACCAGGTCGGCTGGCGGAGCTGCCGCCACGGGCGGAGCATCGAAGGGAGCGCTGCCCGCGCCGTCGCCGGTCCGAGCCGTCGACATCCCGATCCCGCCCGTGCTGTCGTCGGCGTCCTCGCACTCGCAGGGCCCCGGCATGGTCTCGACCCAGACCGCGGTCTACAGCGGCGGCGACATCGTCTTTCCCACGCTCGATGCCTCGCCGGAGTGGCTGCACTTCAGCACCCGGCTGTTCGGGTTGTCACGCCTGAAGGACGTGCCGCCGTCGGCCGGCGAGCAGGGACTGATGCAGCGCCTGCAGGCGCAGCGTGGCTCGCAATGGGCCGACCTGCTGCCTCGCCTGCCCGCCGTGCTGCCGCAGTTGATGCGACTCGTGCGACGCAGCAACGTGTCCTCGACGGAGCTGGTGCAGCTGATGTCGCGCGATCCCAGCCTGGTCGGTGAGCTGATGCGGTTGGCCAACTCGCCGCGTTATCGCACCGAGCGCGAGATCACCGATCTCGCCGGCGCGGTGATGGTGCTTGGCCAGCAGGGCCTGGACCAGCTGGTGATGAGCGTCGCGATGCGCCCCATCTTCCGTCACGGCAAGGGGCGCTACGGCAGCCGCTCCGGCACCTTGCTGTGGGACCTCAGCGAGCGCACCGCGTTCGCCACGGCGCGCCTGGCCAATGCGGGCGACGACGAGTTCTCCGCCTATCTGGCCGGCCTCAGTTCACAACTCGGCCTGATGGCGCTGCTGCGCGCGCTGGACGGGATGTCCGCGCCCTCGGTGCCGCCGCTGGACCGCGAAGGACTGCATCGCCAATTGCTGCCGTTGACGGCCGCCTGGTCGGCGCAGATCGTCGAGCACTGGGGCTTCCCGCCCCAGGTCGCCGAAGCGCTGGCACCCCGCCCGGGCCGGGGCGCGGAGTCCGTCGTGCTCGCGCACCTGGTGCGGCAGGCGCAGGCGGTCGCGCTGCGACAGCTCATGCAGCCGGGGCTGCAGTCCGCGCAGCTGGGGGACTGGTCTCCCGCGCAGCAGCGCTGCTACGCCGACCTGGAACACGAGTTCGCCGCCGGCGAGCCTTGAGCTGCCCGACGTCGCGGGCGATCTCCGCGAGACTTCAGGCCCCGCGGCTTCTGGCCAGTCTCCACGCCATCAGTCCGAACACGCCTTCGAAGAGCAAGGCCAGCGCCGCGGCCGGCAAGGCGCCCGCGAGCAACAAGGTCTGATCGTTCAACGCCAGCCCGGTGACGATGCGTTCCCCATAGCCTCCGGCGCCGATGAAGGCCGCCATGGTGGCGGTCCCGACGGACAGGCTGGTGGCCGTGCGCAGACCCGCGAGCATGACCGGCAAGGCCAGCGGCAGTTGCACTGAACGCAACACCTGGCCCCGCGTGAGGCCCAGCGCCTTCGCGGCGGTGGTCAGGCCCTCGGACACTTCGCTGAGACCGACCGTGCAGTTGCGCAGCACCGGCAACAACGCATAGAGCGTGAGCGCGACCAGCGCCGGCACCGGCCCGATCCGGTTCGTCGCCCAGATCAGGAGCGCCAGCATCGCCAGCGAGGGCACGGTCTGCAGCAGCGCGCAGACGGCCAGCAGCGCCTCGCGCCAGCGCGGCCACGGGTGCAGCGCGACCGCCAGCGGCACGCCGATCAGCGTGGCCAGCGCGACGGATCCCAGGACCAGCGCCAGGTGCTGCACCGTGAGTCGACCGAGATCCGGACCGGCCAATCTCGACCAGAAGTCCGACCCGGCTGGTTCGGCCGGACCGGGGGAAGACGCGGCGGCCGAGGTGGGGGAGCCGGTGGAAAGGGCGGAGGAGGAAGCGGAGGTGGAAGCGGAGGAAGAAGCGGCCGGGGCGGCGGGACCATGGGTCGCCACGAATGCTCGAGCGATCGCGTCGAACGGTTGCCGCTGCACCTCGGCACGCGCATTCATCGCGATCATCGCGGTCTCGTCGATCCGGCCGCGCAACGCCTGCAGCGCCGCCCAGGCGCGCGGATGCCGCTGCGGCAGATCGACGCGATACAGCAACACCGCGTCATAACGCGGGAAGAAGTGCCCGTCGTCGGCGAGTACCGTGAGATCGAGCGCCGCGATCTGCGCGTCGGTCGTGTACACGTCGGTGACATCGATCTGGGCATCGGCAAGCGCGCGGTAGGCGAGCCCGTGATCGAGCCCCGTCGGGGTTTGCGGCAGCGCATAGCGCTTCGACAAGCCGGGCCAGCCGTCCGCGCGGCCCAGGAATTCGTTGCTGAGGCCGAGCTTCAGCGCCGGCTGCCCCTTCAGCTGCGACAGCGCATGGAGACCGAGTTCGCGCGCCTGCGCCGATCGCATCGCCAGCGCGTAGCCGTTGTTGAAGCCGAGCGGCACGCCGATCGCCAGACCGAGCGGGCGCAGTTCCGCCTGCAGTTGATCGAGCGGCGCGCCGGTGGTCGCGTGGCCGAGGATCTCGCGCTCGATCGTGCCCAGGTACTCGGGGTAGACGTCGATGCTGCCGGCCTTCAGCGCTGCGTGGACGATGGCGGTGTTGCCCAAGCCCTGGCGGACCGCCACCTCGGCGGACGGATCGTCGGCGCGCACGGTCTGCGCGAGCACCTCGGCGAGGATGTAGCTCTCCGTGAACCGCTTGGAGCCGATGCGCAGCGGCTCGGCGGCCTGGGCGTGCGGCGCGCCCGTGAGCGCCGCGCAGACCAGCAGGAAAAGGAGCGGCCGCAGCCGGCGGAGCAGCATCATCGGCGCAGCATAGTCGAGCCCGTCCGGCTGCGCGCCAGCGTGCGCAAGACCTGGCCCGCGAAGGCGTCGGCCGCCGCGGAGCCTGCCGAGGCCTTGCTGCGCATCAGCACCACCGACATCGCCGGCAGCGAGGTCGCCGGCGGCATGCCGTGACGCTCGTCGAGCAGCTCCATGCCCTCGGGCACGCTGCAGCGTGTGAACAGCGCGATCGCCAGGCCGCTCTCGACGGCCGCCAGCATGCCGGCCGGGCTGGCGCTGTCGCAGACGATGCGGTGGGGCCGCTTCAATGCCGCCAGCGCCGACAGTGCTGCCTTGCGCGCGAGACTGCCCGATTCGTAGACCGCGACGGGCAAGGGCGTCTGCCGCCACGCCTCGAAGCGCGGCGCGCCGAACCAGGCCAGCGGTTCGTCGAACAGCGGCTGCCCGCGACCGGCGCGATCGCGCGTCACGACCGCCACGTCGACTTCGCCGCGCGACACCCGGGGGATGAGCACCGTCGACTGCTGGCAGACCAGGGTCAGCTCCACCGCCGAGTGCCGGCCCGCGAAGTCGCGCAGTACCGGGGTGAGGTAGGGCAGCGCGTAGTCCTCCGGCACGCCGATGGTGAGGCGGCCGTGCAGCGTCTCGCGCTTGAGTGCCTGGACCGCTTCGTCGTGCTGGGCGATCAGGCGGCGCGCGTGTCCGAGCAACTCGCGTCCGGCCGGCGTCAGATCCAGGCGCCGCGGCGTGCGCACCAGCACGGGCTGTCCCACAGCCCGTTCCAGCTTGGCGATCTGCATGCTCAAGGCCGACTGCGAGCGATGCACCAAGGCACCCGCCGCCGTCAGCGAGCCGCCGTCCACCGCCGCCACGAAGGCGCGCAGCCAGTCCAGTTGAAGGTCGGTCGAGGGCATCAGGTCCTCCGCCCCTCGGGGGCATCCATTCGATTCCGTGATGCTAAGTGTGAAGAGGATTCGCTTTGCCGAATGCGGGCGGCGGCCCAGACTCGTCCCATGTCCACGTCGCTCGCCTCCTCGCCAGAATCTTGTTCCCCGTCTTCGGCGACCGCAGCCGGCGCGGCCCGGCGCCTGCGGGAAGGTCAGGGGCTCATGGTGGGCGGCGGACTGTTGCTCGGCACGATCGGCGTGTTCGTCGAGGAAGCCGCCCAGGACCCCGCCACGACGGTGTGGTTCCGTTGCGTGTTCGGGCTCGCGGCGCTGCTCGTCTGGGGCGCCGCGCGCGGCCAGCTCGGCGAGCTGGTCCGGCTGCGCGGTCGTGCGCTGGGCGCGGTGCTCGTCGTGGGGTTGCTCACGGTCTTGAACTGGGGACTGTTCTTCGCGGCGATCCCGCGCTGCTCGATCGCTGTGTCGACGGTCGTCTTTCATGTGCAACCTTTCTGGCTGATGGCGATGGGCGCCTTCTGGCTGCGCGAACACGTGACGCGCGCGCAGTGGCTGGCAACCGCGATTGCGTTGTGTGGCCTCGCGTTGGCCACCGGCATCGCCGACGAGATGTTCGTGCCCGGCGGCGTCGCCGGCGGAGCCATGCGGTTGCCGGGTTATGCCCTCGGGGTGGGGATGTGCCTGCTCGGGTCGGTGACTTACGCGGCGGCGAGCTTCCTCGCCAAGCTCGAGGCTGAACGCGCGGGATCGTTCGCGCTGTCGGCGGGACAGTGCGTCGTGGGCGCCGTCGTGCTGCTGCCGTGGCCGCTGATGCACGGGCTGCCGGCGTTCGGCGCCGCCTGGAGCTGGTTGGCGGGACTCGGCGTGCTGCACACCGGGCTGGCATATGTCGTGCTGTACGCCGGCATGGCGCGGCTCGGCACCGGGCGCATCGCGGTGTTGCAGTTCGTCTATCCCGGGACGGCCGTGCTGGTCGACTGGGCGGTCTACGGCCGGGCGCTGAGTCTCACGCAGATGGTCGGCGTGGGCCTGATCGGTGCTGCGCTGTGGACCTTGCGGCGCCGCGCCTGAGGAAGCGCCCGCTCCGCGATGGATGCGGTCTGTCCCTCCAGGGATGCAGTTGGTCGCCGCGCGGGCGCTGCGCGATGCACCGGTTCGTACAGTGCATCGCACTTCGAACCAGGGAGCGTCCCGTGATCCAGCCTTCGATCTCCTCGTTGCCTTCCCCGCCGAACTTGTCCTTCGCCCATCGCCCGTGCGCGCGGATGTCGCGCGCGGCACTGCTGGTCGGTGCCGTCACGCTGGCGCTGGGTGCCTGTGCCCAGTCCGCGCCGCCGCCCGCTCAGGAGGGCTTCAGCGCCGGCGTCACCGTGGACGCCAAGGCCGACGGCGTCGACCTCGACACGCCGCTCTATCCCGGCGCCGTGCCCTACAAGGATCGCGACGAGGACAAGTCCAGCGTGCAGATGAGCCTTTGGGGAGGGCTGTTCGGCCTGCAGTTGGCGGCCGGCAAGTTCCAGAGCAAGGACGAGGTCGACCGCGTCGGCAGGTTCTATCGCCGCGCGTTGTCGCGCTACGGCACGCCCTTGGATTGCGGCGCCGCCGATGCCCCGCGCGGCAAGCCGAAGGACGGCGGGCCGCTGACCTGCGACGACGACAAGCCCGATGCGGGTGGGCAGCTCTACAAGGTCGGACTGCCGAAGAACTTCCGCGTGGTGTCGGTGAAGCCGCTGCCGGACGGCACGACGCAGATCAGCGTCGCCCGCGTCCGCTTCCGGTGAGCAGCCCCGGCAGGACCGCCGTGAGGCGCGGCCCGGGCCTGCTTCGCAAGCGGGCCAAGCCCCGGCCGGCGCCCTCGCCGCCACCCGCCGCGGCGGCTGGCGACGAGGATTCCGGCAGGCCGCCTCTCAGCGCGCCGCCCGCGCGTCGTTCCAGCGGGTCGTGACGGCCAGGCCCTTCAGGCGATCACCTGCTGCGTGAAGGCGCGCAGATGATCCATCAGGACGTCCGAGGCCAGCGCGGCCGCCTCGCCGTCCCCGCCCGCGATCGCCTCGGCCAGGCGCTGATGCGCGCGCGCCCCGATGGCCACGTCGCCCAGGTGCCGGTACGCGTACCAGAAGCGCCGGCACTGGATGATCATCGGCAGCACCGCCGCCACCGCGTAGCGGTTGCGGCAGGCCGCGTGGTTGACCCGGTCCAGCGCCTGGTCCACCCGCATGTAGGCCTCAAGGTTGTGGCGTTCGGCGGCCTCGGCCATCAGGGCCGCGCAGGCCAGCAGTTCCGCGCGCTGCGCCGGCGACGCCCGCCGGGCCGAGCAGCACGCGATCAGCCGCTCCAGCGGCCGGCGTGCTTCCAGCAGGTCCAGATGTTCCGCCAGCGGCATGTCGCTGACCAGCAGGCCGCGCCGCGGCTGCTGGGCGATCAGGCCGCTGGCGACCAGCCGCATCAGCGCCTCGCGCGTCGGTGTCCTGCCCAGGCCGATCCTGGCGATCAGTTCGGTCTCCACCACCGGCGCGCCCGGGCGCAGCTGCAAGGTGGCGATCAGCGTCTCGATCGCGTCGTAGGCCTGATCCGCCTGCCGGCGTTTGTCGACGTCCTGCAGCTCAAGGGTGTCCGAAGTCATGGGCGCGGATCATCGCAGGTCCGGCATGCGGGCAATCCCTGGGGCCGGACCGGATTGAGTTTGCGCAGGTCAACCCCAGTTAAATCCGCGTCCGGCAGGTGCCGGGCCGGCCGGATGGGCCGCATACAATCACCGGTTCTTCCGTACGCCAGGACCTCGTGTCCGGCGGCGCTCCGGCCCCCGGGTCGGCGCCAACGCAATTCCTGAGGGATATCGACGTGTTTATTTCCAACGCTTTTGCCCAGACCGCGGGTGCCGCCTCGTCCGACCCGACCGGCGGCTTCCTGCAGATGCTGCCCCTGGTGGCTGTCTTCGTCGTCATGTACTTCGTGATGATCCGTCCCCAGATGAAGCGCCAGAAGGAGCACAAGACGATGGTCGAAGCCCTGGCCAAGGGCGACGAGGTCATCACCGGCGGCGGCATGCTCGGCAAGGTCGTCAAGATCGGCGAGCAGTACCTGACCGTCGAGATCGCCTCCGGCGTCGAGATCCAGGTCCAGCGCACGTCCGTTGTGCAGGTCCTGCCCAAAGGCACCGTCTCGAAATAATTCGAAACCCCGACCCGGGGCGGCCGCGTTCGGCGTGACCGCTCCCTGACGACCCGGCCCGTGCGACGCACGCGCCGGGTCGGTTTTCAGAGGCGCCCGCCGACCCGATGCCCCGCATCGGCCGACGCGTTGCCTGGTTTGCAGAGGATCTCCTCATGAACCGTTATCCGCTGTGGAAGTACGCGCTGCTCGTCGTGGCGTTGCTGGTCGGCCTGATCTACACGCTGCCCAACCTGTTCGGCGAAGCGCCGGCGGTGCAGGTGTCCAGCGCCAAGGTCGTCGTCAAGATCGACGACACCGTCCGTCAGCGCGTCGAGCAGGCGATCACGCAGGCCGGCGTCACGCCCGACTTCGTGCATCTGGAAGGCAGCTCGATCCGCGCCCGCTTCCATGACACCGACGCCCAGATCAAGGCCAAGGACGCGATCGCGAAGGCCCTGAACGGCAACGAGACGTCCGACCCCACCTACATCGTCGCGCTGAACCTGGTGTCGCGCTCGCCGGCCTGGCTGACCGCGCTGCACGCGTTCCCGATGTACCTGGGCCTGGACCTGCGCGGCGGCGTGCACTTCCTGATGCAGGTCGACATGAAGTCGGCGCTGACGAAGAAGGCCGAGTCGATGGCCTCCGACGTCCGCACGATGCTGCGCGACAAGACCATCCGCCATGCCGGCGTCACCCGCGAGGGCAACGACGTCGCCATCAACTTCCGCGACGAGGCCACCCGCACGCAGGCGCAGAACCTGCTGCGCGACCAGGTGCCCGACTTCGCGTGGGTGCCGTCCGGCGCCGGCACCGAGCTGCGCCTGACCGGCTCGCTGACGCCGCAGGCGGTGATCGCCGTCCAGGACGCCGCGATCAAGCAGAACATCACCACGCTGCACAACCGCGTCAACGAGCTGGGCGTCGCCGAGCCGGTGATCCTGCAGCAGGGCCGCGACCGCGTCGTCGTCCAGTTGCCGGGCGTGCAGGACACGGCCAAGGCCAAGGACATCATCGGCCGCACCGCGACGCTGGAGATGCGCATGGTCGACGACAGCGCCGAGGCCCAGGCCGCGCTGGCGGGCACCGGTCCCGTGCCGTTCGGCACCGAGCGCTTCACCGAGAAGGACGGCGTCACGCCGATCATCGTCAAGCGCCAGGTCGTCGTCACCGGCGACAACCTGAACGACGCGCAGCCGAGCTTCGACGAGAACCACCAGCCCTCCGTGACGCTGAAGATGGACGCCAAGGGCGCCCGCATCATCAAGGACGTCTCGCGCGAGAGCATCGGCAAGCGCCTGGCGATCCTGCTGTTCGAGAAGGGCAAGGGTCAGGTCGTGACCGCGCCGGTCATCCGCGGGGAGCTGGGCAACAGCTTCTCGATCACCGGCGGCGCCATGTCCACGCAGGAAGCCAGCGACACCGCGCTGCTGCTGCGCGCCGGCTCGCTGGCCGCGCCGATGGAGATCATCGAGGAACGCACCATCGGCCCGTCGCTGGGCAAGGACAACATCGACAAGGGCATCGCGTCGGTGACCTGGGGCTTCATCGCGGTGGCCGTCTTCATGTGCCTGTACTACATGATGTTCGGCGTGTTCTCCGCGGTGGCCCTGGGCTTCAACCTGCTGCTGCTGCTGGCGGTGCTGTCGATGCTGCAGGCCACGCTGAGCCTGCCGGGCATCGCGGCGATCGCGCTGGTGCTGGGCATGGCCATCGACGCCAACGTGCTGATCAACGAGCGGGTGCGCGAGGAACTGCGCGCCGGCCTCGCGCCGCAGCAGGCGATCCATGCCGGCTATGAACGCGCCTGGGCGACCATCCTGGACTCCAACGTGACCACGCTGATCGCGGGCCTGGCGCTGCTGGCCTTCGGCTCGGGTCCGATCAAGGGCTTCGCGGTGGTGCACTGCCTGGGCATCATCACCTCGATGATCTCGTCGGTGATGTTCTCGCGCGCGCTGGTCAACCTCTGGTACGGCGGCCGCAAGCGGCTGAAGTCCGTGTCCATCGGCACCGTCTGGAAACCCGGCACGACCGCGGTCCCGGCTGAATCGGCGGCCGAAGCCGTCGAGGCCAAGTAACAACGGCTGCGGCCCCCTTAGCGAGCGCACAACGCCATGGAATTCTTCCGAATCAAACGGGACATCCCGTTCATGAAACACGCGTTGATCCTCAACGCCGTGTCCTTCCTCACCTTCGTCGCCGCGGTGTTCTTCCTGGTCACGAAGGGCCTGCACTTCTCGATCGAGTTCACCGGCGGCACGGTGGTCGAGGTCCAGTACGCGCAGGCCGCCGACATCAACAAGACGCGTCACACCGTCGAGCAGATGGGCTTCGGCGAGATCCAGGTGACCAACTTCGGTACCTCGCGCGACGTCATGATCCGGCTGCCGGTCAAGCCCGACGTCAAGCAGGACGTGCTGGTCAGCCGCGTGTTCACCGAGCTGTGCAAGTCCGAGAACGGCAATGTCGTCGAGCACCAGGAAGTCACGCCGCAGGGCGAGGCGGTGACCCGCCAGGCCTGCGCGGTCGGCACCGCCGAACCGCTGAAGCTGACCCGCAGCGAGGTGGTCGGCCCGTCGGTCGGCGCCGAGCTGGCGCACGACGCCGCCTACGCGCTGTGCTTCACCGTCATCGGCATCATGCTGTACCTGGCCTTCCGCTTCGAGTGGAAGTTCGCCGTGGCCGGCATCATCGCCAACCTGCACGACGTGGTCATCATCCTGGGCTTCTTCGCCTACTTCCAGTGGGAGTTCTCGCTGGCGGTGCTGGCGGCGATCCTGGCGGTGCTGGGCTACTCGGTGAACGAGTCGGTGGTCATCTTCGACCGGATCCGCGAGGCCTTCCGGAAATACCGCAAGCTCAACACCCACGAGGTCATCGACCACGCGATCACGTCCACGATCAGCCGCACGATCATCACGCACGGCTCGACGCAGATGATGGTGCTGTCGATGCTGCTGTTCGGCGGCCCGACGCTGCACTACTTCGCGGTGGCGCTGACGATCGGCATCCTGTTCGGCATCTACTCGTCGGTCTTCGTGGCCGCGGCGATCGCGATGTGGCTGGGCGTCAAGCGCGAGGACCTGGTCAAGACCGGCCCCGCCAAGCAAGGCGACCCGGATGACCCCAACGCGGGCGCGGTGGTGTAGTAGAGTCATCCGCACTCCTCAAACTCGAGCTCGATGACCGCCGCCGACGCAAGATCCCAGGCCCTGGCTTCGCAAGCGCGGCGCGTCCACACGGAGGTGCTGCTGCGAGGGCTGCCCGCCATGGTGGCGGTCCTGACCACGGCGGTGCAGGACCAGCTCGCGCAGCCGGCCGAGCACGCGTTGCAGATGGCCCGCCGAGACGCCTTCGAGGCGTGGCAGCGCGCCTCGACCCCCTGGCACGCGCGGCTGGGCAAGTCGCTGCGGCACGCGTACCACCACGGTGCGGGCGATTCGCGATCGGCCTCGTTGTCGTCGCGCCCGCAGAACCTGACCCTCGTCAGCGACGACACGATCGAGCGCGAGATCATTGCCTCCCGCCTGGCGCTGGCGATGATGGACAAGGCCAGCTGGGAATTCAGCGACCTGCGCAACCGGATGCAGTCGCTGGAGCGCGTCGAGGACCTCCAGCAGCAGGATCTGCTGCGCGCGCAGGTGCTGGCGCGACTGGTGCTCGATGCCTGGTTCGAGGCCGGTCTGAGCAGCTCCGTCTGGCAGATGCTGCAGCGTTGGTTGCACCATGAGTTCTCCCAGCTCCTGAACGAGGCCTATCACGAGGCCAACCACTGGCTGATCCAGCAGGGCGTGATGCCCGAGGTGGACCTGCGCCCCTTCATCCGTCGCAACGCGCCGGCAGGGGTCATGACGCAGGCCGCGCCGCTGGGGCCGGCCCAGGGGCCGGGACAGGCGCATGGCGGCATCGCGCCGCAGGCGGCGCAGGTGGCCGTTCCGGCGGGTCCGGCGGGGACGCCGGCCAGCCAGTCGGCCCAGCAGGTGATGGCGCAATTGCAGCGCGTGCTCGCGCGGCATGTGCCGGAACTGGCGCAGCCGCAGGCCCAGGCGCCGTCGCGTTCCGGCATGCCGGGGGCGGGACCGGCGACGCGCAGCGGATTGCCCGCCGCACCGGCCGGTCCGGCAACGATGTCCGGCCATCCGGGCGGGCACTCGGCCGGGCATGCGGGCGGTCCGGCGACGCGTACCGGTTCGCCACGGCTGACCGCCGCGATCAATCACGCGCAGGAAGCGGTGCAGCGCCGCGCGGACAAGGTCGCGACGGTCGATCAGCAGCTGACGGCGCCGCAGGCACTCGACGAGATCCGCCACCGCAACCAGGCGCTGAAGCAGGTCCTGAAGAACGCCGCCGACACACCGGCCGAGCGCGCCACGATCGAACTGGTCGCGCTGCTGTTCCAGGCTATCCTGCAGGAAGAACGCATTCCGCCGGCGATCCGCGTCTGGTTCGCGCGGCTGCAGATGCCGGTGTTGCGCGTGGCCGTCGGCGAGCCCGACTTCTTCGCCACGGACGACCATCCCGCGCGCCGCCTGATCGACCGGATGGGCTCATGCGTCATGGGCTTCAGCACCTCCACCGCCGAGATCGGCGATGCGCTGGAGCGCGAGATCAAGCGCGTGGTGCAGGTCGTCGAGGCCTACCCCGACACCGGCAGACGTGTCTTCCAGACGGTGCTGACCGAGTTCGAGAAATTCCTCGATCACTACTTCGAGCAGGAGAACGAGGTCTCGAAGAAGGGCGTGTCGCTCGCGCAGCAGGTCGAGCAGCGCGAGACGCTGGCGATCCAGTACACGATCGAACTGCGCAAGATGCTGTCCGAGGTCCCGGTGCAGGATGGCGTGCGCGACTTCCTGTTCCAGGTCTGGGCCGATGTGCTGGCGGTGACGGGCGTGCGTTACGGTCCCCAGGCCGAGCAGACCAAGGCGATGAAGCGTGCCGCGGCCGACCTGATCTGGTCCGCGAGCGCGAAGGTCTCCCGCGAGGACCGGGCCGAGGTGATCCGTCGCCTGCCGCCGCTGCTGAAGACGCTGCGCGACGGCATGGGTCACGCGGGCCTCAGCCATGAGCGCCAGGACGAACACATCCGGTCGCTGAACAACGCACTGGCCGCCGCGTTCACCGCCAAGACCGCGGCGATCCCGCGCGAGCGGCTGGACGACCTGATGAGCCAGCTCGAGACGCTGGAGGCGATGCTCCCGTCGCCCGAGTCCGGCGAGATCAACGAGACGCTGGTGCGCGACCTGTCCAGCCACGAATGCGACGGGCTGGAAGTGGTCGCCGAGGGCGGCGCGGCGCCGACATCGGCGATGTTGGCGTGGGCGCGCGAGTTGCAGGTCGGCAGTTGGTACATGCTCGACTACCGCGGCCGGGTCGAGCCGGTCCAGCTTGTCTGGCGCGGGCTGCGCCATCACCTGATCCTGTTCGTCTCGCCGCAAGGGCGGGGCGTGCTGTTCCAACTGAGCCGGCTGGCCGCGTTCCTGCAGGCCGGGCTGATGCTGCCGGCGCAGGACGAATCGCTCACCGTGAAGGCGACGCGCAACGCGCTCGCGAAGCTCGAAGTCGACCCGAGCCGCCTGCTGGCCTGAGTCAGGCCGGCGTTCCACACGCCCATGAAAAAACCGGCGCCGCGATGCGGGGCCGGTTCTGCTTTCTGCGCCAGCTGGAAGCCCGCGGATCAGTGGATCAGGCGCTCTTCCGGCGCGACGAACAACTCGTCGAGGATCAGCGCATCGGGCTCTTCGCCCAGGCTCCAGAACACCATCAGCACGATGATCTTCAGGTCTTCGAGGTCGAGCGGGCCGCCGGGGATGGCCATCGCGCGATCGATCACCATCTCTCGCATGGCGGTCGGCAGCACGCCGGCCGAGGCCAGGAAGCTGATGAACCCCATCGAGCTCTCACCCAGGTGTTCCTGCTCATCGCGCGTGTAGACGCGCATGCTGCGTTCGCCGGGCTCGCCGTGATGGGATTCGGCAGCGCCGGCCAAGCCGTCCAGCCACGACAGGGCGTCGCGGATCTCGTCGTCTTCGAACCCGACCGCCGACAGTTTCCGGGTCAGCTGTGCGTGATCCGGGCAGGCGTCGGGCCGCCAATAGGTTTCGTACAGGTAGACGAGGACGTCAAACATGGCGGGGATGATAACCGACGCCCCGAAAGCCCTTCCTCCCGAAATGAACGGTCCGGCGCATGGAATTCCTCCTTCCAGAACGCTGGAACGCGTTCTTGACGGGATCGGGATTCACGTCGTGCGGCGGCGTTGGAAAAGCGCGCCGGGCAGCCGGGCGACGCGACCGTCCAGCTCCAGGTCCAGCAGCGTCGCGTTGAGCTCGTCCTGCGGCCAACCGCTGCGCTGCGAGAGCTGCTCCAGGGACACCGTGTCCCGCCCGATCGCGCGCAGGAGGGGGTGATCGACGTCCGCTTCCACGGCCTCGGGCGCCGGCGCGCTCTCGGGTTCCAGGTCGAGCGGCGCCGTACGGGGCAGCCCGCCGGTGGGGAGTTCGTTGAGTAGGTCGTCCAACTCCTGGACCAGGCAGGCGCCCTGCTTGAGCAGGTAGTGGCAACCCTTGGATTGCGGCGCATGGATGGGGCCTGGCACCGCAAAAACTTCCCGACCCGCCTCGGACGCCTGCCGCGCGGTGATGAGCGATCCCGACTTCAGGGCGGCCTCGACCACCAGGCAGCCCTCCGACAGTCCCGCGATGATGCGATTGCGTTGCGGAAAATTCGGCGCCATCGGGGGCGTGCCGACGAAGTACTCGCTCACCAGCAGCCCGCGTCGCGCGACGTGGCGGGAGAGATCCGCATGATCCAGCGGGTACACCTGGTCCGGCCCGGTGCCGAGGACCGCGATCGTGCTGCCTCGTGTGTTCAGCGCGGCCTCATGCGCGGCGCCGTCGATGCCTTGGGCCAGTCCGGAAACGACGCAGAACCCCGCTTCGCCGAGGCCGGCGGCGAAGTACCGCGCGTTCTCGTCGCCTTGCGGGCTGGGACGCCGGCTGCCGACGACGGCGACGCAGCGTTCGCTGAGCAGCTCGCGCCGGCCGTCCAGATAGAGCATCAGCGGCGGATCGGCCGTGTGCAGCAGAGGCAGGGGGTAGTCCGGTGCGCCCAGCAGCAGGATCGAGCGGCGCTCGCCGCTCGACAGCCAGTCTTCGGTGCGTCGGACCAGCCGGTCAAGCTGGTCCGGGCCTTTCGCCAGCAGCGTGGCTTCCTCCGGAGCAAGTGCGGCGCCCCAGCCGGCGCGGCCGGCCCTGAGGACGGCGCCCGGTGCGCCGTGGCGCGCGAGCAGCCGCCGGGCGGCGCCGCGCGAGACGCAGGACAGCAGATGAAGCCAGTCGCGCAGTTCGTCGTGGCTCATCCGTGCGGTCCTCGGGACGACCTGATCCGGAGAGCCGCCGCGCTGACCGCCGTGATTACGGCTGCGTGAACCGGTCGCCCGGGACGACCGGTTCCTGGACCGACAGGATCAGCGCGTACGACACGCGGTCGAAGACCTGGAAGACGAACAGCTGGCCGTGACGCTCGTCGGGCAGCCGGATCTCTTCGCGGCGCGCGGTGGTGGGATCGCGCACGACGCGACCCGCGTGCCACAGCGCCAGCACGTGACCGCGCTCGAGACCGTCGCGCTTGCCCTTGTTCAGCGCCACGATCTGGTTCTGGCCGGCGGTGATCGCATCGCCGTAGACCGAGATGATGGAGCCGTTGATGGGGCCTTGTGGCGCATGGGGCACGTAGCTCGTGTAGCCGCGCTCCGGCACCGGGGCCAGGCGGTCGCCCGGCTGTGCCTCGATGCGGTTCAGCGTCATCGTCAACGTCGCGGGGACTTCGTTCTTCGTGCCGCCGCCGCTGCCCGGGCGGGTCAGGTCGGCGGTGCCGACGTAGACGGCTTCATAACCCAGCACTTCCTTGGTCACCGGATCGCGCAGCGGGCGCGGCTCGCGGAAGATGCGGAAGGCATTCGCATCAGGCGGCAGGTTGCCGCGGGCGTAGGCCAGGTCGCCCTTGCTCATCCAGACGCGGTTTTCCTGCGCCGAGACGATCCGCGGCGCGGTGTCCAGGTCATTGCCGTTGAGCACCACCGCCTCGTTGAGGAAGGGCTCGATCAGGTGTTGCGGGATCGCGGCGATGGAGCCGTCGTACAGCGACTCGGAGCGGACGCGGGGCGACAGCTTCACCGTGCCGCCGGGGCCGCCGGCGCCCACGTCGCGGCCCAGCTGGAGGCGGGCGCGGCCGTCGGCCTTGATCAGCATCAGCACCTGGCCGGGGTAGATCAGGTGGGGGTTGCGGATCTGGTCGTTGTTCATGCCCCAGAGCTCGGGCCAGCGCCACGGGCTCTTCAGGAAGATGCCCGAGATGGCCCACAGCGTGTCGCCTGCCTTGACCGTGTACGTGTCGGGGGCGTTGGGCGCCAGCTCCGACAGGGGCACGCCGGCCTGGGCGACCTGCTGCGCCGTCTGGCGCTGTCCCTGGGTGATGGGGAAGTCCCCCGCCGCGAACGACGGCGCGGCGGCAAAGGTGCCCGCCAGCAGGGCTGCAGAAATCATCGTCAAGCCCAGCGGCCGCCTTTGCGTCATTACTTGTTCTCCGCGCGCCGAGATCGAAGGCCCCTCGTGGCCAATGGCGCTTTTGTGACGAGGGCCAGACTGACCGCCAAATCGGCGAAAATCAACCGTCTCGCTGGCGGCGATTCTGCCCCGGTTCAGGGGGCCCGGCAATGAACCGGCCCGCCCTCCCTTGCAAGCCCTTACAAACCGGCGTTGTGCGCTGTCCACAGCGGCTCACCGCGCCTCGCGTCCTCACCATGGCGAAACTTTCCATTCTTCGATACCCCGATCCACGCCTGCACACGGTGGCCAAGCCCATCGCCGCGGTCGACGACCGCCTGCGCAAGCTGGCCGACGACATGCTGGAGACGATGTACGACGCCGACGGCGTCGGCCTGGCCGCCACGCAGGTGGACGTGCACGAGCGCCTGCTGGTGATGGATGTCTCCGAGGAGCGCAACCAGCCGCTGGTGCTGATCAACCCGGAGCTCGTCGCGCGCAGCGAGGAGATGATGGAAGGCGAGGAGGGCTGCCTCTCCGTGCCGACCATCTACGACAAGGTCATGCGCCACAAGAAGGTCACCGTCCAGGCGCTGGACCGCGACGGCCACACCTTCCAGTTCGATGCCGAAGGTCTGCTGGCCGTCTGCGTGCAGCATGAGATGGACCACCTCGCCGGCAAGGTGTTCGTCGAGTACCTGAGCCCGCTGAAGCGCGAGCGCATCAAGACCAAGCTGGTGAAGAAGGCCCGCGAGGACGCGAAGCACTGATGGCCTCGGCTCTGCGCGTCGCCTTCGCGGGCACTCCCGAATTCGCCGCCGTGGCGCTGCAGGCGCTGCTGGACGCCGGCTTCGAGGTCCCGCTGGTGCTGAGCCAGCCCGACCGCCCCGCCGGCCGGGGCATGAAGCTGCAGGCCTCACCGGTGAAGCAGCTGGCCGTGTCGCGCGGCATCGCCGTGGCCCAGCCGCGCAGCCTGCGGCTCGACGGCAAGTTCCCCGACGAGGCCGAGGCCGGCCGGCAGGCGCTGGCCGACGCCCGCCCGGACGTGCTGATCGTTGCCGCCTACGGCCTGATCCTGCCGAAGTGGGTGCTGGAACTGCCGCGACTGGGTTGCCTGAACATCCACGGCTCGATCCTGCCGCGCTGGCGCGGCGCCGCGCCGATCCACCGCGCCATCGAGGCCGGCGACGCCGAGACCGGCATCACCATCATGCAGATGGACGAGGGCCTGGACACCGGCGACATGCTGCTGCTCGAGCGGCTGCCGATCGCCGCGGCGGACACGACCGCGACGTTGCACGACAAGCTGGCGACGCTCGGCGGCCGGCTGATCGTCGAGGCGCTGGAACTCGCCGCCTGCGGCGGTTTCCATCCGGTGAAGCAGCCCGAGGCGGGCGTCACCTACGCCCACAAGATCGAGAAGGCCGAGAGCCAGATCCGCTGGACCGACGACGCCGCGCAGATCGCGCGCCGGCTGCGGGCGTTCGATCCTTTCCCGGGCGGCGTCGCGCAGCTCGACGGCGAGGCGGTGAAGATCTGGCGTGCCGAGGTCGTCGAGGCGCAAGGCGCGCACGGCGAGCCGGGCCAGGTGCTGGCGGTCTCGCCGGACGGCCCGGTCGTCGCCTGCGGCGCTGGCAGCGTCCGGCTGACCGAACTCCAGCGTGCCGGTGGCAAGCGCCTGCCTGCCGCCGCCTTCCTGCAGGCGCGGCCGCTGCAGGTCGGTATCCGCTTCGCTTAACCCTGGCTGAATCGTCGGTCAAACCGGGCCGGCCCCGGCTTGAACCGGGCCGCCTTGCCGTCACATGGGTCATCGGGACGGTGTACTGTCCGGGTGAGTTTCCCTTCGCGGCTCCGGCCGCTGTTTTCGAGGAGTGATTGCAATGTTCAACCTGATGAAGACCGCCATCCTGATGGCCGCCATCACCGCGCTGTTCATGGCGATCGGCTCCCTGCTGGGTGGCCAGACGGGCATGCTGATCGCACTGGTCGTCGCGGTGGGGATGAACTTCTTCAGCTACTGGTTCTCCGACAAGCTGGTGCTGAAGATGTACAACGCCCAGGAAGTCGATGAGCGCAGCGCGCCGCAGTTCTACAACATGGTCAAGGAGCTGGCCGCGCGCGCCCAACTGCCGATGCCCAAGGTCTACCTGATCGAGGAGAACGCCCCGAACGCGTTCGCCACCGGCCGCAATCCGGAGCATGCCGCGGTCGCCGCGACCACCGGCATCCTGCGCGTGCTGTCCGAGCGCGAACTGCGCGGCGTGATGGCGCACGAGCTGGCCCACGTGAAGCACCGCGACATCCTGATCTCGACGATCAGCGCGACCATGGCCGGCGCGATCTCGATGCTGGCGAACTTCGCGATGTTCTTCAGCCCGCGCGACAGCGAAGGCCGCCCGGCCAACCCGATCGTCGGCCTGCTGGTGGCGATCCTGGCGCCGATCGCGGCCTCGCTGATCCAGATGGCGATCAGTCGTGCCCGCGAGTTCGAGGCGGACCGCGGCGGTGCCGAGATCTCCGGCGACCCGCAGGCGCTGGCGACCGCGCTGGACAAGATCCACCGCTACGCGCAGGGTATCCCGCTGGAGACCACCGAGCGCCATCCGGAAACGGCGCAGATGATGATCATGAATCCGTTGTCCGGCGGTGGCATCCGGGGGCTGTTCAGCACCCACCCGTCGACCGAGGAGCGCATCGAGCGCCTGATGGCGATGGCCCGCCGCTGAGCGTCACCGACCCGGGCGATGCCGGGGCGCGCGCTGGCGACCCCCGGTGCCGGAACCTCGAAACACCGCCTCCGGGCGGTGTTTTTCATTGGATCGGGGGTGACGGGGTCGACGGCACAATGGCCCGATACCGCTGGTGCGCCTGTTTCAAGCGCCTGTCCCCGGCGGCCGAAAAGGACAGCATGAAGGCCTCTTCCCGTTCCCTGACCGCCTTGGCGGCGCTGCTCGGCGCCGCCGCGCTGCTGGCCGGCTGCGATCAGCTCGGCATCGAGGATCCCGCCAAGGTCGCGGCCGCCAAGCAGGCCGAGGGCAAGGCCATCGGCGGCGCCTGCCGCAACGCGCTGCGCGCCATCGAGGACTGCTACGCCCTGAACCCCAAGGCCCAGAAGGCGGCCGTCTACGACGGCTGGCGGGAGATGGACGAGTACATGCGCGAGAACAAGCTCGAGGGCACGCGTCCGCTGGTCGCGAACCCGCAGGCCAGCCGGCCCGGCGCCGCCGAGTCGGATGACGAGGAGGAATCGCCGCGCTCTGCCAAAGGGCAGGTCGGCGAGAACGCCCCGGACAAGCCCGCCGACAAGACGGCGGACAAGACGTCAGACAAGACCTCGGACAAGGGCAAGGGCGGTCGTTGAGCCCCGCCCGCTGCATTCGGCACATCGCCCCGCCGTGCAGTTGATCCCTTGGATGGTGCAGTTCGTCATCGCCCGGTCGCCGGGCGTGGGCGAGGCGGCGAAGATACGATCATCCGAAAGATCAGGAGATCGTCCATGACCACCACGCCCTTCCGCGCCACCCGCCGTCTGTTCGCCATCACCGCACTGAGCCTGGCGTCCGTGGGCGCCGTCGGCACCGCGCAGGCCTGGTCGCTGAGCTTCGGCAGCTCGCAGCGCATCGAGGGCAACGGCGACGTCGCCGCCGAGGCCCGCGACGTCGGCGCGTTCGACGCGGTGGCGCTGTCGGGCGACTTCAAGGTCTTCGTGCGCCAGGGCTCGGCCGACAAGGTCGAGATCAAGACCGACCGCAACCTGTTCAGCTACATCGAGACCAAGATCGTCGACGGCAGCAAGGGCCGCACGCTGGAGATCTCGCCCAAGCGCGGCTTCAGCCTGAACGCCCGGGGCACGCCGACCATCACGCTGGACATGCGCCAGCTGCGCGGCCTGTCGATCTCGGGCTCGGGCGACATCCGCGTCGAGCCGATGAAGACCGGCAACCTGGACGCCAGCATCGCCGGCAGCGGCGATCTGCGCGTGCAGGGCCTGGAGGCCGACCACGTGACGCTGCGCGTCGCCGGCAGTGGCGACATGCTCTTCAACGGCAAGGCCAACGCGCTGTCGGTGACGGTGGCTGGCAGCGGCGACGTCAAGACCCGCGAACTGGTCGTGGACGAGGCCAAGGTCAGCATCTCCGGCAGCGGCGACGTCACCGTGGCGCCCACGCGCAAGCTGGATGTGCGCATCGCCGGTTCGGGCGACGTCGGTTACGTCGGCAGCCCGGAGATCAGCATGTCCAACGCGGGTTCGGGTTCGGTGCGCAAGCTGAAGTGAGCGCCTGAGGCGGCGCCCCCCGGGCGCTGTGTGGACGCCCCTCGACGCGACAGCGGGCGAGGGGCGATTCGTTTGAGCGCCGCGCAGACGACAATCGCGCCCATGGCGGAAGGACTCTCGGCGCTGGCGCGCCACCCGGAATTCAAGCGCGGCGCGAAGGAGATGCTCGGCATCACGCTGGGCATCTCGGCCTGGGGGCTGGTGACCGGCGTGGCCATGGTCAAGAGCGGCCTGGGCGTGGGCCTGTCGCTGCTGATGAGCCTGACGGTCTTCGCCGGCAGCTCGCAGCTGGCCGCGCTGCCGCTGCTCGCCAGCGGCGCCCCGCTGTGGGTGCTGTGGGCCACGGCCTTCTGCGTCAACCTGCGTTTCGTCATCTTCAGCGCCCAGTGGCGCCTGTACTTCGGGCCGCTGCCGCGCACGCAGCGGCTGGTCATCGGCTACTTCGCCGCCGACCTCAACTACGTCGCCTTCCTCAAGCGCTTCCCTGACCTGAAACCCGATCCGGACAACCAGCTCCCGTACTTCTGGGGCGGCGTCGCGACCAACTGGTTCGCGTGGCAGATCCCGGCCATCGCCGGCATCCTGCTCGCCGACCGCATCCCGACGAACTGGGGCCTGGGCTTCGCGGGCGTGCTGGCGCTGCTGGGCTTGAGCTACTCGCTGCTGAAGGACCGCAACACCTGGATCTCGGGCGTGGTCGCCGGCTGCGCGGCGGTGGCGGCGTATGCGTTGCCGCTGCGGCTCAACATCCTCGTGGCGATCGCTGCGGCGGTCGCCGTCGGGCTGCTGTTGGAGAAGTGGCTGCCGCCGGCATCACCGACGTCCGGGCCCTCCGACGCGGCGGGGCCGGCCAGCGCTTCCGGCTCGTCTTCCGGGAGGTCCGCATGAGCGTGTGGGAGGCGGTGCTGGGCATCCTCGGCATGGCGGTGATCACGATGGTCACGCGCAGTTTCTTCATGATCCCCGACCGCGAGATCCCGCTGCCGCAGTGGGTCCGCGACGGCCTGCGATACGCGCCGCTGGCGGCGCTCGCGGCGGTCATCGTGCCGGAGATCGTCATGACGCAAGGCGAGCTGATCCACACCTGGAAGGACGCGCGGCTCTATGCGGCGGCGGTCGGCACGGCCTACTTCTTCTGGAAGCGCGGCATCCTCGGGACCATCGTCAGTGGCACCGCGGTGATGCTGACGCTGAGGATCGGCCTGGGCTGGTGAACAAAGCCGCGCCCGGCCCGGGATGCGGACTGTCGAGACCCCCGGTCGCCGGTTTCAGCGGCGTTCCGTCACCCGCTCGGACGGGGGGCGCCGTCACGCGGCTGTTAAGCTGCGGCCCGATTTGCCGGGCTTTGCGCACCGCGTCTGCGTGACGCGCGAGCGCCCTGGCGCACCGCTTTCCAACTACGCCAAGCTCATCCCATGAACGTCCTCCGTTTCGCCGATCTGATCGCCGCCGGCAAGGTGGCCGACCAGCGCGTGTTCATCCGCGCCGACCTGAACGTGCCGCTCAACGATGCGGGCCAGATCACCGAAGACACCCGCGTCCGCGCGTCGATCCCCGCGATCGAGATGGCGCTGAAGGCCGGCGCGGCGGTGATGGTCACCTCGCACCTGGGCCGCCCGACCGAGGGCGAATTCAAGCCCGAGGATTCGCTGGCGCCGGTCGCCAAGCGGATGGGCGAACTGCTCGGCCGTGAGGTGCCGCTGGTCGCGAACTGGGTCGACGGCGTCGACGTGAAGCCGGGGCAGGTCGTGCTGCTCGAGAACTGCCGCGTCAACAAGGGCGAGAAGAAGAACAGCGAAGAGCTGGCCAAGAAGATGGCTGCGCTGTGCGACATCTTCGTGCACGACGCCTTCGGCACCGCGCATCGCGCGGAGGCCTCGACCTACGGCATCGCGCAGTTCGCAAAGATCGCCTGCGCCGGCCCGTTGCTGGCGGCCGAGATCGACGCGATCAGCAAGGCGCTGGCCAATCCGAAGCGTCCGCTGGTGGCGATCGTGGCGGGTTCCAAGGTGTCGACCAAGCTGACCATCCTGCAGTCGCTGTCGAAGAACGTCGACGGCCTGATCGTCGGCGGCGGCATTGCCAACACCTTCCTGCTGGCCGCCGGCCTGAAGATCGGCAAGTCGCTGGCCGAGCCCGACCTGGTCGGCGAAGCCAAGGCCGTGATCGAGTCGATGAAGGCACGCGGCGCCGCGGTGCCGATCCCGGTGGACGTGGTGACGGCCAAGACCTTCGCCGCCGATGCGCCGGCCACGGTGAAGGCCGCGACCGACGTCGCCGACGACGACCTGATCCTGGACATCGGCCCGAAGACGGCGGCCCTGCTGGCCGAGCAGCTGAAGGCGGCCGGCACGATCGTGTGGAACGGCCCGGTCGGCGTGTTCGAGTTCGACGCCTTCGCCCACGGCACCGAGACCATCGCACGCGCCATCGCGGCGTCGGATGCGTTCTCCATCGCCGGCGGCGGCGACACGCTCGCGGCGATCGCCAAGTACGGCATCGAAGACCAGGTGGGCTACATCTCCACCGGCGGCGGCGCCTTCCTCGAAGTGCTGGAAGGCAAGACGCTGCCCGCGTTCGAGATCCTGGCCAAGCGCGCGCAGGGCTGAAGCCGCGCGGCGGCTGAACATCGAGGGCGCCGTCGAGCGCCCTTTTCTTCGACCCGGTCCCACGCAGGACACGGGCGCAGAGGGAGGAGGAACATGAGCGACATCGACGGCACGACGCCTGCGGCGCGCGGTGCGGAGACCGGCATCGCGCCGGTCTGGCTGGCGCTGATCGCGCTGGCGGCCTCGTTCGTCCACCAGCTGATGCTGCTGGTGCCGGCGGCGCTGGTGACCCTGGCGCCGGCCGCCGTGTTCGACAACTGGCTCTTCTGGGGCGCGGGCGTCCTGGCATTCGTGCTGATGGCCTGGCTGGCGCAGCCGAGCTGGCACGGGTCGCCGCACCGCCTGACGCGCGAGCAGGCGCCGCGGCTCTACGCCCGCGTCGACGAGATGACCGATGCCATCGGGACTCCGCGTCTCCATGCCATCGCGATCGACAACAGCATCAACGCGGGCGCGCTGGAGGAACATCGCGGCGTTTCGCTGCGGCCGACCCGGCGCGTGCTGATCCTCGGCCTGCCGCTGCTGCGCCTGCTGGACACCGCTGCGGCGGAGGCGGTCATTGCGCATGAGCTGGGGCACTTCTCGCGCCGGCATGGGCGGCTCGGACACTGGCTCTATCGCACGCGTGCGGCCTGGACCGCCTGGGCCGCGAGCGTTCGCGAGGACGAGGACGACAGCAGCCCGTGGGATCGCGCCGGCGCGAACTTCGCGGAGCTCTTCCTTCCGTGGTTCAGTCGCGCCTCCGAGGCGCATTCACGACGCTGCGAATTCGAAGCCGACGCGCTCGCGGCGCAGTGGGCGTCGCCGGAGGCGTTGGCGCGTGCGCTGCTGTTGATCGAGGTTGCCGTGATGCGCCAGGGCGAGGCGTCCACCTCGCTGGACGTGGATGCGCTGCGCGCAAGCGCAGAGCCACCCGCGCAGTGGGCGGACCACGCAGCGCAGGAGCTGCTGGCGCATCCGCCGACGCCAGATGAAATCGCCGAAGCGCTGCGCCATCGCCAGCCGCAGGGAAGCCATCCGCCGCACCGCCAACGGATGGAGGCGCTCGGCGTGGTCGGAGAGTCGATCGAATTGCGGCCTCCCGCCTGGGAAGAGAGCGCCGCCGCCCAATGGCTGGACGGCGTCTGGCCGGAACTCTGCCGGGCTCGAGGGCCGTGGGCGGGCGTCGGCGAGCGCTTGAGCTGGGCGATGGCGCACGAGGCGCTGGTCGGGCTCGACGCGGACAGCCGGCCCGTGCTGCCGCAACTGCCGGAGTTGCCGGAGCCGTCGGACGACGCAGCCTGGCGTCGTCTCCATCGCCGGCAAGCCGCGGCCCAGGCGGCGATCGAGCACGGACAGGTTCAGCCTTGCGATCTCGCGCCGTCGCAGATCGAGGCGCTCCGTCGGGCGGTGTCGGTCAACCCGGCCATCGTGCAGGCATGGCTCTTCGACGTGCCGGTCGAGCCGCCGACCGTGGCCGTCGTGTTGCGCGTCGATCCGGAGCGGATGATCGCGATGAAGCTCACTCTCGAGCAGGTCGCGACGACCTTGGCATTGACGATGGGATTCGTGCTGCCCGCAGGACGCGACTGGATGCCGCGCTTCAGCTACATGACCGAGGGACTGCCGCCCGAATTGCAGGCGCGTGTCGATGCGACGCCGCGCCTGAAGGGTTGAGGCTTCAGATCCCCAGGTAGGCCGGCAGCTTCCCGTCGGCCGGCTTGACGGCCGCGAAGCGCGCGGCCAGCTTGGACTGCAGTGCCACTGGCAGCGGCGCGAAGCCGGTACCGCGCGTCAGGTCGTCGCCGTGCATGAAGCACCAGTACAGGAAGCTCATCACCGGCGCTGCGCCGGCGCTGGTCGCGGGGGTCGCGTCGATCAGGATGAAGCTGGTCATCGTGATGGGCCAGCTCTCCGCGCCGTCGCGGTCCATCAGCGAAGCCAGGTCGTCGCCCTTGCGCGAGAGGTCGCTGTTGGCGATCGCCGACTTGAAGCCGCTCTCGCCCGCCGCCACCCACTGGCCGGCGGCATTGCGCAGGCGCACGCCGTTGAGCTTGTCGCGCTGCACGCGGTCGTAGCTGACGTACGCGATCGTGCCGGGTGCTGCCTTCAGCGCCTTGGCCATGCCGTCGTTGCCTTCGGCGGCTTCGACGTCGCCGGGCCACTTCGGCTGTGCGTTCACGCCGATGTCTTTCGCGAAGGCCGGCGACACGGCGGCCAGGTAGCGCGTGTAGCCCTCGGTCGTGCCGGACTTGTCGGCCCGCACGATGCGCTTGACCGGCAGCGCCGGCAACGCGACGCCGGGATTCAGCGCGGCGATGCGGCCGTCGTTCCACTTCGCGATGCGGCCCATCATCAGCTCGGCGAGCAGGTCGCCGGTGAGTTGCAGGCGGCCCTCCGGCACGCCCGGCAGGTTGACCACCGGCACGATGCCGCCGACCAGCATCGGGATCTGCACGAGCTTGCGCTTGGCCAGTTCCTCCGCGGCCAGTGGCGAGTCGCTACCGCCGAAGGCCACGCCGCGCGCGGTGATCTGCTTGACGCCGTCGCCCGAGCCGGTCGGCTTGTAGCTCACGGCCTGACCCTTGGCCTTCTCGTAGGCCGAGGCCCAACGGCCGTAGACCAGCGAGGGGAACGAGGCCCCGGCCCCCGCCAGCGCAACGGTCTGCGCGAACAGGACCCGCGGTGCGCCGAAGGCGAGGGTGACGGGGAGGGCGGCGGTGAGTCGCAGCAAGGCACGACGCGGAAAAGCGGGACGAGAACAAGCGGGACGAGGAGAGGCGGGACGGGAGGCAGGCACGGCGGAAGCTCGGAAGAGGTAGTCGACAGCGGGGCGCATTCTAGTGAGCGCGTTCTTCGCACGCCGTGATCGATGCCCGGTGGCGGCACTTGCGGGCGGAACCAGGGAGGTTGTTCCCACTTGCGGGCAAATCCCGATGTCGACTCCACCGCGCGCATCGGCGATTGCCATCTTTGCATGGGAGTTAAAGCTGAATTCATCGCACCGCCGGAGCCGGAGGATTAAGCTTTGCGCCCCCCAGGCCCCATTACCGGGCGGTTACGAAGGCGCGATGTCGCGCCGCGAAGACCGACGACGGCAGGGCGCCGGGCCTCATTCATCGCGACGGAGATTTGCATGACCGACAAGAACGACGACCTCGACCTGAGCCCGGCCGAGGCCGCACTGCGCGAGGCGGCGCGGGACTACCACCGCTTCCCGACGCGCGGCAAGATCGCCGTCACGCCGACCAAGCCGCTCGCCAACCAGCGCGACCTGTCGCTGGCCTACTCGCCGGGCGTCGCCTATCCCTGCCTCGACATCGAGCGCGACCCCTCGCTGGCCGCGGACTTCACCTCGCGCGGCAACCTGGTGGGCGTCATCACCAACGGCACCGCGGTGCTGGGCCTGGGCGACATCGGCCCGCTGGCCGCCAAGCCGGTGATGGAAGGCAAGGGCTGCCTGTTCAAGAAGTTCGCCGGCATCGACGTCTTCGACATCGAGCTCGCCGAGCGTGATCCGGACAAGCTGGTCGAGATCATCGCGGCGATGGAGCCCACGCTGGGCGGCATCAACCTCGAGGACATCAAGGCGCCCGAGTGCTTCTACATCGAGAAGCAGCTGAGCGCGCGCATGAACATCCCCGTCTTCCACGACGACCAGCACGGCACGGCGATCATCTCGAGCGCGGCGCTGCTGAACGGCCTGGAGCTTGTCGGCAAGGACATCGGCGCGGTGAAGGTGGCGGTGTCGGGCGCCGGCGCCGCGGCCATCGCCTGCCTGGACGTGATGGTCGGCCTGGGCGTGAAGCGCGAGAACGTCTTCGTCGTCGACTCCAAGGGCGTGGTCCAGAGCGAGCGCGCCGACGCCGGCAAGCTCGACGAGTCCAAGCGCCGCTACTGCCAGATCACCTCGGCGCGCACGCTGGCCGACGTCGTCAAGGACGCGGACGTGTTCCTGGGCTGCTCGGCCGCCGGCGTGCTGACCGCCGAGATGGTCAAGACGATGGCGCGCCAGCCCATCATCCTGGCGCTGGCCAACCCCGAGCCGGAGATCCGTCCCGAGCTCGCGAAGGAAGCGCGCCCCGATTGCATCGTCGCGACCGGCCGCTCGGACTATCCGAACCAGGTCAACAACGTCCTGTGCTTCCCGTACATCTTCCGCGGCGCGCTGGACTGCGGCGCGACCAAGATCACCGAGGCGATGAAGCTCGCCTGCGTGCGCGAGATCGCCGAGCTGGCCAAGGCCGAGACGCCGCCGGAAGTCGCCGCCGCCTACGCGGGGCAAGACCTGGCCTTCGGTCCCGACTACATCATCCCCAAGCCCTTCGACAGCCGGCTGATCCTGCGCATCGCGCCGGCGGTGGCCAAGGCGGCCGAGGAATCCGGCGTCGCCACGCGTCCGATCAAGGACATGGCCGCGTACCGCGAGCAGCTCTCGCGCTTCGTCTACCAGACCGGCATGTTCATGCGCCCGGTCTTCGCCGAGGCGAAGGCCCATCCGGCCCGCGTCATCTACGCCGAGGGCGAGGATGAACGCGTGCTGCGCGCCGTGCAGGTGGCGCTCGACGAAGGCCTGGCCAAGCCCACGCTGATCGGCCGCCCCGAAGTCATCGCGATGCGCCTGAAGCGCGCCGGCCTGCGGATCAAGCTGGGCGAGGATGCCCTGGTGATCGACCCTGAGAACGACCACCGCTTCCGCCAGTACTGGGAGGCCTACCACCAGGTCATGGGCCGCAACGGCTTCACGCCGGAGATGGCCAAGTCGGCGGTGCGCCGCTCCAACACGACGATCGGCGCACTCGCGATCCAGCTCGGCGATGCCGACGCCATGATCTGCGGCACGGTGGGTCGCTTCGACTCGCACCTGGAGCACATCCAGAACCTGATCGGCCTGAAGCCGGATGTTTCCAACTTCGCGACGATGAACGCGCTGATGCTGGAGCAGCGCACGCTCTTCATCGCCGACACCTTCGTCAACGAGGATCCGACCGCCGAGCAGCTTGCCGACATCGCCTGGCAGGCCGCCGAGGAACTGCAGCGCTTCGGCCTGCCGCCGAAGGTGGCGTTCCTGTCGCACTCGATGTTCGGCAGCAGCAAGCGCGCGTCGGCGGTCAAGATGCGTCGCGCCCGCGACCTGTTCGCCGCCGCCTACCCGACCATCGAATGCGACGGCGAGATGCACGGCGACGCGGCGCTGTCCGAGGACGTGCGCAACAACTTCCTGCCCGAGTCGACGCTCTCCGGCTCTGCCAACCTGCTGGTGCTGCCGACGCTCGACGCCGCGAACATCCTGTTCAACGTGCTGAAGGTCGTCGGCGGCCAAGGCGTCACGGTGGGTCCGATCCTGCTGGGCGCCAAGCGTCCGGTGCACATCCTGACCCCATCGGCGACGGTGCGCCGCATCGTCAACATGACGGCGCTGGCGGTGGCCGACGTCAAGGCCGCGAAGGCCTGATCTGATCCTTGCATGGAGGTGGCATGGCCACCCCCGGCGAGGAGGCTGAGCGAGGGCGCGCGGAGCGCGCTTCCATGACTGACTGGGCGCAGACTGTCTGAGGGCAGCGAGCCGAAGGTGAGCGGACCGAGTTGGGCGCCCCCTCGCGAGTGCCGAGTCGCCGGGGGTGGTCATGCCACCGAGGCTCGGTCTCAGCGACCGAGGCTCGGTCTCAGCGACCGAGGCTCGGTCCCAGCGACCGATGCCGTTGGAAACTGTGTCGTAACTCGTGGAAACTGTTCCGACGTCGTTCTTGCGGCTCATAATCGACCGCTGTAACTAAATTTCAGACAGAGACAAGACATGTCCCGTGCCACCAAGATTGTCGCCACCCTCGGTCCTGCTTCGTCGTCTCCCGAGGTCCTGGAAAAAATGATCCAGGCCGGCGTCGACGTGGTGCGGCTGAACTTCTCGCACGGCAAGGCGCAGGATCACATCGACCGTGCCCGCATGGTGCGCGAGGTGGCGGCGCGCGCTGGCCGGCAGGTCGCGATCATGGCCGACCTGCAGGGTCCGAAGATCCGTGTCGGCAAGTTCGAGAACGGCAAGATCGAGCTGGTGAACGGCACGCCCTTCGTGCTTGACGCCGACCGTACCGAGCCTGGCAACGAGATGGTCGTGGGCCTGGACTACAAGGAACTGCCGCGCGACGTGAAGCCCGGCGACACGCTGCTGCTCAACGACGGTCTGCTGGTGCTGACGGTCGAGGCGGTGCGCGGCTCGCAGGTGCACACCGTCGTCAAGCAGGGCGGCGAGCTGTCCAACAACAAGGGTATCAACAAGCAGGGCGGCGGCCTGACGGCGCCTGCGCTGACCGGCAAGGACATGGAGGACATCAAGACCGCGATGTCCTTCCAGTGCGAGTACCTGGCGGTGAGCTTCCCCAAGAACGCCACCGACATGGAAATGGCCCGCCAACTGGCCAACGTCGCCGGCGAGCCCTTCCGCCACAAGCCGGGAATGATCGCCAAGATCGAGCGCTACGAGGCGATCCCGCACCTGGAAGCGATCCTCAAGGCCTCCGACGGCATCATGGTCGCCCGCGGCGACCTGGCCGTGGAAGTCGGCAACGCCGCCGTGCCCGCGCTGCAGAAGCGCATGATCAAGATGGCGCTGGAGCTCGACAAGGTCTGCATCACCGCGACGCAGATGATGGAGTCGATGATCGTGAACCCGGTGCCGACCCGCGCCGAGGTCTCCGACGTCGCCAACGCCGTGCTCGACGGCACCGACGCGGTGATGCTGAGCGCCGAGACCGCCGCCGGCCGTTTCCCCGTCGAGACCATCCAGCAGATGGCCGCGATCGCGCTCGAGGCGGAGAACGCCGAGTTCGTGACGCTGGACACCGACTTCGCCAACCGCCAGTTCGGCCGCATCGACCAGTCGATCGCGATGGGCGCGCTGTTCACCGCGCACCACCTGGGCTGCAAGGCGATCGTGGCGCTGACGGAGTCCGGCTCCACCGCGCTGTGGATGAGCCGCCACCGCATCCACGTGCCGATCTACGCGTTGACCTCGCAGGTGCTGACGCTGCGCAAGATGGCGCTGTACCGCAACGTGACGCCGCTGCTGATGCCGAACTTCAACGACCGCGACGAGGCGCTCAAGGCCGCCGAGGACCTGCTGATCGAACGCGGCGTGCTGATGCCCGGCGACACCTATGCGATCACCTGCGGCGAGCCGATGGGCTACCCGGGCGGCACCAACATGCTGAAGGTCTGCCGCGTCGGTTGACGCGGCGGCGGACAACCGGAGCCGCGCCGTGACCCCGCTGCGCCGCCGTGATCTCCTGATCGGCGGCGCCGGTGCGACGATCACCGTCGGGACCGTGCTGGCGCAGGCTGGCGCGGGCGGCGTCGGCGGTGCTGGCGCCGATGCCGCGCCAGGGGTCGTCGTGGACGGCCGGGAGCCGGTCCGGCTCGCGATCAGCGAGCAGACGCACAAGCCTTTCGTCCTGCCGCTGCTCAAGCACATCGCCGAGGCGGCCGACCTGCAATGGGAATTGCTGCTGCTGCCCTGGCCGCGCGCGCTGCTGGGCGCGCAACTCGGCCAGCACCTGGTCTTCGGGCTGTCGCGCAGCCCCGCGCGGGACAGGCTGTTCGCGTACAGCCAGCCGGCCTTCGTGAGCCGCGGCTGGCTGGTCGTGCCGAAGGCGACACCGATCCGGTTCGACAAGCTCGAGGACCTGCGCGGCCGCGCGCTGTGCGTGCCGCGCGGCTCGACCTACGGTGCCGCGTTCGAGGAGGCGCGCCAGAAGCAGCTGTTCCGCGTCGAGGGCGGCGGCAACGATCTCGGGGGCCGTGCGCGCATGCTGGCGGCGGGGCGCTGCGATGCGATGCTCGCGACCCACCGCGGCAGCGCCGCCGCGCTGGAGCGGCGACTGCGCGCGCTGCGCAGCGGGACGCAGTTCCAGGTCCTGCCCAAGCCCGTGGTGGAAGAGGGCATCCTGTTCGGCGTCGCCAAGGGCAGCGAACCCGCCGCACTGCTGCCGCGTCTGGACGAGGCGATCGCCCGCAGCCGCGCCGCGATCCAGGCCTTGGTCGACAGCGATCTCTGACCGCGGTTCCTGGGCGGTGGACTCGACCCCGCGGCGCGATGAAGCGGCGGCAACGCACCGGCCAACGCACCGGCGGCAACGAACCGGCGCGCCCGGCGTGCGGCCAGCTTCAGGCGTTGCGCGCGGCCTGCACCAGTGCGGCGATGCGCGGCGTCATGTTCAGGGGCACGAGTTCCACTTCCTGGTGCGCGCGCGCGAAGACGCGGAACAGCTCGTCCGCGAAGGCGTGGCCCACATCGGTGACCCCGTCGAAGTCCACCTCCGCCCGCTTGAACTGCGGCAGCCGCGCCGCCACGCGCCTGGCCTGGGCGCGCGAGTCCAGCATCTGCCCCGCGACGACCACCAGGTTCAGCATCACCCGCGTCTGGTCGAAGGCGATGCCCGTGCCGTCGACGCTCCATTGCTCGAGCACCTGCTCCAGCGTGCGCGTGCTGTCCAGCGACATCGCCATGTAGATCGAGCTGCCCTGGCGCGGCAGGCCCTTGCCGTCCTTCCACGCGTTGCCTTCCCAGGCGCGGCGCTGGAACGCCTTGCCGTTGGCGTGGATGTCGAAGACGTCCGCCAGCTGCGAGCTGAAGAACAGCCCGCGCCCGGTGTGCGCCTGCGGCTGCGTCGTCAGCCGGCCCTTGCTGAGCTCCAGCATCGCGTGGCGCGCATCGGTCAGCTCGTAGGTGTCGCGGATCTTGTCGAAGACGCCGCAGCCGTCGTCCGACACCAGCAGCTGCGCGTGCGTCGGCGTCTGGCGCAGCGACACGGTCACGCTGGTGCCGCCGCTGTGGTCGATGGCGTTGTTCACCAGCTCGGTGAAGCCGTGCTGGATCATCCGCGCGACGTGGCGCGGCAGCGCGAAGTGGGGCGCGTAGTCGCGCTGCCAGACCACATCCTCCATCAGGCCGTGCAGCGTGTAGCTGCGCGCCACCTGCCGCAGCGCGCCCGGTCCGAACACCGGCCGGCGGGCGGTGCCGGAGCGCGTCAGCCAATGGGCGTCGACCAGCCGGCGCAGCGCGGCCAAGGTGGCGCGGTGGCTGGCCCCGGTGCGTTCCTCGACGAAGGCGGGGAGGTCGAGCGAATGCTCGTTGGCGGCGGCGGTGATCCAGAGCGTCAGCTGATCGATCGCGAGGCGGGTCATGAAGTTCCTGGAAGCGGCGGTCGCGCGGGCGGTCCTCGCCGCCGGCGGCGGGGCAAGGCACGGCGCTTGCTCCGACGGGGCGGGACGCCCGGGCGACAGCCTACCGGCCGCTTCCGCCGCCGCGCAAGCGCACAGACCCCTGTCCGGGGGGAGTGCGCTTGCGCGGATGCGGTCTGCGCCCGCGACGGTCCCCCGGACGGCGGCGCCGGCGGCCCTGACGGGTGCTGGTATGGCACCAGTTCAGGGGGAGCCCCAGGTTCGTTACAGAGCTGGTCATGGGGGCTGGCTAGAATCCCGACCAGTTACGGCGGGGTTACGGCGAGGTTCGGCGCTGGCCCGCGGCCCAGGATTTTTCACTATCTCGGAGAACTCTCATGGCACTCGTCTCGATGCGCCAGCTGCTGGATCACGCAGCCGAACAGGGCTACGGCATTCCAGCGTTCAACGTCAACAACCTGGAGCAGGTGCAGGCCGTGATGGCCGCCGCCGACGAGGTCGGCGCCCCGGTGATCCTGCAGGCCAGCGCCGGCGCCCGGAAGTACGCCGGTGAAGCCTTCATCAAGCACCTGATCCAGGCCGCGGTCGAGGCCTATCCGCACATCCCGCTGGTGATGCACCAGGACCACGGCACCAGCCCGAAGATCTGCGAAGGCGCGATCAACCTGGGCTTCGGCTCGGTGATGATGGACGGCTCGCTGATGGACGACGGCAAGACGCCCGCCAGCTTCGACTACAACGTGGACGTGACCCGCCGCGTCGTCGAGATGGCGCACAAGGTCGGCGTCACCGTCGAAGGCGAACTGGGCTGCCTGGGCAACCTGGAAACCGGCGACGCGGGCGAGGAAGACGGCATCGGCGCCGACGTCAAGCTGGACCACAGCCAGATGCTGACCGACCCGGAAGAGGCCGCGGTCTTCGTCAAGGCGACGCAGCTGGACGCGCTGGCCATCGCCATCGGCACCAGCCATGGCGCCTACAAGTTCTCGCGCAAGCCCACCGGCGACATCCTGGCGATCTCGCGGGTCAAGGAGATCCACAAGCGCATCCCCAACACCCACCTGGTGATGCACGGCTCGTCGAGCGTGCCGCAGGAACTGCTGGCGATCATCAACCAGTACGGCGGCCAGATGAAGGAGACCTTCGGCGTGCCCGTCGAGGAGATCCAGGAAGCGATCAAGCACGGCGTGCGCAAGATCAACATCGACACCGACATCCGTCTCGCGATGACCGGCGCGGTGCGCAAGTTCCTGTTCGAGAACCCGGACAAGTTCGACGCCCGCGAATGGCTGAAGCCGGCCCGCGAGGCCGCCAAGCTGGTCTGCAAGGCGCGTTACCTGGAGTTCGGCTGCGAAGGCCAGGCTCCGAAGATCAAGCCGCGCAGCCTGGTCGACGTGGCCGCCGCCTACGAGCGCGGCGAGCTGGCGCAAGTCGTCCAGTAAGCTTCCAACGCCGCTAAGCAGCACCCACCGGACCGGCCTCGCGCCGGTCCTTTCACATCCGCCCCGCCCTCGTCTTTCGGAGCCCGGCCATGGCGCACGCTTTCACCTACGGCACGCTGATGTGGCCGGACATCATGGCCCGCGTCTGCGGTCCCGACGCCGAGCCGGCCGCGACGCCCGTATCGGCCACGCTGGCGGACCACGCGCGCCATCCGGTCCGTGGTCACGACTACCCCTCGATGATCCCGGCGACCGGCCACCATGTCGTCGGCCGGCTCTACCTCGACGTGCCCGACGCCGCGTGGGAGCGGCTGGATCGTTTCGAGGGCGACGACTACGAGCGCCACGAGGTGCTGGTGACGCTGGCCGACGGCAGTTGGCAGCGGGCCTGGACCTACCTGTTCAAGCCGGCGCTCGTCGCGTCGCTGGACGACGGCGATTGGGACGAGGCGCGCTTCGAGCGCGAAGGCAAAGCGCGCTTCGTGTCGCGCTACGTCGGATTCACGTCGATCTGAAGCGCATGAAAGCGGATGACGGCCGCGCCCTGGGGCGGGTGGGGTTCCCACGCCGCCTCTAGAATCCCCGCTTTGCTGTTCCGACCGACTGCACACCCATGACCGCCGCCCTGCACACCTCGTCGATCACCTCCCTTCCTCTCATCGCACGCGGCAAGGTGCGCGAGAACTACGCGGTCGGCGAGGACCGCATCCTGATGATCGCGTCGGACCGCATCTCGGCCTTCGACGTCATCATGAGCGAGCCCATCCCGGGCAAGGGCGCGCTGCTGACGAAGATGGCGCTGTTCTGGTTCGACAAGCTGGACGGCATCGTTCCCAACCACCTGACCGGCGACGATCCGCTGTCGGTGGTGACGGAGGCTGAGAAGGCGCAGGTCCGCGACCGCGCGATGCTGGTCAAGCGCTTGAAGCCGCTGCCGATCGAGGCGGTGGTGCGCGGGTATCTGGCCGGCAGCGGCTGGTCCGAATACAAGGCCAGCGGCAAGGTCTGCGGCGTCGAGCTGCCCGCCGGCCTGCAGAACGCGAGCAAGCTGCCGCAGCCGATCTTCACGCCCGCGACCAAGGCGGAGATGGGCGACCACGACGAGAACATCGATTTCGAGCGCTGCGCGCAGATCATCGGCCGCGAGATGGCCGAGCGCGTGCGCGACATCGCGATCCAGCTGTACCAGCGCGCCGCGGACATCGCGCTGACCAAGGGCATCATCATCGCGGACACCAAGTTCGAGTTCGGCCTCGACGCCGACGGCACCCTGACGCTGATGGACGAGGTGCTGACGCCCGATTCCTCGCGCTACTGGCCGGCGGAAAGCTACGCGGTCGGCAGCAACCCGCCGAGCTACGACAAGCAGTTCCTGCGCGACTGGCTGGAGCAGGCGACGGTGGACGGCCAGCCCTGGGGCAAGGTCGCGCCGCCGCCGGCGCTGCCCGAGGACGTGATCGTCAACACGTCCGCGAAGTACCAGGAAGCGCTCGAACGGCTGACACGCTGAGGCCGGCATGCACGACGCTTCAGCCCCGCCTTCCACCGCCGCCGCCCCTCAGGTGATCAAGTCCCGGCTGCTGAAGCAGCTGGAGAAGGACATCGCGGCCGCGACCTCGCCGATGGCCTCGGCGGCCGCGCGGGCCAAGCGCGCGATGCTGCTGGCGCGGCACGGCGCCGTGGCCGAGGCGCGCGAGGCGCTGACGGCGCTGCATCAGCTCTCCTTCCAGCACCCGCATCCGGAGATCGGGGCCTGGCTGCACATGGCCGAAGGCCTGATGAGCTACTACAACGGCTTCGTCGCGCAGCAGGCCTGGGACCGCATCCAGCGGGCGCACACGATCGCCGGCACCTCGCCCGCGCTGGTCGAGGTGCGCGTGCTGGCGTCGGCCTGGCTGGCGCAGCTGGCCTTCATCCGCCACGACCCCGCGGCGCTGGTCGAGCATGCGAAGCGCTGTCTCGACGAGGCGCTGCCCGAGCACAACGTGGCGCTGGCGCGCGTGGCCATGGCGATGGGCGTGGGCTGGCATTACGCCGGCGACATCGAAGCCGCGCAGCGCTGGTACATCCGCGCGCGGCGTCACGCGTCGGTCGAGGGGGACGACGCGTCGCTGTCCGCGCTGATGTTCAACATGGCCGGCATGCGTGCGTCGCAGCTGCGGCGCGAGAGCCTGTCGGGCCTGGCGCCGCGCGGTCCCGAGCTGCTGCTGACGGTGGACTCGATGCACCACTTCGACGAGGCGGTCGGTGCGCAGATGATGGCGGAGCTCACGCCGGTGCTGCGCGCGCAGGTGCTGACGATGCAGGGCGGCTTCGACGAGGCCAGACGCCTCTACGAGGAGCATCTGCCGCAGGCGATGTCGCTGGGGCTGGAGCGCCTGGGCAGCAGCCTGCTGTCGGACCTGGCCTGGTGCCGGGCCAACCTCGGACAGCACGAGCACGCGCTGCATCAGGCGCGCGAGGCCGAGATCGAGCTCGATCCCGATTGCGAGCTCGATGACCGCGCGATCACGCACAGCCGGCTGGCGCAGACCTTCCGGCTGCTGGGCGAAACGGCGGACGCGGACCGCCACCAGGCGCTGGCGGACGAGGCGTGGCGACAGTTCGCCGAACAGCAGCAGCAATGGCGTGAGCTGATCGCGGCAAGCGCGCTTCAGGCCTGAGCGGGCCATCCCCGCGCACTCAGCGCCTGGACGCGAAGCGCTTCGCGATGAAGCGCCAGATCATCGCCGTCGCGTCCGGACCGTTGGGATCGCTGAACGGCTCCTTCGCGGGCCCGCCGCTCCAGGCATGCGCCAGGCCGTCGATCTCGACGAGCGTCGCCGCGACGGCGCTTCCACGCTTGAAGTCGACGATCGTCATCGGCAGCCGCTTGCCGCGTTGCACCCGACGGTCCTGCACCGTCGCCGCGCCGGCGGCCAGCGCCCACTGGCGCGCGGCCTCGAACGCATTCGGCGTCGCCACGATGCGGTCCTGGTTGCCTTGGATGACGAGCAGCGGCGGCCAGGTCGCACCGCCGTCGACCGCGGCCGCCTCGGCGTGGCCGCGCATGGCACGCAGCGCCGTCGTCGCTGAACTTGCCAGCCCCGGCGGCACGCCCGAATGCATCGCGACCGCCTGGAATCTTTCCGGATGCAGTGTCGCCAGCAAGGCGGCCATGCCCGCGCCGGCGGAGAGTCCCACCAGCGCCACGCGCTCGCGATCGGCGCCGTGGAGTGCACAGACCTGATCGATGGCGGCGAGGATCAGCGCGGCCTCGCCCTGCGCGCGACCGGACTCGGTGTCGAACCAGTTCCAGCAGCGCTGCGGATTGGCGAGCCGGCTCTGCTCCGGATAAAGCACCAGCAAGCGCTCCCGCGCCGCGAGCCGGTTCATCCGCGTGCTGCGCGCGAAGCCGGCCGGGTCCTGGCCGCAGCCGTGCAGCATCACGATCAGCGGCGGACGTTCGCCCGGCGTGAGGCCCGTGGGCCGGAACAGCTTGAAGCGCCGCATGCCCGCCCGCGCGGTCGCCAGCCCGGACAGCCAGTCCCCGAGACCGGGCGACGGATGCGGCGGCGTCTTCTTCAGGCCGGGCACCACATCAGGCGCGGCGCTGCGGGCGGCCTTGGTCGCTGCGCGCATGACCTGGTCCGTCACGGCGCGCAGGCCCTTGTTCCAGGCCTTGCGCAGGGCGGCGGTGGACGAGCGTTTGGGCATCGAGGGGGAGGGTGGACCGACATATTCTGAGGCCTGACCGTGTCGGCGTTCTGCCTCATACCCCTTGAAACAACGATGAGGGGCTGCAATGCCCCATGGATCCTGGGTGTTCTCGAATTGCACGCACACCGATTGCCGCAGCTCGCGCCATGATCGCCCCCATGTCACCGACCCGCTGGTCCCTGCAAGACCTGGACCTCTCCCGCATCGAGCCTGCGCGCGTGCGCGAGCACGATGCGCTCTTCCTGCTGGTCTGCAGCGCCTCGTTCATCGAGAGCGGCAGCGACATGTACACGCGCAACCTGATCGAGCATTTCGCCGACGATGCCGAGGTCGGCGCGTGGCTGCGCGACCACTGGGAGCCCGAGGAACTGCAGCACGGCGCCGCGCTGAAGGCCTATGTGCGGCACGTGTGGCCGGGGTTCGACTGGGAATCGGCCTATGCCGGCTTCTTCGAGGAGTACGCGCGGCTGTGCACCATGGACGAACTCGAGCCCACGCGCGGCCAGGAGATGGTGGCGCGCTGCATCGTCGAGATGGGCACGACGACCTACTACCAGGCCTTGCACGAGGCCACGGACGAGCCGGTGCTGCGTGACCTGTTCTGGCGCATCCGCTGCGACGAGGTGCAGCATTACAAGAACTTCTTCGCCTTCTTCCGCAAGTACCGCGAGATCGAGGGCCTTCACCGCGGACAGGTGCTGGCCGCGCTTGTGCGTCGCGCGTTGGAACTGCGTAAGGAAGACGCTTCGATCGCGTTGAGGCACGCGGTCAACGGGCGCCTGCGCACCGGCGGCGTGGACGGCGGGCCCGCGCCCATCGCCAATGCCGAGCAATTGACGAAGGACGCCATCCAACTCGTCAGTTCGAATCTGCCGATGGGTCTGGCCGTGCGCATGACGCTGAAGCCGCTGCTGCTGCGCCCGGGCGTGCAGCGCGTCGTCGAGCGTCCCCTCGCCGCGCTCGGCCGCCGTGTTTTGCTGACCTGATCCCGCACCCCGCGGCAGATGCAGATGCCAAGGCCCGCATGCCTGGGCCTCACTGGGGCCGGAATGGGGCTTGGGGGTCCTGGAGGGATCCCCCATGCCCCGTGGAGAGCCCGCGCTTGGCGTTGCGCAGTCGTTCCCGTGATCAGCGCCGCAAGTGTTCCACCGCCAGATCGATGAACGCCCGCACCTTGCGCGACGCCCGCAGCCCTTGATGCTGCAGCGCCTGCACGGGCACGGCCGGCGGCGCGTACTTCGCGAGCACCTCCACGAGTTCGCCTGACGCGAGTTGCTTGTCGACCATGTAAGACAGCACGCGCGTGATCCCGAGTCCTTCAGTCGCGGCCACGATCGCGTGGTCGTTGCTGTTGGTGGCCAGCCGCGCCCGCACGGGCACTGCGATGCTCGGCGCGTCAACACCTGACCCCTCGCGGAATTTCCATTCCGTTCCCGGCTCCACGCCGAGCGCCGAGATCACCGTGTGCTTCGCGAGATCCTTCGGCTGTTTCGGTGTCCCGTTCCGCTTGAGATACCCCGGCGACGCGCACACCACGCGCCGCACCGTCGCGAGCGGGGTCGCATGGAAGGACGCATCGGGCAGGTCGCCGATGCGGATCGCGACATCGACGTCCTCGTTGAGCAGGTTGACGTTGCGATCGAGGAAGCGGCACTCGACCTCGGTCTCCGGATAACGCTTCAGGTAGTCGAGCACGACCTCGTTGAGCTTGAGCCGCCCATACATCACCGACGCGCTGACGACGAGCTTCCCGCGCACCGCGCCGTGCGATCCGCTGGCCGCCTGCTCGATGTCCTGCAGCTCGCCGAGCACCCGGCGGCAGTCCTGCGCATAGCGCTGGCCGACCTCGGTGACCTTGACGACGCGCGTCGTGCGTACCAGCAGCCGCACGTTCATCGCGGCCTCGAGCTCGCTCACCGCGCGCGTGACGACCGGCGCGGACACGCCGAGCCGCCGCGCCGCCGCGGAGAAGCCGCCGTCCTGGACGACGGCCACGAAGATCGCCATGGCATCGAGCTTGTCCATATCTTTTCTGATTTTGAAAGAGTCATTTCCCCGGCGCGCCGATTCTCTCCGCAGGGCATGAAGGCCACCATCCGTTCACCTTCAACCCACCGGAGAACTTCCATGAGCCGCATTCACGTCGTCGAGTCGTCCACCGCCACCCCCGAGCAGAAGGCGCTGCTGGACGCGATCCAGGGCCAGCTTGGCATGGTCCCCAACTTTCTCAAGGTCTTCGCCAATTCGACCACGGCGCTGCAGGCCTTCCTCGGCCTGTACGGCGTCGCCAACGGCGGCAGCCTCGATCCGCTGGATCGTGAGCGCATCGCGCTGGCGCTGGCGCAGCAGAACGGTTGCCAGTATTGCGTCTCGGCGCACACGGCGATCGGCCGCAAGACGGGACTGTCCGCCGAAGAGATCGCCGCGGCCCGCGCCGGCACCAGCGAGGATGACACCTCGGCCGCGATCCTGAAGTTTGCGCAGAGCCTGATGGAGAAGCGCGGAGAGATCTCCGCGCTGGAGCTGACCCAGGTCCGCGCCGCCGGTGTCGACGAGGCGCAGATCGTCGAGATCATCACGCACGTCGGCATGAACTTCCTGACCAACATCCTGGGCAAGGCCAGCCTGGTCGAGATCGACTTCCCGAGCGTGAAGCTCGAACTGCCGGCGGCGGCGTAAGCGGCGCCGCTCGCGCGGAACGTCGGCCACGGCCGGCGCCGTTGCCGCCGTCATCGCCATCGCCATCGCCATCGCGACATCCGTCGTCATCCTCATCGGGAGTTCATCATGGGACGCGCCTACTCCGACATCACGTTCACGCCGACGGTCCGCGAGGTCCAGTCGGAAAGGGGGAGTCGCGAGCAGTACGCGTTCCTCGACACGATGAGCGACCGCGGCGATGTGCTGACGCCGCGCGAGTCGCAGTTCCTCGCCGACGCCGATCACTTCTTCCAGGCCACCGTCAGCGAGACCGGCTGGCCTTACGTGCAGCATCGCGGCGGTCCGAAGGGCTTCCTCAAGGTGCTGGACGCGAAGACGATCGGCTTCGCGGATTTCCGCGGCAACGTGCAGTATCTGAGCGTGGGCAATCTGCGGAAGGACGATCGGATCTCGATGATCGTCGTCGACTATCCGAATCGGCGCCGGCTGAAGCTGCTCGGTCGCGTGGAGCTGGTCGAGGCGGGCGACAGCGCGCAGGGCGACGCGGCGATCGCCGCCGTAAGCGACCCCGCCTACGGCGCGACGGTCGAGCGCGCCTTCCTCATCCGCATCGAGGGCTGGGACTGGAACTGCCCGCAGCACATCACGCCGCGCTTCACGGAGGCCGAGGTCGCGACGCTGATGGCGCCGATGCGCGCGCAGGTGCAGAAGCTGAAGACGCAGTTGAGCGAAGCCAAGGCGGCCGTCGCCGCGAGTGCCGAGCCCGCCAGGCCGGTTGAGCCGCTCGCGCTCGGCGACGGCCCGCTCGCGCTGACGATCAGCGGCGTGCGTCAGCTGACGCCGTCGGTCCGCGCGTATGAGCTGCGATCCGCCGACGGCTCTTCGCTGCCGGCGGTCGTCGCGGGCGCCCACCTCGATGTGCCGGTGCGGCTGGCTGATGGCACGCCGTCGACGCGCAGCTACTCGATCGCATCGAGCCCGCATCGCACCGATGCCTACGAGATCGCCGTGCTGCACGAGCCCGAGGGCAAGGGCGGGTCGGCGGCCGTGCATCAGGACTTCGCCCTCGGTGTCCGCCTGAACTGCGGGCTGCCGAGCAACGCGTTCGCGCTGGTCGAAGCACCGCTGGGAACGCCGCATGGGACGCACCACGAGACACCCCACCAGACACCGCAAAAATCGGCGCTGATCGCTGGCGGCATCGGCATCACGCCGATCAAGGCGATGGCCCATGCGCTCGCCGCGCGGGGCGAGGCCTTCGAGCTGCATTACGCGGTCCGATCCCGCGCGGAGGCACCTTTCCTCGGTCAGCTGATCGAGGCATTCGGCGATCGCGTCAAGGTGCATGCGAAGGACGCGGGCGATCGCCTCGATGTCGCGGCGCTGATGCTCGCCCTCGGCGAGTCCGATCATGTCTATGTCTGCGGCCCATCTCGCCTGATCGACGCCGTCTCGGCGGCCGCCGCATCCGCCGGCGTCCCCACCGGACGCGTTCACTTCGAGAAATTCAGCGTCGACACCGCCAGGCCCGACGACCGCGCGTTCGTCGTCCACCTCGTCCGCAGCGGCAGGGACATCGTCGTCCCCGCCAACCGGTCCATCCTCGAGGCCGCGGAGGCGCAGGGCGTGCGGGTGCCGGCGTCGTGCCGCATCGGGAACTGCGGCACCTGCGCGACGCGTGTCGTCGCCGGCACGCCCGAGCATCGCGACGAGGTGCTCACCGACGCGCAGAAGACGGAGCAGCAGCTGATGTGTGTCTGCGTGTCGCGGACCGCCGGCGAGGCGCTGACGCTCGACCTTTGACTCCGCCGATTCATCGGTCTCATCGGTCTCCCCGGCCTCCCCGGCCTCCTCGGTCTCCTCGGCCTCCTCGGCCTGTCGCGAATCTCCGACTCCGCAGATCGCACGTCGGGCCCGTTCCCCGCCGCCTTTGGAGGGCGCTGCCAACAGCGTCCTGTTGATCCCCCGAGGGTCCGCTCCTACAGTCCGCACGTCCGACCGCTCCCCCGGTCGTCGCGCGCGCAGGAGCACCCCGATGAATCTTTCCCGATGGGCGGTCCCCGCCTCCTACTTCAGCATGGTGCTGGGCCTGACGGGCCTGGGCAACGGCTGGCGCGTGGCGGCGCGCCTGTGGGGCTTCCCCGCCTGGATCGGCGAGTCCGTGATGGCGATCGCCGTGGCGGTGTGGGCGGTGCTGCTGATCCGATTCGCGATCAAGTGGATCGCGGTCCGCGAGGCGGCGAAGGCCGAGGCCGCGCATCCGATCCAGTGCTGCTTCATCGCCCTGGTGCCGGTGGCGACGATGCTCGCCGGCATCGGCGTGCTGCCGCATGCGCACGGCGCGGGGACGGTGCTGATCCTCGCGGGCGCGGTGGCGTCGCTGCTCTTCGGGCTGTGGCGCCACGGCGGGCAATGGCGCGGCGGGCGCGACGACAAGGCCACGACGCCGGTGCTCTACCTGCCGACGGTCGGCGCCAACCTGGTGTCCGCGATCGGGATGTCGGCGCTCGGCTGGCCGACCTGGGGCCAGCTCTTCTTCGGCGCCGGCGTGCTGGCCTGGATCGTCCAGGAGTCCATCATCCTGGGCCGCCTGCTGACCGTCGAGGCGATGCCCCTGGCGCTGCGGCCGACGGTCGGCATCCAGATGGCGCCGCCGGCGGTCTCGCTGCTGGCCTACGCCGCGGTCACCGTCGGTCCGCCGGACGTGTTCGCCCGCATGCTGCTGGGCTACGCGATCGTGCAGGCCCTGATGGTGCTGCGGCTGATGCCGTGGATCCGGCAGCCATTCACGCTGTCGTACTGGGCCTTCACCTTCGGCGCGACGGCGATCTCCACCGGCACCATGCGCTTCGCCGAGCGCGGCGACGATCCGATCTTCACGACGCTCGCGCCGGTGCTCTTCGCGATGAGCAACGTCGTCATCGTCGGGCTGTCGATCGCGTCGGTGCTGTGGGCGCTGCGCGCGAAACCGGCCCCATCGCCGGCGACGGCCACGCCGTCCGGCGGCACGCCGACGCGCTGAGCCACGGGGTCGCCGCGCCGGCCGCCTGATTCAGCGCCGGTCGTCGAAAGGCGCGAACACCTCCGCGACCCAGTCGACGAACAGCCGCAGCTTCGCGCTCAGGTGCCGCGACGCCGGGTAGACCACGTGCAGCGGATGGCGCGGCCGGGTCCAGTCGTCGAGGACCGTGCGCAGCGAGCCGGTCTCCAGATGCGGCGCCGCCGCGAAGCGGAAGGTCTGTCCCAGCCCCGCACCCGACAGCAGCGTGCTGAGATGCGCGGTGCTCTCGTTGACGGCCATCACCGCCTCGCCGGCGATCAGCAGGTGTTCGTCGCCGCGGTGGAACTCCAGCGGAAACGCCCGGCCCGTCAGCGACGAGAAGTAGCCCGCGATCGCATGTCCGGGCACGCGGGCGCGATCCTCGGGGCCATGGGCCCGCGCGATCAACTCGGATGGATGCTTGGGCACGCCGCGCGCCTTCAGGTAGACCGGGCTCGCGCAGGTGACCCAGTCGAGGTCGGCGATGCGGCGCGCCACCAGCGTGTTGTCCGCCAGCTCGCCGCCGCGGATCACGCAGTCGACGCCTTCGCCGATGAGGTCGACGGGCCGGTCGCTGACGCCCAGGTCCACGTGCAGCTCGGGATGGCGCGCGCGGAAGTCGGGCAGGGCGGGGATCAGGATCATGTTGGCCAGCACCGAGCCGACGTCCACGCGCAGCCGGCCCCGCGCCTGCGCGCGTGATCGGGCGGCCAGCTCATCCATCTCCGCGAGGTCGTCGATCAGGCGCCGGGCGCGCTCGTAGTACGCGGCGCCTTCGGGCGTCACGCTGACGCGCCGCGTCGTGCGCTGCAGCAGCCGCGTGCCGAGGTGGCGCTCCAGGTCCTGCACCAGCTTCGTCACGGTCGGACGCGGGATGTTCATCGCGTCCGCGGCCTTCGAGAACGCGCCCGATTCAGCGATGCGCACGAAGACGCGCAAGGCAAGCAACTGGTCCATCGAAGGGCTCTCTTGTTCGTGTTGGCGCGTCGATGCGCGCGGACGTCGACGCTTGAATGGCTCGATTATTCAGGATCTGGAAAAAAGAAGTCGTGATCGACGACTTTATTCGAAGAGGACGAATTCTTAAGCTTCGCTCACCTCTTCACCACTTCCTGAATGGAGCGAAACATGAGCAAGCAACTTGAAGGCAAGGTCGCGGTCGTGACCGGCGGCACCACCGGCATCGGCCTGGCGGCGGCGAAGGCCTTCGCGTCGGAAGGCGCGGTCGTCTACATCACCGGTCGTCGCAAGCCGGAGCTCGACGCCGCGGTGGCGGCGATCGGCACGAATGCGATCGGCGTGCAGGCGGACTCGACGAAGCTGGCCGATCTCGACCGGCTGTACGCCGAGGTCGGCGAGCGCCATGGCCGTCTGGACGTGCTCTACGCCAATGCCGGCGGCGGCACGATGGCCCCGCTGGGCGAGCTGACCGAGCAGCACGTCGACGAGACCTTCGAGCGCAACGTCAAGGGCGTGATCTTCACCGTGCAGAAGGCGCTGCCGCTGCTCGACAAGGCGAGCCACGGCGCGTCGGTGATCCTGGCCGGATCGACGACGAGCTCGATGGGCACGGCCAACTTCAGCATCTACAGCGCGACGAAGGCGGCGGTGCGCAACCTGGCGCGCAGCTGGATCCTGGACCTGAAGGGCCGTGCGATCCGCATCAACACGCTGTCCCCGGGCCCGATCCACACGCCGGGTCTGGTGGAGCTGGCCGGCCCCGATCCGGCCAACCAGCAGGGCCTGCTGGACTACCTGACCTCGCAGCTGCCGATCGGCCGCATCGGCCAGCCGGAGGACATCGCGAAGGCGGCGGTCTACCTGGCCTCGGACGCCTCGTCCTTCGTCACCGGCATCGAGCTGTTCGTCGACGGCGGGATGGTGCAGGCCTGAGCCTCGACGGGGCGGGCCGCGCGGCCGCGCCGCGACCGGTCCGCGGCGCTCACGCCGGTGTGGCGTGGCGCGTCAGATCTTGGATTCCCACGGTCGTGACAGCCGCACCGCCCCGTTGATGATGCCCACCATCGAGTAGGTCTGCGGGAAGTTGCCCCAGAGCTCGCCGGTGACGGGGTGGGTGTCCTCGGACAGCAGGCCGAGGTGGTTGCGCGAGGCGAGCAGCGCCTCGAACAGCTCCCGCGCCTGCTCGACGCGTCCGATGCGCGCGAGCGCGTCGATGCGCCAGAACGCGCAGATGTTGAACGAGGTCTCGGGCTTGCCGAAGTCGTCCGGCGCCTCGTAGCGGCGCATGTAGGGGCCGTCGCAGAGCGAGGCCTCCAAGGCATCGACGGTCTTGATGAAGCGCGGATCCATCGGATCGATGAAGCCGACCTCGGTCATCAGCAGCACGCTGGCGTCGAGGTCCTTGCCGCCGAAGCTCTCGACGAAGGCCTGGCGCTGTTCGCTCCAGGCGTTGTCGAGGATCTTCTGCTTGATCAGCGCGGCGCGTTCCGTCCAGAGCGCGGCGCGCTCCGGCAGGTCGAGCACGTTGGCGATCTTGGCCAGGCGGTCGCAGGCGGCCCAGTTCATCAGCACCGACGAGGTGTGGACGCGGGCCCGCGTGCGCAGCTCCCACATGCTGGCGTCGGGCTTGTCGTGGATGGCGAAGGCCTGCTCCCCGGCGCGTTCCAGCAGCGCGAACTCGTCGATGCCCGCGCGCTGGTGCAGGCGGTGGTCGAAGAAGGACTGCGCCGAGCCCAGCACGATGTTGCCGTAGACGTCGTGCTGGAAATGCTCGTAGGCCTGGTTGCCGGCGCGCACCGGGCCCATGCCGCGGTAGCCGCGCAGGTGCGGGACCATGTACTCGGTCAGCTTGGCCTCGAGCCCGATGCCGTAGAGCGGCTGCACGTGACCGTCCTTGGACTGGCCGATGATGTTGCGCATCCAGCGCAGGTAGTCCTCCATCGTGCCTGTCTCGGACAGGCTGTTGAGCGCGCGCACGACGAAGAACGCGTCGCGCAGCCAGCAATAGCGGTAGTCCCAGTTGCGCTGCGTGTGCGGGGCCTCGGGCACGCTGGTGGTCATCGCGGCGACGATGGCACCCGTCTCCTCGAAGAGGCACATCTTCAGCGTGATCGCGGCGCGGATCACGGCCTCCTGCCATTCGAGCGGGATGGCCAGGCGGCGTGTCCAGTCGCGCCAGTAGCTGATGGTCTTCTCCTCGAGCAGCCGGGCGGTGTCCTCGACCGCGCGGTCCAGCGTCTCGTCGGGGCCGAAGATGAAGCTCATCGGCATGTCGAGCGCGAAGGGCGTCTCTTCCTGCACGTAGGTGAGCGGCGCGTTGGTGGTCAGGCGGATGGTGCCTTCCGGGCCGACGAAGCGCAGGTGGTTGCTGCCGCGTGTGCGGGCCGGGTGGGCGGAGCCCCACTGGATGACGGGCCGCAGGATGACGCGGATGCGCGGATGGCCCTGGATCGGGCGCATGCGCCGCACCAGCATCATGGGCCGGTAGGGCCGGTCGTTGAGGAAGAAGCGCGGCATGAAATCGGTGATCTCGATGCCGTTGCCGTGCGTGTCGTAGAGGCGGGTGCGCAGCACGGCGGTGCCGTGGTCGTAGGACTGCTCGCTGCGGGAAAAATCTTCCAGCTCGATCTGGAAGGTGCCGTCAGGACCGATGCCGTCCGGGGAGTCGATGAGCGCGTGGAAGACGGGATCGCCGTCGAAGCGCGGGGCGCAGCACCAGACGACGCGGGCGCGGTCGTCGATCAATGCGCTGACGGCGCAGTTGCCGACGAGGCCCAGTTTCAGAGAGGCGGCTTCCATCGGTCCTCCTTTTGTTCGTCGTTCTTGCGATGTTGCACGGACGGGAACCGGGCAGGAGGCAAAGACCGTTCCCGTGAAGGGGGAGGCGGCCACCACGAGGGCGGTAGGCGATGGAAACAGAATGTGGGCGGCCTGGAATCAGGCGTCGGCCTCTCCGGTGGAGGCGATCAGGCTGTCGCGCAATGCCGCGATGCTCTTCTGCACGCGGGCGAACTCGTCGGGCGACAGACCGGTGGCGGCCAGCAGCGGGGAATTGAGTTCCACCGCCTTGTCGCGCAGCTTGCGGCCGCTGCGGGTCAGGCGCACGCGGACGATGCGCTCGTCCGCCGAGTCGCGCTGCCGCTCGACGTAACCCATCGCCTCGAGCTTCTTGAGCATCGGCGTCAGGGTGTTGGACTCGAGGAACAGCTTGGCCCCGAGGCTGCCGACGGTCTGGTCGTCCTCCTCGGCGAGGGCGACCACGGCGATGTACTGCGTGTAGGTGAGTCCGAGCTGGTCCAGCATCGGCTTGTACGCCCGGCCGAAAGCCAGGTTGGCCGAGTACACGGCGAAGCACAGGTACTCGGCGAGCGGGAACGCCTCGACAGGCGGCTTCTTGGCTGCGGACATCGAAATCCCTCGTGGTCGGATGCGTGGACGCGGCGCGTCCATCGCATGCGACTTTATCGTGCCTTCGATGTCCATGAATGACGCATGCGTATTGATCGCATGCGACATATGTGGGCAGGGAAGTCGGCTCAGGCCGTCGTCACCGTCAACGCCACGTCGATGTTGCCGTGCACCGCCTTGGAGTAGGGGCAGGTCCGGTCCGCTTCGCGGGCCAGCGCCTCGGCGACTTCCTGGTTGAGGCCGGGCAGCCGCACGTTCAGGCGGGCCTGCAGGAAGTAGGCATTGCCGGTCATGCCGAGGTCCACCTCGATGTCGACGGCCATGTCGTCGGGCAACGTCAGCTTGCGGGCGCTGGCGGCCAGGCCGATCGCGCCGGTGTAGCAGGCCGACCAGGCGCCGGCGAAGAGTTGTTCCGCGGTCGGGTGGGGCACGATGGCGTCGAACTGGTGCGTCGGCGCGCCGGGGGCGGTCAGGGTCATGTTCACCTTGTAGTCGTGACGGCTGGCCTTGGAGCCGCCGCCCGCCACTTGCGTGTGGGTCTTGCCGGTCAGGAGGACTTTGTCGATCTTGGTCATGATGGATTCCTGGGAGTCTGGGGAGATTGAGGGGGGAGGCTCTTGATCGGATGCGCTTCAATCGCATGCGATGGATTTAATGTAGTGGAGGGGAGTGGAAACGTCAAGCGCCGAGAGGCCGCCCGTCTTGCCGCGCCGTGGCGCGGTCCTGAAACTTAGGCGACGGGGATCGAAAGCGCTGCCCCTAACTTGGTCCCGTGAGGGCGAGTTAACCTGTCTCGCAAGGCAACCCCATCAAGGTGAATGACATGGCGCTGAGCCTGCACTTCCATCCGCTCTCATCGTTCTGCCACAAGGCGCTGATCGCGTTGAACGAGCTGGACATCGACGTCGAGCGGCGTTTCCTGGACCTCGGCGATCCGGCGCAGCGGACGGCGTTCCTCGCGCGTTGGCCGACGGGGAAGATGCCGCTGCTGGTCGACGGCGATCGCGTGGTGCCGGAGACCAGCGTGATCATCGAGTACCTCGCCAAGCGATACGGGCGGCCGGATCAGCAGCTGGTGCCGACGGATGAGGACGCGGCGCTGGAGGTGAGGTTGATGGATCGGCTGCTCGATCTCTACGTGATGCTGCCGATGCAGGCGATCGTCGGGGACCGGTTGCGCGCGGAAGCGGACCGCGATCCGATCGCCGTGAAGAAGGCGCGCGACACGCTGGCGATGGCGTACGGGATGCTGGATGAGCGGATTGCCGATCGCGCGTGGGCCGCGGGCGAGCACTTCAGCATGGCGGACTGCGCGGCGGCGCCGTCGCTGTTCTATGCGGCGACGCTGGTGCCGTTCGCGCCCTCGCAGCAGCGGCTCGAGGCGTACTTCGAGCGTTTGATGCAACGCCCGTCGGTCGTGCGCACGCTCGAGGAGGCGAGGCCGTACTTCAAGTTCTATCCGTATCGGGAGGCGTTGCCAGTGGCGTATCGCCCGAAGATCGACTGACCGGCCTCAACCGCCCTTGCCCTGCGGCATGAGCCGCAACCGGGATCGTCGCCATGCCGCACCGGCGGCTATCCCTCGATCCACCGCAACGCCGGTTCGGCGATCGCCACCTGCACCACGCTGCCGGGAGCGAGCTCGGCCTCTTCATGACTGCGCCACAGCGTCAGCGTCTGTCCCCCCGGCCCCTCCAGCTCACACGCCACGCGCTGCTGCCCGGGATAACTCGCCCGCAGCGTGGCCGTGAATCGCAGCGCTTCCCGCGATGCGTCGCCGGCACCCTGGCCATCCTCGAGCACCAGCGCCTCCACGGGCGCGATCCAGTGGCCGCGGTCGCGTCGCCACGCGCTGTCCAAGGTTCGTGCGTCCAACCGATTGAAGATCCCGAGGAAGTCCGCCACCCGCCGGTTCGCCGGTGCGCGCCGCAGCTCGCGCGGCGACGCGCATTGCGCGATGACGCCGTCGAACATGACCGCCACGCGGTCGGCGATTTCGAATGCTTCCTCGCGGTCGTGCGTGACGATCACGCAGCTCTGGCCGAGCTCGCGCTGCAGCTGCCGGAACTGCCGCCGCAGCGGCAGCCGGAAGTGCTCGTCGAGCGCGGAGAACGGCTCGTCCATCAGCAGCAGCATCGGCCGCGTCGCCAGCGCCCGTGCGAGCGCCACGCGTTGACGCTGTCCGCCCGACAGCGCCTGCGGCAGCCTGTCCGCCAGCGCGCGCAGGTCGATGAGATCGAGCAGCTCGTCCGCCCGCGAGTCTGCGAGCGCATCCTCCTCGCCGCGCGCCAGCGGGCCGAAGCGGATGTTCTCCCTCACCGAGAGATTCGGGAACAGCGCGTAGTGCTGGAACACCATGCCGATGTCGCGCTGCTGCGGTCGCAACGACTCCACGTACTGTCCCGCCATCGCGATGGACCCGCGGTCCAGCCGCTGCAGCCCCGCGATCGAGCGCAGCAGCGTCGTCTTGCCGCAGCCCGAGGCGCCCAGCAGCGCGACGACTTCGCCGCGCGCCAGCGTCAGGTCGATGCCGCGCAGCACCGGTCGCCCGCCCAGCGCGAGCTCGGCGCCGCGGACCGCGAGTTGCGCCGGCACGTCGGCATCGTGGGAAGTCGAAGGAGCGGTCGAGGTCATCGCACGGAGGTCGTTGAAGTGAAGCGGGAACGCAAGGTCGTGGCGAGGCGGGCGCTCATCGGCGCTACGCGGCTGACGTCCAGCGGCGGGTGAGCGCGGCGACCGCCGCGACGACCGCGCCGACACCGGCGAAGGCCAGCACCATCAGCGCCGCCGCCTGGTGGCCGTTGGCGTTGCGCAGGCTGTTCATCAGCGGTTGCAGCAGCTCCAGCTGCCCGCCGAGCAGCAGGTTGGCGATCGCGAATTCCATCGCCGCCGTGACCCACGCGAGCAGGAACGCCGCGAGCAGCGCCGGCGCCAGCATCGGCAGCAGCACGCGTCGCACCGTGTGGCCGTCGCTCGCGCCCAGCGTGCGGCCCGCCTCGATCAGCGAGGCCGCGTTCAACTGCGCGAGCGCCGATTGCAGCGTCTTGTGGATCAGCGGAAAGAGCGTCGGCGCGACCACCGCGACGTAGACGAGCGGGAGCGGCAGCCAGCCGCCCCAGCGGCCGACGAAGAGCTCCAGCGCGCTGATCGCGATCACCACCGGCGCGATCGCGAAGGGCAGCAGCGCCACGAGGTCCAAGCTGCGCTGCAGTCGACGTGCGGCCGGGCCGTCGTCGAGCTGCACCGCGAGGGCCGCGGGAATCGTCGCCAACGCGCCGCAGAGCAGCGCCAAGGTCGCGCTCGCCAAGGCGAGCAGCGTCGTGCGCACCACCGCGCCCTGCACGCGCGGATCGGCGACGGCATCGACGATCCAGCGCAGCGTCGGATCCTCCGGCCACCAGTGGCGGTCCCATCGCCCGGTGAGGCCGTAGACCAGCAAGGCCGCCATCGGCACGAGCACCACGATCAGCAACGCCGACAGCGCGAGCGTCGAGATCACGGGACGGTTCGTGGTGGAGGTCGAGGTGGCGCTCATGCGTGGCCCCTCCGCAGTCGCGCTGCCGTCCAGCGCGTCAGGCCGATCACCACCGCGAGCATTGCGAACAGCACCAGCGCCAGCAGCGCCGACAGCTCGGGCTGCGCAAAGATGTCGCCGCTCACCAGCGAGGCGATGCGCACCGCGAGCACATGCGCCGCCGTGCCGCTCAGCGCGAACGGCGTGGCGAAGGCCGCCGCTGCGTTGGCGAAGAGAAGACCGAAAACTTCCACCAGACTCGGCAGCATCAACGGCAGACCGACGCGCTGCCAGTACAGCACCGGCCCCGCGCCGAGCGTGGCTGCGGCGTCCTGCAGCGAGCCGTCCAGCATCTTGACTGGCGCGATGAGCAGCAGCGTCGCGAGCGGTGCCTGGAAGCAGACATAGGCGAGCAGCAGTCCGTCCAACCCCTGCAGGTCCACCCATGGCGCGAGCCCGGCGGCCTGCATCGTCGCCGTCACGACGCCTTGCGCGCCGAAGAGCAGCAGCAGCGCCACCGCGAGCGGCACGCCGGAGAAGTTGGCGCCGAGGCTCGCGAGCAGGGTCACCGAGGACTCCAGCCGCGGCACGCGCAGCAGCGCGATCGCCGCGCCGAGACCGATGGCCAGGCCGATCAGCGCCGACAGCATGCCCAGCCACAGCGTGTTCCAGGCGGCTTCGAGGTAGTAGCCGTCGGCGGTCAGCTCGCCGATGGCGCAGCCGTTGCCCTGGCCGATGCAGTCGACCAGGAGCGAGATGGCGCGCCAGCCGAAGGGCAGCAGCAGGGCGGCTGCCGTCAGCAGGAGCAGCGGCCCGGCGAGGCGCGTGGCGGTCCGCGCGTTCAGGCTCATGCGAGCGCGCCGCCCATGGCGTCCTTGATGCCCAGCCGCGCAAGGATCCAGTCCGCGATGCCGGTCTGACGCTCGGGCAATTCCAAGCCCACCGCGCCGTCGTGCGGCACCCAGACGAGCGGAACCTCGCGCTCGACCGGCAGCGGGCCGCCGTGCATGCGATCGGCGTTCATGCCGTGGTCGCTGGTCAGCAGCAGGTCGAAGCCGTCGGCGTGCCAGCGCGGCAGCAGCTGCGCGAGCAGCATGTCGAGCTTGCGCGCGCTCATCGCGTACTGCGTCGATTCACCGCCGTGCACATGACCCGCGAGGTCCGGCCCCATCGGATGGATGAACAGCAGCGACGGGCCTTGCACCGGCAGGTGCGCGCGGCGCAGTGCTTCGGCATCGGCGAGCAGGTGGCTGTCGGGATAGTCGTCCTCCCAGTACCAGCGCGCCGCCTGGATGCCGCAACCGGTCGGCACCGCGTCGCGATGGCGCAGCGGATCAAAGACCTCGCCCGCCAGCAGCTCGTAGAACCAGTGATACGCGGCGACCGCCGCGGGCACGCCCTGCGCGTCCAGCCGCTGGAACAGGTGATGCGCGAGCCGCTGCCCCGCCTGACCGTTCCCGAGGATCCCGTGCGTCAACGGCGGCTCGCCGTTGATCACCGTCGCGTACAGCGGGCGCGACAGGCTCGGCAGCTCGCAGCGCAGCGAGCGCCATTGCGCGCGGCCCGCCTCGTTGAGCGCCTGCAGGTAGCCCATGTAGTCGCGCGCGGTGTCGGCGCGCAGACCGTCGGCCAGCAGCACGACCAGCTTGCGCGCCGGATCCGCCGCCTGGGCGATCGCAGCGGCCGCTTCCGCCGCGGCGTCGATCGAGGACGAGGAGGTCGGCAGCGAGGCTGGCGGGGCAGTGGAGATGGTTGCGGCCGCGGCCGTGGGCGAAGGCGCTCCGGCGCTCGTCGAGGCGCCCGGGAAGGGAGGAGGAAGAGGGCCGGTGCTCGTGGTCATCGCGCCGCTCCCAGCACCTCGCGCTGCCACGCGCGTGGGAGCTTCTTGACCTCTTCGGTCCACACGGCGGGCTTCAGCGCACGGGCTTTCGCGTACTGCGCCTCGGGCACCAGCAGCGCCTTCAGGTCCGGCGGCAGCGGCAGCTGCGCGATGCGGATCGGCCGGGCGTGACCGCGCGCGAGGTTCATCTGGCCGGCATCGCTGAAGATGTATTCGCGCGCCAGCATCGCGGCGTTCGGATGCGGCGCCCAGCGGTTGAGGATCGTCGTGTAGCCGCTGGTGATCGAGCCGTCCGACGGGATCAGCACCTCGTAGTCCGCCGCGTTGGGCAGCTTCGCGCGGTAGGACAGGGCGTTGAAGTCCCACAGCAGGAAGACGTCGGCCTCGGCCCGCTCCAGCAGCGCGGGCGTCGCGTTGGTGCCGATCAGGCGCTTGTCCTTCGCGATCTGCGCGAAGGCGGCCAGCGCCGGCTGCAGCTTGGTCTCGTCGCCGCCCAGCGCGACCGCCGCCGCCAGCACCGCCGCGTTGGACTGCGCCGCGCGGCCGACCTCGCCGATCATCACGCGTGCCTTGGACGCGAACAGCGCCTGCCAGCTGCGCGGCACGTCCTTCAGCCGCTTGCGGTTGACCGCGAACGCGATCGTGCCGGTGTAGGCGAGCGCCCAATGGCCGTCGGCATCCTTGGCCCAGTCCGGCACCTGCGCCCAGGTCGTCGGCTTGTAGGGCTGCGTGATGCCGCGCGCCTTCGCGATCGCGCCGAACTCGAAACCCACGTCGCCGATGTCCGCGCTCGCGTTGGATTTCTCGGCCTCGATCTTGGCGATCTCCTCGGCGCTGCTCATGTCGGTGTCGACATGCGCCAGGCCGTAGAGCCGCTGCAGGTCGGCCCAGGTCGCGCGCCAGTTGGCCCAGTCGTCGGGCATGCCCAGGCTGTTCACGCGGCCCTCCTTGCGGGCGGCGGTCATCAGCGCGTCCAGCGCGATCGAGGCCGGCTGGCCGCCTTGCGCCGCGGCGTCAAACGCAAAAAGCCCGAATGACACGGGCAGGAGGGCGGGCAGTGCCGCGGGCACGAGGGCCGGCAGCGAAGCGGGCAGGGTCCGCAGCAGGCTGCGTCGGGACAGGGTCATGCGGTCTTCTCCTTGGCCGGGAAGCGCAGGCCCGACAACGTCAGGGCCTTCGTCACCTTGGCCTTTCCATTCACGTCGCACAGCGCGAAGCGCAGGCGAAGATCATCCTCTCCTTCGGTGACAGGCTCGATGTCGAGCACGCCGAAGTTGAGTTCCGCCATCACCGCCGAGCGCCGGTTGCGGTTGGGCGTGGGGATGTCCCAGACCTCGGTCAGGCCGCTGGAGGTCGCGTCCCACAGCGGGTAGCCTCCGTCGACATCGATGCTGGAGAGCTCCGCGTAATGCATGTCGCCGCTGAGGAAGACGACGCCTTCGGCGCGCGTCGTGCGGATCAGCTCGACCAGCCGGGCGCGCTCCCGCGGAAAGTTGGCCCAGCCTTCCCAGCCGCTGCCATCGGCCGCGAACTGCACGCTGGAGCCGATCAGCCGCACGTCCGCCGGCACGCGCAGCTGGGCTTCGAGCCAGGTCCACTGCGCCTCGCCGAGCAGCGTCGCCTCGGGCCGCGCGTCCGGCACGTACCAGCCGGTCATCGGCTGTCCGCTGAGCTTGGCGCGCAGCACCATCGCCGCGTAGCTCGACTTCAGCGACGGGTCCGCCGTCAGCATCGTGCGGTTGAAGCGCAGGTCCGGCAGGATCATCTGGATGCGCCGGCCGAACGCTTCGAAGACATAGCTCTGGTAGATGCCGTCCGCGCGCCGGCGCGGCGAGTCGGCCGGCTCGTTCCACGCATCGCAGAACAGCTGCTGCGAGAGCTGCTTGAGCGGATAGTCCGCGCCTTCGTCGTCGTCGCCGAAGTCGTGGTCGTCCCAGATCGCGACGTGGCGCGTCGAGCGCCGGAATGCCTGCAGCGGCTCCACCGCCATGAACTCGGCGTAACGCTGTCGCAGCGTGGCTTCGTCGCGGGCATCGGCGTACAGGTTGTCGCCGAGGAAGACGAACAGGTCCGGCTTCGCCGCCCCGATCGCGCGCCAGATCGGCTGCGGCTTGGACTGCTTCGCGCAGGACCCGAAGGCGACGCGGAAGCGCCGGGGCGCCTCCGCATCGATCTTCGCGGTCGGTTCGGCGACCGGAGTCGCCGGGTCCGCCGAGTCCGTCGCGGCGCAGCCTGCCAGCGGCACCGCGATAGGCGCCGCCAGCGAACCCGCCAGCAGCTGACGGCGTGTCAGCCGGGCGCCCGCATCGGGAGCGCCCTTCACGTCATCGACGTCCCCGGCCATGGCCTCAGAACTTCCCGGTCAGCGTCACGAAGAACTGACGGGGTGCGCCCGGCAGCAGCGTTGCGTAGGTGCCCGTCGGGTCGCTGTTCGTGAAGCCGTTGGAGCCGATCGTCGAGATGTAGTGCTTGTCGAACACGTTGGTCACGCTGCCTTGCAGGCTCAGCTCGCGCAGCATCGACACGTTCTTCAGCTTGTAGCCGGCGCTCAGGTTCACCAGCGTGCGGTCCGGGACCGAGGCGTCGTTGGTGTACGAGTAGTAGCGCTTGGACATGTAGTCCACGCCGATGTTGCCGAACAGCGCGCCGTCGTCGTAGCCCAGCTGCGACTTGATCATCGTGTCCGGCGCGTCGGCCACGCGCTTGCCGCGGATCGCGATCGTCGTGGTGCCGCTGACGACGTCGTCGCGGTAGGTCGACTTGGACAGGCTCACGCTGTTGTACCAGGTGAGCGCCGAGGCCAGGCGGAAGGACAGGGCCGCTTCCACGCCGGTGGCGCGCACGTCGCCGACGTTGGACAGCACGACCGGGTTGCCCTGGATGCCGGAGCCTTGCTGCACGCTCAGCAGGCGGTCCTTGAAGTTGACCAGGTAGGCGCTGACCGAGCCTTCATAGCCGCGGCCGCTGGTCCGCCAGCCGGCTTCCACGGTGTCGGAGGTCTCGGGCTTCAGGCTGCCCTTGATGGCGTTGAAGCCGGCGGTGGTCGTCGCGAACGGCGAGGTGCCGGTCGCCGCGCCCTGGTAGGCGCGCATGTTGCGGGCCAGCGTGCCGTAGAGCTCGTTGTTGGCCGACAGGCGGTAGTTGATGCCCAGCTGCGGCAGGAAGCCCTTCTCCGCGCTGATCGAGCCCGACGGCATGCCGGTGCCCGCTTCCAGCTGGCCGTCGATCTTGACCTTCAGCGCCTTGAAGCCGGCGCCGACGGTCAGGTCCTTGGCCACCGACCAGGTGTCGGACAGCGAGAACTGCGAGGTCTTCGTATTGAACGCGTACTGCCACTGCGTCAGGAACGGGTTGCTCGGGAACTGGTAGACGCTGGTGTTGGCCGAGGCGGCGTAGAAGCGGCGGGCCTGGTCGAAGTCGTTGTCCTCGAACCAGACGCCGGCCTTGATCAGGTGGTCGCCCAGGTCGAACTCGGCGTTGGAGACCACGCCGCCGCGCTTGATACCGTACTCGGTCGTGCGCACCGAGATCGGCGTGCCGTCCGGCGAGGCCTGGTACGGCGTGAACCACAGGCCCATGCCCTTGTTGTGGTGGTAGTAGGCCGTCGTCTTCCAGGTGATGTTCTGCGCCAGGCGCAGGTCGGCGGTGGCGCCGTACAGCTCATCGTTGCGCAGGCCGGCGCCGGCGTAATACTGGTCGTCGCAGGCGGCCACGTAGGTGCTGCCGTTGTTGCCGCACAGCGTATTGGAGGCGTTCACCGCGGCGGCGAAGTTCGGGTAGAAATTGTCCAGCGTGTCGCCCTTGCGCTTGATCAGGTCCAGCGACAGATCCTGGTAGTCCACTTCCTTGCGGCGCGAGGTGTTGATGAAGGCGGACAGGCGGCTGTCGCCGATCGCCTTGGTCCACTTCAGGTTCCACTGCTCCTGCTTCTGCTTGCCGTCGCCCTTCCACTTGTCGGCGTCCTGGTTGGTGTAGCTGACGTAGAAGTCGCCGACCACCGTGCGGCCGCTGTCCACGCGCAGGAAGGTGCGGGCGGCGGAATCGCTGCCGATGGTCTGCGAGGCGCGGAAGCCGAACTTCTCCAGCGGGTCGCTCGAATAGAACTGCAGCGTGCCGCCCAGGTTGCTGGACGAGGCCGCTTCCAGCGCGCCGGCGCCCTGCGACAGCGAGGCGCGCCCGACGTTCTCGCTCGAGATCGCGCGGCTGATGTGCAGGCCGTTGAAGTTGCCGTAGGACATGTCGCCCAGCGGCACGTCGTCGAGCGTGAAGCCGATCTGGTTCTGCGAGAAGCCGCGCACGGTGAAGCGGGTCGACCACTCGTAGTTGCCCAGGCCGTCGGCGGACTGGAAGTTCACGCCGGGCAGGCGGGCGACGGTTGCCAGCGGGCTGCTGCCGGCCAGGGCGTTGTCGAACTCGGTCTGGCTCAGGCTCTGCACGGAGCGCAGCTGGCCGCGGCCGACGGAGACGGTGACGCGCTCCAGCTCGGAGCGCTCGGACGACGCGGCGGCGGTCGTGTCGGCGGACTTCGCGGCGTCGGTCGATTGGGCGGCGGCGGGGAAGACATAGGCCAGGCTCAGGGCCAGGACCAGCGCGGTGGGCATCGGGTGCTTCATGGTGGGGACTCGGTGCGTTGAGGTGTCGGAGGAGAGGTCGTCAATGCGGTCGGTTTGACCAACGAACGACCCGCACTGTCACAACCGTCCACGACAAGACAACGACAAACACGGAAAACCACAGCGCTTCTCGCGATGACTGCTGGATATCCACAACATCACAAATAAATCCTCAAACTGTCATGAAGGCGCTGCGTGGATTTGGGTGAATGCGACGTCCGGTGACGGCTGAACCCATCGACAGGGATGCGGCGGCCGAGGCTCCGGCAGGGAGAACAAGCGATCCATGTGGTCCCAGGAACGACACGACAAAATCCTCTTGCTGCTGCGGGAGCGCCACCGCCTCACGACGGACGAAGCGGCGCGCGAGCTCGGCGTGTCGCGCGAGACGGTGCGTCGCGACCTGATCGAGCTGGAGCAGGGCGGCAAGCTCGCCCGTGTGCACGGCGGCGCAGTGCAGTCGGAGGTGCCGGCCGAAGCCAGCTACGCGGAGCGCGCGCAGTCGCGCCGGCGGCAGAAGCAGGCGATCGCGCGGCAGGCGCTTTCGCTGGTGAAGCCGGGGATGAGCCTGTTCATCGATGCGGGATCGACGACGCATGCGCTGGCGCAGGCGCTCGCCCAGGCGCAGGAGCTGCGCGTGATCACGAACTCGGTCGCGGTGTGCGACGCGATGGCGGGGCGCCAGGGGCACGAGCTGCTGATGCTCGGCGGGGCGTATGTGCCGGAGACGTCGGGGACCTTCGGCGAATTCACCGTCGCGGAGATCGCGCGGCATCGCGTGGACATCGCGCTGATCTCGCCGACGGCACTCGACGCGCGGCAAGGCGCGTCAAGCTATCTGTGGGCGGAGGTGGCGGTGGCGCAGGCGATGCTGGCCCGTGCGCGACAGCGTGTGCTGCTTGCTGACTCCAGCAAGCTCGGGCAAGGCAGCCGGATGCAGGTCTGCGATTGCGCCGATATCGACGTGCTGGTCACCGACAACGAGGCAGATCCCCAGGAGCTGGATCGGCTGGCGCGCGCCGGGGTGGCGCAGGTGATGCTCTGATGCTGCCGTCCTGCTGAGGCCGGGGCGTTGGCCGCCAGGTCATGAGGCCTCCGCGGCAAGCGCGGAAACCTCACGACCTGCCGTCCCCCACCATCGACGTACTTCCCCGGTTTTGCTACCGGGGACTGCGGGGGAGGGCTCGGGAGGGCTGTGGGGTCAGGTCAGAACAGCGCCATGCTCAGCTTGCGGCGGTACTGGTCGACCAGCGGGTCGGCCGGGGTCACGGTGCTGTGGCCCGACAGCTGCAGGCCGCCGGCCTGCGGCGCGGCAGCGCCGTGCGCCGCCTGCACCGGCTTGGTCATGATCTCGAGGATCGCGACATAGGTCTTGCGCGCCAGCTGGTCGTTCCAGGTCTTGTCACGCATGATGATCTCGAGCAGCTCTTCCATCGCGCCGGTGAAGTCGCGGCCGGCGAAGAGGCCCTGCGCGAGCGCGAAGCGCGCGTCGAAGTCGCGCTTGTTGTTGGCGATCGCCGATTGCAGCGCGGCCGGGTCCAGGCCTTGCTCGGCACGCTCGGCGGCAGCGATCCAGGCGGCAAGCGCCTTGAATCTCGCGTGCGGCGTGATCGTGTCCGCCGCCTGGTGCGCCACCGGCGCGAAGGCCGCCTTGGCGTGTTCGAGCTGGTCGTCTTCCAGCAGCGCGCGGATCAGGTCGAAGCGCGCGACCTCGTTGTTCGGATCGGCCATGACCGCGGCCTGCAGCTTCTCCAGCGCGCCGTCGGCGTCGCCTTCCTCGAGCAGCGCCTGCGCCTCGGCCAGGTCCTCCTCGGCCTCGAGCGCCTCGCCGGTCGGCACGTGGCGGTCGAGGAACTCGCGGATCTGCGCCTCCGGGATCGCGCCGACGAATCCGTCCACCGGCTGGCCGCCGACGAACATCACGCAGAACGGGATCGAGCGCACGCCGAAGGCCTGGCTCAGCTGCGTGGCGATCTCCGGCTGGTCGTCGCTGTTGAGCTTGGTCAGCTTCCAGCGGCCCGCGTAGGCCACTTCCAGCTTCTCCAGCATCGGCCCCAGCGTGCGGCAGGGGCCGCACCACGGCGCCCAGATGTCGAGCAGCACCGGCTGCTGCATGGAGGCCTGCAGGAGGTCGGCTTCGAAGTTTTGGAGGGTGATGTCGGTCATGGTGGGGCAGGGCGGGAGCGGGCGGCGACGCGATCCAGTCGGAACAGGAACGGCAAGAACGGCACCTGAGGCTCCCCGCCTACAATTCAAGGTTTCACGATTTGACAATCGAGGACCGACCCGTGAGCAGCGCCACCACTCCCGACATCTCCCCCGTCATCGGCGTGGTGATGGGCTCCAGCAGTGACTGGGAGACCATGAAGCACGCCGCCGACATTCTCACCGAGTTCGGCGTGCCGTTCGAGGCACGGGTCGTTTCGGCCCACCGCATGCCCGACGAGATGTTCGCCTACGCCGAGCAGGCGGAAGGCCGCGGGCTGCGGGCGATCATCGCCGGCGCCGGCGGCGCCGCCCACCTGCCGGGCATGCTGGCCGCCAAGACCCTCGTGCCGGTGCTCGGCGTGCCGGTCGCCAGCCGCCACCTGCAGGGCGTGGATTCGCTGCACTCGATCGTGCAGATGCCCAAGGGCATCCCCGTCGCGACCTTCGCCATCGGCAACGCCGGCGCGGGCAACGCGGCGCTGTTCGCCGTGGCCGTGCTGGCCCGCGACAACCCGGACCTGCGCGCGAAGCTGGACGCCTTCCGCCAGCGCCAGACCGCCGCCGCGACCGCGATGACCGAGGAGCTGCGCTGATGCCGCTGCTGCCGGGTGACGCGACGCTGGGCGTGCTGGGAGGCGGCCAGCTCGGCCGCATGTTCGTCCACGCCGCCCAGGCGCTGGGCTACCGCTGCGTGGTGCTGGACCCGGATGCGTCCAGCCCCGCCGGGGCCGTCGCCCAGGACCACCTGAAGGCCGATTACCTGGATCCGGCGGCACTCGACGACCTGGCCCGCCGCTGCGACGCGGTCACCACCGAATTCGAGAACGTGCCCGCCCGCGCGCTGGAGCATCTGGCCCGGGTGCGCGTCGTCGCGCCCGGCGCGTCCGCCGTGGCGGTCTGCCAGGACCGCGCCCGCGAGAAGGCCCACTTCGACGCCAGCGGCGTGCCCTGCGCGCCGTACGCGGTGCTGCACACCGCCGCTGATCTGGCCGCGGTGCCGGACACGCTGCTGCCCGGCATCCTCAAGACCGCCCGCCTCGGTTACGACGGCAAGGGGCAGCGCCGCGTCGCCGACCGGGCGCAGCTCGCCGCCGCCTTCGATGAACTTGGCCGCGTGGACTGCGTGCTCGAACAGATGCTGCCGCTCGCGCTGGAGCTGAGCGTGCTGGTCGTGCGCGGCTCCGACGGCGAGGTCGTGACCTTCCCGGTCCAGCAGAACCTGCACCGCGACGGCATCCTCGCCGTGACCGAGGTGCCCGCGCCCGACGTGGACGACGCGCTGCAGGCGCAGGCGCGCCGCTCGGCCGCCGCGATCGCGACCGGCATGGGCTACGTCGGGGTGTTGTGCGTCGAGTTCTTCGTGCTGAAGGACGGCCGCCTGGTCGTCAATGAGATGGCGCCGCGCCCGCACAACTCGGGCCACTACACGATGAACGCCTGCGACGTCTCGCAGTTCGAGATGCAGGTCCGCGCGATGGCCGGCCTGCCGCTGCGCGAGCCGCGCCTGCATTCGCCGGTGGTGATGCTGAATCTGCTGGGCGATCTGTGGTTCGACGCGGAAGGCCGGGAACGGACGCCCGACTGGGCCGGCGTGCTGGCACTGCCCGGCGCCGAACTGCATCTGTACGGCAAGGCGCAGGCGCGCCATGGCCGCAAGATGGGCCACCTGAACGTGATCGGCGCGACCGCCGAGGACGCCCGCGCAAGCGCCCGGCGCGCCTGCGCGCTCCTCGGCCTGCCCGAGGCGTGGTGAGGCCGAGGGCGTGGGCGATGATGCAGAGAACGAAGCGGGTAGCGACGCGGGTAACGACGTGGTGAAGGCGTGATGACGGAGTCCGGCTTCCAGGTGCTCGACGGCCAATCGCCCGAGGCGGTGCGGGCCACCGCGCGCGTGCTCGCCGCGGGGGAACTGGCGGGCGTGCCGACCGAGACCGTCTACGGCCTGGCGGCGCGGGCCGACCAGGACGACGCGGTCGCCAAGATCTTCGCCGCCAAGGGCCGCCCCAGCGACCACCCGCTGATCGTGCACGTGCTCGACGAGCAGGGCGCCCGGGTCTTCGGGCAGGACCTGCCGCCGGTCGCCCACCGATTGATCGAGGCCTTCTGGCCCGGCCCGCTGACGCTGATCGTCCGCCGCGTGCCCGGCATCGCCGCGGCGGCCGCCGGCGGGCAGGACACGGTGGGCCTGCGCTGCCCGTCGCATCCGGTCTTCCGCGCGCTGATGGCGGAGTGCCGGGCCCTCGGCGTCGAGGGCCTGGCCGCGCCGAGCGCGAACCGCTTCGGCCGCGTCAGCCCGACCACCGCCGCGCACGTCGCCGACGAGTTCGACCCCGGCCTGACCGTGCTGGACGGCGGTCCGTGCGAGGTCGGCATCGAATCGACGATCGTCGACGTCAGCCGCGGCGGCCTGGTGCTGCTGCGGCCCGGCGTGCTGACGCCGGCGCAGCTGGAAGCCGCCGCGGGCCTCGCTTTACACGCGCCCGACGCACAGGCGCCGCGCGCGTCGGGCACACTCGCTGCGCACTACGCGCCGCGGGCGACGGTCCGGCTGATGGGCTCGGAAGCGTTACGCGCCGCGCTGGCGGGCGACCGTCCGGCGGGGCTGGCGGTATATTCCCGCTCGTCCTTCGCCGGGACCGGCGCGCCGGCGCTGCACCGGGCCATGCCGGCCCAGGCGCGCGCGGCGGCGCGTCAGCTGTTTGCGGTCCTGCGCGAGCTGGACGCGGCGGGCGCGACGGAGATCTGGATCGAGGCGCCTCCGCAAGAGGCCGCCTGGGATGGGGTGCGGGACCGCTTGTCCCGCGCGGCGGCGGCCTTCGCGCCCCGCTGAGTTTTCGAGATTTGGAGAGTTCATGAAGAGTGTGAAGCGCCACCTGGCCGTGCTGCTGGGTGCGACCGCGATGCTGGCCGCCTGCGGCGGCGGCGGCGAGCAGATCGACCCCTTCCGCGCGACGCGCGTCATCGCCTTCGGTGACGAGACGAGCACCATCCGCACCGACGGCACGAAGTACTCGATCAACGGGACCGACGCGACCACCGCGGCCGTGACCTGCACCTTGAACCAGGTGTGGACGCAGCAGGTCGCGGCGCGTTTCGGCCTGGTGTTCGCCGAATGCAATCCGGACAAGCTGGCCACGCCGACCGCGCGCATGTACGCCGCGGCCGGCGCCAAGGTCGCCGACGTCGCGGCGCAGATCGACCGCCAGTTCGCGCTCGACGGCTTCAACTCGAAGGACCTGGTCACCATCCTGGCCGGCGCCAACGACGTGCTCGAGCTGTACGCGCAGTACCCGGCGCAGGACGCCGGCACGCTGGGCAACGCGGCGCAGGCGCGCGGCGAGGCCCTGGCCGCGCAGGTCAACCGCATCGTCGACGCCGACGGCCGCATCATCCTGTCGACCATGCAGGACATGGGCCTGTCGCCGTTCGCGATCCGTGAGAAGGCGGTCCACGCCGATACCGACCGCGCCGCGCTGCTGACCGAGCTGTCGAGCCGCTTCAACGCCGGCATGCGGCTGAAGATCCGCAACGACGGCCACTACATCGGCCTCATCCTCACCGATGAGTTGATGGGCACGATGAGCCGGTTCCCGACGCTGTACTCCGCGTCCAACTCGACGGACGCCGCCTGCCTGGCGAGCTCGCTGCCGCCGATCTGCACCGACAAGACGCTGGTGGCCAACGCCACCTCGGCCACGCACATGTGGGCCAGCGACCGCCTGGTCGGTCCGGTGATGCACAACAACATGGCCTCGCAGGCCATCAACCGGGCGACGAACAACCCGTTCTGAGGCCGATCCTGACGCGCGCATCGCGCGCAGTCTGATGACGGAAGTGTTGCAACCGCGCCTCGATGGGGTCAGGTTGTGCGTCCGTCGTTCCAACGACCCTGGCATGCTGTGGCTTGTCAGGGTTTTCCTTTTGTAAGCGCCGGCTGACGTGCGCTTAAAGTGACCCCTGAGAAAAACGAACGACCGTTCGATTTAGTGCCGACCGCGATCGCCGGGACGGTGCAGACGACGGAGACAACCCCTGGAGAAGTCCGAATGAACAGCCAATTCAAACTGGCCAGCCTGACGCTGGCCGCCGTGGCCATGTTGAGCGCCTGCGGCGGCGGCAGCAATCCTTCGAGCGACGATCCGCCGCCGGCGCGCGGCACGCTGGAACTGGGCCTGAAGGCCGGCGCGGCGACCGCCGCCCAGATCGACGTGGGCACCGCGGCGAAGGGCGTGCAGGCGATCAGCGGCAAGGCCGCCTGCGACGTGGACGTGCGCTACGTCTACTACTGGACGCGTGATCCCCAGGGCCTGCCGGCCACCGCCTCCGCCGCCGTGCTGGTGCCGGCCGGCACCGGCGCCGCCTGCACGGGCAACCGCCCGGTGGTGCTCTATGCCCACGGCACGACGACGGACCAGGCCTACAACATCGCCGACATCCAGAACAACGCCGAAGGCTCGCTGGTCGCGGCGTTCTACGCCGCCCAGGGCTTCATCGTCGTGGCGCCGAACTACCTCGGCTACGACCGTTCGGGCCTGCAGTACACGACCTACCTGAACGCCGAGCAATCCGCGATCGAGATGATCGACGCGATGCGCGCCGCCCGGACCCACCTGGCCGCCGAGAGCGCCGTGAAGCCGTCGGCCAAGCTGCTGCTGGCCGGCTACTCGCAAGGCGGCCACGTGGCGATGGCGACGCAGAAGGTGATGGAGCGCGACTACGCGACCGAATTCCCCGTCACCGCCGCCGCGCCGATGTCCGGCCCGTACAACCTGGTCGGCTTCAGCGACCAGATCGTCAACACCGGCCCGGTCAACGCCGGCGCGACGCTGTTCCTGCCGCTGATGCTGACCAGCTACCAGAAGGCCTACGGCAACATCTACTCGGCGCCGACCGACGTGTACGCCGCGCAGTTCGCCGCGACCGCGGAGACGCTGTTCCCGTCGAAGAAGTCGATCACCACGCTGATCCAGGAAGGCAAGCTGCCGAACGACCCGACCTTCACCAACCTGTTCGGCACCGGTGGCCTGCTGAACCCCGCGTTCAAGACCGCGTACCCGACCTCGAACTTCCGCACCGCGCTGCAGACCAACACGCTGCTGGGCTGGACGCCGAAGGCGCCGGTCGCGTTGTGCGGCGGCTCGGGCGACCCGACCGTGTTCTTCACCAACACCGCCCAGGCGCAGGCCGACTTCGCCTCGCGCGGCAAGCTGTACCCGGCGTCCAACCTGGAAAGCTCGGCCTCGATGGCCTGGGCCGGCCAGGTGACGGCGGCGACGATCGCGGGCGGCTTCGCACAAGCCAAGGCGGCCACGTCCGCCGCGGCGGGCGGTGGCGCGGCCGGTGCGGCAGCGGTGCAGGGCGCCTATCACGGCACGCTGGTTCCGCCGTTCTGCAATGCGCTGGCGCGCGGCTTCTTCCAATCGGTCCTGGCTGCTCAGCCGTAATCGCCGACGACCAGCACGGAGACATCATTCATGAAGAAGAACATCACCCTCATCCTGGCCGCTTCGCTGATGGCACTGGCGGGCGCCGCCCGCGCCGAAGAGCCGGCGGTCGGCACGCACACGGTCTACCTGGGCCTGGCCCACATCGACGTGAACAGCAAGGCCGCGCCGCTGGAAGGCGGCAGCAAGCAGTTCCCGGCGCCGGGCGCGCAGATCCGCGTCGGTGACGCGACCACCACGGGCTTCGGCTACACCTACCGCTTCGCGCCGCGCTGGAGCGGCGAGATCGCGCTGGGCATCCCGCCGTCGCACAAGATCTACGGCAACGGCGTGCTCGCCAACGCCGGCCAGATCGCGGTCGTGCGCCAGATGCCGCCGACGGTGTTCGTGAACTACCACCTCGGCGAATGGATCCCGAAGGTCCATCCCTTCGTCGGCGCGGGCGTGAACTACACCTACTTCGAGAAGAAGCGCAGCACGCCCACCGGCGACGCGATCAGCGGCGGCCCGACCCGCATCACGCTGGAGAACTCGTGGGGCCTGGCGGCCCACGCGGGCTTCACCGTGGCGTACACGAAGCAGTGGTCGCTGAACGCGACGGTCGCCTACGCGGACGTGCGCAGCAAGATGCGCTCGTTCACGACGACCAAGGACGGCGTGGAAGAGCTGCACACGGACATCAACTTCCGTCCGGTGGTGTACACGCTGTCGCTGGGTTACTCGTTCTGATCGGCCTTCCAGGCCGATTCCTGATCGACATCGCGCCCCGCGGAGCCGGGGGATCTCCCGGCCCCGCGACGTCCCGGGCCACTACACTTCAGCCATGAGCGTGTTGCTGGCCCTGGATAGCTCGACCGAACACATGGCTCTGGCCCTCGTTGGCCAGGGCCATGATGCTTTTGTGGACGCCGATGGCGGGGCCCAGGCCTCCCAGCGGCTGGTCCCCGACGTGATGGCGCTGCTGAAGCAGGCCGGCCTGCCGCTGGCCGCCGTGGATGCGGTCGGTTTCGGCCGCGGGCCGGGCGCGTTCACGGGGCTGCGCACCGCGTGTTCGGTGGCGCAGGGCCTCGCGTTCGGCGCGGGCAAGCCGGTGCTCGCCCTGGACAGCCTGATGCTGGTCGCGGAGGACACGCGACAGCAGCTGATCGCCGCGGGCGACGATGCGGGCGGGTCCGCGGCCGGTCGCACGATCGATCCCGCGACCGACCCCGCGACTCTCCCCGTGGTGGCGCCGCTCGACGTGTGGGTCGCGATGGACGCCCGCATGAACCAGATCTACCTCGGCCGCTACCGCTGGAACGGCGCGCGGTGGTCGACGACCCTCGAGCCGGTGCTGACCGATGTCGACCCGCTGCGCGCGCTGTGGCAGGACGAACCGCCGACGATCGTCGCCGGCTCGGCGCTGGGCGCCTTCGCGCTGGAGACCGGCGCGGCCCGGCGTTTCCCGACCACCGCCTCGCGCGCCCGCGCGTTGGGGGCGCTCGCGCGCCAGGCCTTCGATGCGGGCCTTGCGGAGGACGCCGCCAACGCGCTGCCGCTGTACGTGCGCGACAAGGTGGCCCTGACCACCGCCGAGCGCGAGGCCGCCAAAGCCGCCACGGGGGCAGGCGCTACAGGCGCCGCCCTGGCCGCCCCGGCCGATGCGGTCGACGCCAAGGGAGCGCACACGAGATGAGCGCCCAACCCCGCGATCTGGCCTGGCCGCCGTCGCTGCAATCCCTGCAGCCGCTGCGCGCGCTGGACCTCGACGAGGTGATGGCCATCGAGGCCGTCTCCTACAGCCATCCGTGGACGCGCGGCAATTTCATCGATTCGATGGCCGCGGGCTACGCCGGCTTCGTCATGCGCGACGAGCAGGCGCGGCTCTGCGGCTACTTCCTCGCGATGCAGGTGATCGACGAGATGCACCTGCTCAACATCACCGTGACCCAGGAGCGTCAAGGGCAGGGGCTGGCGCGGCGCATGCTCGACGCGCTGGGTCTGCTGGCGCGGGCCCGCGGCTGCCACCAGGTGTGGCTGGAGGTGCGCGAGAGCAACGTCCGCGCGCGCCGGCTGTACGAGCGCTACGGCTTCGTGCAGAGCGGCCTGCGTCGCGGCTACTACCCGGGCGCGGACGGCCGCGAGGATGCCCTCCTGATGACGCTGCGCCTGATGGAGCCCGCCCCATGAGCTGGAACGATCGTCAACGCGCGATGCTGGAGGCGATGGGCCTCAAGCTGTGGACGCCCGCTTCCGGCGCGGCGCCGTCGACCGAGGCGCCTGCGCCTGTCGCGCCCGCAGCGCTCGTCGCGCAACGTGCCGTGGCGCCCGCGCGATCGACTGACGCCCACGCGGCGCCCGCGGCCCGCGCGCCGATGGTCGACGCCGAGGTCGCCCTGGCGGAGCCGCCCGCGCCGCGCCGCGCGCCGGAAGCACCGACGAGGACCCCGCCCGCCGCGCCGACTGTGCCTACCGTGGTCGCCCCCGTTGCGGCACCGGTGACCGCGGCCGCCGCGGCCGATGTCGCGCTCGCCCAGGCCCGTGGCCTGGCGCGCGAGGCCATCGCCCGCCTCGACTGGCCCGGCCTGCGCGACGAGGTCGCGTCCTGCCGCGCCTGCGGGCTCTGCGAGTCGCGCAAGAACACCGTGTTCGGCGTGGGCAACGAGCGCGCGCACTGGATGGTCGTCGGCGAGGCGCCGGGCGAGCAGGAGGACCTGCAGGGCGAGCCCTTCGTCGGCGCCGCCGGCAAGCTGCTGGACAGCATGCTGCGTGCGGTCGGCTTGAGCCGCGGCGAGGGAACGCCGGAACGGCAGGTCTACATCGCCAACACGCTGAAGTGCCGGCCGCCGCGCAACCGCAATCCGGATCCGTCGGAGCTCGCGCAGTGCGAGCCCTTCCTGCAGCGCCAGATCGAACTGATCCAGCCGCGCATCATCCTGGCGATGGGCCGCTTCGCGGTGCAGCAGCTGCTGCGCAGCCAGGAGCCGATCGGCCGGCTGCGGGGGCGCGTCCACCGCTACCAGGGCGTGCCGCTGGTGGTCACGTACCACCCGGCCTACCTGCTGCGCAACCTGCCGGACAAGGCGCGGGCGTGGGAGGACCTCTGCCTCGCGCTGAAGACGCTGGACGAGCAGCCGCCGCGCGCGGACGATGCCGCTGCGAGCGCACCGTCCGCCATGTCCTCGACAGTCGGGACGGACTGAATGAACGCGCCGGTGCCGCCCCTGCCGCCGGCCTGCCCGGCGCCCTCGGCCGAAGACCAGGCCGCGCAGTTCCGGCTGCTCGCGGACAACGTGCCGGTGCTGATCGCGGTCTTCGACGCGGCCACGCGCACCTGCCGCTTCGCCAACCGCCAGTACGCGCGCAGCTTCGGCCTGGACGAGGCCAGCGTCCTGGGCCGCACCTTCGCGCAGATCATCGGCGAGGACGCCTCGCTGGAGATCGAGCCCCACGTGCAGCGCGTGCTGCGCGAGCGCGTCAGCGTCAGCTACGAGCGGCGACTGGAGCGCCGGGACGGCAGCCCGCGCTGGATCGAGGTCAACCTGATCCCCTACATGCCGCCGGGCGCGGACGAGGTGCAGTCCAGCTTCGTGCTGATCTCCGACATCACCCGCTTCCGCGAGGCCGAGCTGGCCGTGCGCGACTCCGAGGAGCGGATGGGCAAGTTCATGCAGGCGTCGATGGAGGGCATCGTCTTCCACCGCGACGGCGTGATGACCGACGTCAACCCGCCGCTGTGCGAGCTGGTGGGCTACACGCTCGAGGAACTGGTGGGACGGTCGGCCCTGTCGATGATCGCGCCGGATCAGGTCGACACGGTGCGCGACGTGATGATGAGCGGCACGGAGACCCGCTACCCGACGGCGATCCTGCATCGCAGCGGCGAGCGCATCGACGTCGAATTCATCGTGCGGACCCTGTGGCGCAACGGCGAGCGCCTGCGCATGACGATCGTCCGCGACCTGCGTCCGCACCTGGAGGCGCTGGCGCGCATCCAGCACCTCGCGCAGCATGATCCGCTCACCGGCCTGCTGAACCGCGCGACCTTCATGGAGCGGCTGCGCGAGCGGCTCTCGCAAGGCCATGCGCGCCGCGCGGCGCTGCTGTTCATCGACCTCGACAACTTCAAGCGGGTCAACGATTCGCTCGGTCACCTGGAAGGCGACCGCGTGCTGCGGACCGTCTCGGAACGCCTGCGCGGCGGCCTGCGCGGCAGCGACCTGGTGGCGCGCTTCGGCGGCGACGAGTTCGTCGTGCTGCTCGAGGACGTGCATCAGCGCAAGGATGTGCAGACGGTGCTCAACGCGCTGCTGAGCGTCGTCGAGGTGCCGGTGCAGGCCGACGGCCGCGACCTGTCGGTGACGCCGTCGATCGGCGTGGCGATGTACCCGGAGCATGGCGAGTCGCCCGAGGAGTTGCTGCAGCACGCCGACACCGCGATGTACCTGGCCAAGACCGCGGGCCGCGCGACCTACCGCTTCTTCGAGCACGCGATGGCCGAGAACGCCTACGCGGACCTGGTGCTCGAGACCGAGCTGGCGCAGGCGCTGACGGCCGACCAGTTCGTGCTCTTCTATCAGCCGCAGGTCGACGCGCGCACCGGCGAGCTGGTCGGCGCCGAGGCGCTGTTGCGCTGGCGGCACCCCGAGCGCGGGCTGCTGACGCCGGATGCCTTCATCGTCGTGGCCGAGCGCCATCGCCTGATGCTGCCGCTGGGCGAGTGGGTGATGTACGAGGCCGCGCGGCAGACGCGCGCCTGGCATGAGCGCGGCGTCGCGTCGGTGCCGATCGCGGTGAACCTGTCGAGCATGCAGTTCCGGCTGGCGAGTTTCTCGAAGTCGGTGGCCCACGTGCTGAAGACCGCCGGCGTGCCCGGCGAGTGGTTGGAACTCGAGCTGACCGAACGCATGCTCACCGAGGAGATCGACCGCCTGCCCGAGCTGCTGCAGACGCTGCGTTCGCAGGGGCTGGCGATCTCGATCGACGACTTCGGCACCGGCTACACGGCGCTGAACCAGTTGACCCGGCTGCCGCTGGACAAGCTCAAGATCGACCAGAGCTTCGTGGCGGTGCTGCCGGACGATCGCGGCGCGGCCGCGATCACGCGCGCCATGGTGCAGATGGCCAAGGGCCTGGGCCTGCGCGTCGGCGCCGAAGGCGTGCGCAACGCGCGGCAATGGCACCTGCTGGCCGAGTGGGGCTGCGACGAGCTGCAGGGCGAAGTGATCGCGCCGGCGATGTCCGCCGAGGAATTCGAAGCCTGGCTGGCCGAACGCGGTCAGCCGACGCTTCCCAGGATCGACACATGACTTCCAAGTTGCCTGATTCCGCCCGCCTGAACGGCGCGGCGTCCGCGCCGCATGGCGCTGCCAGTCCCGTGCAGGGCGCTTCCCGTTCCTCGCAGGGGGCTTCGACCGCGTCGTCGCGGGGCGCGTCGGCTGCCGCGATGCAGCACGCGACGGACCCCGCCATGGCCGCGCTGCTGCGCGACGAGATCGCCGCCGCCGGCGGGTGGCTGCCGTTCGACCGCTACATGAGCCTGGCGCTGTACGCGCCGGGCGTGGGGTACTACGCCAACGCGCGACGCAAGTTCGGCACGATGCCGCAGCAGGGCTCGGACTTCGTGACGGCGCCGGAGCTGTCGCCGCTGTTCGGGCGCGCGCTGGCCCGGCAGGTCGCGCAGGCGCTGACGGTCAGCGGCACCGACACGGTGATCGAGTTCGGCGCCGGCAGCGGCGCGCTCGCGGCGCAGCTGCTGGAGACCCTGGACGCGGCGGGAACGCCGGTGTCGAAGTACTTCATCGTCGATCTGTCCGGCACCTTGCGCGAGCGCCAGGCCGAACGGCTGGCGCGCTTCGCGCCGCGGGTCGAATGGCTGGACCGCTGGCCCGACGAGATCCACGGCGTGCTGGTCGCCAACGAGTTGCTGGACGCGATCCCCGTCGAGCTGCTGCGCTGGGACGGTCAGCACTGGCTGCGGCGCGGCGTGACGATGGACGATCAGGGCGCGCTGTCCTTCGACGACCGGCCCGGCGACGCGCGCCCGCCGACGCCGCCGGAGCACGACATCGGCTTCGTGCCCGGCACGGTCACCGAGGTGCATCCGCAGGCCGAGGGTTTCATCCGCACACTGGCCGAGCGCCTGAAGCGCGGCGCGGCGTTCTTCATCGACTACGGTTTTCCGGAGTCGGAGTACTACCACCCGCAGCGCACCGGCGGCACCTTGATGTGCCACCACCTGCACATGGCCGATCCTGATGCCTTGGCGCTGCCGGGGCAGAAGGACATCACGGCGCACGTGAACTTCACCGGCATCGCGCTGGCGGGACAGGACGCGGGGCTGATGGTGCTGGGCTACACGAGCCAGGCCAATTTCCTGATCAACTGCGGCCTGGTCGACCTGATGAGCGGCGCCGACCTTGCGCAGCGCGGCATGGCCCACCGGCTGATCGCCGAGCACGAGATGGGCGAGCTGTTCAAGGTCATCGGCTTCGCGCCGGGGGAGGGGTTCGATGCGCTGGGGTTCAGCGCGGGCGATCGCTCTCACACGCTTTGAGCGCCGCCTTGCGGGCCTCGTGGATCGCCTGGCCGATGGCCGGGCCCTTCTTGCCGGCCGCCAGCGCGGCCGAAGAGATCGCCGCCTGATCGACCGATTGCACCGCGCGCAGGTCGTGCAGCAGCGCCGCGCGCTGCGGGTAGGGGCGGTCGCGCAAGCCCGCGCGACCGCGGGCGTCGCACTCGCAGGCCAGCAGCAGCTGGGCGAAGCGCTCCGGCCGGCGCAGCGCATCGCTGCGCTCGATCAGGCGCAGGCGCGCCTCGGCGCTGAAGTCGAGGCTCTGGTGCACGTGCGTGTGTTCGCGCGCGACCAGCTCGGCGAGCTCCTTGCAGTCCGACGGAACCCGCCAGCGCTGCGACAGCGCCGCCGCCAGTTCGACGCCGCGTGATTCGTGCTTCAGGTGGCGCGGCCATTCCGCCTCGGGCGTCGTGCCCTTGCCGAGGTCGTGGCACAGCGAGGCGTAGCGCACCGGCAGCGGCGCCTCGACGCGCGCGCATTCCTCCAGCACTAGCAGCAGGTGGACACCGGTGTCGATCTCCGGGTGGTGCGCCTCGGGCTGCGGCACGCCGAACAGCCGCTCCAGCTCCGGCGCGATGCGCGCCAGCGCGCCGCTGTCGCGCAGGATCTCGATCATCCGCGCCGGGTGGCCTTCCATCAGGCCGCGGGCGACCTCCTGCCAGACGCGCTCGGCGACCAGCGCGTCGGCTTCGCCGGCGGCGACCATGGCGCGCATCAACGCCATCGTCTCCGGCGCCACCGTGAAGTCGCCGAAACGGGCCGCGAAACGCGCCAGCCGCAGGATCCGCACCGGATCCTCCGCGAAGGCGTCCGAGACGTGCCGCAACACCCGCGCCTCCAGGTCGCGCCGACCGCCATAGGGGTCGATGAGCGTCCCGTCTTCCGCCTGGGCCATGGCGTTGATCGTCAGGTCCCGGCGTGCCAGGTCCTGTTCAAGCGTCACATCGGGGGCCGTGTGGAACTGGAAACCGTGGTACCCGGCAGACGTCTTGCGCTCGGTACGGGCCAATGCCACCTCTTCATGGGTCACGGGATCCAGGAAGACCGGGAAATCCTTGCCGACAGGAAGAAAACCCTTGTCGATCAACGACTTGGGCGTTGCGCCGACCACGACCCAATCGCGGTCCTGCACGGGCAGTCCCAGCAGGGCGTCCCGGACAGCCCCCCCAACGAGATACATCTGAACACTCATGTTGCGGCGCAGCATCCCCGATGAAGGGGATAGCTAAAGTAGTCTCTCTATCCGTATATTCACCAATGCCACCTGCACACCAGTGTCTGTTCAAACAGACCAACTACCGAGAGAGACGTTGTAGTCAGGCAGGCCGGCATAGCAGTAGGGAGTATCTTGAATGAAGTCTGTTCTTCTCCTCCTGCTGGGCGGAATTGGTCTCGCCGCCCAGGCGCAGGAGCAGCAAGCGCCGGACACGAACTCCGTGCACGTCGCCGCTGACACCAGTTTCACCCGGCAGAGCCAGCCCGCCCCCGCGCAGCTGGCAGATGTCAACGAACAAGAGGGCGCGGACACCGTCGTGCCGTCCTTCGTCTCTGAGCCCACGAACCAGGCCATGATGCTCGGCGGCCTTCTCGCCGCAGGTTTCATGGTCCGCCGCCGCCGCGACCACTGACGCAGCTCCGGGTTGGGCGCGCCGCGTCGTTGCAAATCCTCGCCATAGCGCCGCTATGGCTCCGGTTTGCGCCTAGCGGAGCATCCCAACCCGAACCCGCGTCAGCCGTCGCGGTAGCCGCGTCATCCACCCTCAAGCCTTCAGCACCGGTACCGGTCCGCTGACGTCGCGGTAGGGCTCTTCGAAGTCGAGGAAGTCCTTCTCCGCCATCGCGTCGGCGATCCACTCGCGCACGCCCGGCGCCGCCTGCACGGCGTCCGTGTAGGCCGTCAACGGCGCGGGCAACGGCAGTCCGTAGCGCGTCACCCGCATCACCACCGGCGCGAAGAACGCGTCCGCCGCGCCGAACTCGCCGAACAGGAAGGGGCCGCCGCTCTGCGTCAGCGCGTCGGTCCACAGTTCCACGACGCGGGCGAGGTCCTTGCGCAGGCCGGCCTCGGTCTGCAGCAGCCGTGCACCGACGGTCGTCAGGTCGGCGTCGATGTTCATCATGCAATGGCTGCGCAGTTGGCCGAAGCCGCTGTGCATCTCGGCGCAGAGGCAACGCGCCCGCGCGCGCTGGCGGGCGTCGCGCGGCCAGACGGCCTTGTTGGGGAAACGCTCGGCCAAGTACTCGACGATCGCCAGCGAATCCCAGACCGCGAGGCCGTCGTCCACCAGCACCGGCACCTTGCCGGTCGGCGTGACCGCGCCGATCTCGCGATAGAAGGTCGAGTCGGGCGCGAAGTCGAAACGGACGATCCGCTCCTGGAAATCGATGCCCAGTGCCTTCATCAGCACCCATGGGCGCATCGACCAGGACGAGTAGTTCTTGTTGCCGATGATCAGCTGCATGCGGAAAGCTCTCTGCAAAGGGGAAGGGCGCCGTCGCCGGCGCGCCGGGGTCAGTTCGTGCCGTTGGCCGGGATGTCCGGCGCCGACGCGGCGGCCGGGCCGATGACGCTGCCGAGCCGTTCGCGCAGCACGATGCCGCGCTCGCGGCCCATCAGCTGCGCGTAGATCGTCGCGTTGGACAGCACCTTGCGCACGTAGTCGCGGGTCTCCCAGATGGGGATGTTCTCGGTCCAGATCGCGGCGTCCAGCTGCGGACCGTCGCGCCAGCGGCGCGGCCGGTTCGGGCCGGCGTTGTAGGCCGCCGCGGCCATCGCCTGCGAGCCCTCGAAGCTGTCCATCACCAGCTTCAGGTAGCCGGTGCCCAGACGCAGGTTGGTGTCGCGGTCATGCAGCATGTCGGGCTTGAAGTCGACGCCCAGCTTCCTGGCCGTCCACTTGGCGGTGGCCGGCATCACCTGCATCAGGCCGCCGGCGCCGACATGCGAGCGCGCGTCCATCATGAAGCGCGACTCCTGCCGGATCAGGCCGTAGACGTAGGCCGGGTCCAGGCCCACCGCCGTCGATTGCTTCAACACGTCCGAGCGGTAGGGCATCGGAAAGCGCTGGGCGAGGTCGATCTCGGTCTTCGTCCGCTCGCTGGTCTGGATGCAGCGCTCCCAGAGCTCGCGTTCGCAAGCGGCCTGCGCGATCGACAGCAGCTCGCGATCCGACAGGCCGCGCAGGCTGAAGTTCCATTCGCGCTGGCCTTCGCTGCGCAGGCCCACGGCGAGCAGCATCAGCGCGCGCTGGATGCCCGGATTCGCCAGCCCCTGCGCGCGCTCCGGCGCCGTCAGATCCGCGGGCGTCGGCGGCAGCGGCAGGCGCAGCTTCAATTCGTCGGCGGCGAGCTTGCCGTAGAAGCTGAGCGGAGAGGCGATCGCGCGCAGCGTCTCCTGGGCTTCGCGGCGCTGGGCGTCACCGGACGGCCCGGTCGGCGCCAGCTGCTGCTGCGCCTTCGCGCGCCAGTACTGCCAGGTGATGTCCTTCTGGTCCGAGGGCTTCATCAGCGCGATGGCCGCGATCAATTGCTCCGGCCGGCTCGCGCCCGCGTCACCGCGCAGCGCGGCGCGCGCCATCCAGCTGATCGTGTCGTCGCTCCATTCGATCGGACCGAGCTTGGCCTGCAGCTTGATCGCGCGATCGAAATGCTCGTTGGCCTCGTCCTTCAGCCGCAGCGCCGCCTGTCTGCCGTACTGGGCCCAGAGCCACGCGGACAGGTCGTTCGGCAGCTTGGCCGCCCAGCGGCGCACGTCGTCGTCCGCCTTGTCGTAGTCGGTCGCCAGCAGGCGCATCAGCGCCAGCATCGTCAGCTCGGCCTTGGCGCGCGGGGAGGCCGCGGCCTTGCGCTTCAGGTAACGGTCCGGCTTGTCCATCAGCTCGGCCAGCGCCTCCTGGTCGGGCTTGGACAGCAGCGCCCCGGCCTGCTTCACCGCGCGGGGCTTGTTGGTCTCGACGATGAAGCGCAGCTTGCGCCAGACGTCCGAATCCTTGAACTGGCCGTTCTCGTGCAGCGTGGCCGCGAGCATGTTGCAGCCCTCGTCCGCGTCGCGTTGCGCGAACCAGGCGGCGCGGGCGGCGTCTCGCAGGTCGCGCCCCGGCGGATCCGCGAGCAGCGCGTAGCAGGCGACCTCGCGGTCGTCCTGCATCTTGTAGGCGGCGTGGTCGCGGCGGAAGTTGATCCAGTCGCGACGATGGCCCAGTTCCAGCAGCCAGTCGTTGCGCAGCCGGTCCTCGACGTAGGCGCCCGGCCAGCGCGCGTAGAACGCGTTGAGCTCCGGCTGCTGCGCCTCGGACAGGCGGGCGTTCAGCTCCCAGTAGTCGAACCAGGGCGCGAGCGGATGCTGCTGGTCGAAGGCGACCTGCCGCATCGCGGCCAGTCGCGAGCGGTCCCGGACGCGCCAGGCCTCGCGGGCGTCGGTGACCAGGTCCGGCAGCGGCGGCAGGGGGTTGGGCACGACGTTGAAGGTCGTGGTCGATTGCGCGAGCGCAGGCGGGGCCGTGACCGCGGCGGCCACGCAGAGGGCGCCCACGGCCCCCAGGGCGCCGACGGTGGCCGAGACGGTCACGGTGGCGGAGGCGAGGGCGGTTACAGTGATCCGAGCGAACTTCATGCCGACCTGCGATGAGTGACTCCCCCACGGCTCCCGAAGCCGCCGGCACAACCGGCAAGACCTGGCCCCATGAGCGAAGCGAATTGCGTCGCGCCTTGCTGGCGCGCCGCCGCGAATGGTGGGCCGGTGCCGAGGCACGTCTCGCCGCCGACAAGCTGGGCGAGCAGCTGCTTCCGCTGCTGCGCCAGCTCGAGCCGCTGACCCTCGGCCTCTATTGGCCCCTGGAGGGGGAATTTAACGCAGCGGCCTGGGCCTCGACCCACAAGCTCGGGGGAGAAATGCAATTGGCCCTGCCCTTCGCGCGTAAAGCCGGCGACCACGGGCCGGCGTCGATGACGTTCCGGCGCTGGGACGGCCAGGAACCGACGGTGAAGGACGAGTGCGGCATCCCCAGTTCGACCGGGCCGGTGCTGGTGCCGGAGGTGCTGCTGGTGCCGTGCCTGGGCTACACGAGGGAAGGTTTCAGACTGGGCTACGGCGGCGGCTACTTCGACCGCTGGATCGAGGCGCACCCCGGCGTGACGACGATCGGTCTTGGATGGAGCTGCTGTGAAGCCGCCTTCGAAGTCCAGCCGCATGACCAGGCACTGACCGTGGTGCTGACCGAGCGCGAACTCATCGCGCCCTGACTGAGCGGACCGGAGCGCCGCTGGCCCTCACCCCCACCCTCTCCCGCAAGCGGGAGAGGGTGTGCGACCAGTTCCACTCGCAGCACCGGCTCCTCTTGCCCCCTCTCCCGCTTGCGGGAGAGGGCGGGGTGAGGGCCAGCGGCGGTGGCAGTGCGCAAGCCTTCTTGCTCAGCCCGAGTTCTCATCCACCGGCGGATCGGGCTCGCCGATCGCGCGGCGCGTGAGCGCGGCGTGTTCGCCGATCCAGCGCGCGAATTCGACGACCTCGGGCCGCGCCCGCCCGTGCTCCGACATCATGAGCCAGTACACCGTCGGGCAGTCGGTGCGGCCCGCCTCGCCGAAGGGCTCGACCAGCTCGCCGCGCTCCAGCGCTTCGTAGATCAGCGGCAACCGGGCCAGCGCGACCGCCTGGCCGGACACCGCCGCCTGGATCTGCTGGTAGGTGAAGTTCAGGTACATCCAGCGCCGCGGCTGCAGGTCCGGCGCGCCGTGCAGCGCCAGCCAACGCCGCCAGCTCAGGAACAGGCCGCTGGGACGCTGGTCGTCCTCCTCGGCCAGCGTGTACTGGCGCAGGTCGGCCGCCTGGCTCAGCGGCGGTCCCTGTCCCTCCTGCGCCTGCTTGGCGACCCAGGGATTCACGACCGGCGTCAGCATCTCGCCGAACATCCGCTGCGCCGAGGGCGCCACCCGGTTCGGCGCGGCGTAGCGCAGCGCGACGTCGAATTCGCTGTCGTCGATCTCGACGAGCTGATCCAGCGCCGAGACGCGGATGTCCATGTCCGGATGCTCGCGCTGGAAGGCCTCCAGCCGGGGAATCAGCCACAGCGACGCAAAGGAGGCGAAGGTCGTCACGTTGACGACGCGCCGGCCCCGCGTCGAGCGGATCTGGCGCACCGTGCTGTCCAGCCGCTCCAGCATCGGCTCCACGGCCGACAGCAGCAGCTTGCCGTCCGGCGCCAGCTCGACGTGGCGCGTGCCGCGCAGGAAGAGCGTGGCGCCCAGTTCCTCCTCCAGCGACCGGATCTGGCGGCTGATGGCGGACTGGGTGAGGTAGAGCTCCTCGGCGGCGGCGCTGAAGCTCAATCGCCGGGCGACCGCCTCGAAGGCGCGCAGCGAACCGACGGCGAGCGGGCGATGACGGGGCGGATTCATGCGTGGATGGTATCAATCGACGCGACAAGACTCATTGGACCGCTGTGCGGGTCAACCCTAGTATTGCACCATGTTCACGAGGAAGGCCGCCGGTGCGCGGACCGCCCGGCGGACAAGGAGCAGATCATGAATGTCATGCAAAAGTCATCAATCCAGGTCAGCCGCGACGACGCCGCGTGGACGTTGTCGCAGGGCGAGGCCATGAGCCTGCCGATCGGCCCGGGCCGCCGTGAACTGCATGTGCTCGTCGGTCGCGTCTGGGTCACGCAGCGCGGCGACCTGAACCTGCCGGCGCAGGACTTCTGGCTGTCGGCCGGTGAAACGCTGGAGGTCGCCAGCGGCACCGAACTCGTCGTCGAAGCCTGGCCGACCGCCCGCTTCCAGCTGATGGTGCCGCCGCAGGCCTGCGCCAACAAGCCGGTGCGCAGCGTCGTCAGCCGCCTGCCTTCTTTCGGGCAACTGTTCGGCCAGCGCCTGGCGAACGCTTGACCGCAGGAGCCGTCGTCGTGACACCCTTCAGCGCCTTGACCGGTTTCTCCGTCCTGACGGTCCTGGGCTCGGCGCTAGTGCCGGCGCTCTTCTTCGGCGTCCTGGCCTTCGGCTTCGCATTGGCGGAGCGCAAGGCCGACTCCATCGCCAGCCGCCCCCAGGGCAGCATCAGCGCGGGCGACTCCAGCGTCTCCTCCGGCGGCCGGAAGTAATTCAGGCTGGCGACCTCCTCCCGCCCGTCCTTGCCGGTCTTCGAGTACCGGAACGGCTCGCAGCCGGCGGCCACATACCGCGCCTGGCTGACGGCGTCGGCCTTCAGGTAGAGCTCGTCGCGACTGATGATGGCCAGGAACAGGCCGTCCACATACAGCCCGAAGCCGCCGAACATCCGCCGCGCCAGCACCGGCCCGAGCGGGGCCAGCAACTCCATGCAGTGATTCGCGAAGTCCGCGCCGGCGCCGGTGAGGTGCCGGACGGTTCCCGTGGTGGTGGTGCGTGCCATGGCGCCGACTCTAGATCAGCGCTGGCGCCCTGTCCGCGAGGCGGCCACAATGGTCCGCTCCAGGGCCCGCCGGGTCCTCAAGGGAAGGCGAATGGGCTGGATGGATCCGAACGACAAGCTGCCGATCTCCGAAGACCGCCAGGCGCTGCGCGAGCGCCTGATCCGCGAACGCCTGGACCTGCCGGGCCGCCTTGAACTCGCCGACGTCGTGCAGAGCGTGCTGCGCGTCTGGCTGATCGGACGCAAGGAAAAGCGCATCGCCGCCTACTGGCCGATCAAGGGGGAATTCGATCCGCTGCCGGCGCTGTACCGCTGGAGCGAGGTCGACGGCGACCGTCGCATCGGCCTGCCCGTCGTCGATCGCGAGGAAGGCCGGCTGCGCTTCCACGTCTGGTACCCGGGCTGCCCGATGGAAGAGGACGCCACCGGCATCACCAAACCCAAGGACACCGAGGCCTTCGATCCGCAGTTGCTGCTGCTGCCCTGCGTGGGCTACGGCCCGGGCGGGATCCGCATGGGTTACGGCGGCGGCTTCATGCTGCGCACGATCGGGCAGATCCAGCCGCAGCCGGTGGTCGTCGGCGTGGGCTTCAGCCACGGCTTCCAACCGACGCTGACCGCCCAGCCGAACGACGTTCGGCTCGATGCGATGCTGACCGAGATGGGGGTCGTCTGGGAGAATTCCCGCGCATGAATCCCGCCTCGAGTTCTGCCGTGAGCCCTGCCATGAGTTCCGTTGATCCCCACGCCCTGAACGCCCTCTACACGGTTCACCTCGCGGAGCAGCAGCGCCGCACCGAACACGCGCTGCAGCGCGGCGGATTCGACGCGCTGCTGATCGCCTCGGGCATCGAGAAGTTCGCCTTCCTCGACGACCGGCCTTACGTCTTCCAGCCGAATCCCCACTTCAAGCTGTGGGTGCCGCTGATCCGCCATCCGGACAGTTGGCTGGTGATCCGGCCGGGGCACAGGCCGCGTCTCGTCTACGTACAGCCCGAGGATTACTGGCACGTGCCGCCCGAGGCACCGAGCGGCTTCTGGGTGGACCACTTCGAGCTGATCGTCGTGCGCAAGCCGGAGGAGGCGCTGCCCTATCTGCAGGTGCCGGGCACGCTGGCGATCGTCGGCGAAGCGGACGCGGCATTGGGAGACATCGTCCCGAACAATCCGCCCGACGTGCTGAACCCGCTGCACTACGCGCGCGCCGCGAAGACCGGCTACGAGCTGCTGCGCCTGCGCGAGGCGTCGGCGCTGGGCGCCAAGGCGCATCTGGCGTCGCAGCGCGCCTTCCGCGACGGGCGGTCCGAGGCGGCCATCCACAACGCCTATCTGGACGCCTGCGGCTTCGCGGAGCGCGACCTGCCCTACGGCAACATCGTCGCGCTCAACGAGCACGCGGCGGTGCTGCATTACCAGTACCAGGACCAGCGCGCGCCGTCGCAATCGCTGTCGCTGCTGGTGGACGCGGGCGCGCACAGCTGCGGCTACGCGTCGGACATCACCCGCACGACCGGCAACGGCGACGCGTCGTTCCAGGCGCTGATCGATGCGATGGAGGCCTCCCAGCTGCGACTGGTCGACCGCGTGCGCGCGGGCGTGGACTATCGCGACATCCACCTGGACTCCCACCGCGAGATCGCCGGGGTGCTGCGCCAGCTCGGCATCGTGAAGATGGACGAGGACGCGATGGTCGCGCAAGGCGTGACGTCGACGTTCCTGCCGCACGGCATCGGCCACCTGCTGGGCTTGCAGGTCCATGACATCGGCGGCTTCATGGCCGGCGAGGATGGCGGCACGATCGCCAAGCCGGAAGGCCATCCCTACCTGCGCCTGACGCGCGTGCTGCAGCCGGGCATGGTGGTGACGATCGAGCCGGGCCTGTACTTCATCCCGATGCTGCTGGACAAGCTGCGCGCGACGCCCGCGGCGGCGAACGTGGATTGGGCGCTGGTGAAGCACCTGAGCGCGTTCGGCGGTGTCCGCATCGAGGACGATGTCGCCTGCCGCGAAACGGGCGCGCCGGAGAACCTGACGCGGGATGCGTTCGCGGCATTGATCTAACGCAAACAACTTTCAGATCGTGAGTCGGAAAGGCGCGTGCCAGGTCTTGCGCCGAAGAGAATCATCCACGGTTGCCCATGAGGTTCTTCGCTTCCAAGCCTTGAGGTCCTGAGAGGAAGCGTCGACTGTCGAGTCCCTCGGAGGCCCAGTCAATCGACTGGGCTTCGTCGTTTCGAGGCCTGGAACAGCGTTGCCTCGCTACGTGGATGGATGCGATGTCGTACTCCTCGATGAAGATCGATGGCGTCGAGGTGAGCCTTGAACACCTCGCGCCGATCGTGCGCAAGGTGAGCCTCGAATTGCGAGGAGGCGTCAAGAAGGTCGTCCCCGTGGAGTTCCGCTTTTCCTGTCATTGCTTTTCGAGGGGGTTGGAAGCGGGGGAGGTCGCGCCGGATGGGCACGCCGTCCCGGATGGTTCTTCTCATCAGCCGCGGCCTCGCGTGTTTGACGCCGAGCGGTACGAACTCTCGAAGCGGCTGGTGCGCGTGATCGATGAACTCATCCGCTCGAATGGCCGTGTGAGTCGCACGCGCCACGAGAACTTCTATCGCGTTGAGCTCACGCCGATCGCATCGATGCCGGATCTGCACCTGCAGTACTTCGTGTTCTTCAGGGCCCGGCGTCTGACGCCACCCAATCGACCGCGCTCATTGCTGGTCTGGGTCGAATCTGCGTATCCGGCGCGAGCCGGCGTACCGCCGCCACGAGGCATGGGGGCCCGGACCTTTGGCGCTGCGCTGGGGGAGTGCTGGTGAAAAAGGAGAAGGGGCCCGCGTAGGCCCCTTCGAAGAAGGCGCGACGTTCGCTTTAACCCTGCGGGACCGCATGAGCGGCGGAGAACGGCTGGTTACGTCGCTGTGCCGTTGCTTCGGGCGTAAGCCCGGTGAACGCCAAGTCCAGCCACCGTGGTGGCAAGCGGGCAGAACACGAGGAGTAGGTTAGCGTGAACGGCGTCGAGCTGTCAATTTCGGGCGATGGCCGCAGCGATCAGAACCGATAACCGACACCCACGCCCACCAGCAGCGGATCGATCTTGAACTTCCCGACGTTCACGCCCTGGGAGCGGACCTCGGTGTCCATCTGGATCTTCTTCACGTCGACGTTGATCGACCACTGCTTGTCGAGCATCACGTCGAAGCCGGCCTGCGCGGCCAGGCCGACGCTGTGCTTCTTGATGGTCGGTTGCAGCGCCGTCTGCACGGCGGGCTCGAAGTGGACGCCGGAGAAGCTCGTGTAGTTGAGGCCAGCGCCGACATAGGGGCGGAAGGTCCCTTCCGGGTTGAAGTGGTACTGCAGCGTCAGTGTCGGCGGCAGGTGCTTCACCGTGCCGATGCGCGTGCCGTTGCTGTAGAGCTTGTGACGCTGCGGCACGGTCAGGATCAGCTCGGCGGCCCAGTTCGGCGCCAGGAAGTAGCTGAAGTCGAGCTCGGGGATCGTCTTGCGGCTCAGCGACAGACCCAGGCCGGTCTTGTCCTTGTCCGCCGGGTCGATGTTCACCGCGCGGGCGCGGTACACCCACGGGCTGCTCTGCGCGTGGGCCGACGGGGCCAAGGCGGAGAGCGCCGCGAGCGCGACGGCCGCGACGATGGCGGGGCGGAAAGAGGCGAGGGGGGTGGTGCGGGACATGCGGTCACTCCTGATCAATGGGATGACCGGGATTGAACGCGGACCGCTCCGTGAGCACCTTGACCATTCACAAGGAACGGCGGCGAACCGGAGCGGTTCCCTGCGATGGCGCGGAGCGTTTGCGCCTTATCAAGCTTTCGCGGCGAGACCGAGGCGTTCGCACAACGCCAGCGTGAGCGCGCTCTGGTTGAGCGAATAGAAATGCAGCCCCGGCACGCCGCCGGCGATCAGCCGTTCGCAGAGCCGCGTGACGACGTCCAGGCCGAAGGCGCGCACCGAGGCGGCGTCGTCCATGTAGCCCTCCATCTTCAGCGCGACCCAGCGCGGGATCTCGATGCCGTCGCGTTGCGCGAACTGCGCGATCCGCGCGAAGTTGTTGATCGGCATGATGCCCGGCACGATCGGCACCTCCACGCCGATCGCCCGCGTCGCGTCGACGAAATGGAAGTAGGCATCGGGGTTGTAGAAGAACTGCGTGATGGCGCCGCTGGCGCCGGCGCGTACCTTGTCCGCGAAGAACTGCAGGTCGCGCGCCGCGTAGCGCTGCTGCGGGTGGTACTCGGGATAGGCGGCGACCTCGATGTCCCAGTCCGCGCCTTGCGTCTCGCGGATGAAGCGCACCAGCTCGGCCGCGTAGCGGAACTCGCCCGCCGTCGCCGTGCCGCTGGGCAGGTCGCCGCGCAGCGCGACGACGCGCCGGATGTTCTGTGCGCGGTAGGTCGCCAGGATCTCCGCGATGTTCTCGCGCGTCGAGCCCACGCAGGACAGGTGCGGCGCCGCCTCGAAGCCGGACGAGGCGATGTCCGCGACGGTCGACAGCGTCTTCTCGCGCGTCGATCCGCCCGCGCCGTAGGTGACGCTGAAGTACTGGGGATTCACCGCGCGCAGCTCCTGCACGACGGTCTTCAGCTTCTCGGTGCCGACGGGCGTGTTGGGCGGGAAGAATTCGATGCTGACAGGCGTCGTCATGGTTTCTGAACCCAGATGAAAAATTCGGTATTGCCGTCGCCGCCGGTGACGGGGCTTTCGAACCAGCCCCTGACGACGAGGTCGCGCTTCTCGGCAGCCGCCACGGCCTGCTCCTTGAGCACGACGTATTGCGCCTTGTCCTTGACGATGCCGTTCTTGTTCAAGGCCTTCGGACCCAGCTCGTACTGCGGCTTGATCAGCAGCAGCGCCTGGCCTTGCGGCTTGAGCCAACCGACCACGTGCTTGAGCGTGCCGATCATCGAGATGAAGCTCAGGTCGCCCACGACGAGATCGAAGGGCGCCTCGGGGACGTAGTCCTTCACGTGCATGCCTTCATGGGCGGTCACGCGCGGGTCCGCCTTCAAGGTCTCATGCAGCTGGCTGTGGCCGACATCGATGCCGGTCACGTGCGCCGCGCCGGCCTTGAGCAGCACGTCGGTGAAACCGCCCGCGCTCTGGCCCATGTCCAGCGCCGAGAGGCCTGCCACCGACACACCGACCTTGGCCAGCGCGCCTTCGAGCTTGAGCCCGCCGCGCGAGACGTAACGCAGCTCGGCGTCGTCCGTCACGCGCAGGGGGGTGGTCTCGGGCAGGTCCTCGCCGCACTTGCGCACGACGGTCCAGCCCTTGGGGCCTTCCCACTCGACCGCACGCGCGTCGATCAGCCGCTGGGCGGCCGAGCGCGTGGGCGCCAGGCCAAGGGAGAGAAGCAGCTGGTCAGCACGCATGGGTCGGGTCTCGGGTCAGGCTAGGGTCAGTGGATCAATAGCGATAGGTATCGGGCTTGTACGGGCCCGACTTCGACACGCCGATGTAGGCGGCCTGCTCGTCCGTCAGCTCGCTCAGCTGCGCGTTCAGCGTCTTCAGCTGCAGGCGCGCGACGTGCTCGTCCAGATGCTTGGGCAGCACGTAGACCTGGCCGACGGCGTAGGCGTCCTTGTGCGCGAACAGCTCGATCTGGGCGATCGTCTGGTTGGCGAAGCTGGAGGACATCACGTAGCTCGGGTGGCCGGTGCCGCAGCCCAGGTTCACCAGACGGCCCTTGGCCAGCAGGATGATCCGCTTGCCGTCGGGGAAGATCACATGGTCGACCTGCGGCTTGATCTCTTCCCACTCGTACTTCTCGATCGAGGCGATGTCGATCTCGTTGTCGAAGTGGCCGATGTTGCAGACGATGGCGTTGTGCTTCATCGCGGCCATGTGCTCATGGCGGATCACGCCCTTGTTGCCGGTCGTGGTGACGAAGATGTCGGCCTTGTCGGCGGCGTATTCCATCGTCACGACGCGGAAGCCCTCCATCGCGGCCTGCAGCGCGCAGATCGGGTCGATCTCGGTGACCCACACCTGCGCCGACAGCGCGCGCATCGCCTGGGCCGAGCCCTTGCCCACGTCGCCATAACCGGCGATCACGGCGATCTTGCCGGCGATCATCACGTCGGTGGCGCGCTTGATGCCGTCCACCAGCGATTCGCGGCAGCCGTACAGGTTGTCGAACTTGCTCTTGGTGACCGAGTCGTTGACGTTGATCGCGCGGAACAGCAGCGTGCCCTTGGCCGACATTTCCTTCAGGCGGTGCACGCCCGTGGTCGTCTCTTCCGTGACGCCGATGATCTCGGCGCTCTTGCGGGTGTACCAGGTGGCGTCCTCGGCGACCTTCTTCTTGATCGCGGCGAACAGGATGCGCTCTTCCTCGCTGCCCGGGTTGGCCAGCACGGACAGGTCCTTCTCGGCCTTCTGGCCCAGGTGCATCAGCAGCGTCGCGTCGCCGCCGTCGTCCAGGATCATGTTCGGGCCTTCGCCCGGCGTGCCCTTGGCGCCGAAGTCGAAGATGCGGTGGGTGTAGTCCCAGTAGTCCTCCAGCGTCTCGCCCTTGTAGGCGAAGACGGGGGTGCCGACGGCGACCAGCGCGGCGGCGGCGTGGTCCTGCGTCGAGAAGATGTTGCACGAGGCCCAGCGGACTTCCGCGCCCAGCGCCTGCAGCGTCTCGACCAGCACGGCGGTCTGGATCGTCATGTGCAGCGAGCCGGTGATGCGTGCACCCTTGAGCGGCTGCGCGGCGGCGTATTCCTCGCGGATGGCCATCAGCGCGGGCATCTCGCTCTCGGCGATCTTGATCTCCTTGCGGCCCCACGCGGCCAGCGACAGGTCTTTGATCAGGTACTGGTCTTGGGCCAGCGGCTTCAGTTGGGCGTTCATGCGGACTCCTGCGAAGAAGGGCCGTCGACACCAACGATCGGGACGCGGGGAGATGCGGAGAGGGCATTTGCCGCTCGGTCCTCACCCGGCCAACGAAGGGTCGACGGGTGAGCGCGGTTGCCATTGCCGCGGACGTGTCGCCGCGCGGCGGTTCCGAGCCTGGCCTCGATGGGATGGGAGGTCGCAACGCTCCTCGGAACAGGGCGCGATTGTAGTCAAGTTCCGGCCGCGGCTCGATGACAGCGTTGCGCTCGGGGCCACAATCGCCCCCCATGCGAACGATCCCCCCGCTCAGCGACTGCCCCCGCGCGGCCTGGCTCCCCCTGCGCGGGGTGCTGACGGACATCGACGACACCCTGACGGCGGATGGCGCCATCGCGCCGGCGGCACTGGATGCGCTGCACCGGCTGCACGCGGCCGGCGTGCCGGTCATTGCGATCACGGGGCGCCCGGCCGGCTGGAGCGAACCGTTCGCGATGGCCTGGCCGCTGCGCGGGATCGTCGCGGAGAACGGTGGGGTGCTGCTGCATCGCGAAGGGGCGGCGCTCGCGACCGAATTTGCCCAGGACGACGCGACGCGATTGGCGAACTTCGCGCGACTGCAGGCGTGCGCGCGGGAGATCGTGGCGACCGTGCCCGGCGCCGTGCTCGCGCGCGACAGCGCCGGCCGGCTGACCGACATCGCCGTCGATCACAGCGAGTTCACGACGCTCGACGACGACGCGATCGCCGCCGTCTGCGACCGGATGCGCGCGCATGGGCTGGTGGCGACGGTCAGTTCGATCCACGTCAACGGCTGGATCGGCGATCACAGCAAGTGGACCGCGGCGCAGTGGGCGGTGAAGCGGCTGACGGGCCTGGACTTCGATCCCGCCGAGTGGGTGTATGTGGGCGACTCGACGAACGATCAATTGATGTTCGAACGCATGCCGCTGTCGGTGGGCGTCGCCAACATCGCGCGTTTCCTGCCGATGCTGGACCACCCGCCCGCTTATGTCACCGCGACCGAGCGCGGCGACGGCTTCGCCGAAGTGGCCCGGGCGCTGCTGTCGACGCGCGGGTAGGCCGGCTCGTCGGCGACCGGGCGGTGGGGGCGCGGCTGGCGGCCCTCGACCGGGTCCCAGGCATGACGGCCGACCAGCGCCGAGACGCCGGGCCAGTCATGCCCGCGCGGCAGCACGCGGGCCAGCGCCGCATGGCTGACCCGGCCCCCGAGGGCGACCAGACGCTCCGCCACCTCGATCCGCCGACGGCGCAGCCGCGGCAGCAGCCAGCGATTGGTCGGACGCTCCCGAAGCACGCTCGGATGCGGCATGCAGCGGTGCTCCGCCATCAGCAGGTGGCGCAGCAGGATCTCCAGTCCGAAGGGATCGAGGCCCCGCCAATCGGTGCTCAACCGCGCCAGCGCGAAGCGCAGATTGGCCTGCGCGTCGGAATGCGCGACATGGAAGCGGTTCTGGCCGGTCATGAACATCTGGACCTCCGGAGGGCGGGAGCACCGCGCCGCTGTGGCAAGTGCGGCGCCTGTCCTTGATGTCGGCCATCGAGCCTCGGTTCTGAACCGGGGGATGTCCCCGAAAACGTCACGAAAGGAAAGCACCCGGTGGAGGGAGGGGGGCGACGGGCCCGCCAAAAGGAAAGGGCCGCGCGAGGCGGCCCTTCGGGTGGGGTCCGGAGAATTGTCAGGACTTCAACGTTCAGGACGCCTCGGGATGGCGCGACTTCCAGGCACGCAGGGCCTGTCGGTACGCGTCCATCGCCAGATCGTGCAGGTCGAAGATGCACGGGTCGCAGCCGTTGCCGCAGCACGCATCGATGTCCGGCTGCGGCGGCGGCACGGGCATCGGATCGTCGCCGGCCTCGAGCGAGGCCGGAACAGCGGCGGAGTCGGACTGGACGTCGGTCATGGCCGGCGATTCTCGCGCAGGGGGCCTGGGGCCTCCCGCGGCAAGGCGCGTCAGCGACGGACCGGCGGCGGACCCGAGTGGTTCGAGCGCTGCAGGTGACGGAAGGTGATCCGGCCCTTGGTCAGGTCGTAAGGCGACATTTCCAGCGAGACGGCATCGCCGGCCAGGATGCGGATGTGATGCTTGCGCATCTTGCCGCCCGTGTAGGCGATGACCTGATGGCCGTTTTCCAGCGTCACGCGAAAGCGCGAGTCCGGCAGGATTTCGTTGACGACACCCTGCATCTCGATCAGTTCTTCCTTGGCCATACGGCTTGCTCCATTCTTGAAGATGAAAACGGCGCCAGCCGCGGTCTGCCGCAGGCCCTCGCCTTGGATATCAGCGGCGCGCGACTCAGTGGTTGCGCGCCCAGGCGGTGCCTTCGGTCTCCGCATAGCGCAACGCGGCGCGGCGGGTCTCGAAGGTCGGCACGAATCGCATGACACGATCAATGCTGGCCATGCCGCGTCCCGACTGGATCGAGACGGCCGCGGCGAATCCGCCGTCGGCATGGGGTTTGGTCATCGGTGAGACAAGGAATCGCCCCACCTCAATGCGTTTGTTCTGCATCGTTATTTTGAGGTGTGCGCCTTGACAGGCAATCGCAATAAGCAACCGTCTTGGCGCGGTGTGGGAAGGTGTGTCACTCCGATTCGATGATACGAACAGAAGAGGCACGGAAAGTGGCTTCTGATGCCAATCAGCCGAATGGCGAACAGGCAGACCGAAGCCAGAAACGCTCAAGCGCACGAACCGGGGGGTGATGCTGGTGCGAGCCGCTCGCAGAAGGGTCCTTGGGAGGGACCGGAGGGGCTGCAGAAGAAGACCTGAAGAGGGTGGTCTTGTGCGAGTCAAGTCGGGGAATATAACACAAGGGCCGTTGGCGCGCATCCCCGGGTGTTGCGTCGGCGCCGGAACGGTACTTTGGCGGATCGTGCAAGCGGTGCGCCGGAATCGGCATGGGCGATCGCCGCCCCGTTCCTACGATTCATCCGTCCCCCAACACCGGCCCCGGCACTTCATGCCGCCGGCCCCGAACCCCCTGAAGGACGGAACTCCATGAGCAAGATCTGGTTCATCACCGGCGCCAACCGCGGTTTCGGCCGCGAGATCGCCCTGGCGGCGCTGGCCGCCGGCGACCGTGTCGTCGCCACCGGCCGCAACGTCGACGCGCTGAAGACGGCATATGCCGACCACGGCGAGGCCGTGCTGTGCCTCCCGCTGGACGTCAGCCGCGAGGCCGATGCTGTCCACGCGGTCGAGCAGGCCGTTGCCCGCTTCGGCCGCATCGACGTGCTGGTCAACAACGCCGGCTACGGGCAGCTCGGCCTGTTCGAGGAAATCAGCGCCGCCGACATCGAGCGCCAGTTCGCCACCAACGTCTTCGGCCTGATGCATGTCACCCGCGCGGTGTTGCCGGTGATGCGTCGTCAACGCGACGGGCACATCCTGAACATCGCGTCGGTCGGCGGCTTCCGCGGCTTCGACGGCGCGGCGGTGTATTGCGCGACGAAGTTCGCCGTCGACGGCTTCACCGCGTCGCTGGCGCCCGAGCTCGCCGGCTTCAACATCCGCGTGACGGTCGTCGAGCCGGGCTTCTTCCGCACCGATTTCCTGGATGCCAGCTCGGTCCGCTACGGGTCGCAGTCCATCGCGGATTACGCGACGCTGCCCACGCCGCCGCTGTCGACTTATGAGGCCTACAACCACCAGCAACCCGGTGATCCGGCAAAGCTGGGACGGGCCTTCGTCGAACTGGCCGCGATGCCGACGCCGCCGCTGCATTTCGTGGCGGGCTCGGACGCGCTCGGCATGGCGCGCGAGACCTTCGGCCAGCGGATGGCGGAGGTCGAGGCCCACGCGGGGCTGTCGGCCTCGCTGGATCGCGACGGCGTCTGACCGACCGTCTCGGGCGGGCCTCCGGCAACGGTCACGGGGCGCGGCTACCATCGCGCCCCAGGACAGGTCGGCCGGGGAGGGCGCGATGGATCGAGGAGGCGCGCCCGCATGACGGCGTCGCATTGGCAGCGTCCCGCAGGCAGGCGGCGAGGGATCGGGCTGGCTGCGGCGCTGCTGGTGCAGGCCGCCTTCCTGTCGATGCTGTGGATGGACCACGGCTGGCGAGGGCGCGGGACATCCGAAGGCCCCCGGCTGACCGAGGTGCGGCTGCTGCCGCTCCCGACGAGCCGCGAGACACCGCCCGCGGCCCGACCAGAGCGTGAACGACGTCGGCTCGAGCTTCCGCGGGTGCAGGCGCCGATCCTCGTGGCGCCGCCCGAGGTGACGATCACCGCCGCGCCGCCGTCGACGTCGATCCAGACGGTGGCGGCCCCGGCACTGCCGGCCTCGGGGGCGTCCGCGCCGCTCGGCAACGGGCGCACGACGCTCAACCTCGCACTGCCGAAGGCCGGTCCCGCCTCCGATGCGCGCGTGCGCATGGCCGATCAGATCCGCAACGACGATCGCTCCCACAGCGCGCCGCGCACCGTCGAGTCCGCGATCGCGGACGCCGCCGGCACCCTGCCCATCGTGTCGAGCGTGTCGACGAGCGGCTCGGGCTCCAAGGTGATCCGCCAGGGCAGCAAGTGCACGCGGGTCTACGAGAACCGCGTCGCCGCCATCAACCCGACGGACGATCGTCTCAAGGACGCGCCGGCGATGGTGGGGAACTGCTTCGGCAAGTGAGGGGGCCTGGCCGCCGCGCGTGGACACCCGACGGTGGCGCAACCGGATCGCGGCGGCGCTCAGGCCGTGAACCGCGAGGCCGGCGTGTCGCGCCGCTTCGCCGCGTCCCGCGATGGCGGTGCACCGTAAAGGCGGCTGTACTCGCGGCTGAACTGCGACGGGCTCTCGTACCCGACCGCATGGCCGGCTCGCGCGACTTCCAGGCCCTCGGCGATCAGCAGCCGGCGGGCCTCCTGCAGTCGCAGCTGCTTCTGGTACTGCAAGGGACTCATCGACGTCAGCGCGCGGAAATGGTGGTGCAGCGACGACGCGCTCATGTGCGCCTCCTTGGCCAGCGATTCGATGCGCAGCGGTTGCGCGTAATGCGCCTTCAGCCAGCGGATCGCGCGGTGCACGCGCTGCGTCTGGCTGTCGGCGCGCGCGACCTGCGCCAGACGCTCGCCCTGCTCGCTGCGCAGCACGCGGTAGACCAGCTCGCGCATGGCCATGGCCGCGAGCGCGGCCTGGTCCTCCGGATGATCGAGCAGCCGCATCAGGCGCGCCGATGCGTCGAGCATCTCCGCCGTGACCGCGCTGACGAAGAGGCCGCGGCCGAGGTCGTCGCCCTCGGCGTTGCCCGTCGATGCGACCGGCGCCGCTGATGCCACCGGTATCTGTGGCGCGGCGGGCGCGCGAGGCGGACCGCTCCGCGCGACCAGCTCCGCCACCTCCTCCGGATCGAAGTCCAGGCGCAGGCAGAGGTAGGGGCGCTCCGGGGTCGCCTCGGTCACGCGGCCGCTGACCGGCAGGTCGGTCGTGAACACCATGAAGCGCGCGGCATCGTAGACGTAGCGCTCCTCGCCGAGCCGCACCTCCTTCGCGCCCTGCGAGATCACGCACAGCGAGGCCGGCTGAACCGCGTGCGCGAGTTCGCCGCCCGGCGCGTCGAGCCGGATGATCCACAGCCGGGGCAGGGCCGTCGGCCAGACGCCCTCACGCGGCGCATGGCGCGACAGCATCGCGCTCAGCGCCTCGGTGTCCTGCATGAGCGGGCTCATCCTGCGCGCAGCAGCTGCTCGATGTCGGCGCGCGGCGGCGTGCCGAAGAGGCGACGGTATTCGCGGCTGAACTGCGAGGCGCTCTCGTAGCCGACCTGATGCGCCGCCGCCGCCGCGTCCAGCCCTTCGCCGAGCATCAGCCGGCGCGCATGCTGCAGCCGCAGCTGCTTCTGGTACTGCATCGGCGACATGCTCGTCAGCTGCTTGAAGCGCTGATGCAAGGTCGAGGCGCTCATGTGCGCCACCGCGGCCAGCTCGTCGATGCTGATGGCTTCGCTGAAGCGGCGGTTCAGCTCGTCGATCGCGCGCGACAGGCGGCGCGTCGCGCTGTCCTGCTGGGCCAGCGCGCGCAGCCGTGGACCGAGCGGGCCGGTCAGCACGCGATAGAAGATCTCCCGCTGCAGCAGCGGCGCCATGACGCGCTGGTCCGACGGGTTGTCGAGCAGCTGCATCAGCCGCAGGGCGGCGCTCAGCAGCGATTCCGACACCGGCGCGACGTTCAGCCCCGACTGCGCCGACGGCGATGCATCGGTGCTTGCCGGGCCGACCTCGAGCATCAGCTCGGCCAGCGTCGCGGTCGAGCAGTCGATGCGCACGCACAGGTAGGGCTTGTCCGGCGTCGCCTCGATGACGCCGCCCTTGGGCAGCATCGGCATGGACACCAGCAGGAAGTGCAGCGGGTCGTAGTACAGCGTCTCGGTGCCGAGCTCCACCTTCTTGCGCCCCTGCAGCACGATGGCCAGGCCGGGCTCGTAGAAGGCCGGCGCGGTCTTGGGCATGCTGCAGCTGGCCTTGATCAGGTGCAGGCAGGGAATGGCGGTCGGGCGGGAGCCTTCGCCGTCGATGTGCCGGAGCGTCAGATCCACCATCTGCGCGCGCAGGGCCTGCAGCGCGTCGGGGAAGCCGTCGGCGAGGGGAATCGGAGTGGGTGCGACCATGCATCGGATTGTGCAAGTCCGTCGCGCGCGCCGCCAGCGCCCGCGAGGGCGCCGGACGGGGTTCCGGAGGATTGGGCAAGGACGGGCGAGCATTGCGCTGGTTCCGGAGGGGGGCGGATTCCTAAGCTCTCGGTCATCGCGGCGGTCGTCCGATCGCCGCTGTCACCTTGCTTTCGAAGGAGTGCCGCCATGACCATCATGTCCAGGGAACCGCTCAACAACCTGCCCCAGCTGCCGCGCCGCCGGCTCGGCGCGCACGGGCCGGAGGTCTCCGCGCTCGGGCTCGGCTGCATGGGGATGTCCGATTTCTACGGCCCCGCCGACGAGGCCACGTCGATGGCCGTCCTGCATCGCGCGCTGGACCTCGGGATGAACTTCCTCGACACCTCCGACATCTACGGCAACGGCGCCAACGAGCGTCTGCTGTCGGGGCTGCTCGCCAACCGCCGCCGTGAAGTGGTGTTGGCCACCAAGTTCGGCATCGTCCGCAACGCCGACGGGCTCTCGGCCGGCGTCAACGGCAAGCCGGCCCATGTCCACGCGTCCTGCGATGCGAGCCTGCGCCGGCTCGGCGTGAACCACATCGACCTGTACTACCTGCACCGCGTCGACAAGTCCGTGCCGATCGAGGAGACCGTCGGCGCGATGGCCGAGCTGGTGCGCGCGGGCAAGGTGCGCCACATCGGGCTGTCGGAAGCCTCCGCGGAGACGATCCGCCGCGCCCACCGGGTGCATCCGATCGCGGCGGTGCAGTCCGAGTACTCGCTGTGGACCCGCGATGTCGAGGCCGAGGTGCTGCCCACCTGCCGCGAGCTCGGCATCGCGCTCGTGCCATACAGCCCGCTGGGTCGGGGCTTCCTGACCGGCGCGATCCGCAGCGCCGATCAACTGGCGGCCAACGACTGGCGGCGGGTCAATCCGCGCTTCCAGGACGGCCACCTGGCGCAGAACCTCGCGCTGGCCGATGCGATCGTCGCGCTGGCCCGCGACCACGGCCTGGCACCGGCGCAATTGGCGCTGGCCTGGCTGCTGGACCGCGGTCCGGACATCGTGCCGATCCCCGGCACCCGCTCGACCGCGCGGCTGGAGGAAAACGCGATGGCCGCGCGCCTGCGGCTCAACGACGTGCTGCGCGAGGACCTGCGCGACCTGCTCGACAAGTTCCCGGTCGCCGGCGAGCGGTACCCCGAGGTGTCGATGGCGCTGGTCAATGCGTGATCGCTGTCATTCCTCGAGTCCGAGGAACACGGCCATCTCGTAGTACGCCTCGTCCAGCGCGGCGCGGAAGGCCGCATCACGCGGCCGCTTGTCGATGAAGCCGAGGTCCGGGACCAGCGTCCCGGCCTCGACCTTCAGGTTGGCCCAGCCGATCATCCGGTCGCCCCAGAGCATCGGCAGCGCGTAGTGGCCCATCGTGCGCTTGGCCGGCGGCGTGTAGGCCTCGAAGCGGTAGGCCCAGCCCCACAGCCGCTCGAAGCGGCGGCGGTCCCACACCAGCGGGTCGAACGGCGCGAGGAAACGGAGCCGGTCCGGCTCGACCTTGTGCGCGCGTGACGCCGGATGCTCGTCGGCGGGCCAGTACCAGACCTCGCCGTCGATCTTCGCGTGGCCCCAGCGCGTCTTCGCTTCCTTCAGCACCTTGCGCGCCTCGACGTTCAGGTGCGGTGCGCCGTAGCCCAGCAGCGAGGTCAGGTAGCCGAGGCTGGGCGAGGGCAGCGGCGCATAGAGCGCCACGATCATGTCGAGCAGTCGCGCCGCCCGCGTGTGGCGGGCCTCGGGGCTGTCGTCCTGGGGCTGGTGCTCGATCACCTCGTAGACCCGCGTGCCGGAGTCGCGCCGCGCCACGCGCAGCAGGCCGCGGTAGTGCATGCCGTCGAGCAGGTGCGTGCTGGCGTTGAGCTCGCCGCCCCAGTAGCCCTCGACGCGCCCATGGCTGAACGCCTGCTGCACATGCTGCGGATGCGTGCGGCCGCGCGCGCGGATGAACTCGAGGACCTCGGCGGCGCGGGCGGTCATTGCCTCGTCCCACGCGCGCTTCGGGGTGCGCGGATGGAGCAGCGACAGGATCTCGCGCGGCAGGAAGCCGTAGTTGACGAGGGCGTCCTCCTCGACGGCCAGCTTCGCGTAGCGCGCTTCCAACTGGCCCGCGCGGTAGTCCTTGACCCGGTGCATCAGGATCAGGTCCTGCGCGCGCGCCGGGGCGCGGATCGGGTCGGCCTGCACGAAGCCCAGGCGCTGGATCGCGCGCAGCAGCGTCGTCGGCTTGAAGAAGGTGCGGGCGATGGCGTGACGCCGCAGCGCGTCATGGTCGATCACGGGCATTCGGAAGCAGGGGTCATCGAAAGCCGTGACGGTACCCTCGGCGCGACACCGGATGTGTCAGCAGGGAGTCGTCGAGTGCCGGGGTGAGGGCCAGCGGCGGCGGAAGTACTGAAGCCCTCATGCGCCTCACAGCGGCGCGAAGCCGCTCGGCGCCTGCTCGACGGTGTCCATCTGCATCTCGAAGCTGAAGAAGCGGTTGCGGCCGCGCGACTTCGCCGTGTAGAGCGCGTCGTCGGAACGCCGCAGCAGGCCTTCGACGGAGGTGTCCGCGTCCGGCACGCAGGTGGTGATGCCGCCGGACAGCGTGACGTAGGGTTCGACCGAATCCGGGTGGCGCATGTTGCAGTTGCGCAGCGTGCGCATCACCGCCCGCGCGAAGGTCATCGCGCCGGAGCGCGGCGTGCCCGGCAGGATCAGCGCGAACTCCTCGCCGCCATAGCGGGCCGCGCAGTCGCGGGGACGGCGGCAGGTCTCCTGCAGCAGCCGCGCGACGCGCTGCAGGCAGGCGTCGCCGGCCAGGTGGCCGTAGCTGTCGTTGTAGCGCTTGAAGTGGTCGATGTCGCACAGCACCAGCGTCAGCGGCTGCTGGTCGCGCCGCGCGCAGGCGATCTCCTGGGCCAGCCGCGCGTCGAAGGCGCGGCGGTTCATCAGCCGCGTCAGCGGGTCTTCACCGGAAAGCTTCTCCAGCCTTTCATTGCTATGCCGGAGATCGTCCGACACCTGCTGCAACCGCGTCTGCATGCGCCGCAGCCGCTGCATCGCGCGCAGCTTGGCCTGCAGCACGGTGTTGGAGACGGGCTTGACCAGGTAGTCGTCGCCGCCCGACTCGATGCCCTGCCAGAGGTCCTGGTCGCGGTCGCGGCTGGAGAGGAAGATGATCGGCGTCCAGCCGCCGTTCTCGTGCGCGCGCATCTGGCTGGCGACCCAGTAGCCGTCGTGGTCGGGCATCTCGACGTCGAGCAGCACCAGGTCCGGGTGGTCGCCGTCGAAGCGGGCCAGGGCGCTGTCGCCGCCGTCCGCCTCCAGCGTGTGATGTCCGATCGCCTGCAGCTGGCTGCAGAGGAAACCACGCGTGCTGGCCTGGTCATCCACGACCAGGATGCGTAGCGGAGGGAGCGAGGCAGGCGGCAGGGGAGCGTCCATGGCCGGGCATCGTCGTCAGGCGGCAACAAGATGTGCCGGAGCCGATTATGCGGGGCCGGTCCCGTCGAAGGCAGTTCGGGTATGCCTCAAGTCGGGGACGACGGCGGCACGCCGGGCGCGGTCGGCGCGGCGGTCGCCGGCGCGGCCTGGCGGCGCTGTTCCGCCGTGTCCATCTGCATCTCGTAGCTGAAGAAGCGGTTCCGGCCGGTGGACTTGGCGTTGTAGAGGGCGTCGTCGGCGCGGATGATCAGGCCCTCGGCGCTGGTGCTGTCGTCGGGCAGGCAGGTGGTGATCCCGCCGGAGAGCGTGATCGTCGCGCCGGTCGGCGAATCCGGATGCGGGATCGCAGCCAGTTCCACCGTGCGCATCAGCGCGCGGGCGTAGGTCATCGCGCCGGAACGCGGCGTGTTGGGCAGGACCAGCGCGAACTCCTCGCCGCCGTAGCGTCCGGCGCAGTCGCTCGGGCGGCGGCAGGTCTCCTTCAGCAACTGGCCGATGCGGCGCAGGCAGGCGTCGCCGGCGACGTGGCCGGCCGCGTCGTTGTAGCGCTTGAAGTGGTCGACGTCGCAGAGCATCAGCGTCAGCGGTTTGCCGTCGCGGCGGGCGAGGTCGAGTTCCTGTTGCAGCCGCGCGTCCAGTGCGCGCCGGTTCATCAGGCCGGTCATGGCGTCGACGCTGGAGAGCTCCTCCAGCTGCGCGTTGGCCGCGCGCAGTTCCTCGGACATCTGCACCAGCCGCGCGCGCATCTGCGCCAGGCGCTGCATCGCGCGCAGCTTGGCGTGCAGGATCATCGCGGAGGCGGGCTTCACCAGGTAGTCGTCGCCGCCGGATTCGATGCCCTTCCAGACGTCCTCGTCCTGGTTGAACTGGCTGAGGAAGATGATCGGCGTCCAGCCGCCAGGCTCGGCGGCGCGCATCTCGCGGCAGGTCCAGTAGCCGTCGTGGCCGGGCATCTCGACGTCCAGCAGCACCAGGTCGGGGCGGTAGCGGCGGAACAGCTCCAGCGCCCACTCGGCGCTGTCGGCCTCCAGCACGCGGTGACCGGCGCGGTCCAGTTCCGCGGTCAGCGCCACGCGGGTGGCACTCTGGTCGTCGACGATCAGGATGGTCAGCGGGGACGGCGAGGTCGGCATGGCGTGCATGCGGTCATTCTGCCGCGATGCCCGACTTCATGAAACGACAAGGGCCGCGCAAGGCAGCCCTGAGTCGGGGGATCAAGTTTCCGCGTGTGCGGCAAATGACCGGTTCGGAGGAGGGGGTTTGTGGTCGACGCTCACATCCGCTCCGCGGATATGAGCGTCGCCCCAAAGCGAAGAACTTGCTGCGCAAGTTCCGGGCTTACAGCCCGGCCGCTGCTAGCAGCGCCTTCGCTTTGTCCGTCCTCTCCCAACTGAACTCCGGCTCTTCACGCCCGAAGTGACCGTACGCCGCCGTCTTGCCATAGATCGGACGCAGCAGATCCAGCATCTGGATGATGCCCTTGGGACGCAGGTCGAAGTGCTCGTTGACCAGCGCGGCGATCTGCTCGTCGGGAAGGACACCGGTGCCTTCGGTGTAGACCGTGACGTTCATCGGACGCGCGACGCCGATCGCGTACGCGACCTGGATCTGGCACTGCTTGGCCAGGCCGGCGGCGACGATGTTCTTCGCCACGTAGCGGGCCGCGTAGGCCGCCGAGCGGTCCACCTTGGTCGGATCCTTGCCCGAGAACGCGCCACCGCCGTGCGGGCACGCGCCGCCGTAGGTGTCGACGATGATCTTGCGGCCGGTCAGACCGCAGTCGCCCTGCGGGCCGCCGATGACGAAGCGGCCGGTCGGGTTGACCAGGTACTTCGTGTCCTGCAGCCATTCCTTGGGCAGCACCGGCTTGATGATCTCCTCGATGACGGCCTCGTAGAACTCAGGCTTCATCTTGTCGCCGAGCGACATCTCCGGCGCATGCTGCGTGGACAGCACGACGGTGTCGATGCTGTGCGGCTTGCCGTCGACGTAGCGCATCGTCACCTGGCTCTTCGCGTCCGGACGCAGGAAGGGCAGGCGGCCGTCCTTGCGCAGCTGCGCCTGGCGCTCGACCAGGCGGTGCGCGTAGTAGATCGGCGCGGGCATCAGCTCCGGCGTCTCATCGCAGGCGTAGCCGAACATCAGGCCCTGGTCGCCGGCGCCGGTGTTCAGGTGGTCGTCGGAGGCCTGGTCGACGCCCTGGGCGATGTCGTTGCTCTGCTTGTCGTAGGCGACGAGCACGGCGCAACCCTTGTAGTCGATGCCGTACTCGGTGTTGTCGTAGCCGATGCGCTTGATCGTGTCGCGGGCGACCTGGATGTAGTCGACGTGGGCGTTGGTCGTGATCTCGCCGGCCAGCACCACCAGGCCGGTGTTGCAGAGGGTCTCGGCCGCCACGCGCGATCGCGGGTCCTGCGCCAGGATCGCGTCGAGGATCGCGTCGGAGATCTGGTCCGCCACCTTGTCGGGGTGGCCTTCGGACACGGATTCCGAGGTGAAGAGGAAATCGCTCGCCAATTTAAACTCCTGTGATTCAGTCTTCGGGCACAGCCTTCTGGCGTTGCCGAGACGGGAGTCAGGCGGCGAACGCTTTAGCGGGATTTATGAGTCGCCCCGCAAGTTGTCCAGATTAACTCGGCGACTGGGGCGAGATTATATGAAAGACCAAGGCCCGGCAGGGCCCACGGATGGGTGGATGGGAAAACTGGGTACATATGCGCTGATCGCGCTCCTGTGGCTGCTGCACTGGCTGCCGCTGCGCTGGTTGGCGGCCCTCGGATGGGGGCTGGGCGGGGTCCTGCATCGCGTGGCCGGGTCGCGCCGGCGCGTCGCGCTGCGCAACGTCGAGCTGTGCTTTCCGGACAAGCCCCTGGCCGAACGCGAAGCCCTCGTGCGCGAGCATTTCGGCTGGCTGGGCCGCAGCCTGCTGGAGCGGGGGCTGCTCTGGTACGCCTCGGACCGGCGCCTGCTGCGGCTGATGCGCATCGAGGGCAACATCAAGCTCTCCGAGCAGGTCGACCGCCCGGTGATGTGGCTGATGCCGCACTTCGTGGGCCTGGACTGGATCGGTCCGGCGCTGATGCTCAACCAGGCAAGACCTGGCGCCAGCATCTACCAGCGCCAGAGCAACGCGCTGTTCGACGAGGCGTTGCGCCGGGCACGTTCGCGCTTCGGCACGACCAAGCTGGTCGACCGCCACGAGGGCGTGCGCAGCGTGCTGCGGGCGATCCGCGACGGCTACTCCTTCCTGAACCTGCCCGACATGGACTTCGGCCCGAAGGACTCGGCCTTCATCCCGTTCTTCGGCGTGCCGGCCAACACGCTGCTGGCGCCGGCCAAGATCGCGCAGACGATGAAGATGGTGGTGCAGCCGGTGATCGTCACGATGCTGCCCAAGGGCGAGGGCATCGTCATCCATGCGCATGAACCGCTGGCGGGCTATCCCAGCGGCGACATGGAGGCCGACGCGAACCACTTCCACCGCTGGCTCGAGGACCGGATCCGCGAGCACCCGGCCCAGTATTTCTGGGTCCACAAGCGATTCAAGACGAGACCGCCCGGCGAGCCGTCGCTGTATTCCCGATAATCCGCTTCCATGAAACTGCGCTTCACCAAGATGCAGGGCGCCGGCAACGACTTCGTCGTGCTGGACGCCACGCGCCATCCGATGCCGCTGACGAGCGAACAGCTGCGGCGTGTCGGCGATCGCCGCTTCGGCGTGGGCTGCGACCAGATCCTGGTGATCGAGGCGTCCAAGTCGCCGGACGTGGACTTCGGCTACCGCATCTTCAACTCGGACGGTTCCGAGGTGGAGCAGTGCGGCAACGGCGCGCGCTGCTTCGTGCGCTACGTCGTCGACAAGGGCCTGACGGACAAGCGGACCATCCGCGTGCAGACGATCAACGCGCTGCTCGAGCTGCGCCTGCAGGACGACGGCCGTGTCACGGTCGACATGGGCGCGCCGGTCTTCGACCTGCCGCGGATCCCGTTCGACCCGAAGGAATCGGCGCCGCGCCACGAGAACGGCTTCGAGCGCTGGCCGCTCGACCTGGGTGACGGCATCACGGCGGATGTCGCCGTGCTGTCGATGGGCAATCCGCACGCGGTGCAGCGGGTCGACGACGTCGATCACGCGCCGGTGGGGATCGTCGGTCCGCTGGTCGAGCACCATGAATCGTTCCCGCGCCGTGTCAACGCCGGGTTCCTGCAGATCGTCAGCCGCGGCGAAGTGAAGCTGCGCGTGTTCGAGCGCGGCGCCGGCGAGACGCTGGCCTGCGGCACCGGCGCGTGCGCGGCGGTGGTGGCGGGCATCCGGCTGGGCTGGCTGGACGCCGCGGTCGAGGTGCACACGCGCGGCGGCGACCTGCGCATCGAATGGGCCGGCATGACGCCGGGCGGCCCGGGGCTGTCCGCCCCGGTCTACATGACAGGGCCGGCACAGACGGTCTTTGAAGGAGAAATCGAACTGTGAGCGGCATCGAAGGCATCACCGAACAAGACATCGCCGACTACCTGGCGAATGACCCGGCGTTCTTCGAACGTCACGCCGAACTGCTGGCCAACGTCCGGATCTCGCATCCGCACGGCCAGCGCGCGGTCTCGCTGCAGGAGCGCCAGGCGGAGCTGCTGCGCGACAAGATCCGCGGCCTGGAAAACAAGATCATCGAGATGATCCGCAACGGGCAGGAGAACGTCGCCATCGCCGACCGGCTGCACCGCTGGACGCTGGCGCTGATGCTGACGCGCGACGACCGGCAACTGCCGGAAGTGCTGCTGCGCGAGCTGCGCCACCAGTTCCTGATTCCGCAGGCGGGCCTGCGGCTGTGGAACGTCGACGCCGGCCATGCGCTGGCGCCGTTCGCGGCCGAGGTCAACCCGGACGTGAAGACCTTCGTGGGCAGCCTGAACCAGCCGTACTGCGGCATCAATTCGGGCTTCGAGGCGGCGCGCTGGCTTGAGGACGACGTGGCCTCGCTGGCGCTGGTGCCGCTGACGACGGGCGCTCCGGCGCAGCCGTTCGGGCTGCTGGTGCTGGGCTCGCCGGATCCGACGCGCTACACGGCCGAGATGGGCACCGAGTTCCTGGCCCGCGTCGGCGAGATCGCGAGTGCCGCGCTCTCCCGCCTGCTGGACGCCGACCCGCACGTCGCATCCCCTGTGGCTCCTCATGTCGCCGCTCAGCCTGACTGACGAGCAACGGCGCTACCTGGAACACCTGCGCGTGCAGCGCCGCCTGGCGGAGCGCACGCTGACGCTCTACACGGACGCGTTGCAGCGGCTGACCGGGCTCGCCTCGGTCGAGGACCTGAACCTGCTGCGCCTGTCCGCGCATCAGGCGCGGCGTTTCCTCGCCAAGCTGCACACGCAGAAGCTCAAGCCGCGCACGCTGGCGCTGATCCTGTCCGCGTGGCGCGGCTGGTACCGCTGGCTGGGTCAGAACGGTCTGGTCGACGCGAACCCCATCGCCGACCTGCACGCGCCAAAGCAGGGCCGGCCGCTGCCGAAGGCGCTCGGCGTCGACGACGCGGTGCGGCTCTCGGAACACCATCAGGACGCGGCCGATCCGGTCGCCGAGGCGCTGGAACGCTGCCTTGTCGAGCTGCTCTACGGCAGCGGTCTGCGCGTGTCCGAACTGGTGGGCCTGGACCTGCGCCACCAGGCGTCCTCGGCCGGCTGGATCGTGCTCGAGGATGCCGAGGCGCAGGTGCTCGGCAAGGGCTCGAAGCGCCGCGCCGTGCCGCTGGGCGGTCCGTCGGTGACGGCGCTGAAGGCCTGGATCGCGCTGCGCGGCCAATGGGCCGCGGCGGACGAGCCGGCGCTGCTGGTCGGTCCGCGCGGCGGCCGGCTCAGCGCCGACCAGATCCGCAAGCGGCTCAAGCAGCGCGCGCTCGCGGCGGGCATGCCCACGCACGTCCATCCGCACATGCTGCGCCACTCGTTCGCGTCGCACCTGCTGCAGAGCAGCGGCGACCTGCGCGGGGTCCAGGAACTGCTGGGCCACGCCAACATCAGCACCACGCAGATCTACACCCGGCTGGACTTCCAGCACCTGGCCAAGGTCTACGACGCGGCGCACCCGCGCGCCCGCAAGAAATAACCGATCGACAACGATGCTCCGCTCCGTCCTGAACGCTTCGAACGCCCCGTTCCCGTCCCGTCCGCTGCTGCTGTGCTCGGCGCTGCTCGCGGCCCATGTGCAGGCCCAGGCGCAAGCGCAGGCACAGGGTCCGGCGCCATCGCCGGTCATCACGGCCACCGACAGCCGACCCGCCGCCTTCGAGCTGAACTGGTCGCCGGTCAAGATGCCCACGGGGCAGAAGACGGCCTTCCTGGGCGCGCATTACATGGTGGCGGTCAACGAGGACTGGGGCCTCGGCCCGGCCGCGTACGGCGCGGCGAAGGGCGAATTCGGCGGCCTGTTCACGGTCGGCTTCAACGTGCAGCGGCGCTTCCGCATCACGCCGGAGGTGCACCTCGCGGCGAGCCTGTACGCGGGCGCGGGCGGCGGCGTGAGCTCGGACAAGGTGCGTGCCGGCGGCGGGCTGATGCTGCGGCCGGAGCTGTCGCTGCGCGGCGAGTTCGGCAACTGGTATGCCGGCGTGGGTGTGTCGCACATCACCTTCCCGAACGGCAACGGCAACATCAAGGACACCGGCGTCGCGTTCACCATCGGGCGGATGGATCGGTTCCTGAGCTTCAATCCGAGCGACTCGGGATCGCCGGGTCGCGCGGGCGATCGCACCGGCATGGGCTTCGACGAGATCGCGCTGAGCGCCGGCGTCGAGAAGCCGCGCACCGGCAGCCGCACGCGCGGCGGCGTGCCGCTGACGGGCCGCAAGGGCAAGGCCGGCGGCGACCTGCGGCAGTACTTCGGCGACGGCTCGTCGTGGTGGGGCCTGGAGGCCTCGGGTGCCGCGTCCGGCGGACACGACGGCTACATGGAGATCCTCGCGAACGCCGGCCAGGACTGGGGTATCGGCAGCGAGCGGCTGCGCATCGGCGGCCAGTTCTCGTTCGGCCTGGGCGGCGGCGGCGACATGGACACGGGCAACGGCTGGCTGGTGCGCGTCGGTCCGACGTTGCGCTGGATCACGCCGTGGGGTCCGACGCTGCGACTCGACGCGGGCTACATGAAGGCGCCGTGGGGGAACTACGAGTCCCTCCAGGTGCGCGGCTCGCTGGCGCTGCCGCTGGAGAAGGTCTCGCGCATCCTGAACACGCCGCCGCTGGAGTCGGGCACGGTGCGCGCGCAGGCGCTGTACCTGAGCATGCCGTACTTCAAGGAGTTCAAGTTCAAGGACGGCTCGAAGGACAACGTGACCGGCCTGGGCATCGGCATGACGCGCGACTTCGGCGGGCCGTGGTACGGCGTGGCGCACGCGGGCAGCGCGGCGCTGGGCAAGGCGGGCGCGTTCTCGTACGGCATGTTCGGTCTGGGCGCGCAGTCGCCCAAGTGGAACGGCGTGCGCGTCGGCGCGGAGGCGCTGGTCGGCGCGGCCGGCGGCGGCGGCGTGGCGGTCGGCGGCGGCGCGGTGTCGCAAGGCGAGATGTGGGCGCAGTGGGAAGGCACCGGGCGCGACCGCCTGCGCGTGAAGGTCGGCGTGGGCCAGTGGAAGGCGCTCGGCGGCGAGAAGCAGAGCACCCCGATGGTCAGCCTGAACGTGGGCTGGGCGTTCGGGACGCTGGGGCCGGCGGCGCAGCGCTGATCGTTGTCGGGCGCAATCGAATTATCAAGTTTTATCGGCCAGACCGATAAATTATCGCCTTCGCGATAAAGACCCGATAAAACGGGGTTTGCCCCGTGTTCATCGGGGCTGTACGCGATCGAAGAGAGTCGTCTCATGAAATCCATCCGTCTCCGCGAGGGCAAGGACCGCTCGCTCCTTCGCCGCCATCCCTGGGTCTTCGAGGGCTCGATCGCGAGGGGCAAGGCCGACGCCGGCGAGACCGTGCGCGTGGAGGCCGCCGACGGCAGCTTCCTCTGCTGGGCCTCGTTCAGCCCGGAGTCGCTGATCCGCGTGCGGGCCTGGAGCTTCGATGAGAAGGAGCGCATCGACGCGACCTTCTTCGAGCGGCGGATCGCCGCGGCGCTCGCGCTGCGGGCGCGCATGCCGATCGACTCGGATGCGGTGCGCCTCATCCACGGCGAGGCCGACGGCCTGCCCGGCCTGATCGTGGACCGCTACGGTGACACGCTCAGCGCGCAGTTCCTCTCCGCCGGCACGGAGCGCTGGAAGCAGACGATCGCCGACCTGCTGCTCGCGCAGACGGGCCTCACGCGCCTGTACGAGCGCTCCGACGCGAACGTGCGCACGCTCGAAGGCATGGAGCCCGTCACCGGCTGGCTGCGCGGCGAGGGCGCGACCGAGCTCGTCATCTCGGAGAACCGCTGGAAGCTGAGCCTCGACGTGGCCGAGGGCCACAAGACCGGCTACTACCTCGACCAGCGCGACAACCGGCGGAAGTTCGGCGAGGCCGTGAAGCACTACGGCTGCCGGTCGGTGCTGAACTGCTTCAGTTACACCGGCGGCTTCTCGGTCGCCGCGCTGGCAGGCGGCGCGACGGATGTCATCAGCGTCGACTCGTCCGGCCCGGCGCTGGCGCGCGCCACGGCGCACGTCGCGCTCAACGGCTTCGACCCGGCGCATCACACGGCGCTGGACGCCGACGTCAACCACACGCTGCGCGACATGCTCAAGCAGGGCCGCAGCTTCGACGCGATCGTGCTGGACCCGCCGAAGTTCGCGCCGACCGCCGCGCATGCGGAGCGCGCCGCGCGGGCCTACAAGGACATCAACCGCCTCGGCCTGATGCTGCTGAAGCCGGGCGGCCTGCTGTTCACGTTCTCGTGCTCGGGCGGCGTGGGACCGGAGCTGTTCCACAAGATCGTCGCCGGAGCCGGCATCGATGCGGGCGCGGACGGCCTGATCCTCGATCGCGTCGGCGCGACGCCGGACCATCCGCAGACGATCTACTTCCCCGAAGGCGAGTACCTCAAGGGCCTGCTGATCCTCAAGCGCTGATCAGGGCCGCGCCGCCGGGAGGGCCAGGCGCGGCTCGAACTTCGCGCGCTTGACGCTGAAGAAGGCCTTCACGTTGCGGACGTTGGCCTGCTGCGTGAACAGCCTTTGCACCAGCGCGTGATACGCCGGCATGTCCGGCACCTGCAGCACCAGCACGAAGTCCGGCCCTGGCGCGACGCGCCAGCATTGCTGGACCTCGGGCGCCGCGACGGCGATGGCCTCGAAGGCGTCGAGGTGCTCGGCGCCCTGCCGGTCGAGCGTGATCTCGACCAGCGCCGACAGACCCGCGCCGAGCTTGTCCGGCGACAGGATGGCCACCTGCTTCTCGATGACGCCGGACTCGACCAGCCGCCTTACGCGGCGCAGGCAGGTCGCGGGCGACACATGGGCGCGCTCGGCCAACGCCTGGTTGGACAGCGAGGCGTCCTGCTGGAGCAGGTCCAGCACCCGCAAGTCGATGGCGTCGAGTGTGAGAGAAGATTCCATCATTGGTTTGCGAATGAAAGAATTCGCCAAACAGTGGGCAAGGCGATAGATTCTTTCATCAATCGTTGAATGTTGAAAGCATCCACCTCGCCGTGATGCCTAGCATTCCGCCATTCGCAAATTCATCCGGACATCCGGGGAGACACATCATGTGCGGCATCGTCGGCGCGGTTAGCCAGAAGGACATCGTTCCCATCCTGATCGAGGGCCTGAAGCGGCTCGAGTACCGCGGGTACGACTCGTGCGGGGTGGCGGTCCACCAGGACGGTCAACTGCGCCGCGCGCGCAGCACCTCGCGGGTGGCGGAGCTGCAGGAGGTGGCGGCGCACGACGGCGTGGCGGCCGGCACCGGCATTGCGCACACGCGCTGGGCGACGCACGGCGCGCCGGCGATGCACAACGCGCATCCGCACTTCTCGCACGGCCCGGGCGCCGAGGCGCACCTGCAGCCGGGCCGCGTGGCGCTGGTGCACAACGGCATCATCGAGAACCACGATGAACTGCGCGCCGAGCTGAAGTCGCGCGGCTACGTCTTCCACAGCCAGACCGACACCGAGGTCATCGCGCACCTGGTCGATTTCCATTACCACGGCGACCTGCTGGAAGCGGTGCAGACGGCGGTGGCGCAGCTGCGCGGCGCGTTCGCGATCGCGGTGTTCCACAAGGACGAGCCGCACCGCGTGATCGGTGCGCGCGAGGGCTCGCCGCTGGTGCTGGGCGTGGGCAAGGACGAATACGCGGGGGCGAATTTCCTGGCCTCGGACGCGATGGCGCTGGCGGGCGTGACGGACCAGATCGTCTACCTGGAAGAGGGCGACGTGGTCGACCTGCAGCTGGGCCGCTACTGGATCAGCAACAAGGACGCGACGACGGGGCGCTTCGTCAACGTCGAGCGCGAGGTGAAGACCGTGCAGGCGCACAGCGGCGCGGCGGAGCTGGGCCCGTACCGGCACTACATGCAGAAGGAGATCTTCGAGCAGCCGGTGGCGATCGCCAACACGCTGGACGCGGTGACGGGCATCAGCCCGGAGCTGTTCGGCGACGGCGCGTTCCGGGTGTTCAAGGAGATCGACTCGGTGCTGATCCTGGCGTGCGGGACCAGCTACTACGCGGGCTCGACGGCGAAGTACTGGCTGGAGAGCATCGCGAAGATCCCGACCAGCGTGGAGATCGCGAGCGAGTACCGGTATCGCGACAGCGTGCCGAACCCGCGGACCCTGGTGGTGACGATCAGCCAGAGCGGCGAGACGGCGGACACGCTGGCGGCGCTGAAGCATGCGCGCTCGCTGGGGATGGTGCACACGCTGACGGTGTGCAACGTGTCGACGAGCGCGATGGTGCGGGAGTGCTCGCTGGCCTACATCACGCGCGCGGGCGCGGAGATCGGCGTGGCGTCGACGAAGGCGTTCACGACGCAGCTGGTGGGCTTGTTCCTGCTGACGCTGGCGCTGGCGCAGACGCGCGGACACCTCACGGAAGAGCAGGAGCAGGAGCACCTGAAGGCGCTGCGTCACCTGCCGGTGGCGGTGCAGGCGGTGCTCGCGCTGGAGCCGCAGGTGATCGCATGGAGCGAGGAATTCGCGCGCAAGGAGAACGCACTGTTCCTCGGCCGCGGGCTGCACTATCCGATCGCCCTCGAAGGCGCGTTGAAGCTGAAGGAGATCAGCTACATCCACGCGGAGGCGTATCCGGCGGGTGAGCTGAAGCACGGCCCGCTGGCGCTGGTGACGGCGCAGATGCCCGTCGTGACCGTGGCGCCGAACGACACGCTGCTGGAGAAGCTCAAGAGCAACATGCAGGAAGTGCGGGCGCGCGGCGGCGAGCTGTTCGTGTTCGCCGACGGCGATACGAAGATCGACAGCGAGCCGGGGCTCCACGTCATCCGCATGCCGGAGCACTACGGTGCGCTCAGCCCGATCCTGCACACGGTGCCGCTGCAACTCCTCGCTTATCACACGGCCTGCGCACGCGGCACGGACGTTGATAAGCCGCGGAATCTGGCGAAGAGCGTGACGGTGGAGTGAGCTCGTGAGACGGTGAGGGGTGTTGCGGGGGTGTATTAGAAGTGGAAATTCCACATCTCCGAACACCTGAGAAAGCTGCGCTAAGTGACTGTGGCTGAAGCACTTTCTGCGGCTACGCTGCGCGCGACGAAGGGGAGGTACCCCCTCCCCTCATCCCGCCGAAAAGTGTTACGAAAGTTTATCGAATAGGGGATTAGAAGTGGAATTGGCCGGAGGGGCAGGGATTAGAAGTGGACTTTCTGAGCCCCGGCCCGCTCCGCTCCCTTTGTGGTTACACCGCAGCCCGGGGCCAAGGATTGGAACAACGCGCCCCAACCCTTAGCTACAACGAGCCGCCGACGCTCGATTCATGCCAAGGCCGAGCAAAGCCGACCAAGGCCTGGATAGGGCACAAGCCTGACGTGCCGGACCAGCGATAAACGCCGCCGCTACACATGGGACAGGAGCCTTCCATGTGCAAAACCCTCTCTCTGCCCTTCGGCATCAGCCTCGGATTGGCGCCGCACGGCGCTGTGGCTACTTACAGCCGTCTAGAACGGGAGTTCTACGTGCCCACCAACGACCTGGGCAGCAAAGCTGAGTCCGCACGCATCGCCTTCGAAGAGCTCCTCTGCTGCCTGGCGCGAGCTGGCTTCGAACTCGACTCCCCAGCAGGCCGCCTCGCCGTTGAAAACGCTGCAAAAGCCATCGCCCTGAAGCTCTGAGCGGCCGGCTCACGGAGCAGGCTGCCTCCGTACTCGATGCCCGCTCCCCCCTTTCAAGACCGCAAGAGGCAATCAGAGTCAATGGCCTGGAACGAGGTAGATTCCCTCCAAACAGATGAGGGGGCGCATGCAAGGGAGCGAAGCTTGGGCCGCTGCTGCGGTTGCACTCGGTACTACGGACTCAGAGCGAATCCTCAGCCGCCTAGCGAAGAGGACATTTCTCTCGATGTGGAGCTACGTCAACGTCTTCCGAGATGCCGGCCAGAAGAACGGGCGAGGGGCAGGAACGGAACTCTGCGACCTCTTGGTGGTCTTCGGCGACCACATCGTCATGTTCTCGGATAAGCATTGCCAGTTCAACGAGAGCATCGACGTTGGTGTCGCATGGCGTCGCTGGTACTCGTCCGCGATTGAAAAGTCTTGCAGGCAACTTGAAGGAGCGGAGAAGTTCGTCAAGCACCACCCGCGGAGGCTCTATCTCGACCCACTCTGCACGGTTCCATTCCCCATCTCGCTGCCACAACCGGAACGAGCCATCTTCCACCTTGTTGCCGTAACTCGAGGTGGTCACAAGGCTGGTGAAAGGTTCTTCGGCATGGGTAGCTCGGGAACGCCAATCCTTTGTACGACGCTAGTCGGCAACGACCACTACGCCGTGCCCTTCCACATTGGCTACCCGTTGCCAAGCAAAAGGTTCGTGCACGTGCTCGACGAGATGGCTGTCGACGTACTCTTGGGGGAGCTTGATACAGCCAAGGACCTTGTCGACTATCTAAGCGCCAAAGAGGCGTACATCACCGCGCGGCCCTGGGTGAATCTTGCTGGCGAGGAAGACCTTCTCGCACGGTACATGATGAGTGAGACAGCTGGTCGAAGAGGTCTAGCTCTCGACCACGGGGGCGAAGAGGACGTGATGGTCCTGGAAGAGGGCGATTGGTTCGGCTACCGCAATGGACCCGAGCAGGTCGGCCGCCGCTTCGCCAACGCCGAGAGCTATCTCTGGGACGAGATTATCGAATGGCATAGCTCGCACGTGCAGCTTGGTGTCGCTGCGACGGCCGAGCAAGTCATCGGGGAATCTGACTTCAGCTCGGACCATGAGTTGGTGCTTAGAGCGATGGCGTCGGAGAGCCGCCTGGCCAGGCGACTCTTGGTTGAGCAACTGATGGCCGTCCTCGTCCAGGATGTCGCTCCGGGGCAGGCACGGACTAGGCTCGTGTCTATCGACAAGCAGCGAGGCTATGTGTTCATGGCCGCTACGCCGGAAACTGGCGCTACCTATCAGGAGTACCGCGCGGAAAGGGCAAGACATGCGCGGGCATACGTCCTTGGTTTCGCCGCAAGGTTGCCTCTGCTACGAGAGGTCGTGTGCATCGTCAGCGAACCTGGCGGTCAACCGGGCACTCAGGACATGCTGTACGTTCGCCTTGGAGACACTCTTTCCGCAGGAGAGATTGAAGCGTTCGCGGAGTTGGCGCTGAGTCGGGGCATCCTTCGACCGGATACGCCAGTTGTGTTGGACGGTCGGCCGCGCCACGACTTCCCGGTGAAATTCGAAATCACCTATCCCCCGGTCAAGGTCGTCGCCTGCATGGCAGGGGCGACTCAGTCGAGGAAGCGCCGCGGAGATTGCAGGTCAGCCGCAAAGCGCCGCAAGCAGACACGAGCGGCCAAGCGACGCTAAGCGAGTGCGGCCGAGCGACAGGGATAGGGCGCTCTGACGTGGTGCTTTGGGAACGTAGGCGCGGATTCTCCGACGGCAAACCGCCCACTACGATTGAAGTTCCGGGTGCTACTCAGAATGCTTGATGTTGATGTGTCCAAGCGTCCGTCCTTGTAGCCGTTGACCCAAAGGAAGCATCTGGATGCGGAAATCTCGGCCAAGCGAAATTTCACTTGCTGTCGTTGGCCTACGGCACAAGGTGCGTGGAACGACAGCGCGTCATGCTTCCGACCGTCAGGCCATTTCCTCTCCGGAGGGCTGCGCTGGAGTCAGTCCCAACCTAGTTAGCTCGTCCTTAATGATTGGGCTGACCTTGACTGAGCTGAGGTCGAGCTTGGAGAGGAAGCGCCGAGCGTCTTCAGCTGTGCGCACATCGGCGCCACCGTCCAAGCCCCCAAGCACAGATGCCGCGATTCGAGACAGGCCTAGCTCCACATAGGCCGTTCCGACCACTGTCGAAACTCCAAGCTCCAGATAGAGGGCAAAGTCCTCTACGTCCGGAATGCGATGGTCGTTTCCGGTCTCGCGCAGCGCATGCAGCAACAGGTCGCGGTAAGCCTTAGCGAGTTGCACGAACTCGAAACGAACCACGTCCTCAATGAGCCGGAACGCATCGAGAATGTGCGCGTCCAGCGTTCGTTCTTTCGGTGGGGTTGTACCGGCGAAGCCTGCGGCTCTTCGCTCAGCGCTCTCCCTCATGCGCCGACCACGGAGCCAACCTTTCAACATGACTGGATAGGGGTGACCTTTCATCCATTGAACCGCCAATCCCCCGGCAAGGGCTCCAAAGTTTCTGGACTTGCCATGCACTCGCTCGACGAGGAAGCCAAACAAACGTTTGTAGTGGCCGGAAGGCTCGACGTGCGGGTTCATGGGAATGAGTTCGTCGATTTCCTCTTGCTCAATCTTGGCGAGAATGAACTCATACAGGCGACGAAGACCAAATGGGTCCACCGTCCAGTTCTGCGCGACGATGTAGTCAGGTAGCCCGAGCTGGCCATAGGCAAGTTCTGCGGCGTGAGCCAGCTCATTCAGCTCGCCAGGGTTCGGGCGGTCCATGACCCTTCCAAGGAACGAGTAGACATCCCTACGCGCCACATGTGACATGAGCAGCCCTGCACAGGCTCGGACTCGGGCCACATCTTCGTTCCCTGGTGTCTGAGGCGGGAGTGCACCATCGCGCAATGCCTCTACGATTCTCAGACGTTCGTGCCGGAGTGTTTCGGTGATTGCGGGCTTCACATCGAACGGCACGAACTTATCCATGGGCTTGCTGTCCCACTCTTCGTAGTTCAGCAGAAAGATGTTCCCAACGATGTCGTGATTGAGTCGGCCTGCGCGGCCGGCAAAATTCCAGAGAAGGGCGGGGGGAAGCGGCTTCCCTTGCCCACGTTTGGGCGTGTCTATGAATACGTTGCGCGCTGGCAGGTTGACGCCCTGCGCGAGAGTGGTCGTGCAGACCAGGAACTGTAGGCCGCCTTCGTCTTGCTTAAACGACTGCTCTAACGCCTCCCGGAGGAGGTTGGGCATCTTCCCGTAGTGATACGCGACGCCGCACTGAACCATGCCTGCGAGCTGATACTCAGGATGGATGTGCTCTCGGATGAACTTGGCAAGCTCCCCGAGAGACGCTGACCTGGGTCGGACATTTCGAGCCTCGAGCATTCCGACTAATAGCGCCGCAGTCTTCTCTGCCTCTCGGGCCCCGGTCTCGTAGAGGAGAGATTTACCGTCGCCGGACAGCTCTAGCGCCACTGTAGCCAGTCGGTGAGTCTTTCTCGCCAAAGACAGTCTCGTGCGAATTGAGCCCAGGTGGCGTCGAGCACCCTCGCGTCCCATCAGCGAGATGCTCAGCTCATGGGTTTTTCCGCGTCCGCCGTTCTTCGTCAGGACAATCCGATTCTGAAGGACCGGCGAAAGTTGAGTGGCGAGCGGCACCAGGTCGGAGATGCCAAAAGTGCGTGCAACATCCGGCATGCCCGTGGCCCCTGGTGCGAGCAGGATGACTTGCGCGCTTGGATGGCGCGAAGCAATGCGCTCAAGGCAGTCCTGCAGAATCATGCCGCGCGCGTCCTCGGCCAAGTTCTGCGCTTCATCCACCACAAGCATGTCTAGCTTGAATCGGACATCGTCAGCAGCAAGCAGTACATTCAGGCGCTCCTGCGTCAGTACGAAAATCTGCCTCGCTGGAGCAAACGCGCTGAGCGCCGGAACCGCGGAAACTCGAATGCTCGTGTGTCCCTTAAGTCGAACCTGAACCTTCTGCAGCACCTCTGCGAGGAGTGCACGCGTTGGCGTGACATACACAGCGGTGAAAGTGTGTGAGCTCTCTGCCTTTCGGCAAAGGTGCTCAAGGACTAAGAACGATTTTCCGGCCGAGGTGGGCGCGGTGACCGCCGCCCGAGCAGTCTTTGGGAGAGCCGCCCAGACGCTGCGCTGGTAGTCGGTAAGCGGAAGAGACTCATCGCCAACTTTCACTGTGTTCAGCCGTTCGGAGACTCTCCGGTTCACCATGCCGAACAAGGATTCAGCTGCGCCCGTGTAGCGAAGCTCTGCGTAGCGCAAGCTGGGGAAATTTCCAAGCTCAGTCAGCAGCCTCATCGCGCGCTCACGCTCGGCTGCGCCTTCTGTGACTAGAAGCGTTTGGATGGCAATTTCTTGGGCATGTCGTAGCTTGTCTTCATCCGTCGTCTGCACGAAGACCTCGGCGCAATACAAGAGCTTGGCGAGCTCTTCCTCAGTCGGTGCCTCAACAAGAATTCGTTGCCCCAGCGTCTCGTTGACGCCGGCAGCTTGCAACGTCTCGAGGAGGGTCCAGTACTTGTCGCTTGCTAAAAATCGACCGGACAGCTCAGTTGCGAAGGTGCTCACTTCGACGCTCCATTCTTGCCTGCTTGTGGTTGCGTTGGCTGGCCTTTCTTCTTCGGGGTAGCCTTTGGCTTTGGTGGCGTGTACCCCATAAACTCATAGAAAAGCTTGCGGACCTCGGCCGTGCTGGGAACCGCGACGTAATAGACGCGGCAGCCCTTCGGGTCGACCTTCTGCTTCGTCAACTGATGGTGCGCAGCCTTCTGATGAGCGGGGAGCACCGCTTTAAAGCTGGTGGCAGCGTGCGCATCGTAGAAGCCGGCTGGATGGCTGTCGGACTTCGCCGGCATTGAGCCGAAGACCTTGCTATCGCTGTAGAGGACTACGCCAACGTGGCGTTCACGCAAGTCCACGACAGTTTCCTGCGCAAGGACATCGAAGTACCTCAGAGCGTTCTCGCGTTCTGCGCCTTGAAGAGCATCCAGGTTGCCGAAGTCTCGAACGATGTTGTACTCGCGCCCGTACTGTTTCGCGCTGGCGACAAAATCAGCGACTGACTCCGCGAACTCGGTAGCGCCTTTGCCCGCGCTTGCACTCAGTTTGGATTCGAGGAAGAAGACGTAGAGGCAGCCGTTCTCGACCTTTGCGTGGATTCCGTCGAGACCGTGTACCGGCATGTTGCTATTCGTCTTCAAGGCCATCTTTGCGGCCAACTGCGTCGCTCCAAGCTGTTCGACTGCGACGCAATAGGCCAGCAACTCGCCCACCTCGCTTGCGCGCCCAGGGAATTTCTCCCGGAAGTCGAGGAAGGAGTCACGCACCGCAGAAGACACGATGCTAGTCACAGACAAGTCGCCCTTAGGCGCGCTCGATATCTGCGCTTGCAGCTCCTCGCGACGTTTGCGCGAGAGCGCGTAATTGGGTGCCTTGTGCCAAAGGAACTCCGCCAGGCTAAGGACGTTCGCGACGTCCTCCTTCAGCTTGACGTACATCACTGTGGTAGTTGGCGCCTCTCCATCCGGGGATGCCGCGGCGACCGAGACATGTCTCGAAAGTTCAACAGGGTCAAGCAGGCTCTGCAAGCTCGACTGAAGTTGCATGAGTGCCTGGTCGGGGTCCACCATTCGCGACTCACCTTGTGGTCTAGATGCCGCCAATTGTTGCAGCTACGCCTGCAGTGAACATCGCGTTAATGCGAATCTAGCCACCGGATTCTTACAGGTTGCATCCCGAGAGTGAGGGGGTTGGCGTGTCGGGTTCAGACGTTGTTTGCCGCTTCGCGCAAAGACGCGTAGTAGCCGTGCGTCACCTGCCGTATGGCCACTGCGAAGCTGAAGAAAGTACATCGCCGGGAGCAAAGATGCGTCGCCTAGAACCAAGCTCTGTCTAATAGGCTCGACACGAGGCGGAAGCCCCGGCGCCGAGTGAGGTGGTGCGGCGGGGGCGGGCTTGGGCTCCCGGCAACTGGATGGCGCTACTGGCCAGCTGCCTTGTTCTTTCGGAAATGGCAATTGGCCTCCACCGACTACTCCCTTCGGAGAGTACGCCTCATTTGGAGATGTACGCGGTCCTGCGGGTTGCAGAAGTTGACAAGGGCTGACTCAGCCTTCCAGACGGGCCCACTCTTCGAATACAGGGTCCTCGGACCTTGGCGGCGGAGAGGCCGTTCGCGTGTGCAGGAGCGTTGGCATCGTTATGCCGCTTCCGAACAGAATGGCATGCCTCTTGGCCAGCCCGGCGATTCGTCGAACATCCCTCCGGTCCGCCCATTCGGTTGCGTTGGCGACGGCGTTCAGGTCCTGCTCGGTAGTCAGGCGAAAGCACGCCCACGTGCCACACTGAGATAGGACAGTAGGCGATACCTCCGAGGGGCGCTGCGTGCTGACCCAGAGTGCCAGGCCGAACTTTCTCCCCTCTTTGGCCAGCCTTTCGTACGCCAGAGCGTTCTCTTTCGCATCGTCGCCAGTACCGACCGAGCGGAGATAGTGGTGAGCCTCTTCCAGCACCAGGAGCGTTTCCGGGCTTGCTCCCTGTCCCCTCCGGAAGAGCTCCGAAGCGTAGAGCTCCAACAACGACCCAAGGACGAGTGGCATCAGGTCTTGGGCTACAAGCCGCAGGTTGATGATATGGACTGTCCACGGACTCTGGCGTGTGCCGAAGATGTCCTCGACCAGTGCACGGGACTCCCGTGCCCAATCCAATGGGCCGGGCAGCGTAGACCTCGCGCTCTCTACATTCACGACCTCGCGGAACCGCTCGTCCTCAACTAGCCGGCGAATCCTCGATATCAGCGGTGCAACGTTGCCATAGGAGAACGCATCACGCTTTGGGCCGTCACGGCTGGGGCTGATGGAGTAGCAGTCCGCAACCAAGGATGCGAGCGCAGACATGCCGGGCCAAACGGTGGAAATCGGGGCCTGTCGGCTGCGCAGCTGCTCAATCGCTTGTTCTGCGGCGGCGGCATTCCCCGCGCGGCAGTCATCGAAAAGGCGCGGAGCCCGGTCGCCGACTAGACCGACGCCTTGCTGCCCAGGGAACTCTACGACTCGATTCAGAACTTCGACTGCAAAGGTCAACGCGGGCTTCTGAGTCTTCTCGCTTGGCAGCAGGAGTCGCTGGAGGCCCTGGCGTCCCAGGGCGAAGTATGGAATCTGGTAGCCATCTGGGCCACCAAACGTGGTGCTGCGTAGCCGACCTTCCGGAACGTGCGGGGCCAGTGCCTGCGCGTACTCGCCGTTCATATCGAAGATGACAACGTGGGCGTTTGGCAGGCCCACAAGTTGCTGTAGAACTGCTGCGTTGAAGGAGCTCTTTCCGTGGCCAGAAGCTCCGAGCACTGCAACATGCTTCGCGATAAGCGATGAGAGTCCAACGGTGACCATTCGGTCCGCACGAATGTCGCGACCTAGCTGTACGGGAACTACAAACTCGGAGGTGTCTCCGGCAATGGCACCTTGCTCGTCGCTGGTCAACGGGAAGACCTCGGCCCCTAGAGAGGGCGTCGCGAGAGAGTCGTTTGAGAAGTGAGTAACTTGGCCCGAGCGCGCCAGATACCCGACAACGAAACCCTTCAGGTGCCGAAGTGGCTCCTGGTCGTCCGCGGAACCGCCTCGTGTGCGTCGGTGAACCTCGCGAGGCTCGGCGAAGCTCATACCTCTAACGCGCATGACGAGAAGCCTGGAGCCAGCATCAATGCCGAGCAGACTACCCACCTCGGTAACAGGCGAGACACCTTGGGAGTGAGAGGCTAGCTGCCCTCGGTGGCGGTCAAGTAGGTTGAGTGTCACTTCGCCGTCGTCGATTTCCACGACATAGCCGACTGGGTCCCGCGAGTTCATTGCGCTTCTCCGGCAGCTGATGAACGAAGGAGGTCTCGCAGTCGAGCTGCTTGCTCGTCGTAGACGATAGGGTCTGGCAAGTGACTGACGAATGAATTGAAGAATGCCTCCGGCATTCCGCCTACAAGCGTCACCCGAGGCGAGCGAAGACTCATGAGCGTCTGTACCGTTCTGGAATTCGCCCCGGGCGCTTCTGAATTCCATTCAGGGAGATACACGACTATCTGTAGCGTTGGGTTCTGAAGGGCACTCAGCAGAATCCGATTCAGGTGCTCGTCCCCGAACCCATAGCCAGAAATGAGGAGGGAGGTCTGGGGACGAACCAGGTACTCGGAGAAGCGGCGAAGCAGCTCCCCGAGCACGAAGCCGATGGTCTCCATGTACTTAGCTGCTCGAGGAAAGACCATGGTCTGCGCCAGGGCAGGGCCACCTTGAAGGAACGAGTCGAGCTCCGCGAAACTTGCGGCGGCAGCACGCTCATAAACCTCGCCGGCCCGCTCAGTCCATGTCAGCGAGCCGTGCAATTTGGCCAAGTAGACGTTGTAGACCCCGAAGCGCGCCTCTCCACGAGCCATCGTGTTCCGTAAGCCAAGGTCGAAGCTCTGCGGCGAGAAGCGCCGATGATGAAGACCCAAGAATCCGTTGAGGACTTGTAGGTCGATGGACTCCGCCGCCCATTCGATGGCTAAGTCATAGTTGGTCGTGAAGACCCATGGAGCGGATTGACCAGGTTGCCGAGCGGAAGTCAGCTTCTGCAATAGCTCGCGGTGCTGTGATAACCGTTCCGCTAATCGCGTGGACTCGGAGTTTTGCCACCAGTCGGCTTGTAGCAGCGAGGCGCGCACCACTGAACGCTTGATGTCGCTGATTGCCCTTTCGAGGCCCCTCGTATCGGCTGGCCACAGGTCATGTCTCCGCCCGTCGATTAGAGCAATCTGGAGGCTGTCGCCCAGCCGCTCAATGTTCGGAAACTGGCGCGTTTCTCGTGCGGCGTCGATGTGAGAGGCCTCCACAAACTCATGCTCGAGCAGAAGCTCCGCGCTGTCTGGGTGGCGCTGAACGAAATCCCCCCAAAGGTCTCGAACTGTCATTCCGCCTGCGGCCACCGAGGCGCCTGCGCCAAGAAGCACCGCAACGTTTTCTAGCTGGAGCAACCTGGCTAGGTGGGCCTTTAGGTCGCTCTCGTCAAGAACCAGTCCTCCCCGATTCGCAAGCAGAGCCATTCGTGAATCTCCTCCTCAAACGACTAACGAAAAATCGTCCCAAATCCCGACATGCACGAGTACTGATTTTCCCGAGGGCGGCTTCGAGTCTCCGCTTGATTGGTCGTGATGCGACCTCGTTGACCTTGTACTGGGAGATGATGACGTTGGATGCGCCGCCCTTGAACATACCCGGCTTCTACCTGGGAGAGGACAGATGAAAACCCAACTCACGTTGACTGTCGCTGCACTTGCGCTGGGAGGCTGTTCAAGTGTGAATGTGTAACAGGACGGCGCGGCCACTGTCGAAAAGGGGATTCCGTTCTACATAAAGACACCCGTGCGCGTCCAGGAAACGAATCTGGCAAAGCGGCAACTGCAGTTGGTGGTGACGGTTTCCCAGGTACTGCTCACGACCGGGGAGGCGCCGAAAGTGCTGTCGTCGCAGGACTTCCTCCCCCGGCAGGGTACGAACGCTGGCTGGACTATGCCGTAGAGACGTTGGATACACGGTCAGCCGCTCTGGACGCATCGATGTCTGATGACATTGAGGCTGCGCGGACACGGCAAGACATGCAGCTAGCCGCCCGCGATGAGCTGTCCGAGCTGCGCCGGTTGGCTGGCCCGGAGAAGGCGAAGACCTGATAGACCTCGTCTTCGGCCTGGCGGCGAACGCAGCGGTTGCACTCAGTGGAGATATGCCGTCTCGACCGGAGCGAACTTGGCCGCCAGCACCAGGCGAGGCCCTTCGAACAGCTGGCGGGTCACGTTCGCAACCACGACGCTCTTCAATGCTGGTGCCCACCCCTGAAGCGCTAGTAGCCCGAACGCGGCCCGACCGGGTTTGCCGGTCACCAGGTAGATGCGACCGGATGCGGTGATGACCCGGCGCTCTCGCACCATCACCTCCTTCACCGGGCTAGACACGCGGGCACGGCCGGTCGCTGGGTTCCAACCCGACAGATGGACGGTTGGGCCGCCAAGTGATGGGATGGCGAGCAAAAACGCTCCCCAGAGCTGCAGCTGAATCAATGCGACCTCGTCACCCTCAACGGGCATGGGTTCTAGCGTCATGGCGAACTCCTTTGATGCGGCACGGTGCATCCGTGTCCATGGGAAGAGCTTGCGATGGCAGTGGCTCATGGGTTGAGCTACCCCTGTGGGCATAGGGGCGGAGATGCACGAGTTGGCAGCAGATACACCTGCTATAGCTCGCGTACACCGCCATACGATGCAGATGTTGGGATTGCTCGTGCAGGTCGGCAGCGTTAAAAACGGGCATGACCAAGCACGCCCGACCTAAGCCTGATGTGCCCGCCGACCGCGGCGGAGGCATGAAACCAGCCAACCTCGCTGCGGCGTCCGCAGAGCTCGGCGAGGGTTCGTCGCTGGAAGAGCCGATGGAGTTCTTCGTCAGCCTCGGGGCCGTGGTCGACGAGTGCCTGCCGCGGGACGTCCTGCTCAAGCGTCTCGGCCCGGAGTTCACCAACGCGAAGATGTACTGGCGTCGTCCGTTCTTCCTGGCTGTCGAGTGCCTGACCAGTGCCGGCTCGTCGCTCGACGCGACGTTGAAGGTTGCTCGGGACGTACGTGCTGTCTTTCCGGCGGCAGAGATGGTCGATGTGCGTTCGCTGTCGGGGAATCTGATTGCCGTGCTCGACGAACTGGCTGTCGATGGTGTGCTGTCCGAGCGAGAAGTTGAGGAAAGCCTAGGTTCCCTCTCTCCAGCGCCAGCGGTCACGGCGACGGCAACCATGAGCGCCGTTTGGATTGAGGCCGAGGTGTTCGAGGTCCTGCGCGACCCTGACCACGTACATCTCCGCGCGAGCGACGGGCGGATTCTTGCGTTCAATCGGCGGACATCCGTCTGGAATGGCTTCCAGGTGGTGGAGGAGGGGCAATGCTTCAACTGCCTGGTCGTCCTGAAGTTCGGCGTCATCCTGCGTGCCGAGCGCATGCTGCGCCAAGGCGAGGTCGACGGAGGTGCGTCATGAAGGTGTGCGCTTGCCCGGTATGCGGCACCGTGCATGAAGCCGCTCCGTCGCCCGCTCTGGATGGCTTGTCCGAAGAGTGGGTCTACGCCAGGACCCACTGCAAGCTGTGCGAGTCGCCTAGCTCGCACTTCGTAGCCTTGGCGGACGAACCCGACTTGAAGGACGGAGAGCTCGGCTACCCCCTCGCCGTGGTCCCGTGGCTGCGGGGCTGAGCAACCTTCGCATCAACCTCCTACGCCCGCTTGCTCAACTGGAATTGGACATGACGCCTCATCTATCGATGCTTCGCGACGTTGGTCAGGACAGCGAGCCGCATGAGGACGAACTCGAGTTGGTGGTGGCCTGTGCCTATGCCGCAGCGGATGGCGAGCTCAAGTGGGGACCTCAGTACAGGATGAGTGCGACTCGAAGTCATGTGGAGAGGACGCTCGACTGGGAGGTCATTGAGTTCAACCCGGACTTTCAGCGAGTCGGGCGCGGGAGCCTATCGCTCCGCAGCATCAGCCAAGAGCCAATCATTTGTTTGGCTGCACGTGGCGCCGAGGCCTTGTGGGGGAAGAGCAAAGATGGAGTGCCGTGCGAGCGACCCATCCATTACGCCCAGGTGGAGGTGCGCTACGGCGAGGAGGCGGTGGCGAAGTTCACAGCGAAGCGAGACCGCCGCACTTGGGTGTGCGAGGCATGGTCGTTCAGAGAGCACCTTCGGCTTGAAGAGCTCCGCGTGATTTCAGGCGCAGAGCAACCCATCGCGCACCTGGTGCTCCTTCTCTTCATGCGGCTGGCTTTCGGCGGCGACGCGCCCCCGACGCTCCTCCCCGATTCCCCAACTGTCGCTCTGCCGCGGCCGTGGCAGAAAGTCGGGTCTGTCCCGTCGCAGGAGAGCCTGGACCGTCTGAGCATCTTCAATCATTGGGGTTCTTAGGCGGCTCTTTACGCCTTCCACCGTCCGGTTGAGGGGCATCCTGGGGCGCTCGCTTAGGCTTGGCGCTCTTCGAGCCAATGCGTGCCTGGCCCGCACGCGTCGTTGCCAGCCTCTACGATGATTTCCAGCTCGCGGCGGTTCGACTCGTTGTCCGGAAACCAGTTGCCGCCGCTCGTTGCTTCCCCACCGTCGGTCTCGTGAAGGCCGAAAAGCCACGCGACCCGAATTTCCATCATTGCCATCTCCCGGTATCTCTGCAGGTAGGTGAGGCTCCCCGCAGTCTCGGCTGCAGCGCCGCGCAAGTCCAGAGCGGTGGGCGCACGGAGGGCAAGGTTCTCGGGGGCGGCGGTGTAAATTGGCTAGGTACGGTGGGGCGGTGGCCTCCCTTAGGCCGTAGCAAGAAGAGCAACACATCACAACGGTGACGCCCGGCCGCAGGCACGGGCCAGCGCCGCAAGGAGGGTAACTTTGCTGAAACCAGAACTGCGCCACTTCGAGCGCTCCGCGCTCGAGATTGCAGAGCACGGCGACAACGACACGCTGCCGTTTGACGTCGACACCCGGTTCTGTAGGGACGAAGGGGCGGCGCTCGCTCAAATCGCGTACGGGTTTTACTCGGAGCTTCGCGACAGCAAGTCGGTGAAGGAGAACCACGAACGCATCGCGGCGCTTCACGTATACAGCGAACGGCTTCTGGCACCGTCTGGGCCTAGCGGCTTTCGGGTCATCACCAAGATGCACCTGTTCTGGAACATCTATCTAAACGGCTTGGCTATCGCCATCGCGGAAACGCTTGAGCCCGAACGTTCCAACGCTGCGCGCTCGTATCGATTTCTTCTCGGTGGTGACAAGGACCTTTTCGATAGCGCGTTCACCTGGCGCGCCTTCAAGGAGGAGACTGCGAAGCAGGCTGCGCCGCTCCCCGAGCACGCTGTCGTGGTACAGACCGACATCTCTAGCTTCTACGAGCACGTTTCACATCACTACATCGAGAACATCATCAACGGCCTGGATGGCGACGGGCCGGTCGTCTCGAAGCAGGTCAACGCGTTGCTGAGCAAGCTTTTCGCGGGACGCTCGTTCGGTCTTCCCGTCGGCGGTCAGGGTGCGCGAATTCTTGCGGAGCTATTCCTTCATCAAGTCGACATGGCGCTCCGAGCGAAGGGCTTCCACGGTTGCCGCTATGTCGATGACTACGTCTTGATTGCTGACAACACGGCTGATGCCTACCAGAAGCTCGGCGTACTCGCTCAGTGCCTGATGGATTACGGGCTGAGTCTTAACAAATCGAAGACTGTTCTCCTCTCGGCTAAGCACTACTGCGACTATGTGGCGTCGCAGCTAGGCGGAGATGATGCAGAGGCCGCGAAGCTACGAAAGATTGACCTAAAGTTTGACCCCTACTCGGATAGTCCTGAACAGGACTACGACTCGCTCGTAGAGACGGTCGAGACGCTAGAGGTGCGAAAACTACTCAATCGCGAGCTCGAGAAGGCCCTTCCGGATACCTTCCTCGTAACCCAGATTGGGCGAACAATCCGGCTTCACGAGCCGGCTGTGGCGCTTGAGATTGCCGCCACGCTGTTGAAGCAGCAAAACCTTCATGCCTTCCGCTCGTCGTTCTCAACCATCATGCGCGGCATCGCAAATCTGCGAGGGGATGAGCGGTTTGCAGCCATCCACGACGCCGTGGACCGGCTGCTCGACGCGTTGCCCAACCACTCCGCGCACCTCCTGAAGGCTGAGACCAGCCTCCTGCATTACCTGCGCTGCCTGCGGCTTAAGAAGACCCCCGCGCGAGCCACTTTTGTGAGCGAGCTCTTCGACAAGGTTCAAGTCGACGCCGTTCGGCGAGCGTGTCTGGACTGCTGGCGCGGTTGGAACGATGCCGTCGCGTTCAATCATCTGAGGAACCGGTGGCAACAGCTAAGTCCAGAATGTCAGCGTCTGTACTGGTTGAGTTCGCACCGCTTTGGGGACGAAGGAAACATGGCGCGCCTTCAAGCGAGGCGAGCGGTGGCGCAGTACTGGCAGCTAGGGGTTGAAGTCGACCTAGATGAGGAGCGGGACAAGTCGAAGCTGGCGAAGCATCCTCGCGGCGCAGAGCCAAGGTTCGCCAACGTGTTCCAAAATTGGGCGAAGGGGGCAGGCGATGCAGTTTGACCCACGTACGGTCGCTCGCGAGATTCCGGGAATCTTCGATGAGGTGTTCCCTCAGCTGACGCCAGGAATCGTTGCCCACCTCAATGCGACGGCAAGGACTTTGCCGGTCGAGCCACTGCGCTCGGACTATCTTCTGCGCTCACAGTTGCAGCGGGCGATGCTCTTTGAGCTGGGGTACACGGTGGGAGAGCGCCTGCTTGAAGGCTATGACGAGATTGACTGGCCAACATGCTTCGCAGAGACGTTGCGTAGACAGCGAGCCTTCTTCGACGCGAGACTTCCCGACCAGCTAACAGCGGTTGACCAGAATCTCGCAGAGACTGTAGGGCGAAACCTTAATGCGACCATGAGGTCACTAAGCGCATCGACCTCTCAGCCAATCGTCCATCGCCCGCGGATTCCCGGCCTCGAGTGGATTTCCAGCGGCTACGGGGATTTTTCGCTGGGCGACACACTCGTTGAGGTGAAGTGCACCGTAAAACGCTTCTCATCGGCTGACTACCGACAAGTCGCCATCTATTGGCTGCTTAGCTTTTCAGCTGCCATTGAGCACAACGGAGAGGAGTGGCGCAAGTTCGCGCTACTGAATCCGCGCAGCGGCGAGGTGGTCTCGATGACGTTCGACTCGTTCCTGTCCATCATCAGCAGCGGCCGAACGAAAGTGGACATCTTGCAGCTTTTTCTCTCGCTGGTCGGGTCTCGCCTAACTCGTTGAGAATGACCCCGCAGGCCCCAGACTTGGTGCGGTGAGACCTATAGGCTGAGCGGAAGTCCCGCCGCGATAAGTGTGCGCTTAACTCATGAAGTCGACTGAGTAACGTGAGGGCTTGCATCGAGCCTCATGCGGCGTTGAAGCAGGCGTCTGCGGGGCAGAGCTTGGCACCTCAACCTGCAGCTAACTTCACGCACTGTTGAAAGGAGTAGCGGAGCACCGGATACTCAGGGTAGAACGAGAGAATTTCTTGGGGGGAACGATGACCGTACAGGCTGCCACCGAGCATACCGCTCGGGTTATCCACGTTGAAGCGCAACCGGACCATCTTGAGTCGCTGGCGCGAGGCAAGCCAATTAGCTCGCTTGCCGAGCTGGTGTGGAACGCACTTGATGCCGATGCTGACCGAATCAGGATTGGAATTACGGACAACGAAATCGGAAACCCGGCGGTCATTGAGATTTCCGACAACGGGAATGGCATCAGCCTTGGCGAGGCGGAACGCGCGTTCGGAAATCTTGGTGGTTCATGGAAGAGGGAACAGCGCGTCACAAAGCGGTCGCAGAAGAAGATGCACGGCCGCAACGGAAAGGGTCGGTTCAAAGCCTTCGCCCTCGGACATCAGGCCGAGTGGGACACGGTATTCCTCAACGATGAAGACCAGCCGCAGAACTTCATCATCAGAGGCAATGGGAGCCGCCTACAAGAGTTCGAGATAGGCGCCCTTTCGCCGGCCCCGTCTGGGCGTGGTCGCGGCACCAATGTTCGAATCTCCGGAATTCAAGAACCGTTGGGGGTCCTCTCTCGCGACGGTTCGGCCGCCCGGCAGCTAGCAGAGGAGTTCGCGCTGTATCTGCGTACCTACCCGGCAACGGACATCATCTTCCGTGGAGAACGCATCGACCCCAAGATGGTTCAACTCGCCCACGAAACGCATCAGCTTCCTGCTTTCGTGACCGATGAGGGCGTGAAAGTCCTAGCGCAGCTCGATGTCGTGGAGTGGTCGTTCTCCAAGAAGGAGCGTCGAATCTGCTTGTGCGACGCTGATGGGTTCGTTCTTCATGAGGTAGAGGCAGGCATTCGTCCTGGCAGCGAGTTCAACTTCACGGCCTATCTGCGGTCCGAGTACGTCGCGAAGCTGCATCAAGAAAATGTCCTATCCATGGACGGACTGGAGCCCGGGCTGCGGCGCATAGTGGACGACGCGCGGGCGGCGCTGCGCGGACACTTCCGGCGCCGAAAGGCCGAGTCTGCATCGGAGCTGGTAAAGCAGTGGAAGGACGAGGGGGTCTACCCGTTCGCCGGAGACGCGACTGGCCCGCTTGAGGCAGCGCGCCGAGAGGTGTTCGACATCTGCGCGCTCAGCGTGCATCAGTATTTGGATTCATTCCGTGAGGGACAGGTCAAAGACCGACAGTTCACGTTGCGGATGTTGAAGACTGCGTTGGATGAGAACCCCGAGGCGTTGAAGCGCATCCTCTCTGAGGTTCTAGGGTTGCCAAAAGAGAAGCAGAACGAACTCGCAGACCTGCTGCAGTACACGACGCTATCTTCAATCATCGAGGCTGGGAAGCTGGTGGCGGACCGACTCCAGTTCTTGGCCGGACTCCAAGAACTCCTGTTCCGCGCTGAGTCGAAGCGTGACCTGCGTGAGCGGACTCAGTTGCATCGAATGCTTGAGAACGAGACTTGGATTTTTGGAGAAGAGTACCTGCTCACCAGCAGTGACGAGAACCTGAACACAGTGCTTCGCAAGCACCTTGCCACGCTGCGTCCAGAGTTGGCGAAGAAGAAGGGCAAGCAGAAGGCAGTGCTGAGAGATGATGGTACGGAAGGCATCATCGACCTGATGTTGGCGCGGGAGGTCCCCGCGTATGCGAAGACGCGTCGAGAGTTTCTGGTTGTGGAGCTCAAGCGGCCATCTCAGAAAATCGACTTGGACGTCCAGCGGCAAATCTTGGGCTATGCCATGGCGGTGGCCGGCGACGAACGCTTCGATGCTGAGAACACCTACTGGACGTTCCTTGCGGTGTCGAACGAGATGACTCCCGATGCGCAGCGCACCATTCGACAGGAGGGCAAGCCAGTGGGCTTCTTCCACCATGAGAGGAACATCCGAGTTGGTCTAGCTACATGGGCCGAAGTACTCAATGCGTCTCGCGCTCGCCTTGAACTGTTCCGAACCAAACTTGACTACACCGCCACGAAGGACCAGGGGGTTGCCCTGCTTCATCGGAAGTACGCCCAGTACTTGCCCGAGAGTTTCGCGGCCGGCGATGTGGCGGACGGAGCGGCGACCGACTGAAGGAAGCAACCGTGTCAGCCGTCTGTAGGCGGTCCGAGGGCTTCAACAACCAACATGTGAATCATTGGGAGCAACGCTATGCCAGTTCTCGCGACAGACGGTGACAAGGTGCGGGTGTTCCGCTTCGCCATGTACGACATCGGTTCGGACCGATTTGTTGAGTCCCAGCGTTGGGCCACCCTGCGGTTCATCGATAGCTTTAATGCGCGCCGAATCAGCGATGGAGTAGAGGTCGAGAGCACCCAAGTCGATGCCAACGGGCTCACCCAGCCGGGGTTCAATCCGGTCCCAGGACCAAGCGGGTTCCAACGAGAAGTGCGCAGCAACCTGAGGAAGTGACTCCTAGGGAGGCATGAATGCACCCGGCCCATGTTGAGGAGTTTCGCAGCGTAGATGCGGTCCTTGATTCCGGCGTAGCCACTGCCGGCGTCGATGCCTTCGCCCTGTCTCTGCTCAAGGTTGAACGCCAGGCGCGCCGACTAGTGACGTACTTGGTCTTCCAGTACCCGTGCTTTGGCCGGCACGACGTGCCGGCACTTCGCAAGCTGCTTGCCGAAAACAGCAGGGTCTACTTCAAAGGCTTCCTGGTCGGATTCGATACTCTGTACCCGCGACCACTTGAGCAACTCGTTGGCGCTGAATTCAGTTCTCTGAAGGCTCGATTGGACGAAGCTTCGGGGCATCGCAACAAGCTCTTCCATGGGCAGCTCACGGTGGGGGCCTTGAGCCGTACGGAGTTGTTTGCCTTCGTTGCGGACCTTCGTCGATGGAGTGAGCTGCTGAGCGAAGCGGCCGAATCGGAGATTGGCTACAGCGGATTCGGCCGCAGCTCCTTCTGCAAGGCCGAAGACCCGAACTTGAGCGCTCGCTTGAATCGCAACGTTCAAAGCCTTGCCGACTACGAGAGCTTCATCGTGCAGGTACTGCAGCGATGAGCCCCAAAACAATGTCGGTGCTGCGCGCTGTCGATTCTCAACGGGCCGCCTATAGCGCTTATCGAGCGTTCTTGATAAAGAGTTCCCAGAGAAGCTCGGCCGCTCCCTCTTCTGAGAGCCGCTTCTCGCGACCGCCACCAAACGACATCCCCATCGTCGTCAGGAACTGCGACTGGTCATCCGCTCGCGCGTTCAGGAGCTCGTTGAAAGAGCCTTGCCGAGACGAAGCGTCGTGCGAGAACGCGATGCCGTTGTCGCGGCCAAAGCCATCCAGGCGAACGGAGCATTCAGCAATCTTCTTGCCACCGCGGTAAAGCAACGCTGCCATGTGGCGTGAGTCGATACGCTCAAATCGCCCGGTGACATCTGGGTTGCGCTCTCCAACTGCCTGAAGCGAGCCGTCAAAAAACTTGCAGACGAACTCAAAGGTCGAGCGGAGAAACTCGTCCTGGTCTTGCTCGCTGAACTCCTTCTTCAAGCGCAGATTGCTCGAGCGAGGCAGGGAGCCAAGAGGCCCCGACGATGGTGCACGCTCGATGGCCGCCGGAGTCGCGATAGGCCTGGAGGCTGAGCTGCTGGCGCCTGCTGCCTCGACCGCCTTTCGAATCTGCTTTGCGACGTCGGCCATCGCTTCATCGCGGTCGGGCCAGGACGTGATAGGTTTGCCGTCCTGTGGAGCAGCCATGAGCTTGCCGAAGGGAGCGCCGTGCCAGTCGCAGTGGCGCAAGATGACCGGGATGACCCGGGCCTCGCGCGCTGCGTGGCGCTCCATCGCTCTCTGCATCTCTCGCGAGTAGCAGTACGAGGAACTCAGAAAGTCTGCGCTCACGAGAAGCAGAATGACGTCGGCTGAATTGAGCTTGTCGAAGATGGAGTCGTCGACCTCACTTCCCGCAAGGATGCGGCGGTCGTGCCAGGCGTCTATTAGCCCCTGGTTCTTCAGCAGGGCCAGATGGGTCTCAAGCTGGTCCCGCAGGGCTTCATCCTTGTGGCTGTACGAGAAGAAGACGCTGGCCATTTCTTGCCTTCAAGTGTGAGTCGCTTGATTCTCGCGTAGATGAATGACTTCGGCTCACAACGCCGAGGAGGACGTTCACGCAAGCTTCTCTGCGTTCCAGCTAGGAAATCGCTTCAATCGCTTCCAACAGCCGTACAACATCCGGGCTGCGGGATTCCATCCGAGGCCGCCCCTCCGCCTCAGGTGGAATCGGGCAGGCCCATAGCACCTGCGGGTACTCAGTCTTGCGCTTGCGGTCCCAAAACTTCTCCAGTCCGCCGATGAGAATTCCTCTGTCCTCTATGCGCAAGAGTCGAGCGCTAAACAGCTCCACGATAGGCTGGCAAGAGCTGACGTTTGGCGGCATGAGCAAGCAAACTTGCCGGCCGCGGCCATCACGCCCTTCATAGTGGCTCATGCGCAGCTGCAGCCGCCCTGTCATGGGCTCACGACAACGTAGCTGCTCAGTAGCCACCCGAGCGCCGCGGTGGCGAAGGAGCAGGGCGCGGACAAGCATGGCATTGAAATACTGTATGGGCATACAGTATAGTTCGACCGACACCTAGGAAGGAACGGCCATGCTTCTGGACCTGAACGACTCTCTGAGCATCGTGCAATGTTGGGCGGTCTACCCGTCCAGGCATGGCGCGCTTCTCTCCGATTGGGCTCGTCGGCGGCCGGAGCACCGCGCGGCCATCGCGGATGCTCGTCGTCTCATCAATGCCGACCCGGAGAAACGGGCCTTGCTGCAACTAGCTCAGCGGGACCCCGTAGTTGAGCAGCTGCTCTCCACGGACGACGTGGTTCCTTCCCACGACGAGTTGGCGGCCGAGCGGACGGAGCACTGAGATGAACGAGGCATTTGGAGGCCCGCGTCAGAGCTCCGGTGGCGCCGCCAAGCGTCCGTTGACCGCCACTGAGGCCTTCGGATTGGGGAATGGTGGGTCGGAGCTCAGTGAGCTCGGCGAAGCTTCGCAGAAGCGATTCTGGCTAGGCCAGGCAGGGCCTCGAACACTGCAGTTCGAGTTCAGTCTGCGGTATGAACTCGATGAGCACGACGCGCTTCTCGACTTGGCCATATGTCGGCTAGAGCGCGCAGGCTGCGCTGACACCCTGCTGGGCGCAGACATCAAGGGGCAGTTGGAACTGCAGTTTGTGCGGGAGGCTGCCTCAGCTGAGCAAGCGCTGGTGAGTGCCACCGATGCGGTGAAGAAGGCTTTCCCGTCCGCGCGCCTGGTGAAGATTATCCCGGCCCCCGACACTCCCACAACGACCTGCTGAGTTGCATCGCTGCTCGAGGTCGAGGTTTCCAAGTACGAGGCTCACAGTGACAACTGGTGCAACTGAAGATAGTCAGATGAACAAGTTCAACGCGGAAGCCGAGGACCTGATGCGCGTCTCAGGCGCAGAGGCCGCCGCAGTTATCGTGGTGAGTAGCCTCCGAGGCTCAGGCTGCTCGTTCGCAGTCCACCCGATGAACGACACCCCCGACTACCGACTCAAGCTCGCCGATGCGCTGGAGATGCTTGCAGGTATGGTGCGAGCGAGAGCGACGGGCGGGAGGCGTCCGCAAGGGTTTGCCAACTGACGGACCCCGGCAGCCAAGCTTCAGTTTCAGCGAAGCTCAGGTTTTGCTGATGGGCATGTCCTCGGCAGCTCTTCCGGCGGCCAGGGCCGCAACGAACCATCCCGGACGTGCCCCCTTGCCAGTCCAGGTCTTGCCTTCCCCGTTGTGATACTTCGGCACGCCGACACGCTTCACCTTGGCCGCGGGTTTGCGCTTCGTGGCCGCGGCACGCGTAGCCTTGGATTCGCCAGCGGACTTGCTCGCGCCGCCCGAGACTAGAAGGTCCTCAGGCGTCTTCCCAGATTCAATAGCGGCCACAAACCAGCGGGGGCGCTTGCCCACACCGGACCACGTTTGGCCATCAGCAGATTGGTACTTGGCAAAGCCGCCGCGCTTGCCCTTTGGAGCTGCAGAAGGCTTCTTCGTGGCTGAGCCGAACAGGTCTTCTGGCGTCAGGTTGTAGTGCTGAATAGCTTCCTTGATTCGGCCAATCACACCGGCAACTTCCTTGGCGCGAATTGAGCTTGCTTCCTTCTGAAGCTTGTCGATTTGGCTCAGGACCTGTTGCAGCGATTTGGGCATCTCGGACTCCGATTGGTTAGACGGCGCGGAGGAGTGCACCGTGGTGCGCATTAAAGCAGGAAGCAGCCGCCTTTCAGCGCTTCGGAAGTTCAACGAGAGATGAATTCGCCAAGTCCATCGAAAGTGAGTTCGATGGATTTCACCGGATGCCGGCAGCTCAGAGCCCGAGGTTTCTGCCCTTAACAGGCAGCTTCAAGGCCGCCTCCAGGGCAGGTAGGAGCCAGAGGTGAAGACCTCGGCCGACTTCGCACAGAACTACGCGACCTTCTCGCTCCAAGGACGAGCCGGTGAGGCCGGTTCCACTCACGAAGTCATCGAGAACGGCGAACGATTCGCCGCAGTGGTTGGTCGAGAGCCAACGCTCGATGGCCGCCAGGCGTGTTTCAAAGCGGTTCTGGGGAGCGTCCCATTGCTCGTGCATGGCATCGGCAACGCTCGCCAGGCCGGTGAGCCTAAACACCTCAGCCATGGCCGCCCGGTTGAACAGCCCAAGCCACGTGGACGTCACGATGATGCGCGGTCTCGCCCGTTGCATCAGCAGGTCCAACGTGAGCCGCGCTTCTTCCTCGAACATCGTTTCCCACGGGAATGGTTCGGCGCCTGCTTCCCGGCGGGCGCCGAGCGCCCGCGCGGCCTCCCGGCCCCCGTGATGGTGGCTGACGCACAGGACGTCATCGATGTCGAGAAACAGCAGAGGCGCGTGCTCCGAGCCCTGCTGTTTCTCGTGGCGTCGACTGGGCATCAGCCGGGTCCCATCCGTAGAACAGCCTCCATCCGTTCGACCACGGCCGGGTCGGACAAGCCTTGGCTGCCATCACAAACCACTAGCCGCTTCCGAAGCTCTGTCTCCGCGGGCCATCCGTCCAGGTCGTCCGATACGGCAACCCAGTTGCTCGAGGGGTGCAGGGTCAGGTGGTAGGACAGCGATGCGAAGCTGCTGCGCAACTTGCGTACCTCCGACAAGCTGATGAACCGAAGCTTTGGTGGGGTCTCGCCATCGATGCGGGCCTGCAGCCACGGTGGGGCGAGCGCTCGGACTCGTTCGAAACCAAGAGCGGCTGTGGCGGACGTCCAAAGCACGAACCTCAGGTCCCAGCGGCGCGCCAGGTCCTCAAGGCCCGCGACCCAGCAGAACGGTGGCCTAGCCGGGCCGGCGAGGTCGCCATGGAAGTAGCTCGTGCCTACCGGATGGACGACGCCGTCGGCGTTCAAGAAGCACGTGGGCGGAAGAGGCGCGGCCCCTGGCGTTGGAGCCGGCGCTGCTTCGTCGATGCTGAGTGGCTTCATGTTCAACCCTCGGTGTGACGTCCAGCGATGCTGATAGGAGCAGCGGCTGCGGACTGCATAAGTGTCGTGCACATCGGCTCTGTGTGGGGCCAAGCCACGTGTGTACACACAGGAACGCCTGTATGCAGCAACTGTTCATGTGCCTACCTTGGTGGGCCTCGCCAACGCAGAAGACGCGACGAAGCCGGGTGGTCTTGCTGCGGCGCGACGTGAAGGCTAAGGTGTACGCATGCCCGACTTTGTCCCTTCTGACGCGCAGCAGAAGCTCATCCGTGAAGCGCAGGAACGGGCGCGTCTGAATGCTGCCTTTGGCCGTCCAGTTCCGGACGAACTGGTGCGTCGCATGCAGGCTGAGGCGGCCGTCGAAGCAGCCGGCCAGGTGAACCAACCTCAAGCCAGAGCGCCGGAGCGGTCGCTCATCCAACGCGTGAAGGCCTGGCTGCTGGGTAGGTAGCCGACGGCCATGGGCGAACTTCTGTTACGGCGCACTCCCTGCGACCAGCTCACCCCTTCCTTCTCCGCGCGCGCGCTGGTAGTAGTACATAGAGCTTTGCCTTAGGTAGGAGTTTTTTAAGAACTCCATCCATGGAGAACTCTGGGCAAAGTCACCCCTAAGACCGCGAACAGTCGCTGCCGAGCGTGACTTTCCGGAGTCAAGACTCTGGGCTTTGGCTCCGTGATTGGACCAAAGATGTACTGACATGGCGAAGTTCACTCGCCCCTGTGCTCCGCAGTACTGTTCACCGGTGTCGCGCCCCACATCCCGCTTGCGCATGCTTCCATCGGCCGCGGTGTATCTAGCCCCCTCCTCCGATGGTCAGGGGTGTAGCCCCAAGATTTATCTGAGCGTCCTCCCACATCAAGGAACTGACAGAAGGACACCAGAGAGGTCGTCGCAATCCAACTCCAACGTGAACAGTTGCTGTAGCTGTGCAGTTCACCCGCCTGTGCCGGGCCGAATAAATCCAAGACTCTATAGATGCAGGCCAACCAGGCGGAACGATGTGGCGCGAGTGATAGCAGTCGCCGACTGCACTGAGAACGACCCCATTGCCTCAATAAACCATCCACTCGGCGTCGATGCCTTTGTACCAACTGTGTGGTTCATGAATCGAATGCGTCTCTAGTGACGAGAGGTGAAGTCGAACGGGAAGTTCTTGGGCTTGGTTGAGAAACGCGAGTCCGGTTCCTATCATCCGCTCCGTTGGAATTCAATCTCGGAATCGTGTTGACTCTCAATATGACTGGAGATTTGAAATGAAAAGTCTTGTCTGAATGAGAAGGTCTTGGAGTCTTGTGAAAATTACTGAGGTGGAGGTCGGCAATGAAGGATAAAAATCTCAAGCCCACCGGCAAGCCGAACGTCGTGGTCAGAGATAGGGCGCTATCGAATACCCGTCGGGCCGACCAAGCATTGACTCGCCGCGGCATCTCGATAGAACACGCACCGCCCGCCCACCCGGCCTACAAGGATGATGACGAGAGACTGGCCGCTCATCCGAGAACAAGCGCTCCTGCCTTGCGCAGCAGACGTCCCGGCCCCCTAAGAGGCGCTCGACGTGAAATCGTTCGGAGGTGGCGAGGACAGAGCCACGGAGGGAGCTGCCTCGGTGCGAGTCGGCGCCTCAGAGCTGGCCCCTTCTCGGCGAAAGACGGTCGTCGGAGGGGCTCCGCGGTGATGTACACGCGAGACGCAGTTTGGGCCATCGGTGACGCAGGTATCACTTGCTCAGCAAGGAGGCGTGCACGGTGCCGAATGCAAAGTTGAACATGGCTTCGGCCCCGCCTGTTCAGCCAGGGGAAACCGTTCTGGGATACCTTGCACGATGCTACCTGCTGGGCATCGATATCCATCAAGAGGGTGCGCCGTGGTTGGTCCCTGGGCATCCCGTCCTCCTCAGCTCCGGCGTGCTTCTAACGAGGTTGGATGCGATGGCGGAGTGGCTCAGTCCCGTGTTCGGCAGCGGCTACGAGATTCTGGCGGGGCACACGATGCTGCCGCTTCATCTTCCGTTCGCCACCGTCGAGAACGTTCCAGCCGTCCTTGACTTTGCTCTCCAGGGCGGGACCGCCCGTGCATTGCACTCATCCCTCGGATTGAGCCAAAGGGGGCTGACGGCGAAGTTCCGCCTGAGCCTGTGCACGCAATGCGTTGAGGAGGACGTCGAACGCCTGGGATTTTCGTACTGGCATCGCGAGCATCAGTGCATAGGACTGGGCTACTGCGCGACCCACGGCTGTCCGCTTGTCTCTGGATGTGGGGGGTGCCACTACTCACAGCCGACCGCAACCAGGCTGCGCCTTCCTCAGTTGCGTTGCTGGTGCGGGCAGCCTCACGAGTTCACGGTAAACCAGATGTCGGAGGAGGATGGTGAGGTTCTCACGCGGTTGGCCGTCAATGCGAAGAGCGTTCTTGAAGGTGCCCTGGAGGGGTGGGATGCGAACAGCGTCGGCATCTACTATCAAATGAAGGCTCGCGAGCTCGGCTACGACGCAGGCGTCTACCTTCGCAGCAGAGACCTAGCGATGGATGCGCTCGTTCCCTATTCCGACCAGGTTCTGAGCAGGTTGAACTCAGCGGGAGGAGACCGCGGCCCAAAGTGGATGCACCAGACACTCGCGCGGGGGGTGGCCCCCTGCGTCGTTGGCCGAAACCTGCTGATGTTCGACATCTTCGGTGGGAGTCTGCCGGACGATGAGGACCTACGGATGGCCAGGGAGACCTCCGCCACCGGACGTGCGGGCACTCGGTCCTACACGGCTGGGTTCGGGAAGCACTCCATCGAAGAAGACCGGGCGGCAATTGAAGAGCATCTGGAGCGGAACCCTGGCGCCAGCCGTAGCGAACTCAACAGCGTTCTGCATCGAACAGTGGCACGGGCTCGCTCGCGCGACGCTGACTGGCTCGAGCAAGTTTCTCCCAGTCGCCGGCACATCATCCAGCCGCGCAGCGAGGAACAGCAGTCTGAGGCCCTCGCCGCGCGTGATACCCGAACGGCCGCACACATCAGGAAGCGGCATGTTGAGCTCTTGGCCTATGAAGGTGATGCACCGAAGCAGATGACCAAGCAGGTGTTATTGAGAGGTGTTCCGGTGGCGCAGAACATCACGACCGCAGCGCTGACGGAGCTTCCGTTAACCAGGTTGGCGCTCGAAGAATGTACGGAAACGCGCGCAGTGTTCAGGAGGCGCCTTGCGACGTGCATCCTTAAGTACGGAGAAGGTGACGCGCGCCAGCGCTACTCAAGCGCCTACCGCCGAGCCAAGTTGGGGCCCGACGTGCTCGACGAGATTGGGAGGGAGCTCGGCCTGCTGGCCCGGAGGCGCACGCGTAGCCGGAAGCCCACATAGCCCGCTGCGACGAAGTCGCAGGGCCTTGATGAATGGCCGCAACCTGTCTGCGTGTCTTGGCCCAATCGAGATGCCGACGGCTGTACGGCGAAGTACTGAACCAATCAACAAGAAACTAGTCTTGTCTCGCTGTTCGGGATGAACAGTCGGTGTAGCTCGATTGCCCCAAGCTTCAGTGAGTCTTGTGGATACAAGACCTTCGCGTCGCGGCTAAGCATGTGAACTCCCAGAGCTGATTCAGTTTTGCCGGATGACCCCGCGAGAATCCCCTCAAACTCCGCGCTCAATCGTGTCACTGATGTTGGGGGCGTCACTCAATGCGTCTTCCTCTGGCGAATGAGTCGCGACGTTGAATCAAGTGCCGAGCGCGCTTGCCATCTCGCATTCGTGCATGCCTATCATCCGCCCGCTTCGAGTTAATTGACTTTGCGCCTGCTAATCATTTGGTAGTGACAAAGACATTAAGGAGAGTGCTCGTGACTGTTGTGAAGAACGCTATCGAGAGTCTTGTCGTAACGAGTCGAGGCATTGACCTCTTCGCGGACGCGTCGGGGGCCGTGCGCGGCGGGGGGCTCAAACCGCTACCGGTGACGAGGTGCATCCGATGCTTCGGGGTTTTGACACACCCGGGGCCCACGGGCCGCATGGACCATGGGTCGATGAGCGTGCAGAGGGTCCAATCATGAGCGACACCCCTAAAACCGAAGCGGGCGTGGAGTCGTCTGCCGACGATTACCCGTCGACGCAGAAGGTCCTGCGCAAGAAGGGCCAGTACGACCTCATCGACGGGTTCAGGGTCTGGCGGCAATATCGGGAAGAGGTGGAACCGGAGCTGGCGGACAACGAGATGGCCTTGGTGCTGCCGATGCTGGAGGACGATGACGACGTCGAATCAATCCTGTCCGTATTCCCGGTAGAGCGTGCGCCTGACTTCTTCGAGCGTTCTCGTGGGTTGCGCATTGGGTACCTGCAGACGATGGACAAGTTCTACGTGCCGCGCGACTTCGACATCGACGTCGTCCTTGAGATTGTGGCTTTGGCTCGAGAGGGTATGCGCGGACGGCACCCAAAGAACCCTGAAGTGATGAAGGTGATTTTGGCCGCAGCTGACGGGAAAGAGTTGATTGTCAAGCGAACCACCAGGACCGGCGGTGGTGGTGGCTTGGGGATTGTTCTCATCGGAAGTAGCGGGATAGGGAAGTCATCGCTCATCGAGCGAGTCAAAGAGCTCTTTGGCTATGAACCCCATGTCCACCTGTCTGTGAACGGTAAGCCCTGCAGATGGATGCAGCTGACTGCAGTTGTCGTGAAGGTCCAAGAGACATGGAAGGGGACGCTACTCGAGATACTTGCGGAGATTGACCGTCAGACTGGCCGAGGCGTGATGCGCGGCTTCAACAACAACACGAGCACAGCCAAACTTCTTCTCGCGGTCAAGCTGGCCCTCTGCGGCCAGTTCGCTCCAATCCTCATCCTCGATGAATTTCAGTGCTTAGGCCGGCTGACGAAGGCGGCGGCCGAAACAATTATGGCCGGCCTCCTTGAGATTATGGAGTACGGCGGTATTCCGGTCGTGGTTGTCGGAACAGTGGCTGTCGGAGCTCTCTTCGAGCGCCACGCCATGGAGATGAGCAAGTTCGCCGGCGCCGGACGATTTGACATGCCGCTGATGAACCTCGACGACAAGGACACCGAGGTGCTGATGCAGATGTTCAAAGAGTTCGCTGTGTCCAAGACGCCGGTCGTCTACTCCGATGACTTCAACTACTGGTTCATGGCTCACACCATGGGTGTTCGACGCTTCATGAGGATAACCATGAAGGCAGTTCTCAAGCGCCACGCGAAGGACGAGAGAGTCATTGCCGACAAATCCCTCCTAGAGGCCATCGCAGCGAAGGAGATGGCCTCATGGCAGTTGGCGCTGTCCCTCCTTCGCAAGGCCGACCTAGGTTTTGAGGTGCCATTGGCCGACCAAGATGCGTACGAACACTTCTATTGGACGGCGGACAGGCCCAAGCCGACTCCGGCCGAGGAGGCTGCCCATCTTGAGTGGCTTCAGGAACACCTTGACGACGAAGGGATGCTTACCGCCGAGGAGTACCTGATTTATAAGGCGCGGCTCTCCGCCGATGGCCTCCGTTTCGCAGACAAAGACGAGGCGCAAGCCAAGCGTACGAGGGCCGCAGCGAAGAAGCCGATGACGTCCTACGAGTACGGCAAGAAGAACCAGGTCAAGCGGGACAAGAAGGCGCAGAACAACATGGACCGGGTCGTCAAGGCCACGACTAAGTTCGACGACCCGACGCCGGCGCCGGACGTAGCCGGCGCTCTCGATTGAACAAGGTGCGACGGCGATGAACCACCTTCCCGTCGTACCGCAGGAGGCTTTGCCGAGCTACTCGCTCCGGCTGCAGCGAGTCAACGGAATCACCGCACGCGGAGCGTCCGAACTCGGCCTGGGGAAGGCGAGATGGTCGAGTGTGGACTGGACGCTGCCGACCGGACTTGGCGCCTTCTCAGTCAGATTCGGCGAGCCTCTGGGCCGCGGCGACCCTGCGTACTGGCTCACCTCTCACACGTTGGCTCCCTACTTTGCGTCGACGCTCACGATGGAGCGGCGCTCTGCCTTCCGGGACCGCTTGCTGGAAGCGAACTGCGGACCGCGGCGGCCACTGTTGCCGGTCGCAGTCGACGAGTGGCTGGCCGCCCCTCCGCTCATCTGCGCAGAGTGTGAGGCTCATTTCCAGCGGACGCTCGGTCATTCGGTGGTGTTGCGCCACTGGTTGCTTCCGTTCGCAACACGCTGCTCCGACCATGGGGAGCCGCTCCAGAGGTGCGGTCACTGGACCCCAGTAAGCGCTCGGAATCTGGTGAACAGACCGCTGATACCATGCCGACAAGAGGGGAGCTTGCAGCTCACCGCTTCCGCCGAGAGTCTGCTGTTCGGTGGACGGAACTTGCTCAACGAGTTAGGCGCGCTCCTTCAGTCTCGCGGGCTGGTGACGTCGAAGGGCAGCATCCGCAGGAAGGCGCTGGTCACACACCTGGTGCAGTTCAGCCAGGGCCGCTTTGAGCATCCTGAGCTGGATAACCTCCTCAGCACTCATGCGAAGGCAGAGGCGCTGCTTGCACCGCTGTGGAACGGGCGCGGGACGCTTCACCCATCGGTCGCAGCAATCCTCATCAGCGCACTGGAAGCGCTCGAGCCCACGTCTCAGCCGTCTCTTTGGGAGCCTAGGCGAGACATCCGCTCCCCCGAGCTCGACGCCGCTCTGGCCAACGGTCAGCGACCCACTCAGGCCGCGGGCTCGTTCGGCATCTCAGTCCAATCGGCCATCCAACGCGCGATGGAGCTTGGAATCCCCGTCGGCCGGCGACCCAAGGTGCTGACGTCAGAACTCACCAAACAGGTCAAATCGCAGCTCAGGGCCGGACTGGCGGTTGGCGCCGTAGCCCGTTCGACAGGCCTCTCGCAGTCGACGGTCTATCGCATCCTCTCCGCCTCTACTGAGCTCAAAGTGGCGTGGACGTCGCGACTGTCTCAGCGTTTCGGCGATGAGCTCACCTTCCGTCGTGAACGCTTTGCGGCCTTGGTGCAAGGGCATCCGGAGATGGGGGCGAAGGACCTGAGAGGTTTGGCGCCGGCCGACTACGCATACCTCTACCGCGTGGACCGAGACTGGCTGAAGGAGCTGATGCCCGCACCGATTGCGCGGGGAAAGAGCAAGCCCCCGCGCTCTCGGGCGCCGCAGGGGGCGGACGATGCTCTGGCCGAGAAGGTGTCGCGTGCCTCGGCTCAAACCAAGTACGCGCCAGCGCCGAAGCAAACCGTGACCGCTGTGATGCACAACGCTGGCCGTACCTTCGCTCACGTGCCAACGGGCGGAATGCCAAAGACAGCCGCCGCACTCTCTGCGGCCACCGAGTCACTTCGCACCTATGTGTTCCGCCGCTTGCTTTGGACGGTCCGCCGTCTGCGGCATGAGGGCCGCTGGGCACCTGACTGGCAGGTGAAGAAGGAGTCCAGGCTCCGCGCAGAAATCATCGACGCTGCGGGCGTTCAGGTGTCCGAGGTCGTCGCGCGGGCCGAGGTTCTCAGGATGCAGGAGCTGCTCCATGAAGCTTGATTCACCCATCTCCATGCGGCTGCCCCAACTCCGCCCAGTGAGGAAGACCGACTCTCTCCTTGGGTACATCTTCGAGTGCACTCACCTGAGCGGCTGGGTGCGGATGAAGGACCTCGCGACCGACCTTGTCGATAGGCAGGTCATCCAGCCACCCTGGACGGTGCCCACGAACTTGCGCGGCATCTGCGAGAAGCTCGAGCCCGTGTTCGCTTCGGCTGAACAGATTCTCGAAGAGCACACCTGCCTTCCCGCGCACCTGCCGTTCGTGTCCCTTGAATCGAAAGAGATTGTCCTGAGTCATGTGCTGGACGGCGAAAAACAGATGGGCGTAGCCAGCCTTCTGGGGCTCGGCGGGCGAGGCATCGAGAGCAAACCGGAGTTCGCGCTCTGCCCTGAATGCCTGAAGGAGGACCAGAAGGAAGGAGCGGGCGCCTGGCGGAGGGAGCACCAGCTCGCCGGTCTTGGATACTGTCCGCATCACGGCTGCCCGCTCCTGGTCGGTTGCGGTAACTGTCACTTTTCGCAGCGAGGTAGTCGGCAGATGCAGCTGCCGCATCTGCGTTGCAAATGCGGCCAGAAGCGAGCCCTGAGCCATCCGGCCGTATCGGAAGACGATGGAAAGGTGCTGACGCGGATGGCGCAGCTCGGCTACCAGTTGCTGAACGGTGCCATGAAAGATTGGTCCGCTCGGGAAGTGACGGGCTACTACCACCTGAAGGCGAAGGAGTTCGGATATGCCTTCGGCGGACGCTTCAAAACGGTAGCCTTGGTCGATGAGTTGAGACGCCGCTATTCGCCGGCGGTCCTGCAGCGGCTCAACGCAGACCTGACGCTCAATAGGAACTGGCTTCCGCTCGTCTTCGGAATGAACGGAACGTCGCCAGTCCTAGGGCGCAACCTCCTGCTGCTGGACTTCTTTGGCGCGGGCAAGCTCCCGGGGCCGGAGCAGCTCCAGCCGAGCAGCGACTACATGGCGGTCTGGCGCCCAGCCAAGAAGGGTGAACCCCGCGGGCAGAAGGAGGCGCCGATGCAGCCTTCCGACAAGCGGCTCATCCTGGAATACATCAACGCCCATCCGTTGGCGGGTCGCTCGGAGCTCCTTCGCAACCTTGGTCGCGTGGTGACGCGCGTCAGAAACCAAGACCCGGAGTGGTATCAGACCGTCTGTCGTCCCAAGGCGGCAGGTCGGGCGGCAAGCACGGAGGAGGAGCGCGCGTCTTATTTGCAGATGCTCGACAAGCGGACTGCGGCGCACGTGAAGAAGCGGCTTGCTGACCTGCTATCCGACCGCGGGCGTGACCCCAAGATGATTACCAAGACAGCACTTCTGAAGCGTGCGGTACGAGGCAACGAAATCTCGGAGGAGCTCCTCAAATCATTGCCCAAGACTCGCGCCGCCATCGAAGAGGCGGAGGAGACCACTGCGCAGTACAAGGAGCGGTTCGCCCTATCCATCCTCCGGTTGAGCAGAGGCGACCCGCACACGCTGGGCCGAGCGCAGGTTCGTACCGGACTAAGGAGGACACACGTAAACCAGCTCAACGCAAAGGTGCTCGCCGAAGAGGTGGACGCGGCCGGGAGGAAGAGTCTGGAAGGAACCGGCGAAGGCTCCAACGACGGCCCCAACGACGGTCCTAACGCTGGTGCCAAGCGTGACAACGGCGGCCGGCGAAACCAGCGGAGAGGCAGAAGGTGAGCCATCCTGCATCGAGACTGCGCCTCCTGGCCCATGGAATCGCGGAGCTGCCGCCTGACATTAATGGTGAGATAGACGGTCCGGAGTACCGCACCATTCTGACTATCAAGGAGCTGCGGGCGAAGCTGAACACTCGCGAGGAATCGCAGTCCGTCTGGTGCGGTCGGAAGCTGTCGCTAGCCTCTGGAGAGGAGGAGCATGCGTTCTGGGTGATGGAGGGCGATTGGAACATCCTGAGCGTCAGAGAGGGCTACTGGTACTCCAACCGAGGGGCGGAGGAGACGGTACTGGCGGGCGAACGGCCAAACAGGGTCAACGTGGCGACGTTGGACTTCGTGACTACCAGGGCACCGACGCCGCCCGACCGTCGCCTTAGATATGAGGCACTCTCGTCTAAGCCCATATCGCAGTGGGATAAGCCGGCGGTCGTTCTGAAGCACGACAGAGAGCAGGCGTACTGCGCACCGCGCGGCTGGGGCTGGCGCCGGCTGGACCCACCGCCGGAACAGGCGGTAGAGAACCATCGCACCCTTCGGCGATGGGTCATCCCCGTGTCTTGGACCATCGACGACGCGAACGACGACGCTCGCGAACTGGCGACGCAGCTGTACTGCACGTCAAGCACCAAGCCGCTCAAGCGGCTTCTCGCGATGGTCGGCAGGCGGCTCGGAATCTCCGAGAACGACCAGGGCTTCGTCTTCGCAGCGGCCTACTACTTGGGGTACCTGGGTCTTGACCATAGAAAGCCCCTTGACCCATATCTGCCCTTGTCGCTCGCGCCGTCGCCGCGCTGGAAGCGTCCGGGCTAGCAGCCATGGTTGACGAAAGCCTCGAGAAGCTCAACTTCCTTGTGGGCGCCGTCTACGAGACCTCGGGCCGTGAAAGCAAGCTCATGCGGCTCATCTGCGAGGACGTGAAGCGCAAGAAGTTGCTCTTCAAGGTCGTCGCTAAGAAGTGGCGAAGGGACGTTCGAGAAGCCGAGGAGATGGACCTTGACAACGGGCTTTCGCTTTTGCGCACCGGGGCCATTCGGCAGGTCCCTGACACCATCAGACCTGCCTTCATGAACCTCAGTGACCGGGAGTTGAAAGAGCGCTCTGTGGCGCGGCAGGTCAACGGGAACTCAGAGGACGAGCAGAAGCGCGCTGCGGACGAAAGTGCAGCGGTATGGCTCGCCGAGAGAGACAACCTGTACGAGCTGATTGCCGGCTTGGTCACAGCCGATGCCATCGCCGCCACCTACTCGCCGGTAGCCTCCCGTGAGGTTCTGCTTGAGCACTGCGTTCTGGTCGGAGTGAATCTGCAGTCCCTGAGGCGCATCCTTCACAAGTTCGCCTGGTTCGGATTGGACAGGAACGCTCTTCTTGAGCTTCGTCCATCCAAAGGCGCAACGGGCGGAACGCGCTTGTCTGGCAGAACGCGGGGCGCGAAGAGCGATGCGCAGAAGCTGCTCGGGGACCACTACGCGACACGCCCCGTCAACGGGGAAGACATCAAGCGCGTCGAGTTGGTGCTTCGAGCGTCCTACGTCAAGAAGTGGCGCAACCTGACGGAGTGCTACGAGGACTTGCAAGTCCTGTACTACACGGAGAACCAGTACGGCCTCTTCCAGAACCGACCGAAGAAGGTGCCAAGCTACGAGCAGTTTCGCTATCACGCACGCAAGCTCATCATTTCGCTAGAACTCGAGAAGTTGAGAACTCACCATTCCGACAAGGAGGGGGTGTTTGAGTCGAGAGGCGTGAGCTGGGACCTAGCCCCAGAGGCGGGCGACATGTACGACACGGACGCGACGGAGTTCAATAAGGAACTCATCGATTCTCTCGGTGCGAAGGGTGTCAAAGTCAACGTAGGGAAGGCGACCGTCATTCTTGTCATCGACCGAAGAAGCAAGAAGATTGTTGGTTGGCACGTCAATCTTGAACCCGAGAACTGGGCCGAGGGATATCGACTCGCGCTCTACTGCGCATTCACGTCGAAGACCGAGCATCTGAAGTACCTCGAAATCGACGAGCCGGACGCCTTTCCAGACGATGAGAACATCATCTGTCGTGCGATTTACTCCGACGGTGGGCCGGCCTCCGCTGAGGCGGCACGAGCTTCCTACGACCGCCTGCACATTGACTTTGTGATGCCAGGTCCGGCGGTGCCTGAAGGCAAGGGCGACGTCGAGGGGGGCATCGGCCAAGCTCAGAAGGACCAGGCGGGTGACCCTGGTGGCTACCAGCGCACCAATCAAACGCACGAGCGTCAGAAGAGGCGACTCGCGAAGCTTCTTGCATCCGAAGACGTGTATCAGCTGGAGCAGAAGCTGGTGCGGTTCATCATTCGGAAAAATGCTGCGCGAAACAGAGAGCACCTGCTCACCGCAGAGATGAAGAGCGCGAAGCACCGCGTGGAGCCCAGCTCGAACGCCATCTTTAGCTGGTCACTTCAGAAGATGGGAGGTGTGCGCCATCGGGTTCGAACCGATGTTGAAATCTTCACTGAGCTCTTGAGCCATGAGACGCGCACTGTCACTGTGGATGGAGTCACCATCGAGCGCAATGTGTACAACTCGGAGGCAATGAGTCGGAAGCGCAGACGACTCGGTGACTCTTTCGCGACAAAAATCTACTACACCCCGAGCAGGCCGGAGGTGGCCTATTGGGTCACTGATGACGGTCAGATGGACGCGCTGCTGCCGAACAAGACCAGTAGGAAACGCAACGGTCGCATGACCTTTGAGGAACTGAGATTTGAGTCGCAGGTGACTCGAGCCAGGGCCAAGATTGCCGACGAGAAGGCGAGGAAGACGGGAGCGGTGTCGCAGGCGATGTTCGAACTCATGACTGCGCGCTTGCATCGGGTAAACGGAGTCCGAAGGAAGAAGCCGACGGCCAACATCAAGGGGTTCCGCCAGGTCGCCAATGCCATTGCCAAGTCGAAGAGGCCGATGGACCAGGACCCGATTGCGCTTCTGATGAAGAACCGGAAGGAGGCGCAGAGGAAGGCGCGGGCGGAAGCTGCAGAGGAGGCTCAGCGCGCTGCTTCGGCTGTCGCTCCGGTGGCCGCTGCGCCTGATGTTGCTGCCGCTCCGCCGGCCAATGCGCCGGCTGCGGCTACAAGTGCGCCGGCCGCTACGGTGCTGCCGGTCGCTGCGGTCCGGGAGGGTGTGCCGGGTGTGCAGGGTGTGGCGTTGGGGCGAGAGGCCGCCGGCTCCCCGGATGTTGCGGAGGTGACGCCCGCGGCAAAAACGCCGGCCGAAGAGGCGCAGATGTTTGCTGACCTCCTGGCGGCGCAGCACGCGGAGGCCCGCGTTGGGAGCGCTGCTCCTGCCGCAGCAGGGAGAGGGCCGGTCGGCAAGACTGCACCTTCGCCAGCAGCAGCGGCCGGACCAGGACCTGCGAATTCGCCGCCGTCAGCGCCAGCACCAGCGCCTGGGATGTCCAAACCTATGAGCGCGGCGGAGCGCTTCCTCCAGCGGTTCGCTGATAGCAAGAAGAAGCCTTGAAGCACCGGAACGGGCGTGATGCGGCTTGCGGTCCGCAGCTTGGAGGCAAAAAGGGTGCGCGCGCTGAGTACGGGTCGAAGTCAAGAATGAACGTCGTTCACTGATTGTTCGAGCGGCCCGTGGGCCAAATCAGGCCAACTGGTCTACGGCTTCTCTATCACTTCGGCTTGGAAGGCACCAGGCCCGCCTTTTATCTTGAACGAAACCTCTTCTGGTTGCACTGCTGGCGTTTTGGCCGCCTCCACAGCTTCCGCTGTCACGATGCCCAGGTTCACCAGCAGCTGTTCCATTTCGTTCGCGACCTGCAGCACGACGTTGGACCGCTGCCATACCGATGAGACCAGTGCGATGCGGTACATCCCCACACCCAGTGACTTCTCATAGGCAAGCGCCTTCTCGCGATGAACCTTGTTCACATGGAAGTACCGGGAATACAGGCCGGCCTTGATGACGTCCTCCGCTTTGACTGCCGGCTTTTGTTCGGGCATGCCCATGGCGCCCCAGAACACAGCGCGGTCCCAAGAGGCCTTCCGCTCCTTCTTCCATGGATGGAGGTCCGAGTTCAGCTGGGAGACAAAGTTCAGTAGCTTCAGGAAATTGACCTCTTCGTCGTTGGCGTAGAACGGCCGGAACCGAAGCGCGAGTCTTTCGAAGAGAGGCTCTGGGAGGTTGGGAAACACAAGCTCCAGCTCTGAACTGACCGACGCATTCAGCAAGTCGACCGGCGAGGCTCCGGGAACTAGCGCCGAACGGGGAAAGACTGGCTTGATGTTCATCTTGTGCCCGTTCGAGATGTCGGGTAACTCCGCGACAACATGCTTCAACGGCTGAGCCGTCTCCCAAAACAGGGCGAGCGTCGCTCGGTTTTCCTCCGGCTTCGGCAGCTTTAGGTCGTAGGTCATCAAAGGGGAGATGCAGGCTTCACCGCGCTCGAGCGGCAGCTTGCGCGCGACATCTCGCCAGCGTTCTTCGCGTTAGAGAAGGCTGAAAGTCTGCCATGCAAGAGGTCCGCTTTCGTTGCGGAGCTGCCTTCCGGTTCAAGGCCCGCTGGCGGTCAGGACGGGCAGGCGTTCCGGACAGTTGTGGCCAATGCGGAAACGAGGTCTGCGGGAACTTAGGAAAAGTTATAGAACGGTTCAATAATTATTGAGCGCAGTCCTAACTCTCCATGTGAACTCAGGATGTGAGTGCACGCATACTGTTTTGCGCCTGCAATGCTTCTTGATGTGTGCGGGTCGTAGCAGCGCGACGCAGCAGCATGTCTCTCTAGACGTCTTGATGAGGCGGCGAGGTCCGGGACACAGGCTTTCGGGCGGGCCGATGCGGCTCTGGTCAAAGCGTTAAGCGGGGCGCAGCACCCACGCGCTTGGAGCATCCCCGGCAGAGCGGTTTGACGAGCTACCGAGCCCTCTCTTGTTTCAACCCCGGTTGCACCACGCGGCGGTCGAGTATTAGCTTGCTCGAAGCGAAACGGATAAATCTCGAACGCGGCCTGGAATCGCGAGTATTGGATGTTTCGTCGGAACCGGTTTGGAATCAAGCACGTTTGGTATCGCGGGCCTAGTCCTGTACCGCCATTTGGCAGGAAACGCGTGCAAAATTTCGTCTTGAGGGGGAGGGGGTGTCGCCGGCTGGCCTGCGGCGAGGTCTGGCGGAAAGTGCTGTTAAATCAGGCGCTTAGCCGTGTTCTGCGGCAACCGTTCGATGTGGAATTTCCACTTCTAATCCACCCCCGCAGTGTTGACCGTATAAACAAAGACGGTCAGCCTTCGAGAAAAGCGCTGCGTTCCTCCCCCCTCCTTTGAGAAGCGCCCAATGAAGATACATCAGGGAGTCTCGTCGCCGGCTCTGGGCTTCAGTCCTTCGTGTCGATGGCGGCTGCCGCCGTCACCAGTCGATCCAGTGCAGCAAAGAAGAACGGCATGGACTCCGAATATGTGGTCTTGTAGTTCGACGAGATCACGCTCCGGTCGAGATTTCCCAACTTCTTTTTCATAGTTGGGCCAAATGTCGACCAGTACTTCGCCAGTTCGTCGGGCGTCCAGAACTTTGTCAATGCGGCCTCCGCAACGTCAGCCGTTCGTTCACCCATGCTTTCGAACAGAGACTGCCGCATGTTCCGGAGGCAGAAATCTCCGAACTCCAATGCGTTTGAATCGTGGACCAAGGGATTGAAGCAGAAGTACAGCAGGTACCTCTTCATCAGCTTTCCAATGCCAGCGCCGTCACCGCTCCCTGCCTCATCGTAGAAGCCACAACCGATCCCAGTCTGATTCGATGCGTTCGAATTGGTCAGCTGGTAGATTACAAAGTCTTTGACGATCGATCGAGCAACGGCGGCAGACTCTGCGAGCTGTTCAGTGTCCATGCCATCCGGTGGACCGGCATCTCCAAAAATCGCCTGGTCGGAAACTTCGTTTACCGCGGCAAAGAAGCTTAGCTTTCCGTCAATGAAGGCTGCCCGGAAGCGCTTGAATATCTCCTGCGAAAGCCGTCGCATGGAGTTGGTCGCGAGCACACTCACTAGGCCAGTGACAACCGCGTTCGCATCTTCGTACCGCAGCAGCCCCGAATAGAGGCTGTGGAGATTTCCGCCGCGGTCGATGCTGCAGCGTAGGCGCAATAGCATCAAGTCATTCCAACCTAACGGGCCGCGATCACCGGCTACCAACTGATCGATGATCGCCTTCGGATGGGCGCTCACATGTCCAAAGATTCGTTGACCAATCTCCCCCGCCTCCGCCGGATCGCGAGGCCGCCCATTACGAGGTTCGCTAAAACCCGCGCGGTCCAGTAGTCGAGCAAGCGATGACACCGACTGCTGCCGAAGGCTGTAGTCTGCTTTGTCATGACTGGAGTAGCGCGGCAAGTAGGCCACCAGCGTCGAGATGACTTGACCCGCAGCACTCCTGCTGAGCTGATGTGCCTCGTTCAGAAGGACCTCCCAGAACTGCGCATGGGTCTTGTCGCCCCGGCTCAAGGAAAACTCACCGTCCTGCAGAACCGCATCAACCTGCTTGTCGCCGCGGATGATCGCCTGCACGGCGTCGATGTATAGGCGATAAGTGGCCTCCGGTGCCGGCACGACCAGCCGCACGATCAGGGCGAGGTAGTTCTCGAGGTTCTTGGTTCCAGTGTTGAAGCACGCACGAGTCCGGAAGTCGCCTGTGGTCGGACGCTGATAGCTGGTGAAACCTAGCGTCTTGACATCGAAGAGCTGCCGCAATAGGTAGGCTGCGTGCGCTTCAAGCCCCTTTAGGATCTCCCCAAATTCGTCCGAGTTCGCCAGATTCGCGGTGTTTTCATCGCCCCCTCGCTGCAGCGAGAAGATACCAACGTGCCCCTCGCTTTCCTCCGCATAGATTCTCCTGAACAAGCCGGGGTAGAACAGGTGAATCAGAACCAGATTGATGAGGTCGCGGTAGTGAAAGTCGCTTCGCTCGATATCTAGGTCAGGCAGGCGCATCATGACCATGGCGTTGACGAAACGCTTGATCTTTCGCATGTCGCCCAATAGCGGCATGTAGTGCTTCGTCTCTGGGCCTTCCAAGATCTTCGCGACCTCTTCCAGCATCAAAGACAAGAAGTGCTTCGACCCAGACGGAACAAGCTGAGAGCCTGCAGACTTCGGACCCCACTCCAACCTCAGGAACTTTGCAATCGACTTTCCTTCCAGGAACAGGCTGAATTTGACAGTGATGAACTTCTCAAGGAACTCGCGGGCACGAGTGCCTTCGTCCTTCCCCGCTACGAGCATTTCTGTGTCATAGCAAAGGATGTATGTCGCCTGGGTCAGGTTGAATGTTCGTCTGACCGTGAACAGGACATTGTTGACAAGCTTGGCGTCCAGTCGGTCAAGATCCTCGCTGATCACGATCAGCCTGCGGCCCACACGTCGAAGGACGGCCTCAATGTCCTCGAGTAATTCATCGACAGTCTCATTCGAGGGCTCCAGCCTTTGTCCACCGTCTTGCCGGGTGAGCCGTCCGTGTTCTTCTTGGTCTCCAGCACGCGGTAGGGCGTAGCCTTCCAGCCGTCTTCGGCAATGAGGTAGGCGTCGTCCTGCAGAGTCTCGGCCCAGTAGTCCATCAGGTGCTGATAGACGGCGTAGGGGTCGATCAGCTTCTCGGTGGTGGGCTGGTGTTCGTAGTGCGACAGCAGGCCTTCGGCACCGCGGATCAGGTCTTTGGGGTGGAAGCCGCCCTTGTCCAGCGCCTTGAGGCGCTTCACCGCCGCCGAGCGCCATTGGTCGAAGTGCGCGTTCATGGCCACGATGAAGGCCTGGAACTCCGGGTGCTGGTGGATGGTCGGCTTGATGGCGGTGGGCGCCACGGCCAGGTCCAGATACCTAGGCCGCCGGGGCTTGAACAGCGCGGCACGCAGCTGCGGGCACACCGCCCAGTAACGGCTAAGCGCCTCCATGTCGGCCTCGGGGATGCCGCCGTTCAGGTGGGCATCGATGTCCTGCTGGTCTTCGGGCGTGCTGCTGTCGATGTAGCGCGGTAGGTTGAGGTTGAAGTCGTTCTTCTCGATCTCGTCCAGCCCCACCATGCGGGCGTAGCGCGGGTCGCTGCCGTCCAGAGTGTTGAAGGTGTCGACGATGCGGTGGATGTCGCGCTCGCGCAGCCGGTTCTTGGGGCCGTCCTTCATGAAGCCCTGGGCGGCGTCGATCAAGAAGATGCCCTTGCGGGCCGCCGCGCCGGCCTTGTCGATGACCAGGATGCAGGCCGGGATGCCGGTGCCGTAGAACAGGTTGGCCGGCAGGCCGATGATGGCCTGGATGAGGCCGCGCCGAACCAGGCTCTTGCGAATCTCAGCCTCGGCATTGCCGCGGAACAGCACGCCGTGCGGCAGGATGCAGGCCGCCCGGCCGGCGCTCTTGAGCGAGCGGATGATGTGCAGCAGGTAGGCGTAGTCGCCCTGCTTGTCGGGCGGGGTGCCGAAGCCGTCGAAGCGACCGTAGGCGTCGCCCACCAGGCCGTTGCTCCAGCGCTTGTCGGAGAACGGCGGGTTGGCCACCACGTAGTCGAAGGTCTTGAGCTGGTCGCCGTCCAGGAACTTGGGGTCGGCCAGCGTGTTGCCCTGCTCGATCACCGCACCGGGGTTGTGGTGCAGGATCATGTTCATGCGGGCCAGGCCGCTGGTGGCTTCTTCCTTCTCCTGGCCATAGACGGTGACCTCGGTCGTTGCAGCCTCGGCCACCTTCAGCAGCAGGGATCCCGAACCGCAGGTCGGGTCGTACACGGTGGTGTCGGGGCTGGTCTTGGCCTTGGCGATGCCCAGAACCTGGGCCATCACGCGGCTGACCTCGGCCGGCGTGTAGAACTGGCCCTTGCTCTTGCCACTCTCGGTGGCGAAGTGCCGCATCAGGTACTCGTAGGCGTCGCCCAGGATGTCGTCGCCATCGGCACGGTGCTTCGAAAAGTCCAGGTCCTTGGACTCGAAGATGCCGATCAGGTTGGTCAGCTTGTCGACCTTCTCCTTGCCCTGGCCCAGCAGCGCGTCGTCGTTGAAATCGGCCTTGATGCGCAGGCGGTTGGCCTCTTCCAGCGGGCGGACGATCTTCTTATTAATCTGGTCGCCGATGTCGCTCATGCCCTTGAGCGCCACCATGTCGGCGAAGCTGGCGCCCTCAGGAATCTGGATGGGCGCGAATGGCTGGCCGGCGTACTTGTCGCTGATGTATTTGATGAACAGCAGCACTAGCACGTAGTCCTTGTACTGGCTGGCGTCCATGCCGCCGCGCAACTCGTCGCAGGATGCCCAGAGTTTTGAATAGAGGTCAGACTTCTTGACGGCCATGTGTTGTTTTCGTTCTGTCTTGCTTTATCGACGTGGTCAAGCTCATGCCCGTCGAGTATTTGGTCGGAGCGCTCCGAGGGCGTCGTAGATGCGCCAAGCCAGGTCTAGCGACGCGTCCGTGGTCAGCTTCTCGCGCTTCACTTTCGCCTGACGCTGAACCTCCGAGAACGCTTGGCGAAACCGCTCCCTGTCGATGCCAGACGGCGCCTGATGCATGCCGGTCAGGACGTAGCGGATGTCCACGCCGACAGCTTCCATGGCTGCCAGGGTTTCCGCCGAGGGTGAGCTGCGCCCGCTTTCGTATTGGATGACGCTCAGCCGCGAGCCACCGATGGAGTCCGCCATTCCTTGCTGGGTGAGTCCCAGCCGGGCGCGCTCTTCCAGCAGGCGACCTCCGATTTCTTGACGGACTTCGGCGTTTCTCATATTTTGCAAGGAAGTATAGAAATATTGACTATTTACCGTCAATACTTAAGTTCACTCAAATTTGATCAAAGTGAAGGCAATGTCGCTCTCACCAGAGACTCTGGAAGCTACCAAGAAAAAGTTCTACGACGAGGGTGTCGCAGGAAATCAAGAAGGCTTCACTTGATGATGAGATGCCCTGATGCCCGATCCAAGTGGGTATCGAAGTTGCGCGTGGTCACCTAGGAATCTGGTACTGAGTCCGCATGGAGGAGAGCATCCGTTCCGGCTGATCAAGCATCAGTTCGGCTATGCCGAGGTGCGCTATCGGGGCCTCGCCAGAAACACGGCGCGACTGACGATGCTTTGCGCGTTGGGCAATCTATGGATGGCGCGCCGACGGTTGTTGGAAGCGCGGGGATGAATGCGTCTGCCACGCGCAAGACGAGCGCTGCGGCGGGCAGAATCGCGTCAAGACTCGCCTGAATCTCACCCGACCAGCACTTGCGCAGACAGCGCACCAGGCTTGGCCAAACACTTGGTGTCAACCTGTCCGGCGAAGCGGGTTTTACAGACTGTCCCTAGAAACGTGATCATCGGAGACCCATCCTGAAGCAGCACGCCCCACCGCCTCAACTCAACACAACGCCTGCAGCAGCGTCGGCAAGTCATACGGCTTCGCAATCACCGGAAACCCCTCATCCGTCGCCACCTGTGCGACGTCGCTGTGCCCCGTCACCAGCACCGGCCTGATCCTGGGGCGCACGCGACGCACCTCGCGGACCAGCTTGACCCCGTTCATGCCTTGGGGCATCACGATGTCGCTCACTAGGATGTCGGGATCGAATCCGCGGCTGAGCAGCTGCAAAGCCTCCTCCCCGCTGTCCACCGCCTTCACCACGAATCCGCTGGACTCCAGCAGCTGCTGTGTGGCTTCCCTGACGTCGTGGTTGTCGTCGACCAGCAGGATCACCCGGCCGGCCGTGACGACCGTGTCCCCCTCGGGCGCATTCGCTTCCGCGGCGTCTTCCACTGGCCGCGAGGGAATCATCAGGCAGATGGTGGTGCCCGCACCGGGGACGCTGTCCACGCGGATCGCGCCGCCCGAGGCTTCGATGAAGGCCGCGACCTGCGGCATGCCCAGCCCGCTGCCCTTGCCCTGCGGTTTCGTCGTGAAGAAGGGCTCGAAGATTCTTTCGATGACCTCAGCGGTCATGCCCTCGCCGTCGTCGGCCACGCGCAGGACGCAGACAGCGCCGAGCCGCTGGTCCTCCCCCGCCTCCGCCGACATCCGGATCACGCCGCCCGCGGGCATCGCATCTCTCGCATTGGTCACCAGGTTGGTCAACGCGATTTCCAGTTCCAGGCCGTCCACGGCGACCCGCCCCAGATTCGGCGCGGCGCGCAGTTCAACCGTGTGCCGGGCGTCGAGCAGTTGCTGAACGTTGTCCGCGATGCGCTCGAGTTCGATCCTGGTGTCCAGAGGGCGAGCCACCAGCGCCCGACGGGCCGACAACAAGGAGAGCTGGCGCGTGAGCGCCTCCGCCTTGGTGACGCTGCGCCTGATCACCGCCACATCGGCATCGGCGGCTGCGCCGACACGCCGTTGGAGGATGCTCAGGCGGCCTGTGACCACCTGCAGGATGTTGTTGAGGTCGTGGGCGAGACCCGCGCCCAGTTGACCGACCATCCTCAGCTTCTCGGCCTGGGCGAGCTTCTGCTCCGCGCGCTCCCGTTGATGCACGGCGGCTTGAAGTTCCTCGGTGCGTCGGAGCAGTTTCGCCACCGTGTCCGCGAGGCCGCGCTGGACGCGGCGGAAATGATGGGCCAGCAGGACCAGGACGATCGAACTCGCGATCAGGCCTTCGACGCGGACCGAGTACCACGCCAAGGTGTATCGCGAACCGCTGTAGGTGCTCAGCCATACGCCGCCAGCCTCCGCGGTGAGCACGACGACCAGCCAGATGAAGATGGAGCGCCGATGGAGCCCGCGGAGCCCGATGAGGACGATGGCCAGGACTGCCAGGACCGCCGCGCTGTAGGAGCCGTAGACGCTGAAAAGGCTGAAGAACTGCCGCCCCCCTTGGTCGAGCGTGGCCGCGGCATCGGTCCACTGGGAGGCAAAGCCGGCCATGACCGCCGCCGCCGTGGCGACCAGGGGCGGCCAGTAGGTGAAGGTCCGGGGCTCCTTGCTCGGTTGCATCGCGGAGAGCGCCGCCCAGATGATGAAGCACGCAAACCCCGCGCGCCACGTGATGAACAGCCAGCTGACCGCGTGCGGTGAACCGAGCAGGGGCCTGTCGGGAAGCACGGCCCCGGGGAAGGTCAGTACATGCAGCACCGCCATCAGGCCCGCGTAGAGGTACGCGGCAGCGATGACCGAATGCGATCGAGGCTGGCTGGGCGCGGAGATGAGGAGCCAGAACGTGGCCAGGTTGATCATCGCCGCCGCCGCGCCATACATGCCGCTGATGTGGGGCAGCGGGACGAGCGGCTCGGAGGCGTAGGGAAGGACCGACGCGATGCCCACCAGAAGCGCCACGGAAAGCGTCAGCGCGGCACGGCGCTGCGCGGTGCTCGCGATTTCCTGAACGACCTCCCTGAACGGCATCACAGTGCTCCGGCCTTGTCTTGACGGCGGGCGATTGTCCCTCGCGCGCGTCATCCCCTGGGCCGTCGACTCGTTTCGCGTCCGCGCGTTCCGGCAAGTGAGACTGGAGAAGCCTGCGCACCGTGGCGCCTCACGCGACCGAAGGCGGTCTTGTCCGTCTCCGCCTTCGTGAGGCCAGTTCGCCGTGCCGCGTTATTCCAGCCGGTGCAGCGGTACTGCAAGGGTGAAGACGCAGCCCTTTCCCGGCATGTCCTGGACCGTCAATCGTCCGCCGTCCGCCTCGACGCTGCGCCTGGCGATCGACAACCCCAGCCCGAGCCCTCGCTGGTCGTCGAAGCCCTGCTTGAACGGCTCGAACATCGTCTCCGCGCCACCGACCGGAAGGCCACCGCAACGGTCCTCGACGTCCACCAGGATCCAGGCGTCGGAGGTGCGGGCCTGCAGCGAGACTTCGCTGCACGGATGGGTGAACTTGAAGGCGTTCTGCAACAGGTTTCCGAGCGCCGCGGAGAGAAGTTCGCGATTGCCTCTGATCGCCAGATGCGGGTCGACGTCGGCGATCCGGAGTGTGCAGCCGGTGTCTGCCGCGTAGAGCTCCGCCACGCGCCCGGCGTCGGCCAGGAATTTCGCGAGGGAGAAGACTCGCGGCTGCGAGGAGGCCGCCGCCGCATCGCGGATGGTGGCGAGTGAGCGGTCGATCAAGCTCTCCAGCGAGCCGAGACTGCGTTTGAGCACCGCGCCGGTCGAGCCGCCGACCGGAAGCCTTCCGGAGTCCAAGGCCGCGAACGCGAGCTTGGCGATGTGAAGATGGTTCCGCAGCTCATGCGTGAGGAAGCCGAGGCGCTCGTTCTCTTCCGCGGACTGCCGCCGGGCCAGTTCAAGCTCGCGCTGGGTGGCGAACTCGGTCACGGCGTCGGCGATGGCGTTGTCCAGGCAGCGGTTCAGGGTCCGGAACTCGTCGACGGAAAACGGGGCGTCGCGCTCGACGGCAAGGTCGGTGATCGCCTGGCAGAGATCCCCATAGTCATGGACGACCTGGTCGACCGTGTAGCCGAGTCCGAGCAACTCGCCGCCGTGGACAGTCGCCGAGACGCCCATCTCGGACAACGCGGTGGCATCGCCGCCTGCCGGGCCGGAGATTCGCAGCCCGCCGGCAACGTCACCGTCACCTTCCGCTTCGAGCGTGCGCGTCAGTTGGTCGAGGAAGAGCGGCACGCCGTGTACAAGTTGCTCGCGCGTGGCGCCGCGCGATGGCCGCAGGGCGACCTTGTCCTTGCATCGTTGGATGAGCTCGTCGCGGTTGTTCAGGAGGAAACCACGCATGTCGATGGCCCTGGCGGGCTGCGGCGTCGCGCCGGTCGCAGCGGGTGGTGGCGGAAATGACTCGCTTCGCCTTGATCTTTGAGGAGTATGCGCCATCGGACAGGCGTCACCCCCGAACTTGCACCGATCGCGACGTGGTTACCTGGGCGATGGCGCCTGCAAGTTCCCGGGCGCCCTGGAGAACCATCTCGCGGATTCGGTCAGCACCGGCGTCATGACGCCCCATCCCGCGGCCAGAACGGCCAGCGCCGGCCCGGGCGCCGGAAAGCTCCCGGCGCCCAGCCGCACCGCCGCGAGATAGGACAGCGGGCCGCCCACGGCGCCCAGTGCGGCGGCAAGGAGCGGCCGTCCATGCAGCCAGGACAGCGGCCCGCGAAGCAGCGTCGCGAACAGCGCCCACAGCGCGAGGATCCAGACCGGCGCCCAGCCTTCAAGCGGTCCCGGCGACGCGTAATGCACCCAGTCGCCTCTGAGCATCCAGGTATCCCAGGCCAGCCCCATCAGGACCGCCTGCGCTGCCAGGGTGATGTCCGCAACGGGCCGGTCGCTCATGCGCCAGCTGACGAGCACCACGGCGGCCACGGCCAGGACGCCCCACCCGGCCTGCGCCTGCGCCGCGCCGTACACGCACGCGAACCACGCGCCCTGAAAGAGGCAGAACTGGACGATGCCGATCAGGAGTCGCTTCAAGACAGGTCGGGTGGGAATCTTCATTTTTCTTCCTGGGTCATGTCAGCCGCGAAGCGCTCGCGCAGCTGTCGCGCCTGCGCGCTGATCGCGTGCATGTCCGCTTCAGAGAGGCGATCGAGCTGTCGAATCTGAGCACCGAGTCGTGGATGGCGAGCGAATCGCGCCCGGTGCTGGCGCATGAAATCCCAGTAGAGCGTGGTGAACGGGCAGGCCCGAGGACCGACCTTGAGTTCCGGTCGATAGGGGCAGCGCGCGCAATACTGACCGCTGCTCATGCGCTCGATGTACTTGCCGCTGGCGATGTAGGGCTTGCTGGTCATCAAGCCGCCATCGGCGAACTGGCTCATGCCCAGCGTGTTGGGCAGCTCGACCCACTCCACCGCATCCACATAGACGGCGAGGTACCACTCGTGCACCCGATCCGGCTGCACGCCCAGCAGCAGCGCGAACAGCCCGGTGACCATCAGCCGCTGGATGTGATGGGCGTAGCCCAGCGTCAGCGTCTGCCGCAGCGCATCCGCCAGGCAGACCAGGTCCGTCTCCCCGGTCCAGAAGAAGCGCGGCAGCGGCTCGTCGGCGTCCAGCGCATTGGCCTGCGCCAGCGCCGGCATGCGGGTCCAGTAGAGACCACGCACGTACTCCCGCCAGCCCAGCACCTGTCGGATGAAGCCCTCCGCGCTGGCCAGCGGCACCTGGCCCGCGCGCCAGGCCTGTTCGACGCGCGACACCACCTCCCGCGGGCCGATCAGTTTCAGGTTCATGGCGGCCGACAGCTGCGCATGCCACAGCCAGGGCGTGTCCGGCCACAGGGCATCCTGCCAACGGCCGAACTCCGGCAGACGCTCCGCGATGAAGCGGTCCAGCGTCTGCAGCGCCTGCTCCCGCGTCACGGCCCAGTCGAAGTTCTCCAGCGATCCGGGGTGATCGGGGAACTCCCGCGCCACAAGCGCGATCACCTCCCGCGTCACGGCGTCGGGCGCGAAGCCCACTCGCTCCGGCACGAAGCCCGGTCCGCCGCGCGGGAAGGGCTGCTGGTTCTCCGCGTCGAAGTTCCAGCGATCGCCGGCGGGTTCGTCGCCGACCATCAGGACGCCGTGCCGGCGCCGCATGTGCCGGTAGAAGGTCTCCATCCGCAGGCTCCGCCGATCGCCGGCGAAGGCCGAGAACTCCCGCACGGTGCAGAAGAAGTGGCGGTCGTCCCGCAGCTCGATCGTCCCACCCGACTGCGCGGCAGCGCCGCGGAGCGCCTTCAGCACACGCCAGTCGCCCGGCGCGGTCATCAGCACGCGCAGCGGCTGCCAGCGCTGCAGCGCGCGCGACAACTCGGTGCCGAGCGTCCCGGTGTTTCCGGCGTCGTCCAGCCTCACGTAGTCGACGTCCCGACCCAGGCGGCGCAGGACATCGGCGTGATGACGCATGGCCGCGAGAAACAGCGCAATGCGGATCCGGCTGGACCACACGTGCGTCGACTCTTCGCGGACTTCCGCCATCCACACCTTGTCGACGCGCGGATCGAAGTCGTCGAACGCGGAGGACTGCGCATCGAGTTGGTCGCCGAGCACGACGACGAGGGAACGCACGGCGCTCCTCATCGTGCTCATCCCGGCCGGCCCGGCGCCGGACCCCGCGGCAGCAGCACCATCGCGGGGGCCAGGCAGGCGGTCACGGCCAGCCGTCGCACGCGGTGACGCCAGCCGAGGGAGAGAGGTCCGGCGGTCGGGGAGGGAAGCGACGACATACGCGACGGGCGTGCACGGTGGTTGACCGCTCACGCCGGTGAAGCCCTGTGGATGGATCGTCTGTACGTGCGCCGCGCCGTTTCAGATCACAGGGACCTCACCGGGAACTCGCCCGGACCTCACCAGGTCCTCGCCCGGACCTCACCAGGTCCTCGCCCGGACTTCACCCGGCCGTCGCTCTACTTGAACGACAGGTTCACGCTCGCGTAGAAGGTGCGCCCGCGCGGATCCGTGTAGGTCGGGTCGTAGGTCGACAGGAAGTAGTAGCTCTGGTTGGAGAACGGCGGCGCCGTGTCGGCCAGGTTCTGGATGCCGGCGCGCACGCGCAGCATCTTGTTGACCTTCCAGGCGCCCGACACATCCCACAGCGAGTACGCCTTGACGCGGCGCGGCGCCGTGTCCGGCAGGTAGCTGTCGTCCTGGTAGCTCGAGTAGAACGTGTTGCCCAGCGTCACGTTGAAGTCGCCGAACTCCCAGTCCACCGAGGCGCGATGGCGCCAGCGCTGGATGACCTGGTCGTTGAGGAAGCGGCCGACGTTGCTGACATACGGCTCCAGCGGGCCGAACTGGCGCTTGTACGCCAGGATGTAGGTGCCGCTGAGGTTCAGGCCGAAGCGACCCCAGGCGCTCGGGCTGCTGCGCAGGGTGGCCTCCAGGTCCAGGCCGGAGGTCTTGAGCCGGCCCTGGTTCTCCTTGCGCAGCACGATGGTGGGCTCGTCGAATTCGTTGCGTTCGATGTATTGCGCGTAGCGATCGGGGTTCTCGAGGATCGTCTTCTCGTACAGGTCGCTGATGACGTCGCGCTTCTTGATCAGCCAGTAGTCCAGGCTCACGCTCACATCGCGTGCCGGCTCGACGACGATGCCGGCCGAGAACTGCTGCGAGCGCTCCGGCTTCAGGTTGGGGTTGGCTTCCTTGCGGGTGGCCCATTGGTCGAAGCTGTCGAGCACCTTGTCGTAGATGAAGGCCGGGCTGGAGCCGTAGCTCGTGGGCCGGTAGAGCTCGCTGAACGACGGCGCGCGGAAACCGGTCCCGGCCGAGGCGCGCAGCAGCAGCTGGCGGCTGGGCTGGTAACGCAGGCCGAGCTTGGGATTGGTGGTGCTGCCCACGCCCTGGTAGTGGTCGAAGCGCACGGCGGCCTGGACCTCGAGTTCCTTGAGCAACGGCGCGCTGAGCTCCGTGTACGCCGACGCGATGTTGCGGCTGTTGCTCGTGGCCTTGAGCGAGGTGTCCGGCACGCCCGGGTCCAGCGAGCCGTCGCGGTCGCCGCCGATGTTGTTGGACACGAGCAGCGCGGACGGCGTGAACTTCTGGCCTTCGCGGCGCAGCTCGGCGCCCACCGCGATGCCGAGCGAGCCGCCGGCCAGCTCCATCAGCGAGCCCGTCAGCTTGGCGTCCACGCCCTGCGTCGTGCCGCTGGACCTGCGCGCGACGTCGTTGACGCGGATCGACTCGATCAGCGCCTTGCCCGCGGCCGACGACGGCCCGAAGGGATTGATGTCGCCCGACTTCACGCCGGCATCGAGCTGGTCGAAGAGGAAGTAGCCGTTGACGTACTTGTCCTGCGACTTGTTCTTCGCATAGCTCGCGGCGAGCGAGTAGTCCCAGTCGTTGCCGAAGCTGCCGGTGAGGCCGGCCACATAGCGCTCTGCGTCGCTGGTGACTTCGTTGGAGCGGTTGCCCAGTTCGGTGGCCCGCATCCGCACCTCCACCGTGCCGCTGTAGTTGATCGGGCGCGGCAGGTTCCTGTTGAGCGCGGCCACGCTCACGCCGGTGAAGTTGGTCGGGTTGGGCGACAGCACGTAGGTCGTCTCGGCGCGGCTGCGGAGTATCTCCAGGAAGGCTTGGCTGCGATCGTTGATCTTGAGCACGCCGCGGCCGAGGAAGCTGGTCTTGCTCGCGTCGGGATAGATCTCGGTGTCGGCCATGTAGTCGTAGCCGCAGGTCTGGGTGCCGGGCGTGAAGACACTCGCGGGAGGTTGGCAGTCCGGCGCGAAGAGGTTGACCGTGCGATCGGTGAAGGGCTGGCCGCCGATCGTGTAGCCGGCGGCGTTGATGGCGGCGAGTTGCGCGGCGCGCGTCGATGCGGAGCCCGACAGGCGCAGGTTGGCCGGATACGGGCGGCTGGACATGTAGTACGGCAGCAGCTCGGACAGCGGCCGCTCCTTGAGGAAGTCCCGCTGCGTGGAACGCAGGGCGTCGAGCTTCTGCACGTCCAGCACGCCGAAGACGTTGAAGCCCTGCTCGCCCAGGTCGCCGTAGCCGGCGGCCACCGAGGCCGCGCGCTTGCCCGCGCCGCCCTCCTGCGTGCCCGACGCATAGGCGTTGAGGTCCACGCCGCGGTAGTCCTTGCGGGTGATGAAGTTGATGACGCCACCGATCGCATCGGTGCCGTAGATGGCGGAGGCGCCGTCCTTGAGGATCTCCACGCGCTCGATGGCACCGGCAGGGATGTTGTTCAGGTCCACGCCGGCGCTGTCGCCGGGCGAGGCGAAGTTGGCCAGGCGCCGGCCGTTGAGCAGCACCAGCGTGCTGGACACGCCGATGCCGCGCAGGTTCGCGCCGTTGAAGCCGCGCTGGCCGCCGTTGTTGTCGCTGATGCTGGCGCCGTCGGTCAGGCCCGCGGCGTTGCCGCTGATGTTGCGCATCAGCTCGGCGGCGGTGGTGGCGCCGGTCTTGGCGATGTCCTCGCGCTTGATCGTCTGCACGGGCAGGGCGGTCTCGCCCGCCAGGCGCTTGATGCTGGAGCCGGTGATCTCCACGCGCTCCAGGGTCTGGCTGCCGGCCTCCTGCGCGTGGGCGGCGGCAGTGGTGATGAGGAGCAGCAGGGCGGCGGCGTGGGCGATGGCGTGCGGGCGCGAAACCTGTGTGGTGACCATGGGGGGCCTCGAAGAGTTGGGGGAGCTCAGGTCGGCGCCAGGCCGTCCTTGCGGCGCACTCTAGAAGTCGGTGTCCACCGGTCGACATGGGGTTTTGGCGGGGCGGTCGCGCCGATGCAAGACCGCGTCGCTTCGCCGCAAGCCGTGCCACGAGGCCGCGCCTCGCAGGCCCCAACACCTTGCAGCATTGCGACACCGGCTTGCATGCAGGGCACCTCTGAGGTGCAACCCTGTCGCGATCGGCGAGACCGGCCCGCACCATGGCGGCATGCACATGTCCCGCAGTTCATCCCGCCTCGTCCGCCTCGGCCGGCGCGCCGCCGTCGGCGCGTCGCTGGTCGTGTCGGCCATCGCCGCGCAGGCGCAGACCGCGATCGTCATCGGCGGTGCGCTCAAGTTCGACAACGACGCCGTGTGGCAACGCATCGTCGACGAGGCCGGCGGGCGCCAGGCCCGGTTCGTCGTCTTCGCCACCGCGGCCGCCAACCCGGAGCGCTCCGCCGCGCAGATCGTGGATGCGCTGCGCCAACGCGGCGCCGACGCGCAGGCCATTCCCGTCACGCCCAAGCTGTCGCCCGACGCGCTGCAATCGGCCCTGCGTGATCCGGCGCTGCTGGCGAAGGTGCGTGGCGCCCGCGGCGTCTTCTTCTCCGGCGGCGCGCAGGAACTGATCGTCGACACCCTGCAGCCGCAGGGCCGCCCCACGCCGATGCTCGATGCCATCTGGGATGTCTACCGCCACGGCGGCGTGATCGCCGGCACCAGCGCCGGCGCGGCGATCATGAGCCGGGTGATGTTCCGCGACGCGCAGGACGTGCTGCAGGTGATGCACGGGCAGCTGCGCGACGGCGTCGAGATTGACCGGGGCCTGGGCTTCGTCGGCGAGGACCTCTTCATCGACCAGCACTTCCTCAAGCGCGGTCGCATCGGACGCATGCTGCCGCTGATGCTGGCCAAGGGATATCGCTCGGGCCTGGGCGTCGAGGAGAACAGCGCCGCCGTCATCACCGCCCACCAGGCCGAGGTGATCGGCGCGCGCGGCGCACTCTTCGTCGATCTGCGGGACGCGAAGACGGACGCCCGCCTGCCCGCGTTCAACGTCGAGAACGCGCGCCTCACCTACCTGGAACGTGGCGACCGGATCGATCTCAAGACGGGCGCGGTCACCGCGTCGGCCCAGAAGCGCGGCAGCAGCGTCCTGGATCCGGCGGCGTCCGACTTCAAGCCGTACTTCAAGACCGAGCCCTTCTATCCCGACATCCTGGGCGACAACACGATCGTGCAGGCCATGGCGCAGTTGCTGGACAGCCCGGCCAAGGAGTTGCGAGGCCTGGCCGCCCGACTCGACGCGAGCACGAGCACGAGCACGAGCACGAGCACGAGCACGAGCACGAGCACGAGCACGAGCACGAGCACGGGTGCGGGCGCGGGCGCGGGCGCGGGCGCGGGCGCGGGTGCGGGCGCGAAGGCCGACCGCGGCGAGCCGCTCGGCTTCGAGTTCCGCCTGTACAAGGGGCCGGACACGGTGGGCTGGTTCACCGGCGCGTTCGGCGGCGAGGACTACACCGTCGTGAACGTGCATCTGGACGTGCGTCCGGTGCGGGTCGCGTTGCCGCTGTATCGGGCGTTGCCGGCCCCGACGACGCACGGCGCGCCTGCCGTCGGCGCCACGACGAGGCCTTGAGCATGGAGGTCCGTCAACACGAATTGCCTGGCGCCTCGCAAGGCACGCGCCGCGCCCTGTGCAGCCTGCACTTCGGGCGGCGCCTCACCGGCCGCAAGGTCTACCTGCAAGCCTCGCTGCATGCGGACGAAGTGCCCGCGATGCTGGTGGCCCATCACCTGCGCACGCTGCTGGAGGAACTGGACGACGCGGGCGCCCTCCTGGGCGAGATCGTGCTCGTGCCCATGGCCAATCCGATCGGCCTGTCGCAGTCGCTGCAAGGCGCGCATCACGGCCGGTTCGACATGGCCTCGGGCGTCAACTTCAACCGGCAGTTCCAGCATCTGACCGAGCGCATCGCGGCGCGCGTCGAGGGGCTGTTGACCGGCGACGCCGCCACCAATCTCAGCCTCATCCGCGAGTCCGCCCGGCAGGCGCTCGACGAGCACCAGGCGCAGTCGGAAGCGGAGTCGCTGAAGCTGCTGCTCCAGACCCTGGCGATCGACGCCGACATCGTGCTGGACCTGCACTGCGACCACCAGGCCGCGATGCATGTCTACGCGGGCTCGTCGCAGGCGGACACCGCCGGCCTGCTGGCCCGGCGATTGCGCGCCGAGGCGCTGCTGCTCTGCGCCTGCTCGGGCGACGATCCGTTCGACGAGTCGCTGTCGCGCCACTGGTGGGAACTGGCGGAGCGCTTCGGCGCCGCGCATCCCATCCCGCCGGGCTGCTTCGCCGCCACGGTCGAACTCCGCGGCGAGACCGACGTGGACGACGCGCTGGCGATCCAGGACGCCAGCGCGCTGGTGGAGTTCCTGCAGGACACCGGCCACGTGCTGGGCCAACCCCCCGCGATGCCCGCGGCGCGTTGCGAGGCGACGCCGCTCGAAGGCGTGCAGCCGATGGTCGCGCCGGACAGCGGGATCCTGGTGTTCCACCGCGCCATCGGGGACCGCGTGAATGTCGGCGACTGCGTCGCCGACATCGTCGATCCCGCGTCCAGCGCCCGCGTGCCGGTGATCGCGGAAGTCGGCGGCACGCTGTTCGCGCGCCTCTCGCGGCGCTGGGTCACGCGGGGCATGCGCCTGGCCAAGATCGCCGGTCCCACGCCGTACCGCAGCGGCAAGCTGCTCTCCCTCTGAGCCCACCCATGACGTTCCGCAAGCTGCCCAACACCTTCGTCCTGATCTTCGCGCTGCTGGTCCTGATCGCGGCGGCCACCTGGTTCGTCCCCGGCGGCAAGTACGCGACGGTGCTGGTGGACGGCAAGCCGGTCATCGACCCGACGAGTTATCAGGCGGTGGCCAGCCAGCCGCAAGGCGTGGCCGCCGTGCTGATGGCGCCGATCAAGGGCTTCGTCGAAGCCGGCCTGATCATCGGTTTCGTGCTCATCGTCGGCGGCGCCTTCTCGGTGCTGCAGGCCACGCAGGCGATCGACGCGCTCATCAAGGCGGTGGCCCGGGCGCATCAGGACTCCGCCTTCGTGCGGGCGATGCTCATCCCCGGGTTCGTCACGATGTTCTCGCTGGGCGGCGCGACCTTCGGCATGGCCGAGGAGGCAATCCCCTTCGTGCTGATCTTCGTGCCGCTGGCGCTGGCGCTGCGCTACGACACCTTCATCGGCGTGGCGATCCCGTTCGTGGGCTCGCAGGTGGGCTTCGCGACGGCCTTCCTCAATCCGTTCAACGTGGGCGTCGCGCAAGGTCTGGCGGGCGTCCCGCTGTTCTCGGGGCTGGGCTACCGCTTCGTGTGCTGGGTGGTGTTCACCGGCGTGACCATCGCTTTCCTGATGCTGTACGCGCGCAGGATCCGCCAGCGGCCTGAGACGAGTCCCTGCTTCGCCGACGACCAGGACAAGCGCGCCGCGCTGGACCTGCAGGCGATCGCGTCCTTCCCGGGCATCCAGCCGGCGCAGCGCCTGGTGCTGCTGAGCTTCGCGGCCACGCTGGTCGCGATGATCGTGGGCGTCGTGCGCTTCGGCTGGTACATCGAGGAGATCGCCGCCGTGTTCCTGGCCATGGCCATCGTCGTGGGTCTCATCGCCCGCATAGGGCAGGACGAATGGGTGCGCCACTTCCTGACCGGCGCGAAGGACCTGGCGGGGACCGCGCTGGTCATCGCGCTGGCCAAGGGCACGGTGGTGCTCATGCGCGACGCGCAGATCATCGACGCGATGCTGCACGGCCTCGCGCCCTGGGTCGCCTCGGAGCACGCGGTCTTCTCGCTGCACAAGATGTTCGGCATCCAGACGGTCATCAACTTCTTCATCCACAGCGGCACGGGACAGGCCGCGCTGACGATGCCCGTCATGGCGCCCCTGAGCGACCTGGTGCAGGTCAGCCGACAGAGCGCGATCCTGGCGTTCCAGTTCGGCGAGCTCACGACGCCCATCATTCCGACCTCCGGCATCACCGTCGGGGTGCTGAGCCTTGCGCGCATCCCCTTCGGGCGATGGGTCCGATGGATGCTGCCCTTGCAGCTGATCTTCGTCGCGCTCGCGTTGACGATGCTGGCGATTCCGAGCCTGGCGCCGCAGTGGGTGGGGTGGTGATGTCCGCAGCCGAGCGCGCCCGGACGGCCGGCGCGCGCCGACGCTACAGTGGCGTCATGCTCCCGCGCGCCCATGAGTGACTCCCGCTACGCGCCGACCGCCGCCCTGGTGCTGCCCGGGTTCTCGGCGCTGGCGCTGGGCGCCGCGCTGTCGACCTTGCAGGCCGCGGCCGATCTGCTCGACCAGCCGTATCTGCTCGGCCCGCGCGTGCTGTCGTTGACGGGCGGTCTGGTGGCGGGCAGCGCCGGGCTGCGCGCGGGCTCGGAGCCGCTGCGCACGCACCAGCCCTGGGGCCTGGTCGTGGTCGTGGGGCAGGACGCGCATGTCGACATCGGCTTCGATGGGGCCGACCTGGACCAGGGCGAGACCCAGCGTCTCGTGCTCGCCTTGCGCGAGCTGGCTAGCACCGGCTGCGCGCTCTGCGCGAGCGGCAGCGCGATCAGCCTGATGGCGCAGGCCGGGCTGCTCGACGGGCGGCGCGCGGCGTGCCCGTGGAGCAGCGCCGATGCGCTGCAGGCCGAGTTCCCCGCCGTGTTGTGGACCACGCAGCTCTGGGCGAGCGCCGCGGGCGGCCTGACGGCGGGACCATGGGCGGGGTCGTCAGCGGGGCTGTCCGCAGGTCCGTCAACAGCCCCGTCAACAGGCCCGTCAGCGGAACGGGCGGGCGGCATCCTCACCGCCACGAGCGGCGCCGCGCTCGTGGATGCGTTGGTCGCGTGGCTGGGCGCGCGACATGGTGAGCACCTGTTGCCGGACCTCGCGCCGCTGCTCGGACTGGAACGCGGCCGGGCCGCGGCGGAGCCGCAACCCAAGCCGGGACGCCTGAGCCAGACGGCCAGCCCCAAGCTGCGCGACGCGCTCGCGCTGATGGAGGCCAACCTGGGCGAACCGCTGCCGACCGAAGACGTCGCCCGTCTGTGCGGCGTGTCCCGCCGTCAGCTCGAGCGGCTCTTCAAGCGCCACCTCGACACGCTGCCGTCCAGGCATTACCTGGAGCTCCGGTTGCAGCGCGCGCGGCGCCTGCTGCTGCAGAGCGGGCAATCCATCCTGCAGGTGGGACTGAGCTGCGGCTTCTCGTCGGGGCCGCACTTCTCGAACGCCTACAAGGCCCGATTCGGCCGCACGCCTCGCGACGAACGCGCGCCGGGCGCCACCTTGGCCATCGCACCCGCCGCACCCACCGCACTCGCCGCACCCGCCGCAGCCATCGCATCCGCCGCAGCCATCGCACCCACCGCGGTCACCGCGGCCACCGCCCCCCCGGCCGTCGACGACCCGCTGCCGACGGACTCCGTTTCTTCACCCGGTGAGAATCCCTCTTGCCCCCACGATCGAGGAGCGGGCGCTTGAACCCACACGATCTCCTGCTGCGTCCGGCCTCGTGCGCCGACCTGCCGGCGCTGGAGCGCATCGCCGCGTCCAGCGTCCACGGCATCGGCTCGCTGCCCCAGGACCCCGTCAAGCTGCGCCGTCGCCTCGAACACGCCGAGCAGTCCTTCCAGTCCGAGGACGTCGCCAGCGGCGAGGAGTCCTATCTCTTCCTGCTGGAGCACCAGGGGCGCGTCATCGGCTGCAGCGGCATCGCCGCCAGCGCCGGTTTCCACGAGCGCTTCTACAGCTACCGCAACGAGTTCATGGTTCATGCGTCCCGCGGTCTGCGCGTGACCCGGCGCATGCACACGCTGCACCTGTGCCATGACCTCACCGGCTCGACGCTGCTCACCTCGTTCTACATCGAGCCCGAGTTCGAGACCACGGTCGCGCCCGAGCTGCTGTCGCGCGCGCGGCTGCTGTTCATCCGCCGCTTCGCCGATCGCTTCGCGGGCTCGCGCATCGCCGCGGAGATGCCCGGCGTGTCCGATGAACACGGGCACTCGCCGTTCTGGTCGGCGGTCGGCGAGCGCTTCTTCAAGATGAGTTATCCCGAGGCGGAACGCGTGAGCGAAGGCCGCAGCAAATCCCTCATCGCCGACCTCATGCCGCGCACGCCCGTCTACGTCGGCCTGCTGCCGCCGGTGGCGCAGATGAGCATCGGCCAGTTGCATCCCGTGGGCGAGCTGCCGTTCCAGATCCTGTTCCGCGAGGGCTTCGAGACCGACACCTACGTCGATGTGTTCGACGCGGGACCGACGGTCTCGGCCCACCTGGACCAGCTGCAGACGGTGCGTTCCGCGCGGACCTTGACCGCGCCGGCGCTGAACGCACGCGCGTCGCGTGCGGTCCATGGCGCCGTGTCTTCTTCCTCGTCTTCTTCCTCTTCCTCTTCGTTGTCGGGGGCCTGGTACCTGATGGCCGCCGGCGACCGGCAGGCCTTCCGCGCGACGCTGGGCCAGTTAGACGGCGAGGGCGCCGGGGCGAACCTGGGGGCGGACGCGATGCACCGCCTGGGACTCGCGGCAGGCGATCAGGTCGACATCGCGCCGCTGCAACTCGCCGACGCCGCGCAGGAGAGCCGCCATGAGGGTTGAACGCGTCGATGCTCCGGGCGTGCTGGCGGCCGCATGGCGCGACACGATGGCGGGGTGGGTGAATCAACTCGGCGAGCCGGTCCCGACGTCGTTGGCGACCGGACAGTCGCTGTTCCTGCTGATGCAGGACGACCGCGTGCAGGCCTGCGCCCGGCTGGTGCCCGCCCTGTCCGCCCTATCCGCCGATGCCGGCGCTCCCGCTGACACGGTGGGGGCCAGCAAGGCGCTGCGATTCCATTTCCGCGTGGGCAGGCTCGTGCATCTGAGCGAGGAACTGGACCTCTTCAATCCGCAGCAGATCCTGCTGTTGGGCAATGACCTGTGCGACGCCGCCGAGATCACCGATCTGGCCGTCGACCCGGGGGCGCAGGAGGGCGCGCTCAAGCTCGCCCTCCTGCTCAAGAGCATCGTGCAGGCCCGCGAGGGGCAGGGCCGCCTGTCCGTGGATCTGCAGGGCCATCGTGACGCGCGGGGGCTGTCGCCGTTCTGGCAAGGCCTGGGGGCCCGTTTCCTGCCGGAGCAGGGCGACACCCCGGGCGTCGGTCCCCAATGGCGAAGGGACTTCGCGGACCTGCTGCCGGCGTTGCCGCTGTACGCCTCGCTGATGGACGACGCGTCGCGCGCGTGCATCGGCCAGATCGGCCCCGCCGCGCGCGTCGCCCAGGAAGCGCTGCAGGCGGCCGGCTTCCAGCCCGGTGCGCACGTCAAGATCGACGACGCCGGACCGACCTGGCAGCGCTGAGCGTCGGCCGCGCGACCTGCGCTGGCGACCCGCGCTGACGACCTGCGCACGCAGGGGCCTGGTCCAAGGCCTCTGCGCGCGCCGGCGGCGCTTCAGTAGATGTCGACCTTGGCCTTGTCCACCGTGTAGCGGCCGCTGCCGTAATAGCCCTTGGTCGAGGCGTCACGCGTGAAGCGCAGCTTGATGGCGGGGGATCCCGACGGGTAATTCGGTCCGGAGCTGTACGAGGGCACGGGCGCCGTGCCGATGTTGGTCGTCGGCGACTGGTCCACGAGCCGCGTCAGCGACTTGGAGGTCTGCAGCGCCGCGAAGACGTCGGTGGCGTCGAAGTAGCTCGAGTAGTACGGACTGCCGATGGCCGCCTTGGTGCTGGTCACGCTCTTGCTGGCGTAGTTGTAGCGGTCACCGGCGGTGAGCAGGCTGACGCGCAGGCCGTTGACCTTGTAGTACGTGCCCGCCTGCACGCTGGCGGCGGCGGTGTCGATCACGATGAGCGAACTGGCGCCATAGACCGTCGCGGTCTGCGCGGCCGTGTCGACGAGCACGCCGGTGTTCTCGTCCACGCCGAATCCTTGCTGCACGCTCAGATCGCGCAGCGCGGCGGCCAGGCGTCCGAGTCGCCCGGAGCGCGAATCGAAGTGGGTGTCGCTCAGGAGGCTGGAGGGCAGGAAGCCGAGCGCCTTCATCGTGGCGCCGTTCTCCAGCGCGCGCAACGCGGTCGCGCCGTCGCGCGTGTCCATGAGGCTTTGCCACTGCGTCACCGGCTTGTCCTGCAGGTCGGCGCCGAAGTAGAGGTAGCCGTAGCTGACGCCGGACGCGTGCATGGTGGCGTTGAGCGCGTGGTTGCCCGCCGAGTCCCCGGCGATGACGATGTTGCCGTTGCCGTTGCTCCACCGCGAGCGCAACGCGGCGGCCAGGCCCGAGTCGGCCCCGGTGTCGGTCAGGAAGCTGCGGATGATCTTGGCCTGGTCCCCGCCGGCGAACCACACGGCGTCCGCCTGCTGGATCAGCGCGATGTTGGCCTGCCCCTGCGGTGTCGCGGCGCTGCTGTGCACGCCGTAGTTGTCGACGTGCGCGGTGATGAACTTCGGCGAGAAGCCGTGGGTCTGGAACAGGTTGTAGTAGCCGCGCTTGAGCGGCGAGGACCCGGACGCCGGGATGTCGTTCTGGAACGCGTCCAGCCCGGTCGCGTAGCTGTCCTTGGCGGCCGTGATGACGGCGATGCGGGGACAGACCGTCGTGGTCCAGTCGGTGCCGCAGTTGCTGGTGCTGTTGATGTTGGGCGTGAAGTTGGGATCGCGACCCGTGGCCTTCCGAAGGCCGTTGACGAAGAGATCGGTGTTGGCGTCGTCGTACGCGCCGCCGGACAGCAGGAGCTTGCCGGCCTGCGCCGGCGTGGACAGCACGGCGAGGATGCCCAGGACCAAGGCGAGCCGATCGGCCTTGTCGGAGAGATGTCGCATGAGTTGCTCTTTCGCTCGGGGCGACGCGAAGGGGTCGCGCCTCACACCCCGCGGCAACGGTAGTCAGCGAGGTGCTCGCCGGCCATAGCCGCGCTTGCACGATTGCGACCTGTGCTTGCGTCGCCGTGCCGCGTCCGGGAATGTCCTATCCGCACTCGCCCGGATCAACGGGGCCCTCCGGCGGAACGCCAGTCCCCATGAGCGGATCGTGCTGCCGGCAGCAGGAACGATCAGTGACGGCGCGGTACCGCCTCGGCACCATTTCCGTCATTCGACGCATGCGGTGTCCGGCTCGTGGAACGAGATCGGAACAGCGCGGCGTTCTTTCATCTCCATCGAGAGGGAAATGACAGTGAAGCTGAAGCGACTGATCGCAGGTCTGGTGATGATCGGCTTGACCCACGTCCATGCACAGGTCAAGCAGGAGGCGACAGGCGCGGACCTGATCGTTCACAACGCCAGAATCTTCACTGGCAATGCCGCGCAACCCGCCGCCTCCGCCCTGGCCGTCAAGAGCGGGCGCATCTACGCGGTCGGCTCCGAAGCCGAGGTGCTGGCCTTGAAGAGCGCCAACACCCGGGTCATCGACTCCCGCGGCCGCCGGCTCATCCCGGGCCTCATCGACGCGCACACCCACGTGCTCAACGAGGGCGGCTACAACTACACCCTGCGTTGGGACGGCGTGCCGACGCTGCGTCGCGCCCTGGCGATGCTGCGCGAGCAGGCCGGGCGGACCCCGGAGGGGCAGTGGGTGAAGGTGGTCGGCGGCTGGTCGCCCTACCAGTTCGAGGAGAAGCGCTTCCCCACCATCGAGGAGATCCGGCAGGCCGTCCCCAACCGCCCGCTCATCGTGCAGTACGCCTACAACCGCGCCTACCTGAACCAGCAGGCGATGGACGCCCTCGGCGTGGGCACCGACAAGTTCCCCCAGCTGCCGGATACCGTGCTGGAGAAGGACGAGCAGGGCCGGTACACCGGCGTGGTCCATGGCAACACCTTCATGTTCATCGCCATCGAGGCCATGGTTCCCCAGCTCAGCGCGGAGGAGGAACTGAGCTCGCTGATCCAGACGGTCCACAGCCTCAACCGCGTCGGGATCACGTCCATCGTCGACGCCGGCACGGGCTTCCGCGGCTATCCCAAGGCGCAGCGCACCGTGGACGTCCTCGCCCGCGAGAACCGGCTCAACCTCCGCATGCCTTTCGTGGACATCCAGTTCGGCGAGGGGGCCGACTTCAACATGGTGGACGCGCAGATCCAGGCGATCACGAAGACCGCGCCCATCAGTCCCGGGCAGAACCTGCACCCGCAACTGGCGCACGGCCACGTCTACCGCGGCGCCGGCGAGCTGCTGTCGGCGGAGGTGCACGACCACGAGAACTTCGACCGTCCCGCGATCGTCATCCCGCCGGAGAAGTGGCGTGACCTGGTGGAGCGCGACATCGCCAAGCTGATCCAGCGTCGCATCCCTTTCCGCGAGCACATCAGCTACGACGAGAACATCACGCCCTTCCTCGATGCGCTCGAGACGCTGAACCAGAAGACGCCGATCGACGGCCTGCGGTGGAGCCTCGAACACGCCGAGACCATCAGCCCCGCCAACATCGCCCGCGTGAAGGCGCTGGGCGGCGGCATCGCACTTGACACCAAGATGGCGCTGCACGGCGACGGCTTCATCAAGACGCATGGCCTCGAGAAGGCGCTGCAGACCCCCCGCCTGCGCCAGCTCGTGGACAGTGGCATCCCCCTGGCCATGACCACCGACGCCTTCCGCGCGGCCTCGTTCAATCCGTGGGTCGGCATCAGCTGGATGGTGTCGGGCAAGTCGGTCGCCGGCACCGAGGTGCTCGCCAAGGACAACCGGCTGTCGCGCGTCGAAGCGCTGAGGCTGTTTACCCGCAATGCCGCGTGGTTCATGCATGCCGACGCGGAGGTGGGCATGATCGCCCCGGGCTACCTCGCCGACTTCGTGCTGCTGGACAAGGACTACTTCACCGTCGCGGAGTCCCAGATCAAGTCCGTCGGCTCGGTCCTGACCGTCATGGATGGCCGGGTGGTGTACGGCGCGCAGGACTACCAATCGCTGTCGCCGGTGCTGCCCGAGATCTTGCCCGCCTGGTCACCGATCAAGTACTTCGGCGGCTATTACCAAGCTCGATGAGGGGCGCCGCACCCGTCAATGCGCGGGGGCGGTGGTGGCGGTCAGGCGGGGTGAGGTTCGCGGATGTCGTCGTCGTGCATCGCCATCCGCTCATGCGGGCCGGCATCGCTGCGGCCCTCTCTCCGACCCTGCCGGCCTGCGACGTCGGCGGCGCCACCGTGCCCCTCCGGACGGGGCCGGTCGGTCCGCGCCTGCTCGTGCAGGCCGTCATCCAAGCCATGCGCCGCGATCTGGTCGACGAGGGGCGGTACTCGTCGGCGATCGATTCCGACTGTCGTGCGCAAGATCGGACAGTGACCTCTCGCGGCGGCGTCGGCAACATCCCTTCTCACCCGCAGGCGACCCCCCGCCGCGCATCGCCGCGGCGGAGCCTGCTCAATCCCACCGACGGCGCGTGAGCGCCAGATCATTCAAGGACTTATCCATGCCCAAGACCGGTCTTCCCGCATTGCTTCGTCCCGAAGACAGCATCCTTGTCCTGATCGACCATCAGCCCTACCAGTTCGCGAACCTCCACAGCCACGAGCCGACGATGATCACGAACAACGTCATCGGGCTCGCGAAGGGCGCGAAGGTCTTCGACGTGCCGACCATCCTGACCACGGTGATCGAGGAGCGCGGCGGCTACCTGATCAAGGGATTGCAGGACGTGTTCCCCGACCAGAAGCCGATCAACCGCACCTTCATCAACACCTGGGAGGATCCGGCGGTCACCGACATCGTGAAGAAGAGCGGCCGCAAGCAGCTGATCCTCGCGGCGCTGTGGACGGAGATCTGCCTGGCGATGCCGGCCATCCAGGCGTTGGGCGAAGGCTACGACGTGTTCGTCGTCACCGATGCCTCCGGCGGCGTGTCGGCGGAGTCCCACGACATGGCCGTGCGCCGGCTGGTGCAGGCGGGCGCCGTGCCCATCACCTGGATGGCGGTGATCTCCGAATGGCAGCGCGACTGGGCGCGCGTGGAGACTGCCGTTGCGCTGACGGAAGTCGTCCGCGATCATGGCGGCGCCAGCGGCATCGCCTACGCCTGGGAAGTCCAGCTGCTGGAGTCGGCGACCAAGGGGTCCAACATCCCCAAGATCGCCGGCTGAGGGTCAGGTCATGCCGCGGAGGAGAACCCCATGAAGCGTGGACGGCGATCTGCGCTTCGATGATCCGGCGGATGGCACCGGGCACATCGGCTTCGGCGGCTTTGAATGGATGCGTGCCGACGACCGGCCCCGCGCATGTCATCCTTGGATCGATCCCGGTGTTCAGCGGCAAGGCGAGCGGCGAGTAGGTGACCGCCGGGCAGGCGATCCCTAAGCCGCCACGAGATTCGGTGTCTGGTCGAAGTACTCGCGCAGCAACTCGATCAGCACACGGATCTTCCGTGAGGGGTGCGGGCCGGGTGGACGCACGACATAGGCGCCCGCCGTCCGGACGGGATGGCGGGTCATGACGGGCACCAGGGCGCCGGACGCCACATGGCTGTGGGTGAGGCCGTCGGGCAGATAGCCGATGCCCAACCCCGCGACGGCCGCGGCCACCAGCGCCGACCCGTTGTCCGCCTTGAAGCGCCCCTGCGGACGCACCGTGATGACCTCGTCGCCATCCATCAGCTGCCAGCTCTCGGTGCCCTGCATCAGCGCCTCATGCGCCAGGAGCTCCGCGGGGGTCTCGGGCGCGCCCTGGGTCGCGATGTAGGCGGGGCTGGCCACCAGCTTCGCGTGGATCTCGCCGACGCGCGCGGCGACGAGGTTCGAATCGGGCAGGTAGCCGACCCGGATCGCGCAGTCGAAACCTTGCGTGACGAGATCGACGAAGTGGTCGCTGTAGCAGGTCTGGAGGTGCAGTTGCGGGTGACGGCGCGCCATCTCCGCCAGCACGGGGGCGAAGTGCGTCGGACCGAAGGACAGCGGCGCGGCGACGCGCAGGCGCCCACGCAGGTCGCCCGCCGGCAGGACCGTCTCCCGCGCGATGTCGAGCTCCGCGCAGATCCGGGCGGCGTAGTCCCGGAAGGTCATCCCGGCTTCCGTGAGCGCCGCGCCCCGCGTCGTGCGCGCCAGCAGCTGCACGCCGAGGTCGGCTTCCAGCCGCGCGAGACGCCGGCTCACGATGGATTTGGCGACCCCCAGCCGGAGCGCGGCGGGGGAGATGCCTCCCGCGTCCGCCACTTCAACGAAGGTCTTCAGCTCGTCGATATCCACGTCGCGTTCCTGTTCTGGCAACACAGCTGCACGCGCAGCGGGACTACCGTACCACGTAGGGGAATGCGAACATGGTTTCATGACGAGCCCTCCTGAGCTTCCCGAAAATCTGTTGAAACGGGAGACCTCAGGCCGCCGCTGGAACGGGGTCCTGGTGGAGGTGACGGAGTTCACCTGCGGGGGTCGGGTCTTGCATCAGATGCGGCACGGACCCGAGACCCGGCTGGGCGTGATCCTGGAGGAAGTCGGCCGCGGCCGTTGCGAGCCTCGCTTGAGCGCGAACACCCCATGTCCGGTCGACTACAGGCCGCGTCACATGCACTTCGCGCCGGCGGACATCGAGCTCTGGGGGTACACGGCGGATGCGCGTTTCGTCAAGGATGTCAGCCTCAGCTTCGACATGCCGACCTTGTGCGAGCGTCTGCAGATCCCGTCAGGCACAGGTCTGCTCGACGTCCCGAGACTGCGATTCACCGATGACCGGGTGTGGTCGCTGGCGAAGCTGCTGGCCGAGGCGGTGCAGGATCCCGATCCTGGCACGCAGCTGTACGGGGACTCGCTGATCGCGGCGATCGCGGCTCGGCTGCTGGAGCCGCCCAAGACCGCCGACAAGCCGGCGGCGGGCCTGTCTCCGAGGCAGCTGAGGGACGCGATCATGTTCCTGGATGCGCAACTCCCGGCGCGAGTGGATCTGGCGACCCTGTCGGCGTTGGCGGACCTGTCCCAGTCGCACTACAGCCGCGCCTTCAAGGCGTCGACGGGCGTGGCCCCCTACCAATGGCAGTTGCGCGCACGGATCGAGCGGGCGAAGGATCTGTTGATGAACACCTCCCGGTCGCTGGACCACGTGGCCGAGGCCACGGGCTTTGCCGATGCCGTGCACTTCGGTCGGGTGTTCCGCAAGGTGACCGGATCGACACCGGCGGCCTGGCGCCTGGATCGGCTGACCTAGCCTGGCGGGCGTCGTCGTCGACACGATGCTCCCGCGAGGCACGACCTGGCACCGTGCTGGCACGGGCCCGGAACGACGCGCCCCGAAATGGAAAATCCGTGCGAGCAGAGGCTCGTGCCGACTCGCCGGTGCGACTGCCGCTCGTGCTCTTCGCTTGGGTGAACTCATTCGTATGCAAAATCCGTCGATCCGGATTGGTACCGGTACCAATCCTGTGGACATGGGGCATCGATGAGGCATCGCTCGCCCCCGCACGAACAACGGACAGGGGTCGGACGGATGATTTTCACGAGGTGGATACCGCGTGGCGCAGCGGCGCTCTCGCTCTCGATGCTGGCCTTGTGCGCCTGCCCGGGGTTGGCGCTGGCGGCGCAGCCGGCGGTCGACGCGGCGCTCATTGCGCGCGGCAGGCAGCTGGCCATCGCGGCCGATTGCGCGGCCTGCCACACCACGCCCAAGGGCGGCGCGCCCTTCGCCGGCGGCTATCGGATCGAGTCGCCGATGGGCGCCATCGTGGCGACCAACATCACGCCGTCGACGACGCACGGCATCGGCGGGTACACGCTGCTCGAGTTCCAGCGCGCGCTGCGCCAGGGCGTGCGTCGCGACGGCGGCCATCTCTACCCGGCGATGCCCTACACCGCGTACACGCAGCTGTCCGATGCCGACACCGCCGCGCTCTACGCGTACTTCATGCACGAGGTGAAGCCGGTGGACCAGCCGGTGGCCGAGACAGAGCTGCCGTTCCCGTTCAGCGTGCGGGCCTCGATGGCGGTGTGGAACGCGCTGTTCCTGAAGGACGAGCGCTTCACGCCTGACCCCGCGAAGTCGGAGCCGGTGAATCGTGGCGCCTATCTGGCCAACGCGCTCGCGCACTGCAGCACCTGTCACACGCCGCGCAACACGCTGATGGCCGAGGAGCTGGGCAAGCCCTTCCTGTCCGGCGCCAACGTCGGCCCCTGGTTCGCGCCGAACATCACCTCGGACCCGGTGCACGGCATCGGCGGATGGAGCGAGGACGAGCTGGTGCAGTACCTGCGGACCGGTCAGGTCCACGGCAAGGCGCAAGCGGCCGGCCCGATGGCCGAGGCGATCGAGCACAGCCTGCAGCACCTGTCCGAATCGGACCTGCGCGCCATCGTGGCCTATCTGAAGCAGACGCCGGCAGTGGCCGGCGCCGCCGCGCAGGCGGGCGGCAAGGCGCGCCACGCGTTCGGCGAGGCGTCCCGCGATGAAGTCGCGCTGCGCGGTCTCCAGCAGGTCGATCCCGGCTGGCGGGTCTTCAGCGCCAGCTGCGCGCACTGTCATCAGGAGAACGGGACGGGGACCGCGAACGGGGAGTACCCCTCGCTGTTCCACAACAGCGCCACGGGCGGCGATCGCGCCGACAACCTCATCGCCACCATCCTGCACGGCGTGGACCGCACCGTCGCCGGCAAGCCGCATTTCATGCCGGCCTTCGGCGATGCCGCGTCCTTCACCGATCGGCTCGGCGATCAGGAGATCGCCGACCTCGCCAACTACGTGCTGAGCCGCTACGGCAATGCCGCGGTGAAGGTCGGCGTCGAGGACGTCCGTGTCGCCCGCGCCGGCGGCCCCAAGCCTTTCCTCGCGAAGGCGCAGCCCTTCATGGTGCCGGGCGGCGTGCTGGTGCTGCTGGTGCTGATCGCCCTCGTGCTGCGTCGCCGACGCCGTGTGCAACGCGCCCGGCGACTGCGCGGCGCCTTTTGAACGGAGTCCTCCATGACCCATGACCACGATCCCTCGCAGGCGCTGAACCGGTCACTCTCGCGGCGCAGCCTGCTGGAAATGGCCTCGCTGGCCGGCACCGCGCTGGCCCTGGGCGGCGCGGGCCTGCTGGCCGCGCAGGAAGGCCTCGCCGCCGGCGCGGCGCCCGCCGCGCTGCCGGCCCCCGACTTCCTGCGGCTCTCCGTCTTCCTGACCGGCGGAAAGCCGCTCGACGCGACGCTGGCCGGCCGCTACCAGGCGGCGCTGGCCAGGCGCGATCCGCAGTTCGACGACAGCGCCCGGGCGCTCCTCGCGGTGATGTCGACGAGCCAGGCCGCGAGCGTCGAGCAACTGCTCGACGCGCCGGAGCTCAAGGACACGCTGCGCGCGCTGACCACGCGCATCGTCTCCGCCTGGTACCTGGGCATCGTCGGCCAGGACGCCGACGCCGAGCTGATCAGCTACGCCGAGGCGCTGATGTACCGCCCGACCCAGGACGTCCTCGTGGTACCGACCTACGGCGCCGGCCCCGACTCCTGGGGCGACAAGCCGGGCGTGACCTCGCCTGTGACCCCGGCCGCCACCAACGAACGCAAGACCGCATGAGCACACAGTACGACGCCGACCTGATCGTCATCGGGTCCGGAGTGATGGGCGGGCTGATCGCCAGCCGCGTCGCCAAGGCGGGCAAGTCCGTCATCATTCTCGAAGCCGGTCCGCGCGTGCGCCGTGCCGACATCGTGGAGACCTTCCGCAACTCGCCGGTGAAGCTCTCGCTGGCCAACATGAAGCTGCAGGGCGCGGGGTCCCCGTTCCCGAATCCGCCGCACATCCCGTCGACCTATGGCGACTACCTGCGCCAGACCGGGCCGGTCTCCTATCCGACCAAGTACCTGCGCGTGGTCGGGGGCACGACCTGGCACTTCGGCTCCGCGCTGTGGCGGATGATCCCGAACGACTTCAAGCTCAAGACGCTCTACGGCCGCGGCCGCGACTGGCCCATCGGCTACGACGAGCTCGAGCCCTACTACTGCCAGGCGGAAGCGGAGCTGGGCGTGTCCGGCGTCGACGGCCAGGACGAGAGCGGCCACGGCGGGGAGGCCAGCCCGCCGCGCTCGCAGCCCTTCCCGATGAAGCCGCTCAACGAGCCCTACTTCATGAAGCGGGTGGCGGAGATGCTCAAGCCCGGCGGCTACCACCCGGTGATCGAGCCTCACGGCCGCGCGTCGCGTCCCTACGGCAACCGGCCGGTCTGCGCGGGGAACAACAATTGCAACCCGGTCTGCCCGATCGGCGCGAAGTACGACGGCTCGATGCACATCGACGTCGCGGAACGCGCGGGCGCGAAGCTGCTCGACAACGCGGTGGCCTATCGCATCGAGGCAGGCCCCGACGGCAAGATCACGCGCGTCCATTACAAGAAGCCGGACGGCAGCTCGCACGCACTGACGGCGCGTCACTTCGTGCTGGCCGCCTACGCGATCGAAGGGCCGAAGCTGCTGCTGATGTCGACCTCGGAGAAGTACCCGAACGGCATCGCCAATTCCTCCGACCAGGTGGGCCGCAACCTGATGGGCCACACCGGCATCAGCATGAACATCATGATGAACGAGGACGTGTGGCCGGGGCAGGGCCCGACGGAGTTGCTGGTCTATCTGAACTACCGTGACGGACCGTTCCGCAAGGACATCCCCAGCTACAAGACCAAGTTCCGCAACACGGTCACGACGCAGCAGATCGCGTCGGAGCTGCTGGCCAAGGGCGTGATGGGCGCCAAGCTGGACGAGGAGATCCGCAAGCGCTCGGCGCGCTCGCTGAACGTGGCGGTGGACTTCGAGACCGAGGCGCAGCCGCAGAACCGCATCGTGCCGAGCAAGACGCACACCGATGCGATCGGCATCCCGGTGCCGGAGATCTACTACAGCGTCAACGACTACTGGAACGCGGGCCGCGACTTCGCGGTCAAGGACCTGGAGCGGATGGCCAAGCTGATGGAGGCGGACGTCCTGAAGATGGACACCAAGCATCAGGACCGCCAGCACATCATGGGCACGACGCTGATGGGCGACGATCCGAAGGATTCGGTGGTGGACCGCGATTGCCGCACGCACGACCATCCCAACTTCTTCATCGCGGGGACGGGCGTGATGCCGTCGGCCTCGTGCATGAACCCGACGCTGACCGGTGCGGCCTTGAGCCTGCGCATCGCGGACACGCTGCTGAAGGAGATCTGATCGGCGGCGTGACGTCCGTCGACGACCGAGGCAGCCGGTGAGCGTGCGCCCCTGATCATTTCGGGCCTCTGGCAGAGGCGGGATGCGGGGCGCGGCGCTCGACCGGCGCTTTCAAGCCGTTGCAATCCAAAACCCCACAATCATGAAAGCGCTTTCAGAATCCGGGTTTCTTGCCTAGGATGGTTGGCGCAGGAGAGAAGTCGCGGACCCGGACCAGCGTCGCAGAGCGCTGGCCGGGCCGTGCCGATCGGTGCCCTCCCGCACACCATCGACACCTCTTGGAGACATGAATGGGATTGCAGAACCGCTTCGACGCGCAGGGGATCCTGCGCGCTACCGCCTTGGGCTTGTTGGTCACTGCCGCCGCGCAGGCCGACGCCAGCGTCACCAACCCGACCATCGGTCGCCTGTTGTGGTCCGAGGAGTTCAACGGCGCCTCGTTGAACACCGGGCTCTGGACGGCGTACGACGGCAACGGCTGCCAGATCAATCTCTGCGGCTACGGCAATGCGGAGCTCGAGTACTACAGCCCGAACAACCTCTCCATCGCCGACGTGCCGTTTGAAGCCGGCACGCGGGCGCTGGCGATCCGGGCGCTGCGGCAGACCGTCGGCAGCAACGAGTTCACCTCGGGGAAGATCGATTCCTTCAACAAGGTGCAGGTCAAGTACGGGATGATCGAGATCCGCATGGCGACGCCGCAGCTGCAGACGGGTCTGTGGCCGGCGGCGTGGCTGCTGGGCACCAGCCCGCAGGTCTGGCCGCGCAAGGGCGAGATCGACATCGCCGAGCTGGGCCACAAGTCCTCGGCCTGGGCCGCCGCGGGTGCGCCGGGGCCGGACTACTTCGTCGGCGCCAACGTGATCACCTGGGCGCAGGCGGCCTGCGTGCCGGGCAATGAATCGTGCGCGGCGTCGACGGCGTGGCAGACCAAGAACTGGTACAAGCCGACGGTCTCGTTCGCGAACCGCTTCGTCAAGTACCGCTTCTATTGGACGGAAAGCCAGATGCGGTTCACCGTCGTCGACAACGACGGCGAGCACGACATGTACGACCAGCCGCTGCCGGTGAACACCGAGGCCTTGCGCGCGCCGTACTACTTCCTGCTGAACCTGGCGGTGGGCGGCAACTTCACCGACGCGGCGAATCCCTCGCAGGTGACGGCGCCGCTGCCGGGCACGATGTACGTGGACTACGTCCGCGTGTACGAGCTCGACGGCAAGGGCGAGGTGAAGCTGGGCAACCAGACCGTGCCGGAGGCGGCGGGCAAGTTCGGCGTGTTCACGGACAACACGACGATCACCAACAAGCTGGAGGCGGGCAGCACGTCCGACATCTTCCTGTGGAACGGCGCGTCGACCGGCGCAGGCAACATCCAGCCGGCCGAGGGCGTCAACGTCATCGCGTGGAGCTACAACACGCCGGGGCAGTGGTTCGGCGGCGGCATCCAGGCGCGCCAGCTGCGTGACCTGACGAACTACCGCAACGGGAACCTGAAGTTCCGCATCAAGATCCCGGCGAACGTGTCGTTCAACATCGGCATCGGCGATACCTACACCAACCAGAACTGGGTGAACTTCCCGGCGAACACGACGGCCTTCGGCCTGGTGCGCAATGGGGAATGGGCGACGGCGACGGTGCCGATCTCGACGCTGATCGGACCGAAGGTCGCGCTGCAGTCGATCGCGGACATCTTCATGTTCTCGGGCGACAACACCAAGCTGCCGACGCAGGCGTTCCAGTTCGCGATCGACGACGTGTATTGGGATACGGGAACGACGACGCCGACGGATCCGACGACGCCCACCACGCCCACGACGCCCGATGGCATCACGCAGCCGACGGCGACCACGGTGAAGTTCTCGCAGGCGACGGGCACCTGGGCCGACGTGCATTACACGGTCAACGGCGGTGGCCAGTTGAACGTGCGGATGCTCAAGGAAGGCAGCGGCAATGCGTACACGGTGTCCGGTCTGAAGAAGGGCGACATCGTGCGCTTCAACTTCACGTACTGGGACCCGGCGCGCAACGGCGCGTATGACACGGCGCAGCAGAGCTACACGCTGAAGTGAACGTTTGAACGGGGCGCCTCGGAACTCTCCGGGGCGTTCCCTTCAACAGAGGTCTGTCGCAAAGCCGCCTTCGGGCGGCTTTGTCATTGGGCCTGCGACGCCTGGATGTCGACCTGCTTCAGCGGCCACGGTCGACGGCGATCGGTCGTGGGAACGGCGCGGCGAAGAAAATTTTCCGGGCGCTGTAACCTCCGCGGCGGCTACTCCGAATAGAAGGGTGCGGAACGTGCAGGAGCGCTCCGCTTCTTCAACCTGAACCTTCTTACGGAGTGCATCCCATGATCAGCAAGACCCAATCCGCCGCCCTGGCCGCTGCCGCCGCCCTGTTCGCGCTGTCCGTCCAGGCGGCACCTGCCCCCAAGGGCAGCAGCGGCCTGGCCGTGGCCGCCAGCGACAAGGTGCATTGCTACGGCGTGCACGAGTGCAAGGGCAACGCGGACTGCAAGACCACGGAGAACGCCTGCAAGGGCCAGAACGCCTGCAAGGGGCACAGCTTCAAGGGCATGAGCGCGGCGTCGTGCCTGAGCGCAGGCGGCACGATCGGCGATCTGGCCGCGAAGTAAGCCCATGAGGCCCGGCCCCGCATCGCGCGTCGCGCAGCCGAGCCCGGGCTTCGGCCTGGGGCTGCGCAGCACGCACTATCGAGAGTTCCTCGAGCGGCCCCAGCCGGTCGACTGGCTGGAGGTGATCTCGGAAAACTACCTCGTGCCCGGCGGCAAGCCCCTGGCCATGCTGGACGGCATCCGCGCGAAGTATCCGATGGTGATGCATGGGGTCTCGATGAACCTGGGCGCCGTGGCGGGTCTGGACGCGGACTACCTGCGGCAGCTGGCGTCGCTGGCCCGTCGCGTGGAGCCGCTCTGGGTCTCCGATCACCTGTGCTGGACCGGCGTTCACGGTCGCCATCTGCACGACCTGCTGCCATTGCCCTACACGGACGAGGCGCTGCGGGTGGTGGTGCGCAACATCGGTCAGGCGCAGGACGCGCTGGGCCGCCGGCTGGTGGTCGAGAACGTCTCCAGCTATCTGGACTACGCGGACTCCAGCCTGAGCGAAGCGCAGTTCGTGGCCGAGGTCGCGCGACGGGCCGACTGCCTGCTGCTGGTCGATGTGAACAACATCCATGTGAGCGCCGTGAACCACGGATTCGATGCGCTCGCCTACCTCGATGCGTTGCCCGCGGAGCGCGTGCAGCAGATCCACGTCGCCGGCCACAGCGACCACGGCGATCATCTGATCGACACGCACGACCAGCCGGTGGCCGAGCCGGTCTGGCAGCTGTACGCCGAGGCGCTCCGACGCTTCGGCCCGGTGGCGACGATGATCGAACGGGACGAGCACATTCCGCCGCTGTCGGAACTGCTGGAGGAACTCGATCAGGCCCGCGTGATCACCGCGACCACCTGGCCCGGCGACGCCGCAAGGAAGGCCGCATGAACACCATCGAGCCGTCGCTTCAGCCGCTTCAACCGCTTCATCCCCTTCAGCTCCTGGACCTGCAGCAGTCGCTGCAGGCCTACCTGATCGGGCAACCCAGCCAGATCGACAACCAGCTGCGTCGTGGTCCCGGCATCGCCGCGGAGCGACGCCTGTCCATCTACCACCATGCCTATCGCGCGCGGCTGCACGACACGCTGGCGGACAGCCACGGGCATACGCTGCGATACCTCGGCGACGACTGGTTCGAGCGCGAGGCGCTGGCCTTCGTCGAGGTCCACGGCTCGCAGCACTTCAGTCTGCGCTGGTATGGCGCGGACTTCGCCGACTGGCTCCGGCAACGATGGCCGGATGACGGAGAGATCGCCGAACTGGCCGCGTTGGACTGGTCGCTGCGCAGCGCCTTCGATGCCGCCGATGCGCCGACGCTCACGATGGCCGATCTGGCAGCGCTGGCGCCCGAGGACTGGGCGGACCTGCGACTTCAGCTGCCGTCCAGCTACGCGCGCCTGAAGCAGTCCTTCAACACGCTGGCGCTGTGGCAGGCGCTCGACGGCGACGAGACGCCGCCGGCCGCGCAGCCGCTGACGGCGCCGCTGGACCTGCTGATCTGGCGGCGCGGCCATTCACCGCACTTCAGAAGCCTGGGGCCGCTCGAGGCTCAGGCGCTGGACGCGCTAGCCTCGGGTCGCACCTTCGCCGAAACGTGTGCGGACCTGGCCGAGGCCCAACCTGAACTGAACGTCGTGGCCGAGCTGGGCACGCTGCTCCGTCGCTGGGTGGACGAGGAGTTCCTCGTCCGCTGAGCCGTGTCGGCTCATTTCACGACCAACTGGCCGACCATGCCCGCTTCGAAGTGACCCGGCAGGAGGCACGCGAACTGGAACTCGCCGGCCTGGGTGAACTGCCAGACGATCTCGCCGGCCGTGCCGGGTTTGACGTGAGCCATGTTGGCGTCGGCGTGCTCCATGCCCGGGAACCTGCGCATCAGCGCAGCGTGCTCGGCCAGGGCCTGCCGGGTGCCGAGGACCATCTCGTGCAACACCTGACCCCTGTTGCGGACCACGAACCGGACGGTCTCGCCGCGCTTGACGGTGAGACTCTCCGGCGTGAAGCGCATGGTGTCGGCCATGTCGACCTGGATGGTGCGCGTGACCCGCTGCGGATTGCCCTCCTGGCCGAAGTCGGTGACCTCCAACTGAGCGGGATCGAACTTGCGCGGCGTGGCGTGGTCTTCGTTGCCGTGGGCGAAAGCGACGGGGGTGGCGGCGATCAACGCGGCCAGCGTCAACAGAGGTGATGGCTTCAAGGGGTTCTCCTTTTCATCCGACAGGAAGCTCGTCGCCGGCACCGAGATGGCCGTGAGCGAGCTTGCGAGGATGCTGAACCTTGCCACTGTGGCAAGGTCAAGCGAGACGTGCGCTCGAGCCGCTCCGTGCTGCTGTTGATTTCCGTCATGGTGGCGCCGGGCCTGATCGCGGCGATCCATGGCGTGTGGCGGCCGCGGGACGTGGCGCCCATCCTCACATCGACCTTGAAGGAGTCGACCATGCTGATGTTCAGCATCGGCATGTCGCTGCTGTTCTCCTACGTGATGAACTACCTGCACATCAGCCAGGCGGTGGCGGAGTGGATCGTCGGCATGCACCTGTCCAAGTGGGTGCTGCTGGCGGCAGTGCTGCTGATGGTCATCCTGCTGGGCTTCTTCCTGCCGCCAGTGAGCATCATCCTGATGACGGCGCCCATCATCCTGCCGCCGTTGAAGGCGGCGGAGTTCGATCTGATCTGGTTCGGGATCCTGATGACGATCGTGATGGAGACGGGGCTGATTCACCCGCCGGTGGGGCTGAACATCTTCGTGATCAAGAACATCGCGCCGGATATCGACCTGAGGGACATCATTATTTGGGGAGTGCTGCCGTTCGTCGTGTTGATGCTGCTGGCGGTGCTGTTGATTTGCATCTTCCCGAGCATCGCGACGGGGTTGCCGGATTTGGTGATGGGGAAGGTGGTGGCGCCGCACTGAGCAGTCTTTGATGAACGTGTCGACACCGGAACTTAAGTTGCCTCTCGCTCCCACAGAGATGGCTCGACACTTAGGGAATGGTAAATGGAGGAGGACGGCGATGGTGCCGCCTTTGTCGCTGATTGCTGACCCTGCTGTCTCCGCTTGCGATCCATCGCCTGGAGTGGAAGTCTCACACCACTCACCACAAGACCCGCCCCCGCGTGGCAGCGCTCGCGGCCGCAGAGCTATCCGTTGAAAAGACCGAGAAAGAATGAGGTCCAAGAACTTCTTGGATGGACATTCAAGCAAGCGTGATACGCCCGGGAGGGCAACTGAGGCGAGGCGGCGGTGGCTGAGTGAGGCGCCGCTACTGGAACTGGCCGCGCTGTCGCGCCGCCTTTGCGATCATCTGAACTGCTAATGCCATCTGGTAGCTTCACGCAGCTCGCAGACCAACGCCTGTCCATTCAGAAGGTAATGGACATTCGCAAGGAATACGACGTCTCCGTCGAAGCCTGCCTTATTCGGCTGATCAAGCTAGCACGCACGCCATGCGCCGCCTTCTGCGCATCAGCGCACCACGACGGTGGCTATAAGGTGGACTATGTAATTCCAGCGCTCGGCTACAGCTGCCCAGTGGCTGTGGGTCAACGCATACCACAAGACAGCGTAGTCTCTGAGGCCAATGCGATCGGCTCAGTGCCCAGTCAGCAAGGCGAACTGGAGTGTCTTTGCGTATTGTCCCTGAGCGTACGACATGGCTCTCGCCCGTACCAGGGGGGCAAGATGGACGTTTTCCTCTAGCCTCCGCGTGGTTCCGTGCCAGAAAAAATCGTAGCCAACCCTAGTGGGCCGCCAACCGCCCGCGTAGGTCCTCTGAACTGGCTACCGTCTCGAACTTCACAACCTTCGCAAACGCCACCACATCCCTTCGCAACCCATCGCAACTTCATCGTTGCCCCTTGGCCCATCCGCTGCGAACATTGTGAACTTCCCAATTTCACAACCTGCAATGGACTGGCCTACTGCGCTGTCGAGCGCTTCTTCGACGGAGATGCTTCGCAGCGAGCTGGTGCTGCCGCGTCACGCGAACCACTACGGAACCTTGTTCGGCCCTGAGGCCTTGTCCTGGCTCGGCCAGAACGCCCACATGGTTGCCGCGCGCTTCTGCCACCAGGACATCGTCATGGTGGCCGTGAAGGACGTGCAATTCCTCGCCCCGGTCCCGGTAGGCTCGGTCCTCCACATCCATTCCCGCGTCTCCCGCGTCGGCGGCACGTCGATGACCGTCGAGGTCCACGCCCGCATCGACAATGCGGCCCCTTCCGACGTCCTCCGCGCCACCTTCGAGATGGTCGCCGTCGACGGCGGCAAGCCCTGCCGAATCACCCCTCGCACCGCCCCCGCCGGGCAGCCGCTACCCTCGATCCCATCGGGCCAGGCCTGAGCCTGCCCGTCCAGCTTTTCCCCAGATTCCACTTCCAGGAGACATCCCCATGAGCGACACCACGACCGCGAACGCGGCAGCCGCCCCCGCCTTCAAGCCCAAGAAGTCCGTCGCCCTGTCCGGCGTCGCCGCCGGCACCACCGCCCTGTGCACCGTCGGCCGCACCGGCAACGACCTGCACTACCGCGGCTACGACATCCTCGAGCTCGCCGAACGCTGCGAGTTCGAAGAGATCGCCCATCTGCTCGTCCACGGCAAGCTCCCCAATGCCGCCGAGCTGCGCGGCTACAAGGCCAAGCTGAAGTCCCTCCGCGGCCTGCCCGCCGCCGTCATGGACGCGCTCGAGACCCTCCCGGCCAACGCCCATCCCATGGACGTGATGCGCACCGGCGTCTCCGCCCTCGGCTGCTCGCTCCCCGAGAAGGACGACCACAACCTGCCCGGCGCCCGCGACATCGCTGACAAGCTGATGGCCTCCTTCGGCTCCATGCTGCTGTACTGGTACCACTACAGCCACAACGGCCGCTCCATCGAGGTCGAAACCGACGACGACTCCATCGGCGCCCACTTCCTGCACCTGCTCCACGGCATGCCGCCGTCCAAGGGCTGGGAACGCGCGATGCACACCTCGCTGATCCTCTACGCGGAGCACGAGTTCAACGCCTCCACCTTCACCGCCCGCGTCATCGCCGGCACCGGCTCCGACATGCACTCGGCCATCGCCGGCGCCATCGGCGCCCTGCGCGGTCCGAAGCATGGCGGCGCGAACGAGGTCGCCTTCGAGATCCAGAAGCGCTACGACACCCCCGACGAGGCCGAGGCCGACATCCGCCGCCGCGTCGAGGCCAAGGAAGTCGTCATCGGCTTCGGCCACCCCGTCTACACCGTCAGCGACCCCCGCAACGAGGTCATCAAGAAGGTCGCCCACCAGCTGTCCAAGGACGCCGGCTCGACCAAGATGTACGACATCGCCGAACGCCTCGAGAAGACCATGTGGGACGCCAAGAAGATGTTCCCCAACCTGGACTGGTTCAGCGCCGTCAGCTATCACATGATGGGCGTGCCCACCGCCATGTTCACCCCGCTGTTCGTCATCGCCCGCACCAGCGGCTGGTCCGCCCACGTGATCGAGCAACGCCAGGACAACAAGATCATCCGCCCCAGCGCCGTCTACACCGGCCCGGAAGATCAGGTCTTCGTCCCGATCGCGCAGCGTCCCTGAGGACACGAGCCGCCCAGTCGACGCCACGACAGCGATGACCGCATGAGAGAAGTTTCAGAAATGCCAGCCACGACGCCCGCATCCACCATCGCCTCCGCAATCCCGCTCAACGAGACCTGGCGCAAGCCGCTGGCCGGCACCGCGCTCGACTGGTTCGACGCGCGCGCCGCCGTCGAGGCGCTGCGCCCCGGCGCGTGGGAACGGATGTCCTACACCGCCCGCGTCCACGCCGAGAACCTGGTGCGCCGCTGCGATCCCGCCACGCTGGACGAGAGCCTGCTGCAGCTCGCCGACGGCAAGGCCGATCGCGACTTCCCCTGGTACCCGGCGCGCGTGGTCTGCCACGACATCCTGGGCCAGACCGCGCTCGTGGACCTGGCCGGCCTGCGCGACGCGATCGCCGATCAGGGCGGCGATCCCGCCAAGGTGAACCCGGTCGTGCCGGTGCAGCTGATCGTCGACCACTCGCTGGCCGTCGAGTGCGGCGGTTATGACCCGCAGGCGTTCGAGAAGAACCGCGCGATCGAGGACCGCCGCAACGAGGACCGCTTCCACTTCATCGAGTGGTGCCGCACGGCGTTCCGCAACGTCGACGTGATCCCGCCGGGGAACGGGATCATGCATCAGATCAATCTGGAGCGGATGTCGCCGGTCGTGCACGTCGATCGCGGCGTGGCCTATCCCGATACCTGCGTCGGCACCGACAGCCACACGCCCCACGTCGACGCGCTCGGCGTGATCGCCGTCGGCGTCGGCGGGCTGGAAGCGGAGAACGTGATGCTCGGCCGCGCCTCGTGGATGCGGCTGCCCGACATCGTCGGCGTCGAGCTCAGCGGCCATCGCCAGCCCGGCATCACCGCGACCGATCTGGTGCTCGCGCTGACCGAGTTCCTGCGCAAGGAGAAGGTCGTCGGCGCCTACCTGGAGTTCTACGGCGAAGGCGTCTCCAGCCTCACGCTCGGCGACCGCGCCACGATCTCCAACATGGCGCCCGAATACGGCGCCACCGCCGCGCTGTTCGCGATCGACGAGCAGACGCTCACCTACCTGCGCCTGACCGGGCGCGAGGAGTCGCAGGTCCAGCTCGTCGAGACCTACGCGAAGGCCGCCGGCCTGTGGTCGGGCGAGGGCAACACGCTGTCCGGCGTCGTCTACCCGCGCGTGCTGAAGTTCGACCTGGCCAGCGTCGTGCGCAACATGGCCGGTCCGTCGAATCCGCACCGCCGCCTGCCGACCTCCGCGCTGACGGAGCGCGGCATCGCCGGCCCGTGGACCGAAGAGCCGGGCCGCATGCCCGACGGCGCCGTGATCATCGCGGCCATCACCAGCTGCACGAACACGAGCAACCCGCGCAACGTCATCGCCGCGGCGCTGCTCGCGCGCAATGCGCGTCGCCTGGGCCTGACGCGCAAGCCGTGGGTGAAGACCTCGCTCGCGCCCGGCTCGCGCGCGGTCACGCTGTACCTTGAGGAAGCCGGCCTGCTCGGCGACCTGGAGGCGCTGGGCTTCGGCGTCGTCGCCTATGCCTGCACCTCGTGCAACGGCATGTCCGGCGCGCTGGATCCCGCCATCGATCGCGAGATCGTCGAGCGCGACCTCTACGCCACCGCCGTGCTCTCGGGCAACCGCAACTTCGACGGCCGCATCCACCCGCGCGCCAAGCAGGCCTTCCTGGCCTCGCCGCCGCTGGTGGTCGCCTACGCGATCGCGGGCACGATCCGCTTCGACATCGAACGCGACGTGCTCGGCGTCGTCGAGGGCCGCGAGATCCGTCTGAAGGACCTCTGGCCCGAGGACGACGAGATCGACGCGCTGGTGCGCTCCAGCGTGAAGCCGGAGCAGTTCCGCAAAGTCTACGAGCCGATGTTCGCGATCACCGCGGCGTCGACGACGAAGACCGAGCCGCTGTATGACTGGCGCGCGCAGTCGACCTACATCCGCCGCCCGCCCTACTGGGAAGGCGCGCTGGCCGGTGAACGCACGCTGCGCGGCATGCGCGCGCTGGCCGTGCTGCCGGACAACATCACCACCGACCACCTGTCGCCGTCCAACGCGATCATGCTGGACTCGGCCGCCGGCGAGTACCTCGCCAAGATGGGCCTGCCGGAGGAGGACTTCAACTCCTACGCCACCCACCGCGGCGACCATCTGACTGCGCAGCGCGCCACCTTCGCCAATCCGACGCTGAAGAACGAGATGGTCCGCGATGCCGATGGCAACGTGATCGCCGGCTCGCTCGCGCGGATCGAGCCGGAGGGTCAGGTCGTGCGCATGTGGGAAGCCATCGAGACCTACATGGACCGCCGCCAGCCGCTGATCATCATCGCCGGCGCGGACTACGGGCAGGGCTCGTCGCGTGACTGGGCGGCCAAGGGCGTGCGCCTGGCCGGTGTGGAAGCGATCGTGGCCGAAGGCTTCGAGCGCATCCACCGCACCAACCTGATCGGCATGGGCGTGCTGCCGCTGGAGTTCCTCGCCGGAACGACGCGGTTGACGCTCGGCCTGGACGGCTCGGAGACCTACGACGTGTCGGGCGCGCTGTCGCCGCGCGCGACGCTGACGGTCATCGTCCATCGCCGCAACGGCGAGCGCATCGAAGTGCCGGTGCGCTGCCGCCTCGACACCGCCGAGGAGGTCGAGGTCTACCAGGCCGGCGGCGTGCTCCAGCGTTTCGCGCAGGACTTCCTGGCGGCGGCCGAAGCGGCCTGAGCGCCGCTCAGGCCTGCAACAACGACGGACACAGCAATGAGCTTTCTCCCTCAAGTGAAGATCCCCGCGACCTACCTGCGGGGCGGTACCAGCAAGGGCGTGTTCTTCCGCCTGGACGACCTGCCCGAGGCCGCGCGCGTGCCCGGCGCCGCGCGCGACCGGCTGCTGATGCGCGTCATCGGCAGTCCCGATCCCTACGGCAAGCAGATCGACGGCATGGGCGGCGCCACGTCGAGCACCAGCAAGACGGTGATCATCTCGCGCAGCACGCGGCCCGGTCACGACGTCGACTACCTGTTCGGACAGGTGGCGATCGACACCGCGCTGGTCGACTGGTCCGGCAACTGCGGCAACCTGTCCGCGGCGGTCGGTCCGTTCGCGATCCAGGCGGGCTTCATCGATGCCTCGACGCTGCCGCGCGACGGCATCGCCACCGTGCGCATCTGGCAGGCCAACATCGGCAAGACCATCGTCGCCAAGGTGCCGATGCGCGACGGGCAGGTGCAGGAGAGCGGCGACTTCGAGCTCGACGGCGTGACCTTCCCGGCTGCGGAGGTGGAACTGGCCTTCCTCGATCCGGGCAATGACGACGCCGATGGCGACGATGCCGGCGGCGCATTGTTCCCGACCGGGAACGTCGTCGACGTGCTGACGATGCCCGAGGATCTCGTCCCCGGCGGCCAGCTGCGCGCGACGCTGATCAACGCGGGCATCCCGACGGTCTTCGTCGATGCGAAGGATCTGGGCTACTCGGGCACCGAGCTGCAGGATGCGATCAACGGCGATGCCGCGGCGCTGAAGCGGCTCGAGGCGATCCGCGCGCACGCCGCGCTGCACATGGGCCTGATCAAGACGCTGGACGAAGCGAAGACCCGTCAGCACACGCCGAAGCTGGCCTTCGTCGCGCCGCCGTCGACCTACCGCTCGTCGAGCGGCAAGACCGTCGAGGCCGGCAGCATCGACGTGCTGGTGCGCGCGATGTCGATGGGCAAGCTGCACCACGCGATGATGGGCACGGCGGCGGTGGCCATCGGCACCGCGGCCGCGATCCCCGGCACGCTGGTGTGCGAGGCCGCGGGCGGCAAGGCGCTGCCGGCGGTGCGCTTCGGCCATCCGTCGGGCAAGCTGCGCGTCGGCGCGGAAGCGGTCCAGGAAGGCGGCCCGGGCGGCCCATGGCGCGTGACGCAGGCGGTGATGAGCCGCAGCGCGCGCATCCTGATGGAAGGCACCGTGCGCGTGCCCGCCGAGGCGCTGTGACCGCCTCCCGTGGATCGACGCACGACGTCCGCCGTCCCGACCTTGAGCGACGCCGATCGACGTGGATCAACGGCCTCCAATGAATTCAGACAAACGAAGAGAACTGACATGACATCGACCCGCAAGACGCTGCGCGCGCTGGTGAACGAACGCCGTGGCGTGCTGGTGCCGGGCGCCTTCAACGCGCTGTCGGCCAAGGTGATCGAGGACCTCGGCTTCGAGGCGATCTACGTGACCGGCGCCGGCGTGACCAACATGTGGTTCGGCCTGCCGGACCAGGGCTTCATGGGCCTGTCCGAGATCGCCGACCACACCGCGCGCATCCGCGATGCGGTGAACCTGCCGCTGATCGTCGACGCCGACACCGGTTTCGGCAACGCGCTGAACGTGCGCCACACCGTGCGCGTGCTCGAACGCGCCGGCGCGGACTGCATCCAGCTCGAGGACCAGGTGGCGCCCAAGCGCTGCGGCCACTTCACCGGCAAGGAGGTCATCTCGACCGAGGAGGCGGTGAGCAAGATCAAGGCGGCGGTGGATGCGCGCCGTGACCCGGACTTCCTGATCATGGCTCGCACCGACGCCTGCGCGACGCAGGGCTTCGAGGCCGCGATCGAGCGCGCCCAGCGCTTCGCCGAGGCGGGCGCCGACATCCTCTTCGTCGAGGCGGTCACGAAGGCGGAGGAGATCCGCGCGCTGCCGCAGCGCCTGTCGACGCCGCAGCTGATGAACATGGTCATCGGCGGCAAGACCCCGATCACCGATGCGAGCGAGCTGCAGCAGATGGGCTACGGCGTCGTGCTGTACGCCAATGCCGCGCTGCAGGGCGCGGTGGCCGGGATGCAGAAGGCGCTGGGCGTGCTCAAGACGCAGCGCCGCATCGATGAGGATCCCAACCTGGTCGTGCCCTTCGCCGAGCGCCAACGCCTGGTGGGAAAGCCGGAGTGGGATGCGCTGGAGAAGAAGTACACCTGAGTACTTCGACGGCCCTCAGCCCTCACCCCCACCCTCTCCCGCAAGCGGGAGAGGGAGTGAGAATGCACCCCGCTGGCCGGAGGGCAGGGGTGAGGGCCAGCGGCGGTGGAAGTGCTCAGGCCTTCTCGCTCACACCGCAATGAATGCCATTCAAGTTCTCTTGAATTAATATCGTTTTACGTCATGGAGAACGGTCCCTACGCTTCGGGACCTTTCAGCAGTTGATCTCCCGGGAGGGAGCCTCGCCATGACCACGATCCACAACCTCGGCTTTCCCCGCATCGGCGCCAGGCGCGAACTGAAGTTCGGCCAGGAGGCCTACTGGAAGGGCCAGTCCACGCGCGATGAACTCCTCGCCCTGGGCGCCCAACTGCGTGCGAAGCACTGGGCCGACCAGCAGGCGATGGACCTGGTGCCTGTCGGCGACTTCTCGTTCTACGACCAGGTGCTGGACATGAGCTTCACGCTCGGCAACCTGCCGCAGCGCGTGCGCGACTTCCACGGCGACACGCTGGACAACTACTTCCGCGTCGCCCGCGGCCGCTCCGCCGACAGCGCCGAGGCGCATGCGCGCTGCTGCGGCGGTGTCGCCGCCGGCGAGATGACCAAGTGGTTCGACACCAACTACCACTTCATCGTGCCGGAGTTCGATGCGTCCACGACCTTCAAGCTCGACGCCTCGCGCCTGCTGGCGCAGCTGTTCGAGGCGAGGGTGAAAGGCGTGAAGGCCAAGCCGGTGATCGTCGGGCCGATGACCTATCTGGCGCTGGGCAAGGCGAAGGACGACTCCGACCGCCTCGCGCTGCTGCCCAAGCTGCTGCCGGTCTACGCGGAGCTGCTGAAGACGCTCGCCGCGCAAGGCGTGGCCTGGGTGCAGATCGACGAACCGATCCTCGTCACCGACCTCGAAGCCGGTTGGGCGCAGGCGTTCAAGACCGCCTACGCGGCGCTGGCGGGGTCAGGTGTGAAGCTGCTGCTCGCCACCTACTTCGGCCAGCTCAAGGACAACCTGGCGCTGACCGCCGGCCTGCCGGTGCAGGGCATCCACCTGGACGCCGTCAATGCGCGCGACGAAGTCTCCGCGCTGACGGCGGCGCTGCCCGCGGACCGCGTGGTGTCGCTGGGCGTGATCAACGGCCGCAACATCTGGAAGAGCGATCTCCATGCCGTGCTCGACTGGCTGGAGCCGGTGGCCGCGACGCTCGGCGAGCGCCTGTGGATCGCGCCGTCGTGCTCGCTGCTGCACGTGCCGGTCGACCTCGCGAGCGAGCAGAAGCTCGATGCCGAGGTGAAGTCCTGGCTCGCCTTCGCGCTGCAGAAGCTGGCGGAGCTGGACCTGCTCGGCCGCGCGCTCAAGGGCGGCCGCGCTTCGGTGCAGGCCGAGCTCGACGCCAACCGCAACGCCGTCGAAGCGCGCCGCCGCTCGCCGCGCGTCAACAACCCCGCCGTGAAAGCCGCGGTCGCCGCGATCGATGCCAGGCTCGGTCAACGCCAGGCCGCCTACGCGCAACGTGCCGCGAAGCAGGCCGCGCTGCTGAAGCTGCCGGCCTTCCCGACGACGACCATCGGCTCGTTCCCGCAAACCGGCGAGATCCGCCACGCGCGCAGCGAGTACAAGGCCGGCCGCCTCGACGAGGCCGGCTACCAGGCGGCGATGCGCGCCGAGATCGAGCGCAGCGTCAACGAGCAGGAAGCGCTGGGGCTTGACGTCTTCGTGCACGGCGAGGCCGAGCGCAACGACATGGTCGAGTACTTCGGCGAGCAGCTCGAGGGCTACGCGTTCACGCAGTTCGGCTGGGTGCAGAGCTACGGCTCGCGCTGCGTGAAGCCGCCGGTGCTGTTCGGCGACATCAGCCGCCCGAAGGCGATGACGGTCGCGTGGACCCGCTACGCGCAATCGCTGACCGACAAGCCGATGAAGGGCATGCTGACCGGTCCGGTGACCATCCTGAACTGGTCCTTCGTGCGGGACGACCAGCCGCGTTCGGTGTCGTGCAAGCAGCTCGCGCTGGCGATCCGGCAGGAGGTGCTAGACCTGGAGCGGGCCGGCGTGCGCGTGATCCAGATCGACGAGGCCGCGCTGCGCGAAGGCCTGCCGCTGCGCAAGTCGCAGTGGGGCGAGTACCTGGACTGGGCCGTCGAGTCCTTCCGCATCACCGCCAACGGCGTGGCGGACGAGACGCAGATCCACACGCACATGTGCTACTCGGAGTTCAACGACATCATCGCGTCCATCGCCGACATGGACGCGGACGTGATCACGATCGAGACCTCGCGCTCGGACATGGAGCTGCTCGATGCGTTCGACGACTTCAAGTACCCGAACGAGATCGGTCCGGGCGTCTACGACATCCACTCGCCCAACATCCCGACGCAGGAGCACATCGTGCAGCTGATGAAGAAGGCGGCGGAGCGCATCCCCGCCGAGCGTCTCTGGGTGAACCCGGACTGCGGGCTCAAGACCCGTCAGTGGGCGGAGGTGATCCCGGCGCTGACCAACATGGTCGCGGCGGCGAGGACGCTGCGGCAGTCGGTCTGAGCTTCTCCCTCTCCCGCTTGCGGGAGAGGGCAGGGGTGAGGGCCAGCAGCCTCACGCACGAACTGACGTCAGGGCTTCAGGAAGTCGTTCTCGACCCAGGCCGCGGCGCTCGCCTCGTTGAACTTGAAGCCGGCCGCCACGCGCACCTGCGCGAGCTGCTCGCCGTCGTCGTTCAGTGCGGTCAGCGTCGCGTACGGGTTGTCCTCGTCGGGAACGATGTCGAGCAGCACCTGGATGCGGCCGTTGTCCGTGTCCAGCTTGACGCTCTTGTGCAACCGGGCGTGCAGCTGCTGCTCGTGACGGCGCAGCACCTCCGACGCCGTCTTCACCAGCGTGTGGAAGGCAGCCGCATCGAGCGGCTTCGGGTTCTTCTTGTCGCGGCCCATGGTCCAGGGGCCGACCAGCGCAGGCTCGGACTCGCCGATCAGGGTCATGGCGACAGCCCAGCCTTCGTCGTCCTCGTTCTTGATGACCTGCGCGGTCCAGCGCTCGTCCTGCCACGTGCGCGGCTCTTGAATGATGGGGCGTTCTTCGTCGGGGGAATTCGTGCTCATGCCGATGAAGGTACCACGCGGGCGGGAGCGCCGAAGCGTGCCGGGGCGCGCTTCGCGTCGACCGTCGCGGCGCGGCCATGGCCCGGCGCGACCGGCGACAATCCATTCATGACCGAGTCCGCCCCGCCGCCGCAAGAGCAACCGCGCAACCCGTTGCACGGCCTGACGCTGGAAACCATCGTGACCGAGCTGGCCGCCGAGTACGGCTGGGACGGCCTCGATGAGCGCATCCCGCTGCGCTGCTTCGCCTTCGAGCCGAGCGTCAAGTCCAGCCTGAAGTTCCTGCGCAAGACGCCGTGGGCGCGCGAGAAGGTCGAAGGGCTCTACCTGTTCATGCTGCGGGAGCGGCGGCGGAACACGACGCGACCGTGACCGACGCGGCCGTGACCGGCGAGACCATGGCCCATCCGAGCGCCTGATACAACGCGGCGCCGGCCTCGGTCGCCACCAGCACGCCGTGCGTGGCGCCGAGATCGATGCAGGCCATCGACAGCGCGGCCATGACGCACCGCCCGAGGCCCTTCCTCCTGTGGGCCTCTGACGTGACGATCTGATCGAAGGTCGCAAACGCGCCGTCGATGGCGGCCTGACCGCTCGCGGCCAGTTCTCCCGAATCGGCAACGATCTTCGCCAGCACCAGGGCGCCCACCCGTTCGGTCTCGACGCGGTAGCCCGCGATGACCGGGCCCGCGCTCGCGGTCAGCGGGACGCTCATCAGGAACTCAGGGGCGTGAACGGTCCAGTCGTCGGAGAGCAGGGGCGACACGTCCTGAGACGGCGCGCAGACCTTCAGCCAGATGCCGGGCCCGCCTTCGGTGGCGACGAGCTGTCGAAGGACGTCGGGATCGAAGCGAGGAAAGACGTAGCGGGTGAGCTGCTCGGGCTTGCCGACAAGGATCTGGAAGTAGCCGGTGCGTTCGACCGGCGCCGGCGTGCTGCGGGAAATCGCCCAGCCACGCGCCCAGGCGCTGGCGGCGATCGATGGATCGAGCGCGCCGGATTCGGGCTGGCCCATTGAATTCGAGGTGGCTGAGTTCATGCGTGGCTGGAGTGGCGAAGAGACAGGCCGTGACGCCTCGCGTGTCCGGGAACGCCGCGGCGCGAGCGCCATCTTCTTCCGTGCGCCGCCGGAGCGCGGAAGGTCATATCCCGCCATGATCGAGCGCTGAAGGTCAGGCGCGAGGCTTGTCTTCTGGACGGTCCATGTCGCCGCGAGCAATGCTCCTGGCGGCGCCCTCGACGTCCTCCGGCATGCTCCGCAGGTGCACGTCCATCTGCGGATACGGAATGTCGATGCCGGCCTGGCGGAGCGCCGCGAGCACGCGGGCCAGCAGGTCGCCGCGAAGGGCCATCCATCCGCCGATGTCCTGCGTCCAGACGCGGACCACGAAGTTGAGCGAGCTGTCCGCGTAGCTGGTCATCAGCACCACGGGCGGCGGAGTGACGGACACGCCGGGCGTCTCGCGCGCCGCCGCGCCCAGCACCGCCAGCACCTGCGCCGGGTCCGACCCGTAAGCGACATTCACCGCGATCTCGATGCGGCGGCTGCGGTCGAACATGGTCCAGTTCGTCAGGTTCCCGCTCAGCAGCAGGCCGTTGGGCACCACCACGTCGGCGCCGTCGAAGGTGCGCAGGATGGTGGCGCGCAGACCGATCTCACGCACGGTGCCCGACGTGCCCGCGGCGTCGACCATGTCCCCCGGCTGGATCGGACGCTCGAACATCAGCACCAGGCCGGAGACGAAGTTGTTGACGACGCCTTGCAGTCCGAATCCGATGCCCACGCCCAGCGCTCCGAACACCAGGGCGAGCTGGCTGACCTTGAAGCCCGCGGCGGACAACGCCACCAGCAGGCCGAGCAGCAGGACGCCGTAATAGCTCAACGAGGCGATGCTGTTGCCGACACCCCGCGGCAAGGCCGCATGGTGGGGCAGCTCGTCGCGCAGCAGTCGACGGACCGCGCGGGCCACCCACAGGGCGAGCCAGGTGGACAGGAAGAACACCAGGACGTCGCCCAGGTGGATCGAGACCTCTCCCACGTCGACGCCGAGATCGAGCACGTCGGCGCCGACGGCGCGCAGGGGCCGGAGCACGCGGAACCGGTCCATGCTGTAGAGGAGCCAGCCCAGCCACGCGGCGAGCACCAGCAGCCGGGTGGCCATCACCTCCAGCGTCGGTCCGTGCTGCCGGACGAGCTTGCGCTGCGCCAGCTCGGGCTGCCGTCCGAGCGCGTGCAGGATGCCGCGCACAGCCGCCACGCCCGCGTAGAGCAGCAGGGCCATGTAGCCGCTGTCGATCACGCCGCTGGTCAAGGTTTCCGCCAGGGAGATGTTCCCGCCGATGTTGGACGCGACGGAGACCGTGAGCACGGCCAGCACGGCCCAGCTGATCCGGCGGACCACCGTCCGGAGACGGCTCTCGCCGGTGGCGCGGTCGGCAGGCGCGCGGCGGAGCAGCCACACGGTGAGTCCCATGGCCAGGAGGCTCACGCCCAGCGTGTAGAGCCGGTACAGGCCGACGTCGGCCGGCACCGCCACGCCCAGGCGGTCGACGATGTAGAGCGCCACCGCGACGTAGGGCCAGACGCCCAGCGCGCGCACCGTGCCGGACGGCAACAGGCGCAGCACGGGGATGAGCGCCAGCACCAGGGCGAGTTCCTGGACGAGCAGGGGAGCGTCAGGCTCCAGCACCAGCACGCCCAGCATCGCCAGCAGCAACCACGACGAGACGGGGCGACGCAGGGCGCGCGTCACGTGGCTCGGCTCGCTGTCATCGGGCGCGCGTCGGCTGCGCACGGCCAGCCACAGGATGAGCGGCAGCAGCAGGATCTGGATCATGCGCAGCGCCTGCTGGTTCCCGCCGTCCGCGGCGTGATAGTCCACCGCGAACTGGCGCTCGATCTCGAAGCCGCGTTCCATCGCGGCGAGCGCTCCCGCCGTGCCGGTGCTGGGCCAGAACTCGCTCCACAGCGGCGGCACGTCCGTCCGCAACAGCTGGCGGTCGATCTCATCGATGGCCGCGTCGACCTCGTCGTGACCGGCGTCGATGCGGGCCTTCAACTCGCTGGCGCGCTGCGTCAGGTCGAACTGCTTGGCCAGCACGAGGCTCAGGGACGCTTCGGACGCATCGAACTGCGCGAGCATCGTGTCCACGCGTGCCGAGAGCGCCGGGGGAAGTCCGTCGAGCAGGCCCGCGGCGCGCGTGGCCGACCACGCGGCGCGACGCTGGGCCAGCTGGACCGCGGTGTCCGCGTACGGCGCCAGCGCCCGGGTGGAGCGCTCTTCCCATCGAGCGAAGCGGCGTTCGTCGAAGTCCCAATGTCGCGCCAGGCTTTCGAGGCGCATGACCGTCAGCGTGCGCAAGGCGCTGCCCGCCGCGGCATTGAGCTTGGCGTTGACCGGGCGCGCGATGTCGTCGAGCTCCCGGGCGAGACGTTCGGACGGGTCCGGCGCCTGAAGCAGCCGTTTGACCCGATCGACGCGTTGCAGGTCCTCGTCGGCGCGCGTCAGGATGTCGGGCGTGGCGACGGGGCTGACCGTGACGGTCCCCGACGCGGTGGCGGGAGGCGGCTCCGGACTGGCCGTCGCGAGCGTCAGCAGTGGGGCCAGCAATCCTGCGACCAGGAGCCGTTGGACGCGTCGAAGGAAGGGGGTGGGCAATCCGCGCATTTGGCAAGGGATTGTGCATGCGCGCCCCGTGTCCCCGCCGACATCCTCATGGCGCGTCGGCCCGCGCGCCGCCGTTCATGAACAGCCGGCCTGCCTTCAGCCGCGGCTGGACTGCGGCAGCTTGCTGTCGGGGGAGGGCTGGCGCCCGGAGCGGCGCGACGGGAATTCCTCCGGGTGATGGTCGTTGAGGCGATCGCTGGGTGGCACATCGCTGCCCTCGGGCAATTCTTCGGGCGGCGCGGCACCTGCAACATCGGACGACTGCCGGGCCGGTTCCGCCTTGTCGTTGCCGGTGCGAACGGCGCCGGAGTTCGACGCGTCCTCTTCCTCGTCTTCAGGGACATCGGCGCCGGTCGACTCACCCACGGGGCGGTTGTCCCCGACCGGGTCGTCGTCTTCGTTCTCGGGACGCGACGTTTTCGGGGCTTGCGTGCCGCCAGGCGAGGTACTGCTGTTCATGATGAGACCTTCGTTGTGCCGAGAGACCGGCTCAACGACTGGAGGCAAGTTCGAGGCCATGACCTGTTCGCCCCGACGTAAAGACGGCGTCGCTTGGCGTCATGCGCCAGCGGTGTCGTCCCGCGGCGATGAGTCCGGACCCGCGCGACGAGGCCGCCCGGTAATCCGGGCCGATAACGAGGAAACGCGGAGAGAACATGCGGGCCTGGAGGCCGGGCCTGGTGCGGGGCCGTTCAGTGATCGTCCTTCGTGCGGTAGGTGTCGCCGCGCTCGGTGGCGGCCTTGTCGTCGGTCCTCGACTGGGCCTCGTGGCCGCTCTGCCACGCGTCCTTGCGTTCCTTCCACAGGTCGGAGCATTCCCCGGTGCTGGTGGGCAGGTTGGACGTCTCGTCCATCGGATTCCCGGAAGACCCGTCGCCGCGTGCCGCGGCCTTGGCGCCTTGCCGCTGCAGCTCCGCCCGCTCCGCGGTGGGCAGGCCGCGTTCGGCGCCGGGTCGTGGTCGCTTGTCCGGGTGGGGTTTGGTACTGCGCTTCATCGTCCTCTCCAGCCTTGATCGTGAGCCCCATTAGGCGCTTGTCGCGAAGCGCAGGGGGCGATGTGGAATTCTTCAACCCGTGAAGCGATACGACACCAGCGACTCGCTGTCGCTGTCCGCCACCAGCGCCGTGTCCGCGTGTCAGCGACAGGCGTCAGCCGACGAGTGTTCTCATCGCCGAGACCGATGACCCAGCAAGACCAGGAGTGGCAGTCTGATCAGCACATCGAAGGTGTCAAGGTCCTGCATCGCCGCCACTCTGGCGTCGTTCTCGAGCGTGCCGCCGCGCTGCGTGTACTGGCGTCGAGCTTCTTCGATTTCGCTCGACCGCGGCGTTGCCGGGCAAGCGCATTCGCTGCAGCGCTCGCATGCGGGCGCGTTCGAGCGGCCGCAGGACAGGCAGGACCAAGCGTAGGAGGGCATGTGGGGATGTTAGATCGACGCTAGGTGAAGCTGCAGATGAAATACGGCCCGGTCAGGTGCTCGCATCCCACCAGGTCGCCGTCGAAGCTGGTCCGATCGCGATCGACCGAAGGATCCTGCCAGGCAGGCGCGTGGATCACGCCGTACCAGTTGTCCAGCATTCCGCCCATGGGAAAGGCCAGATCCGCGTCGCGCCCTGGCTCATGGATACACCGTTTCGTAGCCACACATGACGGCACCTCTCCGTGCGCGGCTTCGCGGACCGCTTGCTCGAAGTAGGCGCGTTCGGTCCAGAACCAAGCCTGCTTGGCGACGACGTTCACGCCGCCGGACATCCAGGCCGCCCACACCACGAGGGTGACAACGCATGCTCGGAGGCAGCGCACGCGATGCTCGCCTCGCCAAGCTCCGATGGCGGTGCTGAGGAGCGCCACGAGCCCGCTGATGAAGACCATCAGCGTGAGGGGCATGCCGAGAAACGGATTGATCTCGAGCTCGTAGAACGACAGGGCGAAAACGCCGACGATGAAGATCGCCACTGGGGCGAACGAGAGGCACCTGCGGGCGTTTTCAACAAGACTCATTGGCTGCGCTGGAGGAGACATCCGCGCAGCGTAGAGGCCGATGGTGTGGTCAGCGTGAAGTGGTCGACCGAAGCATCCTTCAACCCGTGAACCGATACGACACCAGCGACTCACTGTCGCTGTCCGCCACCAGCGCCTTGCCCGCGGGCGGGAACGCGCGCTGGACGCAGTGCTCGCGCGGGCACACGCGGCAGCCGGGGCCGATGGGGATGGCCTGCTTGGACACCGTGCTCTCGTCGAAGTTCAAGCCCTCGGCGTAGACCAGCTCCCGCGCATGCGAGATGTCGCAGCCGAGCCCGATCGCGAACAGCTTGCGCCGCGCCAGGTAGCCGCCGCCGCCGTGTCGCTCGATGGTCCGCGCGATGCCGAAGAAGCGGCTGCCGTCGGGCATCTCCGCGATCTGCGTGAGGAAGCGACCCGGCTGCGCGAAGGCCTCGTGCACATGCCACAGCGGGCAGGCGCCGCCGTGCCGCGCGAAGTGGAAGCTCGTCGCGCTCTGCCGCTTCGAGATGTTGCCCGCCTGGTCCACGCGCACGAAGTAGAACGGCACGCCGCGGTTGCCGTTGCGCTGCAGCGTCGAGAGGCGATGGCAGATCGTCTCCACGCTGACCTGGAATCGCTGTTGCAGCAGCTCGACGTCGTAGCGCGCGTTGCGCGCCGCGGTGAGGAACTCGCCATACGGCAGCAGCGTGGCGCCGGCGAAGTAGTGGGCGAAGCCCTGCCGCGCCAGCGCGCGCGTCGCTTCGTCGACGAAGGCGCCGGCGCCGAGTTCCGCCTCGATGGCATCGGCCTCGGCGATCAATGCGTACTGCGTGGCGAGCTGGAACGCCTGCTGCGCATCGCTGAGGAAACGCGGCATGCGCAGCAGCCGTCGACGCGCGTCGTAGTGACGCAGGAAGGCGTCTGACATCTCTTCCCGCGTCTGCGGGTCGTCGGCCACTTCGGTCTTGATCCCGTGGCGTTGCAGCAGCAGCTCGCGCAGCGGCTGCGCGCGATGGCCAGGGACCAGGCCGAGCGATTGCGCCAGCTGCTCGCCGCGCAGGTCCAGGTCGTCGAGATGGTTGTTGCGGCGATTCAGGTGATCGCGGACGGCCTCGTGCGGCAGCGGCTCGCCGCGGAACGAGGGCGGCGCGCCCGCCGCCTCGCGACCCTGCTCGCCGTAGAAGCGATCGATCATCTGCGAGTGCTCGTCCTGCAGCCGCAGGTAGCGCTGATGCAGCGCGACGTAGGACTCCGCCAGTTCCGGGGCCTGTTCCACCAGCCGCGCGACCTGTGCCGGCGCCATCGCCGTCGTGGTCAACGAGCGGTCGCGCAGCGCCGCGTCCAGGTCCGCGAGCAGCTGCTGGTCCTGCTCCTCCGAGAACTGCCCGATGCCACCGCCGAAGACCTCCGCGAGCTTGATCAGCACACTCGCCGTGACCGGCCGCTGGTTGGTCTCGATCTGCGACACGTAGCTGAGCGACAGCGCCAGGCGGCTCGCCAGCTCGGCCTGGTTCCACTGCAGCTGCTCGCGCAGGCGGCGGATCCGCGGCCCGATGAACAGCTTGCGGGACGAACTCGACGGGGTACCGGTGGGGCTGGCCATGCGTTTCACAGCATTCGCTGATTTCACAGAATTTGTGTGGAGTGTTTTGCCTGGTCACCGCATCACAAGAGGAAGAACTGGCGTCTTGCAAAGTGTGTGGATAGATTCTCTGTGAAATTCAACCCACCGTCGAGTGCGCCGCAGAACGGGTCGCCACGATGGCATCGAACGCTTGGAAACCGTGCATGAGCCGCGAAGACTTGCCCCGTATTCCGTTGTTGATCAACGGCGAATTCGTCCAGTCGCGCAGCACCGAGTGGCGCGACGTGATCAACCCCGCGACGCAGCAACGCCTGGCCCGCGTGCCGATGGCCACACCCGATGAAGTCGAGGCCGCCATCGCCGCCGCGCAGGACGCCTTCAAGACCTGGCGCAAGGTGCCCATCGGGCAGCGCGCACGCATCTTCCTGAAGTACCAGCAACTGATCCGCGACAACATCAAGTCGCTGGCCGCGACGCTGACCGCCGAGCAGGGCAAGACCCTCGCCGATGCCGAAGGCGACGTGTTCCGCGGGCTGGAGGTCGTCGAGCACGCGGCCAACATCGGCTCGCTGCAGATGGGCGAGCGCGCCCACAACGTCGCCGGCGGCGTCGACACCTACACCCTGCTGCAGCCGCTGGGCGTGTGCGCCGGCATCACGCCGTTCAACTTCCCCGCGATGATCCCGCTGTGGATGTTCCCGATGGCGATCGCCTGCGGCAACACCTTCGTGCTGAAGCCGTCCGAGCAGGACCCGATGGTCACGATGCGGCTCGTGGAACTGGCGCTCGAGGCCGGCATCCCCAAGGGCGTGCTCAACGTCGTGCATGGCGGCGAGGACGTCGTCAACGCGCTGTGCGATCACGCCGACATCCGCGCCATCTCCTTCGTCGGGTCGACGCGCGTCGGCACGCTGGTCCACGACCGCGCGACGAAGGCCGGCAAGCGCGTGCAATGCATGATGGGCGCGAAGAACCACGCCGTCGTGCTGCCCGATGCGCACAAGGAGCAGACGCTCAACGCACTGGTGGGCGCCGCCTTCGGCGCGGCGGGGCAGCGGTGCATGGCCGTGTCGGTCGCGGTGCTGGTCGGCGCCGCGCGCGAGTGGCTGCCGGACCTCATCGCCAAGGCCCAGGGGCTGAGTGTCGGCGCCGGTGATTCGGCGACGACCGATGTCGGGCCGCTGATCTCCTGCGCGGCGCGTGATCGGGTGGAAAGCCTCATCGCCCGCGGCATCGAGGACGGCGCGACGCTGGCGCTCGACGGCCGCCTGCCGCCGCTCAGCGGCCAGTTGAAGGAAGGCAACTTCGTCGGCCCGACGATCTTCAGCGGCGTGAAGCCCGGCATGACGATCTACGAGCAGGAGGTCTTCGGCCCGGTGCTGTGCGTCGCCGAAGCCGCGACGCTCGACGACGCGATCGCGATGATCAACGCGAATCCCAACGGCAACGGCACCGCGCTGTTCACGCAGTCGGGCGCGGCGGCGCGCCGCTTCGAGGACGAGATCGACATCGGCCAGGTCGGCATCAACGTGCCCATCCCCGTGCCGGTGCCGCTGTTCTCGTTCACCGGATCGCGCGCGTCCAAGCTCGGCGACCTCGGGCCTTATGGCAAGCAGGTCGTCCTCTTCTACACGCAGACGAAGACCGTCACCGCGCGCTGGTTCGACGACGCCTCCACCGGCGGCGTCAACACGACGATCAGCCTCCAGTGAGCCGGTGAGCGCCTGATGGACTTCGAGCTCGACGAGCAGCAACGCGCCTTCCAGCAGGCGGCGCGCGACTTCGCCCGCGACGAGATGGCGCCGCATGCGGCCGGCTGGGACGCGCAGTCGTTCTTCCCGCGCGACACGCTGCGCCATGCGGGCGAACTCGGCTTCTGCGGGTTGTATGCGCCGGTGGCGAGCGGCGGACTCGGGCTGCCGCGGCTGGACGCGACGATCGTGCTGGAAGAGCTGGCCGCCGCCTGCCCATCGACGACGGCCTTCCTCAGCATCCACAACATGGCGGCGTGGATGGTGAGCACTTATGCGGCGGAAGCGATCGTGCGTCGATTCGGTCCCGCGTTGTGCAGCGGCGTGAAGCTCGCGTCGTACTGCCTGACCGAACCGGGATCGGGCTCCGACGCGGCGTCGCTGCGCACGACCGCGCGCCGCGATGGCGATGCCTACGTGATCGACGGCAACAAGGCCTTCATCTCCGGCGCCGGCGCGACCGACGTGCTGGTGGTGATGGCGCGCACCGGTGGTGCGGGTGCGGATGGCATCTCCGCGTTCCTGGTGGAAGGCGATTCGCCCGGGATCCAGTACGGCCGCAAGGAAGAGAAGATGGGCTGGAACAGCCAGCCCACCCGCGCCATCGCGTTCGACGGCGTGCGCGTGCCGGCGGAGCATCTGCTGGGCGAGGAAGGGCAAGGCTTCCGCATCGCGATGCAGGGGCTGGACGGCGGGCGCATCAACATCGCGACCTGCTCGGTCGGCGCGGCGCAGGGCGCACTGGCCGCGGCGCAGCGCTACATGCACGAGCGACACCAGTTCGGCCGCGCGCTCGCGGACATGCAGGTGCTGCAGTTCAAGCTCGCCGACATGGCGACGGAGCTCGTGTCCGCGCGGCAGATGGTGCGGCTCGCTGCATCCAAGCTCGATGCGAAATCGCCCGATGCGCAGGTGTACTGCGCGATGGCCAAGCGGCTGGCGACGGATATCGGCTTCAGCGTCTGCAACGAGGCGCTGCAGATCCACGGCGGCTACGGCTACATCCGCGAGTACCCGCTGGAGCGCTACCTGCGCGATGCGCGCGTGCATCAGATCCTCGAAGGCACCAACGAAATCATGCGCGTCATCGTCGCGCGCCGGATGTTACAGGACCAGGCGCCGGAAGCGATCCGCTGAAGCAGAACAGACAACCCGAAACCGGAGACCACGATGACTGAATCCCTCGACATCAACGCCGCCTACGCCGGCCTGCGCCTGGAGCGCCGCGGCCACACGGCCATCGTCACGCTGACGAATCCGCCCGCCCACACGTGGACGGCGGACAGCCTCGCCGCGCTGACGCGGCTGGTCGGCGAGCTCAACCGCGACCGCGAGATCTACGCGCTGGTCATCACCGGCGACGGCGAGAAGTTCTTCAGCGCCGGCGCCGACCTGAAGCTGTTCGCCGACGGCGACAAGGCCGTCGCCGCGACGATGGCGCGCCGCTTCGGCGAGGCCTTCGAAGCGTTGTCCGGATTCCGCGGCGTCAGCATCGCGGCGATCAACGGCTACGCGATGGGCGGCGGCCTGGAGTGCGCGTTGGCCTGCGACCTGCGCATCGTCGAGTCGCATGCGGTGATGGCGCTGCCCGAGGCGACCGTCGGCCTGCTGCCCTGCGCCGGCGGCACCCAATGGCTGAGCTGGACCATCGGCGAAAGCTGGGCCAAGCGCATGGTGCTGCTGGGCGAGCGTGTCGACGCGGAGACCGCGTTGCGCATCGGCCTGGCGGACGAGCTCGCGCCGAAGGGCGGGGCGCTGGCGAAGGCGCTCCAGTGGGCCGAACGCGTGCAGGCGCAGAGCCCCACCAGCGTGACCGCGTGCAAGCGACTGATCCAGGGCGCGCGCACCGCGCCGCCGCAATCGCAACTCGCGGCCGAGCGCGAGGCCTTCATCGGCCTCTTCGAGACCGACGACCAGCGCGAAGGCGTGCAGGCTTTCCTGGGCAAGCGCAGCCCTCAGTGGCGCAATGCCTGAGGAGGCCCGATGACCGTCTCCGAGAACACTGTCAAGAACGCCGGCCGGGACCGACACCAGGACGCCATCCAGGACCCGCGCCAGCGTCCGGGCGAACACAGCGAGGCGCCGGTGCTGTTCCGCGCGGTGGTGACTGCGTCGGGCCATCGTTTCGGCCACGCGACGCTGAACGCACCGGGCAGCCTCAACGCGCTGACCTTGCCGATGGTCGACCTGCTCCAAGCGCAGCTGAGCGCGTGGGCCGACGACCCGCAGGTGGCCGGCGTGATCCTCGACGGCAACAGCGAGAAGGCCTTCTGCGCCGGCGGCGACGTGGTCAGTCTCTACCGCGCGATGCGCGCGGCCGGACCCGGCAAGGTGCCGCGCGATGCCGCCGAGTTCTTCGAGCGCGAGTACCGCCTCGACCATACGATCCATCGCTATCCGAAGCCGCTGCTCGTCTGGGGACACGGCATCGTCATGGGCGGCGGCATCGGTCTGATGGCGGGCACCTCGCATCGCGTGGTGACGCCGCGCAGCAGGCTGGCCATGCCGGAGATCACGCTGGGCCTCTATCCGGATGTGGGCGGAAGTTGGTTCCTGTCGCGGCTGCCGGGGCGCACGGGCCTGTTCCTCGCGCTCACCGGGGCGCCGCTCAATGCGGCGGACGCGTTGTGGGCCGGCCTGGCCGATCGTGCCGCGCGCGTGGAGGACCATGGCGCGTTGCTCGAATCCATCGCGCATGCGCGCTGGGACGGTGAACGCGCAGCTGATGACGAGCGGCTCGACGACCTGCTGCGCGCGCTGCCTGCCGCTGAGCTGGCGCCGAGCCAGCTGGCGCCGCATCGCGATCGCATCGATGCGTTGATCGGTCCGCACGACACGCTGGCGACGATCGCGCCGCGACTGCGCTCGCTCGCCTGTGATGGCGACGCGTGGCTGGCGACCGCCGGGGCGACGTTCCAGAAAGGATCTCCGACATCCGCCGCGCTGGCCATCGCCTTGCAGCGCCGCCTGCGGCAAGCGTCGTTGGCGGAAGTGTTCCGGCTGGAGTACCAGGCCTCGGTCGGTTGCTGCGTATTCCCCGACTTCGCCGAAGGCGTGCGCGCGCTGCTGATCGACAAGGACAAGACGCCGCGTTGGCAAGGTAGCTCGCAGGACGACGGTGGCGAGGCGCATCTGGACGCGTTGCTCGCGCCGCGCTTCACCGGCCCCCACCCGCTCGCCGATCTGCGCTGAACGATCCGGTCATTCAACGACAAAGGAGACAAGACCATGAGCAACGCGACGACCGCTGAACGCATCGCCTTCATCGGCCTCGGCCACATGGGCGGACCGATGGCGGCGAACCTCGTGAAGAACGGCTACCCGGTCGCGGCTTTCGATCTGAGCGAAGTCGCCCTGACCGCCGCGCGCGCAGCGGGTGTCGCCGTCGCCCCTTCGGCGGCCGCGGCCGTGGAGGGCGCGTCGGTGGTGATCTCGATGCTGCCGGCCAGCAGGCACGTCGAGTCGCTGTTCCTCGGCGACGACGGCCTGATCGCCCGCATCGCCACCGGCGCCTTGGTGATCGACTGCAGCACCATCGCCCCGGCGAGCGCGCAGCGCGTCGCCGAAGCCGCGCGGGCGCGTGGCCTGGCCATGATCGATGCGCCGGTGTCCGGCGGGACCGCGGGCGCGGCGGCGGGCACGCTGACCTTCATCGTCGGCGGCGAGGCGGCCGCGCTGGAACGCGCTCGACCGGTGCTCGCCGCGATGGGGCGGAACATCTTTCACATGGGCGCCTCGGGCGCCGGCCAGGTGGCCAAGCTGTGCAACAACATGGCGCTCGGCGTGATCATGGCGGTGACCGGCGAGGCGCTGGCGCTCGGCGTGTCCCACGGACTGGATCCGCAGGCGCTGTCCGCGATGATGGCCGTCAGCACCGGACGCAGCTGGGCCACCGAGGTCTGCAACCCCTGGCCCGGCGTGAAGCCCGATGCGCCCGCGTCGCGCGGCTACAGCGGCGGCTTCGGCAGCGACCTGATGCTCAAGGACCTCGGCCTGGCGGTCGAGGCCGCGCTGCAGGTCGGCGCGGCCGTGCCGCTCGGCGAGCTCGCGCGCAATCTCTATGCGCTCAACAGCCGCGCTGGGCGGGGAGGCCTGGACTTCTCGAGCGTGCAGCAGCTGCTGACGGCGCCGTGAGCGCCAGCGCCGCATCGTCGCGCCACAGCGCGCGCTGCAGGGCGACCAGTTCATCGGGGGCGCCAGCGCCCTCGCGGGCGTTCCACTCCAGCTCGCCGGCCAGCCAGACCCGGCCGCCGCGCAGCTGACGCAAGGCGCGCAATGAGGCGAGCGTGCGCGCGCTGACGTCGGCATCAGCATTGGCGTCGGCATCGGCATCGGCATCGGCACTTCTGCTGGCGAGCGCGTCCGCGCCCTTGCCAGCGGTCGCGTTCTTGTCCGCGCTCGCGACCACGCTCGCCCGGCCCGAGCGGGCGATGCTCACGGACAGCTCCCGCTCGCGCGGCAGTCGCTGCGCTGCTTCCTTCAACTCATCGGAATCGATCGGTGCGTTGATGTGCAAACCGGCCACCGGCAGTTCGCAGGCAAGCGCCAGGTTGCCCGGCAGCAGCGCGGCGCCCGTCGTGAGCATCAGATGCTGATCGACGCCGAGCAGCCGCGCGTAGGCGCGCCGCAGCGCGTCCTGCCACGCCGGTTGAAGCGCTTCAGCGAGCATCGGCTCGTCGATCTGCACCCAGGTCACGCCGCGCGCCGCGAGCTTCGTCAGCAGCGCTTCATAGACAGGGAGCAGTCGGTCCAGGAGGCCGAGGCGGTCGAATCCGTCTTCCCCGTTCGTCCCGAGGAACAGCAGGCTCACCGGCCCGAGCAGCGCCACGCAGGGGCTCGCGGGGAGTGCGATGGCTTCGTCGATCTCGGCCAGCAGCGCGCTGGCGTCCAGTTGGAAAGTCGTGCCGCCGTCGAACTCCGCAGAGGGGGCGCCGACCAGCGACAGCATCTGCGTCACCGCATCGACGCCAGGCCGCGCGCCCACCGTCACGAAGTCCCGGCCCTTGGCCTGCTGCGCCCGCCACACGGCAGCGCGCGACGCAGGCGCTGGGGGAGCCTGCTCGACGGCTGCGGCTGCGATGGTGGGTAGGGCTGCGGCCGCGGTGGTGGGCACGGCCTGTGTCGCCTGACGAGGCCACCGCACGGGGTCATGAATCCTGATCATCTGAAGCGTCACTGGGTTGAATCTCGCTGCAGATGATCCCGGCTCGCTCGTTATGATTCAAACGAAACGTTTTTCAGTCGATCAACAATTTCATTCATGAACCTGCCCTTGGAACTGAGACACCTCCGCACGCTGCTGGCGGTGCGGGAGGCCGGGAACGTGTCGCGCGCTGCGCAGTTGCTCAACCTCACGCAGTCGGCGCTGTCGCATCAGCTCAAGGGGCTGGAGGACCACTACGAGGCAGTGCTGTTCGAGCGCAAGAGCCAGCCCGTGCAGTTCAGCGTGGCGGGCCAACGCCTGCTGCGCCTGGCCGAGCTGGTGCTGCCGCAGGTGGAGGAGGCCGACCGCGACCTGCGCCGCCTGGCCGCCGGTGCCGCGGGCCAGCTGCGGATCGCGGTGGAGTGCCACACCTGCTTCGACTGGCTGATGCCGGCGATGGACGCCTTCCGCAGCCGCTGGCCGGAGGTGGAACTGGACATCGTGTCCGGCTTCCACGCGGACCCCGTGGGGCTGCTGCATCAGGACCGCGCGGAAGTGGCCATCGTGTCGGAGGTGGATGCGGACGAGGCGGCGGTGGTCGTGCACCCGCTCTTCGAGTTCGAGATCGTCGCCCTGCTGCCCAAGGGTCATGTCTTGCTCGGCAAGCCGTGGCTGGAGGCGGCGGACTTCGCCGACCACACGCTGATCACCTACCCGGTGCCGGACGAGATGCTGGACCTCGTGCGCCGCGTGCTGAAGCCCGCCGGCGTGACGCCGCCGCGTCGCACCAGCGAGCTGACGGTCGCGATGCTGCAACTGGTGGCCAGCGGCCGCGGGCTGGCCGCGCTGCCGCTGTGGGCCGTCGAGAGCTACCTCGCCCGCGGCTACGTCGTGCAGCAGCGCATCGGCGAGGCGGGCCTGACCGGCCGGCTCTATGCGGTGAGCACCACCTCGCTGGCCAGCAAGCCCTACCTGGGCGACTTCGTGAGCATCATGCGCGAGACCTCGCTGCTGACGCTGCCGGGGGTCAGTCTGCTCTGAGCGCCGTGGTCGAGGCCCTCGAAGCGCTCGACGCCTTCGAGGCCCTGGAGGCAATCAGCGCCAGGCTCGCCAGGTCCACGGGTTTGGTGAGGTGCGCATCGAAGCCCGCGGCCTTCGCGCGGCGCTGGTCCTCTTCCTGCCCCCACCCGGTCAGGGCCACGATGTGCACGGCGGGGCCGATCTTCTCGCGGACGTGCCGGCAGGCCTGATAGCCGTCGACGCCCGGCAGGCCGATGTCCAGCAGCACCAGCCCCGGATCGAACGCCCGCACGTCGTCCACGATGCGGGTGGCGTCGTAGGCCACGCGGACCTCGCCGCCGCTCATCGTCAGCAGCATCGCGACACCGTCGGCGGCATCCTGGTTGTCGTCGACCACCAGCACGCGGAGGCCGGCCAGGTCGAGGTCCTCGTCCTCGCGTCCCGGAGCCGGCGGCGGCGCGGCGGGCGTACTCACGGGCAGGCGGATGACGAATTCGCTGCCGTGGCCGGCGCCCGTGCTGCTGGCCTCGATGGCACCGCCGTGCAGTTCCATCAGGCTGCGCGACAGCGCGAGCCCGATGCCCATCCCGCCATGTCGCGAGCTGTCGGAACGCGCCTGCGTGAACAGGTCGAAGATGTTGGGCAGCATCTCCGCGGCGATGCCGACCCCGGAGTCCTGGATGCGGAGCACCTGCTCCATGCCGGGTCCGGACGCGGCCGGCTGCAAGCTGGCGCGGATCGCGATCCGGCCGCCCGCGGCGGTGAACTTCACCGCGTTGTGGAGCACGTTCGAGATGACCTGCGACAGCCGCGTCGGATCGACGTCGAGCTGGCGTTCCGGATCATCCAGGTCCACCAACAGCTCGATGCCGCCTGCCGTGATCTGGCCGCGATGCGCCTCGAGCGCGCTCTCCACCAGCGATCGCAGGCTCACCCATTCGCGCTTGAGCTGCACCTTGCCGGACCGGATCCGCGAGACGTCCAGCAGGTCGTCGATGAGGTGGACCACCTGGACGATCTGCCGCTCCATCATCGGCCGGACGCGATCGATCAGCCGGGCGTCGCCGTTGGCGCGCTTGAGCACCTCGATGCCGCTGCGGATCGGCGCCAGCGGATTGCGCAGTTCGTGCGCCAGCACCGCGATGAACTCGTCCTTGCGGCGGGCTTCCTCGCGCAGCTCCCGCTCGCTTGCCAGCAGGGCTTCCTGCACCTGGTTGCGCTCGATCAGGTCGGCGGCCTGACGGCCCAGCAGGTCGAGGAAACGGAGCTCGCGTTCGGTGAGCTCGCGCGGCTCGCTCCAGTGCGTGGAGAACATGCCGATCGGACGACCCGACCGGCTGACGAGCGGCGTGGATTGCGCGCTTCGCACGCCGGCCGACAGATGCAGCCGGTTGGAGCCATCCGGGTCCGGCAAGGCCGGATCGTCGAAGCGCACGAACGACCGCGCGCCGGTCGCGAGCGCGATGCCGCACGGCGAGCCCGACGACGCATCGACCTCGGCGAAGTGCGCCACCATCGTCGGCGGAAAGCCGCGGGTGGCCAGGAAGCTCAGGGTCTGGGAGCGCTCGTCCAGCAGCTGGATGGTGCCGGCATCGCCATCGAGGATCTCGATGGCCGCTTCGAGGATCTCGCCATACAGGGCCGAGCCGCCGTCGGTGCCGATCAGGCGCGCGGCGACGTCCCGGAGCCGCCGCGTGTCGTTCAGCTCGCGCGTGATGACGCGTTCCACCTGGTCGCGTTCATTCAACAGCGCGGTGATGCGCTGGTTCTCCCATTCGAGCAGTTCGCGCGCATCGGCGGCGGCGGCGAGGGCTGTCCGGCGCTGCTCGTCCAGGTCCTGCGCGTCGAGCTGCGTGCCGATGAGCTTGGCGAACAGCTCCAGCGTCTGATGCAGCGCGGGATCGTCGAGCTTGGCCGGCTGCGGGTCGATGGCGCAGAGCGTGCCGAAGAACGAATCGTCGGCGCGGAAGATCGGGATCGAGACGTAGCTCTCGAAGCCGTACATCCGGGGCGTCGGGTGCTCGCGGAAGCGATCGTCCGTGCTGGCGCTGCCGAAGACGACGGGGCGTCCGTGCTGGCGGATCTCGTTGCAGATCGTCGTGACGAGCTGGAGCTCGTCCCCGGGCTTGAGCCCGAAGGCGATCTCGTCGCGTACGGCGCACGCCGTCCAGGTGGTGTCGGTCACGCGGGCGACGGCGGTGAAACGCATCCCGGTGAGACGCGCCATGGCGTCGAGGATGGTCGGCACGACGGCCATGCGGCCGATCGCGTCGATGTACTGCTGTTCCGTGCCCATCGGCGGATGTTAGCGCCGTCGCCTGATTCGCTCGCGAGCAGGGCCGCAGGGGTTAGCACGGAGAGGGCCGATGGCGACGGCTCGCCGCGCGTCGGCCATCGCGGTTTGAGGCGCACGAGCTGCGAAGCGCGGGCTACGGAGCGCGGAGTGCGGAGTGCGGAGTGCGGAGTGCGGAGTGCGGAGTGCGGAGGGCCAGGACGGACCTGGGGACCTAGGGCGACCCAGGTTGGCGCGCCATCGATGTCGCCGCCAGCAGCATCCACGTCGTATGCGGAATCCACTGCTCCACCCAGCGCCATTGCTCGTCGTCGGGACCGGGGCCGAAGGCGATGCCTTCGCCGGTGTCGCTGCCGACCGCGCCGGTGATGCCATTGGAGATGCCGCCGGCGAACATGTCGCCCGCGCTCGACGCCACCGTCGGCGGGTTGCGCTTGCCGAAGCCGTAGAGCATCGAGATGCCGTAGGGGTTGCGGCCCAGCGTCCAGTCGACCTGGTCCTGCGCGAAGGCGGCCCAGTCGGCGGGCAGGGCCGGGGAGACCTTGCGACCCGCCACCGCCATCGCGGTGCTCAACGACAGCAGTCGCGCGCTCTCGCCCTGCCACCAGTAGCCGGTCTCGTTCCTGTGCGGGATGAAGAAGCCTTCCAGCACCGGGCCTTCCGCCTTGCCGTCCTTCGCGAGCTGGAACGACTGCCGCGCATAGCCGAAGGGATTGGACACGCGCCGCGTGATGTCGACCTCGTGCTGCAGCGCTGACTTGATCGTCGTGGTGGCGCGGGTGCGTCGGGCGTCGTCGGTCTCGATGTCGAGGTAGTGGCCCAGGCTCAGCGCCGGCAGGCCGGCTTCGACCGCGTGGTAGTAGGGCCGCGTGCCGCCATCGCTGATGAAACTGCCGTCGACCGCCTGGCGTCGCATCAGGCTGTCGGCGCGCGTGCGTGCCGCGTCGAGGAAGCGCGCTTCCTTCGTCGCGTTGAACAACTCCACCGCGGCCATCAACGCGGTGTAGTCGTCGATGATGTTCTCGACGCCGTTGGCGGTGTACTGCGCGTTGAACTGCTGCAGGTGGTCGAAGGCCTTCACCGCGTCGGCGAGGTAGGTCTTCCCGTCGAAGCTGCCGTGGCGGCCCGACCGCGTCGCCAGCAGCGAGGCCCGCGCCAGCGCGGCGATCGCCATGCCGCCGCCGGCGCGGTAGGCCGAGCGGTAGAGCTTGGTGTAGCGCCCGTCATCGCCTTCGTAGCCGACGACCATGCGCTCGGCGCCTGCCGCGCCCCATTTGTCGAAGACCGTCGTGTAGAAATAGCCCTCGGCATCGAGGATGCGGTGCAGGTAGTCCGCGCCCCAGAAGGCTTCGTCCTGCGCGCGTTTGAGCAGCCCCGCGCGGCGGTACAGGTCCGCCGACGAATCCGCCGTGTAGGCCAGCGCCCAGGCCGCCATCGACGTCTGCTGCGGGTTGAAGAAATTCGCGTAGCCGAGGTGCGACAGGTACTTGCCGGTATCGCCGCCGGCATCCTTCCATCCGCCGCGGACGTCGACGAAGCGATCGGTCTCGAAGATGCGGATGCGTCGGTCGCCCTTGCCGGTGTGACGGCTGCGGTGGAAGTAGTCGAGCAGCTTGTCCGCGGTGATCGAGAACAGCGCCTGATCGCGCACCCGCACCGGCGCGGACGTCACGCGCTTGCCGTCGAGCGTCGCCTCGATGCGGTAGACGCCTGGCGTCTGCACGGCGGAGAAGTCCGCCTCGAAGTAGCGCCTGCCCGCGCCCCAGGCGGAGAAATCCGGCAGCGGCTTGAGCTCGCCCTCGGCGACGGTCTTGCCGCCGGAGAGCACGCGGTAGCGGCCCGTCTGCGCCGCGCCGGTCGACTCGACGACCCCGCGCTTGGGGCCGGTCCGTTCCAGCGCGACCTGGTTCAGCTGCACCAGCAGCGGATCGGCCGGCAGCGTGACCGAGACGGTGGTCTTGCGTTCCTCCGGCTGCGCATGAAGGACGGCCGGCACGACCGACAGGGTCGCGAGGGCCGCGCCCAGCGCGAGGGCGGAACGTCGGGTCGAGGAGATCCTGCGGCCAGTGGTGACTGTCTTCATGAGGTCGATGGTCGAGAGAGAGGGGAGGGGGTGGCGACAGCGACGGCGCGCCACCGGGACGCGCCGCCGCTTCGACTCAAGCGCGGAAGATCAGTTCCAGGCCATGTTCTTGGACCACTTCACGCCCGAGGTCGGGCACTTGCCCGAGTTGTTCGGGTACTTGCTGTTGATGATGCTGGTCACCACGTTGACGTTGCCCATCGTCGGGTCCTGCTTGTAGATGTCCAGCGCCATGCTGGCGCGCCAGCAGTTGCCCGCATCGTCGCCCAGGCTCGAGGACTTCAGCCAGCGGATGTACTGGTCCGTCAGGTAGGTGGCGAAGCAGGTCTCGTTGGACATGCTGCCGCAGTTGCCGGCCGACTTCACCGAGGAGAACGCCGAGATGCTGCCGATGGATCCCGTGTTCACCTGCACCTGGAAGGCCAGGCCGACCAGGTTGTACTGGCCGAAGCTGGTGAAGCCCAGCTTCTTCAGCGCGTCCAGCACCGGCAGCAGCTTGTCGCTGTCGATGTGGGCGTAATGGCTCATCACGTACTTGTCCTGGCGGTTGTCGAAGTCCGACTGCAGCGCCTGGCAGATCTTGGTCAGCGCCGCCCGCTTCTTCGAGTTGGAGCGGGCCAGGTTCGGATACGGATCCAGGCGCGAGTCGTCCGCCTTCATGTCCGCGGCCGCGATGCCGGTGACCTGGACGCCCCAGTTCTTCATGTCCGTGTTGGTCGCGCCGGTCTTGCCCAGCACATAGGGCGCGTAGGCGTTCTTGAAGTAGTCCGGGAAGTCGCCGACCGTCGTCACGCCCACCGGGCCGAGCGTGTCGCCGCGGTAGTCGGAGATGCCTTCGGAGGCCTCGTAGTCGACCTCGCAGTAGCGCCAGGGTTCCGGGTCTTGATAGTTGGTGGTGCCGTTCTCCGGATAGGCGTCCATGCTGAGCACGGCCTGCCACTGGTTGACCGTCAGCTTGCGGCCCTTGTCGAAGACCTTGCCGTAGACGCGCGAATCGCCGACGGGGATGACGCCCGCCGCCGCCGCGGCCTTGGTGGCCGTCACCAGCGGCTGGCCGGTGGCCGTGAAGGTGTTGGTGTAGACCCAGCCGTCCTGCACGTAGACGCTGGGTTGGCCGTTCGTCTGGGCCGCTGCCTTGGGCTTGCCGGCTGCGACGGCCGCCGAGGCGCCGCAGACGAGAGCCAGGACGGTGAGCACCGCTTGCACGCCGATGCGGCGGACGCTGGGGGAACGAGATTGCATGGTGGTTGCCTCCGAAAACACGGGGGTAGGGGGGCGTGGCCTGCGCCACGGGACAAGGGATCCCGAGGACTGCTGCCCACCACTCTCGCCAAGCCGGTCCTGCGCTCGGGGGCGTGGGTCGCTGCAGCCCATGGGCGGCGAATGTAGGCGGAACATTTCTTGTGCGCAATAAATAAAACCACTGGATGTGTAAATTCATTTGTCGACCAGGCGCCTGCCGCCGTCGTGAAGCTGGGTCAGAATGGGGGATACCCGAAGGACCACCCGCCAGCATGAGAACCACCAGTCGAGGTGCCACCCAACAGTCGAGCGCGCCCTACAACCGCCGTGTCGTGCTGGACTTCATCCGGCAGCACGGCGCGGCGTCGCGCAAGGACATCGCCGACATGGTGTCGCTGAGCCCCCAGACGGTGGCCAACATCACCAACGACCTGGAGGCCATCGGCCTGATCGTCTCGAGGCGGCAGAAGGTCGACAAGTCGCGCGGCCAGCCGCCGATCGCGTTCGAGCTGAACCCGCAGGCGGGCAACGCGATCGGGATCAGCCTGGAGCCGGGCCGCGCCTCGGCCGCGCTGGTGAACCTGGTCGGCGACATCCGCAGCCGCTGCGAGGTGGACATGGACACCAGCGATCGCCGCCAGATGCTGGCCGCGATGCTGCAGCTGGTCGCGCAGCTGCGGCGCGAATCGACCGAGCCGCTCTGGGGCATCGGCGTCGCGCTGCCGGGGCCGCTGGGCCACACCGACATCAGCTTCGTCGGTCCGACGGCGCTGGAGGGGTGGAACGACCTGTCCGTGCTGGACGAACTCGGCGAGGTCACCGGCCTCTCCGTCTTCTACCGGATCGACAGCGTGGCCGGCGCGCTGGGCGAGACGCTCTTCGGCGTCGCCCGCAACCTGGACAACTTCTTCTATCTGCACCTGGGCTTGGGCCTGGGCGGCGCACTGGTGATCGGCCGCGCCGCGTATCCCGGTTCGAACGGCAACGCCACCGAGATCGGCCACGTGCCCATCGTGCCCGGCGGCACGCCGTGCTATTGCGGCAACCGCGGCTGCCTGGAGCGATACGTCTCCATGCACTCGCTGGCGGAGGCGCTGAAGGTGTCCGACCACGACGTCTGGACGCTCGATCTGGCCAAGCGGCTGAAGGATCCGAAGGACAAGGCGCTGCACCAGTGGTGCCGCCAGGCCGCGGACCGGCTGCGCGACGCGGTCTGCATGATCGAGAACATGCTGGACCCGCACTCGATCGTCATCGGCGGCTCGGCGCCCAAGGTGCTGGTGGAGCATCTGGTCGGCCTGGCGCAGCCCTGGCACCGCTCGGTGCGCGGCGGCGTCGCGACGCCGGAGAACCGCCTGCTGCTGTCGGACCGGCAGGACGACAGTTCCATCCTCGGCGCCGCCGTGCTGCCGATCTACGAGATGCTGTCGCCGCGCCTGGAGACCTTGCAGCAGGACCGCCGCGGCGAGGCCGACGTGGCCGAACTGCTGGGGCACCGGGCACCGATGCCCAAGCGTGGGTAGGACGCGCGGGGGGAGATCAGGGCACCGATGGGGGTGACGCGCGGAGCAGGACGCGCGGTGCAGGGACAGGGTAAAGCCCGTTGGGGGATTCCCTTGATTACTTAAATCCAATGGATTTAATTATTGACGCTGTGTTCTGAGTGCTCCTACAGTCGGCGCCCATGGACACGGCACGACCTCTTTCGCATCCCCCGCTCAGCATCGTCGGCGACGTCGGCGTCGACCTGGTGCTGGGCAGCCTGACCGGGTGGCCGCAAGTCGGGACCGAACTCCTGATGCCGCGCAGCGAGCTGCGCCCCGGCGGCTCCGGCGCCAATGCCGCGCTGGCCGCGCGTCACATCGGACAGCGCGCGCACCTGATTTCCGCCGTCGGCAACGACCACTTCGGTCAATGGCTGGCGGAGCAGCTCGCCGGCATCGAGACCAGCCTGGAGATCTGCGACATCGGGACCACCGTCTCGGTCGGCCTGATGCACACCTGCGGCGAGCGCAACTTCTTCACCACCCACGGTCACCTGCAGCGCCTGTCGGCCGAGCATGTGCTCGGGCACCTGCAGCCGACGGAGACGCCGGAGATGCCGGAGACGGCGCCGGCGATCGCGCTGTTCACCGCGCCCTTCCTGCTCACCGGCCTGCGGCCCCGCTACGCCGGCCTGATGGCCGAGGCCGCACGCCGCGGCTACCGCGTCGCGCTGGACACCGGCTGGCCGCCCGAAGGCTGGGACCGGGACGAGGTGATGACCTGGCTGCCGCACTGCGATCACCTGCTCATCAACGAGCTCGAGGCGCAGAGCATCGCCGGAACCGCGGACCTCGATGAGGCGCTGACCTTGATCGGCCGCGCGCTGAAGCCCGGCGCGAGCCTGATCGTCAAGGTCGGCGCCCGCGGCGCGCTGGGCGTCGAGGGCGGCCAGCGCGTCCAGCGCATCACCGAGCCCGCCGACATCTTCGACACCATCGGCGCCGGCGATGCGTTCAACGCCGGCTACCTGGCCGCGCGCCTGCGGGGCGGCGACGTCGCCGAGGGCCTGGCCGCGGGCTGCCGCACCGCCGGGGCCATCCTGTCGCGCTTCCCGCGCACGACCATCCGCGCCGGCGAGTTCGCCGGCTGCGTTCCCTCCCAAGTTCTCGCCTGAGGACCCGCCATGAAGCACCGCGCGCTGATCGTCGGCTACATCCTGGTCATCTGGTTCGTGATCTCCTTCGTCACCAACCTGATCGGGCCCTTGATGCCGATCATCATCCAGGACTTCCACCTGAGCCTGGGCCTGGCGGGCTTCCTGCCGTTCTCGTTCTTCCTCGCCTACGGCCTGGTGTCGATCCCGGGCGGTCTGCTGGTGGAGCGCCGCGGCTCGCGCTTCACCCTCCTCGCGGCCTTCGTGCTGAACGCGGGCGGATCGCTGGCGATCGCGCTGTGGCCGAGCTATGCGACCGCGATCGGCGGGCTCTTCGTGATCGGCCTCGGCATGGCGCTGCTGCAGGTCGTGATCAATCCGCTGATGCGCACGGCCGGCGGCGAGTCCCACTTCGCCTTCTTCTCGGTGATGGGGCAACTCGTCTTCGGCCTGGCCTCGTTCCTGAGCCCGATGGCTTTCCAGCTGCTGATGGAGCGTCCCGATGCCGCCAAGGGCCTCGCGTGGGTGCCGTTCTACTGGATCTTCGTCGTCGGCTTCATCGCGCTGATCGTCGCGAACCAGACGCTGCCGCTGCCCGAGGTCCAGCTCAAGGACGACGAACGCGCCGGCGGCTGGGCCGCCTATCGCGAGCTGCTCGCGCGGCGCGATGTCCGCCTCTTCTTCCTGGGCATCATGGCCTACGTCGGCACCGAGCAGACGCTGGCCAACTGGATGTCGCAGTTCCTCTCGACCTATCACGGCGTGTCCGCCACCACCGACGGCGCCGACGCGGTCGCTGGCTTCTGGGGGCTGATGTCGCTGGGTTGCCTGCTGGGCCTCGGCCTGTTGAAGCTGCTCGACTCCCGCGTCGTACTGGCCGGCTTCACGATGCTGGCCATCGGCAGCGTGGCGCTTGCGCTCTTCGGTTCCGCCCACGTCGCGCAGATCGCCTTCCCGGCCTCGGGCTTCTTCCTGTCCGTGATGTTCTCGGTGGTGTTCTCGCTGGGCCTGAACTCGGTGCCCCACCACCATGGCGCGTTCTCCGGCGTGCTCTGCACCGGCATCCTCGGCGGCGCGGTCGTGCCGCTGCTGGTCGGCGGGCTCGGCGACGCCATCGGCCTGCGCGCCGCGATGTCCACCGTTTTCCTCACGCTCCTCTACATCCTGGGGGTGAGCGCCTGGGCGCGGCCGCTCGTGACCAACGACGTCGTTCCGCTGTCCCGCCTGCTGTCCCGGTTCAAGCCCAGCCCCGAACGCTGACGCCGACTGCCGCTTCCTCCCTCTGCCCCCCATCCAGCCCGCGTCACGGCCCCGTCGCCGGGGCGACGGCTGCCTGCCAGACCCATGGAGATCCCAGTGATGAGACCCGATCGAGCCGCCTTCCGTCCCGCCTTCCGCCCCGCCTTCCGCCCCGCACTCCGAGCCGCAGTCCGCGCGGCATTCCCCACCACCGCCACGGCCGCCGCCGTGAGCCTGCTGGCCGCCACGGCCTTCGCGCAGGCGCAGACGTCCCCGTCCGCCGAGCCGACGGCCGACAGCAAGGCCGAGAGCAAGGCGGACAGCCGCGAGATCAAGGACAAGGAGAGGAACGAGCTGCCGGTGATCACCGTCAACGCCACGCGCGTGAAATCCAGCCTGCTGCAGACGCCCGTGGCGGTGACGGCGCTCTCCCAGGACGCGCTGACCCGCGAAGGCATCCACGACGTGCGCGGCCTCTCCGGCAAGGTGCCGAACCTGCAGATCTCGCAGGGCGCCGATTCGGGCGTGCAGATCAACATCCGCGGCGTGGGCTCGACCAACTTCACCGAGGTCGGCGACCCGGCCGTGGGCCTGCACGTGGGCGGCCTGTACTCGCCGCGGCCGCAGGGCGCGCTGGCGCTGATGTTCGACCTGGAACAGGTGGAAGTGCTGCGCGGCCCGCAGGGCACGCTGTTCGGTCGCAACTCCACCGGCGGCAGCATCAACATCATCCCGGCCAAGCCCGAGTTCGGCGCGACCTACGGCACGGCGGAGCTGGACCTCGGCAACTACCGCAAGCGCCAGCTCAACCTGGTGCAGAACATCGCCGTCAACGACACGATCGCGCTGCGCGCCACCGTCAGCAAGATCAAGCGCGACGGCTGGATCAACCAGCAGCAGGATTTCACCGACATCGACATGCCCGAGCACGGCTTCGTCGCCGACGGCATCCCCGACGTCGACCAGCGCCGCAACGTCAAGGTGCCGCGCAGCAAGTACTACTACAACCGCGACGAGTGGGCGGCCCGCATCGCCGGCCGCGTGAAGCTCTCCAGCGACCTCGAATGGCTGGTGGCCTACGAGAAGTTCCAGAACAAGGGCGCCGGCGAGATCGCGATGAAGGACTGCGACATGGCCGCGGGCACCGACTTCGCCTGCCCCGGCGGCAAGTGGGACGTGAAGGTCAACGTGCCCGGCAAGACGGACATGTCCATCGACACCGTGCGCTCCAACCTGAACTGGCGGCTCAACGACCAGTCGAGCATCGAGTACGGCTTCGCCTACGCGACGCAGAAGCGCTCGCAGCAGTCGGACGACGACGGCGGCTACTACCCGCTGTCGCGGCAGGTCACGGCGACCTGGCCGGTCGGACCGGACGGTGACTGGGGCACCTGGCCGCTGCGTGACGACACCTCGCTGACGCTGGGCTCCACGTACAAGTCGCAGGTGCACGAGCTGCAGTTCAAGCATCACACCGACAACGTGCAGCTGGTCACCGGCCTGTTCTGGATGCATGAGAAGAACGCGATCGACTATGCGCAGGAGCAGCTGATCACCGCGCCGTACGGCTTCCCGACCAGCCAGTACTACCAGCAGCCCGATCGCCAGATCGACGCGAAGGCGCTGTTCGCGCAGGCCGACTGGACCTTCATGCCGACCTGGACGGCGACGGTGGGCGGCCGCATCAGCTTCGACAAGAAGACCGACAAGGGCGGCCGCGTCTACGGCGGCTGGGACGGCTCGACGCCGGCGTACTACAACGGCCTCTTCGATCCGGGCACGCCCGGCACGCCGGGCTTCCGCCCGCACAACGGCCGCGACCTGACCGAGCAGATGGGCCCCTTCGCCGGTCCCGGCGCCTACGGCCTGTGGGGCGAGCCCGCGGGCAACGACCACAGCGAGAGCTGGAAGAAATTCACCTACCGCCTCGGCCTGCGCAAGCAGCTGACGCCGCTGGACATGGTCTACACCTCGCTGTCGTCGGGCTACAAGGCGGGCGGCTTCGGCGACAAGGACGACAAGTGCGGCGGCAAGGAGTGCATCGACGGACCGGCGGGTCCGCAGTACACCTTCTTCCCGTACAGGCCGGAGACCGTCACCAACTTCGAGCTCGGCTACAAGGGCCTGATGCTGGACAAGCGGCTGAGCCTGTCGGCGACCTTCTTCTACAGCCGCTACAAGGACATGCAGGTCACGGGCGACTTCTTCGCCTCGAGGGTCAAGCAGGTGGGGCCGTGCCCCGACGAGAACCCGACCTGCGACATCGTCACCAAATGGCAGACGGTGAACGTCGGCGTCGTCGACATCCCCGGGCTGGAGCTGGAGGTCGACTACAAGCCGTGGGCGGGTGCGCGACTCGGCGCCTTCTTCAGCTACATCAACAGCAGGATGAAGGACTACCCGTCCTTCAGCGACAGCTGGAACTGCGGCACGCGCGTCGAGATGGGCGCGCCGGCATGTCCTGACCCCTACACCGGTCCGATCCGCGAGAACGCCGGCCGGCAGATCTACGACATCACCGGCAACCACCTGCCGTTGTCGCCGAAGTACAGCTTCGGCATCAACTTCTCGCAGAGCTTCCGTTTCGGCGAGGGTTGGGAGCTGACGCCGTGGGTCAACGTGAAGTGGCAGGACAAGATGTACTTCACGCTGCGCAACCTGGACAACGCGCACATCTCCGACGGGCAGAAGGCCTTCGCCAAGGTCGATGCGAGCCTGCGGCTGCAGGCGCCCAAGGACTGGCATGCGGAGGTCTACGTGCTGAACGCGACCAACAAGATGACGAAGAACGCCGCGCAGGACGGCGGCGGTTTCGTGCGCGGCTACTGGAACGATCCGCGGACCTTCGGGATCCGGGTGGGGATCGATTACTGATCGGGAGATCGTGACGGGGCTCTTGCTGCGATGGCATTGCCACGCCGTGATGCCGAGGTGGCCGCGAGAATCGCGGCCACCGGCGCGAGTTTTCTACACTCCGCTCCGGTGCATCAAACGCAAGGCAAGGGATGACCCCCACCGCTCGGAAGTTTTCGAAGGCCGCGCTGATCGCGGCGGTCCTGGCGCTCGCCGCCTACTGGTACTGGTCGCCGTGGCTGGCCATCCACCAGATGCGGAATGCCGCGAAGGCCGGCGATGCGACGGCGTTCAACGAACGCGTCGACTATCCGCTGCTGCGTGAGAACCTGAAGGGCCAGTTGTCGGCGGCTATCGGCGCTCGCGCGACCGAGCGGTCCGAATCTGGCAGCGACATCGCCAAGGCCGGCGCGGCGCTGGGCTCGCTGTTCGCGACGGCGATGGTCGACCGCATGGTGGAGGCGTTCGTGCGCCCGGAAGCCGTCATGCGGATCATGCAGGAGGGCAAGCTGATGCCCCGGCGCGAGTCGCGCGCGAAGACGCCTGGCGACACGCCCGTCGACGAGGAGGGTGAGCCCGACGGCAGCAAGGCGCCCTCGAAGCGCGAACCCATCTGGACGACGGAACGCCCCGGCGTCGATACCTTCATCCTCTACGCCCGCCGCGCGGGACAGGCCGAGGACCGCCGGACCGGGCTGGTCTTCCAGCGACGGGGATTCGCGTCGTGGGTGCTGACGGAGATCCGGTTGCCGGCGTTGTCCTAGCGCATGTTCGACGATGGCATCGTTTCAGTTTGAAGCTGCGGCGGCATTGCAGCGATTGCTGACCATCGATTCCGCCCGCTGTACTCACACTGTCCGCCGTCAAGCAGCCATTGAGGCCGGACGCCAAGCGTCAACTCGAAGGGCTGCTCAATGAGGTGCTGCAGCCGTAGCGCTCTCAGCTCCGGGTCGGCGTTCAGCGACCGCTTCCTTTCCGCCTGAACTGGAAGTCGAGTGCCGCCGTCGGGGCGTTCGATCGAGCGGCCGGAAAGCAGCCAGTGGCGCATGGACTTGGGCGAAGGCTGATCTACATCGGAAACTAAGCCGGCAACGGCACCATGCTCGCCCGTACGCCAAGTTATCCACAGCAATTGATATCTAAGAAACAGGATTGAAGCGCAAGACATATACACAGCTATCCAACGAATCTCCACTGCCTTATCCACAGGTAGATCGCGCTCATGGTCGTACGATTGGCGCATGCACTCACACGTTTTTCTACCGTGGCCAGCGTCAACAAAGTCACCCTCATCGGGAGGGCTGCCTTGAAGGCCAGCATTCCGTCGCAGTTGCCCCCCGCGTTCATTACTCATCAACTTGCAGCACAGGTGGCCGGATCGCCCTCCGCGCAGTTGTCGGCGAGCATGGACAGCATCGACGCGCCGCTCACCAGCAGTGCGCGCAGATTGGCCAGCGCCGAGCCCATCGTCAGATCCGCGCGCAGGCAGATCGCATCGGAGCCGAGTCGCGGTCCGAAGATCTGCGGCTCGGTCATGCCCCAGTCGTGTTGCAGGTGGATCAGCGTCTGCTGATCGCAGCCCGCGAGCGGGTGGCGCGAGCGCAGCGGCTTGTCGGACTCGTCGATGCGTGCTTGTTGGAAACTTCCCATGTCGTCGTACCCCGGTCAATGTTGGACACCACCGGCTCCGACGTTGAAGGCGACATGGGGGCATTGATGCAGTCAAGTCCATCGATGACGTCATCTCAGACCTTGGCGAGGAATGCCGCTGCGTCACCTGCTTCGCACTTCCAGTCTGCGAAGACACCGACCAGGTTGCATTCCACGCAGCGGCAAGCAATGTAGTACCAGCGCACGTCATGTGTGCCTTCGTACACGGAGACGCCGGACACCAACTCGAACACCTCGTTCTCGCACACGCACTCGTGCGCCTCAGGCGAGGCTTCTTCAACGTAGTCCTCACTGTCGCCCATCAGGTGTTCCTGTCCGCAGTCGGTGCAGGTGCGGATTGCCACACCGGCCTCTTCATCAGTCTGCAGCGCGAAGGTCCGGCATCCGCAATCGCATTTGGACGAGGCAAACCTGACGGCCTCATGGCGATTCGCAACGCTGTAGCTGCGCAGTTCGGCTTGGGTGTCGCCGGACGTGGTCCCGTACCAGAACTCGCCCTTCTTCGTCAGTGCCATTGATGCTGCTCCATTCCTCAAGATGGGCTTCCCGGCAGGCCTGACGCCGGCCTCGCCCCGTATGTCTGGATTCTGCCTTGGGGTCCGGTGCGTCATCGTGAAAGGCTTGGGTCGCGGTGGTCGCCTTCACAGACCCGCGACATCGCCCTTGCCAGAATGGAGCATGGACATCCGTCCGAACGCCGTCCATTCACCGCATGCACACCTACGACCCCACCGCGCCGAACCTTCCCCACAACCCGTTCAACGCCATCGTCGGACCTCGACCCATCGGGTGGATGTCCACGAAGAGCAAGGCTGGTGTCGTGAACCTGGCGCCCTACAGCTTCTTCACGGCGTTGAACTACACGCCGCCGATCATTGGCTTCTCCAGCATTGGCCGGAAGGACTCGTTGCGCAACATCGAGGAGACCGGCGAGTTCGTCTGGAATCTCGCCACGCGCGAGTTGGCCGAGGCCATGAACGCGACGTGTGCGCGGGTCCCTCGCGGCGTCAATGAATTCGAGCTGGGGAAACTGACCGAGGTCGCGTCCGTGAAGGTGGGGCCGCCACGTGTCGGAGAGAGCCCCGTCGCCTTCGAATGCAAGGTGTCGCAGATCATCCAGCTGAGCTCCATGGACGCTGAGCCCGTGGACACCTGGATGATCCTGGGTCAGGTCTTGCTGATGCACATCTCGCCGGCCCTGTTGAAGGACGGGGTGTTCGACACCGCCGCCGCGGGGCTGATCCTGCGAGGCGGCGGGCCGGGCGACTACTTCGAACTGGGCGACAAGTTCTTCATGGCGAGGCCGGACTGAGCGACGCGGCGGAAGGGCCGACCTCCCGGTCGGCCCCGTTCCTGTCGACCGCGCTCAGGGCAGCGCGTTGAGCGACGACCTCACGCCGCGCGAGAAGCCCAGCCCGTCGTGGCGGTCCCAGTTGATCGACCACGTCATCACGCCGCGCAGCGTCGGATACGCCTGAGGCGGCTTGATCGCGCCGCATTGCGACAGCTTCGTCAGGCAGTTGAGCGCCGCCGTGATCGTCGCGACGCTCGCCTGGCCGCTGTTGGCCGACGACGGACCCGACGGCAACCCGAACGCGACCTGGTCCGGCCGCAGCCCGCGGAACACGAACGGCCCGGTGCCGTTGTTGGTCGTGAATCCCTCGATCAGCATCCGGCTGGTGGCCACCAGCATGTCGGCGCTGCCCTCGGCCAGGCCCTGCGTCGCGTACGGCGTGTAGACGGCGCCGTTGTTGTAGTACTGGACGTGGAGCACGTTCAGCTCGTCGCGCAGGCCGTCGATGATCGGCAGGTAGGCGCCCCAGATGCCGCTGTAGGCGACGTAGCCTCCCTGGACGTACGGATGCTCCGGCGCCATCGACAGGTAGAAGCCGCTGCCGATGCGCGCCTTCAATTGCTTGACCGCGCTGACCAGGTTGGCCTGCACCGGCGCGCCCGAGGTGACGCCGGCGCCGCTCTCCAGGTCGATGTCGATGCCGTCGAAGCCGTAGCGCCGCATGATGGCCTCGACGCTGTTGACGAAGTTGGTCACCTGCGCCGCGTTGTTGAGCGTCACCGTGCCGTTCTGGCCGCCGAATGACAACACGACCTTCTTGCCCTTGGACCGCGCGGCCGCCACGTCCGCGATGAAGCGCGCCTCACCGCCGGCGCTCGGGTCGAGGTTGAAGGCGATGCTGCCGTTGCCCGCATCGTCCGCGAAGGCGACGACGATCACGTCGTAGTCGGCGGAGACCTCGCTGATCGGGAAGGTCGGCCCGGCCGGGTTGGTGAAGTTGTGCCAGTAGCCGATCAGCTGGTGCTTGCCGGGCGCGGGCGCCGGGCCGGGCGACGGGGCCGGCGTGGGCGCGGGACCGGGTGCCGGCGTCGGTGCAGGAGAGGGCGCGGGCGTCGGCGCCGGTGACGGGGCGGGCGGCGTGGTGCCGCTGTAGATCGTCCACGGCTGGCCCGTGCCGACCGGGCCGTTGCGCGTCGCGGGGTTGTCGCCCTGCGTCCACCAGTTGGCGCGGTAGATCACGCCCTGGTAGCTGACGATCGCGCCGCCCGAATAGGCCGTTGCCGCATTCCATGCACCCTGCGGCGCAGGGGCGGGGGACGGGGCTGGCGTGGGAGCGGGCGCGGGACTGGGCGACGGGCTCGGCGTGGGCGCCGGCGACGGAGCGGGCGAAGGTGCCGGGCCGCTCGCGGGGCCGACCAAGGTCCACAGCGATGCGTTGGTCGGGTTCCAGCCGGTGCTGGCGTAGTCGGTCTGGTTGACCGTGGCCCGGTAGAGCTGGCCGTTGTAGCTGACGACGGTGCCGGCGGTGTAGTAGGTGTCGGGCTTCCAAGCCGCGGCGGTCTGCGCGACCGCCTGCAAGGTGAGTGCGGCGGCGCCGAGGGCGACGATCAGCCGCAGCGGGGCGGACGTGGCGGAGGAGGGGCGTCGGACGGAGACGGTCATGGCAGTGGTTCCAAGGTAAGACCGAAGCGGGTCCCGAGCCCGCACCAAAGCCGCCGGAGGCCTCAGCGTTGGGGCCAGTCGGCGGATTGCGTCGTCGGTGGCTCTTCACTGGTATTAGAAGAATCCAGTTTTATTGCCACCGCTTGGATACCACTTTCCGAAATCTGGACGATCTGGCGCAGCGGGAAAACCCGGATCATGGTGACAAGGCGTGTAGCCAGATCCCCCTATCCTGTCGATCCCGCTCGTCGCCATTCGTCGTGCAAGGGGGCGGCATTGGGCCGCGTCAACAACCGGAGAACCGCAATGGACTACGTGGATGGATTCGTGCTCGCCGTGCCGACCGCCAAGCGCGAGGCCTATCGCCAGCTGGCGCAGGACGCCTCGGCGGTGTTCAAGGACCACGGCGCGCTCAGCGTCATCGAGTGCTGGGGCGACGACGTCCCCGAGGGCAAGGTGACCTCGTTCCCGATGGCCGTGCAGCGCAAGCCGGACGAGACGGTGGTGTTCTCGTGGATCGTCTGGCCGTCGCGCCAGGTGCGCGATGAAGGGATGAAGAAGGCGATGGAAGACCCGCGCATGAACCATGATCCGAAGGACATGCCCTTCGACGGCCAGCGCATGATCTTCGGGGGCTTCGAGGTCATCGTCGAAGCTTGAGCGAGCCTCCGTCCAGGAGGCTCGACCGTCACTTGCCCGCTGCGGCAGCCGCTGCGCGCAGCTTGTCCTTCTTGCTCGGCCGCCTGCCCTTGACGCCGCCGGTGGCGGCCTCGGGCGTGGCGATCTCGGTCGGCTCGAAGCCAGCGATCCGCTCGCGCTCGACGCGGCGGCCCTGGCGCTTCTCGATCAGGCGGAAGTGCGCTTCCGTGGCCGCGCTGATGAAGCTCACCGCGAGTCCGCTCGCGCCGGCGCGCGCGGTGCGGCCGATGCGGTGCGTGTAGTCGTCCGCGGAGCGCGGCAGGTCGTAGTTCACCACCACCGGCAGCCGCGCGATGTCGATGCCGCGCGCGCCGAGGTCGGTGGCGACGAGCACCCGGATCCGACCGGCCTTGAAGTCCGCCAGCGTGCGCGTGCGCGCCCCTTGGCTCGCATCGCCGTGGAAGGCCGCGGCCTCCAGGCCGTTCCGGCGCAGCTTGTCGGCCACGTGATCGCAGGCGTAGCGCGTCGCGACGAAGACGAGCACGCGCGACCACTCGCCCTGCTCGATCATGTGACGCAGCAGCGGCGTGCGCTTTGCGGCGTCGACCTCGACCGCGTGTTCCTCGATCTGGCCTTCGGTGGCCGGCTCGCCGCTGACCTCGATGCGCACCGGGTCGTGCAGCAGCTGGTCCGCCAGCGTCTGCACCGCCGCCGGGAAGGTGGCGGAGAACAGCAGGTTCTGTCGACGCTTCGGCAGCAGCGCCAGCACCCGCGCCAGCTCGTCGGCGAAGCCGGCGTCGAGCAGCCGATCGGCCTCGTCCAGCACCAGGCACTCCACGTCGGAGAGCTTGAGCGCATTCTTCTCGACGATGTCCAGCAGCCGACCCGGCGTCGCGACGACGATGTCCGCGCCGCCACGCAGCGCCATCATCTGCGGATTGATCGACACGCCGCCGTACAGCACCGAGACCTTCAGCGGCTCGTCGAGGAAACGTCCGACCTGGATCACCGTCTCGCCGACCTGGGCAGCGAGTTCGCGCGTGGGCACCAGCACCAGCGCCTGCGTGCGACGCAGCGCGGGCCGGACGCGGGCATCGATGCGATGCAGCATCGGGAAGACGAAGGCCGCCGTCTTGCCGGAGCCCGTCGCCGCCGAGCCCAGCAGGTCGCGGCCTTCGATGATCGGCGGCATCGCGGCCACCTGGATCGGGGTCGGCACTTCGAAGCCGAGCTCGTCGGCGGCGCGCACGAGGCGCGGCGCCAGGCCCAGCGCGGCGAAGGTGTTCTCCGTGCTCACAGCAGGCGCACCTTCACCGACTTGCCCTTCACCTTGCCGGCGTTGAGCTTGCGCAGCGCCTGGTCGGCGATGCCGCGCTCGACGGCGACGTAGGTCGAGAACTCGTTGACGTTGATCTTGCCGATCTGCGCGCCGTCGAATCCGAGGTCCTTGGTCAGCGCGCCCAGCACGTCGCCCGGACGGATCTTCTCCTTGCGGCCGCCCAGGATCTGCAGCGTGACCATCGGCGGATGCAGCGGCTCGGCGCCGGGCTCGGTGGTGAGCTCGGTCAGCGGATGCCACGGCGTGACGCTGCCCTGCATCTGGTCGATGCGGCCGACGCGACCCATCTCGTCGAGGCTGGCGAGGCTGAACGCCCAGCCCGCCTCGTCCGCGCGGCCGGTGCGACCGACGCGATGCACGTGCACTTCAGGGTCAGGTGTGATGTCGACGTTGATGACCGCTTCCAGCTGCGCGATGTCCAGTCCGCGCGCCGCCACGTCGGTCGCCACGAGCACGCTGCAGCTGCGGTTGGCGAATTGCACCAGCACCTGGTCGCGGTCGCGCTGGTCGAGGTCGCCGTGCAGCTCCAGCGCGACGATGCCCTCGGCCTGCAGCACGGCGACGAGGTCGCGGCACTGCTGCTTGGTGTTGCAGAAGGCCAGCGTGCTGGCCGGGCGGAAGTGGTTGAGCAGCAGGCCGACGGCATGCAGGCGCTCGTTCTCCTTCACCTCGTAGAAGCGCTGGCGGATCTTGCCGGCGGCGTGCTTCTCGGTGAGCGTCACTTCCTGCGGCGTGCGCATGAAGCGCGTCGCGATGGACTTCACGCCGTCCGGATAGGTGGCGGAGAACAGCAGCGTCTGGCGCGTCTTCGGGCAGTTCGCGATCACCTGCGCGATGTCCTCGGCGAAGCCCATGTCGAGCATGCGATCGGCCTCGTCCAGCACCAGCGTGTTCAGCGCCTCCAGCGTGAGCGTCTCGCGCTGCAGGTGGTCCAGGATGCGGCCCGGCGTGCCGACGACGATGTGCGCGCCGTGCGACAGGCTCGCGAGCTGGTTGCGGATCGGCGCGCCGCCGCACAGCGTCAGGATCTTGATGTTGTCCTCGGCGCGCGCCAGGCGGCGGATCTCCTGCGTCACCTGTTCGGCGAGCTCGCGCGTCGGGCACAGCACCAGCGCCTGCACGGCGAAGCGGCGCGGATTCAGGTTGGCCAGCAGCGGCAGCGAGAACGCGGCGGTCTTGCCGCTGCCCGTCTTCGCCTGCGCGATCAGGTCCTTGCCGGCCAGCGCGAGCGGCAGGCTGGCGGCCTGGATGGGCGTCATCGAGAGGTAGCCGAGCTGCTGCAGGTTCGCCCGCATCGCGGGCGGCAGGGGCAGGCTGTCGAAGGAAGTGGCGCTAGGCGCCGCCGGCGGCTGCGCGGGTGCAGCAGCGCCGGTGGGATCGGTGCGGGTCATGCACGATTGTCGCCCAGCGGGTGTGCCATGAAGAAACACAGCATCTGGTCGCTCGCGTCGGGGCCCAGCCAGTCGGTGTAGGAGCCGCTCTGGTCGCCGCCGGACCAGCCGTGTCCGCCGCCCTCGATCAACCAGAGTTCGGCGTGCACGCGCCCCTGTGGCGTCACATGCGTGCGGCGGGTGTAGGCCCGCGTGCCTTCACGGCCGTTCTCGACGCGCTGGACGCCGGCCACGCCGGACGTGGCGTCGGCGTAGACCTGCTCGCCGTTGAGCGGGTGGACGGTCATGTCGCGCGTGCCGTGGAAGACGATGGTCGGCGTGGGGCGATCGGCGTTGCCCGTCGCCTCGGCCGTCACGCCGTCCGCGGGCAGGCGCGTGGGCTGTCCGCTGCGCATCATCGCCATCGCGCCGCTGGCGTCGTCGACGGCGCCATGCGGCAGGCCGGAATGCACGCCGACGGCGGCGAAGAGTTCGGGATAGGCGCGCCCGAGGATGACGGCCATCGCGCCGCCGGCCGAGAGGCCCGCGATGTAGACGCGCTTCGCGTCGACGCTGTGGCTGGCCATGACCTCCTGCGTCAGGGCGGCGATCAGGGCGGGCTCACCGCGTCCGCGCTCCTGGTGATTGGACTTGAACCAGTTCCAGCAGCCTTGCGGATTGGCCTGCGCCGACTGCGCCGGGTACAGCACCAGCCAGCCGTTGCGACGCGCCATCTCGTTCATGCGCGTGCCGACGGCGAAGTCGTCCGGGTCCTGTCCGCACCCGTGCAGCATCACCAGCAACGGGCGTGGTTCGGCGCTGTCACCCGGTGGGACGTAGAGCTGATAGTCGATGGAAGCGCGGCCTTGCACGAAAGTGCTGCGGAGGAACTGGTCGGCGAGCGTTCCGCTCTTCGATTCGAGCGGCAGGTCCATGAGCATTCGAGGGCTGGGGGCGCGTGTGGCAGTGCCCGATTGAAGCACGGATCCCGGATCGGCTTCATGAGTGTTTGCGATGTCCGCCCGGGCAGGCAGCCGGCCGGACGTTCGGAACGGGGAGTTCCGACGCCATCGGCGCCATTGGCGTTGTCTCCAGCGCCTCCGGCACTTGCGTTGCCTTCAGCCGAAGACCGGCTGCACCAGTTCCACGACCAGCGCCGGATCGGCGGCACCGCTGGCCGGTTTCCCACGGGCCGACTGGACCCGTGCCAGCGACTTCGCGGACTGGTCCCCGAACACGCCGTCGGCCTTCACCGGCTCGCCGGCGTCGGAGAGCGCCAGCTGCAGCAGGCGCACGTCCAGCCCGCGCGTCAGCGGCGAGGTGGCCGCCACGCAGACGATCCCACGAGCCGTGGGCGCGGCTGTGTTTGGATGTTCACGACGCCCTCCCGTCCCCGGTGCGGGCGCGGCGCCCGCTGGATGGGGTATCTGGGCGATCGATGGTGGGTTGAATCCTCCATGCGGGAGGATGCCCCGGCCGCGTGAGGCCTGTTCACGGGTCCTCGGAACGGCTCTCCGATTCGCGGTCGCGCTCGTAGTGACGGATGAACGGGAAGGGCGGCAGCCAGGCCTCGCGCCGGACGGTCCAGAGCTCGTAGGTCGGCGTCAGCTGGTCCGGCGCGTCGAGCGCGCCGAGATGCACTTCGACCTCGTCGCCGGTCCGGGAGTACACCGACGATCCGCAGCGGGGGCAGAAGTGCCGGCCACGGAAATCGCGGGTCTCGCCGGTGACCGTGACGGCGTCCTGCGCAAAGATCGCGGAGGCGCCGAAGAGCGCCCCGTGATGCTTGCGGCAGTCGAGGCAGTGGCACAGGCCGACCCGGTAGGGACGGCCGGTCGCGACGAGGCGGACATCGCCGCAGAGACAGCCGCCGGTGAATTGGTCCATGACGGGGGCTCCTTCCGCCTCACGGCGACTTCGCTGCGTCGCAGGCCACGCGCTTCATCGGGAAGTCGATGCCCCGCGTGGCGCCGTTGCGCTGCCCTTCGATGCGCGCGGCGAGGCCCGTCTCGCCGACGGCCTTGTAGAGGATGCGCTGCGGGAAGTCGTGCTCGGGGTTCTCGAAGGTGACCGCGCGATCGCCGATCGACGTCGCGACGAAGGTGGCTTCCTTCTGCCGCGACGGCAGCGCGACGTAGACGACCTTGCCGTCGGCGTTCAGCCGGATCTGCAGGAACTCGTGCTCGACGGTGCGGCCGTTCTTCACCGTGCGGCCGATGCCCAGCATCGTGCCGCCGGCCAGCGGCAGCCAGTGCTCGACGGAGCCGGGCTCGCCCTTCTCCGCGGCCCAGCAGCCGGCGAGCCAGTTCAGACGTTCCAGCTGGGCGTCCTCGGCGCGCGCCGGCAAGGATCCGAGCGGCGACAGCGAGACGACGATCAGCGCGCCGATGGCGGCAGCGAGGGATGGACGCATGGCGGTGGTCTCCGGGCACTGGATGCATGAATCTAACGCCGGCGGCCCGTCGCCGCCATCCGGGCCGGTGCCGGATGCGGCTCACGCGACGCCTGGCGCGAGGCCCGACCTTGGAACAGTCGATCACGGGGGCCATCAAGTCTTCCGTTTCTCCACCAACGCCTTGAGCGTCCCCAGATCGCGCGCCACATGCGCCGCGTCGTTCTCGAAGGCCTCGTCGGTCACACCCGGCATGCGCAGCAGGACGAAGGCGACCGCGCAGCCGTCGCCCGACGGTGTGATGCGCATCGCGTTGTGGAGCGCTGGAAGCGCCGGCCTTCGTGCAGGCAAGCCGCACAATGACCGCTCGACAACACCAGACCCTCCGGCGACATGGACCGATTCGACGCGCTGCAGGCCTTCGCCCGCGTGGTGGAGGCGGGCAGCTTCACCAAGGCGGCCCAGACGCTGCACATGAGCAAGACCACCGTGACGCAGCTGGTGCAGCAGCTGGAAGCGCGGCTGCGCGTGAAGCTGCTGCATCGCACGACGCGGCAGGTCCGCGTGACGCCCGACGGCGCCGCGTACTACGAGCGCGTGGTGCGCGTGCTGGCCGAGCTCGATGACGCGGACACGGCCTTGTCCGATGCGACCAGCTCGCCGCGCGGCCGGCTGCGCGTCGACGTGCCGACCCCGTTCGCGCGCATGGTGCTGATGCCGGCGCTGCCGGACTTCCACGCGCGCCATCCGGAGATCCAGCTCGACATGGGCGTCAGCGACCGCATCGTCGATGTGATCGGCGACAACGTCGATGCCGTGCTGCGCGGCGGCGAGGTCACCGTGCCGTCGTTGATCGCGCGACGGGTCGGCGATCTGCAGCTGGGCGTCTTCGCATCGCCCGGCTACCTGGCGGTCGCGGGGACGCCCGCGCATCCGCGCGAGATCGAGGAACCCCACCACCGCATCGTCGGGTTCCTGCGGGCCAGCAAGGGCACGGTGGGATCGATGGAGATGCGGCGCGGCGACGAGGTCGTCGAGGTGCGCGGTCGCTACGTGGTGGCCGCCGACGACGGCAACGCCTACCTGGCGGCGGGGCTCGCCGGCATGGGCGTGCTCTGGTTGCCGCGCTACATGGCCGATCCGCACGCGGCGCGCGGCGAGCTCGTGCCGCTGCTCACCGACTGGGCGATGGACCCGATGCCGATGTACCTTGCCTATCCCCCCAACCGCCACGTCAGCGCGAAGCTGCGCGTGTTCATGGACTGGATCGAGACCTTGATGGCCCGCCACGCACCCCTGGCGACGGGGCGGGCGTGATCGCTCAGGGCGCCGCGTTGGCCGACCCCGAGCCCGCGCTGCGGCGGCTGTCGACCCATGCGTCGACCACCTGTTCCAGCACCGTCAACGGCACGTCGCCGGTCAGCAGCACGACGTTGTGGAACTGCTTGATCTCGAAGCGGTCGCCCAACTGCTGGCGGGCCTTCTCGCGCAGCGCCTCGATGCGCAGACGGCCCAGCATGTACGCGCAGGCCTGCCCTGGCCACGTGACGTAGCGGTCGACCTCCTGCGGCGTGATGCCGTAGTCGATCGCCTGCTGGCGGGTCCACTTCATCGCATGCAGGCCGGTGTCGACGACCAGGCGCCGCGCGCGGAACAGCGCGCCGTAGAGCTGGCCGAGGTGTCCGACCGGGTCGCCCTCGTACCAGCCGTTCTCGACGGCCAGCTGCTCCGAGTAGAGCGCCCAGCCCTCCACGTAGGCCGAGCCCGCCGTGAATGCGGCGCGGCGACGGAAGTAGGGCAGGTCCTTCGCCTCCATCTGGATCGCGAGCTGGAAGTGGTGTCCCGGGATCGCTTCGTGGTGGACCAGCGTCCGCATGTCGGCGATCTCGTAGGTCGGCCCTGCGAGCGGCGCCCAGAACACGCCCGGCTGCGAGCCGTCCGGCGCCGGCGTCGTGTAGTGCGCGGCGGCGGTGGGCTCGGTCAGCGCGGGCTCGCGGCGGACCTCGACGGGCGCCTTCGGCATCACGTCGAAGATCAGGCGGGCGCGCGCCTCGGCGTCGCGCAGGTAGGTGGTGTAGCGGTCCAGCAGCTGGCCCTGCGGCGCGGCGTCCTTGGGCTGGCGGTCGGCGTCCATCTTGCGATAGCGCTGCTCGATCGAGCCGTCCGCGTAGCCGAGCTGCCGCAGCAGGCCGTCCATCTCGCCCTCGATGCGGGCGACCTGCTTCAGGCCGATCGCGTGGATCTCGGCCGGCGTGAGTGCGGTCGTCGTGTTCTCGCGCAGGCGGGCGGCATAGAACTTGTCGCCGTCGGGCAGGCGCCAGACGCCGGCATCGTCGGTGGTCAGCGGCAGTTGCGCGCGCATCAGCGCCAGGCCGCGCTTCCACGCCGGGACGACCGACTTCGCGATGATGGCCTCGGCCTGCGCGCGAGCGCGCTTGCGGGCGTCGTCGCTCATGTCGGCCAGGCCGGCCATGCGCTCGGTCAGCGAGATCACCAGCGGATTGGCCGCGGGGGGCGCGGCCACGAACTGCTCGATCTGGCCGATCGTCGTCGCCGTGATGAAGCGCGGCATCAGCACGCCCTTGGCCTGCGACGCGCGGGCGCGGGCGATGCCCTGGTCCATCAGCGCGGCCAGGCCTGCCATCCGTGTCAGGTAGCTGCGCACGTCCCGCGCGTGGCGCATCGGGTGCTCCTGCACGAGGAAGGTGATCGGGCCGACGTGCACGCCGTCCATGTGCTCGAAGACGTAGTGATGATCGAGGAAGGCCGCGCCGGCCACGTCCTGCTGCATCGTCCACGCCATGAGCGCGGCGGAGGTGCGCTGCGTCGGCGTCAACGCCTCGCGCGGGAAGCGGGCGAGCTCCGCCAGCGCCTGCCGGTCGCGGGCGACGTCGGCCAGCTCGGAGGCGCGCGAGAGGTCGTTCCACTGGCCGTCGAGCCGGTCCTGCGTCGGGCCCTCGAAGTACTGCATGCGGGTGGCATGTTCGGGCAGGCGCTTCATGCGGGCGGCGGCGATGCGCTCGGCCCAGGCGTCGAAATCGGCGGCGCCGAAAGAGGCTGTCGCGGTCGCGGTCGCTGCAACGGCGACATTGAGGACCGGCGCGGTGGTCATCCAGCCGGCCACGCCGGCAGAGATCAAGGTCCGGCGCCGGAGGGGCAGCGCGCCGGTAAATCGGGTCGTCTTCGTCATGAACTCTCCCTGGTCGACGATGCGTCGATTGGAACGGGAGGCAGGGTACCCGGCTATTCGTCACTCCCGGGCGAGCGGGACGGGGTCACTCGCCGCTGAACTCGTAGTCGGCGAACTCGGCGTGGCTCCACTTGATCAGCACCTTGAGCCGCGCGGCGGCGGCGGGGAGGGCGGATCGGTCGAACTGGCAGAACAGGCTGACGTTGCCGTCTTCGCCGAACAGGCTGAGCTTGCTGCCCTCGCCGCACGCGAACGGCTGACCGTCGAGCTCCGGCGCGATGCTGGCCGAGGTGTCGTCATGCCCGCCGGTGAACATCGCGCGGAAGCTGAAGCGCTTGGGCGCCGCGCCGGCGGGGAGGGTGCAGGTGATCTCGCGCCAGTCCATCATGCGGTCGGTTTCGACGCAGGCGGCCGCCTTGAGCGAGGTGCCGGGTGTTGCGTGGGCGGGCGTTTGCGCGTGGGCGGACGTCGCGCAGAACGCGCAGATGGCGAGCAGCAGGGCGGTCGTTCGCATGGCGAGCCTCGATGCGTGAAAGCCGGAGATCTTCGCCGGGCCGTGTGACAAGGCAACACGTGGCACCTTGACGGTTGTCGTGTGGAAATCTTGCGAGTGAGTGTCGGTGCCGATAAACTTCGGAGCTCAAGATCTACATTGTGGTGGGGTGAAAAAGGTAGTGCCGCCCGAGTCATCGGGTCCCAGCTGGAATGGGAGTTCGCGGTCTCCGCGATAGAGAACCCCGCAGCGCGGCGGCCCCTTCGGGGGCCGTCTGTCTTTCTGGCCCTTGTTGCCAGCGTCAGGCTTTGACCTTTCGACCCAATCCAGTCGCCTTCAGGATTGTGAGAATGGAGACCCTGCGTCGTTCACGCCGGCGATGGTCGAATAGTTCCTTCGCGTACGCCGACTGAACGTGGAGAAGCAGGCGCCGCTTGCGCTTCTTGTCCCGGAAGACCTCGAAGAAAACGACGTAGTGGCGCGGCTGGTTGCCAGCAGCTTCGAGCTCCTCTGACGTCGTGAAGTTCTGAGGGTCTTCTCGTGCGATCTGGATGGCACGGCTTCGAAGTTCCCGGATCAATGCGGGAAGACGGCGTTGCGAAAGCTCGAAGCGTTCTTCGCAAAGCACGCGCACCTCGCGGCCATCGTCGAACAGTTCGTCCAATGGAATCTCGTGTCGCGCGCGGCCGTCACGCGAGAGCGAGTGTGTGAAGCAATGGGACGAGAAGACCACGACGACGGTGACCTCGAAACCGAGGCCCGGATCGACGCGGAATGCGAAGGGATCGAGATGTGAGAGGTCCCAAGGGCGACCGCGGCAGGATACGCCTTTGAACTGATGGTGGGGGCGAACGACTTCGAGGTGTTCGGTGATGGGCACCTGAGTGAAGTCGATGGCGTCGCAGGAGGAACGCGGTTCTTCCTCCGCAGTCGAACTGAGCATGATGGGTCGGCCCTTGGAGCAGCAGGGCGGACATGTTTCTTGGGAAGTTCGATGCGGTTCTTGCGATCAATCAAGGGCGACGTTGATCAAGCAAAACGTGAGTGATTCGTGGCGAGCCTGCGACCCCATACGTGTAGGTTTGCGAGTGGCGACAACTGGAATCTGTATGGAGGTTCGCAGTCGTTGTCATGCGGGCGGATATGCTTGCCGCCATGTCTGACTCAACACCACCATCGAGACTCATTCGCGTCGGCAAAAGCTTCCAGCTCCGCTTCACGGCAGACGGGGATCACGTCATTGCGGTGGGTCGCGACATCGTCGTGTGGAGCCTTCGGGAGAGACAGCGCGTTGGGTCGATCCGCCCGTTCGCGCACCCAGCGTATTTGGACATCTCGCCTTGCGGCGACCGGGTTGTTGTCAAGAACACGGCCGGTCGGCTAGCCATTCTGTCCGCTGCTCACCTCGAGCTCATCGCGCTCTTTCCAGCAGACCAGACGAGCGAGGGCTGTCAGCCCTTGTTCTCCCCTTGCGGAACGCGCATCGTCGACGGTTCGGGGGATGGGGCTCTTCGAGTTCTCGACGGTGAGACGGGGGAAGTCGTCCATCAGGAGCTGTCCGCCGGCGTGATGATCAACGCTCTTGCTTGTGATGCGCGGCGCAGCTTGTATTCCTATGTCAAACAGCGCAAGTGCAAGGACCGCGACAGCGCGTTGCCCTTCAGCCAGATCATGTTGCGCAGATGGCCGTTCGAAGACCACTCGGAGCTTGAACTGCCTGTCGGCGCAGGCTACGTGAATGCGGCGACGCCAAGTCCCGACGGAAGTCGCCTGGCGGTCATTCAGATGAACACCGCATCGGAAATGTCGCTTCAAGTCGTCGACCTATCCACTGGCAGGTGCTGCGGCCGGCGATCGATCCTGTTCGGTGGAACCGCGTGGTCGCTCGGGTGGTCGCCCGACGGCACTCGCCTCTGCTGTGTCGAACGAGGCCAGCTGTCCGTCTTTGATAGCTCGTCCCTGAGGCTGGTGGGCCGATACATTGACCCATACCCCTGCTCAGTGGAGTTCTCTTCCGACGGCGGAAAAATCGCCATAGGTTCATGGGAGAAGGGGACGATCTTGGGAACCGACCAGATCGAAGCAATACCTCAAGAGGTCATTGCGATGGACCGCACAAGCCTCACACGAACTGCGCCGCCGCATTCGCCGACGCCCACGCCCACTGGAAGTTGAAGCCTCCCAGGTGACCGGTGACGTCGAGCACCTCGCCGATGAAGTACAGCCCCGGCGACTTCAGCGATTCCATCGTCTTGGACGACACCTCCTTGGTGTCGATGCCGCCCAGCGTGACCTCCGCCGTGCGGTAGCCCTCGGTGCCCGCAGGCACGACCTGCCATGCGGACAGGCGCTGGGCGATTTGCTCCAGCTCCGCGTGCGTGTACTGCTTGATCGGCTTGGACACGAACCACTGCTCGCCGATCAGCGTGGCCATCTTCTTCGTGAACAGCTCCGCCAGCAGCGTCTTGAGCTCCGCATTGGGCCGATCGTTGCGCTGCTGCGCGAGCCAGCCGGGCACGTCGAGGTCGGGCAGCAGGTTGATCTCCACCGCCTGACCCGGCAGCCAGTACGACGAGATCTGCAGGATCGCCGGCCCGCTGAGGCCGCGGTGCGTGAACAGGATGTTCTCGCGGAAGCTCTTGCCGTTGCAGCTGACCAGGCAATCGACCGAGGTCCCGCTGAGTTCGTTGCACAGGTCCTTGAGCTGGTCCGTGATCGTGAACGGCACCAGCCCGGCGCGCGTCGGCAGCAGCGTGTGGCCGAACTGCTTCGCGACCTGGTAGCCGAAGCCGGTCGCGCCCATCGTCGGAATCGACAGTCCGCCGGTGGCGATCACCAGCGACTGGCAGCGCATCGGCCCTGCGGTGGTGGTGAGCGCATAACCCGACTCGGTCTTCTCGATCGTCTCGACGGTGGTGTCGAGCATCGGCGTGACGCCGACCTCGGCGCATTCGGCGAGCAGCATGCGCAGGATGTCGATGGACTTGTTGTCGCAGAACAGCTGGCCGAGCTTCTTCTCGTGGTGCGGGATCTGATGCTTGTTGACCAGCGCGATGAAGTCCCACTGCGTGTAGCGCGCCAGCGCCGACTTGCAGAAGTGCTTGTTCTCCGAGAGGAAGTTGGCCGGCTCGGTGTACAGGTTGGTGAAGTTGCAGTTGCCTCCGCCGGACATGAGGATCTTCTTGCCGGCCTTGTTGGCATGGTCCACCAGCAGCACGCGGCGGCCGCGCTGGCCCGCCAGCGCGGCGCACATCAGCCCCGCGGCGCCCGCGCCAATGATCACGACATCGGTGTCCTGCACGTCCACAACTGCTTCCCTTCGACCCTGAACAACCTGCTTGAACCCGCTTCGCGCCCAGCGGAACGCTGCGGGCGACGGGCGCGGGACTTTAACGCAAACGCTCGCGCGGGCCTTGCGGGCCTCGCTGTCGACGGCTAGACTCGCGCCCTCTTTCCTGACTGCTGCTGCAGAAAAGGTCCTCAGCCGCGGCTTCTCGCCGGCGGTTGTCCCTTTTCGCCTGGGCTTCCAGGCCTCGGGCGCCTTCCGGCCCCCGGAGAGCACAGCACCATGTCTCACTCCCTTCGACTCCAGCGAGCCTTCGCGCGCTCGCACATCGACCTGCGCTTCGAGGACGGCATCTACACCGTCCGCAACGACAGCGCACAAGCCACCATCCTGCTGCCGGCCGCGTTGCCGCTCGAGGAAAAGGCCGTCAAGCAGCTGCTCGCCTTCGCCTCGGTGAAGACGCCCGGCGGCGATGCCGCCGTCTGCGCCGCGTGCGCGACGCCCGACTTCCACCCCGGTTCGATCGCGCCGGTCGGCGCCGTGGTCGCGACGCCGGAAGACGTCGTCATCCCCGCCGCCATCGGCACCGACATCAACTGCGGCATGCGGCTGGTGACGACCGGGCTCTCGCTCGCGCAGGCGGCGCCTCGCCAGTCCGCGCTCATCGCGCGGCTGAAGGCCGTGCTGCTCGAGAACGCCCGCAACGTCCCGACGCCGACGCAGGCCTTCAAGGCGCTGTTCGATGACGGGCCGCTGGCCTTCCTCGACCGCATCGCGCCGGAAGGCCTGTGGGCCGGCGTCGACCGCGACCGGCTCGTGGCGGAGGTCGATCGCTGCGTCGGACTCGACCGGCTCGGCGGGCACTCGCGCCACGCGCCCCATGCGTTCGTCGATGGGCGCGATCGCTTCCGGGATCCCTGTCTCGGCACGCCAGGCGGCGGCAACCACTTCGTCGAGCTCCAGGTCGTCGATCGCATCCTCGATCGGCACGCGGCGTATGAGCACGGTCTGCGCGCGGGCGACGTCGTCGTCATGATCCACAGCGGCTCGCGCGACATGGGCTTCCACGTCGGCGCCCGTTGGATGGATCGCGCTCGCGACGCGTGGCCCGTCGGCGTCCGTCATCCGGAGAGCAAGCTCTACGCCCTCGAGGGCCCGCTGGCCGGCGAGTACCTCGAGGCCATGGGCGTCGCCGCCCGGTACGCGTGGGCCAACCGGGTCGTGCTGGCGGAGATGGTGCGGCGGGAGCTGGCCGATCTGTTCGGTGCGGACAGCTCGCGGCTGGTCGTGGACGTGCCCCACAACGTCGTGCTCGCCGAGCACGGCCTGAACATCCATCGCAAGGGATCGACGCCGGCGCACGAGGGGCAGCTCGCACTGATTCCGGGTTCGATGGGCGACGGTTCGTACGTCGCGCGCGGGCTTGGTCATCCAGACTGGCTCTGGTCCTGCAGCCACGGCGCGGGTCGGCGGATGCGTCGCCAGGAGACGCGACGCCTGCAGGCCGTCGACCGCAGTGATGCGGACTGGCAATGCGTGACCCTGCGCGAGGAACGCCGCATCGAGGAAGCGCCCGAGGCCTACAAGCCGATCGGGCCCGTCATCGATGCGCAGACGAGCGCGGGGCTCATCGAAGGCGTCGCGAAGCTCAGGCCGTGGGTGACGTTCAAGGCGTGAGCGAATCTGGCCTTCATGCGCGCGAGTCGCGGCGCGCTCGCGAGCGCGCCTTCAGCCGTCTGCGTGTGGCGTCGCACACCGCCTTCACGAGGTAGAAGGCGGCCACGAACGGCAGCACACCGCCAAGACCTCCAAAGGCCAAGAACAACGTCGCGCCGCCGATGTCCTGGACAGCGAGGGCAGCAGCCAATGCGCCGATCGCCAGATATACCAGGAACCACAGCGGCCATGGCACGCGTGAGATCCGGCGCACCAGAGCCGCCAAGCACCCGGACAGCATGCCGGCGACCATCCCCGCGGCCACGACGAACGTCAACAGCTGGGCATCGCCATGCGCGTGAGCCGCGATCGGATGCGCAGCAATCAGCATCACCAGGGTAAGGCGCGGAGGTGAGAGCGCGGAGGAATTCATCGCGTACGCGTCATCGTTTCGACAGCGACATCCTGGCACCGAATGGTCCATTCGATGCCCGACACGAAGAGCATGCGGAACTCGACGCCGACATCGAGAGCCTCCATCTCGACGTAGCCGAGATCTTCCAGCTCTTCGATGGAGACGCCTTCAGGCAGGGTGCCGCCCGCAGTGATGCCGATGAACGTCATCGCGTAGCGCATCGGATGTTGCAACGGTTGATCCCAACCGTTCAGCACGAGCGAGAGCCTTTGTCCTGGGACGTCCGTGTCGACCGCCACGACTCGAGCGTCGTGCAGTGTGTAGTCGTCCCACAAGCGCAGGAGGTCGGCGGGAAGCCGATGACGGACGGACGCGAGGTAGCTCTCGTACTGGCGGAAAACAGCGAGGTCGGGATCGCCGGCGGCATCCCGCCACGCTGGGGTGAAGAACTTCATCGGTTGAAGGGCCCAGGGATCTTGGATGCAGCATCCTACGGCCCTTCGCATGACGCCGGCGATGGCGTGACGTCAATCCGCGATGCTCACGCCGTTTCGCGCAGCACACTGCCCCGCACCGCCACCGCGGCCAGCACTGCCGGCACCGCCAGCAGCGCGAGGATCCCTGCGAAGCTCCACCCCAGTCCCAGCAGCACGCCGCCGACCATCGATCCCAGGATGCTGCCGAAGCGACCCACGCCGAGCATCCAGCTCACGCCGGTCGCGCGCGCCATCGTCGGATAGCACGAGGGCGCGTAGGCGTTGAGCCCTGTCTGCGCGCCGCTCATGCAGAAGCCCACCAGCGCGGACAGCAGCCCCAGGCCGTTCACGCCGGCCCCCATCGCCGCCAGCAGCAGCACGCTCAGCGCGCCGCCCGCATAGGCGATGCTGATCACCCGCGTCGGTCCCATCCGGTCCATCAGCCAGCCGACCACGACACCGCCCGCTGTGCCGCCGATCTGGAACATCGCCGTCACCATCGCCGCCTGGGAGATGCTCAACCCCTGTTCCTTGAACAGCGTCGGCAGCCAGCCGGTCAGCAGGTAGATCACGAGCAGGCCCATGAAGTAGGTGGTCCACAGCGCCAGCGTCTGACGTCCGTAGCCCGCCGAGAACAGCAGCCGCACCGGCGTACGGGCCGCCACCTCGGGCTCCTTGGAGACGAACTGCGTGTGCGCCGCGAAGCGCTCGCCGCAGACGCGGCCGAGCGTCGCCGCGATGCGCGCGCCCGCGACGCCGCGCACCGCCATGAATCGGCACGACTCCGGCAGCCACGCCATCAGCAGCGGCACCAGCACGAGCGGCAGCGCGCCGCCGACGGCCAGCACCGAGCGCCATCCCCAGTGCGGGATCATCCCGGCCGCCACGAAGCCGACCAGCGCCGAGCCCAGGTTGAAGCCGGTGAACATCAACGTCACCATCAACGAGCGGGAACGCTCCGGCACGTACTCCGACAGCAGCGTCGTCGTGTTGGGCATCGCCGCGCCCAGGCCGATGCCGGTGAGGAAGCGCAGCACGACCAGCTCCGTCAGCCCCTGCGCCCGGGACGCCAGCAGCGTGAAGATCGCGAAGACCAGCACCGAGATCACCAGCACCTTCTTGCGGCCGATCCGATCGGAGGTCGGCCCGGCGAAGATCGCGCCCAACACCAGGCCGATCGGCGCGGCGCTCATCACCATGCCGAAGGCGGCCTTCGAGATGCCCCACTCCTGCAGGATGGAGGGCGCTAGGAAGCCCATGATCGCCATGTCCATGCCGTCCGCCGCCACCACCAGGAAGCACAGGGCCAGCGTCAGCCATTGACGCGAGGACATCCCGCGTCCGTCGATGAACGCGCGAACGTCCACTACCGAAGTCGTATTCACCACGTGTCTCCCATCGACCTCAGAAGGCGTGGCGGATGCCCACGCCCAGCCCCGTCTGCGAGCCGCCCGCCACCGGCGTGCTGCCCGCCGCCGCGGCGGCGTTGCTCACCCCCAGCGCGAGCGTGCCGTCGTTGTCGATGCGGCCCGCCGTCGCGTAGACCGACGTGCGCTTGGACAGGAAGTAGGTGCCGCGCAGGGCCCACAAGGTCGCCTCGTTGGCGCTGTTCTTGTAGTCCAGCTTGAACACCTGCGCGTCGAGTCCCCAACTCGGGGTCAGTGACCAGGTCGCGCCGGCGTACCAGAGGTTGCTCTTCGGCGTCGTGGCGCTGGCGTCGTTGCGGCGGGCGATCAGCCCCGCCGCGAGCTTCCAGTCGCCGGTCTTGAACCAGCCCGCCACCGTGCTGCGGCGGTCCTTCATCGCGCTGCTCGTCAGACCCGCGAAGGCGCCTGCGCCGCCGCGGATCTCGTCGATCGCGGCTGAGGCGCCCCACACGGGCGTGTCGTACTTGACCATGGCCGACCACTGTCGGCAGGCGTTCTTGTCGGCGGCGTTCTCGCCGGCGCAGTTGGTGCCCGACGGGCTCGGACCTGCGTTGACCGCGTCGCGGCCGGGGCTCCAGGTCGCGCCGACGGTGAAGCCGCTGAACTGGCCGCGATAGGCGATCGCGTTGTCCACGCGCGCATTCGGCAGGTAGCTGTCCAGCGAGCCGGAGCCGAACATCGCCGGGCCGAGGATGTCCGCATCGGTCTGCGACCAGAACAGCATCGAGTACTGGCGCCCGAGGCTGATCGTTCCCCAGCCGCCTTGCAAGCCGACGTAGGCCTGACGGCCCCATGCGCGCCCGCCCTGGTTGAGCGTGCCGCTGTCGGCGCCGATGCCCATCTCCAGCGTGAACACGGCCTTGAGCCCGTCGCCAAGATCCTCGGTGCCGCGGAATCCCAGTCGGGACGGTGCATAGCCGCCGCTCAGGCCCGGCATGCGCGTGAGGCTGGCGCCACTGGCGCCGACCTTGTTCAAGTACTCGACCGGCACGTCGAGCAGTCCGTAGATCTGCACGTTGGTCGAGCTCTGCGACTGCGCCTGGACCGGCGCGTGCGCCAGGCCGCACAGCGCGCCGGCGGCCATCAGCGTCGTCGCGGAAAGTCTTCTTGTTGTCTTCACGATGTCTCCTCGTCTCTTGGGTTGGGGGAAGGGGATGGGTGCGGAGCGGCGGCATCGGATGCGGAGGCCACCGATGCGACCGAATAGAGGACCCGTGCGTTGCGGGTCGCCTGGAACGCGTCGAGCGTCTCGCCGCGCATCGCGGCGTAGATGTGCAGGTTGGAGACGCCGATCACGGCGCCCAGCTTCTCGAGCAGGAAAAAGATGACGCCGTACCGGATCAGCCCGATCCAGTCGCGGTGGCGCACGAGGTCGCGTTCCTCGTCGCTGAGCGCGGCGCGTTCGAACGACGTCTCCTCGTCGGCGAGGAAGTCGCGGCGCACGGCGGGATCGACCAGCGCATGCAGGAAACGGTTGAGCCGGTAGGCGGTGACGCTGCGTTCGAGGGTGAACGGATAGGTGCCGGGCAGGGCGGCGACGCCGTCGAGCTGACGCGCCATGTGCGCGCGATGCCGATCGAGCATCCCCTCGGGCAGCGCCTGCCGGGCCTGTTGCGCCGGCTCGAAGATCGCCGTCGCGATGCCGGTCATCGACGGCAGCGTGTATGCGCGGTGCAGGCAGGTCACCTGCGCCGCCAGCGCGCCGCGCATCACCAGCCACATGATCACTTCCGAGCCTTCGAAGCCGCCCAGCGTCGCGTACTCGGCGTGGGTCATATCTGCGAGCGCCTCGGGGTCCTGTTCGAGCAGGTCCAGGAACCGGGCGTCCCACGCGGGGTTGTTGAAGCCCGCGCGCTCGCCGTGCACCTGGTGCGACAGGCCGCCGGTCGCGACGATCGCGACGCGCAAGTCCTCGGGGTAGCTCTCGATCGCGCGGCGCAACGCCTGGCCGAGCCGGTAGCAGCGTCGCGCGCTCGGAATCGGAAATTGCAGCACGCCCATCTGCAGCGGCACCAGCTTCACCGGCCACGCCGGCTCGTGCGGGCACATCACCGACAGCGGAGAGAAGCAGCCGTGGTCGAGCGCCTTGTCCTGGAAGAAGGACATGTCGAACTCGTCCGCCATCAGCGACTGGCCGATGTGCGCCGCCAGTCCGGGATGCCCGTCCACCGGCGGCAGGTCGCGCGCGCCGCCGCCCTCGTCGGCCACGGTCCAGCGCTCTCCGACCCCCAGCGAGAACGCCGAGTAATGGTCGAAAAAGAACGAGGTGACATGGTCGTTGTAGACCATCAGCAGCACGTCGGGTTTGCGCGCCGCGAGCCAGTCCTGGACCGGCGCGAAGGCGTCGAAGATCGGCGCCCAGGCCGGGTCGGAGCGCTTGTCGCGGTCGAACGCGAAACCGATCGTCGGGGTGTGCGAGGCGGCGATGCCGCCGATGATCCGGGCCATGGAACTTCCGAGAGGGGGCGTGGCGCGCGACCGGACGGTCAGAGGGGCGCGGCCGCGTAGGGATTGAAGAACTCGCTGCCGGCCCAGTCGGGGACCTGCGAGGTGTAGAGCGCCGGACCCTTGGTGTAGTTCCCGGCCTGCGTCGCGTCGGCGCCGCTGTTGAGCTTGGCCAGCGCGGGGTACGGGTACACGGGGCGCGACGCGGTCGCGGCGCCGGCGGCGTCGGTGCGGTTCGTCGTGATGCCGTCGGGGGCGGTGCCCTTCTCGACCCAGTTCACCGCGGCGGTGACCAGGTCCATCTTGTCGTGGCCCTCGCCGTTGCCGCAGTGCGCAACACCTGGCACCAGGTACATGCGCATGAACGCGTCCATCGTCGACTGGCCGAGCACCTTCTGCATCGCCTCGTAGTACGCGATCGTGCCGAGGGGCGAGATGTGCTGATCCGCCCAGCCGTGCCACAGGATCAGCTTGCCGCCAGCGGCCTTGAACGCGGTGAGGTCCGGGTTGGTCGCGTCGTTGAGCGGATGCCGGGGCCGCAGCTTGGCGTAGAAGGCCTCGCTGAAGTCGAGCTCGTCGATCGTCGGCGGCGTCGCGTCGGTGAAGATCACGGAGCGGGCGCCGTTGACAAAGTTGTCGCTCCCGAGGCGCGTCGTCGGCGTGTCGTTGGCCGGCACGAAGACGCCGGACCAGTTCAGCTCCGAACCGTATTGCGAGGTTCCCACCAGCACGCGCCGGTTGGTCGAGGCGTCGCGCGGTCCGGCGTAGAACTTGCGGGCCGACGCCACTTCGGTCGCGGTCAGGCAGGCGCTGGTGTCGGTCGCGCCGTCCGCGCACTGGAGGGTCGCCGGGTCGTAGCTGCACAGGCGCGGATCGCTCAGCAGGCCGTCGGTCTGCCCGTCCTGCGCGTCGCAGGCGGCGACGACCGCCTTGTGCAGCACCGCCGCCTTGGCCGGGTACATCACGATGTTGCCGGTGGTCAGGCCGCTGTCGCGGTTGGCCCGAGATCCCCAGCCGTGCAGCAGCGAGTTCTGCGTCTGGAACAGGAAGGCCGGCGCGCCGACGACGATGCCGTTGTAGTCCGTCGGATAACGTTGCGCGGCCATCAGCCCTTCGCGCCCGCCGTCGGAGCAGCCCACGAAGTAGGCGTACTTCGGCGCCTGGCCGTAGAAGGCCAGGGTCAGCTTCTTCGCGGCGAGATTGGTGATGTGGACGGCGCGGTAGGCGAAGTCCACGCGGCGCTGCGCATCCAGCGACCAGGTGGTTTCGGCGTTCGTGTGGCCCATGTTGGTCGAGGCGAGCACGAAGCCGCCCGACTGCACCAGCGGGCAGCCGTAGGCCTGGCCGGGATCGACCGCCGCGCTGATCGAGCCGCAGAGGCCGCCGGAGCCGATGTCCAGCGTGCGCTGCGTCCAGGTCTCCAACGGCAGCCGCACGCGGAAGCCGACGGCCGGCGCGAGCGTGCCCTCGACGGTGCAGAACTTCGTGTCCTTGCCGTTGATCGCGACGCTGCCTTCCGTCGCGGAGGTGATGGTGCTGCCGACGCCGCCGATGTCGACCAGGTTGGTCGAACTCAGGCTGGCGCAGGTGGCGGTCGGCTTGACGACGGCCAGCTCGACCGACGCCGGCGGCGTGGTCGTGTCCGCGGGCGAGGCCTCGCTGCCGTTGCAGCCGCCCAGCCCGCCAAGGGCCGCGGCGAGCATCAGCCCGAGCGCCCTGGTGATAACCCTAGGTTGTGTCACGCTTGTCTCCTGTCGTTGCTGTGGGGAAGGGGATTGGTTCCCTGTCTCAGCGCGCGCATCGCCGCTTTGTCGCGGCTTCATCGGTGTTCTCGGCCATCGGTCTTGATCCGGATCAAGTCGATGCGGGGCGGAGTCTAGGAATCGGTGCCGGCATCTGGCAGATGCCGCGAAGCGTGGCGCGATAACCCATCGTTATCATCCCGGCGCATGAAGCTCACGAACTTGAGGGCGCTCGTCGCCGCGGTGGAGGAAGGCAGCCTGCGATCGGCGGCGCGTCGCGTCGGGGTGTCGCAGCCGGCGCTGACGAAGATGGTCCGGGAGCTCGAACGCGAGCTGGAGACGACGCTGCTGCTGCGCTCGACGACCGGCGTGCTGGCGACGGCGCAGGGCATGGTCCTGTACGAGCGCGCGCTGGCCGCGGACCGCGAGCTCTCCCATGCCCGCGATCAGATCCAGCAGCTGAGCGGCCGCATGACGGGTTCGCTGACCATCGGCGCGGTGCCGCTGGCGGTGATGCTGCTGGTGCCCGAGGCGCTGCGCACCTTCGGCGCCGAGTTCCCCGACATCCAGCTGCGCATCGTGGAGGAGCTCTACATCGCGCAGCTCACGCGCGTGCGCAAGGGCGAGGTGGACATCGCGCTCGGCCCCTTGCCCGATCAGCTGCCGCGCGGCGAATGCACGGTCGAATCGCTGATGCCGATCGACATGGTGGTCGTCGTGCGCAAGGGCAATGCGCTGGCGCGATCGAAGCAGCTCGCCGACCTGGCCGAGGCGCGCTGGGTTTACACCGGTGCGACCGAAGCGACGGGGCTGGCGCGCACGCTCTTCGAGACCCACGGCCTGCCGCCGCCGCCCGCCGGGGCGGTGGTCAATTCGACGCTGGGGCTGCTGTCCGTGATCGCGAGCGGCAACTGCGTCGGCCTGCTGCCGCGGCAGATCGCGGCGCATCCGTTCGCCGCGCAGTTCCTGCAGGTGGTGCCCGTGAAGGAAGCGCCGCTGCGCCTGACGCTCGGCGCGATGGCGCGCAACGACGCGGCCGTGAAGCCGGCGGTGCGGCACTTCATGGCGCACCTGCACCGCGCGGCCTACGTCATCACACACGGTCGCGCTTGAGTACTTCCACCGCCGCTGGCCCTCACCCCCACCCTCTCCCGCAAGCGGGAGAGGGAGTCCGACCGGCGCCACTCGCAGCGACGGTTCCTCTTTCCCCCTCTCCCGCTTGCGGGAGAGGGCAGGGGTGAGGGTCGCGGTCGTGGCAGTGAGGCACTATCGCCATGCCGGAACTGAATAGCAGCTAGTCCAGGCCATAACTTGGACGACGTGGCGCGGCTCTCCACAATGCACCGCAGTCGGCCCGGCAGGGCAACGCCATGCCGCGGTCGTTCCCAGCGAACCAGAGAGCCCCATGATCATCGACGTCCACGGTCACTACACCACCGCTCCCGCCGCGCTCGGCGCCTGGCGCGACCTGCAGATCGCCGGCCTGAAGGACCCGTCGCGGGCGCCGAAGGCCAGCGACCTGAAGATCTCCGACGACGAGCTGCGCGAGTCGATCGAGACCAACCAGCTGAAGAAGATGAAGGAGCGCGGCTCCGACCTGACGATCTTCAGCCCGCGCGCCAGCTTCATGGCGCATCACATCGGCGACTTCCAGACCTCCGCCACCTGGGCGGCGATCTGCAACGAGCTCTGCGCGCGCGTCGCCGAGCTCTTCCCCGAGCACTTCGTCGGCGCGGCCATGCTCCCGCAGAGCCCCGGCGTCGATCCCGCGAGCTGCATCCCGGAGCTCGAGAAGTGCGTCAAGGACTACGGCTTCGTCGGCATCAACCTGAACCCCGATCCGTCCGGCGGCCATTGGACGAGCCCGCCGCTGACCGACCGCCACTGGTACCCGCTCTACGAGAAGATGGTCGAGCTGGACATCCCCGCGATGATCCACGTCAGCACCAGCTGCAACGCGTGTTTCCACACCACCGGCGCGCATTACCTGAACGCGGACACGACGGCCTTCATGCAGTGCCTGACCGGCGACCTGTTCAAGGACTTCCCGACGCTGAAGTTCCTGATCCCGCACGGCGGCGGCGCGGTGCCGTACCACTGGGGCCGCTTCCGCGGGCTGGCGCAGGAGCTCAAGAAGCCTTTGCTGGACGAGCATCTGCTGAACAACATCTTCTTCGACACCTGCGTCTATCACCAGCCGGGCATCGACCTGCTGACGACCGTGATCCCGGTGAAGAACGTGCTGTTCGCGTCCGAGATGATCGGCGCGGTGCGCGGCATCGATCCGGAGACCGGCCACTACTTCGACGACACCAAGCGCTACATCGCCGCCACGCCGCACCTCAACGACGAGGAGCGCCACCTGGTCTACGAGGGCAACGCGCGGCGCGTGTTCTCGCGGCTGGACGCACGGTTGAAGGCGCAGGGCCGCTGAGCGTCGAGGCATGCGGCGGCGCGAAGTGCACAAGGATTCGCGCTGACGCCGCACGCCGGTGCTGCGACACTCCTGGGCACGCTTTCTGCTTCGTGCCCGGGATGAGCGCCACACCTGACGACACCACACCGCCGCCTTCCCCCTCGATCGCCGAGCCGCTCGCCGACCTGGCGATCCGCTCCCACACGGCCTTCGAGGACGCGCAGGCGATCTTCACCGGGACGCTGTTCGTGTCGCTGGCGCTGATCCTGTTCGCACAGGTCGGGCTGTTGACCGGCGGCACCGCGGGCGCGGCCTTCGTGCTGCACTACGCGACCGGCGTCAGCCTGGGCAAGCTGTTCTTCCTGATCAACCTGCCGTTCTACTGGTTCGCGTGGACGCGCATGGGACGCGAATTCACGGTGAAGACCTTCATCTCGATCGCCTTGCTGTCGGTGCTGACCGAGTTCTCGCCCAAGCTCTTCGCCATCGACCGCATCCATCCGGCCTACGCCGCGATCCTCGGCGGAGCGCTGCTGGGCTCGGGCTGCCTGTTCCTGGCGCGGCATCGCGCCAGCCTCGGCGGCGCCACCATCGTGTCGCTCTACCTGCAGAAGGCCAAGGGCTGGCGCGCCGGCAAGGTGCAGATGGCGATGGACTGCGCGATCGTGCTGCTCGCGCTCACGGTCGTGGATCCGGAGCGGGTCGCGTACTCGGTGCTCGCCGCGGTGGTGATGAATCTCTTCATCGCCGTCAACCACAAGCCGGGACGCTACGCGGTGCTGTGAGGGAAGAACTTCACCGCCACGGCGATCAGCAGGATCAGGCCGATCCAGAACTCGCCCCAGCCCGTGCTGCGTGTCTTGATGCGCAGGGCCAGGTGGGCGAGGCCGCCGAAGAACACAAGCCATGAGGCGATCAGGGTCGCGGCCAGCGCCATGACGCCGAACTGCCGGGCGTAGAGCCCCCAGTTGAGCGGGGCGGCGGCGGGCGTCGACGGACGCACCGACGTGGCCGCGGACCACCGTGCCGCGTTCTCGGCGGCGCGATTCGACTGCTCCTGACGTCGCTGCTGGTACTGGTCCGGCTTGGACGCCGCGCCGCCGCGCCGTTCGGCGCGGGCCGCGTTGATCCGCTCCTGACGCGCGGCCTTGATCTGGCCGGCGGTCTGCTGCAGTACCGGCTCGGGCCGGTCCGCCGGCTTCCACCAGGCGCCGCGTGCGAGCGTCGGTGCTTCGCCCTCCGCCGCCTTCCTGCGGAACAGTGCGCCGAATGCCGAGCGCTTCTTCGCAGAGCCGCCCGGCAGCGCCAGCGCCTGCTTCAGCAGCGGCGCGCCTTGCTGCCGGTCGACCATCGCGACGAAGCGGCCATAACCGACCAGCACCTCGCGCGTCGCCGGATAGCCGTGCCAGGTCGCCGCCTCGAGGCCGTCGCGCGTCGCCTTGTGCAGCGCAGCGCGCAGCTTGCGGCGCTCCTCGCGGGACACGGACGGCTTCTCGTTGACGACGACGCCCGTGACCTCCTGGCGCGAGCCCGCGCGCATCACGCGCTGCTTGTCCGGATGCGGCGTGAAGCCTTCATCGAGGAGGACATGACGCGCCTGGCGCAGCAGCGTGCCGACCTTGGCCGCCCCTTCGCCGGAGGCGGAGAAGGTCAGGTCGTCCGCGTAGCGCGTGTAGGTGAAGCCCAGCTTGTCGGCCAGTCCCTGCAGCCGCCGGTCCATCTTGCGGCACAGCACGTTGGTCAGCATCGGACTGGTCGGCGCGCCCTGCGGCAGCACGCGATCGCGGCCCTTGCCGCCGACGAAGAATCGTTCGCCGTCGACCTCCAGCTCGTCGCACGGGTTCTCGCTGCAGAGCAGCGCGAGCATCGTCGCGACGCGCTCGTCGTAGCCCAGCCCGCGGAACACGCCCTTGATCCGCGGGAAGGTGACGGTCGGGAAGAAGTCCTTGATGTCGAGGTTGATCACCACCGCGCGGCCGGTGTGCGGCGCGGCGTTGGAGACGATGCCGCGCCCCGGCAGGAAACCGTGCGCCGCCGCATGGCAGGGCACCTTCGCGAGCAGCTGGTCCAGCACCCAGTACTGCGCGCGCTTGAGCCGCGGCATCGGGGCGGAGATGGTGCGCTGGCCGCCGGTCTTCTTCGGCAGCAGGAAGCGGCGGTAGTGGGTGGTGCGGGCGACCTCGCGGTGGAAGCAGAGGAACTTGAGTTCGGGCAGCGTCAGGCCCATCGCGCCGGCGAGGTCCAGCGGCGTCGCGAGCGCGGGCAGGCCGTCGAGCAGCGGACGTGCCGACACGCGGGGGGGCCCGCCCGCATCGGTTGCTGGCGCCTGCAGGCCGCCGGATACGCCGGCGCCGAGATAGCCGGCATCCGTCTTGCGCGCCGCGTGCCAGCGCAGTGCGCGCTCATGGCGGCGCTGCTCGCGGGCTTGCGCGGTCGCCTCGCGGCGTGCGCGCGACTCCGCCATGCGCTGCTCGCGCATGGCCTTCATCGCGGCTTCGGGATCGCTGTGGGTGCGCAGGGTGGCCTGCACCTCGTCGAGCGCCCGCATCAGCTCGACTTCGCGCTCGATGAGCGCGGCTTCAATGCTGGGTTTCCCGTCGCCGGCGGGCCAGAAGCCCAGGCGCTGCATCTCTTCGAGCACGACGGCGTCCTTGGACGACGCGCGGATGCGCTCGATGATCTCGGCGCGGGTCAGGACACGGTCGCTCATGCGGCGCCTCCGTCGAGGAGCGCCGAGGCGGATCGCGTCAGCGGGGCAGGGGAGAAGAGAAGGAGTGCAGCGCGCTTCTCGTCGAAGAGCCTGGAAGGCTTGAGGGACGGGCGCTGTCCACTCGACGCCGCGCGCCTACCCGTCGCACGATTCGCTTCAGGGAAGCCAAATCGGAATCTGCGACGGGTAGGCTGCGCGGCACAGTGAAGACGGCGCCCGTGACGCATGGAACGGCAGGTGGCAAGGACGGCGAAACACCGCCCGGGTTGCAAGAGCCTGCGCGCTGCACTCGAGAACAGTTTAACCGCGGCGGTCGTCATGCGGCCTCCGTGTCGGTGCCAGGCGTTGCGGCTGCTGCCGTCGCCGAGGTGGCCGTCGAAGGCGACGCGACCGGCGGCGGCAACTCGGCCAGCCGCGGCTGCGCCAGCTGGCGCAGGGCCAGCATGTGGGCGCAGGGGCCGCGGCGCAGCCGGTTCTGGCGGAAGAAATTGCACTGGCAGCTGCAGTCGACGAGCTGCTGATCCGCATTGAGGATCAGGCGGGGCGTGAGGACCTGCTCCTTGAGCCTGACCTCGCCGTCGACGACGATGCGCGCGCCGTGCGACATGATGTCGCCCAGCTTCGCGCGTTTCTCGTGGATCAGCGAGAGCGCGCCCGCCTCCTCGGGACTGGCGAAGCGCAGTGTCTCCATCGGCAGCGGCTCGCGGGCGAGCTCGCGCCAGGCGTAGCGGTTCGTTGGCAGATCGAAGACCGCCCGACCGGCCTGCACCCAGAGGCTGAGCGCCGCGTCGACATCCGCTTTCGGCAGGCCTGTGCGCGTGGCCAGATCGGCGGACGAGGCGATCCAGTCGCGCTGCAGCGCGCCGGCGACGGAGAGCTTGGTCGCGTCGCTGACCTCGTGGCGCGGCTGCAGCAGGTCGAAGCGGCCGGCGTCGGACCAGTCGTTGGCGGTCCAGCCGGAGAGACCGAGCGTGACGGTGATGTCGCCGATGTCCACGACCCAGAAGCTCGGCATGCCGCTGCCCAGCAGGTGGACGCGCACCCGCGTCGCGAGCGCGATCAGCCGCTCCAGCGTCAGCAGGCGACGTCGGCCCCAGACGCGGATCGTGCGCGGTTCAGTCAACGGCGCGCCGACGATCGCGCTGCGGCGCGCGGTGAGTTCGATGTTCCACGGCTCCAGCACCATCCGCGCCGGACCGCCGGGCGCCAACTCGAAGCGCAACGACCGCGGACCAGCGCGTTCCTTGTGCTGGCGCAGCACGGCGCAGAGGTTGTGCAGGTCCATCGGATGCAGCTCGACCACGGTGGCCGGCAGCGTCATCGCGCTGGACACCTGCAGGAAGCCGCGCACCCAGCTGTCGGGCAGGTCGATCTTCTCCTCGCGGAAGGCGGGGTCGTCGCCGGTGGCGACGGTGAAGCCGGCCGGATCGACCTGCAGCCGCGTGGCCTTGTAGTCGCGGATCTTCTGGAACTCGTCGTACAGGCTGGCCGAGTAGTCGATGTTGGTCGTGCCGCAGGCCATGTCGCCGGTGCGGTCGAAGACGTCGTGCCGCACGCTGACGGCGCAGTAGGTCGACTCGTCCTGGCTGAAGGCCTCGAACAGCAACCGCTCCGGATGCACCGTGATCACCGGGTCGAGCACGTACCAGGCGTCGCGGTTGTTCCAGAACAGCCACTTGAAGTAGGCGTTCTGCGCCTTGTAGAAAGGCTCCAGCAGCTTGATCTTGCGCTGGCGCAGCGAGCGCAGTTCGGTGTAGATCCCGTCCGAGCGCTGCTTCAGGTCGACCGCCTGCGCCATGAAGCGCGCGAGCATCGATTGTTCGTTCTCGGCCAGCCAGGCGCGGTAGGCGGACTTGTCGCGGCCGCGGTAGCGGAGGTCGCTGACGACGACCGAGTGCAGCGCGGACAGCGCCTCGCGGAAGGCGAGGTGCGCATGCGAGTCGCGCCGCAGCAGGCCTTCGAAGGCGACCGGCGGACGCAGCGTGTCGGGCGCGAAGTTGAAGGCCTGCGACGCCGCGGTGTCGTCGACGGTGGTGCTGCCGTAGTACTTGTAGCGGAACTGCATCGTCGTCAGGCGGGGGAGGCCGAAGAGGTCGAGGAGGTCGAGGAACCCGATGAAGCCGAAGCAGCAGGCACAGCGGGCTGCTTCCAGTTCAGGAAGGGCAGCGCGATGCCGGGGTGCCTGGCGGCGATGTCGCGCAGACCGGCGATGTACTGCGGCTTGTCGGTCAGGCTGGCGGTGACGACCTGGCGGGCGAAGATCTCGGCGACGACCGCCGCCGTGCCGGCGTCGTCTGTCTGCGCGCGCAGGAAGGCGGTGATGCGCGACTTGGCGGCGCGGCCGCGATGGACCTGGCTCAACACTGTCAGGAAGTAGGGCGTGAGCGCGCGCAGCCGCTGCGCGAGCTGAGGCTTGTCGTCGGTCGGCAGCTCCAGCAGCCATTGCGTGACGAAGAGCTGCACCTGCGTGCCCGGGTGCTGGCTCAGTCGCGTGAGGCAGAGCGAGGCGTCGGCCGCGCTCATGCGACGCACGAGGCGGGCGCGGCCCAGCGCTTGCACCCAGGCCTTCGGATGATCGACCCAGGCGATGAGCAGCTCGACGGCGAGCGACTCGTCCGGCAGCCGCTCGCCGAAGAGCGTGCGGGTGTAGTCGACGGCGTCGTCGAAGTCGGCCTCGGCGAGCGGAAGCAGCTGCTCGGCCTGGTCGGGCGTCGGCACTGACGGCGGCGCGGGCAGCGAGAGGTCGAGCGCCCGCATCGACCAGTGGCGAACGCTCGTGTCGGGATGGCGTGCGAGCGTGGCGAGCTGCCGCAGCGAGAAGTCCGCCGGCGTCAGCGACATCAGCGCCCACGCGCCGTAACGCTGGGCGCCAGCGCTGCGCGCCTGCAGCGCGCGCCAGGCCCCGGACGCATCGCGCGCGGGCGCTGCGGGGGCCAGGTCTTGCGTCAGCCAGCGCAGCGCATCGGTGTGGGCGCCATCGCCAGACTCCGTTTGGAACAGCGAGCGGTGCAGGCGGTCGGCGATCAGGCGAGTGAATTCGGCATCGCCGCGCGCGACGCGCAGCAGCGCCGGACCGACGGCACTGCGGATGCCTGCGTGCGCGTGGGTGGCGAGATCGCCGATCAATTCGACCTGGCCGCGCAGCACCTCGTCGGGCAGCGCGGCGAGCAGACGCACGCCGCAGGCGCGGCGGTCGGGATCGTCGGCGCCGATCAGGTGCTTCATCAACGCCGGCGGCAGCAGCGTGACGCCGGTCGGATGCAGCAGCAGCCAGGTGACGCCGACCTGCACGACCGGCACCGCCGGATGGTGCAGCAGCGGCAGCAGCGCGCCGAGCTGGCGCAGCACGGCCTCCCCGGCCGGCGCGGCGAGCGGACCGGTCAGCAGTTGCTCGATCAGCGCGACGCCCTCGGCAAGACCTGGATCGGCCGCGTCGGCGGCCAGCAGCGCGGGCCGGAGCTCGTCGAGCAGCGCCTGCGGCGTCGCCAGCAGCGCGAGGCCGTGGCCCTGCTTGCGCGCGCGTTCCTGGCCGCTGAGCAGCAGCGCCACGATCAGGTCCGGGAAGCCCGCAAAGGCGCCCGGGTCGCCGGCGATGTGCAGCAGCGCGAAGTCCCGCGCGGGGGGATGGGCGCTCGAAGCCATCAGCTTGAGCCACTGGATCTGCTCGGCCGGCGTGCCGCGGTCCACGTGGGCGCGGGCGACGGCGAAACCGGTCTCGGCCGTCGGCGCATACGGGCTGCGCAGCAGCCGTTCCAGCACCGCGGGCGTCTGTCGACCCAGGAAGTCGGCGTGGTCCTGCAGCGCGCGAGCGACCACGGCGTGGACCAGCGCGCTGCGGCTTTCCATCGCCAGGCGCAGCAGCGCCTCGGGATGGGCGTCCCACATCTCGCGCAGGCCTTCGGCGCGCTCGGGCAGCGCGCGCGTGACGTCGATGGGCTCGCGGGTCCAGACCCGCTTCGCCCGTCCGCGATTGCCGCCGCCGGCGGCATGGATGTTGTTGCGGCCGTCGTCCCGGTCGCCCCGGTTCGGCGCTTGTGCCAGCAGCAGTCGCGTGACCAGCAACCAGTTCGCGCCGGCCGGGTAGTGACGCATGACCGTCGCCCAGCGACGGTCGACGTACTCGGAACGGTGCTCGACGGCGGCAGCGGGGATTTCGTCGTCACGCAGGCCGAGCAGCAGCTCGACGGCGAGTCCGGGCGCATGCGGATGCCCGATCGTGGCGAGCCGGCGCACGTTCCGCAACCCGCGCAGCCGGAGGTACTCGCGGCTCAGGCGCCCATAGGCGCGGGCCGGCTTGCGTTTGCTGCCGTTGACCCGGACGATGGTCTCGCCGGTCATCGGGTTCACGTAGTTGCGCAGCGTCTGCGCGCCGTGACGCTGGCGTGTGTTTTCGAAACGCGCATGCAGCACGGCGACGACCTGCGCATCGCGGCGCAGTTCGGCGGCCTTGTAGACGTAGCGCATCGCCTGGAAGGCTTCGACCTGCACCGGCAGCGCGCGCAGCAGCGACAGCACCCGCTCGCGCACGGCGGGGCGGGCGAGCGCGATGTCGTACCAGTCCTGCATCAGCTCGGGCCAGTCGAGGCGGTGCGCGTCGAGCGGCTCCAGCAGCGCGACGACCAGCTCGGGGCCGTCGAGTTCCAGCGCGAGCTCCGCCGACCATTGGCTCGCCAGCAGCTCGGCGTGCGCGGCCAGGTCCTCCGGCGACAGCAGCATCAGCCGCGCCTGGTGGGCGAATCGCTTCGTCGCGGGACTGCGGCCGCGCTCGGCCAGGATCCGCATCGCCTCGGCCGCCCCCGGATCGCCGAGACGACCGATCGCGGCGGCGAGGCACAGGTCCAGCAGGTCGCTGCCGCTCCCCAGCAGGTCGACGAGGCGAGGCACCAAGCCACGCAGCGCGCGTTGCGCGGCGGGATCGGCCTCGGTGCGATCGCTGCATTCGGCGACGCGCCAGGCGGAGCGGGTCTGACGGTCGGCGGATTCGAGCTTCCAGCGCGCGGGTTCGAAACGCGCGACCAGCGCGGCGATGCGCGGCGGCACGGGTCCGGCGGACGCCGACGTGGTCGACGAGGTTGAAGAGCCCGACGATGCCGATCGCGTGGTGCCCACCGCCCCGTTGGCGTTGGCCGAGGAGCCGCCCGCGGCGTCGTGCTCGGCCAGTGCGTCGAAGCCTTGCCGGCGGACCAGCGTCTCGCCGGCCGCGAGGCGGCGGCGGATGAAGTCCAGCGCGCGGCGCTCGGCGTCGGCGAGCGGGCAGGGCGTGGCGGTCAGCGACGATTCGCCGCTTTCCTGGCGGACGGTGACGACGTAGCGCGCGCCGCCGTCGCGGCCCGCGGGCACGTCCAGTTCGACCAGCTCCACCGTGCAGCGGCGCTCGCGCGGATGAACGCGTGACAGCGTCGCGGATGCGATCTTCCTCAAGCTCTTCTCCCCCTGGGACGGGCGATTCTAGGGGGGTGGTGCGGACCTAGGGGGAGGTGGTGGACCTAGGGATGTGCCCCTTCCCGGGGACTGCCTAGTCTGGCTCACGGCTTCTTCACAGCCCGACCCCGGGCGTGACAACGAAGCGTTCATTGCAGGAGACGCCCCATGCCCACACGTCAGCTGATGCTCACCCAGCTCAAGTGCGTCGACGACACGAGCGAGGGCGGCGACGACTCGCCCTATGTGCTGGTCTTCATGGCGCATCGCAACGTGCCTGGCGGCAAGCTGCACCGGCTGCGCGATTCCGATTGGGACGAGGAATTCAATGTCGGCTCGGTCGACAACACGCGGCGCATCATCGACGAATCGGAAGCCGGCGGTGCCTTCGTCTTCGTGTTCATGCTCGAGGAGGACTGGGATGCGGACCTGGGCGGCGGCGGGATCCTGCAGGTGATGATGCAGAGCATCTGGAACGTCTACGGACAGAGCGGCTGGAGCAACCTGACGCCGGCCCAGTTGCGGTCGGTCGTCGGCCCCAAGCTGTCGAGCATCGTGTCCAGCTCCTTGTCCAACGATGAGTACCTCGGCTGGCACAGCTTCGTCGTGCCGACGGTGACGACGGAAACGCCGCTCACGCCGCTGAACTTCAGCGGCGACGGCGGCACCTACAAGCTCACGTTCACGGTGAGGATCAAGGGCGGATGACGCCGCTCGACACGCACCGTGAAGGGAACCGGTCTCCAGGGCCTCCCTAGCCCGGCGTCCCGGCCTGCCGGCGGCGGAACTCCGCTGTCGGCAGGCCGCCGACGCCCCAGTTCTCGAGCTCGACCTCGTCGATGACGACGAAGGTCATGTGATGGGGCTTGCCCATCACCTCGAACAGCAGATCGCTGACACCCTGGATCAGGGCTGCCTTCTGCTCGGGCGTGGTGGCGCTGGCGCCGGGGGCGGTGCCTTCGCGGGTCACCTTGATGTTGACGTAGGGCATGGTGGCTCCTTGGTCTGCCGACGGGGGGTCGGCTCGTGGGGATTGCTCGGGGACGGGAGAGGCTCAGCGGCCGGCGTGCTGGCCGCCGTCGACGTTGAGCAGCTCGCCGGTGACGAAGCCGGCGCGCTCCAGATACAGCACCGCGTCGACGATGTCGCTGATCTCGCCCATGCGGCCCATCGGGTGCAGGGCGGCGAGGAAGTCGTGCGTCTCCGGCGCATGCATCGGCGTCTTGATCACGCCGGGACGCACCGCGTTCACGCGCACGCCGGTCTTGGCGTACTCGATCGCCAGCGAACGCGTCACCGCATCCAGGCCGCCCTTGGTCAGGCCGGCCAGACCGGTAGGCACCGCGGCGATGGGCTGGTCGACCAGCGTGGTCGTGATCGTCACGACGTGGCCGCTCTTCTGCTGCAGCATCTGCGGCAGCGCCAGCTGCGTGACGTGGAAGAAGCCCGCGACGTTGACGGCGATCGCGTCCTGGAAGTCCTGCGGCGTGTACTCGACGAACGGCTTGGCGATGAAGACGCCGGCGTTGTTGATCAGCGTGTCGATGCGGCCGAAGCGGTCGAGCGCGGTCTGCACGACGCGCTGCGCGACGAGGCGGTCGCCGATGTGGCCGGGCACGGCGATCACGCCGGCGTCGTCGCCCTGCTGGATGTGGCGCGAGTTGGCGACGACGGCGTAGCCCTGTGCGCGATAGGCGGCGACGAGCGCGGCGCCGATGCCTTGCGAGGCGCCGGTGACGATGGCGACCTTCTGAGCGGTGGTGCTGGAAGCGGTGGACATGGAAAGGCTCCTGTTCATGCGGGATACGGAGGATCCGGGTGGGTCGGGACGCCGTGGCGGTCGGGAGATCGTTCGGCGTTGGACAGAAGGTTAGGAGCCGGGCCTTCCGGGCGGTAGCCGCTATCCTGTCTCAATGGCTGATCAAAAACGCACAGGGTTCCGTGGGGGCGTCGACTGGGAGGACCTGCGCGTGTTCCTCGCGCTGGGGCGGCACGGCAGCCTGTCGGCGGCGGCGCGGGCGCTGACGGTCAATCACGCGACGATCTCGCGGCGCATCCAGGCGCTGGAGGACAGCCTCGGCGAAAAGCTCGTCGATCGCCGACCCGACGGCTACGTGCTGACGGCGGCGGGACGGCGCGCGCTGGCGGCGGCCAGCGACATGGAGTCCGCGGCCCAGTCGCTCGCGCGCGAAGGCGGTGGCGGAAACGGAGGCGACGACGCGGTGCGTGGACTGGTGCGGGTGAACGCGCCGCCGGCGCTGTCGCAGGGATTCCTGATCGACCGGCTGGCGCGGCTCGCGGTGCTGCATCCGGGGCTGGATATCAATCTCGCGACGGACCTGCGGGCGGTGAGCCTCGACCGGCACCAGGCGGACATCGCGGTGCGCCTCACGCGGCCGCGCGACGGTGACTTCATCGCGAAACCGCTGGGCACGATGGGCTTCGGTTTCTACGGCACGCCGTCGGTCTGCGAGGCGGTGGAGGCCGGTGCGGCGCCGGTGTTCGTCGGCTTCGACGAAGAGAACGCCGACATGCCCGACGCGACGTGGCTGGCGCAGCGCTTCCCGCGCGCCAGGGTCGCGTTCCGCGCCAACAACCACATGTCGCAGGCGATCGCGGCAAGGACCGGCGCGGGGCTCGCCGTGCTGCCGCATTACATCGGGCGGCAGGTGCCGGGGCTGCGTGCTTGCGCGCTGGAACCGGTGCGCGATCCGCGCGAGATGTGGCTGCTGATCCGCGGGCAGGACCGGAAGGACCGGGCGATCCGCACGGTGGCAGATCACCTGCAACAGGTGTTCGAAGAAGAGAAGGCGCTGTTTCTGCCGTGATGCCTTGGTGATCCCGTGATGCGGTGAACCGCCGCGATTCGCGGATCCTCAGGTCGACGCGAGTTCCTGGAGATTCAACAGCCGGCGCACGCTGTCTTCGTCCTCGCGCGTCGCCGGCTGGTAGACCACCATGCCGAGGTCGGGCCGCTGATCGACGGAGAACGCCGAGTACTCGAAGGCGATCAGCCCGACGGTCGGATGCCGCAGCCGCTTCACGCCCTCGCCGAAGGCCTTCACGTCGTGCTCGCGCCAGAACTTCTCGAACTCGGGGCTGCGCGCGCTGACTTCGCGCACCAGTGCCTCGACCCTGGCCGTGTCGCCGACTCGCGCGGAGTCCGCGCGGAACGCCGCCACCACGAAACGCGCGACGCTTTCCCAATCGTCCTGTGCCGCCCGCACGCTCGGGTTGCAGAAGATCAGCTTCACGATGTTGCGCTGCTCCGGCGGCAGCGTGCTGTAGTCGGTGAGCACGGCGCTTGCCGCGCGATTCCAACCGACGACGTCCCACAGCGGCGTCTTCACGATCGCCGGGCTCAGCGTGAGCGCGTCCAGCACGCGCTGCAGCCGCGGCGTGACGCCGACGGCTTCCGGCGCGCGGATCTCGGGCGCGCGTCCGAAGGCGAGCAGGAAGAGATGCTCGCGCTCGACGTCCGTCAGCAGCAGCGCGGTGGCGATGCGCTCGAGCACGACCTCCGACGGCGCACCGCCACGTCCCTGCTCCAACCACGTGTACCAGGTCGGGCTCACGTGGGCGCGTTGGGCCACCTCCTCGCGGCGCAGGCCCGGCGTGCGCCGACGCGTCATCGGCAGGCCGAGCGCGGCGGGGTCGAGTCGCTCGCGGCGATCGCGCAGGTAGGCGCCGAGCGGGTTGTCCTTCGGCGCGTGCATGTGGGTCTGCGCGGCAGCCGCGGGCAACGCCGAGGGCGTGTCCGCGCGAGGCTCGGACAGCTCGGGGGACTCGGGACGAAACACGGAGGGAAGGGGAAAGACGCTGTTCATCCTGTTAGCCGCCATACCTGGATAAGGTCACTACTACACCGGGATGGATTCTGCGTTGACGATGCGTGGCATCAACTGTCGAGGGTTTCTCTCATGCGCGTTTTCGTCACTGGAGCCACGGGCTTCGTCGGGTCGGCGGTGGTCGAAGAATTGATCGAGGCCGGCCATCAGGTGCTCGGGCTGGCGCGATCGGAGGCGTCCGCGGAGGCGCTGGTCCGAGCCGGCGCCGACGTGCATCGCGGCACGATCGACGATCTGGACAGCCTGCGCTCGGGCGCGGCGTCGACCGATGCGGTCATCCACACCGCGTTCGACCACGACTTCTCCCGCTTCGCCGAGAGCTGCCGGCGCGACAGCGTCGCCATCGAGGCGCTCGGCGAGGCACTGGTCGGATCGCAGCGCCCGCTGCTGGTGACGTCGGGGCTGGCGATGGCGATGGCGGTGTCGGGGCGACTGGGTCACGAAGGGGATCCGTGCCTGCCCGTGTCCGACGGCTACCCGCGTGCGTCCGAACCGACTGCGTTGGCGCTCGCGGCGCGCGGCGTCAACGCCGCCACGGTGCGTCTCTCGCCGACGGTGCACGGCGCGGGCGATCACGGCTTCGTGCCGATCCTCATCGACCTCGCGCGGCGCACGGGCCGGTCGGCCTACATCGGCGATGGCCAGAACGCGTGGAGCGCCGTGCATCGACGCGACGCGGCGGTGGTGTTCCGGCGCGCGATCGAAGCGCCCCGCGCAGGTGCGCGCTGGCATGCGATCGCGGAGGAGCGGCTCGCGTTCAAGGACATCGCGACCGCCATCGGCGAGCGTCTGGGCTTGCCGGTCGTGAGCCTTTCGCAGGACGAGGCCCAGGCGCACTTCGGTTGGTTCACGAAGTTCGCCGGGCTGAACCTCGCGGCGACCAGCACCGTCACGCGCGAGGCGCTCGGCTGGGCGCCGAAGCATCCGACGCTGGCGCAGGATCTCGACGAGGCGGGCTACTTCGACGTGAAGGCCTGATGGTCAGGTGGCGCGCGCCTTTGCGGTGGGCGCCACGGCTTCAGGTCGTGAACACGAATTGCCGGCCCTTGCGGTTGGGGCCGATGAAGCTCATGTCGGGATAGATGCGGCGCTGGACCCAGAACACGTACCCGATCAAGCTGACCGAGATCGCGAAGCCGGCGATGCTGCCGGCCGTCAGCGGGAACATGCCGGCGAAGTTGCGGCCCAGCGTGACGATCGAGAGGAACAGGTAGCCGGCGTAGGCGCCGGCCCGCGGCTGGCGGAAGCCCCAGGCGAACAGCAGCGGGATGAGCATCAGCGCCAGTCCGAGGAAGACGGAGACGGCGGCCGTGATCGCGAGGATGATCAGCGCCTGCAGGACCATGAACGCCGTAAGGATGTTGACGTGCAGTTTCATCTCGGCGAAGGCCTGCATGTCCGGCTTGCTGGCCAGCCAGGCGGCGAGATGACGGTCCTTGACCCCCTGTCCGGACAGCTGCCGGAATACCTCGGTCTTGCCCGTGCCCTCGGCGAGCATCGCGTCCATCTGCCGGCGGATGGCTCTCTTGTCGGTCATGGATCCTCCCTGGATCGGTGTTTTGGTTGAGGGCGGGATTTTGGCTCAGCCGACACGGTCGGGAGACACCTTCACGCTCTTGAACCATTCCGTAGCCAAGGCTTCGGCCCGTTGGAGATCCTCGGCGGACAGCGTGTTGTCGAACTCCCGCCACTGCGATGGAACCGGAACACCGATCGACCTGTGCCATTGCTCTTCCACCATCCGCGCCGCCAACGCGTAGGCTCGCGCCTCGATCCTTGACAGTCCGAAGGACTCTCCATGGGTTCCCAGCATGTACGCAGGGAACGAGCGGCCGTCCAGGAAGTCGGCCCTCAAGGCATTGATCAGCGGCTGTCGCATGGCCGGGGGCGGTGCATAGTCGACGGCGCGACCGTAGATGTCTCCGAGCCCCTTCATCCCGCTGAGGATGCCGCGTTGAGCAAGTTCCGCGATCCGGGCGGTCATGTCTGGTGTGATTGATTGGCAGCGCCGAAGGCGCTGCTCGGCGCGCGCAGTCATTGAGACGGCGGTTTCACCGGTGACGTCCCCACGAGATTTCAGTCGTTCTACGAAGTCGCGGCCATGGGCCGCGAACTGGCAATCGGCGATGAGTTTGGCGGCTTCCCCCGCTTGTTTCGGCGTCCCGCCGTGGAGGGCGGCCAGCACGATCTGACCGTAGTCCTGCATGGCGGCAGAGGCGCCGATGCCAGACCTCGGAAGGGCGCTGGAGGAGGCCTGTTGCGCGGGCTTCGCGGCGTCAGGCTCGAAGGCGCGCTGGGGTACGGAGGCCGGGGGCTGAACGAAGGCCGGGGGCTGAACGAAGGCCGGCGTGGCCGCCGTCGCGAGGTGCTCGTCCTTCGGCGATTCAGGCCAGAGCTGCACGGCAATCGCTGCGCCGGTCAGCAGCAGCCCGCTTGCCACGATCCAGCGGCGTGGGTGATTCATCTTCCTGACTCCCTGCGATGCGGTCGTCCGCCGCATTGACGCCGTGGATGTTATCGACGCAGGAAGCAGAAAGGCCGACGCCCCCCATCGGAGGGAACGTTGGCCTTGCGGTGCATCGGGGGTCGGGTCATGCGCGCAGGAACACGCGCAGGACGCTCCCCATCACTTCGGCTGCTTGACGATCCGCAGGTAAGGCTTCGGCGCCTTCCAGCCTTCCGGGTAGATCGTCTTGGCTTCGTCGTCGGACACCGAGCCCGCGATGATCACGTCGTCGCCCTGTTTCCAGTTCACCGGCGTGGCGACGCGGTGCTTGGCGGTCAGCTGGATGGAGTCCAGCACGCGCAGGATCTCGTCGAAGTTGCGGCCCGTGGTCATCGGATAGGTCAGCGTCAGCTTGATCTTCTTGTCCGGACCGACGATGAACACCGAACGCACCGTCGCGTTCGTCGCCGCCGTGCGGCCTTCCGACGTGCCCGGCTCCTCGGCCGGCAGCATGTTGTAGAGCTTGGCCACCGCCAGGTCGGTGTCGCCGATCATCGGGTAGTTCACCGCGGCGCCCTGCGTCTCCTCGATGTCCGCGGCCCACTTCGCGTGGTTCTCGACCGGGTCGATCGACAGGCCGATCAGCTTGGCGTTGCGCTTGGTGAACTCGGGCTCGATCTTGGCCATGTAGCCCAGCTCGGTCGTGCACACCGGCGTGAAGTCCTTCGGATGCGAGAACAGGACGGCCCAGCTGTCGCCGATCCAGTTGTGGAAGTCGATCTCCCCCTGCGTGGTCTTGGCGGTGAAGTTCGGGGCGATGTCGTTGATGCGCAGAGACATGGTGGGCTCCAAGGTTGAAGGTGCCGTCGCCCTCGCGGCGATCGGACAGGCCGGGCGATTCTCGTCGTCAATCCAACTGTCGGGGGCGTCCGGCAGGGGGGAGCGACATTCTTGTCCTCCAGATTGACGACGGGCAGAGTCTGCCCAATGGCCTTACTCGACCAGCGACTTTACTCATGCGCGGAACGACTGCTCACTGGCCGAAGGTCCAGTTCGCGCCGACCGTCCACCAGCCTTCCTTCGGCGCGTGCGCCGTGGCGGTGGTCCGCGCGAAGCTCAGGTCCAGCGTCAGCCGGTCGCTCAGCGTGCGGCGCAGGCCGAGTCGCGTCAGCGGGCGCTGGCCGTCGTGGAAGTGCTCGGCCAGCGCCTGCCAGTCCGGCGTCACCTGCCACTCGGCGGCGATGCCGCGTTGGGTGAGATCGTCCGCGCCCTTGCGCAGGGTGCGTCCCACGTTCACATGGAAGGCCAGGTCCTCGCGCGGCGTCCAGGTCAGCGGCACCAGCAAGGATTGTTGCGAGCGCGGGGTCTGGTCTTGCCACCCCAGCGCCGTGACCAGGCCGATCGCCAGTTGGGGCGTCAGCCCGGTCGCCCACTTGAGCTGTACGCCATGCAGGTGGAGCGACGAGGCCGACCGGGCGGTCTCGCGGTCGACGTTGAGTTCGGCTTCCGCGCCGAACAGGTTGCAGCCGAGGCCGCCGTGTTGAAGCTGGCGGCGGTCGAGGTTTGAGCGCTCGGCCCAGAGTTCGAGATTGCACTGGCCGGATTCGACGATCGCGGCGTCGTCGACGGCGTGGTGTCCGCCGGCGGCGAAGGTGGGGGCAGGCAGCAGCAGGCCGGCCAGCAGGGCCAGCAGGAAGAAGGGCATGGAAAGACTCCTGCGCGCACTGTCCGTCACACCCGTTGAGGTGTGATGACGGCGCGGTTCAAGATGGATCGGATCGGGTGAGTCGTCGCGCATTGGCGACGGTTGCCTCGGAAAGGCGATCGATGCGACAGGAGAAGAAGGTCGGCGCGACGCTGCGCGCCACCGGAGCCGGGTCAGCGCGTCAGTCGTGCGGCGGCCGTTCCGGCTCGCGTCGCGATGGGACTGGGGGCACTGTCCACGAGGGGCTCCAAGGGATGAAAAGACTGGATTGTGGCACCGGTCAAAAAAACTATCGCTCCGATTGACCCGGACTGTTGCCGCTCCCACTGAGCGAGTTCTAGACTCGACCGCGCTCGCACGCTGCAGGCGGACTAGCGGACTGATCCCCAAGGTTCAACTCAGGAGGAAGACATGTCAGGCGAATCGAAGTGCCCGTTCTCGGGCGGAACCCACCACCATGCGGTGGCAGGCACCAAAGGCAACCGGGACTGGTGGCCCGAACAGCTCAACCTCTCCATCCTCTCGCTGCACTCGTCCAAGACGAATCCGATGGGCGAGGACTTCAAGTACGCGCATGAGTTCCAGACCCTCGACCTCGACGCCGTCGTCAAGGACCTGACCGCGCTGATGACGGACTCCCAGGACTGGTGGCCCGCCGACTACGGCCACTACGGGCCGTTCTTCATCCGCATGGCCTGGCACTCCGCCGGCACCTACCGCGTGCAGGACGGCCGCGGCGGCGCCGGCACCGGCGCCCAGCGCTTCGCGCCGCTCAACAGCTGGCCCGACAACGGCAACCTCGACAAGGCCCGCCGCCTGCTCTGGCCGATCAAGCAGAAGTACGGCCGCAAGCTGTCGTGGGCCGACCTGATGATCCTGGCGGGCAACGTCGCGCTGGAGTCGATGGGCTTCAAGACCTTCGGCTTCGCCGGCGGGCGCACCGACGTCTGGGAACCCGAGACCGACGTCTTCTGGGGCCCGGAGACCACGTGGCTCGGCGATGAACGCTATGCGGGCGATCGCGACCTCGCGAACCCGCTGGCGGCCGTGCAGATGGGCCTCATCTACGTGAACCCGGAAGGCCCGAACGGCAATCCCGATCCGGCCGCGTCGGCGCGCGACATCCGCGAGACCTTCAAGCGCATGGCGATGAACGACGAGGAGACCGTCGCGCTGGTCGCCGGCGGTCACACCTTCGGCAAGGCGCACGGGGCGGGCGAGGTCCACCACGTCGGCGCGATGCCCGAGGGCGGGGACATCGAGGACCAGGGCCTGGGCTGGAAGAACAAGCTCGGCGAAGGCATGGGCGTCTACACGATCACCAGCGGCATCGAGGGCGCCTGGACGCCGACGCCGACGAAGTGGGACAACAGCTTCTTCGAGACGCTGTTCGGCTTCGAGTGGGAACTGACCAAGAGCCCCGCCGGCGCGCACCAGTGGACGCCCAAGGGCGGCGCGGGAGCGGGCACGGTGCCCGACGCGCACGACAAGAACCGCAAGCACGCGCCGATGATGACGACGGCCGACCTCGCGCTGCGCGTCGACCCGGCCTACGAGAAGGTCTCCCGCCGCTACAAGGACAACCCGGCCGAGCTGGCCGATGCGTTCGCGCGCGCCTGGTACAAGCTGACGCACCGCGACATGGGCCCGCTGTCGCGCTACCTCGGCAAGCTGGTGCCCAAGGAAGAGCTGATCTGGCAAGACCCGGTACCGAAGGTCGATCACCCGCTGGTCGACGACCAGGACGTCACCGCCCTGAAGGCCAAGCTGCTGGCGAGCGGCCTGACCGTGCAGCAGCTGGTGTCGACGGCGTGGGCCTCGGCCGCGACCTTCCGCAGCGGTGACAAGCGCGGCGGTGCCAACGGCGCGCGGATCCGCCTGGCCCCGCAGAAGGAATGGCTGGTGAACCAGCCCAGCGAGCTCGAGAAGGTCTTGAGCAAGCTGGAAACGGTGCGCAAGGAGTTCAACGCGTCCGCGGCCGGCGGCAAGAAGATCTCGCTGGCCGACCTGATCGTGCTGGGCGGCTCCGCCGGCATCGAGGCGGCGGCGAAGCAGGGCGGGCATGACGTCGTCGTGCCGTTCACGGCGGGCCGCACCGATGCGTCGCAGGACCAGACCGACGTCGAATCCATGGCCTACCTGGAGCCCGCGGCCGACGGTTTCCGGAACTACGTGCGCAAGGACCTGGTCAAGCACACGGCGGAGCTGCTGATCGACAAGGCCCAGCTGCTGTCGCTGAGCGCGCCGGAACTGACCGCGCTGGTCGGCGGCATGCGGGTGCTGGACACCAACGTCGGCCACACGAAGCACGGCGTCCTCACGACGCGGCCCGGGACCCTGAGCAACGACTTCTTCGTCAACCTGCTGGACATGCGGACGCGGTGGCAGAAGTCGACGAGCGACGACGGCGTGCTTGAGGGCCGGGACCGCACGTCCGGCGCCGCGAAGTGGACCGCCACGACGGCGGATCTGGTGTTCGGTTCGAACTCGCAGCTGCGCGCGCTGGCCGAGGTCTACGCGTCCAAGGACGGCGAGAAGGTGCTGGTCAATGACTTCGTCAAGGCCTGGACCCGGGTGATGAACCTGGACCGCTACGACCTGATCTGAGCGGACGCGGGGCCGCCCACCCGGGAGGGTCGGCGGCCCCAGCTTCCCGGGTGGGCGGCTGTAGGCAATCTGGCTACGGTGTAGGCAAATTGGCTACACCTCGGGCTCGGCGGCCTCGCCCGCTGACCCTTTGGAACGTTTGGTTCCAGAATTCTTTCCAATCGTTTCCTAAGATGGTGGGATGGACGTCCCTTCCAACAAGCCGGGCCACCGGCAGTTCCCCACTTCGATGATCGTTGCCGCCCTCCTGGCGTTGGGTCTGGGTGCGTGCGGCGGTGGCGGCAGCGATGCGCCGGCCCCCGACCCCGTCACGACGCCCACCAGCCCGACCAATCCCACGAACCCGACCGGCCCGGGGCCGACGGATCCGCCCCTCGTCGCCGGTACCTGCGACCTGCCCAATTTCAAGCAGGACCTGCTCACCCGCATCAACGCGCTGCGCGCGTCGGGCGCGAGCTGCGGAACCTCGGGGAACTTCCCCGCCGTGGCGCCGGTGGTCTGGAACGACAAGCTGACCGCGGCCGCGGACGCCCACGCGCTGGACATGGCGACGAAGAACTACTTCAGCCACGACAGCCAGGACGGACGCAGCTTCTCCACCCGCATCACCAACGCGGGCTACACCTGGGCCGCCGCCGGCGAGAACATCGCCGCCGGACAGCAGACCGTCGAGTCGGTCATGAACTCGTGGCGCAACAGCGCGGGCCATTGCGCCAACCTGATGTCGGCGAACTTCGTCGACGTCGGTGTCGCCTGCCGGCCGGCGGCTTCGTCGGCCAACACGTACAGCAAGTACTGGGTCATGGACCTGGGCAAACCTCGGTAATCGTCGCCTCGCAGTACGCGCAGCACCACCGCTCCCATAAGCGGGGGAGGGCGTTGGAAGGCTTCATTACTTCTACCGCCGCTGGCCCTCACCCTCTCCCGCGAGCGGGAAAGGGAGCAAGACAGGTTCAGGCCTTCGCGTAACGCGGCGCCGGCACGCTGGTCGACAGGCCGCCGAACATCGCCTGGCGTGCGCCCTCGTAAGCCTGCCATTGCGACGCGTCGTGCAGCGCCGGGATCGTGATCAGCTCGCCGCGGTCGAAGCCGACCAGCGACGCATCCACCATGTCCTCGGCGCTCATCACGATCTCCTGCGGCAGGTGCTCCACCGGCCGGCCGCCGATGGCCCAGAAGTCCGTCGCCGTCGCGCCCGGGAGCACCGCCTGCACGCGCAGGCCCTTGGCGCCGAGCTCATGCTGCAGCGATTGGCTGAATGCCACGACGAAAGCCTTGCTGCCGCCGTAGACGCCGTTGAGGATCTCCGGCGCGATCGCCGCGATGCTGGCGATGTTGATCACCGCGCCACGGCCGCGCGCCACGAAACCAGGAACCGCCGCGTACGTGAGCCGCGTCAGCGCCGTGACGTTGAGCTCCACCATCTGCGTCATGCGCTCGACGTCGCTCTCCAGCAGCGGCGTGTGCGTGCCGATCCCGGCGTTGTTGACGAGCAGCGTGATGCGCGCGTCCTCGCGCAGCCGGTCCTCGACGCGGCGGCGCTGCGCCGGATCTCCGAGGTCGGCATCGAGCACCTCGACGACGCGGCCATGCTTCGTCGCGAGCGTGTCGGCGAGCGCGCTCAGGCGGTCACGCTGGCGGGCGACGAGGATCAGGTCGTAGCCGCGCTGCGCGAGGCGGTCGGCGTAGACGGCGCCGATGCCGGTCGAGGCGCCGGTGATGAGCGCGGTGCCCAGCGGCGTGGCGGTGGAAGAGGACGCCGAAGAGGACGAGGACGAGGGGGTGGACATGGTCATGAGGAACTCCTTCGATGGATGCCGTGATTGGCTGAAAGTACGTCCATGGTAGGAATCAGGTCGCATGGCGTAAATGACGTAGAAGGGTATGATTCGTGCCATGCATCGCATCGGTTATATCCTCAACGAAGGCTTCCAGCTGTTGGCGCTGGGCACGCAGGCCGTGTTCGAGTACGCCAACCTCGTGGCCGGCCCCCCGTTCTACGAGATGGCCTGCTATTCGCCAGGCGGTGGCGAGGTGCGCTCATCGATGGGCGTGACCGTGTCGACGCGGCCGTTGACCTCGGCGACGCGCGCGGACACCTGGATCGTGGCCGGCGTGTCGGATCCCATCGAAGTGGGGCCGCCCGAGGAGGTGCTGCGCTTCCTCCAGCGCGCGGATCGTCACGCGCGCCGCATCGCCGCGGTCTGCACGGGGGCCTTCGTGCTCGCGGAGGCCGGGTTGCTCGACGGCCGGCGCGCCACGACGCACTGGCATTTCGCGCGGGCCATGCAGGAGCGCCATCCCGACATCGACGTCGACAGCGACCGCATCTTCATCGTCGACGGCCCGGTGTGGACCTCGGCCGGCATGACGGCGGGACTGGACCTGGCGCTGGCGATGGTCGAGAAGGACCTCGGCGACGAGCTCGCGCGCTCCGTCGCGCACAAGCTGGTGATGCAGCAGCGCCGCAGCGGCGGGCAGTCCCAGCATTCGGAGATGCTGGACCTCGCGCCCAAGTCGGACCGCATCCAGCACGCACTCAGCTATGCGCGCTCCAATCTGGCGAAGACGCTGTCGGTCGAGGAACTGGCCGAGGTGGCCGCCCTCAGCCCGCGCCAGTTCAGCCGCGTGTTCACGGCGGAGACCGGGATGCCGCCAGCCAAGGCCGTCGAAGGGCTGCGGCTCGAGGCGGCGCGACTGATGATCGAGCAGAGCCGGCATTCGCTCGACGTCGTCGCGCGCGAGTCCGGCTTCCGCGATCGACGCCACCTCCGCGAGGTCTACGTCCGGCACTTCGGCGTGCCGCCGCAGGCGGTGCGACGGAGCGCTCGAGCGACCGACTGAAGCCGCGCGTGTCTCAGCTGCGCGCCGGTCGCCGCACGGCGCGCAGCTTGCCGCTGTTCCCGCCGCCGCAATAGAACAGCCCGGCGCCGTCCGACTCCAATCCGCTGACGCCGACGTTGGCCGGCATCACCAGACGCTCGATCACGGCGCCGTCCGCCGGATTCACGCGGCGCAGTTCGCTCTCGTCGCCTTCCCAGGTGCCGTGCCAGAGCTCGCCGTCCACCCACGTGACGCCGGTGACGAAACGGTTGGAGTCGATGGTGCGGCGCACGGCGCCGGTGTCCGGGTCGATCTGCACGATCTTGCGATCCCGGTACTGGCCGACCCACAGGCTGCCTTCCGCCCAGGTCAGCCCCGAATCGCTGCCTTGACCCGACGGCGCCGGGATGGTCCCGACGACACGCCCGCTTGCCGGATCGATCTTCTGGATCTGGGCATCGGCGATCTGATAGAGGTGTCTGCCGTCGAAGGCCGTGCCCGCATCGGCCGCGCAGGGCAGCGTGCGCTGGACCTCGCCGCTGGCCGGATCGATCGCCAGCAGACCGAGCGCCGTGGCGGCCCAGACGCGATCGCCGTCGTGGCTCACGCCATGCACGGCGGGCGCGCCGGGGTAGGGGCCGAACTCGCGGACGATCTCGGCCGCCCTGGCCGCGGGCAAGTGCGCGTTGGACGCCATGCAAGCCTCCGCATGAGGATCGCAGGCGGTGGCAGTGGAGGCAGTCGTGGAAGTCATGGTGTTCTCCTGTACGGCGAAACCGTCGCCGCATGGACCTCAATCTATCCAGCGGGCGGCAGAGCGGGGAGTAACAAGATCGTCGCGATTCCCGTCATCGGCGGCGCCAGCCATCGCTTCGCGCGGGCCTGACCAAGCGCGCGCACGCGCCCCGCGGCTTCGAGTTCCGCCAGCGCGCGCTGCACGGTCCGCTGGCTCGCGCCAAGCGCCAAGGCTAGCGCCGAGGTCGACCACGGCGCGCCATCGGCCAGCAGGGCCTGCAAGGACGCGAGCTCGCCTTCGATCGGGGGGACGAGGACCACGGCGGAGCGATTTTCCGAACGCTTGTCCGCGACGCCGCCGACCTCGACCTCGACCGCGACGCCCCTGGCGCCGTCCAGGCGAAGCGCGAAGCCCGCCGGCGTCGCCTCGATGCGTGCGACCGAGGCCACCAGCGCGCGCAGCCGGCCGAGCTCGACGCGCAGTCGCGCACGATGCGTCTCGTCCGGATACTTCGTCCGGAAGGCCCGCAGGATCAGCGTCTCCCGCCCGACGTCCCCGGGCCAGGCTTCGGCCAGCGCGCGAGCGAGCGTGAACAGCATCGGCCGCCGGGCAAGGTCGATGGCCAGGCCCGCGCCGCGGATCGCGCGGCGGCAGGCATCGACCACCAGGGCCGGCGATCGGAGCAGGTCTTCGACCTCGTCGAGTGTCAACGCCCGACCCTCGCCCGCATCGATGCGGCGGGCGACCGGCTGGTCGAGCGCGGCGCGCAGCTCGACGGCCTCCGTGATCAGCGCCGGGACGCCGGACCGTCGAGCGGCCGCGAGGGCGCGTTCGACCGCCTGCAGCGCGTCCCGGCTGCGCAACGAGCGCATCGCGAGTTCCGCCGCCGCGAGCGCCGCCATGGCCGTCAGCATCGGGGGAAGGCCGCTCAGATCCGCGGCCGGCAGCGCCTGGGTGGCGTCGTCGAGCCGGCCGAGCAGCAGCAGGCGGCGCGCGGCGATCAGGCGGGCCTGCAGCGCGTTGGCGCGGTCGTCGTGCGCGTCGAGCGTCGCGGCGGCCTGCAGCAGCGGGCGCGTCGGATCCCCGAGATCGCGCATCGCCAGCGCGACCTCGGCCTCCGCCACGACACAGCGCGCGCGGGCGACGGCCTCCTTCGGGCCGAAGGCCTTGGCGGCCTGGCGCAACAGCTCGCGGGCGCGTGGATGCTCGCCGAGCTGCGCCATCGCGATGCCGCGCAGCGCGAGCGCCGGCGCATCGTCGCGCAGGGCCACCCGTTGCAGCGCGCTCAACGCATCCCCGGCGGCGAGGAAGCGGGCGGCGGCGGTGATCAGGGCGTCCATGGGGACGGAGCTTAAGCGCCGGCAATAGCGGCCTCCGTCGCGTCCCCCAGGGTCCGGGGTCAGGGAGACCCCTCGTCGGCAGGTGCCAGGGGCCACGAATACACTCGTGCCCCATGGAACTGAAGATCGTCGTCTATTCGAAGTCCGCCTGCCCGCAATGCGACACGGCGAAGAGTCTGCTCAAGTCCCGCGGGATCGAGTATCAGGAGATCCTGATCGACGACGAGGCCGAGCGCCTGGCCTTCTACGAGAAGTGCGGTCCGTCCGTGCGCCAGATGCCGCAGGTCTTTATCAACGACCAGCGCGTCGGTGGTGTCACCGGCCTGCAGGCCGCGTTGAAGCAACTGGGCCGCTGAGCGCGAACCCATCTCGCGACGTCATGCGCGGGCGTGGCCTGAGACGCCACGCCACGCCATGCCGATCGAGCGCTGAGCCCGTGCGCCATCCCGGCGCCCCATCACGGCGTGTGTCGGCGACCGGCGATCACTTCGCCGGCGCGACCCCCAGCAGGCCGTCGCGCGTGCTGCCGCGGACCTTGGGGCCGATCCAGACCTTCATCATCATCGGGAAGAAGCTCTCGCCCTGGATCGTGTCGCCGACCTTCTGGCCGTTGACGCTGAACTCCGTCGTCTGCTTCGCGGGGTCGTAGTCGATCGTGACCAGGTCGCCCTTGAGCAGCTTCGCGCGGTTGCCGAAGACCACGCCCAGCTGCGAGGTCTGGATGATGTTCTTCGAGAACTCCTCGGCCGCGTTCTGGCGGATTCGGTCCAGCATCGCGTTGGCCAGGTCGCGCGAGGACACGTCGCGCATCATGTAGAAGGTGATGCGCTTCGCGCCCTTCTCGGCGACGGCCGTTTCCATCGTCGTCTGCTTCTTCGGCAGGTAGAAGGCCACCGCCGTCGAGCGCGTCGACAGGATGCTCGATGTCGCGGCGCCGTTCAGCTGCAGCGTCTGGTTGTGCAGCAGCGCGGTGTCCTGGAACTTGAAGCCCTCGACTTCCACCTCCGCCGCGAAGGCGAACGAGGACATCGCGGCCAGGCCGATGAACAGGGTGTTCCGGAAGGAACGGACCAGGCTGGAACGGGCAGGGGCGGAACGGTGCATGGATTGTCTCCTCGAGGCGTGACGCGTCATGTTGTGAGAGGGAACCGCGAGCCGACCGGATGCGGTGGCGAGTGTGGTCGTGGCTCGGGGCGTCGCGAGTTCGGGCCGATGGTGACGGCGATCGCGGGCGCGTTGCGGACCGGATTAAAGCGCGGCGGGGTGTGGCGCGTCAGCCCCGGAAACTGGGGCCGTGCCTCTAATCCGATGCCCGATGTGACGAATGGCACAAGCCCCGGCCTGTTCCGCTGGCACGATGCGCCCCGATTCGAAAATCCAGAACTCCCCGGAGGGATCCCCGTGTCCATCGACCTTCTCCGCGCGCGCCCGTCCGCGCTCGCCGCCGCCTTCGTTTCGCTGGTCGCCGTCACCGGCACCGCGCACGCCACCGAGAACAGCCAGGTGCGCGCCCTGCTCGGCGCGCCGTCCTATGAGATCTCGACGCCGCAGTTCCCTGGCGTCTACCTGCAGACCTGGTACCAGCACTACGAGGCCGACAAGCTGCGCGACGCCGACGGCAACACGCCGACGCGCTCGCTGACCATCCCCGGTGTCGGCACGCTGCCGCTGACGGTGAACGGTTCGATCAAGGCGGATGTCTTCGTCCCGCGCATCACCTGGGTCACCGAGAAGATCGTGATGGACGGCCGCCTGGGCTTCTCCGCCGCGTTCCCGCTGGTCAAGCAGACCAACGACTTCACGCTGAGCACCGTGCTCCCCGCCGGCCTGCCGCCGACCGCGGTGGCGCAGATCAACCAGCAGCTGGCTGCCGCCGGCGGCGCGCTGTCGGGCACGCGCAGCGGTCTGGCCGATCCGGAACTGGCCGCCTACATCGACTGGCAGCAGGACGAATCGCGCGTCGCGCTGGGCGTCGCGTTCAATCCGCCGATGGGCTCGTACGACGCGGACCGTCCGGTCAATCCGGGCGCCGGCAAGTACTGGACCTTCAAGCCGCTGCTGGTGGCCTCGCGCGTGTGGGAGAACGGCTTGGCCGTCGGCCTGCGCGCGACCTACTCCTTCAACACGCGCAACGACGACACCGGCGTGCGCTCCGGCCAGTACCTGCATGCGGACTGGTCCGGCACCTACCAGCTGAACGACCAGTGGAAGGTCGGCGTGCAGGGCTACGTGCTCAAGCAGTTCACCGCCGATCGCGGCGGCGATGCCGGCGCCAACAAGGTGCAGGCGCTGTCGGCCGGCCCGCTGATCGCCTATCTGGCGGAGAGCGGCGAGTGGGGCGTCGACTTCAAGGTGATGAAGGAGTTCTCGGTGCGCAACCGCCCCGAGGGCACGATCACCTGGCTGCGTCTGAACTATCGCTTGAACTGATCGCCGCGGCGACCCGTCGACACCGCACGCGAGGGCGCGACCAGCTTGGGCGCGCCCTTGCCGCTTCTGGGGCCTCTGTTGCTTCTGCGGGCTCCGCGGCTTCCGCGACGATCAGCGCTCGTAAAGCTCCAGCGGCAGCCCGTCGGGATCGGCGAAGAAGGTGAAGCGCCGGCCGGTGAGTTCGTCGGCGCGCACCGGCTCGACGGCGACGCCCTTGGCCTCGAGCTCGCGCTTGCCTTGCTCGACGTCGTCGACCTCGAAGGCCAGGTGGCGCAGTCCCTGCGCCTCCGGGTACGAGGGCCGCGGCGGTGCGTCGGGAAAGCTGAAGAGCTCGATCTGCGCGCCGTCCGGCAGCGCCAGGTCCAGCTTGTAAGAGCGCCGCGCTTCGCGGTAGGTCTCCGCGATCACGCGCAGGCCCAGGACCTCGGTGTAGAAATGGCGCGAGCGCTCGTAGTCGGCGCAGATGATCGCGGCGTGGTGGATGCGCAGCAGCATGGTCGGTCCGTCCCGTCGATTCAATCCATTCAGTTCATCGTCGGCCGCTGCGCGGCCCTCAGGGCCGCCTTCAGCACGTCGACGTCGACCGGCTTGACCATGTGGTCGTCGAAGCCGGCCTCGCGTGTCTTCTCGCGGTCCTGTTCCTGGCCCCAGCCGGTCAACGCGATCAGACGCGGATGGCCGATATCCTCCCCCATCGCGCGCAGCCGGCGCGCGACCTCGTGACCGTCCATGTCGGGCATGCCGATGTCCAGCAGGACCGCGTCGGGTCGCAGCGCGCGGACGGCCTTCAGCGCCGACGCGCCGTCGTACGCGACCGCCACCTCCGCGCCCATCAGCCGCAGCAGTTCCGCGGTGGTGTCGGCGGCGTCGCGGTTGTCGTCGACCAGGAGCAGCCTGGCGGTCAGCGGCGCATCGTTGTCCGACGCCGCCGGAGCGCCCGCCGCCGCGGCGGGGATCTCCGGCAGCCGCAGCTGGAAACTGCTGCCCTGTCCCGGGCCGTCGCTCGTCGCCGTCAACTGGCCGCCGTGCAGCCGCGCGAGCGTCTGCGACAGGCTCAGCCCGATGCCGAGCCCGCCCTGCGATCGGCTGTGCGAGCGATCCAGCTGCGAGAACAGCTCGAACAGCTGCGGCAGTTGTTCCGGCGCGATGCCGATGCCGTTGTCCGTGACGGTCAGGACGGCGTCGGCGCCGTCGCGCGCGACATGCACGTCGATGCGACCGCCGGGATCGGTGTAGCGCGCCGCGTTGTTCAGCAGGTTCACCAGCAGCTGCGTGAGCCGCACCAGATCGCCTTGCACCCACGGCGGCGGACCGTCGAAGCGCAGGGTCAGGCGATGACCCTCGCGGTCGATCAGCGGGCGGCTGCTCTCGACCGCCGCGTCGATCACGGCGCCCAGGCTCACCGGCTCGTGCCGCAGCGTGATCAGCCCGCGACTGATGCGCGAGACCTCCAGCAGATCGTCGACCAGCCGCACCATGTGATTGACCTGGCGTTCGAGCAGCTCGCGGATGCCGGTGAAGCGGCCCTCGCGGTCGGCCGCCTCGAGCAGGTGCACCGCGTTGCGGATCGGCGCGAGCGGGTTGCGCAGCTCATGCGCCAGCGTCGCGAGGAACTCGTCCTTGCGCCGGTCCGAGCGCAGCAGCCGCTCTTCGCGGTCCTGCGCGATCGCCTGGTTGCGCGCGCGCTCCACCGCGACGCGCGTGCGGTTGGCCACCTCGCGGATCAGCGACACGTCGTCGGCGCTCCAGGCGCGCGGCGCCTCGTCGTGCACGAAGAGCAGCGCCACGAGCCGGCCCTGTTCCAGCACCGGGACGTTCACGATGGATCGCACCCGCATGGCGTCGAACGACGCGCGATGGTCGCGCGTGCGCGGATCGTCGAGGACGTCGGCGATCTCGACGACCTCGTCGCGCTTGAGCTGCTCCACGAAGCTGCCGTAGTCGCGGAAACGGCGCAGGCCGGCCAGGCTGTCGAAGCCGCCCCGCCGCCAGTCGCGTTCGATGCGGACGGTCTCCGTCTCGTGATCGACGGTGCAGTACCCGGCCCGCGACGCGGTCAGCATCATCCCCAGCATCTGCGCCGAGGCGAAGCCGATGTCGGCCGGCGATCCGACCTCGCGCAGCCGTTCGCTCAGGCCGGCGAGCGCCGCGCCGCGCTGCTCGCTGCGCAGGCGGGCGGTGACGTCGACCCCCTCGACGAAGATGTGCGTGACCGCGCCGCGCTCATCGCGGATCGGCTGGTAGACGAAGTCCAGGAAGTGCTCGCGCGTCTGACCGTCGGGCGTATCGGCGGTGAACAGCGCGCTCTGCGCCGTGTAGGCGCGCCCGGTCTCGTAGACCGCGTCCAGCAGCGTCACGTAGCCCTGCGCGGCCGCGTCGGGGAGCGCCTCGGCGACGCTGCGGCCGATCACGTCGCGGTCGCCGATCAGCCGCTGGTAGGCGGGGTTGATGCTCTCGAACCGATGCTCGGGACCGGCCAGCACGGCCATGAAGCTCGGCGCCTGTTCGAAGAGCTGGGCCAGCCGCTGGCGCTCGCCGTGGACGCGGCGCTCGGCCATCACCTTGGCCGTGGTCTCGACGACGATCGCCATCACCCCGGCCGGCCGCCCCTTGTCGTCCAGCAGCGGCGAGTAGTCGAGGTTCATCCAGGCGCTTTCCGCGCGACCGTGGCGATGCAGGACGAGTTCCTGGTCCTCGTAGTTCAGCGTGCCGCCGGCCAGGCCGACGCGCATGACGTGGTCGTTGAAATCGGCCACCTCGGGCCAGCCCTCGCGCACGTTGCTGCCGAGCAATTGGGGATGCCGCGCGCCGGCGAACACGCCGTAGGCATCGTTGTAGATCATCACGCCGGGTTCGCCCCAGAGCATCACGATCGGCGTGCGCGAGCGCAGCATCAGCGCCGTCGCGTGGCGGACGTGATCGGGCCAGGCGTCCAGCGGCCCCAGTGCGGTCGTGCCCCAATCGAAGGCGGCGATCAAGGGCGCGACTGCGCCGCCACCGGACAGGAAGGGCGGCAACGCGGGGAGATCGGCGGAAACGGGCGGGTCGGAGGGGGCAGCCAAGAACGCTCCCGCGAGTCGAGGGAGGGGGAAGTATCCGCCGAACCGCGATGCCGGCCGCGTGGGGCCGTCAGTGCCTGCCGGCGCTCACGACCACGTCGCGCGGGCCGGCGACGAAGCGGTAATCGCCCGCCGGCATCGGCGAGGCGTCGTCGTCCAGCGCATAGACATGCAGGTGCACGCCCTGTCCGCCGGCCTCGAACTGGCAATGGCCGCCGAAGCTCGTGCCCTTGGCCAGGCGGCGGTCCAGGTCGTCCTCGTCGTCATGGACCTCGGCGTTCACCCAGACGTAGTCCAGGCCTTGGGCGCCACGTTCGACCGCCGTCGAGCGCACCGGCTGGCCGTGCAGCATCGGGCGCAACAGGGCGACGCAGCGGTCGTGCTGGGTGGTTTCGTAAGCAGTCATTTCCGGCTTGCGGCCGGCCGAATCCGACCCGCAGGCGCCCAGCAGGGCGCACAGGACCGCCGCGATCGCGGCGCGGACCGCGGTCGCAGGGCGCTGGATCGATCGAAGGTCAGTCACGGCAACTCCTGGATCGTCCCGCTGGACCGCAGGACGAGGCATGAAGCGTAGCCGGGCTTCGTCAAGCGCGTGTGAATGGGGATATCCGGGCGCGATGCGCACCGCCACTGATCCTGGGGACATCGGCCTCATGACGCTGGGTCGTCCGCTGGCCGCAGCGGTTCCCCGGCGTGTCGCGCCGTCGTGCAGCTCGTCCCGGCAAGCGCGCGGTCTGTCGGAGAGGCATCCGGCGCAGGCGCGGCTGCCTAGACTCCCCTCGATTTCAACCTTCGAGGGAACTTCATCATGACCATCCGCTCCATCCCCGCCGCCCGTCTGAAGGCGCTGCTGCTCGGCGGTGCCGCCGCCGTCCTGTCCACCGGCTGCGTGATCGCGCCCAACACCGCCGAGGCCACCACCCAGCGCATGGAAGACGTCCGCAAGATGAGCGAGCAGGCCACCACTACCTGTGGCGCCGGCAACGTCAAGGAAGTCAACGCCAAGAGCTTCAGCTGCAAGTAGTCCGCCGCGGGATCGCTGGCGGGCGCCACGGCGCAGGACGACGGCCGTCGCATTCGGCCCTTCGAGATGGACCGGTCATGACAGGGCCTTTGGCCTTGGGCGATCATCACGGTTCGTCTTGTCGAGTCCAGGATCTGTCGCCATGCCTACCTCCAGCGCGCCTTTCGCTCCGTTCTTCCTCGGCACCCGGCTGCCGCTGATCCAGGCGCCGATGGCCGGCGTGCAGGATGCGCGGCTCGCGATCGCGGTGAGCAACGCGGGCGGGCTGGGCTCGCTGCCCGCGGCGATGCTGACGCCGGAGCTGCTCCAGAAGGAGCTGCAGGCGCTGCGCGACGGCACGGACAAGCCGTTCAACGTCAACTTCTTCGCCCACACGCCGCCGACGCCCGACGAGGTCCGCGAGGCCCGCTGGCGCGACCGCCTCGGCCCGTACTACGCCGAGTTCGGCATCGATCCGGCGCAGATCAAGGCCGGCCCCGGACGCGCCCCCTTCACCGCGGAGATCGCCGACGTCGTCGAGCCGTTCAAGCCGCCGGTCGTGAGCTTCCATTTCGGACTGCCGTCGCCGGAACTCATCGCCCGCGTGAAGGGGTGGGGCAGCCTGGTGCTGGGCAGTGCGACCACGGTCGACGAGGCCCGCTGGCTGGACGAACACGGCGCCGACGGTGTGATCGCCCAGGGCTGGGAAGCGGGCGGGCATCGCGGTCACTTCCTCAGCGACGACCTGACGCGCCAGCCAGGCACGATGGCACTGCTGCCGCAGATCGTGCGTGCGGTGAAGGTGCCGGTCATCGCGGCCGGTGGCATTGCGGATGTGCGCGGCATCCGAGCGGCGCTGGCGCTGGGCGCGTCGGCGGTGCAACTGGGCACGGCGTTCCTGCTGTGCGAGGAAGCGACGACGAGCGCGCCGCATCGGGCGGCGCTGCGCGATCCGGCGAATCACCACACGGCGGTGACGAATCTCTTCACTGGTCGTCCGGCGCGCGGCATCGTGAACCGCTACATGCGCGAGGTCGGTCCGCTGAACGACGCGGCCCCGCAATTCCCGCTGGCGACTTCCAGCATTGCGCTGCTGCGGGCGAAGGCCGAAGCGCAGGGCAGCGGCGACTTCTCGCCGCTGTGGTCGGGTCAGAATTTCGCGGCGGTGCGTGAGATCGGCGCGGCCGCGCTCGTTGCAGAGCTCAGCGCTGCGTTCTGACGCTCAGCGACGCTCAGTCGCCGCTCCCTCGAAGTCCTCGGTAGCAAAACCGTTGAAGGACGGTACTGGTTGGGGACGGGAGGTCGCAGGGTTTTGGCGCTTGCCGCCAAGGCCCTGCGACCTCGCGGCCAACGCCGCAGCCTGAGCAGGAGAGGGGCCCCAAAGGGCTTCGGCACTGCCACCGCCGCTGGCCCTCACCCCTACCCTCTCCCGCAAGCGGGAGAGGGAGTAAGAGGGCTTCGCCACGCCCACGCCCAACGGCCACGGCCACGGCCACGGGCGAATTCAAGGCAGCGGCGCACCCCGCGCTGCCACGTACAGCGCGTACCACTCATTGCGACTGAGCTGAACACGGAGCGCATCGCCGCAGGCGCGGATGCGATCCGGGTTGGCAGAGCCGATGACGGGCTGGATGCGTGCCGGGTGCTTCATCAGCCACGCGAGCAGGATGCCTTCCGTGCTGACGCCGTGCTGCTGCGCCAGCTGGTGAACGAGCGCGCGCGCGGCCTCATCGGCGGGGTCCTGCGCGGTCTCGCCGCTGAAGCGGCCGCGGGCCAGCGCGGCCCAGGCCTGGAGCTGGATGCCGTGCTGCTGGCAGTGTTCCAGCGTGCCGGTCCAGGCCAACGCTCCGGGACGGATCGCGGCCTGGCGGTCGTTGAAGCAGGTGCCGGCGTCCAACGGCTCCAGATGGCCGAGGCCGAGTTCCAGCTGGTTCACGGCCAGCGGCTGATCCAGCGCGTGGCCGAGCCAGGCCATCTGGCCCACGTTCATGTTGGACACGCCGAAGTGGCCCACCTTGCCCGCCGCGCGCAGGCGCTGGAAGGCCTCGGCGATCTCCTCGGGTTGCATCAGCGGATCCGGGCGATGCAGCAGCAGGATGTCCAGGCGCTCGGTGCCGAGGCGCTTCAGGCTGGCCTCGACCGCCGCGACGATGTAGCCGCCGGACAGGTCGTAGCGGCCCGGGCCCTGGTCGTCGGCGAAGCGGATGCCGCACTTGCTCTGCAGCACGATGCGGTCGCGCAGCGAGGGCTGGCGGCGGAACAGTTCGCCGAAGACCGACTCGGCTTTGCCGCGGGTGTAGATGTCGGCATGGTCGAACAGCGTCACGCCGATGTCGAGCGCGGCCTCGACGGCCGCCTGCGCATGGTCGACATGGGCGTCGGTCCACGGGGAGTCGTCCCAGTGGCCGCCCAGGCCCATGCAGCCATAGGCGAGCGGGCTGACGGTCGGGAGGTGTTGCTGCAGCGGAAGGGCGTGGCTCATGGCGGGGCGTGCGCGTTCTGGAATGGGGAACGCGCCCCGAAGGGCGCGCGGTGCGGGATTGTGACGCGGCGCGCGGGCGCCGCGTTTCAGCGTGGTTTCATCGCGGTGTCATCGTCATCTCATCGCGCGATCATCCCGGCTGCCCAGCGGTCACGCCGCGCCGGGCAGGATGTCCACGCGCCAGGCGTTGCCCGCCCGCGAGACCTCCAGGTGCGAGTCGAAGCGCACGTCCAGGAAGCGCTCGATGACGCCGAAGTTGGTGCGGCTGTGTTCCGTCAACTCGGTGCATGTGTACGCGGCCGGCCGGCCGGAACCCGCCACCGCCAGTGCGAGCGGCAGCGCCAGCTGATCCGCCAGGTGCGGGCCCGCCGCGCCGGCGGAGATCTCATAGGCGCGCATCTCCGTGAAGACCTTCCGTGCGACTTCCTCCGCCGACAGCCCGCGCTCGCCGAAGGCGATGAACACCTCGGACAGGTGCTCGTACGCGAGCGTCGTCATCAACGCGTTCCCGGGGCCTTCGTTCTGACGTGCCGTGCCGATGCGCAGTTGATGCTTGTCCCAACCGGTCAGGCGTTCGAGGGCCTCGAGTTCGCGCTCGGCCACGCCGCGCGGCAGTGCCGGCGCCACCGCTTCCGCGAAGGCCTCCACAGGCTCGCCGCGCTCGAGCAGGTCGAACGGGCGCAGGCCGCCGTCGGCCGGCGTGATCACGGCCTCGATCTCGCCGCCGCCGGCGGGGTAGAAGCCGTGACGACGCAGCGTCAGGTCCAGCTTCGCCCCTGCGCGACGCATCAGCGGCGCGAAGCTGCGCTGCAGGAAATGGAAGGGCGGCGCCATCGGGTTGTGCGTGCCGCCGGACAGGTGCAGGCGGCTGGGCGCGTCCGCCAGCATCAGCGGCGGCAGCACGGTCTGCAGCACCAGCGTGCAGCTGCCGGCGGTGCCTACCGCGAATCGGTAGTCACCGGCATGCACCCGGCCGGGACGGAACTCCAGCGTCTGCGCGCCGAGTTCCGCACCCACCACCGTCGCACCGCACACCTCCTGCGCGGCGAGCACGCAGGTCAGGTGCTGGCGCATCAGGCCCGGCTTGGGGCGCTTCGCGCGGATGCGCTCGATGCGCAGCGGCGTGCCCGTGCACATGGCCAGCGCCAGCGCCGTGCGCAGGATCTGCCCGCCGCCTTCGCCGTGCGAGCCGTCGAGCTCAATGAGCTTGTTGTTGTTGTCCATGGTTCCCTCCCGCGATCGTCCGCCGCGCGGTTTCCTCTTCCGCGCGGCGTCGGTCGCCGCTTTCTCGTTCTTGTCGTCGTCATGCGGGATCCGGCCGTGCCTCATCCCTTCACGCACACCACCTGCTTGAGCGTGTGCACCACTTCCACCAGGTCCTGCTGGGCCGCCATGACCGCGTCGATGTCCTTGTAGGCCATCGGGATCTCGTCGATGACGTCCTTGTCCTTGCGGCACTCGACGCCTTCGGTCGCGGCGCGCTGGTCCATCAGCGTGAAGCGGCGCTTGGCTTCCGTGCGGCTCATCGTGCGTCCTGCCCCGTGCGAGCAGCTCTCGAAGCTCTCCGGGTTGCCCTTGCCGCGCACGATGTAGCTGCGCGCGCCCATGCTGCCGGGGATGATCCCCATCTGGCCCTTCTTCGCGCTCACCGCGCCCTTGCGGGTCACGAACACGTCCTGGCCGAAATGGGTCTCCTTCTGCACGTAGTTGTGGTGGCAGTTGACCGCCTCGATGTGGCTCTCGAACTTCTTGCCGATGACCTTCCTCGCCGCGCTGATCACGCGGCGCATCATCACCTCGCGGTTGGTCTCCGCGAACTTCTGCGCCCAGCCCACCGCGCGGACGTAGTCGCCGAAGTACTTCGCGCCTTCCTCGAAGTAGGCGAGGTTCGTGTCAGGCAGGTTGGCCTGGTGCTGCATCGCGTCCTTCTTCGCCAGTTCGATGAACATGGTGCCGATCGCGTTGCCCACGCCGCGCGAACCCGAGTGCAGCATGAACCACACGAAACCCACTTCATCCAGGCAGACCTCGATGAAGTGGTTGCCCGTCCCGAGCGTGCCCAGGTGCTTGTGGTTGTTGGTGTTCTTCAGCTTCGGGTAGTCGCGGCAGATCTCGGCGAAGTCGGGCTGGAGTTCCGCCCAGGCCGCGTCGACCATCTCGGGCGGGTTCTCCCACGCGCCCACGTCGCGGCCCTTGGGCGTGCGGCCGTGCGGCACGGCGGCCTCGATCGCGGAACGCAGCGGGCCCAGGTTGTCGGGCAGGTCCTCGGCGCGCAGCGTGGTCTTGCAGGCCATCATCCCGCAGCCGATGTCGACGCCGACCGCGGCCGGGATGATCGCCTTCAGCGTCGGGATCACCGAGCCTACCGTCGCGCCGATGCCCAGATGAACGTCGGGCATCGCCGCGATGTGCTTGAACACGACCGGCAGCTTCGCCGCATTCATCAGCTGCTTGCGGGCTTCGTCCTCGACGGGCACGCCCTGCGTCCACATCTTCACCGGCACGCCGCCGGCGACTTCCATCTCGTTGTAGTGCTTCATGACTCGTTCCATTCAAAAGCGCGATGACAAGGGATCGGCAAGACGTTTCCTGAGCTACCGGCTTGCGCCGGGCGGGATTCGGACCCGCGACGTCCGCGTCCCCGAGGGGACGGGTGCTCTACCTGTAGTCCTGCCAGCATTCATCGCAAAAACACGGTGCTGGGACTCGACCGGGCAGTTGCCGCGGTGAGCGATGACAAGGGGTGGTGAAACGTGTTCCTGCTCTACCGCTGAGCTACGGCCTCCCGGGGGAGACCGGCGGGATTCGAACCCGCGACCTGGGCAGTGACAATGCTGTAGTTCCACCGGCATTCATCGCTCGCCGCGGCAACCGCATCCGGTGCCGTCGACAGCCTTCATTCAATCATTCACTGCGGATCGAGCGCCACGCGCTCGATCTCGCGGACCCAGTGGCCGACCTCGGTCGCGCCGGCGGCGAAGTCGCCGACCATGCGGAACACCGCATCCGAGAAGCCGCCGACGTTCATCACGTCCTTGCGCTCCACCGCCTGCGTCGAGGCGCCGGGCTGGATGTCGATGCACACCAGCTTCGCCGTCGGGCATCGGACCTTGATCGCCTCCCACTGTGTCATGGTCTCGGTCGCGCCGTGACGGCGCGCGTCGATCCATGACTCGTTGTCGGACACGATCACGACCAGATCCACCTTTGCGCGTTCCTCATTGAGCAGACGCAGCGGCGCGCTGACCGAGGTCCCGCCACCGCCGACCGCCGCCAGCTTCGCCGCGTTGGTCATCACCGAATCGCGGGGATTCAGCTTGACCGGCACGACGCGCTGCTCGAACGGCATCACGCGGCAACGCGGGTTCTTGCGGACCAGCGCCGCAGCCACCAGGGCGGCCACGTCGATGCATCGCACCGCCGAGGTCGCCGAACCGCGCCAGCCGGTCACCGACGAGGACATCGACCCCGACACGTCCGGGCAGACCACGACGCGGCCCTCGATCGCCGGCACGTTGACCAGCGCGGCGTCCATCGCGTCCTGCAGCGCGTCACGGATCGCCGCCGGCACGTCCGACGCCGCGTTGAACGCCGTCATCAGCTGGTATGGCAGCACGCGAGCCGAGGCGACGGCCTGCGGATCGCGCAGCAGCGCCGCCAGTTGCTCAGTCATGCCGGGCTGGTCGAACACGCCATGACGCGCGAACGCGTTCAGGTTCTGGCGCACCATCTGCCAGGAGCCCTGCGCCGCGATGCGCGCCCAGTGCGAGTCGTTCAGCGGCAGGGCCGTCAGCATCTGGAAGGGCACCGGCGGTAGATCGTCCGCCGTCGCGCCTTCCGTCGTGCCGGACAGCAGCGCGCGCTTGAAGCGCTCGTAAGCCAAGGTCGCGGGCGGCAGCGCCGCTTCATCGTACGGACGGCCGATCAGCCACGCGAACCACGCCGCGCGCCAGGCTTCCGCCGGCTTCGGGTGGACCATGCGGACCACGTCGGCCAGCGTCGGCTCGTTCCCGATGGACGCCTGCAGCAGGCGCTGTTCGCTCGCGGTCACCAGCCATTGCTGGACCAGCTTCTTCGGACGCGATCCCAGCGACTTGCGGCCGGTCTGACCCGATCGCAGGATCTGAACGAAGTTGCGCAGCATCTTGCCGTTGTCGATCACGCGGCCGAACACGGGCTGCAGCAGCGCGATGTCGCGTTGCGCCAGCACGGCCGCCAGCAGCGCCGGCATGTCCTTCATGTGGCCGGCCTGGCGGGCGTAGACCGCAGTCTTGGCCAGGAAGGCGGTGTCGACGTCCTGTGCCAGCGCCAATGCGTCCTCCAGCTGGGATGACGCGTCGGCGTGGAAGGTCGACGTCATGCAGCCGGTGGCCGCCAGTTGCGCCAGGTGGTGCCGGGTCTTGTAGCCGTAGGCACGGGCGCCGGACTGGTTCACCGCGTCCGCGGCGGGCGCCAGCTTGCCGGGCGTCGTCTTGAAGAGTTGCGTGTTGACCATGTGGTCCTCCCTGTCGGATGTTGTTCGGCGTTGCCGTTCTGCTGCTTCGCCGTGTTGTCTTGCCTTCTTCATTGCAACGCCCGTGCCAGGTCTTGCCTAGCCGGGGCTGAAATCGATCAACCCATTGATCCACAAGGGAAAAATTCTTGATGAACTGAAAGATGAGCCTCCGCCATTCATCCGCAGCCATTGCCGGAACTGGATGATTGGCTAGATAACTAGCGAAAAAGATAGATGGCCCGGGCGCTGCGGATAAACTGCGGCCCCATGTCGAAGAAGAACGTGGTGATCGGCTATCTGGGGTCGCAGCTGGACGGCGGCCTGGGCGCCGGCCGCTGGGAGAAGTGGCGGCCGACCATCTCGCTGGTGTCGCAGCCGGACGTGGTCGTGCATCGGCTGGAGCTGTTCCATGCGCCGCAACACCTGACCCTCGCGCAGCTGCTGCGGACCGACATCGCCACGGTCTCGCCGGAGACCGAGGTCCACCTCGTCCCGATGCCGCACGAGGATCCGTGGGACTTCGGCGAGGTCTACGCGACGCTCTACGACTGGGTGCGCGGCTACCGCTTCGATCCCGCGCACGAGCAGTACTGGGCCCACATCACCACCGGCACGCACGTCGCGCAGATCTGCATGTTCCTGATGGTGGAGGCGCGCTTCATCCCAGGCGTGCTGCTGCAGACATCGCCGCCGCGCAAGCAGCGCGCGGGTGACCCGGGCTCGATGACGCTGATCGACCTGGACCTGTCGCGCTACGACGGCATCGCGCAGCGCTTCCGGGCCGAGCAGCACGACGCGGTCGCCTTCCTGAAGAGCGGCATCGCCACGCGCAACCGCCGCTTCAACGCGCTGATCGAGGAGATCGAGCGCGTGGCCGTGCACTCCCGCGCGCCCATCCTGCTGGCCGGGCCGACCGGCGCGGGCAAGTCCTTCCTCGCGCGCCGCATGTACGAGCTGAAGCAGACGCGCCACCAACTGGCCGGCGCCTTCGTCGAGGTCAACTGCGCGACGCTGCGCGGCGACGGCGCGGCGTCGACGCTGTTCGGGCACAAGAAGGGCTCGTTCACCGGGGCGATGGCCGATCGGGCCGGGCTGCTGCGCACCGCCGACGGCGGCCTGCTGTTCCTGGACGAGATCGGCGAACTGGGCCTGGACGAGCAGGCCATGCTGCTGAAGGCGATCGAGGAGAAGCGCTTCCTGCCCGTGGGCGCGGACCGCGAGGTCGCCAGCGACTTCCAGCTGATCGTCGGCACCAACCGCGACCTGCGCGCCGAGGTCGCCGCGGGGCGCTTCCGCGACGACCTGTTCGCGCGGATCAACCTCTGGACCTACAGCCTGCCCGGGCTGCGCGACCGGCCCGAGGACATCGAGCCCAACGTCGATCACCTGGTGCAGCAGGTCGGGCGCGAAAGCGGCCGCGCGGTGCGCTTCAACGCCGAGGCGAAGGCGCGTTACCTCGGCTTCGCGCAATCGCCGCGGGCGCCGTGGAGCGGCAACTTCCGCGACCTGTCGGCCTCGGTGATGCGGCTGGTGACGCTGGCGGAAGGCGGTCGCATCGGCCTGCCGCTCGTGGAGGCCGAGATCGCGCGGCTCGAGTGGCTGTGGGAACGCGACACAGCCGGCCCGGGCAACGCGGGCGCCGGCGAGGGGGCGGGCGAGGCGCTGCTCGCGGCGCTCCTCGACGCGCCGGCCCTGGAGGCGATAGACCTCTTCGATCGCCTCCAGCTCGCGGCCGTGCTGCGCGTGTGCGCGGCGGCGTCGTCGCTGTCGGAGGCGGGACGGCAGCTCTTCCATGCCAGCCGGCAGGCGCGCAGCGTCGTCAACGATGCGGACCGGCTGCGGAAATATCTGCTGAAGTTCGGCCTGTCCTGGGACCGCATCGCCGCGGCGCGGTGATCGATGACCCGACGCGCCTCCACGCGATCCGCCGCCGTCTCCCGTACGGCAGCCCGGATGCTTCTTCAGGACCGGTCACAATCGCCGTCCTCGCCTATGACTTTCGACCGGTCGCCCTCCCTCTCCTCCGACGATCCCTTGCCCGCGATGCCGATGTGCCGTCGCGGGGTGGCGTGGCTGCTCGCCGCGTTCTGTGTGGCGTTGGCGGCACCGGGGAGCGTGGCGGCGACTACGGCGTCGGCACCCGCGTCAGGTCCCGTGGTGACGAAGGCGGCGACGGCCGCACAGGTCGCATCCACTGCCGCACCGGCACCGGCACCGGCATCAGCAGCGGCAAGACCGGCAGCGTCCGCGCCGGTGCCCGACCTCAGCGCCATCGGCGACCTGTCCGATCCGGTCCGCGCCGTCAGCCAGTACAAGATCGATCTCTGGCAGACCGAACAAGGGCTGCCGCTCAACACCGTCCAGGCGCTGCTCCAGTCCCGCGACGGCGGCCTGTGGATCGGCACCGGCGGCGGGCTGGCGCGTTTCGACGGCAAGCGGTTCGTGAGCTTCGACGCCGCGCGGGCGCCCGACGTCGCCTCGCAGCCGGTGTTCGCGCTGCTGGAGGACCGGCGCGGCCGGCTGTGGATCGGCCATCCCAACGGCGTGACCGTCTATGAGCACGGCCGCTTCTCGCCGGCCGTCACCAAGGCGCAGGCGGGCGGCCGCCGGATCTGGTCGCTGGTCGAGGACAAGACCGGCGCGATCTGGGCGGCCGGCGACGGCGGACTGGTCCGCTGGCAGGACGGCGCGGTCAAGGTCTTCGGCGCCGCGGACGGACTGCCCGCCGCGCGGCTGCGCAGCGCCGTGTTCGACACGGCCGGCACGCTCTGGATCGGCACCACCGGTGCCGGCCTGTTCGCGATGACACCGGACGGCAAGTTCAAGGTCTTCGATCCGGCGGGCGGTTTCCCGCATGCGCAGGTGCGCTTCGTGATCGCCGATCCGGCCGGCGGCATCTGGGCGGCGACGGCGGGCGGCGGACTCGTGCGCATGCCGGGTCTCGACCCGTCGGCGATGCGCGTCTACACGACCGCCGACGGCCTGCCCAGCGATCACCTGACCGCGCTGGCCCGCGACGCCCGCGGCGACCTGTGGGTCGGCAGCTGGGGCGCGGGCGTCAGCCGTTTCCGCGAGGGGCGCTTCAGCACGATCTCCAGCGGCAGCGGTCCGGGCAGCGGCCTGGCCGGCGGCCAGATCTGGTCGCTGATGGCCGACCGCGAAGGCAGCATCTGGGTGGGCACCTGGGTCGACGGCCTGAACCGGTTGCGCAACCGCGCCTTCACCGTGCTCGGCACGCCCGAGGGCCTCAGCCATGACAACGTCCGGTCGGTGCTCGCCGCCCGCGACGGCGCGGTCTGGGCCGCGACCTCCGGCGGCGGACTCAACCGGATGAAGGACGGGCGCATCACCACGGTGCGCCAGGCCGACGGCCTGCCGACCGACGAGGTCTCGACGCTGCACGAGGCGCGCGACGGCACCCTCTGGATCGGCACCTACACCGCGGGCATCGCGCGCCGTCGGCCTGACGGCCGCATCGACACCTTCGGCGCCGACAGCGGCCTGCCCGGCATCGAGGTGCGCTCGATCTTCGAGGATCGCGCCGGCACGCTGTGGGTCGGCACGCGCTCGGCGCTGGCGCGTTTCAACGGCCACGGCTTCGACGTCGTCACCGCGCCCGGCCTGCCCAAGGAAGGCGTCGCGGCGATCCTGCAGGACCGCGCGGGCACGCTCTGGTTCGGCACCACCGGCCAGGGGCTGGTGCGCTGGCTCGACGGCCAGGCGCGCCAGTTCACGACGGCCGACGGCCTGCTGTCCGACTGGATCATGGCGCTCAAGGAGGACGCGCGCGGCGAACTCTGGATCGGCACGAACGGCGAAGGCATCAACCGCCTGAAGGATGGCCGCATCGGCGCGATCAAGCCGGCGGACGGGCTGTGGGACGGGCTGTCGCAGGTCTTCCTCGAAGACCGCGCGGGGCATTTCTGGATCACCTGCAACCGCGGCTTCTACCGCGTCGCTCGCGACGACCTCGACGCCTTCCTCGAGGGCCGGCTCAAGCAGGTGCGCTCGGTCGGCTTCGGGCCGGGCGACACGCTGCGCGCCACCAGCTTCGCCGGCAACCTGCAGGCGGCCGGTGCCGTCGACGCCCGCGGCCGCGTCTGGCTGCCGTCGTCGGCGGGGCTTGTGGTGGTCGATCCCGAGCGGCTGCCCGGCGGCGGCGAGCCGCCGACGGTGCGCATCGAGCAGATCAAGGTCGACGGCGAAACGCTCGCGCTCGACGGCCAGCCGCTGGTGCTCCCGCCGGGGCCGGTGGCGCTGTCGGTCAGCCTGGCCGCGTCGACGCTGCGCGAAGCCGATCGCGTGCGCTTCCGCTTCTGGATGGAGGGGCTGTCGCGCGGCTGGACCGACGTCGGCAACGACCGCGAGCTGACCTTCCCCGCGCTGTCCCACGGTCAGTACAAGCTGCGCCTGGCGGTGTCCGGCGACGGTCAGCGCTGGCGCGAATCGGACATGCCGCTGCCGGTCACCGTGCGGCCGCGCTTCCATGAGACCGGCTGGTTCCACCTGCTCGTCGCGGTGGGGGCGATCGGCTTCTTCGCCGGCGCCGTGATGTTCCGGATGCGCCAGCTGCGCGCCCGCCACATCGAGATGGAACGTCTGGTGGCCCAGCGCACGGAGGAACTCCGGCAGGCCAACGAGCATCTGAAGCAGCTCTCCTTCCTCGACGCGGTGACGGGCCTGCCCAACCGCCGGCGCTTCAACGAGGCGGCGGACGAGGAATGGCGCCGCGCGCGTCGCACCGGCAGCTCGCTGGCGTTGGTGATCGCCGACGTCGACGCGTTCAAGCGCTACAACGACCAGATGGGCCACCTGAAGGGCGACGAGTGCCTGGGCGCCGTGGGCGCGGTGCTGGGCGCGTCGATCGGGCGCGCCGGCGATCTGGCGGCCCGCTACGGCGGCGAGGAATTCGTCGTGCTGCTGCCCGGCGCCGACCGCGACGCCGCGCTCAAGGTGGCGGAGTCCGTCCGTTCCGGCATCGAGTCGCTCGCGATGCCGCATCCGAACTCGCCGGTCGGTCCTGTGGTGACCATCAGCCTGGGCGTGGCCGCGTGCATCCCCAGCGACGAGTGCACGTTGGAAAGCCTCATCTCGCAGGCCGACGAGGCGCTTTACGTCGCCAAGCGCGAAGGACGCAATCAGGTGCGTTGACCGAGCGGTCGCCGGGCATGCCGGCCCCCCCGTCCGCTCAATCTCCTCCTCGCCGCTCGGAATTCGCTCCCGGGGGGGCCGGCATGCCCGGCTCCGGCACGAGCAGGGACGCTCGCAAGGATTTCATTCCCGTGAAGCGGGCGGAGGTGTACAACACGGGCTCCGCGATACCCGCGTCCGAGCGCGCCCCCCTTCGCGCCCGTCGACGCGGCACTCCAGCGTCCGTCCGACCGTTGCCGACCATGACGACCTCACAGACCGTCCGCCAGCACAAGGGCCGTACCTACGTCCTCGATACCCACGGGCCGGGCTCCGGTCCCTGGCGAGGGCGATTCGTCGTCAAGGGCGAGGAGGACGGCCGCCCCGGCGTCACCGCCTGGCACGAGCTGGACGACGAATTCCCGTCCGCCGACGAGGCCGTCGCGCACGCTGATCGCGTCGCCTGCCAATACATCGCCACTTTCGCCCAGCAGGCATGACTCCCCGTGGCCCCGCTTTGGGCGCACCGCGTCGTTGCAAATCCTCGCCATAGCTGGGCTATGGCTGCGGTTTGCGCCTAGCGGTGCATCCCAAATCGGGGCCACGGGGAGTCATGCCTGACGCGGGGCGCGCACCGCGTCCATCGGGGGCGGACTGTGTTTTGCCCCGATTTGGTTCGACCGTCGGCTTTCAGGGAGAAAAAACATGCCAACGTTGTCCAACTTCAATATCGGCACGCGGCTGGCCGCCGCATTTGCCGTTGTCATCGCCTTGCTGCTTTTGGTGCTGGCCGTCGCCGTCTCGGTGCTCAACCGCACCAGCGGGACGATGGACCGGGTGGTCGAGGACCGCTATGGGCAGATCGCCCTGAGCGACGACATCAAGAATGTCGGCGACCAGGGCGTGATCGTGATCGGGCGCCTGCTGATGGCCACCGATCCCGCCCAGGCCAAGCGCTACATGGACGATTACGCCGCCGTGCGCGCGGCCAACACCGAGAACTTCGCGAAGTTCGAGAAGATGCTCAACACCGACGAGGCGAAGGCCATCTTCGCCGAGCAGTCGGAGGCCCGGAAGGTCTACGGTGCCGCGGTACGCAAGCTCTTCGACCTGATCGCCGCCGGCGAGCGCGACCAGGCCATGGCCATCTACCAGGGCGACATGGCGCAGTCGCAGGTGCGCTACTACGCGCTGATCGACAAGATGGTCGACTACCAGACCAAGGCCATGGCCGACGACGTGGTCAAGGCCAAGGAGGACGCGCGCCGTTCCAAGCTGTGGATGACGCTGGTCGCCGCGGTCGCGGTGGTGCTGGGCGTGCTGACCGCGATCAGCATCACGCGTTCGATCACGCATCGCATCCACGGCGCCATCCAGCTGGCCGAGGACGTCGCCAAGGGCGACCTCACGCTGCGTCCGATGCCGCAGAGCACGGACGAGATCGGCCGGCTCATCGGCGCGCTGCAGCACATGGTGCGCAGCCTGCATCGCATCGTCTCGGAGGTCCGGCAGGGCGCCGACACCATCTCCGCCGCGGCGAAGGAGGTCGCGCAGGGCAACGCCGATCTGTCGGCGCGCACCGAGGCGCAGGCCAGCGCGCTGCAGCAGACCGCCTCCGCGATGGAACAGCTGACCGCGGCGATCCGCATGAGCGCCGACAACGCCGACCAGGCCAACGCCCGCGCCGCGACGGCGTCGGAGGTCGCCAGTGCCGGCGGCAAGGCGGTCGGCGAGGTGGTCGCGACGATGAGCGCCATCTCCGCGTCCTCGCATCGCATCGGCGAGATCATCGGCACGATCGACGGCATCGCCTTCCAGACCAACATCCTGGCGCTGAACGCGGCCGTCGAGGCGGCGCGTGCCGGCGAGCACGGCCGCGGTTTCGCCGTGGTGGCCTCGGAGGTGCGGGCGCTGGCGCAGCGCTCGGCCAGCGCGGCCAAGGAGATCAAGTCGCTGATCGTCGAATCGACCGAGCAGGTCGGGGCCGGCGGCCGGCTGGTCGAACAGGCCGGCGAAACGATGACCCAGGTCGTCTCGGGCATCCGGCAGGTCAGCGGCGTCGTGGCCGAGATCAGCGCCTCCAGTCGCGAGCAGAGCATGGGCATCGAGCAGGTCAATGCGGCCATCATGCAGATGGACGACACGACGCAGAAGAACGCCGCGATGGTCGAGCAGAGCACCGCCTCCGCCAAGGCGCTGCAGGACGAGGCCACGCATCTGAACAACGCGGTGCGGGCTTTCGTGTTGTAGCGCGGCCCAGGTCGACAGGCGGCGGAGAACCGCCTGCGACGCCGTCATCGCCCACATCGCCGTTTTCGTCCGCGGCACTGTCATCGCCGCGTTTGTATCCGTCGCATCACCAGGGAGCGACTCATGAACGACAGGATCCAGCCGGGCGCGGCAGCGCCGACGTCCGCTTCGCCCGACCCCTCCAGCGCGCGCTGGCGGCCCGAGGTGCTCGCCTTCATCGACGCGCATCGTTGCGACGGTCATCGCAGCGCGCGACTGGATCCGCTGGGCGTTTCGCGTCCCGCCGATCCGACGCTGCTCGACCCGCAGCGTTTCGGGCTGCAGCCCGGCGACTGGCTGTCGCCGGCCGGCACGCCGCTGTGGAGCGCCCGCACCGTCGGCGATCTCGACCGCGCGCTGAAGGCGATCTACTGCGGCGGACTGGCGCTCGATGCCAGCGCGGTGCGCGACGCGTCGCGGCGCGACTGGCTCCATCACGCGATGGAGTCCGCGCCCCCGGGGGCGGGCGGCGCCGCGGAGCGCCTGGCACTGCTGGACCGGCTGATCCGCGCGCAGGGCTGGGAAGAGCACGTCGCGCAGGCCTTCCCGCACGCGAAGCGCTTCTCGCTGGAAGGCAACGAGACGCTGATCCCGTTGCTGGACGCGCTCTGCGAGCAGGCCGCGGGCCACGGCGTGCGGCGCATCTTCCTCGGCATGCCGCATCGGGGCCGCGTCAACGTGCTGGTCAACCTGATGGGCTTCCCGCCGGCGCGCGTGCTGGACTTCTTCGACCCGAAGTCGCCGCATCCCGAGCTGCACACCGATCTCATCTACCACCTCGGCGGCGAACGCGAGCTCGACACGCCGCAGGGCCGGCTGACGCTCACGCTGGCGCACAACCCGTCGCATCTGCAGAGCGTGCATCCGGTGCTCACGGGCCTGGCCCGCGCGTGCCAGGACGCGCTCGGCCGCGAGCGCGCGGACCGGGACGGCCGCCGGCTCGTGCTGCCGCTGATGCTGCACGGCGACGCGGCCTTCGCGGGGCAGGGCGTCGTGATGGAGACGCTGATGCTGGGCGGCAAGCCGGGCTACACCGTCGGCGGCACGGTGCACGTGATCATCAACAACCAGGTCGGCTTCACCGAGCCCAACCCGATGAGCGCCTGGCCGGCGCAGTACTGCACCGACGTCACGCGCATGGTCGACGCGCCGGTCCTGCGCGTGAACGCCGACGAGCCCGAGCAGGCCCTGCGTGCCGCGGCGATCGCGCTGGCCTGGCGGGCGCGTTTCGGCTCCGACATCGTCATCGACCTGATCGGCTACCGCCGCCTCGGCCACTCGGAGAGCGACGTCCCGTCGCTGACGCGGCCGCGCATCCACGCGCTGACGCAGACGCATCCGACGATCGTCGAGCGCTACGCCGCCGCGCTGCGTGCCGACTGCGTCCTGCCGCCGGACACCGACATGGCCTCGCACGTCACGCACAGCCGCGTGCGCGCGCACCAGGCGTTCTCCGATCCGGTGATCCCGGCGCAGGACGAATCGCCGTCCCCGCTGCGCCGCCCGGGCGAGGTGCCCCGATTGGACCTGGCCGGGCTGCAGGCGCTGGTCGATCCGATGACGCGGCTGCCCGACGGCTTCGAGCCGCACGCGATGGTGCGCACGCTGACGGACCACTGGCGCCGGATGGCGGGGCTCACCGAGCCGCCGCTGCGCGCGGACTGGTGCTTCGCCGAGAACCTCGCCTACGCGACGATCCTGCAAGGCGGCCTCAACGTGCGCATCTCCGGCATGGACGTGCGGCGCGGCACCTTCCTGCATCGACAGGCGGTGTGGACCTCGCAGACGACCGTGCAGACGGGTTCGACGGGCGAGGACGTTCCGACGGAGTTCGTGCCGCTGAGACAGATCAGTGCCGGCAACGGTCACGACAACGGTCACGACGACGGTCACGGCAACGGTCATGGCGACGCACACGACGCGCGGCATGGCGAACGGCCCGGCGCGGGTCCGGGCGACCCGTCGCGGGGGCGCTTCGACATCTTCAACTCACCGCTGTCCGAGGAGGCGGTGCTCGGTTTCGAGTACGGCTACAGCGTCGGGGCGACACGCACGCTGACCGTGTGGGAGGCGCAGTTCGGCGACTTCGTCAACGGCGCGCAGGTCTTTGTCGACCAGTACATCAGCTCGGGCGAGGAGAAGTGGGGCGAGACCTCCTCGCTGGCCATCCTGCTGCCGCACGGCAACGAGGGCATCGGCCCCGATCACTCGAGCGGCTACCTGAGCCGCTTCCTCCAGCTCTGCGGCGAGGACAACCTGCGCGTGGCCTGCCCGTCGACGGCCGCGCAATGGTTCCACCTGCTGCGCCGGCAGGCGTTCGACACGCTGCGCAAGCCGCTGATCGTGATGTCGCCCAAGGGCACGCTGTATCACGAGAAGGCGTCGCACGCGGAGATCGCGGACCTGACGGGCGGCAGCTTCCAGCCGGTCATCGACGATGCGACGGTCGAGCGCGCCGAGCAGGTCGAGCGCCTGCTGCTGTGCAGCGGCAAGGTGCATTACGACCTGGATCGTGGCCGTCGGTCGGTGGCGCGCGCGGACCTGGCGCTGGCCCGCATCGAACAGTTCTATCCGTTCCCGGCGGATGAGCTGACGGCGCTCTTCGCGCGTTATCCCGCACTCGTCGAGATCACCTGGGTACAGGAGGAGCATCGCCAGCAGGGCGCGTGGAGCTTCATCCGCGAGCAGATGGATGCGGTCTTGCCGCAGCATGTGCAGCTGCGCTGCGTGGCGCGCCGTGCGAACGGCTCCGGCGCCACCTCTTCCCACACGATCCACCAGCTGGAGCAGGTGGAGCTGATCGCGCGCGCGCTCGGCGAAGCCTGACCGGTCGTCTCCCGCAGTCAGAAAGTCCCAAGGCCCATGGTCAGCGAGTGCGGGTGGGGCCGGAATGACGCTGGGGGTTCCCGGAGGGATGCCCCCTGCGTCGTGGAGTGCCCGCGCCAGGCCTGACGGCGTCGGGCGGTCTCCCTTACTGCCCCAGCGAGTCCGTCCGCCTCCGGCTCGACGAGCTTCCTCGTCCTTGAGCCTGCGGCCGCCCGAGCTGGATGATCTCGATCGCATGGCAGGCCGCCTCGGTGGCGTAGTTGAGCGCCTCGTTCTCGGTCGCCCAGGCGGAGTCGGTCGCCGGATGGACGACGTCGTCCACGCCGGCGGCGGACGTCGTTTGATCGTCCCGGGCCTCGAGTCTGTCTCCGAAGGCGTCGTTGGCCGCCGCGGTATCGGGCAGGCCTTGATCTGGCGGGCCGGGATCGGGCGGGCCTCGATCCGCCAGGCCGGGCTCGGGCGCGTCGCTCCGACGCCGCCCGGTATTCAGCAGTTGGTAGTGGCCGACGAAGGCCCCGCCGGGGGCGGGTGTCGATTCGACGCGGTAAGTGACGCCGCGGTACTGTCCGTCGCGCTGCATGCGGGTTCTCCCCTGGTCTGCGATGTTGCGAAAGCGGCAATTCCCACGCCCGGCGGAGCGGCACTATGTCGCGGTCATGAAGGACGCGTCCGCGATCCGGCGGACGGCACCCGTGTCATGACGGACGGCGTCCGGCGGCGCTCCGCAGTTGTGACAACATCCACGACTTCAGTCCTGATTTCGACCGCCGATCTTGGATGCCCTGCTCGCCCGCCTGACGTCGACCGTCCCCGTCGCCCGCAACCTGGAACAGCTGACCCGCCCGCTGCTGGACATGCTGGGCACGGTCACCGGCCTGGAGTCGACCTACCTCACCACGATCGACCTGCGTGCCGGGGAGCAGCACGTGCTGCTGGCCCGCAACGCCGGCACGATGACCATCCCGGAGGGACTGACCGTCCCCTGGTCGGACACCTTGTGCAAGCGCGCCCTCGACGCCGGCCGCATGGCCACGAGCGACGTGGCGGCGTGCTGGGGCGACTCCGACGCCGCGCGCCAGCTCGGCATCCAGACTTACGTGAGCGCGCCGATCCGCGACGACGGCGGCGAGCTGCTCGGCACGCTGTGCGCGGCCAGCGCGGACCGTCGCACCATCGGTCCCGAGGCGCAGTCGCTGCTGCGGCTGTTCTCGTCGCTGGTGAGCCAGTTCCTGCAGCGTGAGCGGCTGGTGGCCGACCTGCGCGCGGCCAACGAGCAGCTGGCGACCTACGCCCTGACCGATGTGCTGACCGGACTGCCCAACCGCCGCGCGCTGTTCGACGAACTGCAGCGCGAGCTGCAGCGCGCCACCCGCGACGGTACCTGCGTGCTGCTGGGTTGCATCGACCTGGACGGCTTCAAGTCGGTCAACGACCAGCTCGGCCACCATCGCGGCGACCTGTTCCTGCGCGAGATCGCCCAGCGCCTGTCGCTGGAGCTGCGCGGCTCCGACATGCTGGCGCGGGTGGGCGGGGACGAATTCATCGTCGTCGGTCCCGGCGTGAGCCTGGGCGGCCTGCCGCGTTCGCAAGGACCGCTCGTGGATCGCGGCGAGCCGGCGCAGGCCGCGCGCACGCTGGAGCAGCGCGCCGCGCTCGCGAGCGTGGGCCGCTTCGACCTCGACGGCCACGCGCTGCAGTACGCGGGCGCCAGCGTCGGCGTCGTGGCGCTCGATCCGGCGGGGCTCAGCGTCGAGCAGGCGCTGCACCTGGCCGACCAGCGCATGTACGACGTCAAGCGCGCGCGCCGCCGGACCATCGACCTGCCGGCGGTCATGCAGGCGGCGGACTGATCCGCCGCGGTGCCTTCGCGACGGCCGCGATCAGCGCGGGCGCGCGAGCAGCACCTTCTCGATGAGCAGGTCCACGTCCACCGGCTTGGCCAGGTGGTCGTCGAAGCCCGCGGCGATGGCCGCGTCGCGATCCTGCAGCGTGGCCAGTCCCGTCAGCGCCACGGCAAACAGCGGCGACGCGGTGCCGAGCGCACGCTCCCGCGCCCGCAGCCGGCGCACCAGCGAATAGCCGTCCGCGCCGGGCATGGCCACGTCGCTGATCAGCACGTGCGGCGGATGCTCGGACGCCGCCGCGACCTGCTCCCATCCCTGCTCGACCGAGCCCGCCGCGCGCACTTCGGCGCCGGCCAGCTCCAGCAGATGCCGCAGCGCGTCCAGCGCATGCGGATCGTCGTCGACCAGCAGCACGCGCAGGCCGCCGAGGTCGGCGTCGACGCTCTCGCGCGGCGTCGTCTCGGGCGTGTCCGAGACCAGCTCCACCGCCGGGAAGCGCACCGTCAGGCGCGTGCCGCGGCCTTCGCCGTCGCTGTGCGCCGTCACCGTGCCGCCGTGCGCCAGCACCAGGTGGCGCACGATGGACAGTCCCAGGCCGAGGCCGCCGTACTCGCGCGTGCGGCTGATGTCGGCCTGCGTGAAGCGGTCGAACAGCCGTGGCAGCAATTCGACCGCGACGCCGATGCCCGTGTCGACGACGGCCAGCTCAATCGTCGGCCCGATGCGGCTCAGCGACACGGTGATCCGTCCGTCGCGCGGCGTGAATTTCAACGCGTTGCCGACGAGGTTGGCCACGATCTGCTGCATCCGGCGCTGGTCGCCCTGGATGCGATGCGGCTGCTGCAGGCCGGTGCCGCTCAGCGTCAGGCCCTTGACCTCGGCCGCCGGCTGCAGCCCGTCGACGACCGCGCGCACGCAGGCCGAGAGGTCGAGCGGGCGCATCTCCAGCGTCAGGTGGCCGGACGCGATGCGCGACACGTCGAGCAGGTCGTCGATCAGCTGCGCCTGCGCCTGGCAATGCTTGAGGATGGTGGCGATCGCGCGTGTCGCGGTCGCCTCGCCGAGCGTGCCGCGTTCCTGCGACTGCTTCAGCACCGAGGCCCAGCCGGAGATCACGTTCAGCGGCGCGCGCAGTTCGTGCGAGACCATGCCGAGGAAGTCGTCCTTGGCGGTGTTGGCGCGCTCCGCGTCGTCGCGCGCATGCTGCGCCGATTCCAGCGCGCAGCGCAGTTCGTGGATGTCCTGGAAGGCGATCACCGCGCCGTCGATGCGCTCGTCGGCGGTGCGGTAGGCCCGCACGTTGATCAGCCACCAGCGGCCCTCGGTGTCCTGGTGTTCGTGTTCGACCGGTGCCAGGCCTTGCACGGCGGCCTGCACCAGCTGCTCCAACTGGCCGACGGCGAAGCGCGAGGTGACGTTGACGACCGGCTGCCCGATCGACTGGCCCAGCGCCGCGGGATCGAGCCCGAACAGCTGCGCCACCTGCGGCGAGGCGTGCCGCAACCGCAACTGCCGGTCCAGCACCACGACCGGCAGCGGGATGCCCTCGACGAGGTTGCTCAGGTCGTCGTTGGCGAGATCCAGCTCGTCGTTGCGCGACTTGAGTTCCTCGTTCAGCGAGAGCAGCTCCTGGTTGGCCGATTCGAGTTCCTGCTTCGCGCTCTGCAGCTCCTCGTTGGCGCTCTGCAGTTCCTCGTTGGTGCTGAGCATCTCCTCGTTGGCGGTGCGCAGCTCCTCGTTGGCCGATTCGAATTCGACGACCAGCGTGCGCAGCTGCGCCTGGGTCGCCTCGAGTTCGTCGGACAGCGTCGTCACGGTGCGCTCGAGCTCGTCGACGCGCGCGCGGGCGCCGCTGGGCGAGAACGGCGGCGTGGACAGCGCCGACGTGGTGTCGGCGACGGGTTCGTCCGGCTGGGGCGCCAAGGTGACCAGGAAATGCTGCGAGGCCTCTCCCGCTTCGAGCGGCAGGACCTCGAGCACGTAGCGGCGATCGTTGAAGGCGACACGCTCGCGCCGGACCGGCTGCCCGGTGCGCTTGGCCTCGACCAGCGCCGTGCGCACGGGCACGTTGAGCGAAGCGTCCAGCAGGCGCGGCAGCGCGAGCGTGGCCTCGCCGCTCGCGGGCGCGATGAAGGCGGAGACGTCGCCGCGGAACTGCACCACGTCGCCGCCCTGGCTGACGACGAAGCCCGGCGGCACGTAGCGCGCGAGGGCGACACGGTTGGCGGCCTCGCTGACCAGGTCCGGCGGCGGCGCCTGCGGCACGCGCGGCGCGTTGCCGTCGCTGGCCCAGGGGCGCAACGCATCGATCGGGAACAGCGGCCGGTGGCGGCGCGAGTTCGGCAGCTTGCGGTACAGGTGCGGCGCGCCGGCGTGCTCGAAGCCGTCGGCGACCGAGGCCGCCTCGGCCCGGCCCAGCAGCATGAAGCCGTCGTTGCGGCAGGCGTAGTGCAGCACCTCGAAGACATGCTGCTGCGCTTCCTTGCGCAGGTAGATCAGCATGTTGCGGCAGCTGATCAGGCCCATGCCGGAGAACGGCGCATGCGTGAGCAGGTTGTGCCGCGCGAAGACGCACATCTCGCGCAGGTCCTTGGCCACGAGGTAACCGCCGGAGGTCGGCACGAAGGCGGTGTCGCGGAAGGGCTGCGGCACGTTCTCCAGCGCGGCGGCGGTGTAGCGGCCGCCGCGGGCGGTCTCGATCGAGGCCTCGTTCAGGTCGGTGCCGAAGATCTGCACGCGGCGGTGGATGCCCTCGGAGATCATCGCCTCCTTGAGCAGCATGGCGATCGTGTAGACCTCCTCGCCGGTCGAGCAGGCGGGCACCCAGATGCGGATCGGGTCGTGGCGCAGCGCCAGCAGCTTGGGCAGCACGACCTGGCGCAGCACGTTGACGAACTCCGCGTCGCGGAAGAACGCGGTCACGCCGATCAGCACGTCGTCGCGCAGCGCGGCGGCCTCGTAGGGGTCGGTGCGCAGGAACTGCAGGTAGGCGCCGACGTCGCGGTCTTTCTGCAGCAGCACGCGCCGCAGGAAACGGCGGCGCAGGTTGACGTCCTTGACGTAGCCGAGGTTGACGCCGGCCTTCTGCTGGACGATCGCCAGCGCGGTCTCCAGCGCGTCGACGTCCTGCGCGACGCCGGCGGAGCCGGGCAGGTCGCTCTCGTGGTGCGGCTGGCCGAAGCGGCGCATCAGCGCGGCGGGGATGTCCTCCGGGGGCAGGACCTCGTCCACCAGCCCGGTGTCGATCGCGGCGACCGGCATGCCCTCGTGTGCCGCGGTGTTGGGCGCCTGCGCGACCACGAAGCCGCCGGTGGCCTTCAGGTCGACGATGCCGGCCGCGCCGTCCTGGCCGGTGCCCGACAGGATGACGACCGCGCCGTCCAGGTCCGGGTCCTGCGCCAGCGAGGCCAGGAAGGCGTCGATCGGCAGGTGCAGCCCGGGCGTGCGGCGGGTGAGGCGGAAGTGGCCGTCCAGCGCCATGACGCCGACGTTCTCCGGCATCACGTAGACGCGGCCGTGCTCGACCTTGGTGAAGTGCTCGAGGCGCTCCACCGGGAGCGTGCTGCGGTCGCGCAGGACCTCGGGCAGCCGGGTCTCCTCGTTGGGGTCCAGGTGCGTGATGACCAGCACCGCGAAGCCCGGTTCGTTCGGTAGCGCACCGAGCACGGTGCCGAGCGCATCGATGCTGCCCGCCGATCCGCCGAGCACCACCACCCGCAAGGGTTGTCGCTCCTCTGTGTCCACCCAGGGTCCCGTTGTCGTGATTGAAAAGCTGCGCCGCAGTCTACCCCCGCCCGATGACCGTCCCGGCGCGGGGACTCTGGCGCCGGGGGCGCGGTGTGAAGGGGATACTGCGGCGCTTGCGCCTCCACCCGCCGTCCACTTCGCCGCCGCCGCCATGTCTCCGTCGATGTCCACCACGCCCTGGCAACACACGCATGTCTTCGACGAGGGCAATCCGCTTGCCGCCCGCAACACGCGCTGGGCGGTGCTGCTGACGGTCCTGATGATGGTCGCGGAGATCGCCGGCGGCTACGTCTTCAACTCGATGGCGCTGCTGGCCGACGGCTGGCACATGAGCTCGCACGCGGTGGCGCTGGGCGTGTCGCTGCTGGCCTACGGCGCCGCGCGGCGCTGGGCCAGGGACGGGCGCTTCGCCTTCGGCACCTGGAAGATCGAGATCCTCGGCGGCTACAGCAGCGCGCTGCTGCTGGTCGGCGTCGCGGGGCTGATGCTGTGGCAATCGGTCGAGCGGCTGATCGCGCCGACGCCCATCCACTACGACGAGGCGATCGCGGTCGCGGCGGTCGGCCTGGTGGTGAACCTTGCCTGCGCCTGGCTGCTGCGCGGCGAGCACCACCATCACGGGCACGACCACGGGCATGACCACGGTCATGGTCATGCGCACGGACACGGGCACGGCCATGGGCACGGCGAACCGCACGACCACGCGCCGGGGCAGGGCCACGACGACCTCAACCTCCGCGCCGCCTACATGCATGTGCTGGCCGACGCGGCGACCTCGGTGCTGGCGATCGTGGCCCTGCTGGGCGGCCGGCTGTGGGGCGCGGACTGGCTCGATCCGGTGATGGGCATCGCGGGCGCGGTGCTGGTGGCGGTCTGGGCGCGCGGGCTGCTGCGCGACACCGGCCGCGTGCTGCTGGACGCCGAGATGGACGCGCCGGTCGTCGACGAGATCCGCCAGGTCATCGCCGCCGCGCCGTGGCCGGCGGCCATCGCCGACCTGCATGTCTGGCGCGTCGGTCGCGCGCAGTACGCCTGCATCGTCTCGCTGGTCACCGACAGCCCCGAGGCGCGGCCGGACGAGGTGCGCCGGCTGCTGTCCGTCCACGAGGAACTTGTTCACGTCACCGTCGAGATCAACCGCCCCGATCGGGCGACTGTCTGATCCGCGCCGCGGCGCTCGCCGGACACCCGCCGGCGCGCCGCCACAATCGCGGCCCATGAAAACCAACTACCTCCTCGCCGCCATCCTGGTCAGCAGCCTGATTGGCGCCTTCGTGGCCAACCGTTCGATGAAGACCGCCTGCGCGGTGGTCTCCGGCGCGATCGCGCTGTATGCGCTGCTCCGGCAGGTGATCTGACGGCCCGCGCTGACGATCAATTCCGATCAGTTCCATCAGATCGAAATGATCGATCTGATGAGGTAGCGAAGCCGCTTCACGCGCCGTTGATGGGCTCCTCGGGCCGGCCGACCGCCTGGCCGTCCCCCGCTGCCTTTCGTCACACCCCCTCCGGCATCCCCCCGAGTCCACCCTATGGTGGGATGGCACTTGGGCCGACCCCCGCTGATAGTGGGAACTCGTCAGGAGAGGACCATGCGACAACGCTTCGCGCCACCCGCCGGAGAACCCGGCCATCCCTTCACCTCGGCCATGCAGCGCATCCTGCGGCAGACCGAGGTGCTGCTGCAGCGGCGCATCCCCTTCAGCCCGTCCGGCTGGCCCATCGAGGAACCGCCCGCGCTGGAAGGCCTGGAGGTCACCGAGTCCACCTGGGACGAATGGACCGAGGCGATGGCGCATCAAAGCCGCGGCGCGTGACCTGACCCTCCCGGCGGTCCGTGCCGCCGTCTCCGCGTCGACCGCGTTGACGTCCTCATCGCCCGTTCCATCGCCCGTTCCATCGCCCATCTCATCGGCGTCGCATCGGCGTCGCATCGGGCTTTTCGCCCATCCCGCGCGTTGATCGCCCAGGCCGGTGCCGCTTTCGCGCGGACTTGAGCCGGCAAAACGGCGAAGACACCTCCCAGTTGATATCCCTCGGTGACGCAGTTCACCGAGTCCGCGACGACCGCTGAGTTCGTCGCGCTCATTGCGGCATGCCGGGAGGTGGTCGCGGCGAAGAATCCGTTCACCCCAACGAACGAGAGCGCTTCGCCATGCACGTCAAGCCCAACGCTTCCCCGTCGCCCGCAGCCCACGTCGGCGCCCCGGCGTCCGCAGGCCCGGCCAAGGGCGCCAAGTCCGGCGCGCCCGATTTCACCAAGATGCTGAATGACGCGAAGGCGGGTGCGCCGGCTTCCGCGGCGACAGCACCGATGGCGGTCGCACCGGCTACTGCCGCCACGTCGACCGCCGCTCCCGCCACGCTGTCGCTGGACACGGCCTCGCTGGCCGCGCGCGGCTGATCGTCGCCGGGAGCCTCTCTTGAGCAGCGTGCCCCTCCTGTCCAGCCTGGTCGCCCTGGCAACGTCCTCCGACGGCTCGCACGAGAGCGGCCGCGCCGCCGCGTCCGGCGGGTCGTCGGGATCGTCGCGAGGCGGCGGCCCCAGCGTGACGCTCGGGCCCGTGCTCGGCGTGACGGCGACCATCAGCGCCAAGGGCCTGCAGGCGCTGGCGAACGACGCGGTGGATGCCGTCGAGACGGTCGCCGATGTCGTCACCGACACGGTCGGCGATGTCGCCGGCGGCGTCGGCAACGTGCTCGGCAATGTCGTCGGCTACGGCGTGATGGCCGCGCTCGGCGGCGGCGCCGTGCTCGATGAACTGGTGTGAGGGTCGGGTCATGCCCATTCGACCGGAACCGTCGTCGCGCCGCTTCGTCCGACCCGTTGCCGGCCTGGCGCTCATTGCGCTGACGGGCCTCGGGGGTTGCAGCGCGCTGAGTCCGGTGCCCGCCTGGGAACTGCTCAAGGGCGCCGGCACCGCGACCTCGACGGCCCTCGCGACCGCCGCGCCGGCCAAGGCCAGCAATACCGTCCATCACGGCGATGCGCCGGTGCGCACGCTGTGCATCGAGTTCAACCGCAACGCGCCGCTGGAGGACCTGGTCCCGGCGATGCAGGCGGAACTGAAGGGGCAGGGCGTGGACAGCCGCGTGTACGAGCCCGGCACCGGCCTGCAGCAATGCGGCGTGTGGCTGCGCTACGTCGCGACGATCGAATGGGGCGTGCCGCCGATGGCCAGCGGCTATCGCGCCAATCTCAGCGCCGCGTCGCTGAGCCTGCACCGGGCGGACGGGACCTTGCTGTCGAGCAGCAGCTACGTCGCCGAGGAGAACTTCGGCCTGGCCCGTTGGGCCGGGACGCGCAACAAGATCGCGCCCGTCGTGAAGGCGCTGATCACCGGCTTCCAGAGCTGAGGGAGAGGGATGTGATGTCGACGAATGAATCCCGCCGCGCGACCGCGCCGGCGATTGTTCCGGCGGTTGCTCCGGCGGTTGCTCCGGCGGTTGCTCCCGCCATCGCGCCGGCGCTGGCGATCCTCGCGTTCGCCGCCTTCGGCGCGCTGGGCGGGTGTGCCGGCACGTCGCCGACGGTGGCCGGTCCGATGATGGTCACGCCGCCACAGGCGCCGATGTACATCGAGCGGCCCAACAACGGCGCGATCTACCAGCCGGGCATGTCGCCGACCTCGCTGTTCTCGGGCGACAAGCGCCCGAGCGCGATCGGCGACACGATGAAGGTGGACATCCAGGAGACGCTGAAGGCCAGCCAGAAGCAGACGACCGACACCAACCGCGACAACAAGCTGGCGGTGCGCGGGCCGGGCGGCCAGAGCAAGATCGGCGTGGTGGAGCGGCTGCTCAACATCGACGCGACGGCCGCGGGCAGCGATTCGTTCAAGGGCTCGGGCACGACGGAGACGGACAACAGCTTCGTCACGACGGTGGCGGTGAGCGTCATCAACGTGCTGCCCAACGGCAACCTGCTGGTCGCGGGCGAACGCAACGTGGGCCTGAACCAGGGCGTGAACACGCTGCGTTTCTCGGGGATCGTGAATCCGCGCGACATCCGCCCGGGCAACCTCGTGTCGTCGCGCGACGTGGTGAACGCGAGTCTCGAGAGCGTCGCGCAGGGCGACGTGTCGGAGTCCTCGTCGCGCAGCTGGCTCCAGCGCGTGCTGGCAAGGAGTCTGTCCATCTGGTGATCCGCCGACCGCCGCGCGGTCAACCCGCAAACCGGGCCGGCGCCACGGGGCTTATCCACCGATCGGTGTCCGCGGTCCGCTTCTATAACCCACGATTCGCCGCAATGGCTTTCGCGAAAGTTCCGCATGAGCAGCGGAGGGCGGAGCCTTGTCCGGCGGACCTTATGCAGAACACATCATGAGCACGAGAGGGACGCGGACGCCGCCGCACGACGGCGCACCGGACACGACGAGCGACGACTGGCTGGCCGACGGCCAGATCCGGACGTATCGGCGCGGCCAGAAGATCATCGAGGCCGGCACGCCGCTGGCCGAGTGGATCGCGATCAGCGGCGGGGCGGCGTTCCTGGCGGCGAAGGTCGCGGCGGACACGCGCGTGGCCGTGGCGGCGCTGTGGCTGGGCGACGTGATCGGGGCGGACTCGCCGCTGGGCAAGCTGGCGGCGCGTTACGACGTGACGGCGCTGGTCGACGTGACGACGATCCACATCCCGATGCCGCGCATGAAGGACGCGAACGCGCCGGAGCGCGACGCGGCGACGGGCGAGCTGTACGCGGCGACCGCGTCGCGGTTGCAGGACCAGATCACGATGCGGCTGGCCGGCAACGGCTTCCAGCGGCTGATCAGCGTGCTGGCGACCCTGGCGGCGGCGCTGAGCAGTTCGCAGCGGGCGGGCACGGCGGGCAACAGCCTGGCGTTGCCGGTGTCGCAGGCGTGCATCGGGCAGCTGTCGGGGCTGTCGCGCCGGCAGACGTGGATCTACCTGGGCCAACTGGCCGAGCGCGGCTGGAGCCGGACCTCGCGCACGAAGGTCACGCTCGAAGGCCTGAACGCATGGCTGAGCCTGATGAACGAAGTCGAGTCCCGCGGGCTCGACTGCATCGGGACGGTGGATCAGTGCGACATGACCTTGTCGCAGCTTGCCAGCTCCCGAACGATGCTCAAGTGATCCGAGGGTCGCGCGTCAGGCCGCTTCGAACCTGATCTCCGCAGCCTTCTTCGCCTCCATCGTCGGCCCGAAGCTGTTGAGATTGCGCAGGATCAGCGTGTGGTGGTCGATGATCTGCGGCGCCGTGAGGTCGCCGTAGGCGATCGTCGTGTGGCCGTCCTCGACCAGCGTGACGTCGTAGCCCGAGCTCAGCGCGCGGCGCGTCGAGGTGTCGACGCAGAAGTCGCTCTGCGCGCCGCAGACGACCAGGTGCGTCACGCCCAAGCCCTTCAGCACTGCGTCCAGATCGGTCTTGTGGAACGAGTCCGGCGAGGTCTTGAACACGCGTCGGTCGTCCGGTCGCACGTGCAGACGATCGTCGATCTGCCAACCCTCGCTGCCGTGACGCAGCGGCTCGTAACCCTCTTCCTCGTGCTGGACGAAGACCACGGGCGTGCCGCTGTCACGCGCCTGTGCGATCAGGCCGTTGATGCGACCGATCACGGCCTCGACGTCGTGGCAGGCGTATTCGCCGACGCAGAGCGCGCGTTGCAGATCGATGATGAGCAGGGCAGTCGTCATGGCACCGGACCACGGAGTTGCGATGCGGCCCAGCATACGCCGCGCGACGAGCGTCATCCATTCGCCATGCCCCGATCGGAACGTCATTTCGGCAGTCTTCATATTGATCGCATGCGAGTGAATCGTATGCGCTTGTATCTGCGAACGACCCGCATACGCGGCCTGACGAAAAGGCCTGCTCGAGGACACGTCGGAGATACCAGCGACCGCTGAAATTCGTCCCGTGCCGAATCCCGGCACGCCGAATCTTCTCCACGGAGTCCCATGAACGCCAAGCACCACCTCCTGGCTGTCACCGCGACCGCTGCCGCCATCGCGGGCGCCTTCAGCCTCGCCCTGTTCCCCGTCGCCAGCAGCGCGCAGACCCAGGCGCCGACCGCCGTCTCCGCGCCGCGCGATGCCGCCGAAGACACCACGATCCGCCCCTTCCAGACCGCCATTCCCGAGGCCGCGCTGGTCGACCTGCGCCAGCGCATCGCGGCGACGCGTTTCCCCGATCGCGAGACGGTCGACGACCGCTCGCAAGGCGTGCAGCTCGCGGGCTTCCAGGACCTCGTGCGTTACTGGGGCACGGACTACGACTGGCGCAAGGCCGAAGCCAGGCTGAATGCCTATCCGCAATTCGTGACCCGCATCGACGGGCTGGACATCCACTTCATCCACGTGCGCTCGAAGCATCCCGGCGCCTTGCCGCTCATCGTCACGCATGGTTGGCCGGGCTCGGTCTTCGAGCAGCTGAAGATCATCGATCCGCTGACCGACCCGACCGCGCACGGCGGCCAGGCCTCGGACGCCTTCGACATCGTCATCCCGTCGATGCCGGGCTACGGCTTCTCCGGCAAGCCGACCGGCACCGGCTGGGGCCCCGAGCGCATGGCGCGTGCGTGGGACGTGCTGATGAAGCGCCTCGGCTACACGCAGTACGTGTCGCAGGGCGGTGACTGGGGCTCGGTCGTCGCGCAGGCGCAGGGCCGTCTGGCGCCGCAAGGGCTGCTCGGCATCCACGTGAACATGCCGGCCACCGTGCCCGCGGACATCGCCGCCTCGATCAAGAGCGGCAAGCCCGCGCCGGCCAGCCTCTCCGCGAAGGAGAAGGCCGCCTACGAATCGATGAACCGCCTGTACACGCGCGGCGGCGGCTACGCCGGGATGATGGTCACGCGGCCGCAGACGCTGGGCTACAGCCTGTCGGACTCGCCGTCCGGCCAGGCCGCGTGGATCTACGACAAGTTCGCCGACTGGACCTTCAGCGGCGGCGTGCCGGAGCGTTCGCTGTCGAGGGACGAGATGCTCGACGACATCACGCTGTACTGGCTGACCAACACCGGGACCTCGGGCTCGCAGCTGTACTGGGAAAACAACAACAACAACTTCAACGTCGTCGAGCAGCGCACGCGGGAGATCAAGGTGCCCGTCGCGGTGACCGTGTTCCCCGGCGAGATCTACCAGGCGCCGAAGTCCTGGGCGCAGAAGGCGTATCCGACGCTGAGCTACTTCAACGAGGTGAAGAAGGGCGGCCACTTCGCGGCGTGGGAAGAGCCGCAGCTTTTCGCCGAGGAACTGCGCGCGGCCTTCCGGCCGCTGCGCTGATCACGAGCCGACGCGCCACGAGGGCGGCGCGGCGCGATGCCACGCGGCGTCATGCAACTCGTCCGCCGCCGATGAAACGCGGTGGCGGACGACCGAAGCGAAGCCCTCAGAACTTGTAGTTCAGCACCACCCGCATCGCGCGGTTGTCTCCGCGGATGTTGTTGGGCTTGTCGAGGTTGAGGTTGTCGCCGCCGAGCCGGTTGGGCGTCGCCCCCGGCTGCGGCGCACTGCCGATCCAGTCGTCGAAGCCGCCGTAGTTGTCGGCGCCGAGCACGTTCAGCACGTCCAGCCGCAGCGCGACCTGGTGGATGCCGTACTTGAAGGCCTTGCCGATGCTGATGTCGACCTGACGGAAGCTCGGCGACTCGCCTTCGACGAGGAAGCACTGCGGCGTGCCGCCGATGCAATTCGTCATGCGGCGCGGGAAGCCGCTCGCATACGTGCCCTTGGCGGAGAAGGTCAGTCCCCACGGCAGCAGCTTGTCCGTCATGAACGCGCCGACCAGGCGGTGCCTGTCGACCAGCGTGCTGGGATTCCAGCCGCGACCCGCGCGGCCGTAGGTCCAGTCGAAGGTATCGTTGCTCCACTGGAGGTTGGTCGTCTTCGCGTCGCTGTAGGTGTAGGCCAGCGTCGCCGTCCAGCCGGAGGATTCCGAGTACGGCTTCTCCGCCTTCACGAACACGGCGTCGGTGCGCGTGCGGCCGATCGAGTCGCCCAGCACCACCTGCCCGTAGCCGTCCGGCCCGCCCCACAGCGGATCGATCGCCGACTGCTGCGCGAAGCCGCCGGTGGCGTCGCGGTTGCCGCTGAACCAGACGAACTGGTTCTTCGCCTCGACGCGGCTGAGCGCGATCTCGCCGTTCCAGGTCTTGGTGAGCGCCTGTCGCAGCCCGATGCTGAACTGGTCCGCGTAAGGCATCTTCAGATCGTTGCGGATCAGCCAGATCTCGCCGCCGGGCGACTGGTTCTTCTGCAGTTCGTCGAGCGCGTGATTGGCCATCGTGCGGTCGTAGCTGCGGCCGTAGCCGCCGAAGACCACCGTGTCCCGGTTGCCGAAGACGTCGTAGGAGAACCCCACGCGCGGCGCGATCGCGTTCTTGAACGCCTTGCGGGAGTTGCCGCTGCTGATGTACTGCGACACGTCGATGCCGCCCTTGGCCAGCGACTGCGCATAGGTCTGGCCCGTCGTCGGGACGATGCCGTAACGCGTCACGTCCGGCGCCATCAGCGCCGCGATGCGGTCGGCCGGCGTCGCATACGCGTTGTTGAGCATGTTGTCCTCGTAGTCCCAGCGGACGCCGAGGTTGAGCTCGAGCTTGGGTGTGAGGCTCCAGTCGTCCTGCAGGTAAAGCCCCCACTGCTTGTTCTTGAAGCTGGCCACCGACGGCGCCGCCGCGCGCCGGATGTTGCACTGGTCGCTGGTGCTGCCGTTGTTGGAGACGTTGGTGCCGGTGCAGTTCGTGCCGTCCCAGTAGGGCAGGCCGGTGACGTTGTCGATCAGCACGTCGACGCCGTCGACCGAGTTGGCCGTGCCGCTGAGGTCGTAGCGCATGTCCTTGAGCTTCACGCCGCCCTTGATCACGTGGCCGTCGATGCCGGTGTAGGTCAACTCCTCGGAGACGAAGGTGCCGCGCTGCTTGCGCCGCTGCGCGTCCGGCGAGCCGCCGTCCAGGATCACGTCCTGCGAGGCCGTCAGCACCTGCGGCGACGCCGTCGACACCTTGTAGCGGACCAGCGCCGTCTCGGATGCCGACTTCGGATTCCAGAGGTAGTCCTCGTAACCGATGCGGGCCTCGCTGAGCCAGTCGTCGCGCGACCACTCGTGCTTCAGGTCGATGCGCGTCTCGTCGTTGCGGCGCTCCTTGTCGTTGCCGGGCAGCGAGAGGTTGCGGTCCTCGGCGATGCGGTCGGTCTCGCGCCGCAGCCGCGCGCTGAGGGTCAGGCGATGCTCGTCGTCGAGCTGCGCGTCGAGCTTGCCGAAGAACAGGTCCTCGTGGAACGGGTCGACCTGGCTGCCGCGTCGCGCCAGCAGCTCCGGCACGATGCCGGCGTTGGGCAGCTTCTCGAAGTTCTGGCCGGCGATCTGGCGCGAGTCCTCGATCCGCTTCGCGTCGTAGGCGACGAAGAAATGCAGCTTGTCCTTGACGATCGGACCGCCGACGCTGCCGCCGTATTCGTACTTCTCGGACGACGGGCGCGCGATGCCCTGGGCCTCGCGCTCCTTCTCCAGCGAGTTCTTCGCCCGCCAGTTGGTGCCGGTGCGGTCGCTGTAGATCTCGCCGTGGAATTCATTGGTGCCGGACTTCGTCACCGCCGTGATCGCCGCGCTGCTGACCTGGTCGAACTCGGCCTTGTAGTTCTGCGTCAGCACCTTGTATTCGGCGATCGCCGATTGCGGGAACGGATTGCCGCGCGTGTCCGACTGGCCGCTGACGCCGCCGCGCAGGATGTTGTTCTTCTGGCCCACGCCGTCGATGAAGACGTTCAGGTGGTCGAAGTCCTGCGCGCCCGATTGCACGCGGCTCAGGCCGCTGGAGTCGGTCGAGAACGCGACGCCCGGCGCGAGGTCCGCCGCGCTGAGGAAGTTGCGCGTGTTCTGCGGCAGCGCCTCGATCATGCGCTGCGACACGACCGTGCCGAGCTGCGAGTCCTTGACGCCCTGCCGGCTGGCGTTGCCCTCGACGGTCACCGTGCCGAGCTGGATCGCGTCCGGCGTGTTCGGCGCGGGCGCGGCGCCGAGGTCGAGCGACGCGCTCTCGCCGACGGACAGCGTGATGCGTTCGGTCCTGATCGGCGCGCCGTCGGCGGCGGCGACGCTGACGACGTACTCGCCCGGCGCCAGCCCGATCAGTGCATAACGCCCGTCGGCCCGCGTGCTGGTCCGGTAGCGGGCGCCGTTGGCGCTGTTGGTGGCGATGATCGACAGCCCGCCGGGCGGAACGCCGGCCGGCGCGGTCACGAGGCCGCGCACGGTCGCGCGGCTCACCTGGGCCTGCGTGGGCGCCGCGAGGCCGGCGGCGAGCGCGATGGCGATTGCCAGCGCAAGCGCGGACCGGGTCGAGAACGGGGAGAGCGGGAGATGAGGCGCGGTGTCGAGCCGCGGACGCGGGGCGGTCATCGACCGCGCGTCACGTGGACGGTCCGGCCTTGGCGCGGCGCATCTGCTCGGCGAAGACCTGTTCCATCGCCTTCTTCTCGGGCAGCACGTACACGATGCCCCCTCGCTTGCCGAACGTCGGCCACAGCGTCTGCTCGAAGAATTTCACCGGCATGTTGATGCAGCCGAAGCTGATGCGGTTGTCCTTGGGCGTGGGCGAGGCCAGACGTTCCAGGCGACGCTCCGCGGGATTGATCGGGCGCACGCGGTGCATGGACACGGCGGCCTCGTAGTCGACCCAGAGCACGTCCTCGTGCCCGGCGTTCTTGCCGGGCTGCGCGACGAAGCGTCCGGCCGGCGTGGTGCGTTCGCTGGGGCGCACCTCGGCGATGGGCCGCAGGCCGATGCCCGCGACGCTGTCGTCGCCGGCGGCGTAACCCAGCAGCACCGGCGTGGTCGCCTGGAGCTTGCCGTCGGGGTTGAACACCAGCACCTGGGCCTGGCGCTTGTCGAGGATCGCGAACGGTCGTCCGTTGTGATCCCAGCCTGCCATCACCCATTGGGCGAGCTGGCGGGCCTGTTTGGAAACCTTGGTCTTGCCGAAGTCGGCCTTGCCGGTCCGCAACACTGGCGCGGGGGCGTGGACGACCGGCTGGACCGGTGTGGGGGTGGTGTGACGGGCCACGACGGGCGGAACCGGTCGCAGCTGCTTCATCAGGAAGGTGGCCGCCGGCCAGGCCAGCAGCGCGCCGGCCAGGCCCAGCGCCAGTCCCTGTGCCGCCCATCCCGCGCGTTCCCGCAGGTGCTCCGGGATCCAGCCCGCAACCGGCCGGAGGGGCTTCGGTGGCGGCGGATCGCTGAAGAAGTACCCGCTGGAGGCGCGCAGCATGGGGGGCTTTCAGGAAAGGTCAGGTCCGGGCGTGGCGGCGGTGCGAACCCACCGATCAGTTGCGGTCGGCGCGGGGAGCCGGCGTGCCGGCGCTGGTCGGATCGGCCGGCAGCGGGTCTTGCGTGGCCGGCTGCTGGTTCTGCCATTGGTCCGTGGACGAGGGCTGGGTCTGCTGCGACTGCGCTTCAGGCGTGGTCTGGTTCTGCTGCGTGGTCGCGGCGTTCGATTGGTCGGCCGGCGTCATGCTCTGGTCGGCAGGCGCCTGCTGCTCGGTCTGGGTCGCGGGGTACTGTTCCTGCGTCGCTTGCGTCGGGGTCGACTCGGTCGAGTTCTCGACCTGCGCATAGGCCAGGCCCAGCACGCTGGCAAAGGCGGTCAGGGCAACGGCACCGGTGACGAGGGATTTGGTCGCGTTCATGTGGTCTCTCCTTTGGGCTTGAGGGGCCGATCGGTGGAGATCGGTTAGGACCTACTTTGGACGGTGGTCGGGGCGTCCGACGTCGTCTGATGGCGCGAGGATTTGTAGGACAAACGGCAAGTTGCACCCCGATACATCCGCGTGTTCATCGGGGCAAGCGGCGATCCCCGCGCCGCCGGACGCCCAAAGAAAAACCGGACGGCCCGTGAAGGGCGGTCCGGTGAAGAAGGCGCTGATGGACGCCTTCGGAGACGGGAAACCTATGAACAATAGGCATTCACCCCGATCGCATAAATGATCCATAGCGCAACGCACCGTTGTGGGGACCTCAACAATCGCCCTGGTGCCTGGACGTCCCCCGAGCCACCTGGGGTGGACACCCGCTCCAGGGGGTGGTGTGCGTTGATCGCCCAAATTCACCAAAGCACATTCGGTTACCGCCGGGCGTTTCATAGACGCCGGCTGTCGGTTTCGTGCGATAGATGTCCGCTCGCTATGTGTGGTTGTCAAGGGATGTCACTGACATGCGTCAAGATCGCGACCGCCGCGAGCGTTCTGCCCCAACTTTTTCAGCGTGTCACCAGATACCGTTGCCCTAACGGTTTCTTGATGCCGAAAGGGACGGGGACGCCGGAACACGGGACGCGGTCGATCGGCGCCGTTTGAGGGTTCGGCGCCGTTCGTGTTCAGCGGGCCGCGTCGCGGCCGCCTTTCATTGTTTGAGGAGGACCCATGTCTACTGTGCTGACCGATCAGGGCGGCGGATCCGCCGGCTCGAGCTGGCTGGACAAGGAGCGCACCATCGCCGCTCCTGGTTTCAACCGCTGGCTGGTGCCGCCGAGCGCGCTCGCCATCCACCTGTGCATCGGGATGGCCTACGGCTTCTCGGTGTTCTGGCTGCCGCTCTCCAAGATGCTGCAGACCGCCGGCACCGGCGCCGCGTGCGGCAAGGATGTGGGCTTCTTCGCCCAGCTGTTCACCACCGAGTGCGACTGGAGCGTCGCCACCCTGGGCTGGATGTACACGCTGTTCTTCGTGTTCCTGGGTTGCGCCGCCGCGATCTGGGGCGGCTGGCTCGAACGCGCCGGTCCCCGCAAGGCCGGCCTGGTCTCGGCCGTGTGCTGGTGCGGCGGCATGCTGATCTCCGCGATCGGCATCCACACCCACCAGTTCTGGATGATGATCCTGGGCTCCGGCGTGATCGGCGGCATCGGCCTGGGCCTGGGCTACATCTCGCCCGTGTCGACGCTGATCAAGTGGTTCCCGGACCGCCGCGGCATGGCGACCGGCATGGCCATCATGGGCTTCGGCGGCGGCGCGATGATCGGTTCGCCGCTGGCCGTCGAGCTGATGAAGCATTTCGCCACCCCGACCGACGCGGGCGTGATGCAGACCTTCGTCGTCATGGCCGTCGTGTACTTCCTGTTCATGGTCGCCGGCGCGCTGGGTTACCGCGTGCCGCCCACCGGCTGGAAGCCCGCGGGCTGGACCCCGCCGGCGGCGCAGGCCGCCAACACCATGATCACGCAGCGCCACGTGCACGTGAAGAAGGTGTGGGGCATCCCGCAGTTCTGGCTGGTCTGGATCGTGTTGTGCATGAACGTGTCCGCCGGCATCGGCGTGATCGGCATGGCCAGCCCGATGCTGCAGGAGATCTTCGGCGGCGCGCTGATCGGCGTGGAAGCCAAGTTCGCCGAGCTCGACAAGACGCAGCTGGCCGCGATCGCCGCGATCGCCGGCGGCTTCACCGCCCTGCTGAGCCTGTTCAACATCGGCGGCCGCTTCGTGTGGGCCTCGCTGTCGGACAAGCTGGGCCGCAAGCTCACCTACACCGTGTTCTTCGTGCTGGGCGGCCTGCTGTACGCCAGCCTGCCGAGCAGCGCGGCCGCGGGTCACAAGCTGGCCTTCGTCGGCGCGGTCTGCATCATCCTGTCGATGTACGGCGGCGGCTTCGCCACCGTGCCGGCCTACCTGGGTGACCTGTTCGGCACGCAGATGGTGGGCGCGATCCACGGCCGCCTGCTGACCGCGTGGGCCACCGCCGGCATCCTCGGCCCGATCGTCGTGAACTACATGCGCGACTACCAGCTGGGCCTGGGCATCCCGCGCGAGCAGGTCTACAACCAGACGATGTACATCCTGGTGGGCATGCTGGTCATCGGCCTGCTGGCCAACCTGGCCATCCGTCCGGTCGCCGACAAGCACTTCATGACCGACGCCGAACTGGCCGTCGAGAAGAAGCTGGCGCACGAGAAGGCCGCCGCCGCCGAAGTGGGCAGCGGCCCGGGCGCCGGCCGCGCCACGCCGACCGCGCTGGTCGCGCTGGCCTGGCTGGCCGTGGGCATCCCGCTGGCCTGGGGCATCTATCGCACGCTGCTGAGCGCCGCGAAGTTCTTCTCTTGACCCTCACTGCACGGCGCTGACTGCCAGCGCCGATACTGTGAACACGATGGCAGACCTCGGTCTGCCATTCCTCCTTTTTAGCGAGGGGCGGGCCGAGCGCCGGGCCGCCCCGAGCCGGCCCGCCACCCCCACGGGGGGTGGTTTGAACGGGCCGTGGCCCGATCAAACCGGGGGTACACATGAGCGACCAGAAGATCCATTTCTACAAGGGACCGGCCGGCGGTTGGGGCGCGTTGCGCAGCGTCGCCAAGCACCTGCAACAGCAGGGCGTCGCGATGAAGGGCGCCAAGACGCTGCTGTCGGCCAACCAGCCGGACGGCTTCGACTGCCCCGGCTGCGCGTGGCCCGACCGGGATCACCGCTCGACCTTCGAGTTCTGCGAGAACGGGGCCAAGGCCATCGCCGCCGAGGCGACCGCGCATCGCGCCACGGCCACCGTGCTGGGCGGACACACCGTCAGCGAGCTGGCCGAGTGGTCCGACTACGACCTCGAGAACCTCGGCCGCATCACCGAACCGCTGGTCTACGACCGCGCCACGGACCGCTACACGCCGATCGCCTGGGACGACGCCTTCGAGCTGATCGCCGCGCGCCTGAACGCGCTGCAGAGCCCCAACGAGGCGATGTTCTATACCTCGGGCCGCGCCAGCAACGAGGCCGCGTTCCTCTACCAGCTGTTCGTGCGCGAGTTCGGCACCAACAACTTCCCCGACTGCTCGAACATGTGCCACGAGCCCAGCGGCCAGGGCCTGAAGCCGACGATCGGCATCGGCAAGGGCACGGTGACGCTGCACGACTTCGAGCAGGCGGACGCGATCTTCATCTTCGGCCAGAACCCCGGCACGAACCACCCGCGCATGCTGGGCGAGCTGCGCGAGGCGTCCAAGCGCGGCTGCAAGATCGTCAGCTTCAACCCGCTGCGCGAGCGCGGCCTGGAGCGCTTCGCCGATCCGCAGGACAAGATGGAGATGGCGACGCTGGGCAGCACGCCGATCTCGACCAACTATTTCCAGCTGCGCATCGGCGGCGACATGGCCGTCATGAAGGCGCTGTGCAAGCGCGTCTTCGAGCTCGACGACGCGGCGGTCGCCGCCGGCGGCGAACGCGTGCTGGACCTGGGCTTCATCGCCGAGCACACCAACGGCATCGAGGAATTCGAGGCCAGCATCCGGGCCGAAAGCTGGGAAGCGCTGGAGGCCGAATCCGGCCTGTCGCAGGAGCAGCTCTGCGCCGCCGGCGACCTCTACGCGCAGGCCAAGCGCGTGATCATCTGCTGGGGCATGGGCATCACGCAGCACCAGCATTCGGTCGCGACCATCCAGCACATCGCGGCGCTGCTGATGCTGCGCGGCAACCTGGGCCGGGAAGGCGCGGGCGCCTGCCCGGTGCGCGGCCATTCCAACGTGCAGGGCGACCGCACGATGGGCATCTACGAGAAGCCGCCCAAGGCGCTGCTGGACCGCCTGGGCCAGGTGTTCGGCTTCGAGCCGCCGCGCGAGAACGGCTACGGCACCGTCGAGTCCATCCAGGCGATGCTCGACGGCAAGGGCAAGGTGTTCTTCGCGCTGGGCGGCAACTTCGCCGCGGCGACGCCTGACACGATCGCGACGTGGAAGGCGCTGCGGTCCACCGACCTGACCGTCCATGTGACCACCAAGTTCAACCGCAGCCACACGATCCACGGCAAGGAGGCGCTGGTGCTGCCCTGCCTGGGTCGCACCGAGATCGACATGCAGGCCACCGGCCCGCAGGGCGTGACGGTGGAAGACTCGATGAGCATGGTCCACATCTCCAGCGGCATGAACGCGCCGGCCTCGGAGCACCTGCTGTCGGAGCCGATGATCGTGGCACGCCTGGCCGCGGCGACGCTGAAGGGTCGTTCGAAGACGCCGTGGATGTGGCTGGTGGAGGACTACTCGCGCATCCGCGACAAGATCGAAGAGGTCTTCGACGACTTCAAGGGTTTCAACGACAAGATCAAGACGCCGGGCGGCTTCCGCCTGCGCAACACCGCGTCGGAACGCGTCTGGAACACGCCGACCGGCAAGGCCAACTTCATCGCCTACCAGTTGCCGACGGACACGCCGCTGCACCAGGCGCGCGCGCGGATGCGCGATGAGAAGACGGTGGTCTTCAATCTGGCGACGGTACGCTCGCACGATCAGTACAACACGACGATCTACGGCATGGACGATCGCTACCGCGGTGTCTGGGGCCATCGTCGCGTGGTGTTCATCAACCGGGAAGACCTGAAGGCGATCGGCATGAAGGCCGGCCAGTGGGTCGACATCACCAGCGTCTACAGCGACGGCGACACGCGTCGCGCCGAGAAGTTCGTGCTCATCGAGTACGACATCCCGCGCGGCTGCCTGGCCAGCTACTTCCCGGAGACCAACGCGCTGGTGCCGCTGAGCAGCGTGTCCATCGGCGCGGGCACGCCGACGTCGAAGTCCATCCCGGTGGTGCTGACGCTGCGCGAGCAGGACGCGCCGCTGCCGCAGGACCAGGCGCGCTCGGTGGCCGGGGCGCACGCCTGAGGCATCGGCGATGAACCGCGCCGACGCGCCCGCCGCTGAAGTCCAAGACGGTCCGGACCGCCAGGTCGAGGACGGGAGCGAGGACGACGGCGACATGGCCGCGCAGGCGCGTTTCGCGCTGGAAACGCTGGCGGAGCTGGATGCCGGCAACGGCGTCTCGCTGCCGCGGCTGGCCAAGCGCACGGGGCTGCGTGTCAGCGTGCTGCTGCGGCTCTATACGCTGATGAGCGATGCGCGCGTCGGCGACCAGCAGGGGCCGGGCTGGGTCCGGTTGCATGTCGATGAGGACGGGCGCTGGATCGCGAGGATCACGCCGGCCGGGCGGGGCGACGGAGAGGCCGACACCGGCAACGCAGCGAGGCCGCCGCCATGAACGACACCGTGAACGGTGCGCCGAAGGGCGCGACGAGCAACGCGCCGAACGACGCACCGAACGACGCGACGATCGACCCGATCAACGACGCCTGCGCCCTGCCGGACGCGGAGGACGACGCGCCGCTGCCGTCCGCGTTGATCGCGGTGCGGCCCGAGCGGCTTGGCGCCACGCGCGCGGCGGACGAGGAGTTCGTCGCCGAGGAAGTCCCGATCGCGCTCGAGTACAACGGACTGTCTCACGCGGTGATGCTGGCGACGCCGCTGGACCTCGAGGACTTCGCGCTCGGCTTCTCGCTGACCGAAGGATTGCTGGCCTCGCCGGCCGACCTGCTCGACGTGGAAGTGCGAACGCGGCCCAACGGCGTCGCGCTGCAGCTGCGCGTCACGGCGCGCTGCGAAGCGCTGCTCAAGGAACGCCGCCGCAGCATGGCCGGCCGCACCGGATGCGGGCTCTGCGGCACCGACAACCTCGATCAGGTCTTCCGCGTGCCGGATCGGCCGGTGCCGCCGCTGCCGGCCGCCCTCGGCGACACCGCAGCCCTCGTGCCGGCGCTGTCGCGCGCGATGCGCGAGCTGGCCGCGGCACAGCCGCTGCAGCAACGCACCGGCGGCATCCACGCGGCGGCCTGGTGCCGCCCGGATGGCGAAGTCGTCCTCGTGCGCGAAGACGTCGGCCGCCACAACGCGCTCGACAAGCTGATCGGCGCGATGGCCAAAGCCAGCATCGACGCGTCGCAAGGCTTCGCCGCAGTCACCAGCCGAGCCAGCTTCGAGATGGTCCAGAAGGCCGCCATCGCCGGCATGCCAATGCTGGCCGCCGTGAGCGCCCCGACGCACCTGGCGATCCGGACGGCGCAGTCCTGTGGGCTACGGCTTGCAGGCTTCGTCCGGGAAGGTCGCGCGACGTTGTACGCGTAGGGGCGTCGTTCGGGCGTTCGGGCGACCACCCACCTGCGGCTGCCGAGGCGTTGGCCGCCATTGCAGGGGGCCCAGGCGGCAAGCGCCTGAACCCCCAGCAATGCCGTCCCCAGACACCACCGTACTTCCCCGGTTTTGCTACCGAGGACTTCCGGGGGGATACCGAGGACTTCAGAACTTGCAGCCCATGCCCAATTGGGCAGTGACGTCGATCTGCGCCGATCCGTCACCCTTGCGGCTCAGCTTCGACGGCATGCGGAAGCGCGCGGCGCACTCGGTGGCGTCCAGTCCAAGCCCCCGCAACATCTGCTTCGGGCCCTCCATGCCGATGCTCAGCGCGTGATGCGCACGCTTGGGCGGAGGGCCGATGGGCGCACCCTCGCGCGGAAGTTCAATGACCTGGATGTCGAAGCTCCGGTTCAGCATCACGTTGGATCTGGCGCCCTCCGGTACGCCGGTCGCCGTCGCCCGCAGGCGGCTCCGCAAGGCCGCGAGCGAAGCCTGCAGCGCGAGCGGCTGGCGGGCTCGCTCGGCTGACGTGGCCGCTTCCGATGCCGATGGGGATACCGGAGCCAGGGCCAGCGCCGGCCGCGGCGCCGACGCGGCCGGGTCCGCCTCCGGTGCCGCCGAAGCAATGCCAGCGACGCTCGCGATGCCGGCGGCCAAGGCCACGCCGACGATCCTCCGCCAAGTCCTCCACGACAGGTGCTCCATGCCGACCTCCAAGCGCCAACCCCGCGAGCCCTCACGGTGCGCGGCAAGGCTGAAGCGCGGCTGAAGCCGGGGTCGGGACTTTCCCCCGTGGACATGGGGGATCCGGGGCTGCGCGTACCTACATCCCCTTCGTCACCAGGGGCAAGACCAGTACCCCGCTGCGTTTCGATGACGGTCGACATTACATTATTCATGTCGAGCGACATTGAAACGCTCAAGGAGACGTGAATGAAAGCGCTGATCGCCGCCTACGCCCGTACGCCGTTCCATTTCGCGAAGAAGGGGGCGCTGGCCCAGACGCGGCCCGACGATCTGGCCGCGCAGGCTGTGCGCGGGCTGCTGGCGCGCACCGGCGTGGCCGGCGCGGAGATCGAGGACGTGATCCTGGGCTGCGCCTATCCGGAGGCCGCGCAGGGCAACAACCTGGCGCGCATCGTGGGCCTGCTGGCGGGCCTGCCGCACAGCGTGCCGGGCATGACGGTGAACCGCTTCTGCGGCTCGTCGATGCAGGCGGTGCACATCGCCGCCGCGAACCTGGAGGCCGGCATCGGCGAGGCCTACCTCTGCGTCGGCGTCGAGTCGATGACCTTCGTGCCGCAGGGCGGCTTCAATTTCTCGCCGCATCCGGCGCTGCAGGCCGACACCGACGCGTATATCTCCATGGGCGATACGGCCGAGAACGTCGCCCAGCGCTGGGAGGTGAGCCGCGCGGATCAGGAGGCGTTCGCGCTGGCCTCCCATCGCAAGGCGGCCGCGGCGCGCGCCGATGGGCTGCTGCGCGAAGAGATCGTGCCGGTGGTCAATGCCGCCGGCGAGACGGTCGACGAAGACGGCTGCATCCGTCCCGGCACGACGCTGGAGGCACTCGCCTCGTTGAAGCCGGTGTTCCGACCGGACGGCGTGGTCACGGCGGGTACCTCGTCGCCGCTGACCGACGGCGCATCGGTCGTGCTGGTCTGCACCGAGGACTTCGCCCGTCGCCATGGCATCGCGCCGCTGGCGCGCGTCGTCAGCTTCGCCAGCGTCGGCGTCGATCCGGCGGTGATGGGCATCGGTCCCGTGCCCGCGACGCAACTGGCGCTCAAGCGTGCCGGCCTGAGCGTCGACCAGATCGATGTGGTCGAGCTCAACGAGGCTTTCTCCTCGCAGGCGCTGGCCTGCATCCGCGATCTGGGCCTGGACCCGGAACGAGTGAACCTCGACGGCGGCGGCCTGGCCATCGGGCATCCGCTGGGCGCAACCGGCGCGCGCATCACCGGCAAGGCGGCCGCGCTGCTGCAGCGCACCGGCGGTCGTTACGCCGTCGCCACGCAGTGCATCGGCGGTGGGCAGGGCATCGCCACGGTGCTCGAGCGCGTCTGATCCCGGCGTCCTCCCACCCGACAGCGCCGCTCATCCCTTCGTTTCCCCGTTCCCCGTTCCCCGTTCCCCATTCGCCATTCGCCATTCGCCAAGGATTCATCATGGACTTCAAGAACACCGTCGCCTTCGTCACCGGCGCCAATCGCGGTCTGGGCAAGAGCTTCGTCAAGGCGCTGCAGGCCGCCGGCGTGAAGAAGATCTACGCCGCCGCGCGGGATCCGTCGTCGATCGATCTGCCCGGCGTCGTGCCGGTGACGCTGGACGTGACGAAGCCGGACCAGATCGAAGCCGCCGTGCGCGCCGCAGGCGACGTCACGCTGCTGATCAACAACGCGGGCATCTCGCGCGGCTCGCCGCTGCTGGGCGACAACGCGCTGGCGGCGCTGCGCGACGAGTTCGAGACCAACGTCGTCGGTCCCCTGGAATTGACGCGCGCCTTCGCGCCCGTGCTGAAGGCGCAGGGCGGCGGCGCGGTGGTGAATGTGCTGTCGGTGCTGAGCTGGCTCAACCTCACGGGCGCCGCCACCTACAGCGTGTCGAAGGCGGCGACCTGGTCGGTGACCAACGGCCTGCGCCTGGAGCTGAAGGAGCAGGGCACGTCGGTCGTCGCACTGCACGTGGGCTTCATGGACACGGACATGACGGCCCGCCTCGACGCGCCGAAGGCCGATCCGCTCGACGTCGCGCAGCAGGTGCTGGACGCGATCGCCGCGGGTCGCGACGAGGTCTACGCCGACGAACTGTCGCGCGGCGTCAAGGCCGGCCTCTCGGCCGACCAGGGCAGCTATCGCGGCGGCGTCTGAACGTCGATCGGCAACCGTCCGGTTACCGTCCTGCCGCTGCAGGCGCCGGCCTCACGGCCAGGCGCGCAGCAGCCAGTCGTTCAGCATCTTGACGCGGTCCGGGTCAGCGCCGAGCGTGCCCGCCTTCCAGACCGCGTACTGCAGTTTCTGCTCGGCCGTGCTGCGGTAGTCCGTGGACGCCATGACGTAGACGCCGGGTGACTTGAGCGTCAGCGGCTGCTTGGTCCGGTCCAGGCAGAAGCCGAAGCCGGCCGTGGGTTCGGCTTCGCCGAGGTCCATGTTGTTCGGGTCGCACCGTCGCCAGATCGCTGGATCGGTGACCGTGTAGAGCTGGTTGAACTGCTTGAATGCGCCGTTGAGCAGCTTCAGCGTGAGACCGGCCTGCAGCTTGTCGAGGCTGCGGAACGGCGAGGTCTGCGTCGCCTGCGTGGAGACGGCTTCCATGAAGTTGATCGGGTTCAGGTGCTTGACCACCGCCGCCTTGCTGAAGCGTCCGCGGTTGTTGATGATCGAGCGCGTGTCCGTGGGCACCCACAGCGGGATGCTGTTGTTGACGAACTGCGCCGACTTGATGCGCGCCTGCAGCAGGCGGATGTCGCTCATCAGCGCGGCTGTGGACTGCGCCGGCGTCGCGTCGCCCAGCGTCTGCGACAGCAGCGAGTCGAAGCCGGTCAGATAGGGCCAGTCCACGGAGAAGTTCACCCAGTCGCTCTGCGCGCCGGGATTGAGCGTGACCTGCATCTGGTACCAGGCGTTGGTCCGCGTGTAGGAGCCGAGCTTGTTGCCGGTCTCCCAGGCCAGCAGCCACTCGCGGGTGATCTTGCCGGTGGCGTCGGTGTCCTGCTGGTAGACCATGTGCGGTGCCAGGAAGAAGGCGCTGACGGTGTTGAACGGCCAACCGCGCTTCTCGCCCCGGCCGGCCCAGGTCTTGGCGGTCGCGTCGTAGTTGCCGATGAACCAGCGCTGGTCGCCTTCCAGCCCGTAGCGCTGCGCCCATTCCCATTGCTGGACGAGGTTCCACTGCAGCGCGTTGCCGACCACCCGCTCGATGAAGGCGTTGGTCGTGAAGGCGGCGGGCTCCGAGGCGATGCGGGCGGAGGAGGCTGACTTCAGCAGCTGCGCCGCGCCGACCTGCGCGCCGTATTGGCCCGTGGCCGCGATGTGATTGCCGCGGCCGCCGCCGAGGAAGGCGTAGAGCTCGAAGCCGGAGGGCTGGAGCATCGACTGGATCTCGTTGCGCTGCTGCGGGGTCAGGTGGCTCCAGTCGCCGAAGGTGCCGGAGCGGTGGGACTCGAACCAGGCGGCGATCTTCTTCGAGGTGGCCAGCGGATCGAGGCGCCGGTTGTCGGCGGTGAAGGTCGCGCCCTTCTCGAACGACCCCGCCGCGTTGGCGCCGGTCGGCCAGATGTCCAGCGGATGCATCGCCGGCAGGTAGGAGTTCCAGTCCGGGAACTGGATCGGCAGCGGGATCTCACGCGTGTTGAGCGTCGCGTCGGCGTCCATCACCTTGTCCACGTCGGCCTGCGTCAACGCAAGCGCCGAGCCGTCGAGCGGCTTGCCGAACAGCGCCTTGACCGCGTCCGTCGGCGAGTCGAGGACGGCATCCAGTCCGGCACCGGCGGACCACTCCGTGACCGGCCTGCTGTCAAGACCCGGCCCCGGTTGGTAGGGCGGATTCCACGGCGCGGCCTGCGCCACATGCGGCATCTCGCGCAGCGCGTAGCGCAGGTAGGCGGCGATCTGGCCGCCTTCGGCCTCGCTCAGGCCGTGGAAGCGCGAGCGCTGGACGATCGAGTTGTTGGAGTAGTTGAAGTACTGCAGGTCGCGGCCGTCCGACGCATGGCAGGAGGCGCATGCCGCGCGGAGCTGGTGGTTCACCAGCGTGGACTTCATCAGGCGGTTCTCCGCCTTCCACAGCTTCTCGCCGGCGGCGACGTCGGCGGTCAGCGTGCGGCCGGCCACCTTCTCGGCGTTGATGTCGGCGCGCGCTACCGGGTTGGTCGCCAGGCTCTGCCCCTGCGCGTTGCGGAACTGCAGGTCGATGACGCGGTAGCCGTTCGACTCGCCGTCGGTGCCGTTGAAGCGGAACTGCACCAGGTTCACGCCGCTGACCAGACGCGCGCGGGTGGTCGCGTCCAGCGTCAGCTTCATGCGGGCGGTGTAGAGGCCGCCGCCGCGCTGCAGGCCGCCTTGTACGCGCTCGGCGTCGGCGAGCGTCATCGTCGCGTCGGTGATGTCGACCCAGGGGATCGCGCTCGCGTTCGCTGCCGCGGTGCCGCCGAGGATGCGCAGGCTCGCCTTGACCTTGGCGGGCGTCTCGGTCGTGGCCTCGTACTCGGGCGGGCCGAAGAAGCCGCAGCGATGGCAGCGCAGCCACAGCTCGGTGGCGGCGCCGACGCCGTTCACGTCGAGCGTCAGGTTCGCCGTCGCCACCGTCGGCGCGCTGGGCAGGCCGGGGCCCAGCAGTTCCAGCGGCAGGCGCAGCGCGGTCGTGGCGGTCGGGCCGGACGATTGCGGCGGCGCGGGCGTCGGTGCCGGTGCCGGGGCAGGCGATGGCGCCGGAGCGGGGGAAGGTGCAGGCGACGGTGCGGTCGGCGTGGTCGGCGGAGGCGGCGCGGGCTCGGGATCCACCGGCGTGGTGGGCAGCATCGGCGTGGAGGGGGGAGGCGGAATCTCGGCGGTGGGATCTCCGCCACCGGTGCCGCTGCCGGCGCCACCGCCGGTGTTGCCCGTGCCACCCGATCCCGTGCCGGTTCCGCCACCGGATCCCGGATCCGTGGCGACTGGCGGATTGGCCTGCGGCGTGGGCTCACCGCCGTTCCCGCCGCCGCAGGCGCTCAGCGCGGCGAGCAGGGCGGCGGCCAAGGCGGCGCGGGTCGAGCGGACGGCGGACCGGCGGAGCCATTCAGCGGAGGTGGGACGGGGAGCGAGCGCCATGGGATTCCTCTCGGCGCAGCGGCCGGCGTGATCGTGACCCGAGCACGCGTCGTGCTTCAGGGCAGCGGATTAAAGGGGGCCGCTGCAGGTCGCGTCAATCGATCCCGCCCCTCTGACATCGACCGTTACCCGTGTTGCGGAATCCGGCGGAAGGCACGCCACACGCCTACCTCTTGCGGGGGAGGCAAGGGCCCTCGAGAGCAGGTATCGCGCCATGAGAAAAGCCCCGCGGCGCAAGCGCGCCGGCGGGGCTTCGAGAGGCGATGAGCGCGCCGTCAGCCGACCAGGCCCAAGGCCCTCGGCAGCGCCAGCGACAGCGTCGGCCAGTAGGTGACGACCATCAGGAAGCCCAGCATCGTGAGCAGCCATGGCCACACGGCGACGGTGAGTTCGGTGATCCCCATCTTCGTGATCCCCGAGGCCACGTAGAGGTTCAAGCCCACCGGCGGGTGGCAGAGGCCCACCTCCATGTTCACCGCCATCAGGATGCCCAGGTGCACCGGATCGACGCCCAGCTTGGCCGCCACCGGGAACAGGATGGGCGCCATGATCAGCACGATCGCGGCGGGGTCCATGAAGTTGCCCGCGCCCAGCAGGATCAGGTTGACCAGCAGCAGGAACACGAACAGCCCGAAGCCCTGCGCCGACATCCACGCGGCCATCGTCTGCGGGATCTGCTCCGACGCCATCAGGAAGCTGAACAGCACCGCGTTGGTGATGATGTACAGCAGCATCGAGCTCATCGCCGCGGCCTTGAGCAGCACCTTGGGCACGTCCTTCAGGCCCATGTCCTTGTAGACGAAGACCGAGATGATGAAGGCGTAGACGGCGGCCACCGCGGCGGCCTCGGTCGGCGTGAACTTGCCGCTGTAGATGCCGCCGATGACGACGACGATCAGCATCAGGCCCCAGAAGCTGTCGCGGAAGGCCTTGAAGCGTTCGCCCCAGGTGGCCTTGACCATGCGCGGGTAGTCGTACTTCTTGGCGCGGTACCAGGTGGTGATGCCCAGCAGGATCGACAGGCACACGCCCGGCACGACGCCGGCCATGAACAGCTGGCCGACGGACGCGGTGCCGACGACCTCGCCGTGCGGGCCCGTGGCCGACATGCCGGCCGTGGCGATCGAGAACATCACCAGGTTGATCGACGGCGGGAACAGGATGCCCAGCGCGCCGGACGTCGTGATCACCCCGGCCCCGAACTGCTTCGGGTAACCCTGCTTGGTCATCGCCGGCAGGATGATGGAGCCGACCGCGACGACCGTCGCCACCGACGAGCCCGAGATCGCCGCGAACATCGCGCAGGCCAGCACGCCGGCCAGGCCGAGTCCGCCGTACCAGTGGCCGATCATGGTCGTGGCGAAGTGGATGATCCGCCGCGCCACCCCGCCGTGCGTCAGGAAGTTGCCCGCAAGGATGAAGAACGGGACGGCCATGATCTCGAACTTCTCGATGCCGGTGAACAGCTTGAGCGCGACCGATTCGATCGGCACGTTCGTCATCGTGAAGAGGTAGGTCAGGACCGTCAGGCCCAGCGAGATCGAGATCGGCATGCCGGTGAGCATCAGCACCACCAGCAGCGAGAAGATGATCAGCGTGTTCATGCGCGGTCTCCCTTCGAAGCTTCCTCGGCCGTCTTGGCCGAGCCCACCGCGGCGACGTCGTCCTCGATGCCTTCGACGTGACCGTGGTCCGCATGCGGCGCTTCACCGGTGCGGATGAAGGTCCAGCACACCTGCAGGAAGCGGAAGCACATCAGGTAGGACCCCAGCGGCACGCAGGAGTAGGCGATCCAGGTCGGGATCTCCAGGTCGGGCGAGGTCGGGCCTTCGAAGAGGTCGGGGTTCTCGATGCCCAGCGCGTGCGTGAAGGCGTAGTGCGCGCCGTTCTCCCACACGAAGGTCGCGCCCAGCGTGCCCACTGTCGCGGTGAAGAGCGCGCCGGCCAGCAGGCTGAAGATCACGAGGTACTTCGCGTGCTCGGGCTTGAGCTTGCGCACCACCACGTCGACGCCGACGTGCGTGCCCGCGCGCACGCCGTAGGCCGCGCCGAACTTGGCCATCCACACGAACATGTAGATGCACAGCTCCTGCGCCCAGCTCACGTCGATGCGGATGACGTAGTCCTGCACGGCCGGCACGCCGGCCAGGAAGCGGTGCAGCACGGCCATCGCGATCACCAGCGTCGCGGCGCCCATGAGGAACGCAATGAGCGTCTCCTCCAATCGATCCAACCATCTCAGGGACATGGCGATCTCCTTCAGACAAAGAAAAACCGCGCCGCCCTAGGCAGGGGCGCGGCACTGGACGCCGCCGCAGGCGGGCGGACGTATCAAGCGGGAGCCCGGAGAACTGGCTTTGCCAGGCTCCTGGGGTCCGCCCCCTGGGGGGGCCGGCGTGAGCCGGTAGGGGGGGAACTTATTTCGTCGGGGGGACGAAGCCGGCGGCCTTGTAGGCAGCCTCGACGGTGGCCTTGCCCACGCGCGACTCCATCTCCTTGTGGACCGGCATCAGCGCCAGCTTCCACTCGTTCACCTCGGCCGGCGTCAGCGTGTAGATGGTCGTCTTGCCGCTGGCCTTGATCTTCTCGAAGGCCTGCTGGTTCTCGGTCTGCGCGATCGCGTTGGCGTAGGTGGTCGCGTCCTTGACGCTGCTGTCGACCACCGCCTTCAGGTCAGCCGGCAGGCCGTCGTAGAACTTCTTGTTGATGATCAGCGCATAGGCCAGGTGGCCGTGGTTGCTGATCGTCGTGTGCTTCTGCACCTCGTAGGTCTTCTGCGTGTAGAAGTTGGACGGCACACCTTCGGTGCCGTCGACCACGCCGGACTGCAGCGCCTGGTACAGCTCGGAGAAGGCCATCACCTGCGGGATCGCGCCCAGCGCGCGCATCTGCGCGTCCAGCACCTTGGAGGACTGGATGCGCATCTTCAGGCCCTTGAAGTCCGCCACATGGTGCAGCGGCTTGTTGGCGCTCATGATGTGGAAGCCGTTGTCCCAGAAGGCCAGGCCCTTGATGCCCTTGGGCTCGAGCTTCTTGAACAGTTCCATGCCCAGCGTGTTGGTCGTGTTGCGGAACGACGCGTCGTCCTTGAACAGGAAGGGCAGGTCGAAGACCTCGAACTCCTTGACGCCCAGCGGGCCGAACTTGGCCAGCGACGGGGCCAGCATCTGGACCGATCCCAGCTGCAGCGCCTCCAGCTCTTCCTTGTCCTTGTAGAGCTGGCTGTTGGGGTAGACCTCGACCTTCAGCCGGCCCTTGCTGCGCTCCTCGGCGAGCTCCTTGAAGCGCTGCGCGCCCTTGCCCTTGGGGGTGTCGGGGGCGACGACGTGGCTCAGCTTGATCACGATCGGCGCCTGGGCGAAGGCGGTCGCGGCGGTGCCGAGGCCGGCACACAGGCCGACGGTGGCGAGGGCGGCCGACAGCAGCAGGCGGCGGGGGAAGGTGGCGGACATGCGGTCTCCTGGTGTTCTTCGGAATCCGCCGATCAGGTGCAGTGACGAAGGCGCAGTGACGACCTGTCGCGGAATGTGGCGGATTGTGGAAATCCGGTCCCCGCGCCGCCAGTTGTGGACTTCCACATTGGGGAAACACGCAGCGCACAGGGCCCGGCGTGCGCTCTGCGCAGCGCCTAGACTGCCGCCATGGCCGTGTCCCGACGTCTCCTCCAGCTGTTCAAACGCGCGAGCTGGGCCCTGCCGCTGCTGCTGGCGGTGGCCTTCGCCGCGTCGGTCGGCGTGTGGCTGCGCCTGAGCGACATGCGCGATCTGGAGGAGGAACGGCTCACGCTGATCGCCGATTCGCTGTCGCTGGAGGCGCGCATCTCCGACTGGCTCAATGCGGAGCACGCGGCGGTGGACCGGCTCGCGCAGCAACTGCCCGGGAACGTCGACGACAACATGCTGCTGAACCATCGCGCGGTCGCCGAAGGCCTGAGGCGGCTGTGGGTCAGCGTGACGGTGCTGGACGGCAACAACCGCGTCATCGCGCATGTGCCGCAGCAGATGCCGCAGGCGGTGGCGCCGTCGCGGGAGCGCAGCGGCGTGAGCCTGGACGAAGGCGGGCTGACCGCGCACTGGAGCTCGCCGCGGCCGCAGGGCGGCCGGCTGGTCGTGCGCTTCGCGCCGAGCGCGCTGCTGCGGCAGACGCTGCCGTGGTGGCTCGCGCAGAAATACGACGTGCGGCTGGTCGATGGACTCGGGCAGCGGCTCGCGCAGACGGGCGACGCGCTCGCGCTGCCCGACACGCAGAGCTACCGCGTCAGCGTCGATCCGGCGATGCGCGAGACCTGGCTCGAGCTCAACACCCGCGTGCCGCATCGCCCGTGGTGGTACACGCTGGCGGCGGGGTTGATGGGCGTGTTCCTGCTGCTGTCGGCGCTGGCCAGCGGGATGCTGCGCCGGCAGATGCGCGAGGTGCGGCGCGCCGAAGGCGAGGCACGCACCGAGGCGGCGTGGCGCCGCGCGGTCGAGGATTCGTTGACGGTGGGTCTGCGCGGTCGCGATCTGGATGGCCGGGTGACGCATCTGAACCGCGCGTTCTGCGATCTGGTGGGCTACAGCGCCGAGGAGCTGCTCGGCAGCCTGCCGCCGATGCCCTACTGGCTGCCCGACGAGATGGAAGACAGCCTGCGCCGCCACCAGCGCAACATGGCCGGCGGCGCGCCGCGCGAGGGTTACGAGGCGCGCTGGATGCACCGCGAGGGCCACGTGCTGGACGTGATGATCTTCGAGGCGCCGCTGGTGGACGCGAACGGCGTGCAGATCGGCTGGATGGGGTCCATCGTCGACATCAGCGCGCGCAAGCAGACGGAAGAGCGCGACCGGCGCCGTACCGAGGCGCTCGCGCACCAGGCGCGGCTGAGCACGCTGGGCGAAGTGGCGTCGGCGCTGGCGCATCAGCTGAACCAGCCGCTCGCGGCGATCGCCGGCTACAACGCCGGCGCCCTGCGCTCGCTGGAGCGCGCCGGCCAGGCCGACGAGATCGTGCTGGAGGCGCTGCGCCGGCTCGGCGAGCAGGCGCAGGAGGCGGGGCGCATCGTGCAGCGCATCCGTGCCTTCGTGACGCGGCGCGCGCCGCAGCCGGAGCGCTGCGCGGTGCCGGAACTCGCGGCGCGGGTGCTGGCGCTGCTCAAGCGCGACCTGCGCGGCGTGCTCATCGATGTGACGATGCCACCCGGTCTGCCGGACGTGCAGGCCGACGCGGTGCTGATCGAGCAGGTGCTGATCAACCTGGTCCGCAATGCGCTCGACGAGTTGCACGGCCGGCCGGGCGCGCAGGTGCGCATCGCCGCGCAGCGCGTCGGCGAGCGCTTCGTGCGGGTCGATGTCGACGACAACGGCCCCGGTCTCCAGGGGCGCGGCATCGATCAGCTGACGACCGCGTTCTATTCGACGAAGTCCGAGGGCATGGGTATGGGGCTGGCGATCTGCCGTTCGGTGATCGAGGCGCACCACGGCGGCATGGAAGCCGGCGCGAGTGCGCTCGGCGGCGCGAGGATCAGCTTCACGCTGCCGCTGTGCCCGGGGCAGGGCGCGTGCGACGGCAGCGAGTTCGTCGGCGGCAGCGGCGCCGGCTCCGGCATGGGTGTTGGCGCTGGCATTGACCGTGGCATCGGACAACACAAGGAGGGCGCGCGATGAGCGACCCACAGGCGACGGTCCACCTGGTGGACGACGAGGCGGCGGTGCGCGACGCGCTGGCCTTCCTGATGCGCACGCACGGGTTGCGCGTGGAGCCGCACGCGAGTGGTCCGGCGCTGTTCGAGGCGCTCGATCGCGCGATTGAGCCGCACGGCTGCATCGTGCTGGACGTGCGGATGGAGCCGCTGTCGGGCCTTCAGGTGCACGACGAGCTGATCGCGCGCGGCGTGCCGCTGCCGGTGATCTTCCTGAGCGGTCACGGCGACATTCCGATGGCGGTGGACGCGATGCAGAAGGGCGCGCTCGACTTCGTCGAGAAGCCGTTCAACGACCAGGCGCTGGTCAACAAGGTACAGCGCGCGATCGCGACGGACATCCACCGCTGGCGCGAGTCCCGCGTCCAAGCGGACGTGGCCGGCAAGCTCGCCAGCCTGACCGACCGCGAACGCGAGGTCGCGGTGCTGGTGGCGGCCGGCAAGCTCAACAAGCAGGTCGCCGACGAACTCGGCATCGCGATCCGCACGGTGGAGGTCCACCGCGCGCGGGCGTTCACCAAGCTCGGCCTGCGCTCCGCGGCGGAGCTGGCGACGATGCTGGAGCGGTTTGAGGTGAAGCGATAGAAGAGCGGCTCAGTGAGCCGCCAGCCGACGCGGGATGAGCTTGATGCCAAGCGCGCTGGAGACGGCCAGCAATGTCTTCAAGGTCGGATGCCCGCCTGCGCTGCATTCGCGGAGAAGTTCGTCGCCAGAGAGTCCGCACGCCAGTGCAACTTCTTCGATCCCTTTGGCACGAACAGCGACGCCCAAGGCGTGCGCCAAGTACGCTGCGTCATTCGCCTTCAGGGCTTCATCGAGATAGATGGCGATGACCTCGACGCTGTCGAGGTCATCCACAGAATCAAACGTCGTATAGGTCAGGTGCATGCATGCAGCGTATGCCGCACGCGGTCATGCTGCACTGATCACAAGCGATACGTTACTTCCGCCGAATGCGAAGGAATTGCTGACCATTGACTTGGATGAGTCGAAGGCTCGCGGTTCGCGGATCACGTCGGCGACTTCCTCGAGCACGCTCGTGCTGACGTGCGCGTTCGGCGGGAGCTGACCGCGACGCATCGCCTGGACGCAGGCGATCAGTTCCAGCGCGCCGCCGGCGCCGATCAGATGGCCGTGCAGCGCCTTGGTCGCGCTGACCGGCACGCCGCGCACGCCGAAGACGCGTGCCAGCGACTCGGCCTCGACGGTGTCGCCGACGTCCGTCGCCGTGCCGTGCGCGTTCACGTAACCGACCTGCGAGGCCTCGATCCCCGCATCGGCCAGCGCGGCGCGCAGCGCGCGCTCCTGGCCGTCGGCGTCGGGCCGCGACAGGTGGACCGCGTCGACGCTATGCCCGTAGCCGGCCAGCACGGCAAGCGCCGACGCGCCGCGTGCGCGGGCGTGGCTCGCCGTCTCCAGCACCAGCGCCGCCGCGCCCTCGCCCAGCACCAGGCCCTTGCGCGCATCGTCGAACGGCCGGCAACTGCGCGACGGATCCTCCGGATCCGCCGGCGCCATCACGCCCATCGCCTGCCACGCGGCCACCGAGCCCGGGTTCAGCATCGCCTCCGAGCCCCCCACCAGCGCCACATCCGCGCGGCCCTGGCGCAGCAGCATCAGCGCCTCGCCGATCGCCTGCGCCGACGAGGCACAGGCGTTGGAGATCGTCAGCATCGCCGCCTTCAGCCCGTACTTCATCGCCAGGTGCGACGCGGCCGAGTTGCTCATCACCCGCACCACCGTGTACGGATGGATGCGCGGCGTCTCCTTCGTCAGGTGCTCGCCGTACGACTGCTGCAGCGCGTTCGACCCGCCCAGCCCCGTGCCCCAGGCCACCGCCGCCCGCTCCGGCGTCGCCGACGTCGCCGGCAGGCCGGACTGCGTCCAGGCCTCTCGCGCCGCGTGCAGCGCCATCAGGCTGTGCCGGTCGTGCAGGTTGCGCTGCGCCGGCGGCATGTCCTGCCCCAGCGGCTGCGTCACCGCCGCCGCCGCGAACGGCGCCACGCCGCGCGTCGGTTCTCCCGGCTGCAGCGTGATCCCCGACCGCCCCTGCGCCAGCGCCTGCGCCAGCGATTCCGCGTCCGGGCCGAGCGCGCTGCAGGCGCCGATGCCGGTGATCCATACCGCTTCCGGGCTCATGCCGGCACCGGCGCTCAGGCGGCGACGGCCGCGGGCGTGCCGCTGGCCTTGGCGGCCAGCTGCGCGTCCACGATCGCGGCCAGGCCGACGATCGTCGGCTGCTTCATCGCGGTGTCGTGGTCGATCTCGATGTGGAACTTGTCCTCCACCGCGAACATGAAGTCGACCAGCATCAGCGAGTCCAGCCCCAGTTCGGCGAAGGTGACGTCGTTCTTCAGTCCGTCGTCGGTCATGCCCAGCTCGTGGCAGGCCAGTTGGCGGAGTTGATCAAGCGTGTTGCTCATGGCGGTGGTCCTCGGTCGTGGTCAAAGAAGCAGGGTGTTCGGGTAGTGCCTCGACCGGCACCATCCGCTGCAGGAACTGGCGCGCCGCCTGCGTGACGGCGCCGCGTTCGTTGTCCAATGTCAACATGTGATAGCTGTGATGGAACCAATGCACCTCGGGCGTCGTGCCCAGGTGGCGCTGCAGGTCCAGCACCGAGCGGGGGCCGCTGACGTCGTCCTCGCTCGCATGCAGGACGACGGCGGGCGCGTCGATCTCGCCCAGCCGGCGGCGCACGAGGCGGATCATTCGCGAGGCCTGGTACAGGGACGCGGCCGGCAGCCGGTCCGCGCCGGCCGCGGAGACGTGGCTCGAAGTCATCGCCTGGGCGACCCACTCGCGCAGCCGCTCGTTCTTGATGCCGTAGGGCGGCGTCTCGCGGAAGGACAGCCACTGGCGCAGCGGCGGCACGTAGGCCAGCGGCAGCAGGCGGCGCCACGGCGAGACGTTCCAGCCGTCGAAGTGCAGGCTGGTGGAGAGCAACATCAAGGCGGCCGCCGGTCGCTTCAGCGCGAGGGCCAGCGCCAGCACCGAGCCCATCGACAGGCCGCCGACGGCCACGCGGCTGTGCTTCGCGGCCAGCGCGTCGAAGTGCGCGGCGGCCAGGTCGACCCACGCCTCGAAGGGCGGGACCGGACGGCGGGCGGGCGGGTCGACCGCCGGCGCGCCGGCGGCCGGGGGCACGACGCCGTAGCCGTCCAGCGCGGGCGCCTCCACGACGTAGCCGGCGTCGCGCAGGGCACGGGCCAGCGGCATCATCTCCAGCGGGTTGGCGCACAGGCCGTGCAGGAGCAGCACGGCGGGGCGCGAATCCGGTCGGGAAAGACCGTCGAGGGGTGCGGTGTTCGGCATGAGCGGCAGTCTGTCCAAGCTCGCTGTTGCGGACTTGACGCCAACCTGTCCGCAAGCTGTCGGTGCCGTTGCCCTCAGGTTTCTGACAGGTGGTCGATTGGCCGCCGCAAGGCTCTAGGCTTATGCTGCCGCTCCATGCGAATCCTCCTGGTCGAAGACGATGAGTTCCTGGCGGAGTCCACCGCCCGGGCCCTGCGCTCACAGTCCTGGGTCGTGGACGTGAGCGCCCGCGGCGAGCCCGTGCCGCTGTCGCTGCGCGAAGACCGTTACGACCTGCTCATCCTGGACATCGGCCTGGCCGGCATCGACGGTTTCGAGACGCTGCGGCGCGTGCGCGCCCAGGGCAGCACGACGCCGGTGCTGCTGCTGACGGCGCGCGACGCCGTCGAGGACCGCGTGCGCGGCCTGGAGGGCGGCGCCGACGACTACCTGGTCAAGCCCTTCGCGCTGAGCGAGCTGATCGCCCGGGCCCGCGCGCTGGTGCGCCGCAGCCAGGCCCGCACCGGCAACGAGCTGCGGCTCTCGTCGCTGCGGATGGACCTGGAGGCGCGCCGCGCCTACATCGCCGAGGAGCCGCTCGCGCTCTCCGCCCGCGAGTGGGACGTGCTGGGTTTCCTGCTGGCGCGCGCCGGCAAGGTGGTCGCGAAGGAGCAGATCGCCTCGGCCAGCAACGGCTGGGAGCAGGGCGTCAGCGACAACGCGATCGAGGTCTGCGTCTCGCGCCTGCGCGCCAAGATCGAGCCGGCCGGCCTGCAGCTGCGCACCGTGCGCGGCCTGGGTTATCTGCTGGAAGAGATGCCGCCCGCGCCGGCGGCCAAGGCCTGACCCCCGCGGCATGACCGAGTCGTCCCCGCCAGGTGGCGTAAGCCGGCCCTCGGGAAGCCCCCGATCCGGCGGCGGCCGCACCTTCAGCCTCAAGCAGCGGCTGCTGATCTGGCTGATGTTCCCCGTGCTGGTCGCGGTGCCCGCGGCCGGCTTCATGCTGTATCGCGTCATGCACGACACGGCGATCTCCTGGCTCGACCAGGCGCTGGGCGACACCGCGCTCGCCGTGGCCAGCCTGCTGAGGGAGCGGGACGGGCAGGTCGTCGTCGACGTCTCGGGCCCGACCGATCGCGCGCTGCGCTTCGACCGGACCGACCGCGTCTACTACCTGGTGCTTGATCCGGCGGGCGAGGTGCTGCTCGGCGACGCGCAGCTCGCGCGGCTGAAGCTGCCCAAGCGCCAGCCCAACGAATGGTTCTTCACGCTGGCGACGCTGGACGGCGAATCGCTGCGCGCGGCGGCGCTCGGCGCCACCTGCGGCGACCGGCATGTCTGCCAGATCCTGGTCGCCGAGACGCTGAACAAGCGCGACGCGCTGCAGCAGCAGCTGCTGGTGGTCGTGGGCCTGCTGATCGGCGGCATGGCGGTGTTGCTGGCGGGCGCCGGCTGGTGGGCGACCTACCGCGGCCTGAGACCGCTGTCGCAGCTGAGCGCGGAGCTGGAGCAGCGCGACCTCGCGCGCCTGGAGCCGCTGCAGCACGACGTGCCCGGCGAACTGAAGCCGCTGATCGCGGCGTTCAACCGGCTTTTCGAGCGGCTGCGGCGGGCGTCGTCGGCGCAGCAGGACTTCCTGGCGAATGCGGCGCATCAGCTGCGCACGCCGCTGACGTCCTTGCGGACCGAGATCGACCTGGCGCTGCTGGAGCCGCACGATCCGCAGATGGAGCCGGTGCTGAAGCGGCTTCAAGGCTCGGTGGACCGCAGCGCGCGCCTGGCGACGCAGATGCTGTCGATCGCGCGCGCCGAGGCCGAGCCTGGCGGCCGCGAGCAGCCGCTGGACCTGCGCGACATCGCCGCGCAGGTGGCGGAGGACTGGGTGCCGCGCGCGCTGCAGGCGGGCGCGGACCTCGAGTTCGAGCTCGAGAGCGCGCCGACGCTGGGCCAGAGCTTCCTGCTGCGGGAGCTGCTGGCCAACGTGCTGCACAACAGCCTGAACTACGCCGGGCCGAATCCGCGCATCACGGTGCGGACCGGCAGCGACGGCGACTGGGCCCGCATGGAGGTCGAGGACAACGGTCCCGGCATCCCGCCGCAGGACCGCGACCGCGCGCTGCGCCGCTTCGAGCGCGGCAGCGAGTCCAAGGGGACGGGCAGCGGCCTGGGCCTGGCGATCGCGGTGGACATCGCGCAGCGGCACCGCGGGATGCTGGAGCTGCTCGACGCGACGACGGGGCAGGGGCTGCGGGTGCGGCTCAGCGTGCCGAGGCAGCGCGCGCAGGAATGATCGCTGCTGACTTCATTCTCCAAATCGGTCAAAGAACATTCCGAACGCGTGTTCGAGATAGAGGCCCAAGGCCTCCGCTTGATCGTCTCCCGCCATGACTGCTGGCTCCAGCAGCAGCATCACGTGAGGAGATGGCGCTCCGGGTGCGTGAACCACATCGTCCACCTTGAGTTGAAGAGAGAAGTTCCCCATCCGCTGCAACAGCGGCAGGGGCTGCCCGCCGGTCGGGCCGGCGAGGCTGACAATTTCTCCGCGACTTGGCAGCACCGCGAACTCGAGCTCTCCCGAGGCCATGCCGAACGAGGTATTGGGCGTCGAGAAGATGGACAGGTCGACGTGAGCTTTCATGAGCAGGCATTCGTCTTTCGAGGGAAGGTCATCGCCGTTTGACCAGTGGCGGATACGTCATCTTGTAGATCGTGGCTGAGCGCTGACTTGCCGATGAAATCGATGCAATCATGAAGTGAAGCCATGAGCGCGATCGTAGTGTCTCGGGTCGGGGTCGGGGATTCTGCGCTTGAAGTTGTGCGATGCCGGGCGACCATGACGCCATGACCATCCGCATCGTCCAACTCGGCGTCACACCGCGCCTGCCTGATGAAGGCCCTCGTCTTGGCACCGTTCGCCGCCCTCCGCGCGGGGTCCGCAAGGAGGATTACGGGCGTCTGGACTACTACGACAGCTGGCTGCCGCTGCTGTCGCCCAGTGCGGAGCTGATGGCCCAAGGTCGGGCCGCCGAGGACGACAAGCAGTGGAACGCCTTCGCCCGTGCGTATCGCAAGGAGATGAGCGAATCCGCGCCGTCGCAGATGCTGGACACGCTGGCGGCGCTGTCGCACTCGTCCAATCTGTCGATGGGCTGCTATTGCGACAACCCGCCGCGCTGCCATCGCAGTGTGCTCACGCAACTGCTGACTGAACGCGGCGCCGCATTGAGCAGCGAGTGAGGTCAGCGGGCTGACTCGAACGCGATCGTGTCGAACATCCGCTGCAGCTTGTCGACGCGTGTCGGCGCGAGGAACTGTCGCGCCCACGCGAGTCGCCCCAGCAGTTGCGAGCGCAGCGCCGCGTCGACAGCATCGAGCCCACCGAGCCGATGCAGCTCGGCCTTCAATCGATCGAAGTCCTCGCGCGCGAGGTTCGGCTTCGCATTGACGACGACGCCGGTCACCTGCTGCCGGCCGCCCGAGGGCATCGCACGCGTCTTGTCGCGGCGCAGGCGGAAGCCCTCGTCTTCGACGATCGCCTGGACCCAGGCGCGGAACTCGCGCTGGTCCCGGCGCAGCGTGGCAGGGCCCGAGAACACCAGGTCGTCCGCGTACCGCGAGTAACGCGCGCCGAAGCGATGGGCGAGTCCGTCCAGCCGCAGGTCGAGCGGGAACGCGCACAGATTCGCGAGGGCGGGCGACGTCGGCGCCCCCTGCGGCAGGTGCGGCGAGGCGAGCCGCTTCGCGCCGTCGAAGTCGATCGATCCGTCCTCGCGCAGGCGCTCTCGAACCGGCGCCGGCGTGCGCGCGGTGCAGAGCGTCGTGAGCCGCTCGACGACGGCGTCGGAGAAGCCCAGCGTCCGGAACGTGGCCGCAATGCGCGCGCGCCCGATGCCGGGAAAGAAGTCGCGCAGGTCGAAGCGGATGACGAAGTCCTGGCCGGCGTGGACCGCCGCATTCGTCGCGACATTGCGGCCGGGCACGAATCCGTGGGCAGCCTCGTGACACGGCAGCGTGTTCAACAGGCCATCGAGCAGACGGCGTTGGACGGCCTTCAGGCGCGGCAGCGGTGCTTCGATCAGACGCAGGCCGCCGCGGCGCTTCGGAACGAGCAGGCAGCGGTAGTGAGGCGTCGGCGCGACATGCGGTCGCTGAGGCGTGGCGACCGCCTCGCGGTAGTGACGCGAGGGTCCGGCGAAGTGATCGAGCTCGTCCAGCGTCAGTCCCAGCCATGCGGCGAGGTGGGCCTCCGTCGGCCAGTCCGGCAGCACCAGCTGTGCCAGCGCGAAGGGCAGCGGACGCATCCGCGATGGCCGGAGCAGCAGGCGGCGCACGATCGGTTGAGGGAAACGTTCGAGATCGAAGCCTTCATGGAAGGCCCCGATCTCCAGCAGGGCGTCCGCGAGGCTGCCGACCGAGTGCGACCGCCACACCGGCGTCGTCCATCGCGCGAGCGCGACGCACAGCGGTTTCAACCAGGGCCGCGCTTCAGCGCCCAGGCACTGCTCGGCGCGCGCCAGCAGCGCATCGGCCTCGCGCGCACGCGGCGACTCGTCGTCCGCCTGCAGCGCGCGGGCGAGCGCCAGCGCGATCCAGCGGGGATAGGGCAACGGCGCGGCAGCGGTCATCGGCAGGCGGGGCGGTCCTTGTCGCCGCCGCGATCGCGGCGACGGGGGCAACAGGTGACCCCCGGAGGCGCCGCCAACTGGCCGGTCTCGACCGATACAGCTCCGCGCGGCAGCGCGGTTAAGTATCGGCGCCGGATGACTGACTATGGAAAGCGCCGCGGGGAATCCCCGCGGCCGGAGGCGCGAACGCTTCCGAAGGCTTGGCGGCGACCGGAGGTCGGCGGCGATTATGGGCGCGAGCCGTGACGCCGCTCAAGCGGCGTCGGGTCGGCGTGAAGACTCACGCCTCGATCGCGACCCTCAAGCCGCGCTCAGCACCGCCTGCTTCGCCGCATTCGCCTGCAGCGGGATGTATTCCGCGTCCGACTCGGTGCGCTTGGCCTCGCAGCTCGCGACCAGCTGCTTCTGCCATTGCGAATGGCGCTCGAACAGCTCCGCGATCCAGTCGACGAACACCCGCAGCTTGGTGCTCAGGTGCCGGTTCGGCGGGTACACGACGTACAGCGGCAGCGGGTCCGATTCCCAGTCGCAGAGGAAGGGCACCAGCTCGCCGGAGTCGATGTGCGGCTTGATCATGAAGTACGGCGCCTGGATCACGCCCAGCCCGGTCAGGCCCGCCGTCATGTAGGCGTTGCCGTCGTTGACCGAGACCTTGTAGTGGCCGTAGATCTCGTAGCGCTGGCCGTTCTTGCTGTAGTCGAACGGGAAACGCTTGCCGGTGCGCGTCGAGAAATAGCTGACCACATGATGCTGGTCCGACTCCAGGTCCAGCGGATGCTGCGGCAGGCCGTGCTGCTGGATGTAGGCCGGCGATGCGCAGCAGCCGTAGCCCCAGTCGCCGATGCGGCGCGCGACGAGCGACTGGTCGGTGATCTCGCCGCCGCGCACGACGCAGTCGACGTTGTCGCCGATCAGGTCCACCGGCCGGTCCGACACGCCGAGGTCGATCTGAATGTCCGGATGTCTTGCATAGAACTCCGGAAGTGCGGGGATCAACAGCAGGCGCGCCACGGACGAGGCCACGTCCACGCGGATCCGCCCCTTCGGCGCCGCGCGCGCATGCGAGACGGAGCCCTCGAGCTCTTCGATGTCGGACAGCAGCCGCGTCACCCGCTCGTAATACGCGGCGCCGTCCGGCGTCACGCTGACGCGCCGCGTCGTGCGGTTCAGCAGCTTGACCTTGAGGTGGTCCTCCAGCGACTGGATCAGCCGCGTCACCGCGGTCTTGGGCAGGTCCAGCGATTCCGCCGCCCGCGTGAACGTCCCGGCTTCCACGACGCGCGCGAAAGCTTGCATGGCATTGAGCTTGTCCATCCGTGACCCCTTCTCACCCTGACTGGTGCGGCTGCCCGCCGCCACCGCTATCGACACCACGGCGCGTCTACGCGCGCGCGAGGTCGCCATCCTGCCCGATCGATTGTTTCGTCGATGAAACGCTGATGCGCGTCCCGGGCTGTTTATCGGACGGCGTCCATTGTCTAAATTTCGCTGCATTGCAACATGAACCGGCCTGCCCCCACGCGGAGCAGGCCTTTGGCCCTGCCATGGATGCGCTGCCGCTGACCTCCTGCCACGACGACCTCCTGCCCGCCGGCGACGGCGTCGTGCCGGTGCGCGTGTACAAGAGCGCGGTCCGTCGCAAGGATGCGCCGGTCGTCATGCACCTGCACGGCGGCGCCTTCACCGAGGGGGGCCTGGACAGCGGCGAACTGGTCTCGCGGCTGCTGGCGGACGCGGGCGCCGTGGTCGTCGACGTGGACTACCCGACCGGCCAGGAATACGTGTTCCCGACCGCGCTGAAGACGCTGGATGCGTTGCTGGCCGGCCTGCACAAGGCGCGGACCCGGCTCTCCGGCAAAGGCGCGCCGCTGCTCGTCGCCGGTGAAGAGGCGGGCGGCAACCTCGCCGCCGCGCTGGCGTTGATGGCGCGCGACCAGGGCCACCGCAAGCTCTCCGGCCAGATCCTGATCGGACCGATGCTCAACCCGTGCATGGGCACCGCCTCGCTGCGCCAGGCCGACGCCGGTTACGGCGAATGCCGATGGATGCACGGCTGGCGCGCCTACCTCGGCGAATGCGAGGACGGCGACCATCCCTACGCCGCGCCGGCCAACACCGGCCGCCTCGCGGGCCTGGTGCCGGCGCTGGTCGTCAGCGCCGACGACGACCCGATGCGCGACGAGGCGCTGGCCTATGCCCGCGCGATGAAGCGCGCCGGCGTCGACGTGCAGCAGGCGCTGATCGCCGGCCCCAGCGGCTGGCCCTGCAGCCTGATGAAGCTGCCCTCGCTGTCCGCCCTCCAGCTGCCGTGGGCGAGCGCCCTGCGCCAGAAGCTGGCCGATTTCCTGTCCCTGATCCCACCGGCCGGCAAACCCCGGCTGCAACCCGCCTGACCCCAAGAGCCCTCAAAGAACTCCCAACGTCTACCCCCGTCACCGGAGCACCCACCATGAACAAGAAGATCTTTGCCACCTCGCTCACCGCCGTCGCCGCGGTCGTCGGGGCCCTCGTCGTCGGCCTGCACAGCCAGCAGGCGGTCGCGAATCAACCGTCGGGCGCGCCGCAGGCGATTCCCGTCTCCGTCGCCACCGTCGCGAGCCAGGAAGTGGCCGCGTGGGACGAGTTCTCGGGCCGCCTGGAGGCTGTCGAGCGCGTCGACGTCCGCGCCCGCGTCTCCGGTGCCGTGCAGTCGGTGCATTTCCGGGAAGGGGCGCTGGTGAAGTCCGGTGACCTGCTGATCACCATCGATCCCGCGCCCTACCAGGCCGAGGTCGATCGCGCCGAGGCGCAGGTGCTGGCCGCGCAGGCCCGCGTGACGTACTCGAAGAGCGAGCTGGAGCGTTCCACCCGCTTGTGGAGCGAGCGCGCCATCGCGCAGCGCGAGCTCGACGAGCGCAGCAACGCCTCCAATGAAGCCAACGCCAACCTGCGCGCCGCGCAGGCCGCGCTGCAGTCGGCCAAGCTGAACCTCGGCTACACGCAGGTCCGCGCGCCGGTGGCCGGCCGTGTCGGCAAGCTGGAAGTCACGCAGGGCAACCTGGTGGCCGCCGGTCCCGGCGCGCCGGTGCTGACGACGCTGGTCTCGGTCAGCCCGATCTACGCCAGCTTCGATGCCGACGAGGGCACCGTCGCCCGCGCGCTGAACGAGCTGCACGGCAACGCCAAGATCGCCGCCGGTGACCTGTCGAGCATCCCCGTGCAGATCGGCACCGCGGCCACCGCCGACACGCCCTTCAACGGCAAGCTGCAGCTGATCGACAACCAGGTCGACGCCCGCAGCGGCACGGTGCGCGTGCGCGCGGTGCTGGACAACAAGGACGGCGCGCTGATCCCGGGCCAGTTCGCCCGCATCCGCCTGGGCCAGGCCAAGAAGAGCGCGGCCGTGCTGGTCAACGAGCGCGCGGTCGGCACCGACCAGAACAAGCGCTTCGTGATGGTGGTCGGCGCGGACAACACGCTGAGCTACCGCGAGGTGCTGCTGGGCGCCAACGTCGACGGCCTGCGTGTCGTGACGTCGGGCCTGAAGGCCAACGAGCGCGTGGTCGTCAACGGCCTGCAACGCGTGCGTCCCGGCGCGCTGGTCGCTCCGACCATCGTCCCGATGAACGCCAAGGCAGAAATCCAGGCCAAGGACGGCGCCCCCAAGGCGGACAAGACCTGACCTGAACCCGAAGGGACGGGCAAGACCCGTCCCCAATGGGGCTCCGGACAGCCTTCGGGGCGGCGCGACGCCGCCCCGCGGGGGACCCTTTGCCGTTTTATCCAGTCGACTTGAAAGACTGACATGAATCTCTCCAAATTCTTCATCGACCGCCCGATCTTCGCGGGCGTGCTGTCGGTGCTGATCTTCGTTTCCGGGCTGCTCGCCGTGCGCGTGCTGCCGATCTCGGAATACCCCGAAGTCGTGCCGCCGCAGGTGGTGGTGCGCGCGCAGTACCCCGGCGCGAACCCCAAGGTCATCGCGGAAGCGGTGGCCACGCCGCTCGAGGAATCGATCAACGGCGTCGAAGGCATGCTCTACATGGGCAGCCAGGCGACGACCGACGGCCTCATGACGCTGACGGTCACCTTCAAGCTGGGCACCGACCCGGACAAGGCCCAGCAGCTGGTGCAGAACCGCGTCTCGCAAGCCGAGCCGCGCCTGCCCGAGGAGGTCCGCCGACTCGGTCTGACGACGGTCAAGAGCAGCCCCGACCTGACCATGGTCGTGCACTTGCTGTCGCCCAACGACCGCTACGACATGACCTACCTCCGCAACTACGCGGTGCTGAACGTCAAGGACCGCCTGGCGCGGATCCAGGGCGTGGGTCAGGTGCAGCTGTTCGGCTCGGGGGACTACTCGATGCGCATCTGGCTGGACCCGCAGAAGGTCGCCGAACACGGCCTGTCGGCCAGCGACGTCGTCCAGGCGATCCGCGAGCAGAACGTGCAGGCGGCCGCCGGTGTCGTCGGCGCCTCGCCGGGCCTGCAGGGCATCGACCTGCAATTGCCGATCAACGCGCAAGGCCGTCTGAACAGCGAGCAGGAATTCGGCGACATCATCGTCAAGTCCGGCGCCAACGGCCAGGTGACGCGTCTGCGCGACCTGGGCCGCATCGAGCTGGGCGCCGCGGAATACGCGCTGCGTTCGCTGCTGGACAACAAGTCCGCGGTGGCGATCCCGATCTTCCAGGCTCCGGGCTCGAACGCGATCGAGATCTCGAACAACGTGCGCGCCACGATGGCCGAGCTGAAGAAGGCCATGCCCGAAGGCGTGGACTACTCCATCGTCTATGACCCGACGCAGTTCGTGCGGGCGTCTATCGAGTCCGTCGTCCACACGCTGCTCGAAGCGGTGGCGCTGGTCGTGCTGGTCGTGATCCTGTTCCTGCAGACCTGGCGCGCGTCCATCATCCCGCTGCTGGCGGTGCCGGTGTCCATCATCGGCACCTTCGCGGTGATGCATCTCTTCGGCTTCTCTATCAACGCGCTGTCGCTGTTCGGCCTCGTGCTGGCGATCGGCATCGTGGTGGACGACGCGATCGTGGTCGTCGAGAACGTCGAGCGCAACATCGAGGCGGGCCTGAGTCCGCGTGAAGCGACCTACCGCGCGATGCGCGAAGTGTCCGGCCCCATCATCGCGATCGCGCTGGTGCTGGTCGCGGTGTTCGTGCCGCTGGCCTTCATCACCGGCCTGACGGGCCAGTTCTACAAGCAGTTCGCGCTGACGATCGCGATGTCGACGGTGATCTCGGCGGTCAACTCGCTGACGCTGTCGCCCGCGCTGGCCGCGATGCTGCTCAAGGGCCACGACGCGCCCAAGGATTGGCTGACCCGCGCGATGGACAAGGTGCTGGGCCGCTTCTTCGGCGGTTTCAACAAGCTGTTCAACCGCGGCGCCAAGGCCTACAGCGGCGGCGTGACGAAGGCGATCTCCCGCAAGGTGATCATGCTGCTCATCTACGCCGGCCTGCTGGGCCTGACCGTGGGTCTGTTCAAGGCGGTGCCGAGCGGCTTCGTGCCGGGGCAGGACAAGCAGTACCTGATCGGCTTCGCGCAGCTGCCTGACGGCGCCACGCTGGACCGCACCGAAGACGTGATCCGCCGCATGAGCGAGATCGCGATGAAGACCCCCGGCGTCGAGCACGCCATCTCGTTCCCGGGCCTGTCGATCAACGGCTTCACCAACAGCTCGAACTCGGGCATCGTGTTCGCGTCCTTGAAGTCCTTCGACGAGCGCACCGGCAAGGGCCTGTCGGCCGGCGAGATCGCGGCCAAGATGAACGCCGACTTCGGTCAGCTCCAGGACGCCTTCGTCGTGATGTTCCCGCCCCCGCCGGTGCAGGGCCTGGGCACGACCGGCGGCTTCAAGTTCCAGCTGGAAGACCGAGGCGGCCTCGGCTACGAGGCGCTCGACCAGGCGGTCAAGGCCTTCATGGCCAAGGCCCAGAAGGCGCCGGAACTGGCGGGTCTGTTCAGCAGCTACCAGGTGAACGTGCCGCAGCTGTACGCCGACCTCGACCGCACCAAGGCGCGCCAGCTGGGCGTGGCGGTGACGGACGTGTTCGACACGATGCAGATCTACCTGGGCTCGCTGTACGTCAACGACTTCAACAAGTTCGGCCGCACCTACACGGTCCGCGTACAGGCGGACGCCGCCTACCGCGCCCGTGCCGAGGACGTGGGCCTGCTGAAGGTGCGTTCGGCCTCGGGCGAGATGGTGCCGCTGTCGGCGCTGATGAAGGTCCAGCCGAGCTTCGGTCCGGAACGCGCGATGCGCTACAACGGTTTCCTGTCGGCCGACATCAACGGCGGCGCCGCACCGGGCTATTCGACCGGCCAGGCGCAGGACGCGGTCGAGCGCATCGCCGCGGAGACGCTGCCCCCGGGCATCAGCTACGAGTGGACCGAGCTGACCTACCAGGAGATCCTGGCCGGCAACTCCGGCGTGTGGGTCTTCCCGCTGGCCATCCTGCTGGTGTTCCTGGTGCTGGCCGCGCAGTACGAGAGCCTGTCGCTGCCGGTGGCGATCATCCTGATCGTGCCGATGGGGCTGATGGCCGCGATGACCGGCGTCTGGCTCAGCCACGGGGACAACAACGTCTTCACGCAGATCGGGTTGATCGTGCTGGTGGGCTTGTCGGCGAAGAACGCGATCCTGATCGTGGAGTTCGCCCGGGAGCTTGAATTCGCCGGCAGGACGCCGTTGCAGGCGGCCATCGAGGCGAGCCGGCTGCGCCTGCGTCCGATCCTGATGACGTCGATGGCGTTCGTGATGGGCGTGCTGCCGCTGGTGCTGGCCACGGGCGCGGGCGCCGAGATGCGCAACGCGATGGGCGTGGCGGTGTTCGCCGGGATGATCGGCGTGACGGCCTTCGGCCTGTTCCTGACGCCGGTGTTCTACGTGGTGGTGCGTCGCCTGACCGGCAACAAGCCGCTCAAGCAGCACGGCGAGGTGCCGCATGACGTCGAGGCCTTCGTGCAGCCCGAGCAGGGCGCGGGTCACGACTTCGGCCCGGGCGGCAATGCCCGTCCGCATCCCGCCGCGCCGCGCCACGAGCACGAGTAACTCGCAATCCTGATCCACGACACCTGGAGTTCCGCCGCAAGGCGGGCTCCGGGGCCGGCGGAGCCCTCAGCGGCTCCGTGCGGCTCCAAGGAGTGATGCCATGACAACGAAACTGATGATGACGACGCTGCTGGCGGCCCTGGTGCTGGCCGGTTGCGCGACACCGCCGCCGATCGACGAATCGCGCCTCCCGGCGACGCCGACGGCTTTCAAGTCGCAGGACACCGCGACGGTGGGCGAGGCGCGCTGGGCGGTCGCCCCGCCGGCTGATGCCGAGCCGCGCGGCGACTGGTGGCTCGCGTTCGGCGATGCGACGCTGAATGACCTGATCCGCCGCTCGCTGGTCGGCAACAACGATCTGCAGGGCGCGGCGGCGCGACTGGCGCAAGCGCGGGCGCTGCTGCGCAGCACGAATGCGGACCGCCTGCCGCAGGTCGGCGCCAGCGCCGGCGCCGCGCGCGGCACGGTGGCGGGCCAAGGTCCGGCCGCCACGACGGTCTACAACGCCGGTCTGGCGGCGAGCTGGGAAGTCGACCTGTCCGGTCGTCTCTCGGAAGCCACCCGCGCGGCTTCGCTGGACGCGCAATCGCGTGAAGCGCTGCTGCAGTCCACGCGGCTGATGGTTCAGGCGGACGTGGCGCAGACCTACCTGGCACTGCGCTTCGCTGATCAGGAACGGCGCCTGGTGCGCGACACGGTCGCGGCTTACCGCGAGACCCTGGCGCTGACGCAACGTCGCTATCAAGCGGGCGACGTCGCCGAACTGGACCTGGCGCGCGTGCAGACGGAAGTCGCCGCGACCGAGGCCGAGGCGATCAGCCTCGACCGCCGCCGTGCCGAGCTGGAGAACGCGCTGTCGGTGCTGCTGGGCGAGCCCGCCTCGGGCTTCAAGGTGGCGGAAGACACGGCGTTCGCCCCGCTGCCGTCGATTCCCTCGGGTCTGCCGAGCACGGTGCTGGCGCGTCGCCCTGACGTGGCCGCATCGCAGCGCAGCCTGCTCGCGGCGCAGTCGCGGGTGGGCGTGGCGCAGGCCGCGTGGTTCCCGAGCCTGTCGCTGACGGCCAACGGCGGCTACGCGTCGCCGGAGCTGAGCGACGTGTTCCGCTGGTCGGCGCGCGCGTGGTCGGTCGATGCGCTGCTGTCGCTGCCGATCTTCGACGGCGGCCGCCGCAAGGCGGGCGTGGAGTCGGCGAAGGCGGGCCTGGACCTGGCGATGTCGAACTACCGCCAGCAGCTGCTGCAGGCGCTGCGCGAGGTCGAGGACTCGCTGGTCGGTCTGCAGACCTTGTCGCAGCAGGCGGAGGTGCAGGGCCAGGCGGTGCAGTCGTCGACGCGCGCGACGGCGCTGTCGGACTCGCGCTACCGCAACGGGCTGGTCAGCCAGCTCGATCTGCTGGATGCGCGCCGCAGTGAATTGCGCAACCGCCGCGCAGCGCTGCAGGTGCAGGCCGCGCAGTATCAGGCGACGGTCGGACTTGTCCGCGCACTGGGCGGCGGCTGGACGACGCCAGCCTGAGCCCCGGCCGGGCAAGACCCGGCCCCTTTCAAACCCGACCGGACCTTTACCGGTGCCCCTTTGGGCGTGCAGGAGTGCACGCCCTTTTTTGCTTCTGTGGCTTGCTCAAGCTTGAAGGGCTGTGGCGCGCGACGCTGCCTAGAATCGCCTCAACCGAAAGGAAGCATGAAAACGGTCTGGATCATCGACGGCGCCTACCTGTTCAACGTGGGTCGCGGCCGTCCGTTCGATTACCTGAAGCTCAAGAATGAGCTCGTCCAGCGCAACGGTGGTCCGATCTACGAGAGCTACTACCTGAACTCCACGCGCGACCTGGCGACGGATCAGCAGAACGCGTTCCACACGTGGCTCAAGGCAGCGCCGCCGCGCGGTCCGAAGATGCGGGTCCAGCTGTACGAGATGAAGAACCTGCATCTTCAATGCCCGGATTGCGGCGTCCAGTTCGACCGTGAAGTGCAGAAGGGCGTGGACGTCGCGATCGCAACGTTGCTGATCAAGCTCGCGGTGCAGAACGTCTACGACCGACTGATCCTGTCGGCGGGCGACGGCGATTTCGAAGAGGCGATCTCGTACGTCAAGTCCGACCTCAAGAAGGAAGTCTGGGTCAGTGGCTTGCAGGCCAATCTGTCGACCGACCTTCAGTCCTACGCGGACGAGGTCGTGTGGATGGACGATCTCTATCCGACGATCGCCAGGTGAGGCGTGACGATGCGCGGACGTGAATGAACTTGTGATGAAGTTGACGCCTGGCGACAACTAAACTATCGACCAAGGATCATTCAAAACTCTCCTCCGCGAGCACTCGTGACAAGAGCTTGTGGACATGGGTGTGCTCTTCAGAAATGATCGCCGATCGGAGCACCAAGTGAGATGACTGGATCTGCTACATCGCAGCCGATTGCTAGCTACGTGCTTCCCTCAAAGTTTCGACGGCCTCTTGATCCTGCAAATGTGAAAGTACATCGTCTGTGACGCGGTCGCATGCCTCGGACATAAGGCGACTCTTTGGCCAGTCTGCGCGATCTTTGCCATCGAGCATCTGATGGAAAAACATTCGTTTTCCGCCGGGTTCTGTGATCGCCACCGCCACCTCCTCCAGCAGACTCACGAGGTTAAGGTCGCCCGCTTTGACGCCACTGACCAACCGCTCAAATTCTTCGATGCTCAGCACAAAGATGTGGCATGGGGGAAGTCGCAGGATCTGTTCGTCGGTCGGCGCTGAGGAAACTACATCTGGGTTCAATCTCTCGAAAACGTCATCTCCAAACATTTGCTTGAAGTTGTCTCCGAATCCAACGTTGAGTTGGCGGCTGGTGACGACGATCAGGTAGTCCACAGCCGCCGTTGCGCACTGCGGCAAATTGACGGAGCCATCGCGAAGCAGGTCTCCGACCCGCCAACCCTGCAAAATCGCCTGTCGCACGCGCTTCAACTTCATGAAAAGCTGTGGGCCGCGATCACTGGTTAGGACTTGATCTGGGAATAGGCTCATCTTGGACTCGACTAGGACGTTCGCTTTGGATGCGGCCGATTCCTCAGCCATCGATGGCGCGAGGAAGCAGACGGACTTGTTCCTTGCCCGCAAAGTCCCGCACCACGATTCGATGGGCCGGAAAATCTATCGTTGCATCGTGGTGGAGATCAAGCGTCCAGGCATCGCGCTCAATTACAAGCACCTCCAGCAACTGGATGGCTACGCACAGCTGATCAAGAAGCACGCGGAGTTTGGCAGCGAAGTGATGCACTTCGAACTCATCCTGATCGGGCGCAAGATTTCCGAGACGGATACGGAGATTCGAAGCCGGATGGAGGGGCAGCTTGCGAAGGGATTGCCCGGCCTGGTCAGCGACGAACGGCGCATGAAGCGTTTCGTGCTGAACTGGTACACCTTGCTGGACAACTTCCTGCTGACCAATCAAGCCATGATCGACGCGCTGACATTGAAGCGCGAGTCGTTCGCTCACTCGTCGCGACCGGAACTCGTCGCTGACATGCAGAAGCAGGCCGCCTAGCTGCGCATGAGCAACGCCGGCCCGGAGAGAGTCGTGAGACGTTCAGCAATGCCCACCCGCCCGCGCCCGCAGGCGGCGCCAGCCGGCGCGCATGAGCCACGTTCCCACGCCCGCGAGCAGCAGCACGATCACGAACGCGCCACCCGCACCGACCGGCGCGCCTGCGCCTTCCCCGGCGCCGATCAGCGGCTTGAGCGCGTTGTAGCCCGCCACCACCGCCGCGATCCACAGGACCGCTCCGCCCAGAAACTGCCCGAGGGCGACCAGCTTGTTCATCCCGTCACTCCGTCCACTTCGGAAACTGCAATGCTTGCAGCCTAACGGGCCGCTCGCTGTCGTCCCTCAAAGCCCCTCGGTGAGGAACGGCATCACCGCCGCGAGCAACTCGTCCGGCGCTTCCTCCGGGATGTAGTGACCGCACGGCAGCGGACCGCCGTCGACATCCGCCGCGACGCGTCGCCATTCCTTCAGCGGGTCGAAGCACTTCGCGACCACGCCCTGCGCGCCCCAGTAGATGCGCAGCGGCATCGGCAGCGTCGCGCCGGCGTCGCGGTCCGCGCGGTCGTGTTCGAGGTCGACGCCCGCCGAGGCGCGGTAGTCCTCGCACATGCCGTGCGCGGTGCCCGGCAGCGCCAGCGCGCGCTGGTACTCGGCGAACGCGCGCGGATCGAAAGCCGACAGGCCCGCGTGCCGCCGGCCCATCACGTCGAGCGCGTAGGCCGCCGGGTCGGCCTCGATGAGCCGCTCCGGCATCGGCGCCGGCTGGATCAGGAAGAACCAGTGCCAGTACGCTCGCGCGAACGCCTCGGTCGTCTGCTCGTACATCGCCAGCGTCGGCGCGATGTCCAGCAGCGCGAGTCGCTCGACCGCCGCCGGATGATCCGCCGCCATGCGGTGCGCGACGCGCGCGCCCCGGTCATGCGCCAGCACCCGGAAGCGCGCATGGCCCAGCGCGGCCATCACGGCGACCAGGTCCTGCGCCATGCGGCGTTTGCTGTAGTTGCCGTGGTCCGCATCGCCGGCGGGCTTCGAGGAATCGCCGTACCCGCGCAGATCCGGCATCACGACGGTGAAGCGCGCCGCCAGCACCGGCAGCACGCGGTGCCAGATCACCAGCGTCTGCGGATGTCCGTGGATCAGCAGCAGCGGCGGGCCCTCGCCGCAAACGCGCGCATGGATGCGCACGCCGGGCTCGGTCTCGACGGTCAGCCGTCGCGTTGAAGCGGGGAACAGGGCGTCGGCCGGATGAGGATCGACGGTGAACTCCGCCGCAAAGGCGGCGGAGGCTGCGGAAGGGGCAGTGGAGGAGGGCGCGCTCATGCGCCGATGCTAGGCGCGTCGTCCGCATCCCCGCTGTCGGGAACGAGACACTGCGCCCGCGAGTGCCGCTCCCATACCGCGAGCGCCACCAGCACCGCGCAGGCGAAGGCGCTGGTCGCCACCGGCGGCCAGGCGGGCACGAACGGCCCCGCCGCCGCCAGCGCGATCACCGCCACGCCGTGCGACCACGGCCAGCGGCCGACGACCGCGCGCTTGAACAGCCCCACGCCGATCACGTAGATCGCCACGCCGCCGAGCAGGCACAGCGCCGTCTTCAGATCGGTGTGGCCGTCCGGATGCGCCAGGACGAACTCGTCCGCCGCCGCATTGACGATGATCCCCGCCACGATCGGCAGGTGGATGTAGGTGTAGGCCAGCCGCGCCAGCCGCCCCGGATCGTCGCTGTGGGCGATGCGGCCGGTCGCGAAGTCGTTGGTGGTGTCGAAGTACAGCCACCACAGCGCGATGCTGCCGGCAAAGGACACCAGGAAGGCCAGCAGGCTCATCGTCGTCAGCGGCTCCGCCGCGAAGGTCGCGCCCGTGACCAGCAGCGACTCGCCCAGCGCGATGATCACGAAGAGCGCGCAGCGCTCGGCCAGGTGACCGCCGGAGATCGTCCAGTCCGCCGTCGTCGAGCGCCCCAGGCCCGGCACGAAGAAACCGGCCGAGGGACCGACGACCTCGATCGCCAGCGCCGCCACCCACAGCGGCACCCGCAGCGTGGGGGTCAGCGCACCGGCGATCCACAGCACGGCCGACACGACCAGCCACGCGCCGATGCGCTGGAAATTGCGCACCAGGACCGCATCCGCTCCGCGCGCCGCCCAGAGGAAGAACAGCGTCCGCCCGACCTGGATCGCGGTGAACGAGGCTGCGAACATCAACGCGCGCTCACCGAAAGCCTGCGGCAGCGAGACCGACATCAGCAGCCCGCCCAGCATCATCGCGAACAGGCAGATCCGGACCGGCAGGCGTTCCGGGTCCAGCCAGTTGGTGACCCAGGAGGTGAAGATCCACACCCACCACACGGCCGCCATCAGGAAACCGGTCTGCAGCGCGCCGTGCAGCGTGACGCCGTCGTGCGCGAAGTGGCCGATCAGCGTGTGCGACAACTGCGTGACGGCGAAGACGAAGACGAGGTCGAAAAACAGCTCGACGAAGCTGACCTTCGCGTGGCCGTGCGGCTCGGGCCGGCGCAGGAGTGGGATGGCGGACATCCCCGGACTGTCGCATGCGTGCGCCACCGGACCACCGGGGCCGATGCCAGCTTGACGGCAATCGCACGGCCATCCCCATAATCGCCCGAATCCCTACCGGCCCCGCCGCCGCCACGGCCGGTCGATTCCACGTCGAGTGCGCGTCGAGTTCGCGTTCGATCGCGCACCTCCGCGCGTCCCCGCATTGCGCGCATTGCCTTCGCGTCATCCATCCGGTCCCCGAGACCGATCCGCCCGAGCCGTTGCATGCGTTCTTCCGCCGAGTCGACCCACCGCACCAGCCTCGGTCGCGGCGTGGGCCTGCTGATGCTGGCGCTGCTCGCGATGGCGGTGATCGTGGCGCTGCTGGCCTGGCGCGCCCGCGCGACGCTCGGCGACCTGCGCCGCGCCGACCGCATCAACACCGTCGTGCCGGCGATGACGCTGCTGATGGAGGATCTGCTCAACGCCGAGACCGGCCAGCGCGGCTACCTGCTGACCCAGCGCGCCAGCTACCTGCAGCCCTACCGCGACGCGATCCGCAGCCTCGACCGCCGCGTGGACGACCTGTTCGCGCGCGACGACGACCCCGCCCACGCGCCCCGGCTCGTCCGCATCCGGGAGCTGGTCCAGCTCAAGATGAACGAGATGAACCAGACGATCCGTCTGCACGATTCCGGTCGTCACGAAGAGGCGCTGGAACTGGTGCTCGGCGACCAGGGCCTCCACCACATGGACGAGCTGCGCGACTTGCTGGGCGAGCTGACTTCGTCGCTGCGCGCCGAACGCTCCACGATCAGCGAGCGCCTGTCGCGCGAGGCCGGCCAGACCGAGCTGCTGATGCTGGCCGGCCTGGCGATGCTGGCGCTGTTCTCGGTGATGGCGACCTCGCAGGTCCTGCTGCGGTCGCGCGACCTGCTGCGCACCCAGCAGCGCCTGCGCGGCATCGCGGACAACGTGCCCGCGCTGATCAGCCATTACGACGGGACGGGGCATCTGCGCTTCGCCAACGCGGAGGTCGGCCGCGTCTTCCACAGCGACCCCGGCAGTCTGGTCGGCAAGACGCTGGAAGAAGTGCGCGGCGTCGAGAACGCCGCGCAGATGCGTCCCTTCGTCGACCGCGTGCTGCAGGGAGAGTCCGTGGCCTTCGACGCGGAGCAGGTCATCGACGGCGAGACGCTGCACTTCCACCAGAGCTTCGTGCCCGAGCTCGCGGGCGGCCGCGTCGAGGGCTTCTACGCCTGCTCGATGGACATCACCGAGCGCAAGCGCGCCGAGGCGCGGGTCGCCGCCAGCGAGCGCCGGATGAAAGCGATCACCGACAACCTGCCGGTCTTCATCACCTACATCGATGCGGAGCGTCGGCTGCGCTACACCAACGAGACGATGCGGAGCTGGTTCGGCCTCGATCCCCAGGCCGTGACGGGGCTGCACATCGATGAGGTCTTCGGCCTCGAGAGCACCGGCCAGCGCAGCGCCCAGCTCGCGCTGGCGCTGGGCGGGGAGCGCGTCGAGTTCGAGATCACGGCGACGATGCTCGGCAAGCAGCGGCACCTGCGCTCGATCTACGTGCCCGACGTCGGGCCCGACGGGCGCGTGTCGGGCATCTTCACGCTGTCCATCGACATCACCGTGATGAAGCAGGCGGAGGCGCAGCTCGCGCGGTTGGCCAGTTCGGACGCGCTCACGGGATTACCGAACCGGCGGGAATTCGACCAGGCGTTGGAGGGCGCGCTGGCGCGGCAGCGGCGCCACATGCGCGAGGGTCGGGTGCTGGCGCTGCTGTTCCTTGACGTCGACCGCTTCAAGTCGATCAACGACACCCACGGCCACGGCGTCGGCGACACGGTGCTGCGCGACTTCGCGACCGTGCTGCGGCGTGTCGTGCGGGGCAGCGACCAGGTGGCGCGGATCGCGGGCGACGAGTTCGTCGCCGTGCTCGAGGGCCTGAACCGGCCCGAGGAGGCCGAGCAGGTCGCGGCCAAGATCGTCGAGGCGGTGCGGGCCGCGCGGCCGGCGGGCATCGCGATCACGGCCAGCATCGGCATCGCCAGCGTCGCCGACGGCGAGGTGCCGGCGGCGGACCTGATCGCGCTAGCCGACCGCGCGCTGTACCAGGCCAAGCACCAGGGCCGCGACGGCTGGGCGGCCCTGCGATGGCCCGGCCCGGACCAGCGGCGCTGACGACGGCGCTGACGACGGCGCTGACGACGGCGATCACGCGGCGGGCACGGCGGCGGCCACGGCGGCGTTCAGGACGGGGATCGGCGATGATGGCCGGATGAAGATCTCCCGTTGCCCCCCGGGTGTCCTCATCGCCGCAGTGCTGGGCCTGGGACTCTCCGCCGTCTCTCTTGTCTCCGACATGTCCGCGGCGTTCGCGCAAGGGGTTTCCTCGCCGCCGTCCGATCCCGGCGCGCGACCGCTGCGCCCGCTGACCAACGACATCGCCGAGCGCGTCCAGGCCTGCACCTTGTGCCACGGCGCGCAGGGCCGGGCGACGACGCAGGGCTACTTCCCGCGGCTCGCGGGCAAGCCGTCCGGCTACCTCTACAACCAGCTGCAGAGCTTCCGCGACGGCCGCCGCCATCACGCGCTGATGGCCGGCCTGCTGCGCAACATGAGCGACGACTACCTGCGCGAGATCGCCGGCTACTTCGCCGCGCTCGACGTGCCCTATCCGGCGCCGGGGCCCTCGGGCCTGGGCCCGGAACAGCAGGCGCGCGCGGAGCGGCTGATCACGCAGGGCGATCCCGCGCGCAAGGTGCCGGCCTGCACGGCGTGTCACGGACCGTTGATGGCGGGGCGCGAGCCGGCGATCCCGGGGCTGCTCGGGCTGCCGCGCGACTACCTGGTCGGGCAGCTCGGCGCGTGGCGCAGCGGACTGCGCCGCGCGCATGCGCCCGACTGCATGGCCGATGTGGCCAAGGCGCTGTCGACCGACGACATCGCCGTCGTCGCGAGCTGGCTCGCCGCGAAGCCCGCGGGGGCGCATCCGGAGCCGCCGTCGACGACGCCCTTGCCGGTCCCGTGCGGAGGGCTCGCGCCATGAGCGGCGAAGCGAACGCCAGGGACGCCGCCGGCTCGGCGCCGATGAGGACCTTCGTCCGCCTGCTGATCGGCGTCGTGATCGCGGTGCCGCTGATGGCGCTGCTGCTGCTCGCCGGCGCGTGGGGCCGGGAGCTCTGGCTCTCAGGCCGGCCGGTGCAGTCCGGCGCCGAGGACACCAATCCCGCGCTGATTGCCCGCGGTGCCTACCTGGCCCGCATCGCCAACTGCGCCGGCTGCCACAGCCCGCGCGGCGGCGCACCGCTGGCCGGCGGGCTGCCGCTCGGCACGCCGTTCGGGACGCTGTTCAGCAGCAACCTGACGCCCGATCCCGAGACGGGCCTCGGCCGCTGGACCGGCGACGACTTCTGGCGCGCGATGCACCATGGCCGCAGCCGCGATGGGCGGCTGCTCTATCCGGCCTTTCCGTACACCAGCTACACGGCGATGAAGCGAGACGATGCCGATGCGATCTTCGCGTGGCTGCGTCAGCAGCCGGCGGTGACGCAGACGGCGCCGCCGCATCAACTCGGGTGGCCGTACCGCTGGCAGTCCGCGTTGGCGGTGTGGCGGCTGATGTACTTCACGCCCGGTGATGCGCCCTCGCACGACGACCCGCGCATCAATCGCGCGGTGGCGCAGGAGGTCGCCGGTCAGGCAGCGCTGGAACGAGGTCGCTACCTCGTCCAGGCGGTGGGCCACTGCGCCGAGTGCCACGCGCCGCGCAATCGCCTTGGCGCGCTGCGGGACGCGGCGGGACTGCGCGGCGGCTGGGTCGGCGTGCAGGGCTGGATCGCGCCGTCGCTGGCCGATCCGCAGGCGGCGGGCGTGCAGGACTGGTCCGAGGCCGAGCTGCGCTCCTGGCTGCGATCCGGCTGGTCGCCGAAGGGCGCGGCGCTCGGGCCGATGGCGGACGTCGTCGCGGAGAGCCTCCAGCATCTGACCGACGCCGATGTGCAGGCGATGACCGTCTACCTGCGCGGCCTGCCGCGCGAGGGGTCGCCGGCCGCCGAGTTCAGGCCGGCGCCGCCGGCGCAGATGGACCTCGGTCGTCAGGTGTACGCCAAGCACTGCGCCGACTGCCATGGCGACCAGGGGCAGGGGCGGCGGATCGCCGACGAGCCGGCCTATCCGCCGCTGGCCGGCAACCGCGCGGTGACGTTGGACGCGCCGCAGAACGTGCTGCAGATGCTGGCGGACGGCGGCTACGCGCCGACGACGCCGGGTCATCCGCGTCCGTACGGCATGCCGCCGCTGCGGCAGGTGCTCACCGAGGCCGAGATGGCCGCCGTCGCGACGGTGATCCGGCAGAGCTGGGGGAACAAGGCGTCGGCGGTGACGGAGCAGGAAGTGCTGCGCTTGAAGTGAGCGGGTCGCGGGTCCATGGGGCCGACAGCGGAGTCAGGCATACGACCTGAAGCGTCGTGCAAAAAGATGCGCAAAAAGATCCGCAAAATAAAGCGCAGAAACTGAAGAAAGTCATTTTTGATCAATGACTTGCGGAGATTCAAAGATCCGCAAAAAGATCTGCAAAAGGAACTGCAATAGGAACCGCGGAAAGCAGGCAGAAAACGGACTCGGCTCGCGCAGCGGGCGCGGCATATGGGGACGGGCGACCCCCAATTTCAAGATCTTGAAGTGCGGCTTGGCGCACCTAGCTGGGGAGTCATGGCGGACACGTTCCGCCGCGATCCACCCGCAGGAAGCCAAGGAGCCCCGCATGTACCGTCAACTGTTTGCCCGTGAGCTGTTCAACGACCTCGACCGCTTCCAGCGCGAGATGAGCGGCCTGCTCGAATCTACCGCCGGCCGCGGCACCCCGCGCGGCGGCTATCCCGCGCTGAACGTCGGCCTGTCGCCGGAAGCGGTGGAGGTCTACGCCTTCGCCCCGGGCCTGGATCCGGCCACCATCGGCGTCGACCTGGATCGCGGTGTGCTGAGCCTGTCCGGCGAGCGCGCCGTCTCGTTGACCGCGAATAGCGACAGCACCGCTGCGACCGCCGCTGCCGCCGCCGCTGAAGGCGGGACCGCCGCGCCCGCCAAGGCCGCCGACAAGACCGTCGTCCATCAGCGCGAGCGCTTCGCCGGCAAGTTCCGCCGCGTGGTCAGCCTGCCCGACGACATCGATCCGGAACAGGTCTCGGCCTCCTACAAGGACGGCGTGCTGCGCGTCAGCGTCAAGCGTCGCCCCGCGCCGCAGCCGCGCCGCATCGACATCCACTGAGCTGCGGACGCCACCGTCCACCGACACCCGACACGAACCGAACGCGAGACGAAAGAACACCATGACCACTGCTGTCCAGACCCCCGCCGCCGACGCGGCCGAGCAAGTGAAGACCAACGCGTCGACCACCGCGCAGAGCGCGCGCCGTCGCGATGACTATGCGATCCAGCCCGCCGTCGATGTGATTGAGGACGCGCAAGGCCTGACCCTCTTCGCCGACCTGCCGGGCGTGCCCCGCGAGCAGCTCCAGCTGCGCGTCGACAAGGACCGGCTGATCATCGAGGCGGAGATGCAACTCGATCTGCCGGATGGCCTGAAGGCCGGCCACGTCGAGGTGTCGCGCCAGTTCTATCGCCGTGCGTTCACGCTGAGCAAGGAGCTGGACGCCGAGCAGATCGGCGCCGAGCTCAGCAACGGCGTGCTGCGCGTGCGCATCCCCAAGGCCGCGCATGCGCAACCGCGCAAGATCGAGATCAAGCTGGGCTGAGCGAAGACCGACAAGGTTTCAGTACTTCCACCGCCGCTGGCCCTCACCCCTACCCTCTCCCGCAAGCGGGAGAGGGAGCAAGAGGGTGTCGTCACTGCAAGCGCGATAGCGTCACGTCCGGCTCCGGCGGCGCGGCCATCGCGGCGAAGGCCGCATCGGCGGCCTCGCCCGCGCGGGCGGCGTCGTCCAGGCTCACCTGCAACCGGCGCCGCATCCACGGCCGCAGGTCTTCCAGCGGGCCGACGTCGGGCAGCAGGCTCCAGTCCTGCAAGGCCTGCACCGCGTGCGGCACCGGCTCCTGACCGGCAAGCGCCCGCTGCAGGCGCTTGGCCGCCTCCGGCATCTCCGCCAGGAAATCGGCGTCCAGATCCTTCGCGCGCCGCATCAGGCTCTGCCGCATCATCGACAGGTGGGCCATCAGCCGGTAGCCGTGGTCGAGCACCATGTTCAGCTCCTGCAGCGGCGGACGCACGCGGCGCGGTTCGGCGGCGCTGCGCGTCAGGGCCGCCGACAGCGCCGCGAGCGCGTCGTAGGCCTGACGCCGCGCCATCCGCTGCGTGAGCGCACCGGCCGGCGTCATCGCCGCGGTCATCGCCTGCATGGCGTACTGCTGCAGCGCGCCGCGCGCCCGCTTGAGCGCGCGCGGCAGGTTGCGCCGCTCCCAGGCCGGCAGCACATAGCTGAAGGCCCAGGCCAGGATCGCGCCGAGCACCGTGTCCGCGAGCCGCTCCGAGATCGCGATCCCATGCGTCGGATCCGCCAGGTGCGATTGCAACAGCGCCATCACCGTGGCCGCGATCGCCGTGATCAGGTAGCGGCGGGTGACGAACGCATGCGCGATGCCGACGGCGATCTGCAGCACGACGATCCACAGCGTCTGGTTCGGGATCAGCGACAGCGCCAGCATCAGCCCGCAGCCGATTGCCGTGCCGAGCACCCGCATGTTGCGCCGCTCCAGCGTCTGGTCGAGGCTGCCGCGCAGCACCACCGCGACCGACAGCACCAGCCAGTGCGGGTGCGAGGCCCAGGGCAGCGCCAGGGCGATGAAGTAAGCGGCCGACAGCGCCAGCGTGCTGCGCAGCGCGTGGCGCATCACCGGCGAGTCGAGGTGCAGCTGCGCCTTCAGCAGGCCGATGGGCCAGCCGACCGGCGTCACGAAGCTCCGCAATTCGCCGGCGTCCAGCGGCAGCGGCGGCAAGGGCAGGGAGGCGTCGAGCGCGCGGCCCATCGCCAGCACCTCGCCGTCCAGGTGGGACAGCCGGTCCTGCAGCACGAGCTGCAGGCGCCTGCGCGGATCCTGCGGCGGCAGATCGGGCCAGCGCGTCGGACGCACGGTGTTCATCGCCGGCGCCCGCTCGTCGAGCAGCGCGTCGCGGTACTCGTCCAGCAGCACCGCCAGCGCCCGCAGCCGGCTGACCAGCGCGGTGCGCATCTGCTGTCCGACGGGGTCCTCGCCCAGCAGCTCCAGATCCAGCCGGCTCGCGAGCATCAGGTCGCGCAGCTCGACGATGTGCAGCAGGACCGCCGCGCTGCGCGGATCGGTCTTCGCGCGCGGGAAGACCTGGTCGCGCGCCGTCTGCAGCAGTTCCGCCAACTGGGCTTCGTTGCCGAGCCAGTCGCGCATCGCGTGCGCCGCGCCGCCGCTGCCGAGCAGCTCGGCACGCGCGCTCATCAGCTGCGCCAGGCCGTGCAGCGCCTCGGCCAGCGCGAGCCGGTGGAAACGCCAATGCAGGACCGCGCTGGAGATCACGCTCCACACGAGGTAGAGCGCGATGCCCGCCGCGCCGCTCGCCAGCACGATGGACAGCGGCTGCGGCGGCCACGCGAGCGCGAACACCATCGCCAGGATGGGCGCGAAGGACACGGGACCCGCGCGCGGTCCCCAGCTCAGCAGCATGGCGCTGCCGAACGCGAGCACCGCGACGAGCGCGCCCATCGCGGCGTGATGCGGACGGAGCACCGCGACCAGCCCCACGGCCAGCAGCGTCATGCCGCCGGCGGTAAGCACGCGGTTGCGGTTGCGCCGGACGCTGCCCGGCAGATCGGCCAGGCTGGCGCAGATGGCGCAGGCCATCGCCAGCTGCGAGGCGATGTGCGACAGCTCGGCCGGAGCCGCGTGCGACACGATCACCTGCACCAGCATCACCCCGAGGGCGACGCTGAGGCCGTTCCACCAGTGCGCCGGCCAGTGACGCCAGCGACCGGCCACCATCAGGCTTCCCGGACGCGCTGGTTCAGATGGGCCAGGGCCTCTTCGACCTGGTCGACCAGCACCAGGCACAGGTCGCCCGGCTGCAGACGCGCCAGCGCGCGGTCGATCGCGACGAACTCGCCGCGGATCTCCTCGATGTGCTTGGTCCGCGTCGCGCCCTTCAGGCCCTGCTGCAGCAGCGCCAGGACTTCACCGTCCTCGCGGCCGCGCTGGCAGGCGTCCTGGAACAGGATGGCCTCGTCGAAGGCCTCGCCCAGGATCTGCGTCTGGATGCGGATGTCCTCGTCGCGGCGGTCGCCGGCGCCGGAGATCACCACCGAGCGCTTGTTGGCCGGCAGCGCCTGCACCGCCTGCACCAGCGCGCGCATCGCGTCGCCGTTGTGGCCGTAGTCGGCGATGACCGTCGCGCCGCGATAGTCCATCACGTTGAAGCGGCCCGGCACGCTGTCCGGGTCGCTCATGAAGCTCGCCAGCCCGCGCCGGATCGTGTCCCAGTCCAGGCCCACGCCCCAGGCCGCCGCGACCGAGGCCATCGCGTTCTCGTTCTGGAACGGGATCGCGCCGCCGCGGGTGAAGGGGATGTCGCGCAGCGGGATCGACTCGCGCCACGCGCCCTGCGCCGCGACCAGCGCGTCGCCGTCGATGTAGACGCAGCGCTTGCCCTGCGCGCGGTGCGTCGCCATCAGCGGGTGATGGCGGTCGCTCGCGAAGAAGATCACCTGGCCCGGGCAGACGTCGGCCATCTTCGCCACGACCGGGTCGGCGGCGTTGAGCACCGCATAGCCGTTGGGCGCCACGTTCTGCACGATCACGCGCTTGACCAGCGCCAGTTCCTCGACGGTGTTGAGGAAGTTCATGCCGAGGTGGTCGCCCTCGCCGAGGTTGGTCACCACCGCCACCTGGCAGCGGTCGAAGCCCAGGCCCTCGCGCAGCACGCCGCCGCGCGCGGTCTCGAAGACCGCCGCCTCGACGTCCGGATGCATCAGCACGTTGCGCGCGCTCTTCGGGCCGGAGCAGTCGCCGCTGTCGGTCTGGCGGCCGTCGACGTAGACGCCGTCGGTGTTGGTCATGCCCACGCGCAGGCCCTGCGTCGCGAACATGTGCGCCACCAGGCGCGACGTCGTCGTCTTGCCGTTGGTGCCGGTCACCGCGACGATGGGGATGCGGCCGTCCTCGCTCGCCGCGCCGCGGTTGCCGCCGTAGATGCTGGAGATGATGGCCTCGCCGACGTCGCGGCCCTTGCCGTAGGACGGGCTCAGGTGCATGCGCAGGCCCGGCGCGGCGTTGACCTCGACGATGCCGCCGCTCTGTTCCTCGAGCGGCTTGAGCACGCTCTCGGCCACGACGTCGACGCCGCAGACGTGCAGGCCGACGACCGTCGCCGCCGCGATCGCGCGGGCCGCGACTTCCGGATGCACGTCGTCGGTCACGTCGGTCGCGGTGCCGCCGGTGGACAGGTTGGCGTTGTTGCGCAGGATCACGCGGCGACCCTTGTCCGGCACGGACTCCGGGGTCAGGCCTTGCAGGTCCAGGCGCGCGATCGCGATGTCGTCCAGGCGGATCTTGGTCAGCGAGGTCGCGTGGCCGTCGCTGCGGCGCGGGTCCTCGTTGACCTTGTCGACCAGCTGGCGCACCGTGTGCACGCCGTCGCCGATGACGTTGGGCGGATCGCGGCGGGCCGCGGCCACCAGCTTGTCGCCGACGACCAGCAGCCGGTAGTCGCTGCCGGGCAGGAACTTCTCGACCATCACCGTGCCGATCTCGTCCGCGGCCTTGTAGGCGATCTCCATGTGCTCGCGCGAGGCGACGTTCACCGTCACGCCCTTGCCCTGGTTGCCGTCCAGCGGCTTGACCACGACCGGCAGGCCGATCTCGAGCGCCAGTGCCCAGGCCTCGTCGACGGAGGCCACCGGCGCGCCGATGGGCACCGGCACGCCGGCCGACTGCAGCAGGCGCTTGGACAGGTCCTTGTCCTGCGCGATCGATTCGGAGACGGCGCTGGTCGCGTCGACCTCGGCGGCCCAGATGCGGCGCTGCTTCACGCCCCAGCCCAGTTGCACCAGCGAGCCCTGCGTCAGGCGGCGGAACGGGATGCCGCGCTTGCAGGCGGCGTCGACGATGGAGCCGGTCGAGGGGCCGAGGCGGATGTCCTCGTCCGTCTCGCGCAGCGCCTTGACGGCGGCGTCGGCGTCGAAGGCGGCGCCCGACTGCGCGGCGTTGATCAGCTCGACGGCCTTGTCGAAGGCGGCGCGGCCGACGTCTTCCTCGCTGTACTCGACGACGACCTGGTAGGTGCCGGCTTCCGACGTGGTGTGCGTGTGGCTGTAGGTCACCGGGCAGCCGGCCTGCGCCTGCAGCGCCAGCGCGGCCTGTTCCAGCACGTGGGCGAGCGTGATCGGCGTCTTGGCGGCGCTGGCCGGCCGCAGCGGGCCGATGCCGGGGAAGCGTTCGCGCAGGCGGGCCTCGAAGCCGGCCATGTCGGCGATGGTGCGTTCCGGGTCGCTGCAGTGCACGACTGCCTCGATGGCGGTGTGGCGGCTCCACATGTTGGGGCCGCGGAGGGCGCGGGTGCGGGAGACTTCCATCTGTCGTCTTTCGGGTTCGACTGTTCTTTGAAAGGGGCGGGTCTGGGGCGGTGGTTCGCGCCGGGCCGTGATTACTGCGGCAGGTCCGGCACGAAGGTGTCCAGGCCGGCCGAGATCAGCTCGGGCGAGATGCCCATGGCCCAGCCGGTCGCGACGGCGGCCAGCACCGCGTCGGTCGCGATCTCCTGGCCGACGGCGTGGAAGCGGGCCTGCAGCGATTCGACGTTGGCGCCGGAGGTCTCGGACGTGCCCTGCGCCAGCATCGCGGCGCCGCCGCGCAGGAACACGCCGCGGCCTTCCTTGCCGCGGTGCTCGGTCAGCGCGGCATTGCCGGCGTCCAGCGCGTAGAGGATCACTTCGCCGTCGGACAGCTCGGCCATCTCGGCCACCTTCGGCTCGTCGGCGTTCAGCACGGCGACGCCGTCGGACAGCACGACGTCGACCTGGGTGCGCAACACCTTGAAGAGCTGGTCCTCGGTCTGGATGTCGTGGTCGTCGAGCTGCGGCACGCGGCCCATGTCGGTCACGACGCCGACCTGGCAGCGGTCGTAGGCCAGGCCGTCACCGAGGATGGTGCCGGCGCCGTTCTCGACCACGATGGCGTCGACGGCGCGGTTCATCAGCAGGCGGTGGCTGGCGGCCCAGGTCGCGCTGGGCTTGCGCTCGACGCGGCGGGTGCCCAGGAACAGGCCGGCGCCGCAGGCCAGGCCGACGTGGCGGCCGTTCAGGTGCAGCAGCCAGCCGACCAGGCGCGCGATCTGCGCCGTGCCGCGCGAACCGGCCACGCCCACGATGGGGATGCGGCCGCTCTCGTCCTCGGCGAACAGGTGGTCGATGATGGCCTGGCCCACCGGCTGGGGCATGCCCTCGGCCGGCTTCAGGTGCATCAGCAGGCCGGGGCCGGCGTTGACCTCGACGATCGCGCCGCCGGTCTCGGACAGCGGCTTCGAGATGTCGCTGCAGACCAGGTCCACGCCGGCGATGTCCAGGCCGACGGTGCGCACCGCCAGCGAGACGGCATGCGCCACTTCCGGATGGATCTGCGCGGTGCAGTCGATCGCGACGTTGCCGTTGCGCTGGATCAGCACGCGCTGGCCGGCCTCGGGCACGCCGTCGCCGGTCAGGCCCTGGCGCTGCAGGTCCAGCAGCACGACCGGGTCGCCGGTGATGTCGATGCGGTTGAGCGGGAAGTCCTCGGTCGTGCCGCGGCGCGGGTCGGTGTTGATCTGCAGGTCGATCAGCTCGACGACGGTGTGCGTGCCGTCGCCGGTGACCCAGGCCTCCTCGCCGCGGGCGGCGGCGACGACCTGGCCGCCGACGACCAGCAGCCGGTGCTCCATCCCGGGGATGTAGCGCTCGACCAGCACTTCCGAGCCTTCCTTGTCGGCGACGTGGAAGGCGGCCTCGACGTCGGCCTCGTGGCGCAGGTCCAGCGTGACGCCGCGGCCGTGGTTGCCGTCCGACGGCTTCACGACGACCGGCAGGCCCAGGTCCTGGGCTACGTCCCAGGCCTCGGCCGCGGTCTTGACGGCCTGGCCCGCGGGCACCGGCACGCCGACCGACTTCAGCAGTTCCTTGGTCAGGTCCTTGTCGCGCGCGATGCCCTCGGCGATCGCGCTGGTCATGTCGGTCTCGGCCGTCCAGATGCGGCGCTGGCGCGCGCCGTAGCCGAGCTGCACCAGGTTGCCGTCGTTCAGGCGGATGTGGGGGATGCGGCGGTCGGTCGCCGCGGCCACGATGGCGGCGGTCGACGGGCCGAGGTAGCAGTCGTCGAGCTTGTCGCGGATCGCCACGACGGCGGCGTCGACGTCGAAGCCGTCGCCGTTGATCGTCGCCATCAGCAGCGCGTGGCCCTGCTCCAGCGCGCAGCGGGCGACCTGCTCGTCGCGGGCGCGGAACACCATGCGGTACACGCCGTGGCGCGAGGTGGAGCGCGTCTGGCCGAAGCCGGTCGGCATGCCGGCCAGGTTGAGCAGCTCGATGACGATGTGCTCCAGCACATGGCCCATCCAGGTACCCTCGGTCAGGCGCTGCAGGAAGCCGCCGCGCTCGCCGACGCCGCAGTGGTGCTCTTCCAGCGCCGGCAGGCGCTTGCACAGGCGTTCGGTGAAGCCGGGGATCAGGTGGGAGGGGTGTTCTTCCAGGCCACCCAGGTCCAGCCAGGTTTCCAGCACGGGGCGATAGGTCCACATGTTGGGGCCGCGCAGGTAGTTGATGCGCAGGAGCTTGATGTCGTCGTGTCGGCTCATGAGGGGTGGAAACGTGGAAGGGGGCTGTCCGGCGGACCACCGGACAATGATGCGAAGCACAATTGTGCGCTTAAGCGAAAATTGTGCGAAACATGCCACGACCCGGCTGGTCCGGGTGTTGCCCCGTTGGGGGGCGGTGGCAGAAATGTCTCGGGGAAATCTCCCGAAAATCTCCTGTTTCGCGGATCGCCAGAAGAATCACAAATGCAGCATTCACATCCTGTCGCGTCGGCCGGTGCCGGCGGCGTTCCGGCCGCCGAGGCTTTCGAAACACGCCTGCGGCGTGGCGAGAACGTCCGGGCCTCGCTCGAGGTTGACCTGGACGGGCATTTGCGCTTCTCGGCGGGCGGTCTGCGACTCACGGATCAACGGCTGCTGTCCCTGGAAGCGTCCGAGGATGACGCCGGCGCCCCGGTCTTGCGGGAGTGGCCGCTGACGCCGGACCTGCGGCTGGTGCTGTCCGACCACGCCGGGCTGGGCACGCTGGAGCTGGTCGACACCGACGGCCGGCTGGCGCAGTGGCGCTTCACGATGAAGGCCAACCTGCAGGCCCAGCGCTTCCAGGACGCCTTCAACCGCCGCGACGAGGTCGAGGCCCGCCTGGACGAGGAGCCCGAGCTCTGCCCGAGCTGCCAGGCCGTCCTGCCGGAGGACAGCGAGGAGTGCCCCTCCTGCGCCCGCGAGCTGCACACACCGCCGTCCACCTGGGTGCTGCTGCGGCTGTGGCGCTTCGCCGGGCCCTACCGGGGTCAGCTGTTGCTGGGCTTCCTGCTGATGCTGGGCGCGACCGGGGCGACGCTGGTGGCGCCCTACCTGGCGATGCCGCTGATGGACGACGTCCTGATCCCGTTCCAGCAGGGCAAGCAGATCGACACCAGCCTGGTGGTCATGTACCTGGGCGGGCTGTTCGGGGCGGCGATCGTGTCCTGGATCCTGGGCTGGGCCAAGACCTACATCCTGGCGCTGGTGTCCGAGCGCATCGCCGCGGACCTGCGCACGGCGACCTTCGACCACCTGCTGGGCCTGTCGCTGGAGTACTTCGGCTCCAAGCGCACCGGCGACCTGATGAGCCGCATCGGCTCGGAGACCGACCGGATCAGCGTGTTCCTGTCGCTGCACGCGCTGGACTTCATCACCGACTGCCTGATGCTGGCGATGATCACGGTGATCCTGTTCCACACCAACCCGTGGCTGGCACTGGCCACGCTGGTGCCGCTGCCCTTCATCGCGTGGCTGATCCACCTGGTGCGGGACAAGCTGCGCACCGGTTTCGAGAAGATCGACCGCGTCTGGGGCGAGGTGACCTCGGTGCTGGCGGACACCATCCCCGGCATCCGCGTGGTCAAGGCCTTCGCGCAGGAGCGCCGCGAGGCCGAGCGCTTCCGCAACGCCAACAAGCACAACCTGGTCGTCAACGACCGGCTGAACAAGACCTGGAGCCTGTTCACGCCCAGCGTCTCGCTGCTGACCGAGATCGGCCTGCTGGTCGTCTGGGCCTTCGGCATCTGGCTGATCGCGCACGCGCAGATCACCGTCGGGACCTTGACCGCCTTCCTGGCCTACATCGGACGCTTCTACGGGCGGCTGGATTCGATGAGCCGGATCGTGTCGGTGACGCAGAAGGCGGCCTCCGGCGCGAAGCGGATCTTCGACATCCTCGACCACCATTCCAACGTGCCGGAGCCGACGCAGCCGGTGGTGCTGGACAAGGTCGAGGGCGAGCTGTCGCTGCAGGACATCGGCTTCCGCTACGGCAACCGGACGGTGATCCGCGACCTCAACCTGGTGATCAAGCCGGGCGAGATGATCGGTCTGGTCGGGCACAGCGGCTCGGGCAAGAGCACGATGGTCAACCTGATCTGCCGCTTCTACGACGTGACCGAAGGGGCGATCAAGCTCGACGGCGTCGACCTGCGGCGCTTCAGGCTGTCGGACTTCCGGCGCCACATCGGGCTGGTGCTGCAGGAGCCCTTCCTGTTCTTCGGCACGATCGCGGAGAACATCGCCTACGGCAAGCCGGAGGCGACGCGCGAGGAGATCGTCGCCGCGGCCCGCGCCGCGCATGCGCATGAATTCATCCTGCGGCTGCCGCAGGGCTACGACTCGCTGGTCGGCGAGCGGGGTCAGGGCTTGTCCGGCGGCGAGCGCCAGCGGATCTCGATCGCCCGCGCGCTGCTGATCGACCCGCGCATCCTGATCATGGACGAGGCGACCTCGGCCGTGGACACGGAGACGGAGAAGGAGATCCAGAAGGCGCTGGACAACCTGGTGCGTGGCCGCACGACGATCGCGATCGCCCACCGGCTGTCGACGCTGCGCAAGGCCGACCGGCTGGTGGTCATGGACCGCGGCGAGATCGTCGAGGTCGGACCGCACGACGAGCTGATCGCCAAGCAGGGCGCCTACTGGCGCCTGTGGGAAGCGCAGGCCCGCCGCGTCGATGCGGAGGAGCAGGACAACGTGGTTGTCGTCGCGCCCAACGTCAACGTCCACACGGCCACGCAGGCCTGATCGCGCCGAGGTTCCTTCATGAACAACATCCAGACCCTGGCGCGCAATGCCTACGGCCGGCTGATGCTGGTCGACGCCGCCGGCCAGACCCACGACAACGTCACGCCCGTGCGGGCCCATCCGCTGAGCGCGCCCGATGAGGGCCTGTCGCTGGTCGGCACCGACGGGCATGAGATCGCCTGGATCGACCGGCTCACGGACCTGCCCCAGGCGCAGCGCGAACTGCTCCAGGACGAACTCGCGCATCGCGAGATGACGCCGACGGTGCTGAAACTGCTGGAGGTCTCGACCTTCTCGACGCCGTCCCAATGGACCGTCGAGACCGACCGCGGCACGACCGGGTTCATCCTCAAGAGCGAGGAAGACATCCGGCGGATCGGGGAAGGGCGGCTGCTGATCGCCAGCTCCCACGGGCTGCACTTCCTAGTGCCGGACCGGTTTGCGCTGGATCGGCATTCGCGGAAGTTGCTCGAACGCTTCCTCTGACGTCTACCGAGCGCAGCCTCGGGAAGCCGGGCCGCCCCCGGCTCATACGCTCGGCAGGCTCCGCTAAATCGCCGGGGGCGGCCCGGCTTCCCGAGGCCCGAGCCACCGAGCCACCGAGCCACCGAGCCACCGAGCCACCGAGCCACCGAGCCACCGAGCCACCGAGCCACCGAGCCACCGAGCCACCGAGCTGACCTCCTGATCCTCCTGATCGCGGCACCCTTCTTACCCCCTCTCCCGCTTGCGGGAGAGGGTAGGGGTGAAGGCCAGCGGCGGTGGCAGTACTGAAACCCTCTTAAGCGTTTATGCGATATCCGAAGCGGTACGGACCTGCCCTACAATTGACGTTTACGTAAACGTAAGACGAACAGCCCAGCGGGCGCCCGGAGAGGCGTCCGCGGAGGCGGTCGAGGAGACAAACCCATGAGCCTGCCCGGTCTGAATTTCCATCTCGGCGAGGACATCGACGCCCTGCGCGACGCCGTGCGCGAGTTCGCCCAAGCCGAGATCGCCCCTCGCGCCGCGGAGATCGATCGCAGCGACCAGTTCCCGATGGACCTGTGGCGCAAGATGGGCGACGTCGGCGTCCTGGGCATCACCGTGCCCGAGGCATACGGCGGCGCCGCGATGGGCTACCTGGCCCACATGGTGGCGATGGAGGAGATCAGCCGCGCCAGCGCCTCGGTCGGCCTGAGCTACGGCGCGCACAGCAACCTGTGCGTCAACCAGATCAAGCGCAACGGCACCGAGGCCCAGAAGCAGAAGTACCTGCCCAAGCTGATCTCCGGCGAACACGTCGGCGCGCTGGCGATGAGCGAACCCGGCGCCGGCTCCGACGTCGTGTCGATGAAGCTCCGCGCGGAGGACAAGGGCGGCTACTACGTCCTCAACGGCAACAAGATGTGGATCACCAACGGTCCCGACGCGGACACGCTGGTCGTCTATGCCAAGACCGAGCCGGAACTCGGCGCCCGAGGCATGACCGCCTTCCTGATCGAGAAGGGCATGAAGGGCTTCTCGATCGCGCAGAAGCTCGACAAGCTCGGCATGCGCGGCAGCCACACCGGCGAGCTGGTGTTCCAGGACGTCGAGGTGCCGGCCGAGAACGTGCTGGGCCAGGTCGGCGGCGGCACCAAGGTGCTGATGTCGGGCCTGGACTACGAGCGCGCCGTGCTGGCCGCCGGTCCGATCGGCATCATGCAGGCGGTGATGGACAACGTCGTCCCCTACATCCACGACCGCAAGCAGTTCGGCCAGTCGATCGGCGAGTTCCAGCTGATCCAGGGCAAGGTCGCCGACATGTACACCGTGCTGCAGGCCGCCCGCGCGTTCTGCTACACCGTGGGCAAGAACCTGGATGCGCTCGATGGCGCGCATGTCCGCCAGGTGCGCAAGGACTGTGCGTCCGTCATCCTCTGGTGCGCCGAGAAGGCCACCTGGATGGCCGGCGAAGGCATCCAGATCTTCGGCGGCAACGGCTACATCAACGAGTACCCGCTGGGCCGCCTCTGGCGTGACGCGAAGCTCTACGAAATCGGCGCGGGCACGTCGGAAATCCGCCGGATGCTCATCGGCCGCGAGCTCTTCGCCGAAACGATGTGAGGCCTTCGCGGTTGCGACAGGCGCGTGTCGGTCCGTAACCGCGACAATCCACGTCCATGAGCACGAACGAACTTCAAGACCTGCTGGACAACAACAAGCGCTGGGCCACCGCGACTGAGGAACAGTCGCCCGGCTTCTTCTCGCGCTTGCTGAAGCAGCAGACGCCGCAATACCTGTGGATCGGCTGCGCGGACAGCCGGGTCCCGGCCAATGAGCTGGTGGACCTGCTGCCGGGCGAGCTCTTCGTCCACCGCAACGTCGCGAACGTCGTGGTCCATTCGGACCTGAACTGCCTGTCGGTCATGCAGTTCGCCGTGGACCAGCTGAAGGTCCAGCACATCATCATCGTGGGCCACAGCAACTGCGGCGGCGTGCGCGCCGCGCTGGAAGACCTGCGCGTCGGCCTGGTGGACAACTGGCTGCGTCACGTCCAGGACGTGCGCAACCACCACCAGGAATGGCTGGACCAGGTGGCCGCCGACCAGCGCGCCAATGCGCTGTGCGAGCTCAATGTGCTGGAACAGGCCCGCAACGCCTGCCAGACCACCGTGGTCCAGGACGCCTGGGCGCGCGGGCAGTCGGTCGCCGTGCACGGCTGGGTCTACGGCCTGCACAACGGACTGCTGAAGGACCTGAGCATCACCGTCGGGAAGGCCGAGGACGTCGGTCCCGCCTACCGCAGCGCCCTCGAGGCGCTGCACCGCCGCTACGAGGCGGCCATGGGCCGCTGAGCCCGGACGGCCTCCGCGCGGATACCAACGGACACGACCGGGACGGAGCAAGACGCCATGTTCCCCCACGAGCTCAACGATCCGCGCGCGTTCGAGATCGCCCAGGCGATGCTCGCGGGCTTCGACAAGCACTACCGCCTGTTCCGCGCCGCGTCCGCGACCGCCAAGCAGCGCTTCGAGCAGGCCGACTGGCACGGCCAGCAGCGCGCGCAGCGCGAGCGCATCGAGTTCTACGACCTGCGCGTCGACGAGGCCGTCATCGAGCTGGAACAGCGCTTCCGCACCAGCGAGCTGCCCAGCGAGGTCTGGCAGCAGGTCAAGCTGCACTACATCGGCCTGCTGACCAAGCACCTGCGGCCGGAGCTCGCCGAGACCTTCTTCAACTCGGTCACGACGCGCATCCTCCACCACAGCTACTTCCACAACGAGTTCATCTTCGTCCGGCCGGCGATCTCCACCGAGTTCATCGAGAACGAGGAACCGGCCGCGCAGCCGACCTACCGCTGCTACTACCCCTCGCAGGACACGCTGCGCGACACCTTCATGCGCATCGTCTTCAACTTCCAGCTGGCGCTGGAGTTCGAGGACCTCGGCCGCGACATCGACCTGGTGCTGAAGGCCGCCGGCCAGGAGCTCGGTGCCTTCCGCTGGCGGACCAACTTCCAGGTGCAGGTGCTGTCCTCGCTGTTCTTCCGCAACAAGGGCGCGTACATCGTCGGCAAGATCATCAACGGCTTCACCGAGACGCCGTTCGCGCTGCCCCTCCTGCACAAGGAATCGGCCGACGGCACGTCCGATCCCTCGGGCGAGCGTCGGCTCTACATCGACGCCGCGCTGTTCGGCGAGGACGAGCTGCAGATGCTGTTCAGCTTCGCGCGGGCCTATTTCCTCGTCGACATGGAAGTGCCCAGCGCCTATGTGCAGTTCCTGCGCTCGCTGATGCCGCGCAAGCCGCGCTCGGAGATCTACGCGACGCTCGGTTTGCAGAAGCAGGGCAAGAACCTCTTCTACCGGGACTTCCTCAACCATCTGCGCCACAGCAGCGACAAGTTCCGCATCGCGCCCGGCATCAAGGGCATGGTGATGCTGGTCTTCGACCTGCCGTCGTATCCGTTCGTCTTCAAGGTCATCAAGGACTTCTACCCGCCGCAGAAGGACACGACGCGCGAGCAGATCCAGTCCAAGTACCTGCTGGTGAAGCAGCACGACCGCGTCGGGCGCATGGCCGACACGCTGGAGTACACGCGCGTCGCCTTCCCGCGCAACCGCTTCGAGGACGAGCTGGTCGCCGAGCTGAAGCACTTCTGCCCCTCGCTGCTGGAGGAGACCGGCGACGACCTGGTCATCAAGCACCTCTACATCGAGCGCCGCATGGTGCCGCTCAACATCTACCTGCAGGAGGCGTCGCCGGCGCAGCTGGCGCACGCGGTGGTCGAGTACGGCAACGCGATCAAGGACCTGGTGGCGGCCAACATCTTCCCCGGCGACATGCTGTGGAAGAACTTCGGCGTGACGCGCCACGGCAAGGTCGTGTTCTACGACTACGACGAGATCGAATACCTGACCGACTGCAACTTCCGCAAGGTGCCCGAGGCCCGCAACGAGGAGGACGAAATGTCGGGCGAGGTCTGGTACACGGTGAACAAGCACGACGTGTTCCCGGAGACCTTCGGGCCGTTCCTGCTCGGCCATCCGGGCGTGCGCGACGTCTTCATGGCGCACCACGCCGACCTGCTCGATCCCGCGTTCTGGCAGACCCACAAGGAACGCATCCTGGCGGGGCACGTCGAGGACGTGTTCCCGTACGACCCGCACAAGCGCTTCCACGTCCGCGACGTCGCCCCGGCCCTGAGGGTGCCGGAGTCGCAGGACCGCGAGCTTCCGATCCACTGATCACCGACCGCGCCGCTCGCCTCCATCGTTGCCGGCGCATTCCCTGATTTCTTTGAAGGAGACCCCCATGTCCGATTCCATCGTCATCGTTTCCGCCGCCCGCACGCCGATCGGCGGCCTGCTGGGCGACTTCGCCGGCCTGGCCGCGTGGGAGCTGGGCGCCGTCGCCATCAAGGCGGCCGTCGAGCGCGCCGGCATCCCGACCGATTCGATCGAGGAAGCCTTCCTCGGCAACTGCCTGATGGCCGGCCAGGGCCAGGCCCCGGCGCGCCAGGCCGTGCTGAAGGCGGGCCTGCCGCAATCGGTCGGCGCGGTGACGCTGTCCAAGATGTGCGGCGCCGGCATGCGCGCGACGATGTTCGCGCACGACACGCTGAAGGCCGAAAGCGCCGACATCCTGATCGCCGGCGGCATGGAGTCCATGACCAATGCGCCGCACCTGATGTTCGCGCGCAAGGGCGTGAAGTACGGCGCCGCGCAGATGTACGACCACATGGCGCTGGACGGCCTGGAAGACGCGTACGAGCGCGGCAAGGCCATGGGCGTCTTCGCCGAGCAGTGCGTCGACAAGTACGCCTTCACGCGCGAGGCGCAGGACCAGTTCGCCATCGCGTCGACGGAGCGTTCCAAGCGCGCCAACGAGGACGGCAGCTTCGCGTGGGAGATCGCGCCGGTGACGATCGCCGGCAAGGGCGGCGACACGGTGATCTCGCGCGACGAGCAGCCCTTCAAGGCCAAGCTCGACAAGATCCCGACGCTGAAGCCGGCGTTCAAGAAGGACGGCTCGATCACGGCCGCGACCTCGTCGTCGATCTCCGACGGCGCCGCCGCGATGGTGCTGATGCGCGAGTCGACCGCCAACAAGCTGGGCGTGAAGCCGGTGGCACGCATCGTCGGCACCGCGGTGCACGCGAACGCGCCGGAGTGGTTCACGACCGCGCCGGTCGGCGCGATCCAGAAGCTGCTGGCCAAGAACCGGTGGGACGCGAAGAGCGTCGACCTGTGGGAAGTCAACGAGGCCTTCGCCGCGGTGACGATGGCCGCGATGGCCGAGTTCAAGCTGCCGCACGAGATCGTCAACGTCAACGGCGGCGCCGTGGCGCTGGGTCACCCGATCGGCGCGTCGGGCGCCCGCATCCTCGTCACGCTGCTGGGCGCGCTGAAGCACCGCGGCCTGAAGCGCGGCGTCGCGGCGCTGTGCATCGGCGGCGGTGAAGCGACCGCCGTCGGCGTCGAGCTGATCTGAGGACGACCGGATGACGCAAGTCCTCATCATCGGCGCCTCGCGGGGCATCGGCCTCGAGCTCGTGAAGCAGCACCGCGAGCGCGGCGACACCGTCGTCGCGACGGCGCGAGACGACGCCAGCCTCGAGAAGCTGAAGGCGCTGGGTGCCACGGCGATCAAGCTCGAGGTGTCCGACGTGGTCAGCATCGCCGGCCTGGCCTGGCAGCTCGACGGCTACCAGTTCAACCGCGTCATGTACGTGGCCGGCCTCTACGGCCCGAAGACGATCGGCCTGCAGCCGCCGAGCCAGGCGGACTTCGACGCCGTCATGCACACCAACGTGCTGGGCCCGATGCGTGTGCTGCCGCAGCTGCTGGACGCGCTGGCGCCGGACGCGCGCATCGGCATCCTGTCCTCGCGGATGGGATCGCTGACGCTGCGCGCGAACTCGGCGGGCTGGGTCTACCGCGCGTCGAAGGCGGCGGTGAACTCGGTGATGAAGGACGTCGCGCTGACGCTCGACGGCCGCGCGATCTGCGTCAGCCTGCACCCGGGCTGGGTCAAGACCGACATGGGCGGGCAGGAGGCCGACATCGACGTCGCCACCAGCGCGTCCAGCCTGCGCGGCGTGCTCGACGGACTGAAGCCGGGCGACAACGGCGCGTTCTTCAACTACGACGGCAGCCCGCTGCCCTGGTAGCTTTCCTTCGGAAGGCCGAGCGCGGCCCATCACAGGGCATGAGGGCTCCCTCCAGGACCCTCAAGCCCTGTTCCGGGCCCACCGATACTCGCTGACGGCATCGAGGCGTCCTCCCATTCTTTCCCCCTCTCCCGCTGGCGGGGGAGGGCAGGGGCGAGGGCTGCGGTCGTCCGATACTCGCTGACCACAGATCAAGACTCAGGGAGAGAACGATGAAGCGGTGGGCTCGCGTGACGCTGAAGATCCTGGGCGGCTGCCTGCTGGGCGTGGTCACGCTCGCGGCGGCCTGGGCGGCATTCAACAACCGGCTGGTCGACGACGCGCCGCGTCCGGTGCCGGAGGCGCTGCGCGTGCCGCCGCCGACATTGCCGCCGGAACGCAATGCGGTCTTTGCGCTGCTGGGACTGGCCGAGGCGGGAGACGATCCGCACGCGGCAGGTCTGCGGCGATGGGCGGCGCTGGATGCCGGCCTGATCGCTTCCCTGCCGGCTTCGCCGCGCACCTGGCCGGCGAGCGACGCCCGCCACGCGGCCAGCCAAACCTGGCATTGCGACGCGCAGACGACCGATTGCGTCGCCGTCTGGACGCGCGAGGCCGATGCCCTGCGCGCGCTGACCGAGGCGCATGCCGACATCGGCCGTCGCTGCGAAGCCGTCGCCCGCCCGGGCATGGCGTTCGATGAGCCGCTGATCACCCCGTCCGACAAGCTGAAGACGGCCGGCGATCTCTACCTCCGGCGCGCGACGCTCCTGCCCTGGCAGACGACGGTGAACTGCCTGCGCTGGCTGCAGGTGCGATCGGCGCTCGCGGCCCAGTCGGGCGATCGGAAGGCCATGCTGGCCTTCGTCCAGCAGGCGGACGCGCTGACGGGGGCCCTGCTCGACGGTACCAACACCTTGATCGGCGCCAACGTGGCGGGTGCGATGGCGCGACGCCATTGGCGTGTCGTGACCGATCTGGCCACCCGTTATCCGATGGCTGCGCCCGAACTTCGCGCACTGCTGCGCCCGATGTCGACGCGGGCGGCGGATGCGTCCCGCTGGATCCGGACCGAGTCGAACTTCGGTCGGGAAGCCGTGCGCGAATACGCCTGCATGGATCTTGGCGCCGATGTCTCGCCGATGTCCTCTGACAGCCCCTTCCACTGCGAGCCGCGCTTGTGGGCCATGCCCAACGCCACGCAGCACCTCCTGGACGAGTATTGGTTGCAAGCCCAGGCCAAGTCCGGCGGCGGCGCCTTGAACATGCTCGATTGGCAGCCGGACCCGGCGTCGACCTGGGTGTTCGGCTTCCCCTGGCGCAACTCGATCGGAGGAACGCTGGTCGCGGTCGCCGCGCCCGCTTTTCCGACCTACGTGCGCAGGCAGGCGTCCCTGTTGCTGCTGAACGAAGCCGCCCGCCTCGCGCTGGCGGCCGGTGAGGTGGCGCCCGCGAAGCGCACCGCGTGGTTGTCCGAACAGCCCATGGACGCCCGCCTCCGCGAGCGTCTCACCGTCGACGGCGACCACGTCGTCGCGCGCCTGTGGGCGCCCGTGGCCAGCCAGGACACGCTCCGCTACCGCATTCACGCCGGCGCCACGAGCGCCGCCACCGTCACGGGATCCAACCCGGATCCCTCTCCGTCCAAGAGCTGACCAAGAGCTGACCATGCTACTTTCCGAAGACCATCGCGCCGTGCAGGACGCCGTCCGCGCCTACGTGCAAGACCAGATCGCGCCGAAGGCGGCCGCGTGGGACAAGTCCCACCAGTTCCCCGCCGAGGAGCTCAAGGGCCTGGCCGCGCTGGGCTGCTACGGCGTGGCCGTGCCGACCGAGTACGACGGCGCGGGCCTGGACTATCTGGCGCTGGCGATCATCCTGGAGGAGATCGGCGCCGGCGACGGCGCGACCTCCACCGTGGTGAGCGTCAACAACTGCCCGGTGTGCAGCATCCTGATGGCCTTCGGCAACGAGGACCAGAAGCAGCGCTTCCTCAAGCCGCTGGCGCGCGGCGACATGCTGGGCGCGTTCTGCCTGACCGAGCCGCATGTGGGCTCCGAGGCCGGCGGCCTGAAGACGACCGCCACCCGCGTCAATGACGTGGACGGCGACGCCTACATCCTCAACGGCGTCAAGCAGTTCATCACCAGCGGCAAGAACGGCGATGTCGCCATCGTCATGGCGGTGACCGACAAGGCCGCGGGGAAGAAGGGCATCTCGGCCTTCCTCGTTCCCACGAACACGCCCGGCTACATCGTGGCGCGCATCGAGGACAAGATGGGCCAGCACGCCAGCGACACGGCGCAGATCCTGTTCGAGAACTGCCGCGTGCCCGCCGCCAACCGGATCGGCGAGGAAGGGCAGGGGCTGAAGATCGCGCTGTCGGGGCTCGAAGGCGGCCGCATCGGCATCGCGTCGCAGTCGGTGGGCATGGCGCGCGCGGCCTTTGAGGCGGCACTGCGCTACAGCAAGGAGCGCGTCGCCTTCGGCGTGCCGATCTTCGAGCACCAGGCCATGCAGCACAAGCTCGCCGACATGGCCACGCAGATCGAGGCCGCGCGCCAGCTGATCTGGCACGCCGCCGCGCTGAAGGACGCCGGCCTGCCTTGCCTGAAGGAGGCCGCGATGGCCAAGCTCTTCGCCAGCGAGATGGCGGAACGCGTCTGCTCCGCCGCGATCCAGGTCCACGGCGGCTATGGCTACGTCAGCGATTTCCCGGTCGAGCGGATCTACCGCGACGTCCGCGTGACGCAGATCTACGAAGGCACGTCCGAGGTGCAGAAGATCCTGATCGGACGCGCGCTCGGCTGAGCCGGCCGGCGAGCCGGCCCGCGCTCGCGCCTTCGTCGTGCGTGGGGCGCCGCGCGCCGGCTCACTCGCTTTCCTGGACCACCCGCGCGTTCAGCGCCTGCACCGGCCGCGCATTCCGGCCGACCAACTGACGGAACGCGGCGATCTGGCGCGACGACAGCGTCACCGGTTCCTTCAGCACCATCCAGTGCACCCCCTCCGAGCAGGGCGGCGTGGTCAGCGAGCCGGCGAAATCGTAGTAACCCAGCGACTTCGGCAGCAGGGCGCCCAGGTCCAGCGACAGCTCATCCACGGTGATCTTCTCGCCCACGCGCGGCAGGTGCTGGAACACCGAGTCCCACGCCGCATTCGAACGACCCGCGCGGATCAGCACCGCCACCACGCCGAGTTCGCCCGCCGCGTTCCTGTGCACGAAGTGCGCCACCATCGGCAGCGACTTGCCCTGGATGTGCTCCTCGCTGGGCGTGTGGAAATGGAACTGCAGCAGCTCGTAGCTCTGCCCGCCAACCTCCAGCGTGTTGCCGGCCGGCAGGGTCACCTGCACCGTGTGACCGTTGTTCCAGATCGTCGGCGCGGCGTTGCCGTAATGGAAGGCGAGGGCGGGCAGCGCCGCCTTCACCGTCTTGACGATGTTGATCGGACTCTGTTCATGGCCCGAGGCGCAGGCGGCGAACGACGGATCGATCTCGCCCCAATGCGTGGCGCCCTTGTCGCCGGTGTATTCCCAGTGCGACGCCGCGGCAGCGGGCAAGGTGGACGACAGGAGACCGGCAGACAGGGCGGCGAGCAGGAGGCGGGTGTGTAGGGACATGAGGACTCTCGGGGCAGGGCTGGCACGGCAGCATTCAGTGGGAAAGCCGCCAGCGTAGCGTTCGGCCTGTGAGCAAAACGTTATGAAAGCGTTGAATGTGGCGGCTTGCCTGCGAACGCTTGTTCATATCGCCGAACTTCTCTGAAGGGTCGGTTCCCCCGCGAGGCCTTGGCGTTTTCCCGATCCCCCTTCGGACTGGCTTGCCTGGGAACGACGGGGGACGTAGATTCCGGCGCGCTGGCGACAAGACCTGACCCTCGACGAGGGCATCGGGCGCCGCCTTCGATCAGGGAGAGATTCATGTTGTCGACGATGCGGCGGCGCCTGCCCGCCATGGGACACCTGTGCGCGCCAATCGTGGCGCTGATGGTCTCGGTGATGCTGTCCGGCTGCGGCGGGGCGGTCGAGAAGGCGATCGGGAACCTGCTGGACGAGACCAAGGTCCCGTATTCGCTCAGCCAGAACACGGCCGATTGCAAACCCGCGGAGCCGGGCGCCTCGTGCCCGGACGTCAAGATCTATGCCTCCAAGCGGCATGACGGGCTCAACACCGTCCGTCCGCTCTGGAACGAGGTGCCGGACAACAACGCGACGCTCCGTGTCGTGGACCATGTGTACCGCGACGTGCTGCCCAGCGGCGACGTGCAGCTCAGCGTCGGTTTCGTGACGCAGCTGCAGCCGGGCGTCTACACCGGCACGATCGAGATCAACGTCGTGCTCTTCGAGATCCTCACCAACTACGTGCCGAACAAGGTGCGTTACCGGCTGGAGATCGGCACCGGCGGCGCCCCCACGCTGACGACGCTGCCGGCGGCGATTCCGGGCCAGTCGGATTGGGCCGGCTACGGCGGGACGTCGGCCCGCACGGGCTACGCGCCGCTGACGCTCGATCCGGCGAAGTTCAGCGCGCGCTGGGCGCGGTGGTTGTACGGCGGGACGATCCCGGGCGAGGCGCTGGGCCTGGGACAGGGCCGCATTGCGGTGCCCATGCTGCGGGCCGACGGCGCGGCCACGACGAATGCGTCCGTGATCGGCCTGCAGGACGGCAAGGACCTGTGGACGGCGACGCTGCCGATGGCGCCGACGCAGGCGATGGTCGCGGGCGACCGGCTGTTCTGGAGCACGCGGCGCAGCCGGGTGATGATGACGTCGACCACCAGCGGCGACCTCCTGGGCGACCACACCAGCCAGGCCTACGCCACGATCGATCCGGGCTGGACCGTGTCGGGCGATCGCCTGCTGCTGCCGGTCGATCCCGAGGTCAACCACGTGACCGCGTTCAACACGGCGGACCTGAGCCAGGTCTGGCGCACGGTGCTCTCCGACCGGGTGGCCAACGTCAACTACATCGGATGGGGACCGACGGTCGACCCGACGGCGGGCCTCGTGTACATCAATGCGGGCGGCATGTACCGCGTGCTCCGGCTGAGCGACGGCGGCATCCTCGCCGAGCAGCCGGTCCCCACGCGCGAAGACCAGAAGTTCACCCAGCTCGCCACCTTCCAGGCGCCGGTGCTGCCGGACGACGGCGTCAGCGCCGTGCTGCTGAGCCATCGCGAGATGACACCGGGCGAGGTCGTCGACAACCACTTGACCGTGGTCGACCGCGCCACCGGCGCGCAGCGCTGGGATGTCGCCGGCCAGTTCATGGATCACCCGGTGACGGCACACGGCATCGTCTATGCGTCCAACCAGCAGACGAAGGCGGTGGAGGCCCGCCAACTGAGCGACGGCGCCCTGCTGTGGTCCTGGCCGATGGAATCGACGGACGGCTACTGGCAGCGCCAGATGGTGCTGACCGACAGCCATCTGTTCGTGTCCACCGACAAGCAGACGCTGGCGCTGGACCTCGCGACGCGTCAGGTGGCCTGGCGCACGCCGAACGGGGGCTGGCTCGGCCTGACCCGCGAGGGGGTGCTGGTGTTGCTGGCGCAGCCCGCCAGCGCGCAGCCGCTGACGACCTTGAAGACCTTCAACCTGCGCTGAGCGCCTTGTAAACTCGCGCCCGCCGGGGGCGCGCGTCGCGCCTCCCTCCGCGTTGGGAGGCGCGGTGCTCATGATGTCCAGGAAGATTGCGGCCCGCCTGCGAGCGGGCCTTCGCGTGGCCGCCCTGCTGACGCTGACGGTGGCGTGCTCATCGACGGTCATGGCGGTCATGGCCGCCGGGGAGCCGGCGCCGAGCAGCGCCGCGGCGTCCGCAGCGGTCGTGGCGGCACCGCCGCGCCTGCCGCTGGAAGCCTTCGGCGTGCCGATGCTGTCGGGACTCTCGCTGTCGCCGGACGGCCGGCAGGTGGTGGCCTTGATCAACCACGGCGACGGCACCGCGCTGACGCGGATCGAGGTGGCCGGCGGCGCGTCCAAGGTGCTGGCCGCCACCGACAACAAGACCTTCCGCTTCAACTGGGCCCGCTGGGTCGGCCAGGACCACGTGCTGGCCAGCGTGCGCTTTGCCGCGCAGCGCGACCTCGTCGAGACGACGGAGTCGCGGCTGGTGTCGATCCGCACGGACGGCTCCAAGGTCTTCAACCTGACCAAGGCCGAGCCCCAGTCGGGCAGCATGACCGGCGCGGTGAAGACCTCGCAGTTCCAGGATCGCGTGATCGACTGGATGCCCGCCGACGGGAAACACGTGCTGCTGGAAATGCCGCCGCCGGGGACGCTGTCGGCGGCGGTCTTCCAGGTGGATGTCGCCACGGGTGCGCGCACGCTGGTGCAGGGCCCCGAGCGCGACGTGAGGACGTGGATCGCGGACGCGCGGCACCGGGTGCGCGTGGGCATCCGCGAGGATGCCGGCCGCTACGAGATCATCGCGCGCGCGCCGTCCGGCGGGGACTGGCGCACGCTGTGGCGCTTCACGCGGGACGAGCCGGCCGTGTGGCCGCTCGGCTTCGGCCTCGATGAGCAGGAGCTCTTCGTGCTGGCCGAGCACCAGGGCCGGGACGCGGTCTTCGCGGTCCGGCTGGACCAGCCGGACCTGCCGCGCCGGCTGCTGCTGTCGGACGCGAAGTACGACATCGTCGGCCAGCTGATCCATTCGCCCAGGACCGGCGAGGCCCTGGGCCTGCGCAACGCCGGCAACGACGACGGCGACGTCTCCCGGGCGGAGCTCTGGTCGGACGAGTGGCGCAAGCAGGTGCAGGCGATCGATCTGGCGCTGCCGAAGCGCGTCAACCGGCTGCTGGAGATCAGCGCCGACGAGCAGCGCTACCTGCTCTACAGCAGCGGCAACGGCATGCCGGGGCAGTACTACCTCGGCGACCGCGGCACCGGGCGGCTGTCGCTGCTCGGCGAGACCTATCCGGACCTGCCGGAGGAAGCGCTCGCCGGCAAGCGCGCGGCGCACATCCGGGCGCGCGACGGGCTGGAGATGGACGCCTTCCTGACCCTGCCCAAGGGCCACGCCGGCGGACCGCTGCCGCTGATCCTGATGCCGCACGGCGGTCCGCAGGGGCGCGACGACGTCGACTTCGACACCTGGACCGAGTTCCTGGCCAACCGGCGCTACGCGGTGCTGCAGGTCAATTTCCGCGGCTCGGACGGGCAGGGGCGCGCATTCGCGATGGCCGGCCTGCGCCGCTGGGGACTGGAGATGCAGGACGACCTGACCGACGCCGTCGAGTGGGCGGTGGAACAGGGCGTGGCCGACCCGGCGCGGGTCTGCATCGTGGGCGGCAGCTACGGCGGTTACGCGGCGCTGATGGGACTGGTGAAGACGCCGTCGCTGTATCGCTGCGGCGTGAGCTTCGCGGGCGTCGCGGACCTGCAGGACCTGATCGCCTACGAGTCGCGTTATGCGGGCGGACAGCAGGCGGTGGAACGGCAGATCGGCCGCTACTGGGGGGACCGCGCGCAGTTGCGGGCCACGTCGCCCGCGCTGCAGGCCGATCGCATCCAGGCGCCGGTGCTGCTGGTCCACGGCACGGACGACCGGGTGGTGCCGGTGGCGCAGAGCGAGGACATGGCCAAGGCGCTGCGCCGCGCCGGGAAGAGGGTCCGCTACATCGAGCAGGATGGCGGCGATCACTCCCTGAGCCGCAACAGCCATCGCCTCGAGTTCTTCAAGGCGCTGGAGGCGTTCCTGGAGGAGAACCTGAAGCCGGGCAAGGCGCCTGGGAATGCGTCAGGTTCCGAAGCGGCGACCTCACGCTGACGATCACGGCCCGCAGGGGCCGTCGATCACTCGTCGCTGTCGAGCGCCTGCGCCCAGAGCGGCGCGGCCGCCTCGAACATCGACGGCGCGCTTCCCAGCGCCTTCGCATCACGGGCGAGCTTGAGCCACGCGAGCGTGTCGTGGTGGCTGCCCGGCAGCAGGTCGCGGCTGCGTTCCTGCATCAGCCAGGCATGCAGCGCGGCGTACTGGTCGGGATGACGCTGCGCGGTCCAGCCCAGTGCGACGAGGTCGCCGTAACCTTCCTCGCGGCGCACGGATTTCATCGACAGGTAGGCGCGTTGCAGGTCCGGGCTCAGGCCTTCGGGCACCGGTGTGGCCGAGAAGCCCACCGGCAGGTTGAACCACGCGCCATCCAGGTAGCGGCGGCAATGGCCGAGTTCATGCGCCGCCATCAGTTCGAGCGCGCTGTCCTCCAGGCCCGCCGGCAGGCGCTGCGTCGTCGCTTCGCCCTCGGGGTTGCCGCGCAGGCTGAGCACCAGCTTGCAGCGGCCATCCTTGAAGCCCAGTGCGAGCGGCGCCGCCTCCGGCGCGTCCTGCGGCTGCACGACGATGTCGACCGGCATGCCCGAGGTCTTCGCGTGCTGCAGGACCGGCGACATGCCCGCGATCCAGCGCTGTTCCAGCGGCGTCAGGCCGGCGGCGTGCGCGGTCGTCGAAACGACGGGGAGGGCGGCGGCGAGCGCGGCAAGCGCGGCGAAAAACTTCTTCATCACGGCTCGGGTCCTGCAGGCAAGAAAGCAGAACACCGATGGTGAAGGGACGTGCCGGGCTTGTGGGCGCCCGGTTCCGTGCGCGAGCCGGGGCCGCGTGAAAGGCTGCCGCTTGAACGCGGCGAGTTGTAAACCAGGCGGGAGGGGCGCGTGACGGATGCCGGACGCCAGGCGCCGGACGCTCAGCCCAGCGCCGTGTCCAGCACCATCATCAGCGCGAAGCCGAGCATCAGCCCCTGCGTCGCCCAGCGCTCGTGGCCCTTGCGGTGCGACTCGGGAATGATCTCGTGGCTGATGACGAAGAGCATCGCGCCCGCCGCGAAGCCCAGTCCCCAGGGCAGCAACAGCGGCCACCCGGAGACGACCCAGGCGCCCAGCACCGCGCCGACCGGTTCGACCAGCCCCGACGCCGCGCCCAGCAGCAGCGCCTTGCGCCGCGAGTAACCCACCGTCATCAGCGCCACCGCGATGACGAAGCCCTCCGGCAGGTCCTGGATCGCGATGGCCAGGCTCAGGCTGGCCGCCGCGACCGGATCGTTGGCCGCGAAGGCCACGCCGATCGCGAGGCCCTCCGGCAGGTTGTGCAGCGTGACCGCGATCACGAACAGCGTCGTGCGCCGAAGCCGCGTCGGGTCCATGCCCTCGCGGCCCTTGATGAAGTGCTCGTGCGGCAGCCAGCGGTCCAGCGCCATCAACGCCCACGCACCCAGCAGCACCGCCAGTGCGACCTGCGTGGCGGCGCTGGTCGGCGTCGAATGGGCGCGCGCGGCCTCGAGGCCGGGAATGATCAGGGAGAAGGAACAGGCCGCCAGCATCACGCCGGCGCCGAATCCCATCAGGGCGTCCTGCCCGCGCGCGGACAGGCTGCGCGTGCCCAGCGCGGGCAGCGTGCCGAAGGCCGTCGCCGCGGCGGCCAGCAGGCCCGCCTGCAGCGCCATCGTGATCACCGAGCCGTGGCCGATGCCGCCGCCCGGTCTGATCCAGGTCCAGCCCTGCTGCAGCAGCAGGACCGCGCCGATCAGCAGGATCGCGAAGCCGAAGCCCTGGCGCAGCCGATGCCGGCGCGCCAGCGCGCGGTCGTCGCGGGGGATCGCGTCAGAGTCCGCCATCGGTCAGCTTCGCGGGATCCAGCATTTGCTGGAGCGTGGCGCGGTCGAAGTCGGTCATCTCCTCGGCGACGTCGAGGATGGGCCGCTTCTCCGCATACGCGCGCTTGGCGATCGCGGCGGCCTTCAGGTAGCCGATCTCGCGGTTCAGCGCGGTGACCAGGATCGGGTTGCGCGCCAGCGCGTGCTGCAGCCCGTCGGTGTTGACCTTGAAGTCGCGGATCGCCTGCTCCGCCAGCGCCTTGGTGGCGGCGGACAGCAGCGCCAGGCTGTCCAGCAGGTTGGTCGCGATCAGCGGCAGCATCACGTTGAGCTGGAAGTTGCCCGACTGGCCCGCGATCGTGATCGCCGCGTCATGGCCGATGACCTGCGCGCAGACCATCGTCACCGCTTCCGGGATCACCGGATTGACCTTGCCCGGCATGATCGACGAGCCCGGCTGCAGCGCGTGCAGCTCGATCTCCGCCAGGCCGGCGAGCGGGCCGGAGTTCATCCAGCGCAGGTCGTTGGCGATCTTCATCAGCGAGACCGCCAGGCCCTTCAGCGCGCCCGACAGCGCCACCGCCGTGTCCTGCGCCGACAGCGCGGCGAAGAAGTCCGGCGCGGGGCGGAAGCTCAGGCCGGTCAGCGTGGACAGCTCCTCTGCGAAGCGCCGCGCGAAGTCCGGATGCGCGTTGATGCCCGTGCCCACGGCGGTGCCGCCCTGCGCGAGCTCGCACACCGACGGCAGCAGCGCGCGCAGCTGCGCGCGGCGCGCCTCGATCTGCGCGCACCAGCCGCCGAGCTCCTGACCCAGGCGCAGCGGCATCGCGTCCATCAGGTGGGTGCGGCCGGTCTTGACGTGATGGCCGACGCTCTGGATCTTCTCCTGCAGCGTCTGCACCAGCAGGTCCAGCGCCGGCAGCAGCTCGCCCTGCAGCGCCTGCGCGGCGCTGATGTGCAGCACCGTCGGGATCGAGTCGTTGCTGCTCTGGCCCGCGTTGACGTGGTCGTTCGGATTGACCGTCACCGGATTCGCCGCGCCGCTGCCGATCAGGCGCGTGGCGACCGTGGCGATGACCTCGTTGGCGTTCATGTTCGAGCTGGTGCCCGACCCGGTCTGGAAGATCTCCACCGGGAAGTGGCTCATCAGCGCCGGGTCCTGCAGCAGCTGCGTCGCGGCGCGGTCGATCGCCTGGCCGATGTCGGCCGGCACCTGCTCGAGCGCGATGTTGGCGCGCGCCGCGGCCGCCTTCTGCAGCACCAGTGCGCGCACGAAGCGCTCGGGCATGGGCTGGCGGCTGATGGGGAAGTTCTCGATCGCGCGCTGCGTCTGCGCGCCGTACAGCGCGTCGACGGGCACGGCGACTTCGCCCATGGAATCGCGTTCGATGCGGGTGGCCTTGCTCATGGGGATTCTTCTTTCCTGGTCATTCCTGAAGGGGGCTGCGGCTCAGGCGCCAATGGAAGCGCTGCAGGCGCGCGACGAGGGCGGCGTCGCCCTGGGCGTCGGCCAACCGGTGCAACGCCGCGAGCGGACGGTTGAGCTGATCCAGGCAGGCACATCGCCAATGCCAGGGTAGCAGCGAGTTGTGAGCGGCGCCGTACAGCAGCCGGAGGGCCTGTTCGTGAGCGGGGATCGGCGCGAGGACGCCGGCGTCGACCAGCTGTTCCAGCGCCAGCTGATGCTGCCGCAGCAGGGCCGGCTCGTCGGGGGCGAGGCCGCAGGTGATCTTCAGCGCCATCCAGCGCAGGCACTCCACACCCGGATGATCCGCGGCGGCGCATCCCCCGTCGACCGCCATCGGAGCGGCCCGCGACTCCCCCGCGGGAGGGAGGCCGGGGCCGGAAGCGGGCAGGGAAGCGCCCTGGGGCGCGGGCATGCGGGAGGGAAGCAAGGGCATGGCGACTCCTGACGATCGAGGCGTGAACCGGTCGGGCCGGCGGACACGGGCTGGCAGGAACGCTTGCTGTGGCGGGAACGGGAAGTGAAGTCCGGCAAGGCCGGCTCCCGACGCAAAAAGAAAAGAGAGGTCGAGCCGCGAAACGATGCCGATCGGATCGCGGCGCAACCTCTCTGCAATTTGCATTGGTCGCGCGGGGTCGGAACCCGCAGGAGTCTTCTCGTTTGAGTCTGATCCTAGATGAGAATTGCTCTCATCTGCAAGCCAGTGTCTGCAAGCGCTTGCAAGACCTGGGGGCTTTGGGCGAAGCCGTGTCAGACCAGACGAAGGTCCTTGGCGCGGACACCGGGGAAGACACGGGCCAGGGCCTCACTGGACAGCCCGAACTGGCGTTGCCACAGCCCGCCCAGCACGGCGCGGTAGTCGTTGAGCACGGGGTAGTCGCGGTTCTGGAACAGCGAGGTCGCCGTCAGCGCGATCTGGTCGCCGGCCACCGGACCGCCGGTCGCGAGGCCGCCGCCCAGCAGCCAGTACACGCTGCCGTGACCGTGGTCGGTGCCGCGGTTCCCGTTCTCGCGGAAGGTGCGGCCGAATTCGCTGATCACCATCACCGTGGTCTGCCGCCAGAGATCCGGTCCCAGTTCATCCGCGATGGCCGCGAGGCCGCGGCCGAGCTCCTCGAAACGATTGGCCAGTTGCCCGGTCGCGCCGCCCTGGTTGACGTGCGTGTCCCAGCCGCCGACATCGATGAAACCCAGGCTGAAGCGTCCCCGCATCAGCGTCGCGATGCGGCGCGCCTCCAGCTCGAAGCCCTTGGCGGGAATCGCATGGCGACCGGCGGCGTCGGTCATCGTCTTCATCCGGTCCGGCGACAGGTCGCGCGCGAGTTCCTCGCGCAGCGCGAGCCCTTCCTCCACGGACGCGCCCAGGCGCTGGCCCTGGTACATGCTGGCGATCAACGCGCGGTTCTTCGCGTCGACGGCGGGACGCGCGGTCTCACGGAGGCCGGCGTTGGCGATGCGCACCGGGCCGCGGAACGCGATCGGCAACTGGTCCGTGAACGACAGCGCCTGCTGCGCGTCGAGCTCCGCCGCCAGGCGGTTCAGGAAACCCGAGTTGTAGTCGCGGGAACCGCCCACCGGCTGGCCCAGTTCGATGCTGTCCTGCGTCTCGAAATGGCTGCGCGACAGATCCTCCGTACCGGCGAAGGGGATGAAGCGCGCCTGGCCCGCCTGCACCAGCGGGAACAGGCTCGTGCGCAGGGCAGGATGCAGCCCCCAGTCGGCGTTGAGCGGCAGCGCGGAGGCAGCGTCGGTCGGCGAGGGTCTGGCGATGGCGATGCGCGGTCTTTGCTCGTAGTAGTAGCTGCTGCTTGTGGGGATCAGCAGGTTGGTCGCGTCGTAGCCGCCGCGCAGGAAGACCAGCAGGAAGCGGGGCCGTCCGCCTCCGTCCGAAGCCGGGGACGCCGGGGCCCCTCTCCGCTCAATCGCCTCCTCACGCTCGGCATTCGCTCCAAGGGGCCCCGGCGTCCCCGGCTTCTCCAGACCCTGGCCTGCGGTGCTGGTGGCGCCCGTGGCGCCTGTGGCGAAGAGGCGGGCGTGCGAGATCGTCAGGGATCCGGCCGCAAGCGTTCGGAGAAGATGTCGTCGGTCCATGGTTAGCGATACATGAAGTCGGGACTGGAGAGCAGCAGCGTCAGCCATTGCTGCGGGGAGGTGGTCTGCGCCAGCGCGGTGCGCGTCGCCGGCGCGAGCGTCGGCTCGATGCGCAAGCGCAGCGGCTGCAGGTCGGGCAGCGGCACCGGCGTGTTCGTGCCCTCGGGTCGATACAGCGCGGCCGCACCGCCGCCGATCTGGCGCGCGACTTCGAACCGCAGCGTCATCTGCCCCGGGCTGTTCCAGGCATCCGCCGTCAGCGGATAACCGTCCGGCGTCTGCTTGTCGTAGAGGCCCTGGCCCAATCGCCGCAGCCAGTTCTGCAGCGGCTGCGCGTTCTGCAGCTCACGCTGCTCGAAGCCGGCGCGCAGACTCGAGAGCAGGTAGACGTGCGGGTCCTTGAAACGCGGCGCGTCCGCCGAGGCGAACTGCGGCGCGTAGAGCATCGGGCGCAGTGTGGCGGGCAGGTCGCCCTTCGTTCTCAGGAAGGCCGCGGACATCGCGTCGACCACCTCGCGCGGCGGCTGCTCGCCGAGGAAGAACACCGACAGCTTGCCGCAGACGAAACGCGCCGTCGCCGGCTGTGCCACCAGCAGGTCGAGGACTTCGTCGAGTTCATCGGCGCCGCGGCCCTTGATGGTGCGGCCCAGCAGCTGCTTGTCGCCGAAGTCGTGCCGGGCCGGGTGGAACTCGAAGAGTCCGTTGCGTTGGTAGAGCGCTTCGAAACGTGGCGCGACCTTGGCCGGCTCGGGATCTACCCGCACGCCGAAACCGGTCAGCACGCGCGCCAGCTCCTGCACGTCGCGCTGCGTGTAGCCGCCGTCGACGCCCAGGGTATGGAGCTCCAGCAACTCGCGCGCGTAGTTCTCGTTGATCGCGCGCGCGGCGTTCTGGTCGTTGTCCAGGTAGCGCAGCATCGCCGGATGCCGCGCGACCGCGCCCAGCATCGTCCGGAACGATCCCAGCGCATGCGGTCGCAGCGCACGGTCCTGGTAGTCGGCGAGCAGCAGCCGGATGTCGCGCTTGCCCTGGTGCACGTTGAAGTGGTTGAACCAGAACCATGACAGCTGTTCGAGCAACTGCTGTTCCGCGTAGAGCTCGCGCAGCAGCTGACGTTCGCCGGTCTCGCGCGCGGCCAGGCCCTGCGCGTCCTGGTAGGCCTTGCGCGCGGCGACGCGTTCCTCTTCCGTCGCGACCTTGTTGTCGCCGTTGCGCCGGAAGGATTCGGCCGCCCACACGCGCGAGGGCAGATCGCCCTGGCTGATGCCCATCGCGTCGATGCGGGCCTGGACAGCCCCGGGCATCGGCGCCTTCGGATCAGCCTTGAGCTGGCGTTCGACATAACGACCCCAGCCGAGACGTTCGATCTCGCCCAACTGCGACTGCGTCGCGCCCCAGCCGATGCGGTTGGCCGCGCGCAGGCGCTGCGACGCGTCCATCGGCATGTCGGGCGCGGAGGGCAGGCCGCCGCACGCGGCGAGCGCGGCGGAGGCCGTTGCGCCCAGCAGCAGCGAGCGACGACGGAGCGCGGAGTTCGAGCGTGACATGCGGCAAGCATGCCGCCCCCGTGTCGGCCGTGTCCAGTGGCCTTTGCGCTACTTCACAGTTGTAGCTTGCCCGTCCTCAGAGTTCGGCCACGCCCTTCACACGTTCGGGGGTCTTCGTCAGCGGCACGACAGCGATGGGCGCCTCCACCGCGCGACCGTGGAAGCGGTCGAGCAGATCCTTCCACTGCGCGCGCACGGTGACGACGTTCGCCAGCTTCACGTGGCCGTAGCCGCGGATGCCTTCGGGCAGGCGCGCGAGCTTGATGGCGACGTCGAGCTTCGCGGCGGTCAGGTGCGCGAGCAGGTCGTCGACGAGCGCTTCGTAGTCGCGCACCAGCTGGCGCTCGATGCGGCGCTCTTCGGTCTTGCCGAAGAGATCGAGCACGCCGCCGCGCAGGCCCTTGAACTTCGCCAGCGTCTTCAGCGCCTTGAAGGTCCAGGAGCCGAGCTCGATCTTCTTCGCGCGGCCGTCGGCGCCCGGCTTGGACAGCAGTGGCGGAGCCATGTGGAAGCTCAGGTGATCCCAGTCCTCGAACTGCGCCTTCAGCGCGGCCTCGAACTTGCCGTCGGTGTACAGGCGCGCGACCTCGTACTCGTCCTTGATGGCGAGCAGCTTGGCGTAGTAGCGCGCGACGGCCTTGGTCAGGCGCAGGCCCTTGCCGGCGTCGCCGAGCGCGGACTCGGCGGCGCGCACGCGCTGCACCAGCGCCTCGTAGCGCGACGCGTAGGCGGCGTCCTGGTAGTCGGTCAGGAAGGCCTTGCGGCGCGAGACCAGCCCCGGCTGGCCGTCCTTGTCGTCGAGCTGGTCGAAGTTGAACCACTGCACGGCGGAGCCGCTCTGCTCGCCGGCCAGGCGGCGCAGCGCCTCCGGCGCGGCGATCGCGAGGCGGCCCAGCGCGAAGGCGGTCTTGTTGTTCTCGACCGCGACGCCGTTGAGCTCGATCGCGCGCATCAGCGCCTCGAAGGACACCGGCACCAGGCCGCGCTGCCAGCAGGCGCCCAGCATGATGATGTTGCTGGGCATCGTGTCGCCCATCAGGCGCTTGGCGATGTCCTGCGCGTCGATGCTGGCGAGCAGGTCCTGGCCCTCGCCGACGGCGTGGCGCATCTTGGCGATCAGCGCATCGGCCTGCAGGCTCGCGTCCGGGTTGCGGACGAAGGCGGCGGTCGGCAGTTCATGCGTGTTGGCCAGGATCACGGTGCGGCCGGCCTTGATCGTGGCCAGCGCGTCGGCGCTCGCGCCGACCACCATGTCGCAGGCCAGCAGCACGTCGGCCTGCTGCGTGTCGATGCGGACCTGGTTGAGCAGGTCCTGCGTCGGCGCGACGCGCACGAAGGACAGCACCGCGCCGCCCTTCTGCGCGAAGCCCATGAAGTCCAGCACCGAGCTCTGCTTGCCTTCCAGGTGCGCGGCCATCGTGACCAGCGCGCCCACGGTCACGACGCCGGTGCCGCCCACGCCGGTGACCAGCATGTCGAAGGGCCCCGTCCACGCCCAGGGCGCGGGCGGCTGGATCGCGGCGATCTCGCGCGCCAGGTCCGCCGGCCCGAAGGCCGCGCCGGCGCGCTTCTTCAGCTTCGCGCCGTGCACGGACACGAAGCTCGGGCAGAAGCCGTTCACGCAGCTGAAGTCCTTGTTGCAGCTGCTCTGTTCGATCACGCGCTTGCGGCCGAAGTCGGTCTCGACCGGCACGACCGACAGGCAGTTGCTCGCCTGCCCGCAATCGCCGCAGCCCTCGCAGACGGACTCGTTGATGAAGATGCGCTTGTCCGGGTCGGGGAACTCGCCCTTCTTGCGGCGGCGGCGCTTTTCGGCGGCGCAGGTCTGGTCGTAGATCAGCACGGTGACGCCGGCGATCTCGCGCAGCTCGCGCTGCACGGCGTCGAGCTCGGAGCGGTCGTGGAAGGTCGTGCCCGTCGGGAAGAGGCCGTGGTGGCCCTCGTACTTGACGATGTCGTCGGAGACCACGACCAGGCGCTTGACGCCCTCGGCCTCGACCTGGCGCGCGATCTGCGGGACCGAGGTCTGGCCGTCGACCGGCTGGCCGCCGGTCATCGCGACCGCGTCGTTGTAGAGGATCTTGTAGGTGATGTTGGCCTTGGCCGCGATGGCCTGCCGGATCGCCAGGTAGCCCGAGTGGTAGTAGGTGCCGTCGCCCAGGTTCTGGAAGACATGCTTTTCGGTCGTGAAGCGCGAATGCGCGGCCCAGTCGACGCCCTCGGCGCCCATCTGGATCAGGCCCGAGGTGCCGCGCTCCATCCAGCTCGCCATGAAGTGGCAGCCGATGCCGGCCAGCGCGCGCGAGCCCTCCGGCAGCTTGGTCGACGTGTTGTGCGGGCAGCCCGAGCAGAAGTAGGGCTGGCGGCGCACCGCGTCGGCGCTGTTGGACAGCAGGCAGGGCGTCAGGAAATCGACGACCAGGTGGCGACGGTCCAGCGCCGGATTCAGCCGCGCCAGCCAGTCGGCCACCGTCGGCATGATGCGCGAGGGCCGCAGTTCGCCGAGTGCGCTCAGCACGGCGGCCCCGTGTTCATCGGATTTGCCGACGACGCGCGGACGTTGCGCGTCGGGCAGGTGGTACAGCAGTTCCTTGATCTGGCGCTCGACGACGGGCGCCTTCTCCTCGATGACCAGCATGTCGGTCAGGCCCTGCGCGAACTCGCGGATGCGCGTCGGCTCCAGCGGGTACACGAGGCCGACCTTGTAGACCCGCACACCGGCGGCGGCCAGCGCGTTGGGGTCGAGGTCCAGGCGGCGCAGCACTTCCATGAAGTCGTAATGCGCCTTGCCGACGGTGACGATGCCCAGCGAGGCGCGCGGGCTGACGACGATGTGCTTGTCGATCGAGTTGACCTTGGCGAAGGCCAGCACCGCATCGATCTTGTGCGCGAGGCGCGATTCCAGCTCCAGCGACGGCAGGTCGACGGAACGGATGTGCAGGTTGGTCGGCGGCGTGTGGTCGACGGGCAGCTCGAAGTCCATCGGCACCGCGTCGAGGTCGACCGTCATGCCCGATTCGACGACTTCCGAGATCGCCTTGAAGCCGACCCAGGCGCCCGAGAAGCGCGACAGCGCCCAGCCGTAGAGGCCGAACTCGAGGTACTCGGCGACGTTGCCCGGATGCACCAGCGGCATCGACCAGGCCTGCAGCGCGAGGTCGCTCTGATGCGGCGTCGACGAGGACACGCAGCCGTGGTCGTCGCCGCAGACGACGAGCACGCCGCCCTGTTCCGCCGTGCCGTAGACGTTGCCGTGCTTGAGCGCGTCGCCGGAGCGATCGACGCCGGGCCCCTTCCCGTACCACATCGCGAAGACGCCATCGACGGTGCGCTTCGGGTCGAGCGCCACGCGCTGCACGCCCAGGCAGGCGGTGGCGGCGAGGTCCTCGTTGATCGCGGGCAGGAAGTTGACGGCGGCCTTGTCGAGGAACTTCTTCGCCTTCCACAGCTGCTGGTCGACCATGCCCAGCGGGCTGCCGCGGTAGCCGCTGACGAAGCCGGCGGTCTTCAGGCCCTGGCGTTCGTCCTGGGCCTTCTGCATCAGCAGCAGGCGCACCAGCGCCTGCGTGCCGGTCAGGAACACCGGCCCGGCGCTGGCGGCCAGGTTGTCGGACAGCTGGTAGGGGCGCAGGGCCGGCGCGGCGGCAAGACTGGCTTCGGTCATGGCTTGTCTCCCCAATGGGGCGAGCCGGCCGGGCGGGGCGCCGGTCGGCTCGGATGGTCAGAAGAATGAATGAAGGGATTCTTTCCCAGACAATGCGCACTTTCTTGCTCCGTTTACTAAAGCGGTGGCACGGATCGACCAGATCATTCTCAGAAAGTGCCGATATGGAGAACGAACGTTTCGATCGAGCGACGCGCTTGATCCTGGAGGCGCTGCAGGCCGACGCGCGGCAGAGCACGCAGCAGCTGGCGGAGAAGGTCGGCCTCTCGGCGACGCCGGTGTGGCGCCGCGTCAAGGAGCTCGAGGAGCGGGGCGTGATCCGGCGCCACGTGGCGCTGGTGGACCGGGAGCAACTGGGCCTGTCGATCTGCGTGCTGGCGAATGTCAGCCTGGTGCGGCACACCGAAGGCGCGGTGGATGCTTTCGAGGCGATGGTGGCGGGCAGCCCGGAGATCGTCGAATGCCAGGCGATCACCGGCGAGGCGGACTACGTGATCAAGATCGTCGCGCCGGACATGAAGGCCTACGACCAGTTCCTGCAGAGCAAGGTCTTCCGTGTCCCGGGCATCGCGAGCGTGCGCAGCAACGTGGTGCTTCGCGAGGTGAAGTACGAGACCGCCTACCCGGTCCCGTGAGCATCGCCGCCGATCCCCGTCGACCGTTCAACGTGCAGTCAGAGACTGGCCGTGGGGCCGGAATGACGCTGGGGGTTCCCGGAGGGATGCCCCCTGCGTCGTGGAGTGCCCGCGCCTGGCGACTCGCAGGAGGTCGACCACCGCAGTGCGCGTTCTCCTCAATGGGCATCGCGTTTTCGACGTGAGATCCTGACGCCATGTTCTCCGTCTACGGCACCTCCGGAAAGATCCTCACCGGCGGCCTGGAGCAGGTTCGCGACCTGGCTCCGGTGCAGGCGGTGGCGCGCACGCGCGCGGTGGCGCCGATTGCTCGCCAGGGCGACCTGACGCCGTCGACGGTGGTGCTGGCCGGCGTCGGGCAGGGCGGCGGCGGTGTCGGCGGTACGCCGGGATTCGGGCCCTCGGCCTACATGGCGCACGAGGCGTTGGCCGCCTACGCCGGCGACACCACGCGGGTGCCGTTGACGCAGGTGCATCAGCTGATGAGCCGCAAGCTGATCAGCGTGATGTCGGGCTCGTCGCTGCGCCAGGCGATGCGGACGATGTCGCGCGCCGGCGTCGCGCAGGCGCCGGTGCTCGGGGACCAGGGCGAGGTGCGCGGTCTGGTGTCGCGCGGCGATCTGACGCGCGGTCTGGCGGAGGATCTCGAGGAGATGGCCGAGATCATGGTCATCGCGCGGCGGTTGGCCGCGCCGGTGGACGACGTGATGTGGACGCCGGTGCCGGTCGCCCAATCCGACACGCCCTTGCGCGAGGCGGCGCAATTGATGCTCGACCTGGGCCTGCCCGGCCTGCCGGTGGGCGACGACAACGGCCAGTTGATCGGCTTCCTCTCGCGCAGCGACCTGCTGCGCGGCATGACGCACGAACCGCCGCTGGACCTCTGGTCCTGACGACTGCGCCCCCTGGGGGTCAGTACTTGCGCATCCCGCGCTCGGCCTCTTCCTGCTCGATCGCCTGCAGCGTGCGCCAGTCGGTGCAGACGAAGACGCCGTCCTCGACGATGCGGTCCGGCAGCGAGCCGTCGCCGCGGGCGACCTTCCCGTCCTTGCAGATCATGGTGCCGCGCGCCTGGCCCTGCTCCTGCAGCGCCTTGCCGACGACCATCGAGTCCCGGGTGTACAGCGTCAACATCAGCAACGCGAACAGCACGCCCAGCATCAACGCCACGCCGACGACGATGTCGCTGACGTCGCGCAAGGCGGACGGCGGCGCCGGCTGCGCGGCCTGCGCACGAGGCGCCGCAGCGAAGCTTCGTCCGTCGTCGCGCGAGGCGCTCGAGGGCGAACGCGACGAGGACGTCGAACCAGACCGCGCGTTGGTGCGATTCAAGCCGGGCGAAGGACGGGTGGTGGCCATGTTCATGAAACGGATCGCTTTGCCAAAGACAAACACCAGCAAGGGCGGACCGAAGACGGACGGGATGAAGGCTACAGGCGACGGCGTGGGTCAACTACTTAAATGCGGGGCTCCCCACCAAAAATGCACGGGCGCCCGCGTCCCTTTCCGTTGGTTACAGCAGTTGCAGAACTAAGATTTCTGCACTTGAAAAGAGCGCCGTCCGAGCGCTTCTGAAGCGCCGCCAACAGCGCCGTGCGCACATCGCGCAAACCCACCCGCCGACCCTGCGACCCCCTTCGCGAGCTCGATCACCATGTCCCAATCCGCTACCCCTCTCACGGCCGCCGCGCACCAGGCGCTGCAGAAGTTGTCGCACGAGTTGCCGGATGCCTGCGAGCGCCTGGACTACGTCAAGCGCATGACCGATCAGGCGGCCAACAAGGTGCTGGGGATCGTCGAATCGGCGCAGGAGGACGCGCAGGCGGTGGCGCGACAGGGTCACGAGTTGTCGGAGTCGCTGCAGCGTCTGGCCGCCGCGCCGGACCTGAGTGTCGAACGCGCCCGCGCGATGATGCGGCTGTGCGCGGCCTATGCGGCCGGCGCCGCCGGGTTCGCGGACCGCGTGAAGGGCCTGCAGACCGAGATCATGATGGCCCAGGACTTCCAGGACCTGTCCGGCCAGGTGATCAACAAGGTGCTGAACATGCTGCGCCCCGCCGAGGAGCCGCTGCAACAGCTGCTTGCCGCGCAGGAACAGGCAGCCCCGCAGGCGGCCGTGGAAGAGCAGCTCGCCGGCGTGCAGACGCCCGACAAGGCGCTGCAGCAGGACGACGTCGACGCGCTGCTGGCGGAGATGGGCTTCTGAGGTTTTCTGAGAGCTTCTGAGGCCGTCCCCGGCCCGTCGACGATCTCCGAGGTCCTCGCTCAGGACCAGAGCATAGGATCCACCTCGTAATACCGGCGCAGCTCCGCATACAGCGCCGGATGCGCCTGGGCCAGCGCCCACGGCTGCCCGAAGAAGCGCTCGCTCGCGACGGCGAAGAACTCCGCCGGTTCGGTGGCCGCGTAGTCGCCCAGCGGATCGGGCTCGCCCGCGGCGAGCCGCGCCCGCAGCAGGTCGAAGCTCTGCTGCATGACCACCGCCCAGCGCGCCTGACGCGCCCGGTTCCCCAGCCACGGTGCGCCGTTGGCCATCCCCTTGACCTGGTCGAGCTGGTGCGCGAATTCGTGCACCGCGACGTTGTGACCACGCTCCGGTTGCGCGGCGTCCCGCAGCACGTCGTCCCAGGACAGCACGACCTGACCCTCGCCCCAGGATTCGCCGCTCAGCACCTGGCGGTCCTGCATCTGCAGCGGGCCTTGATGCCGCACCCGGTCGACGATGAAGGCGCCGGGATAGACCAGCACCGTATGCAGCTTCGGGTAGTAGCCGCGGCTGCGGCCGAGCAGCGGCAGCGTGGCCAGCGCGGCGATGGTCACGCGGACCTCGTCGGTGATGACCTGGCCAGCGCAGCCGATGAAGGACTTCTCCGCGAGGAAGACCTGCATCTGGCGCTTGAGCTTCAGTTGCAGGTCCGCCGGCAGCCGCGCGACCTGCGGCACGTTGCGGCGCAGGATGGCGCGCCACACGGCGGGAAAGGCCTTCGCGCGCAGCGCGGCGCGGCGGCGTGCCTGCCGCCAGGAATGGCTCATCAGCCAGAAGCAGATCAGCGCCGCGATCAGCGCGAGCAACAGCAGGGTCATGGCGGTGAGCGCATCGGCGCTTCGCTGCAAGACTTCCAAGATGCGCGCGCATCGAACGCTTTTCAAGTGCGGGTCAGGTCTTGCGGTCCGGCGATCGCGTCGGGAACCGCTGTCCGAACAGGACTGCGGCATCGGCGCGACGAAGTCCGGCGCCCGGGGCGATTGACGGTCGGCACGAGGGCGGCGAGGCCCGTTCCGGTCACGCGCGGCCCGGACAATTTCGGCCTGGACGACCGCGGACTTGAGCGCTGATTGAAGCGCCACCCCCCGGACGGTCGCCTTGATACGAACCGATGGGCATGAGGGAGGGCGGCAACCGGCTGGAAGGCGCGGTGGCCGTCGAGGCGATTTGAAGTTTTCGGAAGTGCAGGCGACGTCGCTCAGGACCTCGCCGTTCGACGTCAGTCCGCTGCAGCAGTACCGCGCGAAAGTCCAGCAGGAGATGCTGGACGGCCCGCCGCCGTCCGTGGTGCTGCGCCTGTCCCCGTTCATCGGGACGGAAGGGCCGCTCCAGGAGATGTACGCGCAGAACAGCGCCGACGTCACCTACGGCCGTCATCCGCTCGGCCAGGAGGCGCCGCCGGTCAGCCGTATCGAGACGCCGCCGTACTCCCACGGCACCTACACGGCCGCGAACTTCCCCGACCTGCGGGTGCAGGTCGAGCTCGGGCCGATGCTTGTCAGCCATGTCGACCGCGCCGGCGGGACGCCGCGCGTGCTGGACGTCACCGCCTGACCCGCTTTAGCATCGCCTGAAGCCGTGTGCGATTGGCGCGCGGATCGGGCAACGTGGGGGAGGACACGATGGGCCAACCAGGTCGGCAGGATCAGCGCGTGCGCTGGATGCGACGCGTCATCGCGGCGCTGGTCGCGGCGGGACTGGTGCTGGGCGGTGCGCCGGCACGAGCCGCCGAACAGACGATCGAGCTGAACTCGCGGGGCGGCTATCAGAGCCACCGGCTGCCGGACGGCGCGACCGATGTGGAGCTCCTGCAGCAGACCGCCGGCGGTTGCCGCTTCGGCCGGACCTGGGGCTTCGACCTGACCAGCAAGGAGATGTGGGTCGACGGCGGCTGCGGCGGCCGGTTCAAGGTCACGGTGGCGGCGGGCGGCACGGGCGACAGCGGCAGCTCGGACAACTCGAGCAACGTCGGCGCGGCCGTGGCCGCCGCGGCGGTGATCGCCGGCATCGCGCTGCTGGCCAGCAAGGACAAGGACAAGGACCGCGACGGCGACTGGCACGGCGACTCCGGCTGGAACAGTCGCCAGATCCGCGGCAAGGGCGGGTTCTGTCTCGACATCGAGGGTGGCGCGCGTCCCGGCCATAACCTCATCGTCTACGACTGCAACGGCGGCGGGAACCAGCGCTTCGAGTGGAACCGCAACGGCGAACTGCGCGTGTCGGGCCTGTGCCTGGACGTCGCCAACGGCAACACCTCGGACGGCGCCCGGGTCATGGCCTACGAGTGCAACGGCGGCGCCAACCAGCGCTGGCGCACGCGCGGCAGCGAGATCCGCAGCGCGGACTCCGGCAAGTGCCTCGACATCGAGAACGGCCGCGCCCGTCCGGGCACGGCCGTCATCATGTACCGCTGCAACGGCGGCGAGAACCAGCGCTGGTCGTGGTGAGCGTGTCGGGGTGACGCCGCTCGCCGCGATCAGCGTGCGACGGTCTCCGTGCGCGCGGCACGGACCGCCGCGCTGAGCACGTCCAGCACCTCGATCGAGTCGTCCCATGCCAGGCAGGCGTCGGTGATGCTCTTGCCGTACTCCAGCTTGGCCGGATCGTCCTTGCCGGGGCTGAACTTCTGCGCGCCGCCCTTCAGGTGGCTCTCGACCATCACGCCGAAGATGCTGGTGCCGCCGGCGCGGATCTGCGCGGCGATGTCGCGCGCGACATCCAGCTGGCGTTCATGGTTCTTGCTGCTGTTGGCGTGCGAGCAGTCGACCATCAGCCGCGTGTCGAGCTTCGAGGTCGCCAGGTCCGCGCAGGCCGCCGCGACGCTCTGGGTGTCGTAGTTCGGCGCCTTGCCGCCGCGCAGGATCACGTGGCAGTCGCGATTGCCCTTGGTCTCGACGATCGCGACCTGGCCGTTCTTGTGGACCGACAGGAAGTGGTGCGGCCGCGCCGCCGCCTGGATCGCGTCGGTGGCGATCTTGATGTTGCCGTCGGTGCCGTTCTTGAAGCCGATCGGCGCCGACAGGCCCGAGGCCAGCTCGCGGTGCACCTGGCTCTCGGTGGTGCGCGCGCCGATCGCGCCCCAACTGATCAGGTCGCCGATGTACTGCGGCGAGATCACGTCCAGGAACTCCGAGCCCGCCGGCATGCCCAGCCGGTTGATCTCCAGCAGCAGCTGGCGTGCGATGCGCAGGCCCTCGTCGATGCGGTAGCTCTCGTCGAGGTAGGGATCGTTGATCAGGCCCTTCCAGCCCACCGTCGTGCGCGGCTTCTCGAAGTAGACGCGCATCACGATCTCCAGCGTGTCGGCGTGCTGCTCGCGCAGCGTCACCAGGCGCTTGGCGTATTCCAGCGCCGCGGCCGGATCGTGGATCGAGCACGGTCCGATGATCACGAGTAGGCGGTCGTCCCGGCGCTGCATGATGTCGCGGATGCGCTGGCGCGTGCCGACGACGAGCTGCTCCATGGCCGTGCCACGGATCGGGAAGAAGCGGATGAGGTGTTCAGGAGGCGGCAAGGGCGTGATGTCCAGGATGCGTTCGTCGTCGGTCTGGGAGGTCTTGTCCTGCGGCGAATACCAGCGCTCCGCCTGGGTGGCGCTGGGATAAGGACTGGTCGACTTGGCATTCATGGGAATCACGCTTTCTCGTGGTGGACGGGCTGCTGCTGGGTAGTCACTGCGCCCGGCCGAAAAAAAAACCGCCGGGCTGTGGGCCCGGCGGTTTCTTGAGGATTCTTTGGCGCTCTGCTTATGCGTTCGCCTCTCCTCCGCCGGGGCGGTGCGAGAACCAAAAATAAGCAAAGTAAAACTTGGGTGCGGAACGCATGGGGCCAATAGTGCCTGTGCTCAATGCGGCGCGTCAAGCGCCGCGGGGTGACAGCCGCCCGTGTCGCACTACGACATCGGGCAAGGCATCCTTCGTGGATTCCAGGGTTGGCACGGTCAGGAGGGTCAGGCCGTGCCGCCGACGGTCAGGCCGTCGATGCGCAGCGTCGGCTGGCCGACGCCCACCGGCACGCTCTGGCCTTCCTTGCCGCAGACGCCGACGCCGGTGTCCAGCTGCATGTCGTTGCCGATCATGCTCACGCGCGTCAGCGCGTCCGGGCCGTTGCCGATGATGGTCGCGCCCTTGACCGGGTACTGGATCTTGCCGTTCTCGACCCAGAAGGCCTCGCTGGCGGAGAACACGAACTTGCCCGAGGTGATGTCCACCTGGCCGCCGCCGAAGTTGGTCGCGTACAGGCCCTTGTCGATGCTGGCGATGATCTCCTTCGGATCCTTGTCGCCGCCCAGCATGTAGGTGTTGGTCATGCGCGGCATCGGCATGTGGGCGTAGCTCTCGCGGCGGCCGTTGCCGGTCGGGGCGACCTTCATCAGGCGGGCGTTCATCGCGTCCTGGATGTAGCCCTTGAGGATGCCGTCCTCGATCAGCACGTTGCGCTGCGAGGCGCAGCCCTCGTCGTCGACGTTGAGCGAGCCGCGGCGGTCGGGGATGGTGCCGTCGTCCAGCACCGTCACGCCCTTGGCGGCGACGCGTTCGCCGATGCGGCCCGAGAACGTGGACGAGCCCTTGCGGTTGAAGTCGCCTTCCAGGCCGTGGCCGACGGCCTCGTGCAGCAGCACGCCGGGCCAGCCCGGGCCGAGGACGACGGTCATCTCGCCGGCCGGGGCCGGGCGCGATTCGAGGTTGGTCAGCGCCGCGCTCACCGCCTGCTCGACGTAGGACGCGATCATCTCGTCGGTGAAGTAGGCCAGGCCGAAACGCCCGCCGCCGCCGCCGGAACCCACCTCGCGGCGGCCGTTGCTCTCGGCGATGACGGTGACGGACAGGCGCACCAGCGGCCGCACGTCGGCGGCCAGCGTGCCGTCGGCGCGGGCGATCAGGACGACCTCGTGCTCGGCGGCCAGGCCGGCCATCACCTGCGCGATGCGCGGGTCCTTGGCGCGGGCCAGGCGCTCGGTGCGCTCCAGCAGGGCGACCTTCTGCGCGCTGTCCAGGCTGGCGATCGGGTCGGCGTCGCCATAGAGCGCGCGGCTGCCGGAGACGATCGGCTCGCTCGGCACCTTGACGCGGCGGCTCTGGCCGGCCGAGGCGATCGCGCGCACGGTGCGCGCGGCGTCGAGCAGCGCGGCCTCGGAGATGTCGTCGGAGTACGCGAACGCCGTCTTCTCGCCGGCGACGGCGCGCACGCCCACGCCCTGGTCGATCGAGAAGCTGCCGCTCTTGACGATGCCTTCCTCCAGGCTCCAGCCCTCCGCGCGGGTGGTCTGGAAGTAGAGGTCGGCGTCGTCGACGCGGTGCTCGGTGATCAGGCGCAGGGCCTGCGAGAGCGACGCATCGGTCAGGCCGAAGGGTTCGAGCAGCTGGGCACGGGCGGTGACCAGGCGGGCGAGGGTGGGTTCGCGCGAAATCATCGGCTGATTGTAGGCATCGCCCGGGACGCCCGCCCGGGGGCGGGCGGAGCCGACCCTCCCGGAGGGATGGTGACCGCCGGTAGCAATCGCTTCACCGATCTTTACGGTGACCCGGTCACCGTTTCCGACAGGACCCTCGTTGTCTCCCCAGCGGCAACGAAAACCGCAGCCAACCTCCCAAGGAGAACCTCGATGAAGCGCATGTCCCTGTCGATCGCCCTCGTCTCCAGCCTGATCGCCGCTTCGGCGTTCGCCCAGACCGCCGCCCCCGCCGCGACCGCGACGCCGCGCGTCGACCAGCGCGAAGCGAACCAGCAGCAGCGCATCGCCAACGGCGCCGCTTCCGGTCAGCTGACCGCCAAGGAAACCCAGCATCTGGAGAAGGAACAGGCCCGCGTGAACAACGCCGAGGCGAAGGCCAAGTCCGACGGCGTGGTCACCGCCAAGGAACGCCGCCAGCTTCAGCGCAAGCAGGACGTCGCCAGTGCCGACATCCGCCGCGCGAAGCACAACAACCGGACTGCCGGCAAGTGACCGCCGGCTGAGTGTCCGAGCGCGCCAACCCCGACTGGGCGCCGGAAAGCAAGAACGCCCCTCGGGGCGTTCGGTGCTTGTGGGCGTCGGGTCTGTCTTGCGGTGCTGACGCGATGCCGGCGTGCCATGCCGGCGCGATGCCGGCGCTGAAGCGATCAGCGGTCCGCGTCGTGGTCAGTGTCGAGGTCCTGATCCTCGTCGCCTTCGGCGTCCTGCTTCCATTCGAGCGCCTGCTGGTAAAGCGCCTTGCGCGATTCTCCCGTCAGCTCGGCGGCCAGCGCCGCGGCCTGCTTCAGCGGCAGGTCGCGCACGAGCACGCGCAGCGTGCGCAGCGCCTCGTCGGGCAGACCATCGGTGGCGGACGCCGCCGGCGCCGCATGCAGCACCAGCACGAACTCGCCGCGCTCGCGCTGCTTGTCCTCGGCCAGCCACGCGGGCAGCGTCGCGCACGGCGCGGTATGGATGGTTTCGAACTGCTTGGTGACCTCGCGGCACACCGTCAGCGTCTGCTCGGGCGCGAGCTCGGCCAGCAGCGCGATCAGCTCCTGGATGCGATGCGGCGCCTCGAACAGCACCTGGCTGTGCGGCGCGCCGGTCAACGCCTGCAGCGCGGTGCGGCGCTCGGCGGCCTTGGTCGGCAGGAAACCCACGAAGCGGAAGCCTTGCGCCCGCGCGTCCCCGGCGACGCTGAGCGCCGCCGCGGCGCTGCTGGCGCCGGGCAGCGGCATGACGCGCACGCCGGCCTTGGCCGCCGCGGCGACCAGCACCGCGCCCGGGTCCGAGATCGCCGGCGTGCCCGCGTCGCTGACATAGGCGATGCGCTCGCCGGCCAGCAGCCGCGCGACGAGGCCTTCGGCCGCCTGCTGCTCGTTGTGCTGGTGCAGGGCCACCAGCGGCTTGTGCAAACCGAGCCAGCGCAGCAACTGAGCGCTGACGCGCGTGTCCTCGCAGGCGACCGCGTCGACCAGGCCCAGCACGTGGATCGCGCGCAGGCTCAGGTCGGCGAGGTTGCCGATCGGGGTCGCGACGACGTAGAGCGTGCCGCCCGGGTGTTGCTGATGACCGGCCGCGGCGGAAGCGGCGGCGATCAGCGAAGCGGACGGGGACGTCGACATGTTCAAGAAATTCTCCAGGGGAAACACGGGCGCCACGGACGCCGTGGACAAGCAGGCGCGCGGTGCCGAGGCCGAGCAGCGCGCCCTCGACCATCTGCGGCGGCAGGGTCTGCGGCTGGTGGCGCGCAATTATCGGGTGGCGCGCGGACCGTCCGCGCGCGGCGGCGAGGTCGACCTGATCCTGCGCGACCGCGACGGCACGCTGGTGTTCGTCGAGGTCCGCGCCCGCGAGAGCGATGCGCACGGCGGCGCGGCGGCCAGCGTGACCCGGCTCAAGCAACGGCGTGTGATCTTCGCGGCGGAATGTTTCCTTCGCACGCAGCGCGTCGTGCCGCCGTGCCGGTTCGATGTCGTCGCGATCGACGGCGACTCGCATCGAGTGGCTGCGCGGCGCGTTCGACGCGGCATCGCCGTGGTCGCGCGACGGCTGGGCGCCCGATTGACGACGGTCGCGCCGGCGCCGGTGGCACCGCCGTCCGCCTTTATCATCCCCGCACCTATGTTGGAACAACGCATACAACAACAATTCTTCGAAAGCGCGGACCTGCTGTACCAGATCGCCGAGGGCCTGTCGCGCCCGCTGGCGGTCGCGGCACAGATGATGGTGGACGCGCTGACGGGTGGCGGCCGCGTGCTGAGCGCGGGCCTGGGCATCTCGGCCGCGGACGCGACCTACATGGCCTCGCTGCTGTCCGGCCGCTTCGAACAGGAACGGCCCGGCCTGGCCGCGATGGCGCTGGACGCGCAGGCGCAGGGCTATGCCGATCCGGCGTCGGCGTTGATGCGTCAGATCCAGACCTTCGGCCATCCGGGCGACCTGCTGCTGCTGTTCGAGGCGCAGGCCAGCGGCGCCGCCGCTGCGCTGCTGCAGGTGGCGCACAACCAGGAGATGAGCGTGATCGTGCTCAGCGGCACGCAGGACGACGAGTGGCGCGGCACGCTGCTCGACACCGACGTGCAGCTGCGCGTGCCGCACAGCCGCTTCGCGCGGGTGGCGGAGGCGCACCGACTGCTCTCCCACTGCCTCAGCGACGCGATCGACCTGCAGCTCCTCGGTGCGGGCGAATGATCCGGACGCCGATCCGGCCTCGACCCCGCGCCAGACCCTGCGCTCGAACCCGATCCTGAACCAGATCCTGAACCCGACGGCGATGCCGACGACCCCCTCCGACCTCTCCGACTTCTCCAAGGACTTCCGCATGACGACCCAGACCCGTTGGAACCGCCGCCTGATGCTTGCCGCCGCGCTCGGCGCCGCCCTGCTGCAGACCGCGTGCGTCCCGCTCATCGTCGGCGGCGCCGCGGTGAGCGGCGCCCTCGTGGCGACCGACCGCCGCACCTCCGGCACGCAGCTCGAGGACCAGGGCATCGAGCTCAAGACCTCCAACCGCATCCGCGAGCAGCTCGGCGACCGCGTGCATATCAGCGTCAACAGCTACAACCGCATGGTGCTGCTGACCGGCGAGACCCGCAACGACGAGGACAAGGCCGCCGTCGAGCGCATCGCGCAGGGCGTCGAGAACGTCAGCAGCGTGCTCAATGAGGTCGGCGTCGGCATGCTGAGTTCGCTGTCCAGCCGCGCCAACGACGTCGCCATCGCGGCCAAGGTCAAGGCCAGCCTGGTCGATGCGAAAGATCTGATCTCGAACGCGTTCTACGTGGTGGTCGAACGCGGCAACGTGTACATCATGGGCCGCGTGACGGAGCGCGAAGCCACCCGCGTGACCGACATCGCGCGCGGTGTGCGCGGCGTGCAGAAGGTCGTGCGCGCGATGGAGATCATCAGCGAGGCCGAGCTGGCCGCGATGGGCCAGGCGCAGCAGGCCAAGCCCACGAGCAATCCTTGAACGGCCGCGCTTGAACAGCGCTGCTTGAACGGGACCGGCGGCGCGATGCGCCGACCGTTTTCTCTCCTCGCAGGGACCGCACACGCGGTCCCTTTTTCATGCCTGCGACGCCTCCCCGGAAAAAGGGGCGCATCAGTGTCGCGACCTCCGTGGGCGGTGCGATCTCGACTCGTCGCTTTCGAGCATTTTTGCGAGTCCTTTGACTTGCCTCACACATGAAGGCATTCGCTGCTGACGGATCGGTCAGTGCTCCCCATCATCGCGCCTCCCTCAACAGGCAAATCGGAGGCCGAGTCGATGTACTTTCCCTATCTCCATGGCAAACAGAAGGAGGTGCTGGCCTTGCGGCACCTCGCGCCGCTGCTCGGGTCGGAAGGCCGGTTGCAGCCGGTGCTGGAGCCGGTGCGCCAGGCGGCCACCTCGGTGCGTCACACGCTCGAGGCCTGCGAGACGCACCGGCTGCAGGTCTGGCTGGTGGTCAATCCGGTGCGGCAGGATTTCGAACTGCTGCCGCCGGCGCAATCCTTGGAATGGGGCCGTCAGCTGTTCACGTCGTTGCCGCAGCGGCAATGGATCCATCCGACCCTGATGCTCGGTCCGTCGCTGACGCCGGCCGTGATGCGGCGCTTCGTGCAGCTGTTCGGATCGCGGCCGCTGGGCATCGTCGTCGGGCCGGATGCGCCGCCGTTGCCGGACATGATGGCGCTGCTCGGCGGCGCGCAGGTGCGGATGGTGTTCTTCAAGGACATCGAACCCACGCCCGCGGCGCGCGCGGCGGTGGGCGCTGCCGGATGCGTCTGGGTGGAAGACCGCCGGCTGCCGGAGAACCCGGAGCTGCGCGTCAGCGAGCGGCACCTGTTCACCGATCGCGCGCTGACCTTCCGCAGTGACGGGCTGGCCGGGTTCTCGGACTACACGACGCTGCCGTCGCGGCCGGAAGCGCCGGAGCTGCCGTCGCGGCTCGCGGCCTTCCGGCTCAGTTGCCTGCGCACCGCGCCCGCCTCCGGCGAGTTCTGGATCGAGCACTTCATGGGCGGGCGACTCGGTCCCGAGGAGGGCGGCGCGGATGCCCGCTTCCGCCAGGCGCTGCTGGCCTTCCATGCGGCGCTGGACCGGACCGACGTCAGCTTCGGTCCCACGGAGGCCGTGCGGCGTTACCTCACCGGCCTCATCGACGGCATCGTGCCGACGCGGGCGCTGAGCAAGCAGTGGGAGGTGATGCACCACCTCGAACTGGTCAGCGGCGTGCTGGCGGGACGCTTCCCGGCGACACCGGCGGCCGGTGTGCCGGACAGTCTGCTCACGACGCCGCCGCGCTCAGGCGCACTGGAATCCCGCTGAGCACCGAGGTGCCCGAGACCGGGTCCCGGGCCTCGTCGTCCAGCAGCAGGTTCATGTTCACGCCCGGGTGCAGGGCGGCGACCGAGAGCCGGCTGCCGGTGAGGTCGTGGCCCCAGCCATGCGGCAGGCTCACGACGCCCGGTCGCATGTCCGCGCTGAGCGTGATCGGCGCGATCAGGCTGCCGCGTGCGTTGCTCAGGCGCGCGGCCTGGCCGTCCGTCAGGCCGGCGCGGGCGGCGTCGTCGGGGTGGACCAGCAGCGTGCAGCGGTCCCGCCCCTTCGCCAGCACCGGCAGGTTGTGCATCCAGCTGTTGTTGCTGCGGGTCTCGCGGCGGCCGATCAGCAGCAGCTCGTCGCCGGTCGGATGGCGCAGGGCGACATCCGCGTGGACGAGGTCCGCCAGCAGCGCGGCCGGGGCCAGCTCGATGCGGCCCGAGGCCGTGCGCAGGACTTCGGGGATCCGCGGCTGCAGTTCGCCGAGGTCGATGCCATGCGGCGCGGCGCGCACGCGCTTGAGCGTGAGTCCGTCCGGCTTCGCGCCGAAGCCGTCGCCGTACGGACCTGAGCGAAGGCCCAGGTCAAGCCATCGCGCCGGGCCCGCGCCGCCGTCCAGCATCGCGAAGATCGTGTCGGCGTGGTCGCCCGCTTGGCGCTTGAGCTCGGCGCGAAGCGCGGCGTCGTCGAAGGCTTGCAAGTCCGCGTCGGCCGGCTGGCCCGCGGCGATCGCGGCCAGTCGCAGGAGCGTCTGCCACTCGGCGCGCGGCGCTTCGGAGGGCGCGCGCTCGCCGGCACCCGCGTCGGCATCGGCAGGCATCACCGGGCCGGACCAGCGCGCATGATTGCGCCAGGACAACTGCGCGAACACCATGTCGTAGTGCCAGTCCTCCAACGGCGACGGCGGCGGCAGCACCAGGTCGGCATGGCGGCTGGTCTCGTTGATGTACGGATCCAGGCTGACCATGAAGTCCAGGCTTTCGAGCGCGCGAGCGAGCCGCGCGCCGTTCGGCGACGAGAGCACCGGGTTGCAGGCCACGGTGATCAGTGCGTGGACCTGGCCATCGCCGGGCGTCTCGATCTCTTGCGCGAGGCAACTGATCGGGAACTCGCCCATCACCTCGGGCGCCTTGGCGACGCGGCTCTGGCGGCGGCCGGTCGCGACGCCCTTGCCCTGGCCCGGCCGGCCCATCGTGTTGGCGGCGAAGGCCGCGGCCTTCGGAAACATCAGCCCGCCTTCGGTGTCGAAGTGGCCGGTGACGATGTTGAGCGCGTCGATCAGCCAGCTGTTCAGCGAGCCGAAGCGCTGCGTGCAGGTGCCGAAGCGGCCGTAGAGGACGGCCTTGGGCGTCGTGGCGAACTCGCGCGCGAGCCGCCGTTGCGCGTCCGCGGAGATGCCGCAGTGCGCGGCGCCGCGTTCAGGCGGGAAGTCGGCGACGGCGGCGCGCAGCGCGTCCAGGCCCTCGACATGATCGGCCATCCGGCCGAGGGTCACGAGCCCTTCCTCGAACACAGTGTGCAGCAGGCCGAGCAGCAGGAAGACGTCCCCGCCGGGGCGGATCGCAAGGTGCTCGTCGGCGGCCTGCGCGGTCTCGGTGCGGCGCGGGTCGATGACGATGATCCGCCCGCCGCGCGCGCGCATCGCCTTGGCCTTGCCGCGGTAGTCGGGGCTGGTCCACAGGCTGCCGTTGCTGACCATCGGATTCGCGCCGAGGCAGATGAACAGGTCGGTGCGCGGCAGGTCCGGCACCGGGACGCTGAGCCAGTGGCCGTACATCAGCCCGCAGGCGAGCTGCTTGGGCATCTGGTCCAGCGTCGAGGCCGAGAACAGGTTGCGCGTGCCCAGCGCGCGCGCCAGGTGGGGGAAGTAGCTGAACAGGCCGATCTTGTGCGAAGCCGGATTGCCGATCGTCAGCGCGACCGAGTCGGCGCCGAACTGCGCGCGCAGCGGCGGCAGGCGCTGCGCGATCTCCTCGAAGGCTTCGTCCCAGCCGATCGGGTCGAAGCCCGAGCGGTCCGCGCGGCGGCGCATCGGCTGGCGCAGGCGGTCGGGATCCTCGTGCAGGTCCTTCAGCGCGAAGCCCTTGGGGCAGATGTAGCCGTGGCTGAACGGGTCCGCGTCATTGCCGCGAATGGACACGATGGACGTGCCCTCGGCGGATGGGCGGGTGCGGATCTCGAGGCCGCAACAGGCCTCGCAGAGCGGGCAGATCCGGGTGTGCGTGTGTTCGGTGGCGGTGGTGCTGGTGTCCGCGGCGGCGTCGATGGCCATGGCTGTCTCCCGTCGTTTGTGGACGATTGTGGGAGTCGTCGTGTGCCCTCGTGGTCATGTACGCGACAGCGGCGTGGCCATCACATCTGCCGGAACAGGTGCGTGTAGCTCTCCGCGACGATCAGGGCGTCCTCGCTCTCCTTGAGCTTGACCTGCATGCGGCCGCGGAAGTCGCGCGACACGCCGGCGACCGCCGCCGCGTTGACCAGCGTGGAGCGGTGGATCTGCCAGAACTGTTGCGGATCGAGTTCCTCGACCAGTTCCTTGAGCGGCTTGCGGATCAGCGCCTCGCCCTGGCGCGTGGCGACCCGGGTGTACTTGCTGTCGGACTGGAAGTACAGCACCTCGTCGACGGTGATCAGCTTCAGCGTCTGCCCGACCGACGCGTTGATCCAGCGCAGGTACTGCCGCTTCGTGGTCGCGCCCGCCTGCGCACCGAGCTGGCTGAGCACCGCGCTGAGGTCGGCGGGCGGACCCGCCAGGCGCTGCTTGATGCGCTGGATCGCGGTGAACAGGCGTGCGGGCTCGAGCGGCTTGAGCAGGTAGTCCACCGCGCCCTCGTCGAAGGCGGCGACGGCGTACTGGTCGTAGGCGGTGACGAACACGACGTGCGAGCGGCCTTGCACCTGGCGCGCCACGTCCAGGCCGGTCGCGCCGGGCATCTCGATGTCGAGGAACAGCACGTCGGGCTTGACCTCGTGCAGCAGGCGCAGCGCCTGCACGCCGTCGGCGGCTTCGCCGAGGATGTCCAGCTCCGGCCAGAGCTGCGAGAGGCGCTCGACCAGTTCATGGCGCAGCGTGGCCTCGTCCTCGGCGACGACGGCGGTCGGGTGCGGGGTCATGCGGGCAGCTCCAGCGTGAATTCGGTGTCGTCGGCATTGCTGCGGCACTGCAGCCGCGGCGGCGGCGTGCCGGGGGCGCGTTCGAGGCGCTCCAGCCGTTCGCCCAGCGCGTGCAGCGCGGCTTCCTCGCCGCCCAGTCCGCCGCGGTCGAAGGACAGTCGCAGCCGCAGGCCGCCGCCGGGCGCTTCCTGTGCGCTCAGCCGGGCCTGCGAGGGCAGCCGCGCGGTGTCGCGCAGCATCAGCTGCGCCAGCGGCAGCAGCAGCATCGGCGGCAACGGACGCGTGGCGAGCCACGCGGACCACTCGGTCGACAAGGGCAGCAGCCGGCGATGGCGCCCCGCGACCACGGCGAGGTAACTGTCCAGCAGCGCCGCCTCGGAGGCCAGCGTCACGCCGCGATCGCGCAACCGGGGCAGGGCCACGCGCAGGTGGCGGATCAGGCGCTCCATCTGATCGGGCGCCTCATGGTCGGCGCGTCCGTAGGCGCGCTCGATGTCGACCAGCGTGTCGAACAGGAACTGCGGCTCCACCTGCGCCTGCAGCGCGGCCAGCCGCGCGGCGACCGCGTCGCGCTGCATCGCGCTCTGCTCGCGCAGCAGCGCCTCCAGCCGGGCGCGGGTGTGGCGACGCCGCATGACCATCTCGATCCAGGCCACGGACAGCCCGGCGTTCACGCAGATCGACAGGCTCTCGCCGATGAAGTTGAGCGAGCGGATCGGCAGGTACGGCCCCTCGCCCTTGCGTTCGCGCGCCAGTTCGGCGATCGAGGGCAGGTGCAGCAGCGGCATCAGCTGGCTGTAGAGCAGCTTGGCCAGCAGCGCGCCGATCACCACCGCGGCGCCCAGGCGCGCGATCCGCCAGCGATCGTCCAGCGCGCTGCGCGCCGCGGGCAGCCAGGTCAGCAGCAGCGCCAGCGCCACCAGCAGCGGCGTCGCCATCTGGTTGATCAGCGCCGCCGGCCAGCGCGGGTTGTCCATCACGTAGAAGATCGAGGACACGTCCAGCAGGCCGAAGAAGATGCCCATCAGCAGGAACCACGACAGTTCCTCGCGGCGCAGCGAGCGCCACGACCGCCAGACGTGGGGCAGCCAGGCGGCCGCGCTCATGGGGCGGCCCCGGCCGTGGCCGCGGCGTTCGCCTGCGTCGCGTGCGCCGGGTGCGACAGCGGCGACGCGCCGCCCAGCGGCACGCGCACCCGCGCGACCACGCCGCGCGGCGCCGCCGCCTCCAGCTCCAGGCAGGCCTCGCGGCCGTACATCGCCGTCAGCCGCGCCCGGGTGTTGGCCAGGCCCACGCCGCTGCCGCCGCTGGCGGCGAAGCCCTGGCCGGTGTCGCGCACCTCCAGGACCAGGCCCTGGCCGCCGGCGTCGCGCCGTGCGGAGATGTCGATGCGACCGCCTTCGGGCAGCGGGGACAGGCCGTGCTTGATGGCGTTCTCCACCAGCGTCGGCAGCACCATCGGCGGCAGCGGCGTGGCGAAGAGCGCCGCGTCGGCCTCGATGTCGAAGCGCAGCCGCTCGCCCATGCGCATCTGCAGGATGGTGAGGTAGCTGCGGGCGAGCTCGAGCTCCTGGCCGAGCGTGGACATGCCCTGGCGCATGCTGGGCAGGGCGGCCCGCAGGTAGGCGATCAGGCTGCCCATCATGTCGCGGCCGCGTTCGGGCGCGGTCTCGTAGAGACGCTTCACGTTGGCCAGCGTGTTGAACAGGAAGTGCGGCTCGATCTGCGCGTTCAGCGCGGAGAACTGGGCCTCCATCTGCTGGGCCTGCAGCGTGTCGTGCTGGCGGGCGAGTTCGGCGAGCCGGGCCTGGGCGCTGCGTTCCTCGCGCACGCCGTGCAGCAGCGCGGCGAAGAAGCCGCCCAGCACCAGCCACAGCAGCGAGGTGGACAACACCCAGTCCCAATGCAGCGGCGCATCGGGAGCACCCAGGTTGGCGACCTTGTAGCGCAGCAGCGTGCCGACGGTGGCGCCCGCGGTGATGGCGACGGCGCGAAAGCCGACCGGCCACCGGGTCCGCCAGCGGGTGAGCAGGGCCTCGGCCAGCGCCAGCGCGGCCAGCACGCTGAGGGCGGTCAGCAGCGTCTGCCGGGTGAAGCGCAGCCACTCCATGAGCCAGTCGGCGATGCCGTCGTCCTGCGTCATCCAGGTGAGCGATCGCGAGCCCGCCATCGCGAGGCAGAAATAGAAGCACGCCGCGATCATGCGCAGGTTGAACAGCTGCAACGCCGCGTCCCGCGCCGAGCGGCGGGGCTCGGACGGGTCGCCGGCGGGCGGGGCGGAGGACGCATCGGACATGGACGGCATTCTGGCCGCCGTGCGCGGGGCCTGCCAGCGGGCGTGCGACGAAGCCGCCCAGGGTCGGACGAGTCCGGCATCCGTGGGGCGGACGCGGCGCGGATGAGGGACGGATGAGGGACGGACGCGGCATACTCGCCGCCCATGAAGATCCATATCGGCAATGGCGTCCGCCTGTTCGTGGACGTCGAGGGACCCGGCCTGGTGCCGGACGGGGCACGGATGCGGGAGAAGCCGACGCTGATCTGCATGCATGGCGGGCCGGGTTTCGACCATGCGGCGTTCAAGCCGGCGTTCAGCCAGTTGGCGGACCTCGCGCAGATCGTCTACTACGACCATCGCGGCCATGGCCGCAGCGATCCGCGTCCGTCGTCCGAGTGGACGCTGGACCTGTGGGCCGACGACATCGTCCGCCTGTGCGATGCGCTGGGCATCGAGAAGCCGATCGTGCTGGGCCAGTCCTTCGGCGGTTTCGTCGCGCAGCGCTACATCGCGCGGCATCCGGGGCACGCCTCGAAGGTGATCCTGTCCAGCACCTCGCACCACATGGGGCTGGCGCGCAAGCTCGATGCCTTCGAACGGCGCGGCGGCCCCGAGGCCCGCGCCCTGGCCGAGGCCTTCTGGAGCCGTCCGACGCGCGAGACCTTCGAGGCCTACTGGGCCGGCGTGCGCCATCTCTACAACACGCAGCCCGCGGCCGATCCCGAGGCGGGCGGCCGCACGCTGCTGAACCTGGACATCCTGCTGCACTTCGTCAGCGGGGAGAAGCAGGACCTCGGGCTCCTCAAGGGGCTGGAGAAGGCGTTGTGCCCGGTGCTGGTGATGGTGGGCGAGGATGACCCGGTCTGCCCGCTCGAGGACGCGCTGGAGATCCACGACGCGCTGCCCGCGCAGTGGCGTCAGCTGGCGCGTTTCCCGGGTGTCGGGCATGGCGCGTGGCGGGACGACCCGGTCGCGGCCTTCGCGGTGCTGAGGAAGTTCATCGCCGGGTGATCGGCGGGTGGATCGCGGGCGACCCGGACTTGCTCGCGGGAGCGGGCGGGCGTGAGGGCCAGCGGCCGGCGAAGTGCCGCTTGCCGCTCAGGACGCCACCAGCGCCTTGAGGTCGCGCTCGGCCAGCGTCGCGTCGCCGAGGTTGAGCTCGATGACGCGGCGCAGGTGGGTGATGCTCTCGATGTCGATGCCCAGGCAGAGCAGCCCGGCGCGATCGCTCTCCACGTGCGCGAGCTGGGCCGCCATCGTGATGCGGCCGTCGTGCGGCGCCAGCGGCAGGTCCAGCAGGCACAGCGCGCCGGGCTCGACGTCCGAGCCGGGCGGCAGCAGCAGCAGCGCGCCCTTGAGCGACAGGTCCAGCACCTGCACCGGCAGGCGTTGATCGACCGTCACCAGTTGCGCCGGACCGGCGAACGCGATGCGGGAGAAGTGACGGCGTTCGGCGGCGCTCATGGTGTCTTCCGGTTGAGCCGGCGGTCAGAGCTCGGCGTAGATCGTGCTCTTCTCGATCGCCTGGTGCAGGCGCGAGGGCGCGAGCGGTTCCAGCCCCATCGTCTCCAGCAGGTACCACGAGGCGCGCAGCAGCGCGGACGTGGCCTGGCGGAGCTCGGTCGATTCAGGCGTCTCCGCGCGGGACAGCATCGCCTGGAGCTGGCGCGGCTGGTTGTGGCCGACCACCTCCGGCACCTGCGACGGGACATGCGCCTGGGTCAGCCGGCCCAGCAGCTGCTGGACCTCATGGCCGTGCTCGGGGGACTGGATCAGCCGCGCGAGGTCGCCCAGCAGGCGCTCGCCGGCGGCGGCCAGCAGCTGCGCGGAATGGTCCGCGCCGCCGCCCACGTAAAGCGCCGACGCCATGTCCAGGTACTCCAGCGCTCGCGCCAGACGGGGCAGATCACTGCTCACTGCATGTCCTCCTTGATGCACTCTTGTCACGACTGCGTTTTGCATGCATCGCCGCTCCTTGTTCTGGAAACCGGTTCCCTCTCGACGGCGTGAAGGGGAGTGTATCGGCGCGCCGCGGCGCTGCGCACACCGTTTGTCACGGCGGCGGGTAGCATCCATCGGTTCGGAGGGCGGGCACTTCCCTTGCCGTCCCACCCGACCCGGCGCGGGCGACGCCATCACCCGACGCCATTCAGACTTACCCGGAGATTCACATGGACCGTCATGACATCCCCACCGAGGGGCTGATCGATCTCAGCGAGGCGCCGTCGATGCGCACGCGCCGCGACGCGCTGGGACGGCTGGGCCGCTATGCCGCCGCGGGGCTGGTGCTGCCGCCCGGATTGGCCGTGCTGCCGGCGCTGGCCGCCGACAACGAGGACGACACCTACGACCAGGACTCGGTCCTGCATGAGGCGACCGAGTTCTTCGGCGAAACGACCGAAGGCCTGGCCAAGGTGATCGAGAAGGCCTTCAAGGACCAAGGGCGCCCGAACGCCTACATCAAGGGCCAGGAAGCCAGCGGCGCCGTGACGGTGGGCCTGCGCTACGGCGATGGCCAGCTGATCATGAAGCGCGGTGGCGGCGGCAAGGTCTACTGGGCGGGGCCGTCGGTGGGGTTCGACGTCGGCGGCAATGCGTCGAAGGTCTTCACGCTGGTCTACAAGCTGCCGAAGGCCAGCGCGATCTATCGCCGCTTCCCCGGCGTGGACGGCAGCCTGTACTACATCGGCGGCGCGGGCGTGAACTACCAGCGCGCCAACGGCATCACGCTGGCGCCGATCCGGCTGGGCGTCGGGCTGCGCGCGGGGGCGAGCGTCGGTTACGTCCACTACCGGCGCGAGAAGTCGATCAATCCGTTCTGAGGTCGGAGGGCGGAAGGCCGCCGGTGGTGCAGGCGGCCGGAGCTCGGCCGGCGTTCAGCCGGTGCGCAGCGGGGCGCCTTCGCGCTGGCTGCGCGCGAGCGCCTGCTCGGCACGGCCGAGCAGGCCGCTGCCGGTATCGCCGGGACCGCGCCAGGCCGTGAGGCCCATGCTCAGCGGACCGGCCGCCGGCTGCTGCTGCATCCACACTGCGCGGAAGCGCTCGCAGACCTTGCGGCCGGTGGGCAGGTCGACGTCGTGCAGCAGCATGAGCATGGCCTCGCCCTGCCCGAGCGCGAGCACGTCCTGCGCGCGGCACTGCTGGCGCAGCATGTGCGGCAGCGCGCCGGCGGGCGCGCGCGCCGCGCCCAGCGCCACCAGGCACCAGGCCATGTCCGGGGAGTTCTGCTGCTGGCGCTCGACGAGCCGTGCGAGCAACTGATCGCGCGAGGCCAGCGGCGAGGACGCGCCGGACTCGATGGCCAGCAGATGGAAGCGCTTGAAGTGGGCGAGGGCGACGCTGAAGTCGCCATGCGCCTCGGCCAGGGCGCTGAAGGTTTCCTGCACCGGCGCGTGGTTGTCACCGTGGATCTTGCGCAGCTCGTCCAGACGGGAACGGGCTGCGTCGAGTTGGCCGTCCAGGATCAGACGACGGGCATCGGCGCAGCCTTGTTCCAGATCGCCCAACGTGTTGGGGCTGGACCGCAAGACCTTATCGGGAGTCATAACCGAAAAGAATAGCGTCCGCTATCCGACCAATCTATGGGGCCAACCCGGGGAAACGCCGTTGCAGTCGCATCAAATGGTGTGCGCGCTGCAAGTGCGTGCTTACCGGTGGACACGTGGACCACTGCTTGGTGACGAGCGGATGTGGTGATCGCGACGGCTGAAGGATCGGTGCGGCAGGCGGAGCGGATGACGATCAGGCGTCGAGGCCATGACGCATTCGTGGATGAGGGACAGGACGGCGGGCAAGGCGGGACTAGGATGGTCCGGGACTCTTGTGTCGACGCCGATGGAGACCCCCGCATGACCCAGCAGACCGTGCCCCCGTCCGTTCCTTCCGCCGCGCTCGCGGCCTCGTCGCCACTGCCGCTGCAGGCGACCGCCGAGACGCTCCCGCCGCAGGACATCAGCGCCGAGGTCCTGCTGGAGAAATACGCGAAGGGCGGCGAACGCAACCTCGAGGAGGTGCGGGCGCGCGTGGCGCGGGCGCTGGCGGTGGCGGAGTCGCCGGAGCAGCGCGCGCACTGGGAGGCGAAGTTCCTGGCGGCGCAGCGGCGCGGTTTCGTGCCGGCGGGGCGGATTGCCTCGGCGGCGGGGACGGCGCTGTCGGCGACCTTGATCAACTGCTTCGTGCAGCCGGTGGGCGATGCGATCGCGGAGGAGGAGGACGGCCATCCCGGCATCTACACCGCGTTGACCGAGGCGGCCGAGACGATGCGGCGCGGGGGCGGCGTCGGGTACGACTTCTCCCGGATCCGACCCAAGGGCGCGTACGTGAAGTCGACGCAATCGAGCGCGTCGGGGCCGGTGAGCTACATGCGGGTGTTCGACCGCAGCTGCGAGACGGTGGAATCGGCCGGCTCGCGGCGCGGCGCGCAGATGGGCGTCCTGCGCTGCGACCACCCGGACATCGAGGAGTTCATCCACGCCAAGGACCAGGGCGACCTGAAGAACTTCAACATCTCGGTGGGCGTGACGGACGCGTTCATGGAGGCGGTGGAGGCGGACGCGGACATCGAGCTCGTGCACAAGGCGGCGCCCGGCGACAAGCAGCGCGCGGCCGGCGCGACGCAGCGGGCGGACGGCGTGTGGGTCTACCGCCGCCTGCGGGCCCGCAAGCTGTGGGACCAGGTCATGCGGTCCACCTACGACCACGCGGAGCCGGGGGTGCTGTTCCTGGACCGGATCAATGCGGACAACAACCTGCATTACTGCGAGTCGATCAGCGCGACGAATCCTTGCGCGGAGCAACCGCTCCCTTCCTACGGCTGCTGCTGCCTCGGCTCGATCGACCTGACGGTCTTCGTCAAGGACGCCTTCACGGCGAAGACCTCGTTCGACGAGGCCGAGTTCGCCGATGTCTGCAGGACCGCCACCCGCATGCTCGACAACGTGCTGGACGTGACCCCGTGGCCGTTGCCGCAGCAGGCGCGCGAGGCCGCCAACAAGCGGCGCGTGGGGCTCGGCTTCACGGGCCTGGGCGACACGCTGGTGATGCTCGGCCTGCGCTACGACGGCGAGCCCGCCCGCGCGATGGCGCGCCGCATCAGCGAGATCATGCGCGACGCCGCCTATGAGGCGTCCGCCGACCTCGCCATCGAGCGCGGCGCGTTCCCGCTCTTCAACGCCGATCTCTACCTGTCGGGCGGCAACTTCGCGTCGCGGCTGCCGCCGTGGCTGAAGGACAAGATCCGCGCACAGGGCCTGCGCAACTCGCACCTACTGTCGATCGCGCCGACCGGCACGATCTCGCTGGCCTTCGCCGACAACGCCAGCAACGGCATCGAGCCCGCGTTCTCGTGGAGCTACACCCGCAGGAAGCGCATGCCCGACAACTCCTTCAAGGAGTACGCCGTCGAGGACCACGCCTGGCGGCTCTACCGCCACCTGTTCGGCGCCGACGCGCCGCTGACCGACGCCTTCGTCACCGCGCTCGAGCTGCAGGCGTCAGACCACGAGGCGATGGTCGCGGCCGTCGCGCCCTACGTCGACACCTCCATCTCCAAGACCGTCAATGTGCCGGCGGACTATCCCTACGCCGACTTCCAGGATCTCTATCGCCTGGCCTGGAAGAGCGGGCTGAAGGGCCTCGCGACCTACCGTCCGAACAGCGTGCTCGGCGCGGTGCTCAGCGTCGAGCCGATCGCCCAGCCGGAGCCGCTCAAGGCCGACATCGGCCCCAACCAACGGCTGCGCGTCGAGCGCCTGCCCAAGCCGGTGCTCGCGTCGCTGCGCTGGCCGAGCCGGCCCGAGATGCCCGGCGGCAATCCGGCGTGGTCGACCATGATCCGTCACCCGCATGGCGACTTCGCGCTCTTCGTCGGCGAGCTGCCGGCGGAGGGGCCGGACGCGGGCCTCTTCGGCCGCACGCTGCCATTCGAGGTCTGGGTCAACGGCGCGGAGCAGCCGCGCGGCCTCGGCGCGCTGGCGAAGACGCTGTCGATGGACCTGCGCGCCAATGACGCGGCCTGGCTGCGCCTGAAGCTCGACGCGCTGGCGACCGTCGCCGAGGAGCGCGCGTTCGAGATGCCGATGCCGCCGCTCGGCGAGCCGCGGCTGTTCCCGGGCGTCGTCGCGGCGACGGCGGCGGTGATCCGCTGGCGCTGCGAGCAGCTCGGGGCCTTGCAGGAAGGCGGACCGACGCCGGTGCTGGACGCGATGTTCTCGCGCGAGGAGCCGCGCACCGGGACGGCCGGGACGCTCGCCTGGGCGGTCGACGTCGACAACCCCGCGACCGGCGAGCTGTTCACGCTCACGCTCAAGGAGGTGAGTCTGCCCACGCCCGATGGGGGCAGCGTCACGCGGCCCTGCGCGATGGGGTTCTCGGGCAATTACCCGAAGGCGCTCGATGGACTGGCGCGGCTGCTGTCACTGGACATGCGCGTGCTCGATCCGGGCTGGATCGGCATGAAGCTGCGCAAGCTGCTCAACGTCGGCGAGCCGCTGGGCCACTTCATGGCGCCAGTGCCGACGCTGTCGGGGGAAAGACGGCAGCAGGTGTGGCCGTCGACGGTCGCGTATGTCGCGCGCCTGGTCATCCACCGCTACGCGATGCTGGGGGTGCTGGACGAGCATGGTTATCCGCTCGTCGACATGGGACTGATGCAGCAGGCGCCGCTGAAGGCCGCGGGAGCGGCCGCAGGGACGGCGCGCGCCGCCTCGGAAGCCGGCGGCATCGTGGCGATGGCCGGCAAGAAGTGCCCCGAGTGCGGCAACGCCACGCTCATCCACCGCGACGGGTGCGAGTTCTGCACCGCGTGCGGGTTCGTGGGGCAGTGCGGCTGACTGCCCCTTCCCGACCTGACGCCAGGCTCGGGGCCTGGCGTACTGCCGGGCGTCACGCCTGACGCCGTGTCAGGCGCCGTGTCAGGCGCCGTGTCAGGCGCTGCGCCAGGCGCTGTGCCAGGCGGCATGCCTGGCGGTCTGCCTGGCCGTCTGCCTGGCGTTATGCCTGGCCTTGCGGCTTGTCGTCCGCCGGGGCGTTGCCTCCGGCCGGTGCGCCTTGGGCGTTCGGCTCATCCGCCGGCGCGTCCGAGCCTGCACCGCTGGCCTTGCGATGGGCCTTTTCTTCCTTCTTCTTTTTCTTGGCCAGCTCGCGTTGGCGTTTTTCGTATGAGTAGTTGGGGGTAGCGATATCGGCCTCCGATAGGTTGGGGGTGATCGATGAGCCTGACGTTTCCGCCATTGCGCGAATCCGGGCGAGCTCCTGCCGGTGGACGTTGGTCCCGGTGGTGGTCAATCGAAGGCCGCCGCCATGCCATTCCAGCCAGTCCAGATCGACCAGACGGTCGATCAGCTTCTCCGGGATCTCATTGGCCTGACGCCGCTGGAGCGCGTCGACACTCTGCCGCAACGAAGCACGGAGCTCGTCGAGGGTTTGTGGGACAGGCATGGTGCTCCTCCTCCGAAATCGCCCCGCGACATGCGGTTCGAACAGATTCGCCAAGCAATCAAGGCGAGGACTTGCACGGCTTCCGACAGGAGAGACGAAGCGAAGACTTCGGGATGACAGGCTCACGGTCTATCGGCTGATCGTAGCGCAGACCGTGCGCGAACCTTTTTCGCGGAAAACGAATCCGTTAAGACGGCGTTTGCGTACAGCGTTCCAGTGAGGCCTTCCGGCCTTGCCGCCAACCCTGAGGAGCTGCGATGACCACCTTGTCCCCCCGCGCGAAGTCGCCGACGTCTGTCTTCGTCCTGCTGGCGCCCGTCGCCCTGCTGGGCGCCTGCGCCATGTCCGGCCCGTCCGGCTCGAACGCCCCGGCGTTCTCCCAGGCCGGCCTGCCCGCCGCCGTGCAGGTGCCCGAGGGGCACAAGGTGTCGATGGAGACCGTCGGCGTCGGCAAGATCACCTATGAATGCCGCGCGAAGAAGGACATGGCCGGGCAGTTCGAGTGGGTGTTCGTCGGCCCGGACGCGACCCTGAGCGACCGGCGCAGCACCGTGGTCGGCAAGTACTACGGCCCGCCCGCCACCTGGGAAGCCCGCGACGGCTCCAAGGTCACGGGCACGCAGGTCGCGGTGGCGCCGGCGACCCCGGGCAGCATTCCGCTGCAGCTGGTGAAGGCCAATCCCGCCGTCGGCATGGGCGCCATGCAGGGCGTGAGCCACATCCAGCGCGTGGCCACCAAGGGCGGCGTCGCGCCGCAGACCGCCTGCGATGCCGCGGCGGTCGGCCTGAAGCAGGTCGTCGACTACCAGGCGGACTACATCTTCTGGTCGCCGGTGGCGATGCGCTGAGGAGGGTTGGCGACTCCCGGCGCGGCGTGATCAGGCGGCCGCGCCGCGCTTGCGCAGCCGCCATCCCAGCACCGCGATCCCGGCGAGCAGCATCGCGTAGGTCGACGGCTCCGGGACCGCGCTCGCGCCCAGCGTCGTGAAGCCGTTGCTGAAGCTGTAGGTGGCCGCCAGGCCGTTGATCTTCGTCGCGGCGACCAGGCTCAGGAAGCTCGGGTCGTGCGACAGGTCGCCCGCGAAACGCAGCGCGTAGCCCGCGCCGACCTGCGTCACCTGCAGCACGCTGCCCGCCACGATGCTGCCCAGCGCGCCGAAGTTAAGCCCCGCGCCGTCCAGCTCGAACGCGCCGCTGCCGAGCAGCGCCAGGCTCGCGAAGCTCTGGTCGCCGCCGCTCAGCTTCAGCGTGCCGCCGTTCACTTCCAACGCGCCGGCGGCGCCCAGCCGCTGGTCGCCCCGCAGCTCGAGCACACCGCCGTCCAGCGTGACCGTGCCGACGTTCTGGCTCTGGCCGGTCAGCACGACGCGGCCGTTCTCGACCTGCATCTGGTGGACGTTGCTGAACGCCCCCGCATAGCTGAACTGGTTGCCGTTGCCGACCTCGAAGCGCACCGTCGCCGAGCCCGCGCCGCTGGCACCGCGCACGTCGCCGAGGATCACCGCCTGGCCGCCGCTGACCACCAGCGTGCTGCGGCCCGCGCCGAGGTCGATGGCGACGCCGCTCGCGCTGCCGTCGATGCGGCCGGCGTTGATCACCGTCGTGTCGTAGTCCGAGGCCGATCGGATGGCCGCCGCGCTCCCGCCGCCGATGATGGTGCCGCCGGCCTGGTTGTCGATGCGGACCCGCTTGCCGCTGCCGCCCAGTCCGCCGATGTAGATCGCCGAGTCGCTGGATCCGCGGATCACGCCGCCGGCGCCGTTGATCACCGTCGCGTTCGTGTAGAGCGCTTCGCGCAGCCCGCTGTTCGGTCCGCTGGTGATGTCGTTGCCGACCAGCGAGATCCCGCGGCCCACCGCGTTCGTGTTGCCGGCCGCGACGAGGCCTTCGATGAGGCCCGTGTTGCGGATCGTGCCGCCGCCCGCCGAGATGCCCTCGCTGAACGCCAGTCCACTGCCCAGCGGCGAGAAGGCGTTGATCGAGCGGATCGTGCCGCTGTTGCTCAGGTCCAGCGGACCGTCCACGTCGACGCCGTCCCCGTCGCCGGTCCGGCCGTTGCCGGTGATCAGTCCCGCGTTGCGGACGGTGATCACCTGCAGCGCGTTGAAGCCGTCGAAGTTCAGCCCGGCGCCGTTCATGCCGCGGATCGTCGCGCCAGCGGCGTTGTCGATCGTGCCGGTCCAGGCGATCGCCGTTTCCGGGCCGCCGGTAACACCGTGGCGGCCGCCTTCGAGCAGGCCGCCCGACAGGTTGTTGAACGTGATGCCGCTGTTGGCCTGGAAGTCGATGCCGTCGCTGCTGGCACCCGTCGTCGTGACCGAGCGGATGGTGCCGGCGTTGTTGACGATGCCGTTGACGCCGGGACGGATCGCGTCCGCCTCGTAGGCGAGCATCAGCGCGCCGGCCTGGTTGTTGACGATGTTGCTGCCCGAGCCGATCGCGTTGAAGTCGACGACCTGGTTGCCGCCCGCCGACGCGTTCGTCGAGATCATGCTGCCCCAGTTGGTCAGCGTGACGCTGGCCGGCGACTTGTTCATCTGGATCAGGTCCGCGTCCTGCGCGCGCATCAGCGCCGTGCTGTTGCTCGCGCTGCCGTTGACGATGACCAGGTTCTGCACGCCGGTGTTGTCGCGGATGACGCGGCCCGTGCCCGTCTGCACGATGCTGCCGAGGTTGTTGAGCGTCGCGTTGTTGCCGCTGACCGTCACCGCGACCGTCGAGCCGCCCACCGTCAGCGTGCCCGTCGCGCACAGTGCGCCGGTCTGGCCGCTGCCGCTGCCCAGCGTCTGCGCCGCGGTGAATGCGCCGCAGAGGTCGAACGACGCGGCGAAGGCCGGGCCCGCCTGCAGCAGCAGGGCGGCGAGCGCCAGACCGCTCAGGCGGAACACCGGTGCGCTGCGGAGGACGGAGGCGGAACGGCGGGGCGGGAGGTGGGCCATGGCGCGATGAGTCTCGTGTGAAAGATTCAGGCGATGCTAGGAGGCCCGGGTGCCGCGCGGCACCGCCCGAGCAGGGTGCTTCCGCAGGCCTGGCTGACACACGCCTGTCATGGAGCGATGGTTCCGGAGTGCCCCGGCGCCACCGGGGCAGCACGTCGAAGCAAGCGGGCAAGCGTGCGGGCCCGCTGCCTGGATGGCGCCGTCCTCGCGTGTTGCGCATACCCCGTCCTGAAGCCGGCCGGTCGGGACTTCCCTGTCCCGTAAGAGAAGGATGTCGAGCGGGGCCGCTCCTGACTATGCTTCGCGCACCGCCGCGGTGCTCGTGGCGGGCGCCGAGGAGGTATCCATGCCGGCTCTCCGTTCCGCCAGTCCCCTGGCCCGCTTCGACTATCCGCACGCGGCGCGTCGCGAAATGCTGGCCTTCCTCCCGCAGGACTGCCGGCGCGTGCTGGACGTCGGCTGCAACACCGGCGCCTTCGGAGAGGCCGTCAAGCAGACCCGCCCCGGCACCGAGGTCTGGGGCGTGGAGCCCGACGCGGGGGCCGCGGAACGTGCCGGCGCCCACCTGGACCGGGTGATGCAAGGCCTCTTCGATCCGATGCTGCCGCTGCCCGAAGCCCATTTCGACGCCATCGTCTTCAACGACGTGCTCGAGCACATGCCCGATCCCTGGGCCGCGCTGAACCTGGCCGCGCCGCTGCTCGCACCCGGCGGCGTGGTGCTGGCCTCGCTGCCCAACCTGCTGCACCTGGACACGATCTGGCCGCTGGTCCACGACCGCGACTTCCGCTACGAGCCTTGCGGCGTCCGCGACCGGACGCACCTGCGCTTCTTCACCCGCACCAGTGCGCAGCGCATGTTCGACGAGTGCGGCTACGAGGTCGTCAGCGTCCAGGGCATCAACGAGCAGTGGTACACCCCGTCGCTCAAGCGCCGGCTGGCCTTCCGGCTCTTCGGACGGCAGCTCGAGGAGACGAAGTGGGTGCAGTTCGCCTTCGTCGCCCGGCCCAAGGCGCCCCGGCTGGTGTCCTGAACGGCGCGAAGAATCGCCCCACCGCCGACGGGTGACCTCGGCAGCCGCGACAATGCGGCGCATGCGCGCCCTGATCGACCTGCTGATCCAACACGACTTCCTGCTCGTCTTCCTCGTGACGCTGGCCGCGCGCATCGGTGCGCCGGTGCCGGCGGCGCCGCTGCTGGTGGTGGCGGGCGGACTGGCGGCGGCGGGGCGCCTGTCGGCGGTGTCGCTGGTCGTGGCGGCGGTGCTGGCCAACGTCTTGGGCGACGCCATCTGGTTCATCGCCGGCCGCAGCTACGGCCACCGGGTGCTGCGGCTGCTGTGCCGGGTCTCGCTGTCCCCCGACGTCTGTGTCCGCCAGAGCGAGAGCCTCATCGCGCGCTGGGGCGGCAGCTCGCTGCTGGCCGCGAAGTTCCTGCCCGGCATCTCCGTCGTCGCGGCGCCGATGGCCGGTGCGCTCGGCATGGGCTGGCGCCGTTTCATCGCCTACGACGCCGTCGCCGGGCTGGTCTGGACGGCGTGTTTCCTCGGGCTCGGACTGATCTTCAGCGACCAGATCCAGGACGTGCTGGACTTCCTCTCCAACGCCGGCCTGCTGGCGGTGGCTGCGATCGTCGCGGTGCTCGCGCTCCTGATCGGCAACCGCTGGCGCCGCCGCCGCCAGATGGCGAAGCTGCAGGGCGAGGTCGAACGCATCAGCGTCGAGGACGCCGCCGCGCTCTGCGAGCAGGACATGGCGCCGCTCTTCATCGATGTCCGCAGCGATCCCGGCCGCGCCGCCGATCCGCGCACGCTGCCGGGCGCGCTCAACATCCCCCTGACCCGCCTGCCGGAATACGCCGAGCAGTTGCCCGACGACCGCCTGCTGGTCCTCTACTGCAACTGCCCGAACGAGGTCTCCGCCATCCAGGGCGCGCATGAGCTCATGAAGCGCGGTCATCCGCGCGTGCTGGCGCTGGACGGCGGCCTGGACGGCTGGCACGAACTGCAGCGACGCCAGGGACGGGACCGGGGCGACAGCGGCGACGGTGATGCGGCGGGCCAGGCGCCCCAGGGCCCGACGTCACCTGCCGCCGCTCCCGCGGCTCCGGCGGCCCTGCACTCGGCGACGCCCGCCGTCCCCTGATCTGAGGAGGGGTGGCGCCCGCGGCTGGCCCGGCGCTTGCATACTGGCGCCCATGACCGTTGCCGTCCTGCCCGTCGCCTCGCCGGTCCTTGCGCCGACCATCCTCGACCTGGAGGCGTCCGGTTTCGGGCGCGGCAGCTACCCGATCGAGATCGGATTCGTCGAGGCGGGCGGCCTGCCGTTCTGCTCGCTGATCCAGCCGGCCCCGGAGTGGGAGCATTGGGATGAACAGGCCGAGGCGCTGCACGGCATCTCGCGCGAATTGCTGCTGCGTCATGGCCGCCCGCGCGACTGGGTCGCCGACGAGCTCAACAAGCGCCTGGCGGGCCAGACGGTCTACTCCGACAGCTGGGGCCATGACTACCCGTGGATGAGCAAGCTCTTCGACAGCGTCGGTCGCCTGCCGCGTTTCCGGATCGAGGACCTGCGCCGCCTGCTCAGCGAAGACGAGGCTCAGCGCTGGAACGCGGTCCAGCAGGAGGTCCGTGCCGAGGCGCAACTGCGTCGTCACCGTGCCAGCGCCGACGCCAAGGTCCTGCAGATGACGCTGATGCGCCTCAAGCACGGCGCATCGACGCCGACCGCATCACTGGACGGCCGCGACCCGGGCGACTTCGGCAACTGCGGCTGACCCGCACCCGGCAACGACGTCCGCCGATCCCGGATCGTTCCGACGTCAGCTGATCTCCGTGGGGCCGGAATGGGGCTTGGGGGTCCTGGAGGGATCCCCCATGCCCCGTGGAGAGCCCGCGCCTGGCAGGCCGGAGTCGGCGGCCCCGCCCACCGCGCCCACCGCACCCACCGCGCCCACCGCGCCCACCGCGCCCGCCGCACCCACCGCACCCGACGCAGGCTTGCGCTCCGCGCAGAGGCTCCCGCTCGATCTCCCCCGCCCCGCCCGCTTCGCGCGATAGAGCTGCTCATCCGCCTGTGTGACGAGATCGTCGATGTCGGCCTGCCTCGCCCACTGGACGCAGAACCCGACGCTGGTGCCGATGTGGAGTTCGAGCGCACCGATGCGGAACGGCATCGTCAGCGCGTGCACCAGCTTGTCGGCGACGACCTGCGCGTCGACCGGTTTCGCGACATGGGTGAGGAACACGGCGAACTCGTCGCCGCCGATGCGGGCCACGAGGTCCTGCGGCCGCAGCGCGTGACGCAGCCGGCCGGAGACGGCCTTCAGCAGCGCGTCGCCGACGGGATGTCCGTACTCGTCGTTGACGGGCTTGAAGCGGTCGAGGTCGAGGTACAGCAGCGCCACCAGTTCGTCGCGGTCCGTCGCGCGCCCGAGCGCGGCGTTGACCTGCGACGCGAAGCCGGCGCGGTTGAGCAGCCCGGTGAGCGGGTCCGTGTTGGAGGCCCGCAGCAGCCGCATCTGTTCCTGCTTGACGTCGGTGACGTCGCGCGCGACGCCGTAGGCGCCGATGATCGCGCCGTCGTCGTTGAGCAGCGGGGCGTAGGTGAGCTCGACGTAGCGCGTCTCGCCGCGGTCGTCGCCGTCCAGCGGCATCGGGCGGCTGACGCCGTCGTCGTCGCGCATCTCGACGACGCTGGTCTCGCCCTCGAAGGCGCGCTGGATCAGCGGATGCACGGCCGGGTACAGGTCATCGAAGACGTCCGCCGCGTGGCGGCCCTGCCAGGACCTTTCCGGGATGTCGAAGCGGCGCTCGAAGGCCTTGTTGCAGAACAGCACGCGTTCATCGGTGTCGACGGCCAGCATCATGACGTTGACGCTCTGCGCCATCGCGCTCATGACGGCCTGGCTGCGCTCGCGCTCGCGCCGGGCGGCGAGCTCGGGCGTGATGTCGGCGATCGTGCCGGCGTGCGCGACGATGCGCCCGCCCAGGCGCATCGGCCGCATCCGCAGACGCACCATCAGTTCCGAGCCGTCGCGGCGCGTCAGCTGCCGCACGCGGTCGACCGGTTCCCCCACGGCGACCAGTGCGGCCCACTGCTCGCGCGTCAATTCGCGCTCCGATGGGGAGAGACGGTCCAGCCAGCCCCAGGCCAGGTCCTTGCGGTCGACCTCCAGCAGGCGGAGGTAGGTCTCGTTGGCATACACGGTGCGGCCCTGCAGATCGCAGCGGAACAGGCCCATCGGCGATGCGTCGGCGGTGGCTTCGCGTTCGGCCTCGCGCAGCCGGGTGCGCTGCTGCAGCCGCGTGAACCAGGCCATCAGGCCGACGGCGATCGCGGTGACCACCAGCGAGAAGCCCAGCACCGCGCGCCGCTGCTGCAGGTAGCCGGCGAGGATGCGGTCGCGCTCGAAGGACACGAACAGGCGCAGCGGGTAGTCCTGCAGCACGCGGTAGGAAACGATGCGATCGCGCCCGTCGGCCGGGCTTTTCGTCACCATGAACTGACCGCTGGCCGGCGGGCTCGGCGGCAGCACCTCGCCGCCGGGGACCTGTCGCATGTTGGTGCCGACCAGGCCCGGGACTTCGGGCCAGCGCGCCATGGCGACGCCGTCGTCTCGTTCCAGCAGCACGGCCATGCCCGAGCGTATCGATCGCGTGCGGTACACGCGCAGCAGGGTGTCGAGGTCGATGAAGCCGACCGTCGCGGTGAACGCGCCGGTCGGCGCGCTCAGGCGCGTGGCCATCGGCAGCACGAAGTGGGCGCCCGGCCGCAGCCGGATCGGCGTGCCGAGGACGACGCTCGGTCCGCCGGGACGGCCGAGTTCGGACAGGAAGCTCTTCGGGCCGAGGTCGACATAGGGCTCGCCGGTGACCGACGGGATGCGCCACAGGCGGCCGTCGGCGCTGGCCAGCATCACGTCGGTGATCCCGCGCGAGTTGTCGCGCATCGAATCGGCCAGCAGCGACACGGTGGCGTCGAGGTCCTGGCGCTCGTTCCTGCGCGTGAGCAGCAGCAGGTCCAGCGTGCGCAGGCTGCCTTCGGTCTCGCGCAGCAACTGCTCGGTGTCCTGCGCCGCGTTGAGCGCGATGCTGTGCAGGTCGTCCTGCAGGTCCGCGACCAGCGATTTCGGATAGAGCAGCGCGAACCACAGCACCAGCGCCCACAGCACGACCAGCACCAGCCCCAGCGCCAGGAACGGGCCGAAGACCACCAGGCGTCTCACCTGGAGGCGCTCCGCGACGGACTGGCTGAATGGGGAGGGGGGCATCGGTCGGATTGTGGCCGTGCCAGGTACGCCTTCAAACGCCTAACAACGGGGGCACGGGCGGGTTGTTCGGCGGGTCCGGCACGTGGCTGTCCGGATCGTCGCGGGCCAGCTCGGTCAGGCAGCGCAGGCACAGGCACTGGTCGGGCCAGCGGGCGGCGAGTTCGCGCTTGAGGCCCTCGCCCAACCGCGTGCCGAAGCAGGCGCACCAGCCGTCGTCGACGCCGCAATGGAACCCGCCGCCGCAACGCGGGCAGGCGGTGTTGATGGTGTTGACCGTGTCGGCGGGGAGCGGCGTCGGCGTGCTCATGACGACGGATTGTCGGCGATGCTCAGCCGAACAGCCCCCGATGCCGCTCGCGCAGCAGGTTCTTCTGCACCTTGCCCATCGCGTTGCGCGGCAGTTCGGTCTCGACGAAGACCCGCTTCGGAACCTTGAAGCCGGCGATGCGGTCCTTCAGCGCCGCGACCAGCGTCGCGCCGTCCAGCGCGGCGCCGGATCGCGGCACCACCACGGCGATCACGCCCTCGCCGAAGTCCGGATGCGGCACGCCGACCACGGCCGACTCCGCCACGCCGGGCAGCTCGTTGAGCCAGCCCTCGATCTCCGCCGGGTACACGTTGTAGCCGCCGGTGATGATCAGGTCCTTGCTCCGCCCCACGATCGTCACGTAGCCGCGGTCGTCGCGCCGGCCCACGTCGCCGGTCTTGAACCAGCCGTCGGCGGTGAACTCCTCCTTCGTCTTCTCCGGCATGCGCCAGTAGCCGGCGAACACGTTGGGCCCGCTCACCTGGAGGTGGCCGATCTCCCCGTCGCCCGTGCTGGGGCAGGGCGCGCCCGCGTCGTCGACGACGCGCAGGCCCACGCCCGGCAGCGGATAACCGACCGTGCCGCCGCGGCGCTCGCCGTCCTCGGCCTTGTACGGGTTCGACGTCAGCATGACCGTCTCGCTCATGCCGTAGCGCTCCAGGATCGTGAACCCGGTGCGGCGCTGCCATTCGTGGAAGGTCTCGATCAGCAGCGGCGCGGAACCGCTGATGAACAGCCGCATCCGCGCGCACGCGTCCTTCGTGAGGGTCGCCTGCTCGAGCAGCCGCACGTACAGCGTCGGCACGCCCATGAACAGCGTCGCGTCGGGCAGCCGCGCGATCACGCCGCGCGGATCGAAGCGGTTGAACCACAGCATCTTCGCCCCGGCCAGCAGCGCTCCGTGCGATGCGACGAACAGCCCGTGCACGTGGAAGATCGGCAGCGTGTGGATCAGCACGTCGTCCGCCTTCCAGCCCCAGTAGTGCTTGAGCACCTCGGCGTTGGACAGCAGGTTGCCGTGGCTCAGCATCGCGCCCTTGCTGCGACCGGTCGTGCCGCTCGTGTAGAGGATCGCGGCCAGGTCATCGGCCTTCTTCTCGGCCACCTGGTGCGTGTCGGGCATCTGCACCGCGCGATCCAGCAGCGTGCCGCTGCGGTCCTCGTTCAGCGTGAACACCCACGGCACCTTGGCCTGGAACGCCAGCTTGCTGATCCAGCCGAAATTCTTTCCGGCGCAGACGACCACCGCCGGCTCCGCATTGCCGATGAAGTACTCGAGCTCGGCGGCCTGGTAGGCCGTGTTCAGCGGCAGGTAGACGTAGCCGGCGCGCAGCACCGCGAGGTACAGCAGCAGCGCTTCGACGCTCTTCTCCGTCTGCACCGCGACGCGGCTGCCCGCGGGCAGGTCCAGCGAGTCCAGCAGGTTGGCGATCATCGCCGTGGCGCGGTCGATGTCGCGCCAGCTGTAGCGCTGGCCGGCGTCGGGGCCGTCGGCCAGCTCGATCGCGCAGGCGTCCAGGTCGTCGGAGAAATTCGCGCGCAGCGCGGCGAACAGGTTGGCGTTGGCGGTGTTCATCAATCCAGTTTCGCACCGCTGCGCTTGACCACGTCGGCCCAGCGCAGGACCTCGCCGTGCACGAACTTGCCGAACGCGTCGCCGTAGAGCGTGGGAATGTCGGTGCCCAGGCCGGTCCAGATGTTCTTCAGTTCCTCCGTCGCGTAGGCCTTGCGGAGTTCGGCCTGCATCGCGGCGATCACTTCCTTCGGCGTGCCCTTGGGGGCCCACAGGCCGTACCAGGTGGCGACCTGGTACTGCGGGATGCCGGCTTCCACGGCGCTGGGGATGTCCGGGAAGCCCGGCGCGCGCTTGGAGGAGGCCACCGCCAGCGCCTTGATGCGGCCGCCGCGGATGTGCGCGGCGGACGAGCCCAGGCCGTCGAACATCAGGTCCACCTGGCCCGCCATCAGGTCCTGCAGCGCCGGGCCGGCGCCGCGGTACGGGATATGGGTGATGAAGGTCTGCGTCTGCAGCTTGAAGAGCTCGCCCGCCAGATGGTGCGAGGTGCCGTTGCCCGCCGAGCCGTAGTTCAGCTTGCCGGGGTTCTTCTTGAGCAGCTCCAGCAGTCCCTTCACGTCGGTGACGGGCACCTTCTGCGGATTGATCACGATGACCTGCGGCACGCTGGAGACCAGGGCGACGGGGATGAAGTCCTCCTCGAGCTTGTAGTCGAGCTTCGGGTACATCGCCGGCGCGATGGCGTGATGCACCGCGCCCATGAAGAAGGTGTAGCCGTCCGGCGCGGCCTTGGACGCGAGCGTCGCGCCCACGGTGCCGCCGGCGCCGCCCTTGTTGTCGATGATGAACTGCTTGCCGGTCTGCTTGGTCAGCACGGCGGTCAGCGGCCGCGCGAAGGCGTCGGTGCCGCCGCCGGCCGGGAAGGGCACGACGATGACCACCGGCCGGCTCGGCCAGGCGGCCTGCGCGAACGCCGACGGCGCGATGCCCGCGCCCGCGGCGGACAGGGAAGCCAGGGCGGCGGCGCCCAGCAGGCGGCGGCGGGTCGTGGAACTCTGGGTCATGCGTGTCTCCTGTGGGTCCTGGGGGCCTCTGCGGGCCACGGTGTCGTTGGGCAAGGGTGGAAGGGGAAGGTGTTGGTGCGGATGGATCGGAGGGCTGGAAGGACGTCGGCGGGCGGCGTGGAGGACGTGTAGGCCGTGGCGCAAGCGACCCGCTCAGAGCAGGCTGCCGACGGCGCGCGACGTCGCGATCTCTCCCTGGGTGAAGGCTTCGTGGTGTTGCTCGATGCGGTCGAGGTCGTACAGGTAATTGACCATCATCCCGTGCGACTGTTTCATTCCTTTGGCCGAGCGGTCGCCGCCGGGATTGAGTCGCTCCAGCCGGGCGCCGTTGTCGAGGTGGAAACGCGCGACCGGATCCCCGCCCGGCAGCGGCGTCTGGGCGATGAGGTAGACGGCGGCCAGCCGGCGCAGGTCGGCCTGCAGCGCCTCGTCGTCGAGGGCTCCCGGGCTGGCGAGCTCGGCCGGCGTGTGGTGCTTCAATCGCGCGAGCGCTTCGGCGATGCGCGTGCGTTGCGCCGGTTTCAAGCCTGAAAAACCGGCGTGGCCGGAGAGGGCGGAGGACTCGTCGTCCGTCGACCGGATCGCCTGCAGCCAGGCCGCGAAGCCCGGGAGCGGCGACAGCGTGCAGAACTGCTTGAGCCGCGGCAGCTCCTGCCTCAGATGTTCGGCCACGCGCTTGATCAGGAAGTTGCCCAGCGACACGCCGCGCAGCCCCGGCTCGCAGTTGCTGATCGAATAGAAGACGGCGGTCTTGAAGCTGTTCGGCGGCATCGGTTCGCTGCGCTTGCCGATCAGCGGCGCGATCGCGTCCGGCATGTCGGGCAGCAGCGCGATCTCCACGAAGATCAGCGGCTCGTTCGGCAGCTGCGGATGGAAGAACGCGAACAGCCGCCGGTCCGGCAGCAGGCGTCGCCGCAGGTCGTCCCAGCCGTCGATCGCATGCACGGCCTCGTGGCGGATGATCTGTTCCAGCAGGTGCGCCGGCGAGTGCCAGTCGACCTGGCGCATCTCCAGGAAGCCGGGGTTGAACCACGAGGACAGCAGGTGCAGCAGGTCGGCGTCCACCATGCGCCAGTCCGGGTGCGAGGACAGGCCCTCCAGCAGCCGGCGCCGCATGCGGACCAGCGTGCCCGTGCCGCCGGGCGCGCGGTTCAGGCGGCGGAACAGTTCCTGCCGCGGCGGCTCGCTGACGTCGGTCAGCTGACGCAGCGTCTCGGTGCCGGGCGCGTCGGCATAGGCCTGCGCGGCGCGCAGCACCGCGTCCGGCGCGGGATTGAAGTCGGCGGCCAGCCTGTCGAAGACCGCCGGCCAGGCGTCCGCCGGCAGCGCCCCCATGCGGCCGATCAGGTCATGGGCCAAGCCCAGGCTGTTCGCCTGTCCGCGTTCCGACAGCAGCTTGTGCGCCAACGACAGCACCTGCCTTGCCGCGCGCGCCGAAGTCCAGGAATCCACGATGGCCATGAGGGCGGTTTATAGCCGGATCGCCTCCCGTGCGGCTCGACGAGCGACTCGGGGATTCCCCAGGGCGTGCGACTCCCGGACCGGCCCTCGCACCGGCGAGGCGGCTGCTACATTGGTCCGCACCAGATCCGAGGCGGCGCCGCGCGGCGGCAGCCCGACCCGGACACCCGCGGGCCGCCCCTGCGGCGCGCCCGGCGCGCTGGGGACAGCGGCCAGGACGAACGTCCAGGAGACAAGCCATGAACGACATTCCCCAGGATGCCGAAGCGGTGCTGCGGCTGGCGGCGCAGTCGATGTTCGACGTGCTGGCCAGCACCGCGCAGGGCGCGATGGTGGTCAACCGCGAGCACCGCGTCGTCTGGATCAGCGAGGGCTACAAGCGCTTCCTGCCCGCGCTCGGCTTCCGCGACGAATCCGAGTTCGTCGGCCGCCGTGTCGAGGAGGTCGTCCCCAACACCCTGATGGCGCAGGTCATCGACACCGGCCAGCCCATCCTCGTGGACCTGCTGACGAACAAGGCGGGCACCTTCCTCGTCAGCCGGCTGCCGCTGCGCGGGCCGGGCGGCGACGTCATCGGCGCGATGGGCATGGTCCTGCTGGACCATCCCGAGACGACGATGCAACCGTTGATGAACAAGTTCGCGTGTCTGCAGGCGGAGCTCGACGACACGCGACGCCAACTCGCCGCCGAGCAGTCCCGCAACCGCCGTGCCAAGCACCGCATCGTCGACTTCGTCGGATCGAGCGCGGCCGCGGTCGAGGTCAAGCGCCATGCGCGCCGCGTCGCGCAGACCGAGGCGACGGTGCTGCTGCTCGGCGAGACGGGCACCGGCAAGGAACTGCTCGCGCACGCCATCCACGCGGCCTCCCGGCGCGCGGCGAAGCCGCTCGTGTCGGTGAACATCGCCGCCGTGCCGGAGACGCTGCTGGAGGCGGAATTCTTCGGCGTCGCGCCCGGCGCCTACACCGGCGCCGATCGCAAGGGGCGCGACGGCAAGTTCCGGCTGGCCGACGGCGGCACGCTCTTCCTCGACGAGATCGGCGACATGCCCCCGGCGCTGCAGGCCAAGCTGCTGCGCGTGCTGCAGGAGCAGGAGCTGGAGCCGCTGGGCAGCAACGAGGTCGTGAAGGTCGACGTCCGCGTGATCGCGGCGACCAGCCGCGACCTCGGGGCGATGGTGCAGCGCGGCGAGTTCCGCGCCGATCTCTTCTACCGGCTCAACGTCCTGCCGATCCGCCTGCCCGCGCTGCGCGAGCGGTGCGGGGATATCGAGACGCTGGTCGAGGTGCTGCTGGAAGACATCACGCGGCGCAGCGGCCTGGCGCCGAAGACCTTGAGCGCCGCGGCGCTGCGGGCGCTCGAAGGCAAGACCTGGCCCGGCAACGTGCGAGAGTTGCGCAACGCGCTGGAACAGGCCTTCCTGATGAGCGACGAGGACGAGTTGCTGCCGAGGCATTTCGGACTCCACGAGACGGCGACCCCGACCACCACCACCACCACCACCACCACCACCACCGCGCCCACGATGTTCACGGCGTTCACCACGAGCGATGCGGACGTTGCGCAGGCCGGTGCCCCTCCGAGCGACCTGTCGAGCGTGAGGAGAAGTGGGAGCGAGGAGGGGTACCGGCCTGCGCAACGTGAGCTCGGTCCCACGGAGACCCTGCCCGCCCGCAAGGCCGAGCTGGAGCGCGCCGCCATCGCGCAGGCATTGAGGAGCACCAACGGCAACCGCGTCGCCGCGGCGAGGTTGCTGGCGATCTCCCGCGCCACGCTCTACGAGAAGCTGGCGAAGTACCCCGAACTCGCCTCTGCCTGACGCGTACGGCAGCGCATGCCCCCTGAATGGAGGCCGCGCGACGCCATATCGTCACGTTTGGCCTGTGTTCAAGGGCTTGTTCGAGGGTTCGAGGGGCTTGCCGCACGCCGTGCGGTATGCGCATATTCGAGGCCAGGGCAGACGACGAGGACCGGATGGACCGGCCCGCCCAGGAGACCTATGAACACGCTCACCACGACTGCGACCGGCCTGCATGCGGACATGCCCTCCGGCGCCCGGAATACTTCCAGGAGCGCGGCACCCCGGGCCTGGACGCTGGCCACCAAGCTGCGCGTGGCGGTGCTGGCCGCGGTGGTCGGTTTCGTCGTGCTGGTGATGTGGCTCAGCCACCGCTCCGCGATGAGCCTGCTGGACGTCAAGATGATCACGACGGTCGAGCAGGTGAAGAACGCCGAGCAGATCGCCAAGCGCCACTTCGACCGCATCGGCGCGGGCGGTCTCACCGAGGCCGACGCGAAGAAGCAGGCTGCCGCCGAGATCGGCAAGATCCGTTACTCCGGCAACGAGTACATCTGGATCAACGACATGACGCCCAAGATGGTCATGCACCCGATCAAGCCGGAGCTCAACGACAAGGACCTGTCCGGCAACAAGGACCCGAACGGCCTGAAGCTGTTCGTCGCCTTCGTCGACACGGTCAAGGCGCAGGGCAGCGGCTTCGTCGACTACCTGTGGCCCAAGCCCGGCGCCAAGGATCCGGAACCCAAGCGTTCCTACGTCGCCGGCTTCAAGCCCTGGGGCTGGGTGATCGGCTCCGGCGTCTACATCGACGACGTGTCCGGCATCGCCCGTCGCGACGCGACGGTCGCGCTGGTGCTGGTGATCGCCGTGGGCATCGCCGCGCTGGTCGCGGTCGAATGGTTCGCGCGCGGCCTGAAGCGCCGGCTCAACCAGATGCGCGAAGTCGTCGAGGCCGTCGCCAACGGCGATCTGCGCACGCAGGTGATGGGCGGGGAGGATGTGGGCAACGACGAGATCGGCCAGGTGCTGACGCAGGTCGCCGCGATGCAGGGCCGACTCAGCGATCTGGTGCGCGCCATCCGCGACGCCACGGACTCCATCCAGCATGCGTCGCGCGAGGTCGCGATGGGCAGCCAGGACCTGTCGCAGCGCAGCGAGCAGGCGGCCTCCAGCCTGCAGCAGACGGCGGCGTCGATGCATGAGCTGACGCAACAGGTCACGCACTCCGCGCAGGCGGCGCACCAGACCAATCAATTGGCCATCGGCGCGGCCGATCGCGCCAAGCTCGGCGCCGACGTGATGGGCGAAGTGGTGCAGACCATGGACGGCATCGCCGGTGCCAGCCGCAAGATCGCCGACATCATCTCCGTCATCGACGGCGTGGCCTTCCAGACCAACATCCTCGCCCTGAACGCGGCCGTCGAGGCGGCCCGCGCGGGCGAGCAGGGCCGGGGCTTCGCGGTCGTCGCCTCGGAAGTGCGCGCGCTCGCGCAGCGCAGCGCCAACGCGGCCAAGGAGATCAAGGCGCTGATCAACGACTCGGTCTCGCGCGTCGACGCGGGCGGCGCCCAGGTGGGTCGCGCCGGCGAGGCGATGGGCCAGATCCTCCAGTCGGTGCAGCAGGTCAGCGGCACGGTCGCCGAGATCAGCCAGTCCAGCGCGGGCCAGTCCGACGGACTTGCCCAGATCAACCAGGCCGTGAAGCACCTGGACGACATGACGCAACAGAACGCGGCGCTGGTTGAAGAGACCGCTGCCGCCGCCGAATCGCTGCAGCAGCAGGCCCGCCTGCTCAACGAACACGTGGCGACCTTCCGCACCTGACCGCCTCACCCGGCGGCGCGCGAACGCCCCGCTGTCTGGACTCCGGACACTGCCCGATTTCCGGACAAGGTTCTGATCGCCACCGCACGCCGCTGTCTGGAACCCGGACAGCGGCGTTGTCATTCCGGGAGCCGATCCCACCGGTCTCACGGAGAGGCGCGAGGTCAGCGAGCCTCGATGGGGCCGGAATGACTCTGGGGGTTCCCGGAGGGATGCCCCCTGAGTCGTGGAGTGCCCGCGCCCGGCCGAACGATGTCGGCATGGACCTTGCGAAGGAGGCTCCTCGAGACCGGCGCACGACCGGTCCGCCCCAACAGGAGACAAGTTCCATGACCCATGGCTTCATCCGCGCCGCGGCCGGCGCGGCGCTGGCGCTGTCCGCCGTCTTGAGCATGAGCGCTCCGGCGCACGCTCAAGGCAAGGAAATCCGCATCGCCCATGTCTACAGCCGCACCGGCCCCCTCGAGGCTTACGGCAAGCAGACGCAGACCGGTTTCCTGATGGGCCTGGACTACGCGACCGGCGGCACGATGACGGTGGCGGGCCGCAAGCTCGTCGTCATCGAGAAGGACGACCAGGGCAAGCCCGACGTGGGCAAGAGCCTGCTGGCGGCCGCCTATGGGGACGACAAGGCCGACATCGCCGTCGGCCCGTCCTCGTCGGGTGTCGCGCTTGCATTGCTGCCGGTGGCCGAGGAGTACAAGAAGATCCTGCTGGTCGAGCCCGCGGTCGCCGACTCGATCACCGGCGACAAGTGGAACAAGTACATCTTCCGGACCGGCCGCAACAGCTCGCAGGATGCGATCTCCAACGCGGTCGCGCTCGACAGGCCGGGTACCGTGATCGCGACGCTGGCGCAGGATTACGCCTTCGGCCGCGACGGCGTGAAGGCCTTCAAGGATGCGATCAAGAAGGCCAAGGTGGTCCATGAGGAATACCTGCCGACCACCACGACCGACTTCACCGCCGGTGCGCAGCGGCTCATCGACCGGCTCAAGGACCAGCCCGGCCGCAAGGTGATTTTCATCATCTGGGCCGGCGCGGGGAACCCGTTCAAGATCGCCGATCTCGACCTCAAGCGCTACGGCATCGAGATCGCCACCGGCGGCAACATCCTGCCCGCGATGGCCGCGTACAAGGCGCTGCCCGGCATGGAGGGCGCGACCTACTACTACTTCGGCATCCCGAAGAATCCGGTCAATGAATGGCTGGTCGCCAACCATTACAAGCAGTTCAAGACGCCGCCTGATTTCTTCACCGCCGGCGGCATGAGCGCGGCGATCGCGGTCGTCGAGGCGCTCAAGAAGACCGCGGGCGACACGGCGACCAACAAGCTCATCAAGGCCATGGAGGGCATGAGCTTCGAGACACCCAAGGGCCGCATGACCTTCCGGCCCGAGGACCACCAGGCGATGCAGTCGATGTATCACTTCAGGATCAAGGTGGATCCGGCCTTCGCCTGGGGCGTGCCCGAGCTGGTGCGCGAGATCAAGCCGGAGGAGATGAACATTCCGATTCGCAACAAGCGCTGAGCGCTGGGTGCCCAGCATCAGGCGTTGAAGGTCCGTCGACATCCAGGAGGTTTCCGATGAAGTCATCCGTTGTCAGAAGTTCCGCTACCCGCTTTCTCGTTCCCACCGCCGTGGTGGCCGCGTCGCTCCTGTCGGCGGGCGTCGGCCACGCCGCCGTGCCGCTGCCCTCGCTCAACATCGACAAGACCCAGACCACCGTGTCGGGCCTGTCGTCGGGCGGCTTCATGGCCAACCAGCTCGGTTACGCGCATTCATCGACGTTCAAGGGCGTCGGTGTCTTCGCCGGCGGGCCGTACATGTGCGCCGGCCACAGCAACTACACCGCCTGCATGTACAACGCGACGATCTCGTCGTCCGCGCTGAACACGATGCAGGCCGACCTCAACAACTGGAGCGGCACGGCGATCGACGCCAAGAGCAACGTCGCCTCGCAGAAGGTCTACCTGTTCGTCGGCACCAGCGACACCACGGTCGGTCCCAATCCGATGAACGCGGTGCAGACGCAGTACCTCAACAACGGCGTCACGGCGGCCAACCTCGAGTACGTCCAGCGCAGCGGCACCGCCCATGTGCTGCCCACCGACTTCGATGCCACAGGCAACAACAGCTGTGGCACCAGTGCGTCGCCCTACATCGCCAACTGCGGCTACGACGGCGCGAAAGCCGTGCTCACCAAGCTCTACGGCACGCTGAGCGCGCGCAACAACAGCCCCGCCGCGGCCAACTACATCGAGTTCGACCAGACCGCGTTCAGCACCAACCCCGGCCTCGCGGCGACCGGTTGGGCCTACGTGCCGGCCAACTGCGCGGCCGGCCAGGTCTGCAAGCTGCACGTCGCGCTGCACGGCTGCCAGCAGAACTACGCCACCATCGGCGACAAGTTCGTGAGGAACACCGGCTTCTCGCGCTGGGCCGACACCAACAACATCGTCGTGCTGTTCCCGCAGACCAAGGTCGACAACACCTCGCGTTCGACCTCGGCCAGCGGGCTGCTGCCCAACCCGAATGGTTGCTGGGACTGGGTCGGCTGGTACGGCTCGAACTTTGCGCAGAAGGCCGGCACGCAGATCGCGGCGATCAAGGCCATGGTGGACCAGGTGTCCTCGGGCGGCGGCGGCACGCCCGGCACGCTGCCGGCGCCGGCGTCGGTGACGGCCACCGGCGCGACCAACACCACGATGACGATCGGCTGGGCCGCCGTCACCGGCGCGTCGGGCTACAACGTCTACCGCAACGGCACCAAGGTCACCGCGTCGGCCGTGACCGGCACCAGCTACGGCGACACCGGTCTGTCCCCGGCGACCACCTACAGCTGGACGGTCCGTGCGGTCGACGGCGGAGGCATCGAGGGCGCCGCTTCCGCCCCGGTGAGCGGGACCACGACCGGCGCCGCGGCCACCTGTTTCACCGCGACCAACTATGCCCACACGACGGCGGGGCGCGCCCATCAGAGCGGCGGGTATGCCCTCGCCAACGGCTCCAACCAGAACATGGGCTTGTGGAACGTCTTCATCACGACGACGCTGAAGCAGACCGGCCCCAACTACTACGTGATCGGCACCTGCCCCTGAGGGCGGCGATCGCGCCTGGAAGCTTTCCGCACGCATGCTCGAGACCCATGACCTCACCATCCGGTTCGGCGGCCACACCGCGGTGGATCGTGTCAGCTGCGCCTTCCGTCCGGGCACGCTGACGGCCATCGTCGGGCCCAACGGTGCCGGCAAGACGACCTACTTCAATCTGATCTCGGGCCAGCTCGGTGCGAGCGCGGGTCGGGTGCTGCTCGACGGCGAGGATCTGACGCGACTGGCCGCGCCGCTGCGCACGCGGCGCGGACTGGGGCGCGCCTTCCAGCTGACGCAGCTGTTCCCGACGCTGAGCGTGCTCGAGAACGTGCGCCTCGCCGTGCAGTCGCGGCGCGGGGAGGGCCTGCGGATGTTCTCCGTGTGGCTGAACCACCGCGAGCTGCTCGACGAGGCGCGCGCGATCGTCGAGCGCGTGCGGCTCGGGCATCGCGTCGACGCGCCGGCCGCGAGCCTGCCGCACGGCGACCAGCGCAAGCTGGAGGTCGCGATGCTGATGGCGCTCAAGCCCAAGGTCTACCTGTTCGACGAACCGACCGCGGGCATGAGCGTCGACGAGGTGCCGGTGATCCTCGACCTGATCCGCGCGCTGAAGGCGGAGGGGACGCACACGATCCTGCTGGTGGAGCACAAGATGGACGTGGTGCGGGAACTGGCCGATCGCATCGTCGTGCTGCACAACGGGCAACTGGTCGCGGACGGCGAACCCGAAGCGGTCATCGCCTCGCCGGTGGTGCAGAGCGCCTACCTGGGACTGGCGATGCCGGAGGCCGCATGAACGGGTCCACATCGACGGGCACGCCAACGAGTGCGCCAACGAGCGCGCCGATGGATGCGCCGATGGAGGCCCCGATGGGCGCATCGATGAGCCTGCCGGCGAACAGGACGCTGCTGCGCCTCGACGGCGTGCACACGCACATCGGGGCGTATCACATCCTGCATGGCGTCGACCTGGGCGTCGCCGAGGGTGAAGTCACGATGCTGCTGGGCCGCAACGGCGCCGGCAAGACGACGACGCTGCGCACGGTGATGGGACTGTGGCGCGCGAGCGCCGGGCGCGTGCAGCTCGACGGCCGCGAGATCCAGGCCATGCCGACGCCGGAGATCGCGCGCCTGGACATCGCCTACGTCCCGGAGAACATGGGCATCTTCGGCGACCTGACGGTCCGCGAGAACCTGCTGCTGGCGGCACGCGGCGCCCGCTCGCTCGACGACCTCGACACCACGCGGCTGGACTGGCTGTTCGGGCTGTTCCCCGCGCTGCGCAAGTTCTGGCTGTATCCGGCCGGCAAGCTGAGCGGCGGGCAGAAGCAGATGCTGGCGATCGCGCGCGCGATGGTCGAGCCGCGCCGGCTGCTGCTGATCGACGAACCCACCAAGGGGCTGGCGCCGGCGATCATCCGCAACCTCATCGAGGCGCTGCGGGAGATCCAGCGCGGCCGCGACGGCGCACGGACGACCGTGCTGCTGGTGGAGCAGAACTTCATGGTCGCCCAGGCGCTGGGTGACGGCGTCGCGGTCATGGACGACGGCCGCGTCGTGCATGCGGGCCGCATGGCCGACCTGGCGGCCGATGAGGCGCTGCAGCAGCGGCTGCTGGGACTTTCGCTGGCGGCACATCAATGAACGACACCTCTCCGGTGCCCCAGGCACGTTTCGACGCGATCCCGCTGCTGCTGATCGTCGGGCTGGCGCTGGCGGCACTGCCGCTGATCGGCTCGATGTCGAGCTGGGCGACGCTGACGATCGCCGGCCTCGCGATGGGGCTGATCGTCTTCGTCATCGCCTCGGGCCTGACGCTGATCTTCGGCCTGATGGACGTGCTGAACTTCGGTCACGGCGTGTTCATCGCGCTCGGCGCCTTCGTCGCCACGACGGTGATGGGCGCGATGAACACCTACGGCGGCTTCGTGGCGAGTCCGTCGCTGGCGGCCAACCTGATCGCGGTCGCCGTGGCGGCCTTGGCCGGCATCGTCAGCGCCGCGGCGCTGGGCCTGGTCTTCGAGCGCGTACTGGTGCGGCCCGTCTACGGCATGCACCTCAAGCAGATCCTGATCACGATGGGCGGCATGATCATCGGCGAGGAGCTCATCAAGCTGGTCTGGGGCGCGCAGATGATCCCGCTGCAGCCGCCGGAGTCGCTGCGGGGCGCGCTCGTGGTCGGCGATGTGGCGGTCGAGAAGTTCCGGCTGCTGGCCGTCGTCGTGGGCCTGCTGGTCTTCGCGGGACTGCTGTGGCTGCTCAACCGGACCAAGCTGGGCCTGCTGATCCGCGCCGGCGTCCAGGACCGGGAGATGGTCGAGAGCCTGGGTTATCGGATCCGACGCCTGTTCGTGGCCGTGTTCGTCGCCGGCTCGGGCCTGGCGGGGCTGGGCGGCGTGCTGTGGGGGCTCTACCAGCAGAGCGTGGTCCCGCAGATCGGCGCGCAGGTCAACACGCTGATCTTCATCGTGATCATCATCGGCGGGCTGGGCTCGACGCTGGGGTGTTTCGTGGGCGCGGTGCTGGTCGGATTGATGGCCAACTACTGCGGCTTCCTCGCGCCCAAGGCGGCCCTGTTCTCCAACATCGGCCTGATGGTCGCCGTGCTGCTGTGGCGGCCACAAGGCCTCTATCCGGTCGGACGCCGTTGAACGGAGCGATGCCTTCATGACCCTGATCCGATCCCTGCTGTCGCATGACCTGCCGCGCAGCCGCGTGCTGGCGGCGCTGCTGCTGCTGACCGTGCTCGGACTCGCGCTGGCGCCGTTCGTGTTCCCCGGCACCCGGGCGCTCAACGTGGCGGCCAAGATCCTCGTGTTCATCGTGCTCGTGGGCAGCTACGACCTGCTGCTCGGCTACACCGGCATCGTCAGCTTCGCGCACACGATGTTCTTCGGCATCGGCGCCTACGGCGTCGCCATCGCGAGCTCCCGGTTGGAACCGGGCTTCGCCGCGCTCGTCGTCGGCATCGGCGGCGCACTGGTGCTGTCGCTGCTGCTCGCGCTGGTCATCGGTCTGTTCTCATTGCGCGTGAAGGCGATCTTCTTCGCCATGATCACGCTGGCCGTCGCGGCGGCGTTCCAGGGATTGGCCTCGCAACTGTCCGACTTCACCGGCGGCGAGGACGGGCTGAACTTCCGGCTGCCCGAGCTGCTGTCGCCGTCGACCGAATTCCTCGAGGAGCCCGTGTTCGGCGTCTCCATCGACGGCCGGCTGCTGAGCTACTACCTGCTGTTCGTCGTGACCGTCGTGCTGGTGCTCGCGTTGCTGCGCATCGTCAATTCCCCGTTCGGGCGCGTGCTGCAGGCCATTCGGGACAACGACTTCCGCGCCGAGGCGATCGGCTACCGCCTGGTGACCTACCGCACGCTGTCGACGCTGCTGGCGGCGGTCTTCGCGACCCTCGCGGGCGCCTTGCTGGCGATCTGGCTGCGCTACAACGGGCCGGACACCTCCTTGTCCTTCGAGATCATGCTGGACATCCTGCTGATCGTCGTGATCGGCGGCATGGGCACGATCTACGGCGCGGTGATCGGCAGCGCGCTGTTCGTGCTCGCGCAGAGCTACCTGCAAGACCTGATGCGCGTCGGCGCGTCGGCGGTGGAAGGCGTGCCGGTGCTGTCGCAGCTGATCGCGCCGGAGCGCTGGCTGCTGTGGCTGGGCGTGCTGTTCGTGCTGGCCGTGTACCACTTCCCGAACGGACTGGTCGGGCGTTTGCGGCAGGCGGGGAGGAGAACTTGAAGTCGACGTCGAACTACCTGCGCTGCGAAGGCCGCGAGATTCATTTCCGGGCCTGGGGCGATCCGGCGGGCGAGCCCGTGATCGCATGGCATGGCCTGGCCCGCACCGGGCGCGACATGGACGAGCTGGCCTCCCACCTGGCGGGGTCAGGTCGCTACTTCGTGGTGTGTCCGGACACCCTCGGAAGAGGGTTGTCGCAATGGAGTCCGGATCCGGACAACGAGTACTGCCTCGCGTTCTATGTGAAGCTGGCGGTGGCGCTCGTCGATCAACTGGGGCTTAAGGAGCTTCACTGGATCGGCACCTCGATGGGCGGCGCGATCGGGTTGCTGGCGGCGGCGACATCCTTGCGCGGGCGCATCCGGCGGCTGGTGCTCAACGACATCGGGCCGGAACTCGCGGAACCGGCGATCCAGCGCATCCGCAGCTATGCGGGGGCGCCGTCGGCGTTCGACACGGTGACGGCGCTGGAACAGTACTTCCGCCAGATCTATCAGCCCTACGGCTGGATGAGCGACGCGCAGTGGCGCCGGTTGACGGAGAGCTCGGTGCGGCGGTTGCCCGACGGGCGCGTGACGCCGCATTACGACCCGGCGATGGTGCGCCAGTTCTTCGTCCATCCGGACGATTACAAGCGCTGGACGGAGTGGGACTCGCTGAGCCTGCCGGTGCTGTGCCTGCGCGGCGAGACCTCGGATCTTCTGCTGCCGGAGACGGCCGAGGCGATGCGCGTGCGCGGTCCGCGGGCGGAGGTGGTGACGATCCCGGGCTGCGGCCATGCGCCCGCGCTGAACGTGCCGGAGCACTTCGCGATCGTGCAGCGATTTCTTGAGAACGGATGAGCGTGGTGCATGCAAGCGCTCATCGCTTGATCAGCCAGCCCAGCACGCCGCCGAACACGGCGGTGAGCGTGGACAGCGCCCATTGACGGTTTTCGTCGATCACGCACTGGTCTCGAAGCGTGAACAGGCTGAAGCCGACCAGCACCATCAAGATGACGATGCTCACAAAGAAGAGACCCAGGTCCTTGATCCGGCGAGTGCGTGCATCTGCCCGAGATTCGGGGATTCCCACCTTGGCGTCGAGCAGTTGGGCAGCCCTCGACGTGGCGTCCTCGCTGCTCATGTCAGATCCAGTTGACCTGCGTCTTCAGATGATGCTCCTGGCCTTGGTCGACGAATCCGAGGATCCGGCCATACCGAACCTCGCGGCGCAACTTGAAGTAGGTGTAGAGCGCGCGGTCGATCACCTCGATTTCAGAGCGACGGTCTTCCCTCGCGGCCCAGCGGATGTCGTCGTAGGCTGCGTCGGTCAACGTGGCGGTCAGCGGGACTGGCATGCAGATTTCCTTTCGCATCGGCGCACCCGGACATCGGGTGCGAATCGAAAGTGGAGCACGCAGGCAGCGCTTAACGCCAGCGCTACGACGGGGGATTCCTGGAAGGTTTGCGCGCGATCAATGACCCTCGAAATAACGAGCGTCCACCCGTTGTGGGGACGCCTCATCCCTCGTCGGGGTGCTCTCGGGGGTCAGTCGTTGAGCTGCGGCAGATCCAGCCAGCGCGCAAGCCGGCGGCGCAGCGTCAGGAAGTCGAGCGGCTTGGTCAGGTGCTCGTCCATGCCGGCCTTCAGGCTGTCCGCGACGTCGCTGTCCAGCGCGTGCGCCGTCAGCGCCAGGATCGGGAAACGGGGCAGCCGTCCCTGCGCCTGCTGCTCCCGCAGCCGGCGCGCGCATTCCAGGCCGTCCATGCCCGGCATCTGGATGTCCATCAGCACCAGGCTGGGTGCCGCCTGCTCGCACAGGTCCAGCGCTTCCTGGCCGTTGCGCGCGAGCTGCGTCTTCAGTCCCATCAGCGCCAGGAATTCCAGCGCGACGACCTGGTTGATCGGGTTGTCCTCGACCAGCAGCACGAAGGGCTCGCCGGGCGCCGGACGCTGGCCGGACACGGAGGCGTCGGCCATCGACGACGCGGGCGAGGGCTTCGCGGACGCGTCCGAGGTCATCAAGACCAGCGTGGTCTCGGGGATCTCGTGAGTGGAATGGCCGTCGTTTCTGTCCATGTCGCTTGTCGCCCGCGATCCGATCGGAATGCGGGTAATCCCTAGGTGTGTCATCCGCCGTCCGGGTGGGACCGGGGGACCGGTGTTGCTCGGCGACGACGGGGTCCATTGTTGCCGCAGGCCCCGGAGACTAGCAAGTGTGCGGAAGTCATCATTCGGAGGCCTTGACAAGAGGTAGGGGAAGGCTTGCTGAGCGGTTGCCTGCTTGCATTTGCTTACCACCATGTCGTCACGGTCGTCAGGCGCGCCCACTTCGCCGCTGCTGCCACTTCGTGGCACCTCCGCTCCCTAGAATCGTCGCCCACTGCCTTTTCCGAGGCTCCAAGGCCCACACCACATGTCCGATTCCGATATCCGCATCCGGGGCGCCCGCCAGCACAACCTCAAGAACCTCGACCTGGACATCCGCACAGGGGAATTGACGGTGGTGACCGGGCCCAGCGGGTCGGGCAAGTCCAGCCTGGTCTTCGACACGCTGTATGCCGAGGGCCAGCGCCGCTACGTCGAGACCTTCTCCGCCTACGCGCGCCAGTTCCTGGACCGCATGGACCGGCCGGCGGTCGACAAGGTGGAGGGCGTGCCGCCCGCCATCGCGATCGACCAGACCAACCCGGTCCGCACCAGCCGTTCCACCGTCGGCACGATGACGGAGCTCAACGACCACCTGAAGCTGCTGTTCGCGCGCGGCGCGGACCTGTTCGACCGCGAGACCGCGCTGCCCGTCCGCCACGACTCGCCGCAGACGATCTATGCCGAACTGCTGGCGCGGACGGTGGGCGACGACCCGCGCCTGGTGCTGACTTTCCCGGTCGAGCTGCCCGAGTCGGTCAGCGCGGGCGAGGTCGAGCAATGGCTGTCCGCCTCCGGCTTCACGCGCGTGCAGTCCGAGCGCGTCGTCAACGGGCGCAAGGTGCTGGACGTCGTGGCCGACCGCTTCCGCATCCAGGGCGTCGAGCAGGCGCGCGCGATGGAGGCGATCGAGCTGGCGCTCAAGCGCGGCAGCGGCCGCCTGACGGTCCATGTGCTCAGCGCGGTGGAGGGCGTCGAGCCGACGCTGTGGCGCTACTCCACCGGCCTGCATTGCCCGGAGAGCGACATCCGCTACGCCGATCCGCAGCCGGCGCTGTTCTCGTTCAACTCCGCGATGGGCGCGTGCGAGACCTGCCGCGGCTTCGGCCGGGTGATCGGCGTGGACCTGGGCCTGGTCATCCCGGACGAGCGCAAGACGCTGCGCGGCGGCGCGATCAAGCCGATGCAGACGCCGGCCTGGAAGGAAAGCCAGGACGACATGCTGAAGTACGCCGGCGATGCGGGCATCCCGCGCGACACCGCCTGGAACCAGATGACGCAGGCCCAGCGCGACTGGGTCATCGGCGGCAGCCCGAACTGGAACGGCAACTGGAACAAGCAGTGGTACGGCGTGAACCGCTTCTTCGAGTACCTGGAGAGCAAGGCCTACAAGATGCACATCCGGGTGCTGCTGTCGAAGTACCGCAGCTACACCGAGTGCCCGACCTGCCGCGGCGCGCGGCTCAAGACCGAGGCGCTGCTGTGGCGCGTCGGCTCGAAGGCGCTGGCCGACGCGGCGCTCCCGCCCGACCTGCGTTTCATGCCCGAGGGCGTGAAGTGGAACCGCGTCCAGCTCGAGGCGCTGCCGGGCCTGTCCGTCCATGACCTGATGCAGCTGCCGATCCATCGGCTCAGACGCTTCATGGACGAGCTGCAGCTGCCGGGCTCGCTGCTCGACGAGGCGCTCAAGCTGCTGCTCGACGAGATCCGCAACCGGCTCAAGTACCTCGTCGACGTCGGCATCGGCTACCTGACGCTGGACCGGCAGAGCCGCACGCTGTCCGGCGGCGAGGTGCAGCGGATCAACCTGACGACGGCGCTCGGGACCTCGCTGGTCAACACGCTGTTCGTGCTGGACGAGCCCAGCATCGGCCTGCACCCGCGCGACATGAACCGCATCGTCGAGGCGATGCAGCGGCTGCGCGACGCGGGCAACACGCTGGTCGTCGTCGAGCACGACCCGGCCGTGATGCTGGCGGCCGACCGGCTCATCGACATGGGCCCGGGCCCGGGGCAGCAGGGCGGGCAGATCGTCTTCGACGGCACGCCCGCGCAGATCCGTTCGGCCGATACGCTGACCGGCGCCTACCTGGGCGCGCGCAAGCACGTGGGCATGGGCCTCAAGCGCGTCGTCGAGGAAAGCACGCCGCGCCTGATCCTCGAAGGCGCGCGCGAGCACAACCTCAAGAACGTCAGCGTCGAGTTCCCGCTGCAGCGCATGGTCACCGTGACCGGCGTGTCGGGCTCGGGCAAGAGCACGCTGATGCAGGACGTGCTGTATCCGGCGCTGGCGCGCTGGTTCGGCCAGGCCACCGAGACGCCCGGCCAGCACGACCGGCTGCTGGGCGCGGACTGGCTGGCCGACGCGGTCTTCGTCGACCAGTCGCCGATCGGCAAGACGGCGCGCTCCAACCCGGCCAGCTACGTCGGTGTCTTCGACGAGATCCGCAAGCGCTTCGCCGATACGCCGATGGCCAGGGAGCGCAGCTACGGCGCGGGCATGTTCAGCTTCAATGCGGGCGACGGCCGCTGCCCGACCTGCGGCGGCTCGGGCTTCGAGCACGTCGAGATGCAGTTCCTGTCCGACGTCTACCTGCGCTGCCCCGATTGCGATGGCAAGCGCTTCCGCGCCGAGCTGCTGGAGGTCAAGCTCGAGCGCGCCGGCCGCCAGTTGAGCGTGTCGGACGTGCTGGAGCTCACGGTGGCCGAGGCGCTCAACGTCTTCAGCGTCGACCGCGAGGTGCTCAACAAGCTGCAGCCGCTGTCGGACGTCGGGCTCGACTACCTGACGCTGGGGCAGCCGGTGCCGACGCTGTCGGGCGGCGAGGCGCAGCGGCTCAAGCTCGCCGGCTACCTGGCCGAGGCGGCCTCCAAGCCGCGCCAGGCGACGGCGACCAAGGGCACGCTGTTCTTGTTCGACGAGCCGACGACGGGCCTGCACTTCGACGACATCGCCAAGCTGATGCGCGCGATGCGCAAGCTGCTGTCGGCGGGTCACTCGCTGATCCTGATCGAGCACAACCTCGACGTGATCCGCGCGTCGGACTGGGTCATCGACCTCGGCCCCGAGGGCGGCGAGGACGGCGGGCTGGTCGTCGCGACCGGCACCCCGGAGCATCTCAAGGACCATCTGACCTCGCACACCGCGAAGGCGCTGCGCGAGTACGCACTGGAGATGGACCGCGCGCCGGTCAAGGTCTCGGAAGGCCAGCCGCTGCAGTCGCTGCTGCGTCGGCGCCGCCAGGAAGACGAGGTGATCCGCATCGTCAACGCGCGCGAGCACAACCTCAAGTCGGTCGACGTCAGCATCCCGCGCGGCAAGTTCAACGTCGTGACCGGCGTGTCGGGATCGGGCAAGAGCACGCTGGCCTTCGACATCCTGTTCAACGAGGGTCAGCGCCGCTACCTGGAATCGCTGAACGCCTATGCGCGTTCGATCGTGCAGCCGGCGGGCCGGCCCGAGGTCGACGCGGTGTGGGGCATCCCGCCGACCGTCGCCATCGAGCAGCGTCTGTCGCGCGGCGGACGCAAGAGCACGGTCGCGACGACGACCGAGGTCTGGCACTTCCTGCGGCTGCTCTACGTGAAGCTGGGCGTCCAGCATTGCGCGAACGACGGCACGCCGGTGAAGCCGCAGAGCGTCGAGGCCATCGCCGCACAGCTGCTGCGCGACTACAAGGGCGTGCACATCGGGCTGCTCGCGCCGCTGGTGGTCAACCGCAAGGGGGTCTATACCGACCTCGCGAAATGGGCGAAACAGCGCGGCCACACGCACCTGCGCGTGGACGGCGAGTTCCTGCCGACCAGTCCGTGGCCGCGCCTGGACCGCTTCAAGGAGCACAGCATCGAGCTGCCGGTCGGCGACATGACGATCACGCCGGAGACCGAGGCCGATCTGCGCGAGCTGCTGGCCAAGGCGCTGGATCACGGCAAGGGCGTGGTGCATGTGCTGTCGCCGCTGGACGGGCTGCACGAGGCGCTGCGCAGCGGGAAGCCGACGCGCGGCATCGGCGAGCTGCGCGTGTTCTCCACCAAGCGCGCGTGCCCGCAGTGCGGCACCAGCTATCCGGAGCTGGATCCGCGGCTGTTCAGCTACAACTCCAAGCACGGCTGGTGCACGACCTGCGTCGGCACGGGCCTGGCGCTGACGCGCGAGCAGCGCAAGGCGCTCGACGACACGCAGCAGGACAAGGACAACCGCGGCCGCGAGCAGAGCTTCCCCGCGGAAGAAGCCGAGATCGAGGACCTGAGCGATGCGCCGTGTCCCGATTGCCACGGCGCGCGGTTGAACCCGGTGGCGCGCGCGGTGAGCTTCGAGCACGAAACGATCGGCACGGTCGCGTCGTGGAGCGTGAAGGACGCCCGCGAGTGGATCGCCGGCCTGGTGCTGACCGGCCGCGACGCGGAGATCGCGCGCGACGTGGTCGTCGAGATCAAGGGCCGTCTGGAGTTCCTGGAGGAGGTGGGCCTCGGCTACCTGACGCTGGACCGCGCGGCACCGACCCTGTCGGGCGGCGAGGCGCAGCGCATCCGGCTGGCGGCGCAGCTCGGCAGCAACCTGCAGGGCGTCTGCTATGTGCTGGACGAGCCGACCATCGGCCTGCATCCGCGCGACAACCAGATCCTGCTGAAGGCGCTGGCGACGCTGGGCGACAAGGGCAACACGCTGGTGGTCGTCGAGCACGACGAGGACACGATCCGGCGCGCCGATCACATCATCGACATCGGACCGGGCGCGGGCAAGCGTGGCGGTCGCGTGATCGCCGAGGGCACGGCGGAGCAGATCGCGAAGAACCCCGACTCGCTCACGGGCCGCTTCCTGTCGAGACCGCTGGTGCACCCGCTGAAAGAGCGCCGCGTCATGGAGACCGAGGCGCCGAAGCTGAAGGTGCTCAACGCATCGCTGCACAACCTGCGTGGCGTGACGGTCGACGTGCCGCTGCATCGACTGGTGGCGATCACGGGGGTGTCGGGATCGGGCAAGTCGACGCTGGCGCGGGACGTGCTGCTGGCCAACATGGCCGCGGCCGTGCCGCTGCGTCGGGCGCCGTCGAAGTGGATCGGCTGCGACGCGATCGAGGGGCACGCGCAGGTGGACCGGGTGCTCGAAGTCGACCAGACGCCGATCGGCAAGACGCCGCGCAGTTGCCCGGCGACCTACATCGGCTTCTGGGACGCGATCCGCAAGCTGTTCGCCGAGACGCTGGAAGCGAAGGCCCGCGGCTACGCACCGGCCCGCTTCAGCTTCAACACCGGCGAGGGCCGTTGCCCGGGCTGCGAGGGTCAGGGCATGCGCACGATCGCCATGAGCTTCCTGCCGGATGTGAAGGTGCTCTGCGACCAGTGCCACGGACAGCGCTTCAACCCGGAGACGCTGGCGGTGAGCTGGCGCGGCAGGAGCATCGGCGAGGTGCTGCAGATGGAGATCGACGAGGCGGTGGAGTTCTTCGCCGCGATGACCTCGATCTCGCATCCGTTGAAGCTGCTGCAGGACGTGGGGCTGGGCTACCTGACGCTGGGGCAGCCGAGCCCGACGCTGTCGGGCGGCGAGGCGCAGCGGATCAAGCTGGTGTCCGAACTGGTGAAGGTGCGCGACGACGTCACGCGCCGCGGCCAGAAGGCGCCGCACACCTTGTACGTGCTGGACGAGCCGACGGTGGGGCTGCACATGGCGGACGTCGAGAAACTCATCCGCGTGCTGCACCGGCTGGTGGACGGTGGGCACAGCGTGGTCGTCATCGAGCACGACCTCGACGTGATCGCGGAGGCGGACTGGGTGCTGGACCTCGGGCCGGAAGGCGGCTCGGCGGGCGGGCTCGTGGTCTCGCAAGGACGGCCGGAGACGCTGGTGGCGCAGGGCACGCACACCGGGAAGGCGCTGGAGCCGGTGCTGGCGCGGCGCTGAGCGGTCTCTTGCGGCGCGCCATGCGCGCCATGGAAAACGGCCTCGTGAGAGGCCGTTTTCGTGGAGGTCAAGGGCGGTGTCGCAGCGCCGTCATCAATGCGGCTTGCGCCGCTGCCGCTGCTCGAAGTCGTCGCCGTGATAGACGTTGCCGTCCCAGGTGCCCGAGCGGTGCTTCGCGCGGGCGATGGCGTCGAGCGCCGCATCGTGCGCCGCGCGGCGACGGTCGCGGGAATTGAAGCGACCACGCAGGCTGAACCCGTTCATGCGGAGGGCGGTCCGCTTCAACCAGCCACGCCAGGCCAGTTGGTGCCGGCGCGGCAAGGCCATGTCGATCGCGAGGAACACGCAGGTCAGCAGACCGAGAGCGGCGAGGACTTTTGCGAACATACGTCGGCGCTGTGAATCACACCTTGCTGGTGTGTAAGCCGACCACTATACGCGAGGCCCCGCAGCCCGTCTGTCAGTCGCGATGCCGTCCGTGGCCGTGACCGTGGTCGCCCCGATCACCCCGATCGCCCCGGTCTCCACGATCCCAGCCGCCGCGGTCGCCACCGCGATGGTCATCCCGGCGCTCGTCCCAGCGACGGCCTTCCCAGCCGCGGCGGTCGTCCCGATGGTCGTGCCAGTCGCGGCGGCCGTCCCAATGGTCGCGACGCGGCGGATCCCACCGCGGCGGGGGCGGCGCGTACACCGGCATCGGATGCACATGCGGGCGACCGTAGTAGGCCTGCGCATAGGCGCGGGAGTACCAGTCCTCCCGCACGAAGTACACCTGCCGGCCGCAGGCCCCGTAGTAGCCGCAATGGCGCGCCCAGGAGCGGTAATGCCCCGGCGGCACGCGCAGGTAGAGCGGCGGGGCGGGCGCGTAGACGCGCTCGATCACCATCGGCTGTGCGTACACCACGTCGGGACGGACGTTGCCCACGTCGATCCGGCCGTAGAAGCCCGGCTGCCCGACGCTGATGGACACGCCCACGTCGCCCGCGAAGGCCGCCGGCGCGGCCAGCGCGCCAGCCGTCAGCGCCACGGCGCCGAGGATGCGTTGAATCAGGTGCTTCATCGAATGCCTCTCTTTGGTGCTTTCCGTTCGTCTTGCGACCAGCCCCCCTGCCGGAGGTCATGGGCAAAGCGTCCGGAAAGGGCCTGCCTAGGGAAAGTATGGACAGTTAACGCGCGCTTGACGGATGCGGTGGACATCGCAGCGGTAAGCAGTTGTTGAGGGCGTCCCTAGAATCCCGCGTCCCTGCCGAACCTGCGGGGCGTGGAGCAACGATTGAAGCAATGGATCCTGACTTCCCTGGTGCTGGCGACCCTGGCCACGGGACTGGGCGCGAGCGAAGGCTCGCTGGCACAGACCACCCCGGCATCCTCGGCCGCGCCCGTGGCCGTGACCAACCGGCCGCTGACGCTGGAACAGCTGTTCCGCGCCGAGCCCTATCGCGGCGAGTCCGCCAAGGACGCGAAGTTCAGCGCGAGCGGCCGTTACGTCGCTTACCTGTGGAACCCGTTCGGCGAGCCCGGCAGCGACCTGTACGTGCATGACACGCAGACGGGCAAGACGCTGCGCCTGACGTCGCCGACGCTGATGGCGGCGGTGGAGACGCCCGAGAACCTGGACCGCTACGCGAAGAAGCTCAAGCAGAAGCGCGACGAACTGGCCGAGCGCCAGGCGCGCGAGGAGGCGCAGGCCGCCTACCTGCGCGGCGAGGCGGTCGACCTCGAGCAATGGGAGCGCAAGGCCATCGAGGCGCTGAAGGTCGAGCTGGCCGAACGCAAGGCCCGCGACGAGACCCGCAAGGCCGCCGAGAAGGCCGCCTGGGGCGATGCTCCGGCGGCCGCCGCGGCACCCGCCTCCGGCGCCTCGGCGCCCGAGGCGAAGAAGCCGGCCAAGGATCCCAAGGACATGGCGCTGTGGGAGCTGCGCGACGAGCTGAAGAAGAAGCGCGAGCGCGAGAAGCTCAAGCCGGAGGACCTGTACCCCGGCGTGGCGCAGTTCGTGTGGGCGTCCAAGGGCGAGGAACTCGTCCTGGCCTACCGCGGCCAGCTGCTGCGCTGGAAGGCCGGCAGCGAGCGCGCCGAGCCGCTGCTCGCCACCGGTCGCACGCTCAAGCCGGTGGCCTATGCGCCGGACGACCAGTTCCTGATCGTGCAGGACGAGACCCGCGTGCTGCGCGTGCGTCTGGCCACGGCCGGCATCGAGGTGATCAACCGCGAGCTGTTCAACCCCGACGACGAGGACCGCAAGTTCAAGATCGCCCAGACCGCGATGAGCGAGGACGGCCGCTGGATGGCGCTGGTCGCCAACGCGCCGCTGGTGGGCGCCGACGGCAAGCCGCTGCCCAAGCCGGGCCGGCAGGTCGAGATCATGAACTTCAACGACCGTTGGGCGACCGCGAAGAAGGTCGACCGCGAGGTCTCCGACGACAAGCGTGGCGTGCCCTCGATGGCGATCTACGTCCGCAAGGTGCCGGCGCCCGGCGCCGCGCCGGAGCGGCAACCGCAGCCGGTGTTCACGCATCCGGGCGGCGACAGCTGGTTCGAGATCTCGCCGGTCGTGTGGGCCCGCGACGGCAGCTACTACGCGTTCACGACCTTCGAGCGCGAGAAGGACCAGTTCCGCGTCTACCTCGGCAAGCCGGGCGACGCCAAGCCCGAGATGGTGCTGGAGCGCCGCGCGCCGATCCACCACGAGCTGGTCAACGTGATGACGCCGTCGTTCACGCCGGACTCGAAGCAGCTGGTGCTGATCCTGGCGGACAACGGCTGGCGCCAGCCCTACGCGATGAGCCTGGCGGCCGGCGCGGACCGCGCGGTGAAGCCGCTGCTGACGGGTGAGTTCGAGGCCTTCCAGGTGCTTGGCTTCACGCCCGACGCGAAGACGATGTTCGTCGTGGCCAACAAGGACGACTACGCGGCGATGAACGTCTGGCGCGTCGACTTGAAGGACGGCCGCATGACGGCGCTGGGCCGCTCGCCGGACTACCACCGCAACGCGGTCGTGGCGCGCAACGGCCAGTGGGCCGCGGCGGTCGCCGGCAACTGGGCCGAGCGTCCGGAACTCAAGCTGTTGAAGGGCCAGGCGCCTGCTGCCGGCGCGGAAGCGGGCAAGCTGCTGACGCAGAGCCACGATCCCGCCTGGGCGCAGTTGGACGTGCTGCGGCCGGAGCGCTTCAGCTTCAAGAACCGCCATGGCGACACCATCCCCGCCTATGTCTTCAAGCCGCTGGGCTGGGCACCGACCGACAAGCGCGCGGCGATCGTCTACACCTACGGCGGTCCGCTCAACGACCGCCATTCGGTCGAGACCGACAGCTTCCAGCCGACCGGCTACGTCTTCGCGATGTACATGGCCGCCAAGCACGGCTACGTCACGGTGACGGTGGACCCGCGCGGCCACTCCAACTACGGCGAGAAGTTCGCCGACGCCAACTGGGAGAAGCCGGGCGCGCCGCAGACCGAAGACCTCGAGGACCTGGTCGCCTACATGAAGGCCAACCTGGGCGTCGACGGCGCGCGCATCGGCTTGAACGGCTGGAGCTTCGGCGGCTTCCAGACCCAGTACACCATGTACACCAAGCCCGAGCTGTTCGCGGCCGGCATCGCGGGCGCAGGCCCGACGGAATGGGAGAACTACAACAGCTGGTACAGCGGACGCACCATCGGCAAGGTCGACCGGACCAAGCCGGTGTTGCGCAAATACTCGTTGCTGCCGCTGGCCAAGAACCTCAAGAAGCCGCTGCTGCTGGTGCACGGGATGCAGGACCCCAACGTCCTCTACCAGGACACCGTCAACGTGTACCGCGCGCTGCTGGAATCAGGCAAGGAAGGGCTCGTCGAACTCTTCCTGGATCCGGACGGCGAGCACGCGCTCGGCGGCGCGGTGAAGGCCGTGGGCTGGCATCGGAAGTACGAGCAGTTCTGGTTGCGGAACCTGGGGGCGGCACAGCAGAAGTGATGCCGTGGCGGGCGGCGGGTCGACGCCTACCTGCAGAGGGCGGGGCGTTGGCCGCCAGGTCGCAGGGCCTTGGCGGCCAGCGCCAAAACCCTGCGACCTGCCGTCCCCCATCAGCCCCGCACTTCATCGGTTTTGCTACCGAGGACTGCGGGGCTTGTCGTTTCTCGGGCTCAGGGCGCCGCGACGACTGTCTTCACGCGTTCGCCGACCTTCGGCAGCGCTTCACCACCGTAGCGGCCGTTGAGTAGCTTCAACTGCGCCTCGGGGATCACCGAGGCCTTCGCCATCTCGGCGAAGCCGCCGGCCGGGTAGGGCCGCAGTGCAACCTTCCAGGGCCTGGCCAACTTCTTGTCATCGGCGGTCAGCGCGCGGAAGCTCTCCTCCGCCTGCGTGAGCGCGGCTCGCCGCGCCTGCAAGGACTGGCCGTCCTTCGCTGCATAGACCAGCGCGTACACCGCGCCCTTGGCGCTCGTGATCAGCGTGATCTCGGCATTGCCGCGTTGGCCCTGCGCGTTCTTGCGCACGCCGCTGAAGTGCGTGGCCTTCAGGCCGTTGATCGTCTTCGCGTCGGTGCGGCCCTGTTCCGCGCCCCAGCGGCGCAGGATGTCGTCGTGCACCGTGCCGGCCTTCTCCGGCCGGCTGCAGGATCAGCGCCGCATCACGTTGCGGACTCATCACCGTCAGCGTCTCGCTGCCGTTCTGCAGCGCCCAGCCCGTGGGCGCCGTCAGCGCGATGTCCAGCGTCGGATGCAGGAACTGCTGTCCACGCACCAGCCCCTGCGAGGGGCTGTCGCCGAAGACCATGCCGTCGATCGCCTGCAGGAAGGCCGCGCGGTTCTCGTCGACCGGCTGGTCGCCGGTCAGTTGCGCCGCCTCGTCGCGGATGCGCTGCAGGCGCTGCTCGTTGCTCGGGTGCGAGGCCAGCCAGCTGTTGCCGCTCTGCGGCTGCTTGCCTTGTGCCTTGGCCTGGTCGGCCGCGAACTGCTCCTGGTCCTTCAGGACCTGGATCACGTCGACCATGTGCCTGGGGTCGTAGCGGTTGCGCGCGAGGTACTCGGCGCCGAGCTGGTCGGCCTGCAGTTCCTGTTCACGGCTGTACGAGGCGACGTAGCCCGCCGCGGCGTTCTGCGAGACCTGACCCGCGATGTCCGTGGCACCGCTGATGCCGCGCGATTCGAGGACCGCGCCGAGCACCGTCGCCGCCAGCACGCCGATGCCGGCGTTCTGCTGGCGCGTCGCGCGCTGCGCGCCGTGCCGCGCCGTGACATGGCCGATCTCGTGCCCCATGACGCCGGCGAGGTCGGCCTCGTTCTCCATGTACGCGAGGATGCCGCGCGTGACGTAGACATAGCCGCCGGGCAGCGCGAAGGCGTTGACCTCCGGACTGTCGAGGACGGTGAAGTGCCATTCGAGTTCCGCCCGGTGCGACTGCGCCGCCAGCTTGTTGCCCAGCGCGGTGACGTAGGCCTGCAGCTTCGGGTCGTCGACGACCGAATACTCCTTGAGCACGTCCTGATGCGCCTGACGGCCCGTCGCGACTTCCTGCTGCGGGCTCATCGCGCTGCGTTCGGTGCGGCCGGTGACCGGATTGACGACGTTGGTGCCGCAGCCGGCGATCGTCAGCAAGGCGGCGGTGGCCAGCACCGCGAACGGGAAGTTGCGCTTCATCGGAATCGGCGGCGAAAGAGGGAAAGAGCGCCCGGCCGGTGGACCGGGCAGGAGGTCAGGTGCTCTCGCGTTCAGGTGCGCTGGCGTTCGGGCGGTCGGGCGATCAGGCGCTCACTCGGCCTGCGTGCGCAGTGTCCACAGCGTCAGCACGCCTTCCGGCACTTCGCGGCTGAGCGCGTCGCGCCAGTGCAGGTCGGTGAGCTTGTCCTGGTCCTCGGCGCTGAGCTGGCTCTCGTCGCCGCCCAGCAGCGCGATCGGCGCCAGCGCCGCGGCCGTCTTGACGTGGTCGAACAGCGGCGTCCAGGCCTCGCCGTCCTGGTCGACGCCGATCATGAAGCCGGTGCACCAGTCCTCGGCGTCCACCAGCTGCTGTTCGCCTTCCTCGGCGACGCTGAAGATGGGCTCCCATTCGTCCTGCTTGGACGTCCACTGCACCGACAGGCTGTGCACGTGGCGCAGCAGCAGCAGGGCGATCTTCTTGCGCTGCTTGCCGCTGGGGAACGGATCGCCGCCGCCCCACACCGGGCTCATCCATTCGGCGCCGGGCTTGGCGCTCAGCGGCAGGGGGCTCAGCAGCTGCGCGCTGAGGTAGCCGTCCAGCGCCTCGATGTTCATCGCGGCGTCGTTGTCCAGCTCGGACAGGAAGTCGTCCAGGTCCGACAGCTCGTCGTCGGTCAGCGGGGTGTAGAGCGCCTTGTCGGGCTGGTACTGCGGAAAGTCCATGTCGGATCCTGGAGAGTCGGGCGAGGGGCGGCGAGAAGTGGCTAGGGAGCGGCGAACGGGCGGCGAACGGGCGGCGAGGTCAGCCGTGGCGGCCGTGACGGCTCTTGGGCTTGCGGCCGTCCATATCGGTCAGCTGCGTCTTGAGCAGCGCCATCAGCACGCGGGCGTTGGCCTCGGTCATGACGAGCAGGGTGCTGGGTTCGATGCCGTCGACCGGCTCGCGTTCCTTGACGAGGGCGTCCAGCTTGAAGGTCACCAGGCCGCTGGTGGTCGAATTCGTGGCGGCCTTGAACTTCTGGACTTCGATGTGATGCGTCTTCATGGGCGTCATTCTCGGCGATGACGCAGGCGCTGGAAACCGGTGACCACCGCGACGATGACGATGCCGGCCAGGATGCCGGCGATGGCGTCGCCCAGCACCTCGACGATCGTGCGCGCGAAGCCGCTCACGCCCAGCGCTTCGACGACATGCTGGATCGCGTGATGCAGGAAGGGTGCGCCGTGCGTCAGGATGCCGCCGCCGACCAGGAACATCGCCGCCGTGCCCGCCACCGACAGCGCCTTCATCAGCCACGGCGCCAGCCACAGCAGGCCGCGGCCCAGCGCCTGCTGCCAGGCGGCGGCCTTGCGGCTCAGCCACAGGCCGGCGTCGTCCAGCTTGACGATGCCGGCGACCAGGCCGTAGACGCCGATCGTCATCATGATGGCGATCCCGGACAGCACCAGCACGCGCGTCGTGAACGTCGCGTCCGCGACCGTGCCGAGCGTGATCGCGATGATCTCGGCGGACAGGATGAAGTCGGTGCGGATCGCGCCCTTGACCTTGTCGCGCTCCAGCGCGGCGAGGTCGATGGCCGGGTTCTTGACCGCCTCGGACAGCGCCGCCTCGTGGGCGTCGTCCTCGGCGGTGTGCAGCCACTTGTGGGCGAGCTTCTCGACCCCCTCGAAGCAGAGGTAGGCGCCGCCGATCATCAGCAGCGGCGTGACCAGCCAGGGCGCCCAGGCGCTGATCGCCAGCGCGGCCGGGACCAGGATGGCCTTGTTGAGCATCGAGCCCTTGAAGACGCCCCAGACCACCGGCAGCTCACGGTCGGCGCTGACGCCGGTGACCTGCTGCGCATTGAGCGCCAGGTCGTCGCCGAGCACGCCGGACGTCTTCTTGGCGGCCATCTTGGAGAGCAGGGCCACGTCGTCCAGGACCGTGGTGATGTCGTCGAGCAGTGCAAGCAGGCTGGAGGCCATGGCGGAAGAGTCCGTTCCCTGAAAGTGATGATTTGTGCGAAGCCCGCCTTTGTACCCCAAGCCATCGGGCTTTCGGTCCATTCGCGGCGGTTTCTGGGGCCTCGCGGCCGCCACGGTCTTGCCGCCTGGTGGCAAACTCCGGTGTCATGAAACGCCGCACCGCCTCCTTGCTGTTCGCCGCCGCGCTCGCCGCGGTGTCCGTGACCTCGGTTCACGCCGCCGACGCCATCTCGGGACCTGGTCCCTATGACGAGCAGGCCGACGCCCGCGCCGACATCAACAAGGCCGTCGCCCGCGCCGCCAAGGACGGCAAGCAGGTGCTGGTGGTCTACGGCGCCAACTGGTGCAAGGACTGCCTGGCGCTGAACAAGGGCTTCGGTGACGGCCACCTCGGCACCGCCGTCGACAAGCGCTTCGTGACGGTCAAGGTCAACGTCGGGCGTTTCGACAAGAACGTCGACGTCGCCAACCAGATGGGCGTGACGCTGAAGAAGGGCATCCCGACCGTCGCGGTGCTCGGGACCGACGGCCAGGTGCTGGGCACGACCAAGGGCGGCGAACTCGCCGACGCGCGCAACATGGGCGAGGACGCCGTGATGAAGGTGCTGGAGTCCCTCGGCAAGAGCTGAATCGGCGCCGCGGGATCCATGCATAGGCAGCGATTCCGGGTTCCAGGTTTTGCTGTTGAGTCCTGACCCCCGATAGCGCTCCGGCTATCGGAAGACCTCAACGAGGCGCGCGTCCCGCAGTGCAGCACGCGCTCAGGCCCCGTGATCAGGGGTCAAGTCTTGCGCCCGAGCTCGAATCCCGGCCCGGGCGCTTGTCTTTTGTGCGGTCATCGCCTAGTTATTGGGCATGGCCAGGCCTCTTCGCATCGAATTCCCCGGCGCCGTCTATCACGTGGCCACACGTGCCGACGCCCCCGTCTTCGCCGACGACGAGGATCGTCAGACGCTGCTCGGGCTCATCGAGCAGGCGGCGGACCGGTTCGACGCCCAGGTGCTCGCCTACGGGCTGGGCCGTGAGCACTACGAGTTGCTGCTGTTCACGCGGCAGGCGAATCTCTCCCGACTGATGCGCCATCTGAACGGCGTGTACACCCAGGCGCACAACCGGCGGCATGGGCAGTTCGGACACGTCTTCCAAGGGCGGTTCAAGGCGGTGCTGGTGGATCGCGAGCATCTGTTGCTGGATGCCTGCCGCTACGTGGAGCTGATCGGGCGGCGGTCCGGGTTGGCATCGTCGCCGACGGCCTGGCGCTGGAGCAGCCTGCAGGCACACGCCGGGCTGGTGACCGCGCCGGACTGGCTCGAGATCGATGGGCTATGGACGAACGTCCTGGGGCGTGTGCCGCAGAACGCGGCCGACCGTCGCAAGGCGGCGCAGCGTTATCAGGCGATCGTGGAGGCCGAGCCTGACCTCGATATCTGGGGCCAGTTGCGGCACCAGATCTTCCTGGGTGATGCGGCGTTTGTTCAACGCACCGTGCGGCTGAGCGAGCACCCGCCCCGTACGCCGCGTCCACGACGCTGGGGCGATTGGCTCAAGGCCAGCGGCAGTCGGGAAGAGGCGCTGTACCGCGCGCACACCGAAGGCGGTCAGTCGATGACTGAACTTGCGCGGGAATTGGGACTTTCGGTCTCTCGCGTCAGCCGGCTCATTGCTGGCCACGAGCGACAGCGCTGAACTTAATGCAGAGCCCTCGCCGGACCGGCCGGGCACGCCGCCACCGACTCATCCAACTCGGCCGCCTCGTTCCAGGCGGCCGTTGTCATTTCGCGAGCGGCGCTCAGCTGATGACAGAGTTCGGCAACGCCCAGGCCGTCGGCTTCGCCTTCCGGCATCGGCAGCGCGGACACTTCACCCGGCAGATCCGCCAGGGCGCCCAGCAGCTGGAACAGCAGCTCCAGATCCGGCGCGGCATCCGGCGACTGTTGCTGGCGAGCCAGCCCCAGGCTGCGGCACAGGTAGAAGCAGGCGTCCGCCGCCTGATCGCACATCGCGTGCGACATCGCCAACTGTTCCAGCGCCTCGGACCGGGCCGCCTGGGCGGCCGGATCATCCGAGCGGTCCGCCAACGCGTCCAGCGCGGCAGACGCCGGCGGGACGGCGATGAGATCGTCGTCCTGGGGCAGCAGCGGAGAAGCGGTCTTGGAGTTCGCCATGAGAGTTCAGCTGGGGAACAGCGGTTCAACCAATCAACGACACGAATGCTAGGTTGCTACCGGCAAATGCGCCTCCCATAGCTCGGGGGGAACATCGTCGGCGCAGACGCCTAGGGAGCCTGATCACGGGAACTTGTCACACTTCGTGACACGAACAGCCCCAGCTTACGGCGTTTCATCGCTGATTTGGGTGAATCACTTCCCCTTCCTGGGCCGGCTCCAGCCGGAAATCACTGTTTGTCGGCCCCGCGCCACAGCCAGTTGGCCGGGAGCGACATCCTTCGTGATGGTCGAGCCGCCGCCGATGGTGGCGCCGTCGCCCAGCGTGACCGGCGCGACCAGCACGCAGTTGGAGCCCACGTGCACGTCCGCGCCGATGGTCGTGCGGTGCTTGTTGGCGCCGTCGTAGTTGGCCGTGATGCTGCCGGCGCCGTAGTTGACGCGTTCGCCGACGGTGGCATCGCCCAGGTAGGCCAGGTGGTTGGCCTTGGCGCCCTTGGCCAGCGTCGAGTTCTTCACCTCGACGAAGTTGCCGATGTGGACTTCGGCCCCCAGTTGCGCGCCCGGGCGCAGCCGCGCGAACGGGCCGATCAGCGCGCCCTCGCCGACGCTGGCGCCGGCGGCTTCACCGTCGATGTGGGTGAATTCGTGGATGCGGGCGTTGGCGCCGATCGTGGCGTTGCGGATCACGCAATTCGCGCCGATGCGCACGCCGTCGCCCAGCGTCACGTGGCCTTCGAAGACGCAGTTGACGTCGATCTCGACGTCCTTGCCGCAGCTCAGCGTGCCGCGCAGGTCGAAGCGCGAAGGGTCGGCGAGGCGCACACCCGCCGTCATCAGCGTCTCCGCCTGGGCGAGCTGGAAGCGGCGCTCCAACTGCGCCAACTGCGAGGGGCTGTTGACGCCCAGCACTTCGGTCTCGTCCTGCGTCTTCACGCCGACGACGGAGATGCCCTCGGCCACCGCCATCGCGACGATGTCGGTCAGGTAGTACTCGCCCTGCGCGTTGTTGTTGTTCAACTGACCGACCCAGCGCTTCAGCGCCTCGGTCGGCGCGGCCATGATGCCGGTGTAGCACTCGCGCAGGCGACGCTGCGCGTCGCTGGCGTCCTTGTGCTCGACGATCGCCTTGATCTGCTCGCCGCCCCGGACGATGCGGCCGTAGCCGGTCGGGTCGGCGTATTCGATGGTCAGCAGCACGAGCTTGTCGCCGCCGCAGGCCTCGACCAGCGCGCGTGTCGTCGCGGTGCTGATCAGCGGGGTGTCGCCGCTGAGGATCAGCGTGGTGCCGCCGGCGACCAGCGCCGGGACCGTCTGCTGGATCGCGTGGCCGGTGCCGAGCTGAGGCTCCTGGCGCACGAAGCGCAGCCCCTCGCCACCGACGGCCGCCTCGACCTGTTCGGCGCCGTGGCCGGTGATGACGATGCGGGCGTCGGCATCCAGCGCGGCGGTGTTGCCGAGCACGTGCTGGAGCAGCGCGCGGCCGGCCAGCTTGTGCAGCACCTTGGGCAGGCCGGACTTCATGCGGGTGCCCTTGCCCGCGGCCATGACGACGATGTTCAGCGACATAAGAAGAATCGCGGTTCCCTGTTGGAGAGACCGCGATTATCGGGGTCGCCCGCGACGGACTTCATGGCGTCGCGGTGACCGGTTGTCGCCGCTTGTGGGTGCCTGCCGGCGCCCACGGGCGCAGGCCGTCCTACTTCGACGGCGTCAGCTGCACGCTCACGCGGTGCGGCTCGGGGCGGGTCTGCGGGAAGTCGGTCATCGAGGCCTCGAACAGCGCGCCGAACAGCTCCTTCCCGCCTTCGGTCAAGCCGTCGTTGGAGGCGCGCGCCTCATACAGCGGCTCGTTGGTCTTGCGGTCGCGCAGCAGCATGGCGACCTCGCGGTCGTAGCGGCGCTCCATCATCGGATCCATCGGGTACGAGTAGCCCCAGCGGCTGTAATACGGCCGCCAGGCCGGGCCGTAGCGCCAGCCCCAGTAGCTGCCGTTCCAGCGCCACCACAGCGGGTCGTCCCACGGCGCGGGGCCGGAGCGGGTGACGCGCGCGCCGAGCGACACGACGATGTCGGCGGCCTTCGGATCGGCGGATTCGGTGAAGCCGGCCTTCAGCAGCGCGCCGCGGGCGGCGTCCTCGAGCGAGGCCTGGTTGGCTTCATTGCGCTGCTGCGACGGCAGCCGCTCGAAGGCGAAGCTGCCGGGCTGACGGCCCGCCGGCCAGCTGCCGAAGGTCTGCGCATCCGCGACCACGGTATTCAGGGCGGCGCAGCCGGCGAGCGACAGTGCGGCCGCGGCGCCCAGGCTCAACAGGGCGACTCGACGATTCAAGGTGAACATGGTGACCTCCAGTCGGATACCGCTCGTGGCCGTCGATCGGGGCAGGTGCCGCTCCCGGTGACGTCCCATGGACGCCTCATCTGACGTCGATGCGAGCGTGACAGTGCAACGATTGTGGCCCGAGCCGGTTGACCCGCGCGTTTGAACTGCGTGACAGGGCGGTAAGCGGCGGGTTTCTCTTCGTTGGAAAGCACGAAGCCCGGCGCGGGCCGGGCTTCCGAGCGTCCATGACGCGTCATCGCGCCGGGCCGACCTCAGTCGTCGGCGGCCGAGTAGGCCTCGCCCGCGTCGTCGACGGGGGCCGGGACTTGCCCCTTGGCCCCTGGACGGACGAAGTTGACGACACCGGTGGCCGGCGCCGGGGTGCCGCACTGCTCGTCCTCGTCGAAGGCGATGTCGCCGTCGGCGACAGGCGCGCCGGTGGCCTTGATCGTCTGGAACGGGAACAGCTCGCGGTCCATCATGTGCGAGGTGACGATGTTGCCCATCGCGGTGAACATGTTGTCGACGCGGCCCGGGAAGCGCTTGTCCCAGTCCTGCAGCATGGCCTTGACGGTGGCGCGCTGCAGGTTGGGCTGGCTGCCGCAGAGGTTGCACGGAATGATGGGGAACTCGCGGTGCTCGGCCCAACGCTCGAGGTCCGATTCCTTCACGTAGGCCAGCGGCCGGATGACGACGTTCTTGCCGTCGTCGCTGACCAGCTTGGCGGGCATGCCCTTCATGCGGCTGCCGAAGAACATGTTCAGCATCAGCGTGGTGACGATGTCGTCGCGGTGGTGGCCGAGCGCGATCTTGGTCGCGCCGAGCTCGCCCGCCACGCGGTACAGGATGCCGCGGCGCAGGCGCGAGCACAGCGAGCAGGTCGTCTTGCCCTCGGGCACGAGGCGCTTGACGATGGAGTAGGTGTCCTGCTCCTCGATGTGGAAGTCCACGCCACGCGACTTCAGGTAGGCGGGCAGGATGTCTTCGGGGAAGCCGGGCTGCTTCTGGTCGAGGTTGACGGCGACGATGCTGAACTTGATCGGCGCGCGGTCGCGCAGGTTGATCAGGATGTCCAGCAGCGAGTAGCTGTCCTTGCCGCCGGACACGCAGACCATGACCTTGTCGCCGTCCTCGATCATGTTGAAGTCGCCGATCGCCTGGCCGACCTGTCGGTGCAGGCGCTTCGAGAGCTTGTTCATCTCGTGCGCATGCTTCTTGGCCGCGGCATCCGCGGCCGCCAGATCAATGCCTTCGATGGCGGTGGTCGAGTCAGTCATGTTCAGTCCTCAATGTCTTCAATCAAGCAGGGCCCGCGGACCCGGCTGTGCCGGGCCGTCAGGCCCACCCCCTTGAGGGGGCGCGCGTCAGCGCGTAGGGGGCGGTCTACCAGGTGCCGCATTCGGCGGAGATCGCGACCTGGCAGTCGGGGAAGATTTCGAGCTTGGTCACCTTGATGCGCACGCCCACCACGCCGGGCAGCTTCATCAGCCGGACGCAGAGCTTGCCCAGCAGGGCCTCGAGCAGATCGGTGTGTTCCGCGGTGCACTCGTCGATGATGATCGTGCGCACACGGCGGTAGTCGAGCACGTGGCCGATGTCGGCGTCGCGCGAGACGATGGTCTGGGCGCCGAGGTTGATCTCCGCGTCGACGAGGATCGGCTGCGGGCCTTCGCGCTCGAAGTCGAGCACGCCGAGGTTGGCGCCGAAGCGCAGCCCGTTGATGTGGATGACCTGGCGGTTGTTGCGGCGCAGCGCCGGCGGTGGCTGCGATTCGCGCAGCGGGCGCAGGAAGGACTCGATCTGCTTGGCCGCGACGACGCCGTCGCCAAGGGCGGTCTGCACGCAGGGATGCTGCCGGCCGCTGGCATCGCCGGCGACGAACAGGCCCAGCACGCCGAAGCGCGGTTCGTCGCGGAACGGCTGCGACGGCGCGGTGACGCCGGCGCGCTGCAGCGCATCGGCGACGAGCAGCCAGGCCGACGGCGCGGGCTCGTAGCCGAGCAGCACGGCAACGTGGTCGAAGCGCTCTTCGCCATAGGCCTTGGACGTGACGGTCACGCCGTCCGGCGAGGCGGTCACGGCGGTCGGCAGGGATTGCGCGGGCCGGCGACGCAGGCCTGGCGCGCCGTCGAGCTGCTGGATCAGGTGACTCTGCGCGCGCCATTCCGAGCGCGACCACAGCGTGACCGCATGACCGCGACCGGCCAGGTAGAGGGCGTTCTCGATGGCGTTGTCGCCGCCGCCCAGCAGCAGCACCTTGCCCGGCTTCAAGCGGTCGCGGACGGCGGTCAGCTCGATGGCGTCGAGCACGCGGTCGTGGCGGTCCCGTTCTGGATAGAGGGGCGACGGATGGCGCGGCGTCAGGCCGGTGGCGAGCAGCAGCGATCGGGCCCGCAGCGGGCGCAGTCCGCCAGTGGCGGCGGGCTCGGCGGTTTCGCCGGCCTGCGCGGCGAAGGCGGGACCGCCGTCGAAGTAGAGCGTCCAGCCCTGTTCGGCCTGCCAGTCGAGGGTGTTGATGGTCTGGCCCAGCACCGTGTGCACGCCGGGTTGCGCGGTGGCGTGGTGGGCGTAGCGCTCGCCCAGCGCGGCCAGCGATTCACCGGGCGCGCCGAGCAGCCAATCCTGCTTGTAATCGAGCGGCCGCAGGCTGTCGCACAGGCGCGGGGCGCGCTCGATCAGCGCGACGCTCAAGCCCAGCTGCGTGAGCCAGCTCGCGGCGCTGCAGCCCGCCGGACCGCCGCCGATGATGGCGGCGTCGACGAGCGCGGGCAGGCTGGCGGGCAGTCGGTCGGGCGTGGTCTGGGACATGGGAAGGCGGGCGGCTGGCGGCTGGCGGCGGGCGTTGCGATGGCCGCAAGGCGCCGGAGAAAACCGGCGATTATCCCGGATGAGCGCCGGACAGGGTCGCCGGGGGCCTTGCCGCGCCGGGCTCCGCTGCCAAACCTTCCTGTACACGTTCCACCACCCAGTCGATGAACACCCGCACGCGCGGCATCATCTGGCGCTGCTTCGGGAACATCACGGAGACCGGCATTGGCGGAGGCGGGGTGTCCGGGAGCAGCTCCACGAGATCGCCCGATGCCAGCAGCGACGCGACGCCGAAGCGTGGGCACTGGATGAGCCCCAATCCCTGCAGGCAGCAGGCGCGGTAGGCCGGTGCCGAAGTCACGCAGACCGGGCCGCGCAGCGTGAGCGTCTGCGCCCTGCCCTCGACAAGGAACTCGAATGGCGCGACGCGGCCCGTGGCGCTGGACTGGAAGTTCACCGCCTGATGCTGGCGCAACGCGTCGATGCTCGTCGGCACGCCGTGCGTGGCGAGGTAGTCGCGGCTGGCGCAGGTGATGGACGGCAGGTCCGCGATGCGCCGTGCCACCAGTCCCGACTCCTGCGGAGTGCCGCCGCGCAGCACGCAGTCGACGCCCTCTCGGACCAGATCGACCAGTCGGTCCCCGGTGCCGACGATGAGTTCGATGCCGGGATAGCGCCGGCAGAAGTCGCCAAGCTGCGGGAACACGAAAGCCGCAGCCAGCCCGGCCTGCAGGTCGACGCGCAGCCGGCCACGCGGTTGCTGGGCGGCCTCGCCGAGCACGGCCTCCGCCTGCTCGACCTCTTCCAGCACGCGGCGGCAGCGCTCGTAGTAGAGGTGACCCTCCGGCGTCGGGCTCACATGGCGCGTCGAACGCGTCAGCAGCCGCGCGCCGAGCCGCTTTTCCAGGGCCTGGACGGCGTAGGTCACATTGGAGCGCGGCAGGTCCAGTTCCTCGGCGGCGGCGGTGAAGCTGCCGAGGTCCACGATGCGCGTGAACAGGTGCATGGCGTCGATGCGGTCCATGGGCTCTCCGGACTGAATGCTCGAATTGTGCAATTTACTTGGACAGTGATGTCGATATTGAGCGATTTATCTGTCGGATCGAAGCGCTCAGCATTCGGGCTTCTTCTTCACCGCACACCAGGAGCCCGACATGACCCGAATCCCGACCACGACGTCCCGCATCGCCCTGATCACGGGCGCCAACCGCGGTATCGGCCGCGCCACCGCCCTCCGGCTCGCCCGCGACGGCTTCGACGTGATCGTGACTTACCGCTCGCACCGCGAAGAGGCCGAGGAGGTCATCCGCGAGATCGGTGCGCTCGGGCGCATCGCGGTGGCGCTGCCGCTGGACGTCTCTCGCGTCCAAGACTTCGGGGCGTTCGTCGACGGTGTCCGCGACGTGCTGGGCAAGACCTGGCACCGCGAGCGATTCGACGTTCTGATCAACAACGGCGGCGTGCAGGTGGCGCAGCCCACGCTGCAGGTGACGCCCGACGCGTTCGATCAACTGGTCGACGTGCACTTCAAGGGCGTGTTCTTCCTGACGCAGCAGTTGGTGCCGCTGATCGCGAACCCCGGGTCGATCGTCAACATCTCCAGCGGCACCGCGCGCTTCTACGTGCCGGAACGTGCTATCTACAGCTCGGTGAAGGGCGCGGTGGAGGTGCTGTCGCGCTACCTGGCGACCGAGCTGGGACCGCGGGGCATCGCGGTGAATGTCATCGCGCCGGGCGCCGTGGCGACCGACTTCAGCGGCGGCCTGTTGCGCTCGAACGAGCAGTTGCAGAAGCACATCGCGTCGCTGACGCCGCTGGGTCGCTTCGGCGTCGCCGAGGACATCGCCGGCGCGATCGCCGCGCTGGTGAGCGAGGGCAACCGCTTCGTCACCGGGCAGCGGATCGAGGTGTCGGGCGGCGTACACCTCTGAAGCGGACGAGGCCGCCGAAGCGCGGCCTCAGAAGCACTCGTCGAGCAGCAGGTGGAACTCGAGCTTGCGCAGGTCGGGCTCGACGATGCCGTAGGCGTTGAACAGCGTGTCGCGGAGCTTGGGGCCGAATTCATCGAGGCAGTTCGCCAGGATGGCGAGGTCGCGGTAGCGATCCGCGATGCCTGCATGGCCGAGGTCGATGACGCCGACGACTTCGCCATCCTCGTTCATGAGGATGTTGTCGAGCGAGAAGTCGCCGTGGCTCACCACCGGATCCTCGGAGAGCGGCAGCATCGCACCGAGCGCCTCCCACACCTGTTGCGGCGTCCAGCCCTGACGCGCGTCGTCGAAGTCGTCGGCATCGATGAGGCCGGCGTCGAGGCGCTTCCGGGCGAGGTCGAGCTGCAGTCGGTGATTGGCGTTGAACGGGCAGGTGTGGACCGGCAGGTCGTGCAGCCCGCGAAGGAAGCGACCGACGGACGTCACGATCGCTGCGGCGCGTGACGGATCGTCGTCGAGCCATTCGTAGACCGTGCGACCGGGGAGGGCGTGGGTCAGCAACCAGGCGGTGCCGTCCGACCATTCGAAATGCTCGGTGCGAGGCACCGGCCAACGCTCGGCGAACCACTGCAGGCGGGCGAACTCGTCGGCGATGGCGATCGCCGCGTCGCCGTCACCGTGCTTGAGGTAGAGCGCCCGTGCATCGGCCCGATGCAGGCGATGCACGATCGCGCCGGCCTCGCCGACGAGATTGCGGTGCCAGTCGTAGCCGGCCAGTTTTGTCGCGATGGCGGGTGGCAACTCGGGCGCGCGGCTGGGGGCTTCTCTTGGAGGGGCGGTCTCGTCGTGGTCGGTCATGAAACGCGATGAGGCGATAAAGACCGCGCGAGTATCGACGGCAGACAAAATCGCCGCCCATGACGCCTGAAGCCGCCCTCCTTGCTGCTAGCGTCCCGGCGCGCGGCACTCGAAATACACCATGTCCTCCCACTCGTCACGGAGCTGGAAGCTGCGCGTCGAGCGCCCGAACTCGGTGAAGCCGTTGCGCTGCAGGACCTTGATCGAGCCGGCGTTCCCGGCGCGCGCCTTGGCCTCGACGCGGATCAGGCGCAGCTCGCCGAAGGCCTTGTCGAGCACCAGGCGCACCGCCTCTTTCGCATAGCCCTTGCCGTTCTCGCTCTCCGCGATGCGGTAGCCAAGCTCGCATGAGTGATAGTGCTTGCGCTTGATCTGGCTCAGGTTGATGCGGCCGATCAGCGCGCCCGCGATGCCGCGGATCAGGAACTGATGCCCCGTGTCCGCTTCGGCCTCGCGACGCGCGGACGCGATGGCGGACTCGATGCCACCGTCGGCGTAGTACGACGTGGCCCGTGCATTGATGTGGGCCTCGAAGAACGCGCGGTTGTCGAATTCGAAGCGGCGCAGATCGGCGAGGTCGCGCTCGGAGACAGGATGAAGACTCAGCATGGGCGTCGAGCATAGCGGCGTGTTGGCGGCCGCTCGATCAGCTCAGCTCATCTCAGCGTCTCACCCGCTTCCACACCCGCCATCCCAGCAGCACCGCCAGGATCGACCCATACACGATCGGCTCGGCGAAGTTGTTCTTCCCCGCGCGCATCCAGATGAAGTGCATCAACCCGACGAGCGCGATCGCGTAGACGAGCTTGTGCAGCATCTGCCAGCGTGCCGCGCCCAGCGCCTTGATCGCCCGGTTGAACGAGGTCGCCGCCAGCGGCACCAGCAGCAGCCACGCGACGAAGCCCATCAGGATGAAGGGCCGCTTGGCGATGTCGCGCAGGATGTCGGCCAGGTCCAGGCTCTTGTCGAGCCAGCCGTAGGCCAGCAGGTGCAGGCTCGCGTAGAAGAAGGTGAACAGCCCCAGCATCCGCCGGAAGCGCGCCAGCGCCGCCTGGTTCGTCCAGGTCCGCACCGGCGTCACCGCCAGCGTGATCCAGAGGAAACGCAGGGTCCAGTCGCCCAGGCCACGGATCAGCGTCTCCGCGGGATTCGCGCCGAGCAGATCCGGCTGCGCGATCGCGCCGAAGACGTACCAGCTCAGCGGCAGCAGGCACAGAACGAATAGCACGACCTTCGCCGCCGGATGCAGCAGCGGATGGCGTTTCGCAGGCGCGCGCCGAGGCGTGGGCGGGGCTGGCTGCGTCCTGGACGGCGCGGCGGGCGAGGCACTCATGATCGGAGACGCGGCGGTGTCAGAAGTTCTTCTTCAGGTCCATGCCGGCATACAGCTGACCGACCTGCGCCTCGTAGCCATTGAACATCAACGTCGGGCGACGCTTGGCGAAGAGGCCGTCCTCGCCGATGCGGCGCTCGGAGGCCTGGCTCCAGCGCGGGTGGTCGACCTGCGGGTTCACGTTGGAGAAGAAACCGTATTCCTGTTGCGCCGCCTTGGTCCAGCTGCTCACCGGCTGCTTCTCGACGAAGCGGATCTTGACAATGGACTTGGCCGACTTGAAGCCGTACTTCCACGGCACCACCAGGCGCAGCGGCGCGCCGTTCTGGTTGGGCAGCACCTCGCCGTAGAGGCCGAAGGCCATCAGCGTCAGCGGATGCATCGCCTCGTCCAGGCGCAGGCCTTCGACATAGGGCCAGTCCAGCACGCCCGAGCGCACGCCCGGCATCTGGGCCTTGTCGGCCAGCGTGGTGAACTCGACGTACTTCGCCTTGCCCGTCGGCTCCGCCTTCTTCAGCAGCTCGGCCAGCGAGTAGCCCACCCAGGGGATCACCATCGACCAGCCTTCGACGCAACGCAGGCGGTAGACGCGTTCCTCCATCGGCGCGACCTTCAGCAGGTCGTCCAGGCCGAAGCGGCCCGGCTTGGCGCACTCGCCCTCCATGACGACGGACCAGGGCCGGGGCTTGAGGGTGTGCGCGTTCTCGGCGGGGTCGGACTTGTCGGTGCCGAACTCGTAGAAGTTGTTGTACGAGGTGACGTCCTTGTAGGCCGTCAGCTTCTCCATCACGGTCGCGCCGGCCACCGTGCTCTTGACCCCCGGCAGCTTCGCCAGCTTGCCGGGGCCGGCGGTCTGCGCGCTCGCCGCGCCGGACATGCCGCTCAGGCCCAGCCCGGTCAGCCCGAGCGCGCCGGCCGACTTCAACCAGTCGCGGCGGCTGTCGTAGACCTCTCGGGAGGTGATCTCGGAGGACGGGATGCGCTGGCCGTCGCGGGGCTTGTGGAAATGCATGGCGGACCTCGGGGGAAAGAAGGTTCGAACCTTACGCGTTTGGCTGAAGGTTTTCATGAGGGTGCGCTTAAGGCCCCCTGATTCGAGGCGCCCGCCGCGGCCGCGCCCCATTCCAAATGAAACAGGGCGGCGCCCGGTTCGAACCCGGCGCCGCCCTGTCGAGGGAAGGAGGCCTTACAGCGTCCCGTACGAGTGCAGCCCCGACAGGAACATGTTCACCCCCAGGAACGCGAAGGTCGTGACCAGCAGCCCGATCAGCGCCCACCACGCGCCGACCACGCCGCGCAGGCCCTTGATCAGCCGCATGTGCAGCCAGGCCGCGTAGTTCAGCCAGACGATCAGCGCCCAGGTTTCCTTCGGGTCCCAGCTCCAGTAGCCGCCCCAGGCTTCCGCCGCCCAGAACGCGCCCAGGATGGTCGCGATCGTGAAGAAGGCGAAGCCCAGCGCGATCGACTTGTAGGTCAGGTCGTCCAGCACCGGCAGCGCCGGCAGCCGCGCCGTCAGCGGGCCGCGCAGCGCGACGCTGGCCGCCAGGAACACCGCCACGCCGGCCATCTTGCCGGCCCAGCCGTTCAGTCCGGTCGCGATCTCCGGCGAGACGTTCGCGCCGAAGCGGAAGCCCACCAGCACCAGCACCAGCCCCACCGGCACGCCGATCAGGCCGATCACCAGCGCGCGCGGCGTCGCCGTCTTCAGCAGCGTCGCCAGCGCCACCATCGCGGCCATCGCGAAGCTGCCGTAGCCGATGAAGTTCGCCGGCACGTGGATCTTCATCCACCAGCTCTGCAGCGCCGGGACCAGCGGCTGGATCTCGTGGGCCTCGCGCGCCATCGTGTACCAGAGCAGGAAACCGACCGCCGCGCTCACCACCAGCATCACGTAGGCGCCGAGCGCCCGCGTCGCGAAACGCTGCTCGTAGTACAGGTACATCAGCGTCGTCAGCCAGGTGAAGAGGACGAACACCTCGTACAGGTTGCTGACCGGGATGTGGCCGATGTCGGGCGCGATCTGGTGGCTCTCGAACCAGCGCACCATCGTGCCGATCAGCGCCATGCCCACGGCGCCCCACGCCAGGCGTGTGCCGATCGCCTCCGCCGCGCTGTGGCCCGACTTCTGCAGGAAGCCCAGCCAGTAGAACAGCGTGCTCATCCACACCAGCACGCTCATCCACAGGATCGCGCTCTGGCTGGACAGCATGTACTTCAGGAAGAAGACCTTCTCGCCCGCGGCGAGGTCGGCGCCGAACCCGTCGGTCTGGCGCAGGTAGAGCTGGATGGCGAAGAGGCTGGTCGCGCCCACGATCAGGCACAGCAGGCGCAGCGGCCGCCAGAACCAGCCCAGCGCGATCAGTGCGGGCGCGGCGCCGGCCAGGATGCCCTTCTCGTAGACATCCATCGACGCGCTGTAGCGGCTGAACGCGAAGCCGGCGCTGATCAGCACCAGCGCCGCGAAGATCCAGTCGAAGGCGTTGCGTCCCTGGAAGTAGCCGCGCTTGCCGATGACCAGCGAGCGTGTCGGGGTCGCCTCGCCGGAACCCGGCAACTGGGACGGCAGTTGCGAGGGCAGGTGGGACGAGTCCGCGGTGGTGGTGTTCATGTCAGGCCTCCTCATGCAGCAGGCGCTGCTTGAGCGATTCGAATTCGACGGGCAGGTCGGCGGTATCGCGGTTGCTGGACAGCGCCATGCGGACGCGGGTCTGTTCGGAGCGGCCCGGCGCGGCTTCCAGCCACAGCCACAGGCGACGTTCCTTGATGTAGAGCATCGCAAACACGCCGATGATCAGCAATACCGCTCCGAGGTAGACCAGGGTCTGCCCCGGCGCGCGCGTCACCTGGAACACGCTGGCCTGCACCTGCTGGAAGTCGTCCAGCTGGATGATGACCGGCGACGGGTAGAACATCGCGTCCGACAGCGACATCACCGACTGCGTCATGAAGGCCTGCGTGGCCTCGCCCGGCTGGGGCGCCGGACGGCCGTGCTGCGCCTCGGCCTGCTTGTGGAGCTCGAACAGGCTGCCGTTGAGGATGCGCAGCAGCACTTCGGACACGCGGGCGCGTTCGGCCTCGGGCACCTCGCGCTCGATGAACTGCGACAGCGCCGGCAGGCCGCCCACCGCCGCGCCCTGCGCGGGCGCGTCGGCCTTCAGGCCCTCGGCGCCGGCGAACAGCGTCAGCGTGCGCAGCGCGGTCGCTTCCAGCTGCGCCTGCATCGCCGGCTTGTCCGGCGGGCTGGCGCCCAGCGCGTACTGCCTGGCCGCCTGCAGCCGCTGCGCCGGATCGGCCAGCCCGCGCCGCAGCGCCAGCCAGCCTTCCATGCTGTCCTTGCCGTCCACGGGGATGCGCAGGTAGCGGAAGCTGTCCGACAGCGTGTCGCGCACGCCGAGCAGGATCACGCGGTGGCCGTCCAGCTCCAGCGGCAGCATGTAGTTGTTGTACTCGCGCGCCTGGCCGCTGGCGTCGCGCAGCTTGTAGCTGAACGAAGGGCCGACGTTGCGCAGCGTCTTCTTGCCCTCGAGGTTGGCGCCCGAGCCCAGGTGCTGTTCCAGCCGCCCGACCAGGTCCACCTTGCGCACGTCGGTGCCGTTCTTGTCCTTGCCGTCGTCGGCGAAGTTCTCGACGTTGATGACGCGCAGGCCGGTGAACTCGAGCCCGAACTTCTCGCCGTCCGCCGTCAGCGTCGTCGTGCCGTTGACCTTGCCGTCCAGCGGCGTGTCGTGCGCCGCCTGCAACGCGCGCAGCTTCAGCTTCAGCGAGGAGCCGCCGTCCTCGAAGCTGCTCTGGTAGAGCGTCACGCCGCGGTAGGTCACGGGCTCATTGACCTTGACCGTCGCCTTGGTCGACGTGCCGTCGCGGCGGTCGTGCAGGACCACGTCGCTGGCGAACAGCTTGGGCATGCCGGTCGCGTAGTACTCGACGATGAACTTCTTCAGCTCCACGTCGAAGGGCAGGTCCTGCACCACGACGCCGCTGGGCATCGAGATCAGCGCCGTCGACGAGCGGCTGCCCTCCGGCACGTACAGGTTGCCGCGGAAGCTCGGATTGGTCGGCGTCAGGCGGTTGATGTCGGTGACCTGGGTGAGGTCGTCGCCCTGGTAGATCTGCTTGCCCTGCGCCCACATCATGACGCGCACGACCAGATCGCCGTCGAAGAGCCCGCCCAGGCAGATCAGCACGATGGCCGAATGCGCCGCCAGGTAGCCGATCTTGTGCGCCGAGCCCTTGCGCGCGCCGATCATGACGCCGCCGTTGCGCACCTGCGCGCGGGCCTTCCAGCCCTCGGCGCTCAGCCACGCGTTGATCTGGCCCAGCGCGGCTTCCGGATTCATGTGCAGGTAACCCAGCGCCTTGTGCTTGAAGGCCTGGATCGACTGCTCGCGCATCGTCTCCTTGTAGGTCTTCAGGTCGCGCAGGATCTTGGGCGTATGGCGCGCAATGCACAGGCTGGTCGACACGACCAGGAAACCCAGCATCAGCAGGAACCACCATGCGCTGTAGACGGTGTACAGGTCGAACTTGCCGAACAGCTCCGACCAGAACGGTCCGAACTGGTTGACGTAATTGGGCATCGGCTGGCGCTGCTGCACGACGGTGCCGATCACGGAGGCGATGCACAGCACCGTCAGCAGCGCGATGGCGAAGCGCATCGACGCCACCAGCTCCATCGCGTCGTCGAGCGCGACGCGCGCGGCGGCCTGGGCTGTCTGCCTGGTGGGACTCTCGGGGGACTTCTCGGTCATGGCCGGCATTCTCGTTGCGCCCGGCGACGAATCGGGCGAGGGCCGGCAAAAGCGAAGGCCGGTGATCGGATCACCGGCCTCGTTCGTCGGAACCTTCCCCGAAAGGTGCGCCCCGCGGGCGATCGCTCAGCGCAGGCCGGCGATGTAGTCCGAGACCGCCTTGATCTCGCGGTCGCTCATCTTGGCGGCGATGGCCAGCATCTGCGGACTGTTCGGGCGGCCGCCGGCGCGGAACGCCGTCAGCTGGGCCTCGGTGTAGTCGCTGTGCTGGCCGCCCAGGCGCGGGTACTGCGCCGGGATGCCGGCGCCGTTGGGGCTGTGACAGCCGGCGCAGGCGGGCACCTGCTTGTCCGCGATGCCGCCCCGGTAGATCTTCTCGCCCAGGGTGATCAGCTCCTTGTTCTTCGCGAAGCCGGGCTTGGAACCCTTGCTGGCGTAGAACGCGGAGACGTTGCGGATGTCGTCGTCCGTCAGCGGCGCGGCCATGCCCGACATCACCGGGTTCTTGCGCTTGCCCGACTTGAACTCGTGCAGCTGCTTGGCCAGGTAGTCGGCGTGCTGGCCGGCGATGATGGGGTTGGCGGGGCTGCCGCGGGTGCCGTCCGCCGTATGGCAGGCGGCACAGACTTGCGAACTGATGGCCTGGCCCTTGGCCAGATCCGGCTTCGCGGATGCGGGGGATTCGGCGGCGATGGCGGCGCCGGACATCAAAACCATGCTCGACAACAAGAAAGCGGCAGTCTTCATGAATGTTGAGGGTTGGGTGAGCGCAACCGCGGGATCTTACAATGCACCTCTTTAGAGCCCGCGCAGCCCGATGACCGATTCCAACAAGAAACCCGCCCCGGCGGCCCCAGGGAAACCCGCAGGCCGTGGCGCGGGACGCGCTGGAGCATCAAAGAAGAAGCAGGGCCCCGGGAAAACGGGTATGCGCGCGGCCGCCAAGGCCCGCGCGAAGAACGCCGAAAAGGCCAGGGCGCAAGGCCTGCCCCCGCCGGTGAAGAAGGCCGCCAGCGCCGAGCCGATGACCCCGGGCAAGCGCGCGCTGGCCTGGACGCACACCGCCCGATTCCTGACCACGGCCAGCCAGCTCAAGCACCTGCCGGTCGACGGCGTGCTGCCGGGGGAGGCGCTGGCGCGCGCGGAGGCGGCGCTGGCCGAGGCCGAAGCCGCCGAGTTCGACGAGGCGTTGCTTGACGCCGACGCCGACGCCGACGTCGGCGCGCCGCATTCCGACTCGGGAGACGACTCGGAAGACGCCCCGGGATCCGAAGCGACCGGCGAGGAAGTCGGCGAGGGCGAGGCGCGCGCGCAAGACCTGGCCCCGCGCGGCCTGCCGGAGATCGCCTTCGTCGGTCGTTCCAACGCCGGCAAGTCGACGGCGGTCAACACGCTGGCCCAGCAGAAGCGCCTGGCCTTCGCGTCGAAGACGCCGGGCCGCACGCAGCACATCAACCTGTTCGCGGTGGGCCCGCGCGACGCGCCCAATGCGCTGTTCGCCGACCTGCCCGGCTACGGCTACGCCGCGGTGGCCCGCGACGCCAAGCTGCGCTGGCAGCGCGTCATGGCCGACTATCTCGGCCAGCGCGAGGAGCTGTCGGGCGTGGTGCTGATGGTCGACTCCCGCCTGGGATTGACCGACCTCGACAAGCAGTTGCTCGAATACGTGTCCGACCGCGTCACCGCGGGCGAGGTCAGCCTGCTGGTCGTGCTGACCAAGGCCGACAAGCTCAACCGCAAGGAAGGCGCCGCCATCCTGGCGCAGGTCCAGAAGGACCTGGGCGTGCTGGCGACGGAGGATTCCGACATCGGCGTCACGCTGTTCTCGGCACTGAGCAAGCAGGGCCTGGAAGACGTCGCCGAGGTGATCTACGACTGGGCGCACGCCGAGCCGCGCGCGCCGCACAGCGAGGAAGAGGACGAGGCGTCCGACGACGGTTCGGAGGACGGGCCGGATGACGGGCCGGATGAGGACACGGCGTCCGACGACACCGACGCCGTCGGGCACGACAAGCCCTGACCCTGCCCACGAACCTCGCCGGCCCTGCGCCGGCGATGTCTCTCAAGGCCGGCCGATGAACACGTAGAACGCGGTCCCGCCGCGTGGCGCATAGCCGATGCCCACGTACAGCGGCCCCAGTCCCGTGTCCGAACCCAGGAAGATGCTGCTCGCGTAGCGCATGTCCTTGACGCTGATGTCGCGGCGCGAGAGCCAGGTGTTGCCCGCCTCCAGCGTGCCGCCGATGAAGAACCCGCGCGACAGGAAGGGCTGGTCGTTCAGGCGCCGGTAGTAGGTCGCCCGCGTGAACAGCAGCGAGTTGCCGCTGAGCTGGTTCGGGTTGTAGCCCGACAGCTGGTGGAAACCGCCCAGCGTGTAGCCGCCCAGGCCCGTGTCGTCCGGCTGCTGCGACGCCACGGCGCGCGCGTACAGGCTGACCGTGTGGCCGCCGAAGCTGCGCACCACGTTCCCGTCCGTGTTCAGCCGCAGGAAGCGGCCGCTGCTGAGGTTGCGGTTGTCCTGGCGGCCGCCTTGCGCCTCGACGGTGAAGCGGTAGCCGTGCTGCGGGAAGTTCGCGTAGTCCAGCTGGTCGACGACGGTCCGGAACCGGAAGCCGCGCTCGTAGCTGGTCCAGCGCAGCTTGCCCATCGCGGGCGTCGCCACCGTGATCAGGTCGGGCTTGGCGTGCCGGATCTGGCTGATCACGCCCAGCCGCACCTCGCCCCAGCGCCCCCACGGCTGACCCACATCCAGTCCCACGGAGGCGTCGCGCCGCACCAGCCGTGCCTGGCCCAGGCTGGCGTTGTCCGGATCGTTGTCGTCATAGACGATCTGCTTGCGCTGGTTGGCCTCGCCCCAGGCGCTGACGAACCAGTCGTCGGCCACGCCCAGCTTCAGGCCCAGCGGGTGGTACAGCTCGGTATAGAGCCGCGGCGTCTCGCCGATCGTGATCTGGTTGCGCCACTCGGTGCCCTTGTCGGTCAGCCAGTGGCGGTTGTGGCTCAGGCGCAGGTTGAAGAAGCTGTCGCCGCCCGAGTCGGTCGACAAGTCCATGCCCACGCGGAAGTAGTTCGGCCCCCAGGGCTTGTCTTCCATGTTGAAGACCAGCGTCTCGCCCTCGGCGCGCTGCTCGACGTGATAGTCGACGCGGTTGTAGTCGCCGCTGGAGGACAGGAAGCGCATGTCGCGCTCCGCCGTCTCGTTGTTGAAGGGCTGGCCCGGCTTCGATTCGAGCTGGCTGCGGAAGCGCTCCGGGTTGGTGTTGTCGGAGCCTTCCAGCTTCACCGCGGCGATGAACACGCCCGGCGCCTTGGTGCCGATGCGCGCGATCTGCCAGTCCGTGTAGGTCCGCTCGTCGACGGCGTAGGCGCGCAGCTGCGGCAGCATCGCCTCGGCGGCTTCCTCGCCGGCGCGGATCAGGTCGCGGACCTTGTCGAAGTCGCCCGACGTCAGCTTGCCCAGCTTCGGCGTGATCAGCAGGTCTTCGCCGGCGGACATGCTGGCGATGGAGCGCTGCACGTTCTGTTCGGTGAGGATGTTGATCATCTGCGCGGTCAGCCCGAGCAGCGAGTTCAGCGTGTCGCGCCCTCCCACCGGCGTGCCGACGTTCACCGCGATCAGGCGCGTCGCGCCCATCTCGCGAGCGACGTCGACCGGCAGGTTGTTGACCAGGCCGCCGTCGCCGAGGATGCGGTCCTCCCATTCGACCGGCGCGAACACGCCGGGCACGCTCATGCTGGAGCGCAGCGCCAGCGCGAGGTCGCCTTCGGCCAGGATGCGCTCGTGGCCGTTCTCCATGTCGGTGGCGACGGCGCGGAAGGGCGTCGGCAGGCGGTCGAACTGGTGCACGTCGCGCACCGGCAGCGTCAGCCGGCGCAGCAACGCCTCGAGCCCGCGGCTGGAGAGCGTGCCGGTGGGCACGCGAACCTCGCCGTCGCGCAGGCCGAACTCGATCGTCGCGGAGAACTCGAAGTCCTCCTCCTTGCGGCGTTGCGACAGGTCCTGGCGGTCGACGCGGCTCGCGAACAGCCGGTCCCAGGCGATCCGCGACAGCTCGCGGTCGAGGTCGTCGGCCGACATGCCGCTGGCGTAGAGGCCGCCGATGATCGCGCCCATCGAGGTGCCGGTGACGATGTCGACGGGGATGCGTTCGCGTTCGAGCACCTTCAGGATGCCGACGTGCGCCAGGCCGCGCGCGCCGCCGCCCGAGAGCACCAGCCCGAGCTTGGGCCGCTGGGCCTGGTCGGCCGCGGGCGTCGCCACCGGCCCGGGCGGGGGATTGGGCGGCACCGACTGGGCGAGGCCGGCGACCGGCGCGGTGAGCGCGGCGAGCGCGGTGAAGGCGACCGCCAGCGCCAGCCGGCACCGGCCGCTCAGGCGCAGAAGGCGACGAACGCGGGGAAGCACGCCGGGAAGCGCGCGGGGATCTCGGGACAGGGCGGACATCGGGCTGCAGGACAAGCTCGCGGCAACGGCGCGAGGCGGGCGCATTGTGACCCGAACCTGGCCCGCGGGCAGGGCCCGGCGGGGTTCCGACGGTGTCCGTCAGTGATCGTTGCCGTTGGGCGGGGCGCGGTCCAGGTCCAGCATCAGCGTGCCGATCGCGCGCTGCAGCAGCGGCTCGTCTTCCAGCTGCGTGATCAGCCCGTTGGCGACCAGCTGTTCCAGCGCGCCGCGCGTGACCGAGTGGCGCTCCTCCGACGCCTGGCCGACGAACAGGAACATCTGGCGGCTGTCGCTGATCCACGCGATCTGCGCGGTGATCCACTCGCTCTGGTGGAAGAAGTGGTACCAGCCGCCGATGTGCACGCCGGCGATCCAGTCCTGCAGCGCCGCGTGAGCGTGGGGCGAGTGCTCCTCGCTGTAGAGCGCCACCGGCACCGTCGGCAACTGGCCGCGGTCGACGCGCTCGTAGGCCCAGCGCGAGGGCAGTTGCGACTCGCGTTCGTCGAGCAGTTGCTGCAGCAGTTCCTCGGAGGTCTGCGCCGGGCGTCGCGGCGACGGGGCGGCCGGGGCGGCCTCCTCCACGGCTGGCAGTCCGCGCAGCACCCGGCCGTGCTGGCGCATGAGCTCGTCGAGGAAGGTCTGCCGCTGCATCGGGGGCAGCGCGATGGCATCCATGCCGCGGTCCAGCGCGCGGACGAGGTCCGGCAACTGGGCGCGCAGGCGCGTGCGGGCCGCCTCGTCCGGCTGCGGCGACACGCTGTGCAGCAGCGCGTCCACGAGTTCGATGTAGGTCTGCGGTTCCGAGGCATCCCGGCCGTGCTGGACCATCGCCTGCGCGATGACCTCGACCCAGGGGCCGAGCAGGAAACGCCGCATCAGCTTGCCCGCCTGGGCGTCGTCGAGCTGGTGCTGCAACTGGTCGCGCAGCATCCGCTGCCATTCCTGGCGGCGCTGCTCGCGGTCCAGGCGCTCGAGCGCCACCGCGCTGCGCTGGCCGCGGGCCTCGGCCTGCGCGCGGATGTGGGTGTCGACCTCGGTCAAGGCCTGCTGGAACTGCAACGCGGAGGGATGCGCGCTGTCCAGCAGCGGTTGGATCACGCGTTCCAGGAATTGCAGGAAGGCCTTCAGTTCCGCGTCGTCGCTGCGCTGGAAGCCCGCGCCGTGCGCGGCCAGCCGGTTCAGCAACTGCCAGGTCGGATGGTCCTGGCGACGCAGCAGCGAGGGATCGGTCTTGGACAGGCGCACGATCGCGACCTGCAGTCGACCCATCAGGACCTTCAGCGGCGGCTGCAGGCTGTCGTCGGCCAGGATCTGGTCGTACAGGCGCGACAGCAGGTCCGTGCCCGGCGCGCCGATGCCCGGTCCCAGCTTGGGCGGCGGGGCGGCCAGGGCACCCGTCGGCGAAGTGGGCGAACCCGAGGCCGCGGCGCGCGCCGATCCGAGCTCGGCGGCGCGCGTGTTCATCAGGTCCAGCTTCATCGCGACCTGGTCCAGCGTCGCGTTCTGCGTCGGCGTGTCGGTCAAGGTCTTGAACTGGCGCAGCCGCAGTTCCGATTCCTTGAGCGCCGACCCGTGGCTGGTCAGCATGCCGCTCAACTGCGCCTGTCTCAGGCCCTGGCAGAGCAGGGTGTAGATCGGCTGCAGCTTGGTCGCCAGCGGATGCGCGGCCATGCGCATCAGCGCGTAGCGGCCGTCCGCGTCGAGGTCCACGCCTTCGATGGCGCGTGCCAGCGCCTGTGCGAACAGCGCGGCCCGCAACGGGTTGTCGTTCTTCAGCGGCCGCGCGATGCCGCGCAGCGCGGCGAAGAAGTTGCCCAGCTGATGCAGCTCGGCCCGGGATTGGTCTTCGATCGCGGTGATCACGTGCGCGATCGCGACGTCCTTCAGGGCCTGGCTCTCGTCGACGAGGCTGAAGGACAGTTCGCCGCCGCGTGAGACGGGGCGCTCCCGCTGCAGCGGATCGCCGCCGTCGCGGGCCGTCTTCAGCAGGAGGTTGAGCGAGCCTTCGAAGTCGGACGCGAAACTCGCGCGCCGCTTGGACCATCCGGCGAGCAACTGGTGATGCTCGAGCCGGCTCTTGAGCTCGTCCTGCAGGCCGTTGTAGACCGCGTGCGCCAACGCGGGCACATGCGCGAGGGTGTCGTCGAGCAGGGACTGCAGGGAGGGCGAAGACGCTTGGACCATCATTTGTGACAAGTTGTCAGCCGCATTATGGTCGCCCCTCATTCAGGTGACATCCCCTGGGGCGCGGGGACGTGCGACCTGGGGAAAGCCTGATGGCCGCGCGACCTGACGGCCGGCGGTGACCATGATGCTGAGTGGATGCTGCAGCCGATATTGGCAATGGCCAAGCCTACGTCGTATCGACGCGCAACCGACTCATCTTGCACGAACGAAAAAAGGGGTCGCCGAAGCGACCCCTTTCCGGAGCGTTCATCCCGAGCGGGCAGCGCGGTGGGACCACCGCGCGCCGTGCTCAGGCGGACATCACATGTCCATGCCCATGCCGCCCATGCCGCCAGGCATGGCCGGGCCGGCGGACTCGTCCTTCGGCGCTTCGGCGACCATGCACTCGGTCGTCAGCATCAGCGAGGCTACGGACGCGGCGTTCTGCAGCGCGGTGCGGGTCACCTTGGTCGGATCCAGGATGCCCATCTCGATCATGTCGCCGTAGGTGCCGTTGGCCGCGTTGTAGCCGTGGTTGCCGGAGCCGGCCAGCACGGTGTTGACGACGACGGAGCTTTCTTCACCGGCGTTGTAGACGATCTCGCGCAGCGGGGCTTCGATGGCCTTCAGGATCAGCTTGATGCCGGCGTCCTGGTCGGCGTTGTCGCCCTTGATCGTGCCAGCGGCCTGACGGGCGCGCAGCAGCGCGACGCCGCCGCCGGCCACGATGCCTTCTTCAACGGCGGCACGGGTGGCGTGCAGCGCGTCTTCGACACGGGCCTTCTTTTCCTTCATCTCGACTTCGGTGGCGGCACCGACCTTGATGACGGCGACGCCGCCGGCCAGCTTGGCCACGCGTTCCTGCAGCTTCTCGCGGTCGTAGTCGCTGGTGGCTTCCTCGATCTGGACGCGGATCTGCTTGACGCGCGCTTCGATGTCGGCGCCGGCACCGTTGCCGTCGATGACGGTGGTGTTTTCCTTGCCCACTTCGACGCGCTTGGCCTGGCCCAGGTCAGCCAGCGTGACCTTCTCGAGCGACATGCCGACTTCCTCGGCGATCACCTTGCCGCCGGTCAGGATGGCGATGTCTTCCAGCATGGCCTTGCGGCGGTCGCCGAAGCCCGGGGCCTTCACGGCGACGACCTTCAGGATGCCGCGGATCGTGTTGACGACCAGGGTCGCCAGTGCTTCGCCGTCGACTTCTTCGGCAATGATCAGCAGCGGACGGCCCGACTTCGCGACGGCTTCCAGCGTCGGCAGCAGGTCGCGGATGTTGGAGATCTTCTTGTCGTAGAGCAGGACGAACGGGTTGTCCAGGATCGCCGACTGCTTTTCCGGGTTGTTGATGAAGTACGGCGACAGGTAGCCGCGGTCGAACTGCATGCCTTCGACGATGTCGAGCTCGTTGTCCAGGCTCTTGCCGTCTTCGACGGTGATCACGCCTTCCTTGCCGACCTTGTCCATCGCCTTGGCGATGATCTCGCCGACGTCGGCGTCGGAGTTGGCGGAGATGGTGCCGACCTGGGCGATTTCCTTGGAGGTCGTGGTGGCCTTGGAGGCCGCCTTCAGCTGCGTGACCAGGGCGGTGACCGCCTTGTCGATGCCGCGCTTCAGGTCCATCGGGTTCATGCCGGCGGCCACGTACTTCATGCCTTCGCGGACGATGGCCTGGGCCAGGACCGTGGCGGTGGTGGTACCGTCACCGGCGTTGTCCGAGGTCTTGGAAGCGACTTCCTTGACCATCTGGGCGCCCATGTTCTGCAGCTTGTCCTTGAGCTCGATCTCCTTGGCGACCGAGACACCGTCCTTCGTGACGGTGGGGGCGCCGAACGAGCGCTCCAGCACCACGTTACGGCCCTTGGGGCCCAGCGTGACCTTGACCGCGTTGGCCAGGATGTTCACGCCTTCGACCATGCGGGCACGGGCCTCGCCGCCGAAGACAACGTCTTTTGCTGCCATGTGTATCTCTCCGAAATCTTTATCTGGATGAAAGTCTGTCGCGGTCGCCGATTACTTGGCGATGACGGCGAACAGGTCTTCCTCGCGCATGACGAGCAGCTCGTCGCCGTCGACCTTGACGGTCTGGCCGCTGTACTTGCCGAACAGGACGCGGTCGCCGACGGCGACGTTCAGGGCGATGAATTCACCCTTGTCGTTGCGCTTGCCCGGGCCGACGGCCAGCACTTCGCCCTGGTCGGGCTTCTCGGCGGCGTTGTCGGGGATGACGATGCCGGAGGCCGTCTTGGTTTCGTTTTCCAGGCGCTTAACGATCACGCGATCGTGCAGAGGACGCAGTTTCATCAGATCTCCTTGACTAATGCAGACTTGCTTCAAGGACCCGCTGTGCGCTCAGCGCACAAGCCAGTCCATCACAAGAAGTAAGCCCCTCAGCCACGGCCTTGGGGCTTGTTAGCACTCGACCATCGCGAGTGCTAGCAGGGAGATTATATGGACCGGTCTTGGCGTTTCAAGAGCGCGCTTGAATACCGCGGCTGAATAGATGGTCCAGCGACCACCGGCCGGGGCCCCGACCCAGGAGATACAGCATCGGCGCCGCCCAGCTCAGATGCGTCGGCCAGCCCGACGGATAGACGAAGGTCTGGATCACCGCCGTCATCCCCAGCACGCCGAGCGCCGCGACCCGCGTGAACAGCCCCAGCACGAGCAGGATCGGCAGGATGTGCTCCGCGGACGTGGCCAGGTAGGCCGCCCACTCCGGCGGGATCAGCGGCAGCGCGTAGTCCTGGCGGAACAGCAGAAAGGTCGTGTCGGTCAGGGTGAACCAGCCCTCGACCTTGGTGCGGCCGGACAGCCAGAACACGCCCGCGATGCTGAATCGGCAGGCCAGCGCGATGAGGTCATGCGAGATGAGGCGCTCCAGGCGCTGGCGGATCGTGGCCAGCGACCAGGAGGCGTCGCGTCCGGTGCGGGATGTGGAGTTGATCGTGTTCATGACGGGATCTCCATGACGCCGGTGAAGGCGCCTTGATTGAGCAGACGGCCCAGCGCGGCGCCGGGGTCGAAGGCGGGGAGGCGGGCCTGGATCGTGTCCAGCGCCGCGCCGAGCGGTGTGCCGTCGGCGCAGGCGTCGAGCAGCGCGCAATCGGCGGCGTCGATCTCGAGCGCGATGACCGCGCCAAGGGGCCGCGTCAGCAGCGCGCCCTGGCCCTGCCAATGCGGTGGATTCGGATCGGCGCCTTGGGTGCGTGCCGCGTTCCAGAGGCTGAACGCCGGCCAGCCGGCGCACCAGCGCCATCGCGCCGCGGGGTGCGGCACCAGCCGCGACGCGGCGAGTCGTTCGGCATCGAGCCGCGCGATCGCCGGCACGTCGAGTACCGGCGCATCGGCCGATACGTGGCTCTCGCTCCAGAGCCGGTCCAGGCGTGCGACCTCGCCGAGCCAGGGCAGTTCGCTGCCCGCGAGCGCCTCGTCGAGGAACGCCGGAAAGCGCGCGCCGTAGTGCTGGAGGTCTCCGCCCGTTGGCGGGTCGGCCCGCACCGCGTCGAGCGCCACCGCCTGCATCCACGCATCGCCGGTCAGCCGGTGTACGGCCGGATAGAGCGAGATCAGCGCATCCGCGCAGCCTTTCAACACGGTGTTGCGATAGACGGCGAAGCCGGGGTGAGCGGCCGCCGATGCGGGGCGGGCAGTGCCGTCCTCCGGCGCGGCCCAGAGGTCGCGCCAGAACGTCTCCTGGAATCTGGCGAGCGATTCAAGCGTCGTCTCCGCGCGCGATTCGATGCGCGTCATGCGAGCACCTCATGAGGCGCGCGCGTTGCCGCGTCGAGCGCTGACTGAGCCTGTCTGCGTTCGGCGATCAATTCGGCGAAAGGTGGCAGGTTGCCGTCGCGCTCGACCAGGGTCGGTCTGGGACCGATGCGAACGGTCAATCGCGCCAGCAATGCCCAGACCGGGGCCGCGACGGCCGCATCGTGGCTGTCGATCAACAGGCCGGTGCTGGCGTCCGCGTCGGCGCGATGGCCGGCGATGTGGATCTCCATCACCGCGTCGCTGTCGATCGCGTCGATCCACGCCGAGGCGTCGATGCCGAGGTTGCTCGCGGACACGAACACGTTGTTCACGTCGACCAGCAAACCGCAGCCGCTGCGGCGGACCAGTTCGTGAAGGAAATCGACCTCGCCCCAGTCGTGGGCGAGGGGCAGGTAATGCGTGGGGTTCTCGATGGCGACACGGCGCTGCAGCGCGTCCTGCATGCGGGAGAGGTTCGCGGCGACATGACGCAAGGCCTCCGTCGTGCGCGGCACCGGCAGCAGGTCCGGTGCATACGCGCCGCCGAAGCGGCTCCACGCCAGATGCTCCGACACCAGCGCCGGCTGCAGCCGGTCCGCCAACGCGGCGAAGCGCCGCAGATGCTCGGGCTCTGGCGGCGCCGTGCCGCCCAGGGACATCGACACCCCGTGCAGCGACAGCGGATGTGTCGCCCGCAGGGTCTCGAGCAGCGCCAGACGCGGGCCGCCCGCGACGAGGTAGTTCTCGGGGTGGACCTCGAACCAGAGTCCCGGATCACGCGCTGCCAGCGCGTCTTCCGCGAACTCCGGTTTGAAGCCCAGGCCGGCGCCCAGCGCGTGTGTCATGAGGGTCTGCCGCTCAGGACTTGATCGCGGAGAGCGAGCCCATGCCCTTGGGGGTCTTGATCGTCGTGCAGGTGCCGGCGGGGACGTACTTCCACGCGTTGGCCTGGTAGTCCATCTTGGCGGTGCCGGCGCAGGTGGTGCCGGGGCCGGCGGCGCAGTCGTTCTTGCCGGCCATGGCGACGCCGTAGCAGCGCTCCTTCTCCGCGGCGGCAGGCTTGGCGTCCTGTGCCATGGCGGAGGCGGACAGGGCGGTCAGGGTGACCAGGGCGAGGCTCAGGGTGGTCGACTTCATGGGGGCACTCCTTGTGCGGGTGGATAGTGGGTTTGCGTGATGAACGCGCCGATTGGTCCGTCGCATCCGAGGGTTAGTTCGTGCCATTTGCGCCGGGGGTTACAGCGCCGCCCGGAAATTTCCAGGTTCTTTTTTTCGAGCCCCCTGTAACCTTCCGGCCCCATGACGCGAATAGATCCCGTGATCGCGACAGAACATGAGTTGCACGACCTCTTCCTGGCCGGGCTGGACGGGGATGCGGGGGCTTACCACCGCTTCCTCCAGCGCCTGGGGGCGCTGCTGCGCGGCTACTTCCGGCGGCGGCTGCAGCAGCTGCCGGACGAGGTCGAGGATCTGGTGCAGGAGACGCTGATGGCCGTGCACGCGCAACGTCAGACCTACCGCCGCGGCGAGCCGCTGACGGCCTGGGTGCATGCGGTCGCGCGTTACAAGCTGGTCGACCTCTGGCGTCGTCGCGAGCGGCACGACGCGCTGAACGAGCCGCTCGACGACGACCTCGCGGTGTTCGCGGCCGCCGACCACGAGGCCGGCGATTCGCGCCGCGACCTGAGCCGGCTGCTGGATCGATTGCCGACCAACCAGCGCCTGCCGATCCTGCACACCAAGGTCGAGGGGCTGTCGGTCCAGGAGACCGCCCAGCTCACCGGGCTGAGCGAGTCGGCGGTGAAGGTCGGGGTGCACCGGGGATTGAAGACGCTGGCGCGACTGTGGAAGGACATGACATGAAGACCGACGACCTGATCGGACTGCTGGCGCAGGATGCCGGCCCGGTGCCGACGCGCACTGGCGAGCGGCGCTTCGCCGTCGCGCTGCTGGTGGGCGTGGCGTTGGCGCTGGCGTGGGTGCAGGGCGCCTTCGGCATCCGCGCCGACCTGGCCGAGCTGATGGGCACGGCGGTGTTCTGGCAGAAGGTGGCAATGCCGCTGGCGGTGGCCGCGACCGGCCTGGTCGTGGTGTTCCGTCTCGGTCACCCCGGGGCGCGGATGAACGGCTGGTGGCTGGGCGTGTGGCTGCCGGTGTCGCTGCTGTGGATCTGGGCGGCGGTGGTGCTGTGGATGGCCGAACCCGCCGCGCGCGTGCCGCTGGTGCTGGGCACGACGTGGCGGGTCTGCGTGTTCAACGTGACGGCGACGGCGCTGCCGATCGGCGTGGGCCTGTTGTGGGCGCTTCGCGGCCTGGCGCCGACGCGGCCGGTGCTGACCGGGGCGGCGGCAGGTTGGCTCGCGGGCGCGGTGGGCGCGTGCGTCTACTCGCTGCACTGCCCGGAGATGGCAGCCCCGTTCGTCGCGATCTGGTACGTGCTCGGGATGGGCATGTCGGCGGCGCTGGGCGCGCTCGCTGGGCGGCATTGGCTGAGGTGGTGAGCGGGCCGCCCTTCACGCGATATACGACAACGGCAACGCCGTCGTGAACTTCAGCTCCTCCATCGCGAAGCTGGAGCTGACGTCCGACAGTTGCGTCCCCGCGATCAGCCGGCGGTAGACCTGGTCGTAGGCCGCGATGTCCGGCACCACCACGCGCAGCAGGTAGTCCACGTCGCCGCTCATCCGGTAGAACTCGACGACCTCCGGGATCGCCTCGATCGCCGCGCGGAACTGGTCGAACCAGGCCTGCGAGTGCACGTTCGTCCGCACCGAGACGAACACCGTCACCCCGACGTTCACCTTCTTCGGGTCCACCAGCATCACGTTGCGGGTGATCACCCCCGACTCCTTCAGTCGCTGCACCCGGCGCCAGCACGGCGTCGTCGACAGCCCGACCTCCACCGCCAGCTCACTCACCTGCACGGACGCGTCCCGCTGCAGGACATCGAGAATCTTTCGGTCGATGGAATCCAGTTTCGTCATGTTGGCCAACCTTGGAATTCAATTGCCGAAATCGGCCAAGGAAAGATGGATTTTGCACGTGGATTCCAAGCGTGAATTCTGACAATCGACCACCATGGAAATCTACCTCGACGCCAACGCCACCACCCCCGTCCTGCCGCAGGCCCGCGACGCCGCGCTCTCCGTGATGGCGGACGCGTTCGGGAACCCGAGCAGCATCCACGGCAGCGGTCTCAAGGCCCGGGCGCGGCTCGACGCGGTCCGCGCCACCGCGCGGCGCGTGCTGGGCGCACCGGGCGGCCGGCTGGTCTTCACCAGCGGGGCGACCGAGGGCATCCAGACCGCCGTGCTGTCCGCCCTGACCGCCCTGCGGCAACGGCGCGAGGCCGGCCAGACCATCCCGCCGCAACTGCTCTACGGCGCCACCGAGCACAAGGCGGTGCCCGAGGCGCTCCGGCACTGGAACACGCTGCTGGGCCTGGACCTGGACGTCGTCGCGATCCCTGTCGGCATCGACGGCCGCCATGACCTCGCCTGGCTGCGCGCGAACGCCTCGTCGGCCGGCCTGGTCTGCACGATGGCCGCCAACAACGAGACCGGCGTCATCAGCGACCTCGACGGCATCGCCGACGCGCTGCGAGGCTCCGGCGCGCTCTGGCTGGTCGACGGCGTGCAGGCGCTCGGCAAGCTGCCGCTGCAACTCGGCGAACGCGCGATCGACTACGCGCCGTTCTCCGGCCACAAGCTCTACGCGCCCAAGGGCGTCGGCATGCTCTATGTCCGCGAGGGCGCCCCGTTCACGCCGTTGATGGCCGGCGGCGGGCAGGAAGGCGCGCAGCGCTCCGGCACCGAGAACATGGCCGGCATCGCCGCGCTGGGCGCGGTGCTGGAGGCGCTCGAAGGCGGCGGCGTGTTCGCGTCGCTCGGCCAGTTGCTGGACCGTCGCCAACGCCTGGCCGACGCGCTGCGCGAGGCCTTCCCCGGCGTCGTGTTCAACGCGCCGTTCGACATCAGCCTGCCGACGACGCTCAACGTCTCGGTCCCCGGGCTGAGCGCGAAGCTGCTGCTCGACCTGTTCGACGCCGCCGGCCTGCGCGTCAGCGGGGGCTCTGCTTGCGGCGCGGCGAAGGCGGCGCCGAGCTACGTGCTGCAGGCGATGGGCCTGCCGGCGTGGCGAGCCGGCGCCGCGGTGCGCCTGTCCTTCGGCGCGGCCGATGCTGAGTCGACCATCGATGAAGCCTGCAGACGCCTGCGCGCCTGTGGCGAGTCGCTGCGCGCGACCTGCCAGACGCCAGCACCGAACGAGACCCCGCAGGCACCGGAGCTGCTCACACGCTTTGCCGTCGACGGCGCCTGCTGCTACGTCGTCGCCGATGTGTCGAGCCGCCGCTGCGTGGTCGTCGACCCGCTGCCCGAACTCACCGGCACGCTGGCGCAGTGGATGCGATGTCGCGGGCTGACCTTGGCCGCGGTACTGGACACGCACAGCCATGGCGACCATGCCTCGTCCGCGCAGGCGCTGCGCGACGCGATGACGAGCCTGCTCGCCGAGGAAGCGCTCGCCGATCGCGTCGACGCCCTGGGCTGGCCCAAGGGCAGCGAGGTGATCGCGCTTGGCGCGCATCGGCTGTCGCGTCTCGCGATTCCCGGCCATACGGAAGATTCCACCGCCTACCTGCTGCACGCGGGCGGCGAGCTGATCACGGCCTTCGTCGGCGACACGGTGATGCCGGGCGCGCTGGGCCGCAGCGATTTCGAGCAGAGCGCGCCGACCGCCTTCGGCCCGTCGCTGAAGACGCTGGAGCGCAACGTCGGCCTGAACGGCCTGCTGCTGCCCGGGCACGACTACGACGACCGTTTTGCGACGACGCTTGCCGTGGAATGCGGCGCGCAGCCGTTGCTCGACGGCGTGCTGAAAGGGCGTTTGAGCGCCGAGGCGTTCGCGATCGGCAAGGGCGTGCTGGAGCGCGACCTCGCGCCCACCGAGTACCAGACGATGGCCTGCGGCGCGCGCGTGGACTGCGCGCGGGCGACGGAGCGCGTCGAGCTCGACGTCGGGAGCCTGCAGTCGATGCTGGGCGACGGCGTCGGACCGACGCCGGTGCTGGTCGACGTGCGCGAGGCCTACGAGGCGCGAATGAGCCCCACCGACGAACTCGCGCCCGAGGCGGTGCCACTGTCGGCGCTGATCAACGCACTGCCGCGCTGGCGTGCGCTGCCGGAGCAGACGCCGGTGATCTTCTTCTGCCGCAGCGGCAACCGCAGCGCGCAGGCGGCGCGGGCGCTGCGCCGGCTCGGCCACGGGCAGGCGTGGAGCCTGGCCGGCGGCCTGGCGCTGTGGCCGACCACCCGGACAGCCACGGCGCTTGACGCCATCGCGATCTGAGCACGGTGTCGTCAATGACAAGCATGTTTGTTGCTGACGGGCCGCGTCGGACGCCGCAAGCGCTTCAGTAGCGTCGTGAGCCCTGGGGGCCGCTCAGCGCATCTCGCGCGGCGGTCGAGACGACACCGAGGCGTCCGCGGCGACCGCATCGGGGCCGTGCCCGCGTGGGAAGTCGAACGCGATCCGCATGACGATGTCCTGCGGGTAGTTGCCGAACTTGCGGCCGAACAGGTTGAGACCGCCGCGGTTGCGGGCGTCGTCCTTGACGCCCAGTCGCACCTTGATGTGATTCGTCTGCGGCAGGTCCAGGTCGCCGATCTTCACCGCGCCCAGCGCGACGCCGTCGATCATCGAGCCCTTCTCCCCTACGCTCCACTGCTTGAGCAGCCCGTGCGTCGTGCGGTCGACCTGCCACCAGCCCGGCATCAGCAGCGAGGGCTTGCCGCCGTAGTCGCCGGGGCTGGTCCAGGTGCCGATCTCCTTGTCGTTGATCCAGAGCGTGATGTCGGAGGGCCAGTCCTCGTTGAACTGCGGCGCCTCGGAGCAGATCTCCATCGACAGCTCGAGGTGGCTGGGCACCGCGCCGTAGGGCAGGTTGTTGGGGAAGGCGTAGTCCACGTAGCCCGAGCCGCCGAACCACAGCAGCTGCGCGTAGACGTGCTCGGGCTCGAAGAACGAGCGCGCGTCGTCCAGCATGCCGATGATCTTGCGCTCGCTGACCAGGCCGCAGGTGGGCTTGGCCTCGACGTGGCGGTAGCTGCCGATCGGCATGCTGATCGAGATGACGTTGGGCTGCGACTCGATCGCCGCGCCGGGCAGGCGCAGGCGCACCTCGTCGTAGCGCTTGGAACAGAGCTTCTGCCGGCCGCGCGTGCCGGGTTCCACCTCCACCGAGACGAGTCCCACGGCCTGCAGCTGGTTGATGTTGAAGCTCACCGTCGAATGCGGGAGGTTCATCGCCGAGGCCAGCTCCGACACGTTCAGCACCTGGTGCGTGAGCAGGCCCAGCATCGCCTGCCGCGTGTCCGAGGCCAAGGCCTTGGCGACGGCCAGTGCCGCGTCTCCCTCCACCATCAAGACCCGGCTGCCCGAGACCTCCACCATCGCGCGTCCCCTGTTGTGCTGTCGCGGGCCATCGCTTTGGACCCAATGAATTGGCGAGTTTATGAGATGGAACCCGCGGCCCTGGGGAGTCGGGTAAGGTTTCCTCATTAATAACAAGAATGTTCGTGATAATCACGGGCATGAACCCCGCACACCAGGACGGGCGAGGCGCCGAGATCGCCACCCCCGCTGATTCCCCCGAGGGCCTTGCGTTGCGCGCCGACCGGCCTGACCGCGTCCACCGTCGGCGCAATCCGCTGACCGGCCGTCACGTGCTGGTCTCGCCGCACCGCAGCTTGCGGCCCTGGCAGGGCGCGCAGGAGTCGATCGACGACACGCCCCTGCCGAGCCACGACCCGACCTGCTACCTGTGCGCCGGCAACGTCCGGGCGAACGGTCAGCGCAATCCGGACTACACGGGGACCTTCGTCTTCACGAACGACTTCGCGGCGCTGCAGCCGGCGCAGGGGGACGAGGCGACCTTCGCTGTCGCGGGCGAAGCGGGCGCCGATCTGCTTCAGTCGACACCGGTCGCCGGCGAGTGCCGCGTGCTGTGCTTCTCCCCCGATCACGCCCGCACGCTGCCGGAACTCGAGTTGCCTGAACTCCGCGCCGTCGTGCGGGCCTGGATGGATCAGTCCGCGGACATGGGCGCGCGCCACCGCTGGGTGCAGGTCTTCGAGAACAAGGGCGCGGCGATGGGCTGCTCCAACCCGCATCCGCATGGACAGGTCTGGGGCCTGGATCGGTGGCCCGACGAGGCCGTGCTCGCAGACACGCATCAGCGCGAGTACCTCGACCGGCACGGCGAACCGCTGCTGGTCCGCTACGTCCGCGATGAGCTGGCCGCGGGCGAGCGCGTGATCGTCGAGACCGGGCACTGGGTCGCCGTCGTGCCGTACTGGGCCGCGTGGCCGTTCGAGACGCTGCTGCTGCCCAAGGCCCCCACCTTGCGGCTCGACGCGATGACGACGGCGCAGGCGGACGATCTCGCCGTCGCCGTGCGCCGCCTGACGACGCGCTACGACAACCTGTTCCAGTGCTCGTTCCCGTATTCGATGGGCTGGCACGGCGCGCCGTATGGCGCCGGACAGCCGGACGACGACGCCAACCGCCACTGGCAACTGCACGCGCATTTCTATCCGCCGCTGCTGCGCTCGGCGACGGTGCGCAAGTTCATGGTCGGCTTCGAAATGCTCGGCGAGGCCCAGCGCGACCTCACGCCGGAGGCCGCCGCGCAGCAGCTGCGCGAGGTCAGCGACACCGTGCATTACCGGCAGGCGCGCCGCGCCGCGCAGTCGGAGGGCGCATGAGCCAGGACCGTCCAGCGACACCGCGCGAGCGCGCGGTGCAAGGCTTCGAACGCGCATTCGGCCGGTCGCCCGAGCGCCTGACCCGCGCCCCGGCGCGCGTCAACCTGATCGGCGAGCACACCGATTACAACGAGGGATTCGCGATGCCCTGCGCCATCGACCGCGACACGGTCGTGGCGGCGGCGCGGCGCGATGACGACATCATCGACGTCATCGCCTGCGACCTGCTGGCCGAGCCTGACGGGTCGAGTGGCATCACCGGCAAGGCGAGCGTGGGCGTTGCGGGTCGGGATGCCCAGGGGGCGCGCGGTCGCTTCCGCATCGGCGACGCGGCGGACGTCTCCGCCAGTCCCCAATGGCTGCGCTACGTGCAAGGCATGGTCGCCGTGCTGCGCGAGCAGGGCCATGCCGTCGGCGGCGCGACGCTGTCGATCGCGGGCAACGTGCCGCAGGGCGCGGGGCTGAGCTCGTCGGCGTCGCTGGAGATGGCGATCGGCCACGCGTTCTCCGCGCTCAACGGCTGGACGCTGCCGCCGACGACGATGGCGCTCGCCGGCCAGCGCGCCGAGAACGTCTACGCCGGCTGCCGCTGCGGCGTGCTGGACCAGCTGTCGTCGTCGCTCGGTGTGAAGGGCCAGGCGTTGCTGATGGACTGCCGCAGCCTGGAGGTCCGTCCGATCCCGATGCCCGAGGACATCGCGGTGCTGGTCGTCGATTCGAAGATCCAGCGCGGCCTCGTCGACAGCGAATACAACCTGCGCCGCCAGCAATGCGAGGCCGCGGCGAAGGGGCTCGGCGTGAAGGCGCTGCGCGACGTCGACGACGCGCTGTGGTCGCGGCTGGGCGGGCAGCTCGACCCCGTGGTGCGTCGTCGCGCGCGCCACATCATTTCCGACAGCCAGCGCTGCGCCGGCCTGGCCGACGCGCTGTCGCGCGGCGACCTCGCCGCGATCGGCCACCTGATGCGCGAGTCCCACGAGTCCATGCGCGACGACTTCGAGATCACCGTCCCCGCGATCGATGCGCTCGCCGCGCTGATGCAGGACGTCATCGGCGCGCACGGCGGTGCGCGCATGACCGGCGGCGGCTTCGGCGGCTGTGTCATCGCACTCGCAACGCGCGCGATGGTCGACGAGATCCGCGTTGCGGTCGAACGCGGCTACCGCTCGCCGGATGGCCGCGCCGCGGAATTCCACGTCTGCGCCGCGTCCGACGGCGCGGGTGTGCTGGTATGAGCGCCCCGGACTCCACCAGCGTCGCGACCGACACGACTGACACCACCGGCACCGTCGGCACCGTCGGTGCTTGCGGGAGAGGGGAGCGAGGGCCGGCGGCCCCGTGACGCCTCCGGGCCATCCCTGAATTGACCGTCACGTCGACTGCCTCTATGCTCGGGTCATGAAAGCGCTTTCATGCGCCGTTCAGAACACGACAACAAAGGTAGGTCGATGACGGAGACAACTTCAGCGGGCGCGCGCGCGTCCCTCCGATGGACGCTGTCCGCGAAAGGCGCGGACCTGGCGAGCTCGACGCGCCTGGCGGCGCAGCCCGAGCTGGCGCTGCAGCCGGTGGCGCAACTGATGGCTGATGCCGCGATTGCGGGCATGCCCAAGCTGGTGGTGAACAGCGCACGCCGCTTCCAGCGCATCGAGGGCTTCGGCGGCGCGTTCACCGAAGCCTCGGCAATCACCTGGCAGAAGCTCCCGCCCGCCGAGGCGAACGCGCTGCTGCGCGCCTACTTCGACGCGAGCGCGGGGCATGGCTACACCTTCAACCGCGTGCACATGAACAGCTGCGACTTTTCGCTGGGCAACTACGCACATGCGGACGTGCCGGGCGACGAGGCGCTGACGCACTTCAACATCGACCGCGACCGCCGCGCGCTGCTGCCGATGATCCAGGCTGCGATGAAGGTCGCACCGGGCCCGATGAAGCTGCTGGTGTCGCCCTGGAGTCCTCCGGCGTGGATGAAGACCAACGGGCAGATGAACAACGGCGGCAAGCTGCTGCCGCAGTACGCGAAGGCCTGGGCGCAGTGCTACGTGAAGTTCATCCAGGCCTATGAGGCCGAAGGCGTGCCCGTCTGGGGCGTGTCCGTGCAGAACGAGCCCGACGCGGTGCAGCGCTGGGACTCGTGCGTCTACACCGCGGAGGAGGAACGCGACTTCGTCCGCGACCATCTCGGCCCGGCGCTGCACGCGGCGGGGCTGCAGCGCATCAAGGTCGTCATCTGGGACCACAACCGCGACCAGATGGTGCAACGCGCGGACGTCGTGTACTCGGATTCCGAGGCCGCGAAGTACGTGTGGGGCTGCGGCTTCCACTGGTACGTCGAGGACCACTTCGACCACGTCGGCCTGCTGCATGACGCGTATCCCGACAAGCAGCTGCTGTTCACCGAAGGTTGCCAGGAAGGCGGACCGCACATCGGCTCGTGGAACACCGGCGAGCGCTACGGGCGCAGCATCCTCAACGACCTGAACCGCTGGACGGTCGGCTGGATCGACTGGAACCTGCTGCTCGACGAGACCGGCGGACCGAACCACGTCGGCAACCTGTGCAGTGCGCCGATGATCGCGGACCGCGAGCAGAACCGGTTGATGCCGCAGAGCTCGTACGACTACCTCGGCCACTTCAGCCGCTTCATCAAGCCGGGCGCAATCCGCGTGCTGTGCTCGGCGAGCAGCCAGGACCTCGAATGCACCGCCGCGGTCAACGAGGACGGCAGCATCGCCGTCGTCGTGATGAACCGCAGCGAGCGGGAGCATCGCTTCACGCTGCGCATCGACGGCCAGGCGGGCGTCGCGGCGCTGCCGCCGCGCTGCATCGCGACCTACGTGCTGCCGCGCTGAGGTCGACGTGGACCAGACCTCCGTCATTGCCGCCATGGCCGCCATCGACGGCGATCCCGCGGCGGTGTCGTCCACGGCCTATGCCTGCGTCGATGCGTTGTACGTGTATCCGGTGAAGTCCTGCGCCGGGGTGCGCGTCTCCGATGTGCGCTTCGACGAGGACGGCCGGATCGTCGGTGACCGCGAGTGGATCGTCGTCGACGCGCGCGGCGAGCTGGCGTGGCTCGGTTCGCACCCGAAGCTGGCGCTGCTGCAGCCCAAGCTGCTGGCTGATGCGCTGTTGCTGTGCGCGCAGGGACAGCAGCCGCTGCGGCTGTCGCGCGAGGCGGAAGGCGCGGCGACGTATGCCCTGATCTGGCATCCGGAGGAGCGCCGCATGGTGAGCCATCGCGGTCGGGATGCCGGCGCCCTGGCGGCGCAGTTCCTGCGCGAGGTCACCGGGCACGATCTCCGGCTCGTGAAGCTCGAGCGGAACGCGGCGCTGGCGACGGCGCCGAACGCGTTGCACGCGGTCTCCACGGGATCGGTGGTCGAGCTCAACGAGCATCTGGCCGCGGAAGGACTCGCTCGCGTCGACGTGCGGCGGCTGCGGCCCAACCTCGTGCTGCGCGGCATGCAGGAGGCGCTGGTGCCGTTCATCGAGGAACACCTGATGCAGTTGGTCTGGCGGGACGGCGAGGGGTGGTGGCGCCGCATGACGCACGCGGCGGCCTGCGAGCGCTGCGTCGTGCCCAACGTCGATCCGGACACCGGCGAGGCGCAGTCCGGCATCGACACGGCCATCGCGACGCTGAGCGCCCAGCGCTGGCCGGGACAGGCGTCGCGCTTCGGCGTCTATCTGCGACCGCCGCCCGGCGGCTCGCTGAGTGAAGGCACGGTCATGACGATGGAGCTCGACTTTTGAGCGCGAAGAACGGACGCGACGGGCGCGTGCGCCAGGGCCTCACCCGACGCGGGATGCTCGCGGCGATGACGGTGCCGGCGTGGTCGGGCGTGCTGGTCGTTCCCGCCCTGGCGCAGGCGCGCGAGGTGCTGACGATCGCGGCCTTCCCGCTGATGGACGAGATCGCCAAGGCGGCGATTCCGGCGTGGCAGGCCATGCATCCGGACGTGGAGTTGCGCATCCTGATGCGTCAGTACACGGACCATCACACGGCGATGACGACCGCGCTGTCGACGGCGGTGGGGCTGCCGGACGTGATGGCGCTGGAGTCGAGCTTCGTCGGCCGCTTCGCGCAGGGCGGCGGACTGGAGGATCTGCGACAGCCGCCGTTCAGCATCGAGGCCTTCCGCCCGCGGATCGTGCCGTATGCGTATGACCAGGCGATCGCACGCAGCGGCGCGGTGGTCGCGATGCCCGCGGACATCGGGCCCGGCACGATGCTGTACCGCAAGGACATCCTCGAGCGCGCAGGCGTTCCCCCGGAGGAACTGACGCGCAGCTGGGACAGCTATGTCGCCGCGGGCGAGCGCATCAAGGCGCGCACCGGCGTGTACCTGATCGCCAACGTGCAGGAGATCAAGGACATCCTGATCGCCGACGGGCTGCAGCCGGGCGAAGGCATCTACTTCGACACCGAGTCGCGCGTGCTGGTGAATTCGCCGCGCTTCGAGCGCGCGTTCGAGGTGTCGCTGCGTGCGCGGCAGAAGGGTCTCGACGCGAAGGTGCCGGCGTGGTCCAACGACTGGGGCGCCGGCTTCAAGCAGGGACGCCTGGCGACGGAGTTGTCGGGGGCATGGCTCGTGGGGCAGCTCAACGCGTTCGTCGCGCCGGAGACCAAGGGACTGTGGCGCGCGGCGTCGCTGCCCGGTGGATCGCATGCGCCGTACGGCGGCACCTTCTATGCGATCGCGCGCAAGTCCGCGCCGTCGCGCAAGCTGCTCGCGTGGCGATTCATCCAGATGATGACGCTGGACCCGAAGCAGCAGCTGCAGGCGTTCAAGTCCTACGACGCCTTCCCGGCGCTGCGCGACGTCCACGACGACCCGTTCTTCAGCGAGCCGGTGGACTTCCTCGGCGGACAGCGCGCGCGGCTGCTGTGGCGCGACGACGCGTTGCGCATCACCGCGCTGCCGGTGCACAAGCAGGCCAAGTTCGCGGAGGAGGTCGTGCAGACCGAGCTCGACAAGGTGCTGCGCGGACAGAAGACGATCAAGGCGGCGCTGGCGGATGCCGAGCAGCTGCTGCAGCGGCGCGCGAAGCGCTGAGCGCGCCGCGTCCGGTGATCCTCACGCCTGATCGATCGCGACGGGTCACCACGGATCACGGCGCATTACGACGCATCTCGACGGAATACAACGAAGGAGACCTCGTTCATGAAGCAACGACTGACGCGGCGCTGGGCCGCCTTGCCCCTGCTGGCGGCGCTGGCGATCGATGGCGGCGCGGCGCTCGCGCAGGCGCAGACGGCGACGGGGAAGGGCGGCGCGGCGACCGGCCCGATCGGACTGCCGGCGGGGTACACGCTGGTGTGGTCCGATGAATTCGACAAGGGCGCGTTGCCCGACGAGTCGAAGTGGGCCTACGACACCGGCATGAACAAGCAGGGCTGGCACAACCGGGAGAAGCAGTACTACTCGGGTCCGCGCGCGGAGAACGCCGCGCTCAAGGACGGCCGGCTGGTGATCACGGCGCGCAAGGAATCGCTGTCGTCGCAGCCCGACTGGGGCGGCCAGAAGTACACCTCGACGCGCCTGATCACGAAGGGCAAGGCCGAGTGGACCTACGGCTACTTCGAGGTCCGCGCGAAGCTGCCTTGCGGGCAGGGCACGTGGCCGGCGATCTGGATGCTCGGCAGCCAGGGCGACTGGCCCGCGTCGGGGGAGCTCGACATCCTGGAGCACATGGGCCAGAAGCCCGACTGGGTGTTCAGCACGGTGCACACGACGTCGGGCCACGGCGGGCATGGCGTCGGCGACGGCAGGAAGCTCGCCACGGCCTGCGGCGAGTTCCACAACTACCAGATGCTCTGGACGCCGAAGGAGATCCGTTTCGGCATCGACGGCCAGGTGCACGCGGCGTATCCGAACCTGGGCAAGGGAACGGCGCAATGGCCGTTCGACAAGCCGCAGTTCCTGATCCTCAACCTCGCGATCGGCGGCGACCTCGGCGGGGAGATCGACGACGGCATCTTTCCGATCGGGTACGAGGTCGAGTATGTGAAGGTCTATCAGGCGGGGAAGTGATCTCGCGTCAGTTCGTTGCCAACGAGGTCGCCAACGCCACCGCATCCGCCCCCGCCGGAATCCGCATCGGCGCCTGCGGATCCGTGACCGCTCGCCAGACGGCCTCGGCCACGTCCTGCGCGTGGGTCACCGGCGTGGACGCGTCGCGCACCGCGGCGAAGACGCGATCGCGGAATTCCACGTAGGCCTTCGGCACGTCGGGACTCATCAGCTTGCGCGCGTTGTCGCCGAAGCTCGTGCCCGGCGAGCGGCCCGGCAGCACGAGCCGGGCGCTGATGTTGAAAGGCTCGAGCTCCAGCGCGAGCGACTCGGTGAACGCATTCACCGCCGCCTTGCTGCCTGTGTAGACCGAGAGCAGCGGCAGCGACATCAGCGTCACGCTCGACGTGACGTTCACCACCACACCCGCACGGCGTTCGCGGAACTGCGGCAGCACCGCCTGCGTCATCGCGATCGTGCCCAGCACGTTGGTTTCGTAGAGCGCGCGCGCGTTGGCCATGTCGACGGCCTCCAGCGGCGACAGCAGGCCGACGCCGGCGTTGTTGACCAGCGCATCGATCGGACCGGCATCCCGGAGGCATTGGCGGATGCTCTCGGCATCGGTGACGTCGAGCGGCAGCACGCGCAGCAGCTCGGAGCGCGGCAGCAGGTCCTCGCGCGGCGTGCGCATCGTCGCGACGACGCGCCAGCCCTTGTCGAGGAAGAAGCGCGCGGTCTCGAGGCCGAAGCCGGACGAGCAGCCGGTGATCAGGACGGTGGAAGTGCGGGACATCGGGAACTCCTTCGATTGGGGATGTCCGCACGATAGAGGGCGCGATCCGGACTGACTACACTGCGCAGTCCATTCCTTTGTCGAGATCGTCCAGATGGTCGACCCGTTGGCCGAAGTCGTGTCCCTGTTGCGGCCGCAGGCGCCGTTCTCGAAGCTCGTCGTCGCTTCCGCGCCCTGGGCGGTGCGCCGCAGCGAAACAGGCCGTCCGTTCTACTTCGTCGCGCTCGAGGGTTCGTGCCACGTGACGATCGACGGGCCGTCGCACAGCGACACGATCACGATCCATCCGGGCGACTTCGTGCTGATTCCGGCCGCGCGCAACTTCTCGACCTCGAGCCTGGATCGCCCGCCGCCGCGCGAGGGCGAGCCCGTCACGACCCCGATCGCGCCGATGCCGGGCGGCGCGCGCATCGGCGATCCGGACGGGAAGGTCGACATGCGGATGCTCGTCGGCAACTGCGTGCTCGGTTCGCCGGACGCGGAGCTGCTGGTGTCGCTGCTGCCGCAGTGGGTCCACGTGCGCGGAGAGAGTCGCCTGTCGACGCTGGTCCAGCTCGTCGGTGACGAATCCCGCGCCCATCGGCCGGCGCGCGAGATCGTGATGTCGCGGCTGCTGGAGGTGCTCCTCATCGAAGCCTTCCGTTCGACGGCGAGCACGGCGCAGACGCCGGGCCTGGTGCGCGGCCTGGCCGATCCGAAGCTGGCGTCGGCGCTGCGGCGCATGCACGAATCGCCCGCGATGCCATGGACGGTCGTCGAGCTCGCGAAGGAGGCGTCGATGTCGCGCTCCGCCTTCTTCGAGCGCTTCAGCCGTGCGGTGGGCATTGCGCCGATGGCCTACCTGCTCGCGTGGCGCATGGCGCTCGCCAAACAATGGCTGCGGCAGCGCGAGCTGTCGATCGCGGAGATCGCGGAGCGCGTCGGCTACAGCGCCGTCGGCCCGTTCGGCGTGGCGTTCACGCGGCACGTGGGCATGCCTCCCGGAAGATTCGCCAGAAACGTCGCCCTGAACGAAAGCATGAATGTCGAAGTCTGACCTGTCGAAGGGCGCCACGCTGCTGGGCCTCGTGGCCATCCTGTTCTGGAGCACCTCCGTCGGCGTCACGCGCAGCACGATCGAGTTCCTCGGCCGGACCGGCGCGCCGGCGGTGCTGTTCACCGTGTCCGCGCTGCTGCTCCTGCCGACGCGCACCTCGCTGCGCGAGCTGCCGCGTCGTTATCTCTGGCTCGGCGCCGCGCTGTTCGTGGGGTACGAGCTCTGCTTCGTGCTGGCGCTCGGGTTCGCGCGCACGCGCCACGAGGCCATCGAGGTCGGCATGGTCAACTACCTCTGGCCCAGCCTCACCGTGCTGTGTTCCGCGATCGCCGACCGCAAGCGGCTGAACGCGCCGATGCTCGCCGGACTGGCGCTCGCCTTCATCGGGGTGATCACGGCGTCCTCGCCGCCGGAGGGACTGTCGCTCAGCCGCTTCTTCCACAACGCCGCGTCGAATCCGCTCAGCTACGGCCTCGCCTTCATCGGCGCCATCGTGTGGGCCCTCTACAGCACCTGCACGAAGCACATGGCCAAAGGCAAGAACGCGCTCTGGTTCTTCATGGCACTGAGCGCGGCGGGCTTCTGGATCGTGCACGCGCTCAACGCGGAGCGCCCGCCGATGAACTGGACGATGCACATCGTCATCCAGGTCGCGCTCGCGAGCGCGGCGGTGACGCTCGCCTACACGCTCTGGAACATCGGCGTGCTGCGCGGGAACATCCATGTCCTCGGCCTCGCCGCGAACGGCACGCCGCTGATGTCGGCGCTGTTCGCGTCGGTGCTGCTGAGCGCGCCCCTGCCGCCGATCTTCTGGGCTGGGGCGGGCTTGGTGGCGATCGGGTCGTTGATTGCGGGAGTGGGGCTTCGGTCGGCGCGCCCGGGCGCCTGAGCGCGGTGCTCCGCGGCCGATCCGCATTGGCTGCATGTGAAATGAAAGACGCCCGCAGTTGCGGGCGTCTCGGGGTGCGGCGAAAGGGCGGTCAGACGTTGAACAGGAAGTTCAGCACATCGCCATCCTTGACGACGTAGTCCTTGCCTTCCGCGCGCATCTTGCCGGCGTCCTTGGCCGCCTGTTCACCCTTGTACTGGATGAAGTCGTCGAAGGCGATCGTCTGCGCGCGGATGAAGCCGCGCTCGAAGTCGGTGTGGATCACGCCGGCCGCCTGCGGCGCCGTGTCGCCGACGTGGATCGTCCACGCCCGCACTTCCTTCACGCCCGCCGTGAAGTAGGTCTGCAGACCCAGCAGCTTGAAGCCCGCGCGGATCAGGCGGTTCAGGCCCGGCTCGTCCTGGCCCATCTCGGCCAGGAACATCGCGCGGTCCTCGTCTTCCATCTCCGACAGCTCGGCTTCGGTCTTCGCGCAGATCGCCACGACCGGCGCGTTCTGGCCCGCCGCGTATTCCTTCAGGCGGTCCAGGAAGGGGTTGTTCTCGAAACCGTCTTCCGCCACGTTGCCCACGAACATCGCCGGCTTGGCCGTGATCAGGCACAGCGGCTTCAGGATGACCAGCTCTTCCTTGCTGAAGTCGATCGACCGCACCGGCTTGGCCTGGTCCAGCGCGACCTGGCACTTCTCCAGCACCTTCACCAGCGCCGCCGCTTCCTTGTCGCCCGCGCGCGCCACCTTGTTGTAGCGGTGCAGGCTCTTCTCCACCGTCCCCAGGTCCGCCAGGCACAGCTCGGTCTGGATCACTTCGATGTCGGAGATCGGATCCACCTTGCCGTTGACGTGGATCACGTTCGGATCCTCGAAGCAGCGCACCACGTTCACGATCGCGTCCGTCTCGCGGATATGCGACAGGAACTGGTTGCCCAAGCCTTCACCCTTGGACGCCCCCGCCACCAGCCCCGCGATGTCCACGAATTCGACGATCGCCGGCACGATGCGCTCCGGCTTCACGATCTCCGCCAGCTTCCCCAGGCGCGGATCGGGCAGCTCGACGATGCCGACGTTCGGCTCGATCGTGCAGAAGGGATAGTTCTCGGCGGCGATGCCGGCCTTGGTCAGCGCGTTGAAGAGGGTGGACTTGCCGACATTGGGCAGGCCCACGATGCCGCATTTGAGGCTCATGGTTGGCTTTCGGGGGAAATGCTGGGAATGCTGGTGTGGGCCTGCGGCAGCGCGCGGGCGAAACCGGCATTTTAGTCAACCGCGGCTTCCGCCGCCGTGGCGGTCGCCCGTCGGCCTGTCCGCGCCGTCTGGAAGCCCGCCCGGGACCGCCCCATCGCCCCTGCCTACAATCGCCGTCCATGGAAAAGTTCGACGTCCTGGTGCGCGGCAATGGCTGCGTCGGTCGCAGCCTGGCGCTGGCGCTCGGCGCCCGCGGCCTGCGCGTGGCTCTGCTGGCCCGGCCGACCGCCCCCTCGTCCTCCGCGGACGTGCGCGCCTATGCGCTCAACGCCGCCTCCGTCGCGCTGCTCACCCGGCTGCGCGTGTGGGAAGGACTCGCCGAGGACGCCCGCACCCCCGTGCACGACATGCGCATCCACGGCGACCGCGCCGGCGCGGAGCTGCACTTCAGCGCCTGGCAGCAGGGCGCGGGCGAGCTCGCCCACATCGTCGACGCCGCCGCGCTGGAGGACCAGCTGGACGCCGCGCTGCGCTTCGCCCCGCACGTGCAGCGCGTGACCGAACCGGTTCCCGCCACGCTGCAGGCCCTGTGCGAAGGCCGCGACACCGGCGCCGCCCAGGAATTCGGCGTGCACTACGAGCGTCACGACTACGGCCACATGGGCGTCGCCACCCGGCTGATCGCCAGCAAGCCCCACCAGGGCCAGGCCTGGCAGTGGTTCAGATCGCCGGATGTCTTGGCGCTGCTGCCTTTCGACCGCCCCGAGCCCGGCCACAGCTACGGCCTGGTCTGGTCGCTGCCCAAGGACGAGGCCCGTCGACTGATGGCCGCCGGCCCGGCCGAATTCGAATCCGCCCTGCTGGAAGCCACCGGCGGTGCCGCCGGCACGTTGAAGCTGGCCGGCGAGCGCCAGGCCTGGCCGCTGCAGCTGTGCCGCGCCGACGCGCTGTGCGGCCCGGGCTGGGTGCTGCTTGGCGACGCCGCCCACCTCGTCCACCCGCTGGCGGGGCAGGGCTTGAACCTCGGCCTGGCCGACGTCGAGGCGCTGGTCGACGTCATCGTCCGCCGCGAATCCTGGCGCAGCCTCGGCGACGAGAAGCTGCTGCGCCGCTACGCCCGCGCCCGCATCGCCCCGACCTGGGCCATGGGCGAGTTGACCGACGGCCTGCTGCGCGGCTTCGCCAGCCAGGCGCCCGTGCTCGCCCGGCTCCGCAATGAGGGTCTGCGCCTGGTCGATCGCGCCGGCCCGCTCAAGAAATGGCTCACGGCCCGCGCGCTCGGCCACTGAACGGTCCTTGTCCGTTCACCCTGCAAGTTCTCGAAAGTCCCCATGATCTCCACGCTGTCCAAGACCTTCTCCCGCAAGACCCTGGCCCTGGTCGCCTCGCTGGCCGCGCTCGGCCTGTACGGCTGCACGGCCCAGGCCAACGAGGACACCATCCGCAAGAACCTCGCCGCGGTGATGCCCAAGGAGATCAAGATCGACGAGGTCCGCCCCAGCCCCATCGCCGGCCTGTGGGAGGTCCGCATCGGCAGCGAGATCCGCTACACCGACGCCGCCGGCCAGTACCTCGTCGAGGGGGAGATCCTCGACCTGAAGAACCGCAAGAACCTCACCCAGGAGCGCGTCGACAAGATCACCGCGATCGACTTCGCCGCGCTGCCGCTCAAGGACGCGATCGTCTGGAAGAAGGGCGACGGCAAGCGCCGCATCGCCGTCTTCGCCGACCCGAACTGCGGCTACTGCAAGCGCTTCGAGAAGTCGCTGCAGGAAGTCGACAACATCACCGTCTACACCTTCGTGATCCCCATCCTCGGCGGCGATTCGCCGGAGAAGTCGCGCACCATGTGGTGCGCCAAGGACAACACCACCGCCTGGCGCAACTGGATGATCGACGGCGCGATGGCCGGCCCGGCGGACCCGAAATGCGACAGCTCGGCCATCCAGCGCAACCTGGCCCTCAGCCAGAAGATCCGCGTCAACGGCACGCCGGCCATCCTGTTCGAGAACGGCACCCGCGCCCCGGGCGCGATCAGCCCGCAGCAGCTCGAGCAACGCTTCCAGGCGATCCAGGAAGCGGACAAGACACAGAAGAAGTCCTGATCCCGTTTGATTCCGCCTGATCCCGACTGATCCCCATGAGCGACCGCACGCCCCACCATGCCGCCCCGGTGCACGCCGCCTCGGCCTCCGTCAACCCGATCGCCGCGCGACTGGGTTACGCCGGCCTGATCCCGTTCGTGCTCGGCGCGGCGCTGGTCTGGCTGGTGCGGGAGGACGCGCACCCCTACGTCACCGACGGCCTGTCGCGCTACGCGGCCATCGTCATCACCTTCCTGGGGGCGATCCATTGGGGCCTGGGCATGCGCCAGACCGTCCCGTCGCCCGCGCCCTTCATCTGGGGCGTCGTGCCGGCGCTGCTGGCCTGGATCGCCTCGACGATGCCCCCGTACGCCGGCCTGGTGATCGAAGGCTTCCTGCTGATCGCCTGCTACGTCGCCGACCGCAAGCTGTATCCGTCGCTGGGCGCCTCGCCGTGGCTGACGCTGCGCTTCCGGCTGAGCGCCGTGGCGGCGCTCAGCTGCTTCATCGCCGCCCAGGGGACCTGAGCCCCTTCGAACCCGCACAGGCGTCGATCCGGGTGAACCCTCGCGGGTCCGCTGAACGAGAACCGCCCAATCGCGCACCACGCATGGGCCAGGCTTGGTAGGCTGTTCCTCATGACCGCTCGCCCCACGATCCATTACCGCATCGCCGTCGCCGACCCGCATGCGCATCGCTTCGAGGTCACGCTGACCGTGCCGGCGCCCGAACCGTGCCAGGCCTTGAGCCTGCCGGTCTGGATCCCGGGCAGCTATCTGGTGCGGGAGTTCTCCCGCCACCTGGGCGCCGTGACGGCGCGCCAGGGCCAGCGCGAGGTCCTCGTCACCCAGACGGCGAAGAACCGCTGGGAGTTCGAGTGCGCCGGCCGCGCCGCGCTGGTCATCAGCTACCCGGTCTACGCCTTCGACACCTCCGTGCGCGCCGCCTTCCTGGACGCTCAGCGGGGCTTCTTCAACGCGACCAGCCTCTGCCTGCGCGCGCACGGCAAGGACGACTTGCCGCATCGTGTCGAGCTCGTCGGCCTGCCCGAGGGCTGGGAGGTCGCCACCGCGATGGCGCCGGTCGAGGACGCGCCGCTGCAGTTCGAGGCCGCCGACTACGACGAACTGGCCGACCATCCCTTCGAGCTCGGCCCGTTCTGGCGCGGCGAATTCGTCGCCGGCGGCGTGCCGCACGAGTTCGTCGTGTCCGGCGCGCTGCCGATCTTCGACGGCGAGCGGCTGCTGCGCGACGCGCAGAAGATCTGCGAGACCCAGATCGCCTTCTGGCACTGCGGCAAGAGCAAGCCGCCGATGTCGCGCTACGTGTTCCTGCTGAACTGCACCGACGACGGCTACGGCGGCCTGGAGCACCGCGCCAGCACCGCGCTGATCGCGGCGCGGCGCGACCTGCCGCGCCTGGGGCAGTCCGAGACCAGCGACGGCTACGTGAAGCTGCTTGGCCTGATCAGCCACGAGTACTTCCACACCTGGAACGTGAAGCGGCTGCGTCCGGACGTGTTCGAGCGCTACGACTACGAGCAGGAGAACTACACCGAGCTGCTGTGGTTCTTCGAGGGCTTCACCTCGTACTACGACGACCTGTTCCTGGTCCGCGCCGGCCTGATCGACGAGGCGCGCTACCTGAAGCTAATCGCCAACACCCTCACGCAGGTGCTGGGCGCACCGGGGCGCAAGCACCAGAGCGTGGCGCGCTCCAGCCTCGAGGCCTGGACCAAGTACTACCGCCAGGACGAGAACACGCCCAACGCGGTGGTCAGCTACTACGCCAAGGGCTCGCTGGTGGCGCTGGCGCTGGACCTGTCGCTGCGCGGCGCCGAGAAGTGCGAGAAGCCACAGTCGGTGGACGACCTGATGCGCGGCCTGTGGAAGGACACCGGCGGCGGTCCGGTCAGCGAGGCGAAGATCCTGCAGAAGCTGGTCGACCTCGGCGGCGAGGCGATCGCGCAGACGCTGTCGACCTGGGTGCATGGCACCGAGGATCTGCCGCTGCCGCAGCTGCTGGAGCGCGTCGGCGTGCGCTGGTGCCTGGACAAGCCGACGCTGGCGCAGCGCCTGGGGCTGCGGGTGTCGGAGAACGACGGCATCGTGACGGTCAAGAACGTGCTGCTCGACAGCGCCGGCCTGGCCGCCGGGCTGAGCGCGGGTGACGAGATCGTCGCCTGCAACGGCTGGCGCGTGCGCAGGCTCGAGGACCTGCCGCTGACGCTGAACCACATCGACCCGCAACGGCTGGAACTGCTGGTGACGCGCGACCAGCGGATGCTGACGCTGGCCCTGACGCTGCCGATGCAGGACAGCGCCGCGCGGCCGGTCTGCCTGGGCCTGCTCGAGAAGGCGCCCGCGCGTGCGCAAAGCCTGCGGCGCGCATGGCTGGGTGGCTGAGACGGCGGCTCGCCCTCGAGATCCGGCAGATCCAGGATGCCGGTCGGGTCGTCGGCCGAGCGTTGTCCGCCGCGGCGACCGGCATGGCGCCGCTCGCCGACCCGCGCCGCTGGCGCGATGCGGCGCGCGGCATCCGCAGGCATCACGTCGCGCTGGCCGGACTCACGGCCGCGGTGATCGGCGCCCACCTCTGGCTGCTGAGCGGGGCCCGCGAGCTCCACGACCAGTGGGCGCCCGAGACGCCGGAGCCGGAGCGGCTGCAGGCGGCCTTCATCCGGGAACTGGCACCGGCCCCGCCGCCGCCGCCGGCGACCACGCCGCCGAAGGACGGACCGCCGGGCACGCCCCAACGACGCATCGAATCGATGCCGGCGCTCGGCGACGGTCCGGCACCGCTGCCGCCGGATCCCGCCGCGAGCGAGCCGCCGCCTGAGCTGCAGGCCCTGGCGATGCCGCCGGCGCTGGCGGTCTCCGACGCGGTCGGCGAGTGGATGCCGGGCATCGAATGGCCGTTGTCCACCGAACTCGACTACAAGCTGAGCGGCGATTTCCGCGGCGCCATCCACGGCGATGCCCGGGTGCAATGGCTGCGCGAGGGCTCGCATTACCAGGTCCACCTCGAGGCCTGGATCGGCCCGAAGATCGCGCCGCTGATGTCGCGCCGGATGAGCAGCGACGGGGAGATCACGCCGCTGGGCCTGGCGCCGCGGCGTTTCGACGAAGTGACCGGCGGCCTCGCGGGCGGGAACCGCCAGTCGACGCTGCTCTTCGACCTGGGCGGCGTGCGTCTGGCCAACGGCCGTCGCGAGCCGGTGCCCGACGGCACGCAGGACGCGGCCAGCCAGTTCGTCCAGTTCACCTGGCTCTTCCTGACCGGCCGCCAGTCGGCGCAGGGCGATCTGCTGATCCAGCAGCCGCTGGCGCTGCCGCGCAACGTGCACCTGTGGCGCTACAAGGTGCGCGGGATGGAGGACGTCGCGACGCCGCTGGGCCAGATCCCGGCGTGGCACGTGGACTCGGACATGGACATGGAAGACACCCGCGGCGACATGCAGGCGGAGTTCTGGCTGGCGCCGTCGCTGCAGTACCTGCCGGTGCGGGTGCGGATCTGGCAGAACCGGTCGAAGGATCCGCGCACGCACATCGACCTGGTGCTGAAGGCGGCGCCGAAGCAGGCGCTGGCGCCGGCTCAACCGGCGCCGTCGGCCTCCGCCGCCAGCCCCTGAGCCTCCGAGCGTCAGGGCGTCAGGGCGCGCGGACGTCAGCGCCCGCATGCGCCCCTATAGTTGCCGCCATTCCAGTTCAAGGAGACATCCCATGATCGCAGCCCTGTCCGACGTGACGTTCGAGAACATCCTGGTGGAGGTCGCCGGCAGCGGCGACCGCAAGACCGGCGTGATCCGGCTGAACCGTCCGAAACAGCTGAACGCGCTGAGCGACCCGTTGATGGACGAGCTGGGCCGCGCGCTGCTGGCCTTCGACGCGGACGACGGCATCGGCTGCATCGTGCTGACCGGCAGCGAGCGTGCCTTCGCAGCGGGCGCGGACATCCCGACGATGGCGCCGCACACCTTCATGTCGGCGTTCAAGAGCGGGCTGATCTCGAAGAACTGGGAGACCGTCCTGCAGGTGCGCAAGCCGGTGATCGGCGCGGTGGCAGGTTTTGCCCTGGGCGGCGGCTGCGAGCTGGCGATGATGTGCGACTTCATCATCGCGGCGGAGACGGCGCGCTTCGGCCAGCCGGAGATCAAGCTGGGCATCATCCCCGGCGCGGGCGGCACGCAGCGCCTGCCGCGCGCGGTCAGCAAGAGCAAGGCGATGGACATGCTGCTGACGGCCCGCATGATGGACGCCGCGGAGGCGGAACGCGCCGGGCTGGTGTCGCGCGTGGTGCCCGCGGAGCAACTGATGGCCGAGGCGCTGGCGGCGGCGGAGACGATCAACGGCTTCAGCGGCCCGTCGACGATGCTGATCAAGGAGCTGGTCAACCTGGCCTACCAGGGCCCGCTGACCGATGGCGTCGCGATCGAGCGTCGCTACTTCCATGCGCTGTTCGGCACCGACGACCAGCGCGAAGGCATGGAGGCCTTCCTGGCGAAGCGGGCGCCGGCGTTCAAGCACAGCTGAACCTGCGTCACTGCGACGGCCGCTGGCCCTCACCCCTACCCTCTCCCGCAAGCGGGAGAGGGGGTAAGAAAAGGCGCTGGTCGGGGCCCCCTCCCGCTTGCGGGAGAGGGGGCAAGAAGGGCGCCGGTCGGACTCCCTCTCCCGCTTGCGGGAGAGGGTAGGGGTGAGGGCCAGCGGCCTCGGCAGGCCTCCCCCATTTCCGGCCCAAATTGAAACAATCCTTGATCCCAACCGCTGTACGCTTAGCGCCCGGTTGGGTGATTGTTGACAATCCGTGAACGGATCTTTCCAGTTTGCCTAGTGTTTCCCCTAGGCGGCGGCGCCTAGAGTTCAACCCATGGACAACGCGGAGTGCGGAGTCCGGTGCAATGAACCGCTAGGAGCCCGCCATGAACACCCTGATCAAGACCACCCTGATTGCCGCCGCCTTCCTGACCGCCGGCGCCACCTTCGCCGCCGAACCGGCCCAGAAGACCCGCGCTGAAGTGATCGCCGAGCTGCAAGCTGCGCGCGAATCCGGCGAAATCGGTTCGCTGAGCGCTGAGCAAGCCGGCGTCGGCTCGCTCGAGAACGGCATCAACGCTCCGACTTCGGCTCAGATCGCCGCCAAGAAGGCCGCGGTCAAGACCGCCGCCAAGAAGGGCGCGACGACCGAAGGCAACTCGGCCAAGTAAGACCGACGCCTCCCCCTCGACACTGCCGGACGCACCGGCCGGCCTGGGGGGCCAGCAAAGGAAAAGGGACACCGTGAGGTGTCCCTTTTGCGTTGGTGCGGGGTCTTGTGTGTGAGGCCTTGTGGTCGTGGGGCCAAGCGGTCGTGAGGCCAAGCGGTCGTGAGGCCAAGCGGTCGTGAGGCCAAGCGGGCGTGAGGCCAAGCGCGGGCTCTCCACGCAGCAGGGGGCATTCCTCCGGGAACCCCCAGCAGCATTCCGGCCCCACTCGCAGTCGTTGACTGCACGTTGAATGGGGTCAGGTGGTGTGCGGGTCGGGGGCGGTCAGCCTTCGCGGCGCAGCGCGGGGAACAGGATCACGTCACGGATCGAGGGGCTGTCGGTGATCAGCATCATCAGGCGGTCGATGCCGATGCCGCAGCCGCCCGTCGGAGGCATGCCGTACTCCAAGGCACGGATGAAGTCGGCGTCGAAGAACATCGCCTCTTCGTCGCCCGCATCCTTGTTGGCGACCTGCGCCTGGAAGCGCGCAGCCTGGTCCTCGGCATCGTTCAGCTCGGAGAAGCCGTTGGCGTACTCGCGGCCGGTGATGAAGAGCTCGAAGCGCTCGGTGATGGTCGGGTCCGCGTCCGAGGCACGCGCCAGCGGCGACACCTCGACCGGGTAGTCGACGATGAAGGTCGGCTCCCACAGCTTCTCCTCGACCGCCGCCTCGAACAGGCCGAACTGCAGCGCCGACAGGCCCCAGTGCTTCGGCGCTTCTTCGCCGAGTTCCTTGAGCTTGGCGCGCAGCACGTCGGCGTCATCGGCCTCGGCTTCGGTCACGCCCGCATGCACGATCAGCGACTGGCGAACCGACAGGCGCGTGAACGGCTTCTCCAGATCCACCGGCTTGCCGGCGTAGGTGACCTGGGCGCTGCCCGTGGCGGCGCGCGCGGCGTGGCGGATCACTTCCTCGGTGAAGCTCATGACCTCCTGGTGGGTCCAGAAGGCCGCGTAGAACTCCATCATCGTGAACTCGGGGTTGTGCCGGACGCTGATCCCCTCGTTGCGGAAGTTGCGGTTGATCTCGAAGACGCGCTCGAAACCGCCCACCACCAGGCGCTTCAGGTAGAGCTCCGGCGCGATGCGCAGGTACATCTCCTGGTCCAGCGCGTTGTGGTGCGTGATGAAGGGCTTGGCGTTCGCGCCACCCGGGATCGGGTGCAGCATCGGCGTCTCGACTTCCAGGAAGCCGTTCTCGACCATGTACGAGCGGATCGAGGACACGGCCTTGGAGCGCGCCACGAAGCGGTCGCGCGCCTTGCCGTCGGAGATCAGGTCGGCGTAGCGCTGGCGGTACTTCTGCTCCTGGTCGGCCATGCCGTGGAACTTGTCCGGCAGCGGGCGCAGCGACTTGGTCAGCAGGCGCAGCGTCGTGACCTTCACCGACAGCTCGCCGGTGCGGGTGCGGAAGAGCGTGCCCTCGGCGCCCAGGATGTCGCCCAGGTCGAAGTGCTTGAAGTCGTTGTAGACCTCCTCGCCCAGCGCGTCCTTGGACAGGAACAGCTGGATCGCGCCGGTGGCGTCCTGCAGCGTGGCGAAGCTGGCCTTGCCCATGATGCGCTTGAGCATCATGCGGCCGGCCACCGTCACGGCGACGGCCTGCGGCTCGAGCTCCTCGTTGGGAAGCTCGCCGTATTGCGCCTGCAGCGGCTGCGCGCGGTGCTGCGGTTTGAAGTCGTTGGGGAAGGCCGCGACGCCCTTGGCCTTGGACTTCTCGCGGATCGCGGCGAGTTTCTCGCGGCGTTCAGCGATCAGCTTGTTGTCGTCTTGCGCGGGCGCCGCTTGGTCGGCGCCGGTCTGGGGGGCTTGGGGCTGGCTCATCGTGGACCTGGAAAAAGCTGGCCGCGATTTTAGGCTCTTAAAATCGCCCCCCATGTCTCAGTTCCCCATCCTGGACCGTCCGGTCCGCGTCGCCCTGGTCGGCTGCGGCCGCATTTCGAAGAATCACGTCGAAGCGCTGACCCGGCACCAGGGCCGTGCGGAGCTGGTCGCCGTCTGCGATATCCGCCCCGAGGCCGTCCAGGCCGCGCTGGCCCAGACCGGCCTGCCCGCGGACCGCGGCTTCGCGTCGCTGGACGCGCTGCTCGCAGGCTCCGACGCCGACCTGATCGTGCTGTCCACGCCCAGTGGCCTGCATGCGCAGCAGGCCATCGCCTGCGCCCAGGCCGGCCGCCACGTGCTCAGCGAGAAGCCGATGGCGACGAAGTTCGAGGAAGGCCAGGCCATGGTCCGCGCCTGCCGCGACGCGGGCGTGAAGCTGTTCGTCGTCAAGCAGAACCGCCTGAACGCGACCGTGCAGCTGGTCAAGAAGGCGCTGGACGAAGGCCGCTTCGGCCGCATCTTCATGAGCACGGTCAACGTGTTCTGGACGCGCCCGCAGAGCTACTACGACGCCGCCCGCTGGCGCGGCCGCTGGGACATGGACGGCGGCGCCTTCATGAACCAGGCCAGCCATTACGTGGACCTGCTGGACTGGCTGGTGGGACCGGTGGACAACGTCCACGCCTACACCGCCACGCTGGCCCGCGACATCGAGGCCGAGGACACCGGCGTGCTGGCCCTGCGCTTGCGCCACGGCGGCCTGGCCAGCATCAACGTGACGATGCTGACCTATCCGCAGAACCTGGAAGGCTCGATCACCATCCTCGGCGAGAAGGGCACGGTCAAGATCGGCGGCACCGCCGTGAACAAGATCGAGCACTGGACCTTCGACACGCCGCATCCCGACGACGAACTGGTGAAGAACGCCAGCTACGAGACCACCAGCGTCTACGGCTTCGGCCACGCCGCGTACTACGACAACGTCATCCAGACGCTGCGTGGCGAGGCGCAGGCGCAGGTCGACGGCTACGAGGGCCTGCGCTCGCTGGAGCTGCTGATCGCCTGCTACCGCAGCGCGCGCGACGGCCAGCGCGTCGGCCTGCCGCTGGTGTTCTGAGATGAGCTTCTGGCAACACGCCTCGGCCGTCGTCGACGACGGCGCGCAGCTCGGCGACGGCACCAAGGTCTGGCACTTCAGCCACGTGTGCGCCGGCGCGCGCGTCGGCGAGGGCTGCTCGCTGGGGCAGGGCGTCTATGTCGGCAACGACGTGACCATCGGTCGCAACGTGAAGATCCAGAACAACGTGTCGGTCTATGACGCGGTGACGCTGGAGGACGACGTCTTCTGCGGCCCGTCCATGGTCTTCACCAACGTCTACAACCCGCGTTCCGCGGTGCCGCGCAAGAGCGAGTACCGCCGCACGCTGGTGAAGCGCGGCGCGACGCTCGGGGCGAACTGCACCGTCGTCTGCGGCGCGACGATCGGCGAGTACGCCTTCATCGGCGCCGGCGCCGTCGTCAAGGGCGACGTGAAGCCGTACGCGCTGATGGTCGGCGTGCCGGCGCGCCAGATCGGCTGGATGAGCCGCCACGGCGAGAAGCTGGCCCTGCCCCTTGACGGCCATGGCCGCGCTGCCTGCCCCGCCAGCGGCGACCTCTACGAACTCGACGGCCAAACGCTGTCGTTGATCACCGCTTCGAACGCGGCTTCGACCCCCACCACCGCGTCGCCCCAGGATTCCCAGCCATGAGCCTTCCCTTCATCGATCTCAAGGCGCAGTACGCCGCGCTGAAGACGACGATCGACGCGCGCATCCAGCGCGTGCTGGACCACGGCCAGTACATCATGGGTCCCGAGGTCAAGGAGCTGGAGACCGCGCTGGCCGCCTACGTCGGCACGAAGCACTGCATCACCGTCGCCAGCGGCACCGAGGCGCTGCTGATCGCGCTGATGGCGCTGGACCTGCAGCCCGGCGACGAGGTCATCACCACGCCGTTCACCTTCGCGGCCACGGTCGAGACCATCGTGCTGCTGGGCGGCGTGCCGGTGCTGGTCGACATCGAGCCCGACAGCTGCAACCTCGACGCGACGCTGATCGAGTCGGCCATCACGCCGCGCACCAAGGCGATCATGCCGGTGAGCCTGTACGGCCAGGTCTGCGACATGGACGCGATCAACCAGGTCGCGGCGAAGCACGGGAACATCCCCGTGATCGAGGACGCGGCGCAGAGCTTCGGCGCTTCCTACAAGGGGAAGAAGAGCTGCGGCCTGTCGACCTGGGGCGCGACCAGCTTCTTCCCGAGCAAGCCGCTGGGCTGCTATGGCGACGGCGGCGCGCTGTTCACCGACGACGACGCGCTGGCGCAGGCCGCGCGCGAGATCCGTGTCCATGGCCAGAGCCAGCGCTACACGCACACGCGGGTGGGCGTCGGCGGCCGCATGGACACGCTGCAATGCGCGGTGGTGCTGGGCAAGCTGGAGCGCTTCGACTGGGAGATCGCCCAGCGACTGGCGATCGGCGATCGCTACCAGCGCCTGATCGCCGGACTGCCGGTGCAACGACTGGCGGTGCGCGAGGACCGCGATTGCGTGTGGGCCCAGTTCACCGTGCAGGTGGACCGCCGCGACGAGATCGCGGAGGCCTTGAAGCAAGCCGGCGTCCCGACGGCGGTCCATTACCCGAAGCCGCTGCACCGCCAGCCCGCCTACGAGCAGCGCTGCCGCGTCGCGACGCCGCTGCCCAACGCCGAGTCCGCCGCGCGGCGCGTGATGAGCCTGCCGATGAGCGCCGACCTGAGCGAGGCGCAGCAGGACCAGGTCGTCGCCGCGCTGCGGGCCGCGCTGACCTGACCGGTCGCCGCGTCGCCTCGGTCCTTTCCGCCCTTTCCACCGTCCCGGCCATCCCCTTGACCACCACGAGGACCTGCTCCCGATGCTGATCGGCTACACGCTGGATGCGGTACGCGCCCGGATGCGCGCGCGGGTCGCGGCGTGGCTGGGACTGGACGTCGGCACCCGCGCGCAGATCCACCCCGGCGCGCGCGTGCGCTGCGGCGCGGGCAGCGCGCTGGGCGCGGGATCGATCCTGTACCGCGACGTGCAGATCCTCGCCACCGGGGAAGGGCGCTTCACGATCGGCGCGCGCAGTCACATCGCGCCGGGCGGCTACCTGCTGGTCGGCGACCAGCGCCTGTCGATCGGCGACGACGTCGCCATCGGCCCCGGCCTGATGCTGTTCTGCGAGTCCAACGCGGTCACGGCCACCGGCCTGTTCCGCGACCACTACCGGCGCGGCGAGATCCGCATCGGCAGCAACGTGTTCATCGGCGCCCGCGTGACGGTGCTGCCGGGCAGCTTCATCGACGACGGCGTCGTCGTCGCGGCGCACGCGGTGGTGCGCGGCCACCTGCCCAGCGGCTGGGTCTACGGCGGCGTGCCGGCCCGGCCGCTCCACCGGATCGACGGGGCCCGTCCGCCGTCGACCGGCCCGTGAAGGGTCACGTCGCCGGCGCGTTGCGCTGGCGCGACCTGCCCGGAGCGCTCTGGCACTGGCTCCGCCACGGCGCGCGCAGCGCCGAGGATTTCCGCGCCGCGTTCGCCCGCAGCCTCGGCCTCGATCCGGCGCAGGCCGGCGAGGTCCGCCTCTTCGGCACCGGACGCGCGGCGCTGCATGCGTTCACCGCGTCGCTGGACCTGCCCCCCGGCTCGGAAGTGCTGCTGCCGGGCTACACCTGCGTCGTCGTGCCCAACGTGTTCATGCACCTCGGGCTCGCCGTGCGTTACGTCGACATCGCGCGGGACGATTTCAATCCGACGCCGGACGCGATTTCCAATGCCATCGGCGAGGCGACACGCCTCGTCGTCGTGCCGCACAACTTCGGCCTCGTCACCGAGGGCCTGGACGCATTGCGGGCCAAGCACCCCGACGTCGTCTTCATCGAGGACGCCGCCCACGCCTGGGGCAGCACCGACGCGATCGGCCGCGAGGTCGGCACGCTGGGCCATGCGGCGTTCTTCAGCTTCGAGTACTCGAAGCCGCTGACCACCGGCATCGGCGGCGCGCTGGTGATCCACGACCCCGCGTCACGCGAGCGCTTCGCGGCGCGCATGCCCGCGCTGCATGCGCCGACGACGTCGACGGTGCTCAAGCAGCTGCTGACGCTGTGCTGGCACCGCCTGACGATGAGCCTGCCGCGCCCGGCGCTGCAGGCGCTGATCGCGCTGCTGCGCGCGCCGTCGCGGATGCTGGGCGTCGTCGCGAAGACGCCCGACAGCGAAGTCGCCGGCGACACGCAGCCGGACTACCGCGCCGGCCTGCACCCGTTGAGCGCGGCGATCGGCCTGATGCAGGCGAGCCGCTTCGACGAGATCCATGCGCTGCGCCGCATGCAGGCGCAGGACTACGACGCGCTGCTGGCCAATCTGCCGGGATGGGAGTGGCCCGTGCGCGCACCGGGCGCCGTGCTGCTGCGCTATCCGCTGCTGCTGCCCGATGCCGCGACGCGCGACGCGGCGATCGCGGCGCTGGAGGACGAGGGCATCGTCGGCGGCACCTGGTTCGACGACGTCGTCCATCCGCGCGGCAGCCGCCGCTTCGGCTACACGGAGGGCGAGTGCCTGAACGGCGAGCGCGCCGCGCGCACCGTGCTCAACCTGCCGCTGGGCCGCCATGCGCGGCTGAGCCCGTCGCAACGCGCCGCCGTGCGCGCGATCGCGGAACGTCACGGAGGGAAGGCTCGATGACCGTCCGCCGCCGCTTCGCACAGCTCGCCGGCGCCTCGATGCTGACGCAGGCGATCCCGATGCTGATCGCGCCGCTGCTGACGCGCTGGTACGGCGCGGAGGCGCTCGGCCACTGGGCGCTGTTCGTGGCGCTGGCCGCGAACCTGGCGACCATCGCCAATGCACGCTACGAGTTCGCCATCGTCCTGCCGCGCCGGGACGGCGAGGCGGCCCTGGTGCTGCAGCTGGCGCTGTGGATCGCGCTGGGCATGGGGCTGCTCACGGCGGTCGGCGCTACGGGCTGGCACCTGCTGATGGCGCATCACGCGAAGCTGGGTGGCCGCTGGGTCTCCCTCGATCAGTTGGATCCGTGGCTGCTGATGCTCGCGCCCGTGGTCGCGCTGGCCGGCATGCAGCAGGCGCTGAGCCTCTGGAACAACCGGCAGGGTCGCATCGACGTGATCGCCCAGGCCCGCGTGCTGCAGCAGAGCGTGATGGCGGCGGCACAGGCCGCGGCCGCGCTGGGCGGGTTCGCCAGCGTCGCGGCGCTGGTGTTGTCGCAAAGCCTGGCCGCGCTGCTCGCGCCGCTGTGGCTGCTCCGGCGCGGGGCCCGGTGGCGCCGTGCGACGCGGCTGGATCGCGCCGGCAAGACCTGGCACTGGCGCCACCTGCGCCGCCTGGCCTGGCGCTACAAGCAGTTCCCGCTGCTCAACAGCCCGCATGCCTTCGTCAACGCGGCGCAGGAGACGCTGGTGCTGGCGATGATCGCCGCCTGGGCCGACGCCGCCACGGCGGGCTACTACGCGCTGATGGTGCGCCTCGTGAAAGCGCCGGCGACGCTGGTCGGCGGCGCGTTGTCCGAGGCCCTGCTCGGCGAGCTCGCCCGCGACTGGCAGCGCGGCGTCGACCTGCGCCCGCGCCTGCTGCGCGGCATCAAGCTGCTGGCGATGGTCGCACTGCCCTGCATGGTCGTGCTGATCGCCGTCGGTCCCGCGCTGTTCGGCTGGCTGCTCGGCGCCGACTGGGCGCGGGCCGGCGAGTACGGCCGCTGGCTCGCGCCCTACGTCGCGGCGCACTTCATCGCCGCGCCGCTGACGGTCACGCCCATGGTCACCGGCCGCCAGCGCGGCGCGCTGGTGTTCAGCCTGGTCGGCAACGCGCTGTACGTGCTGCCGGTCGCGCTGGTGCTCAGCACCGGCGGCGCGCTGACGACGGCGCTGGCCGCCATCGCCGTGCTGCTGCCGATCTATTTCGCCATCTATCTGGCGTGGCTGGTGCGCGGCTCGGCGCCGCGACCCGCCCTGCACGGAGTGCCTGCATGAGACTGGTCCTGATCGGGGACGGCGAGAGTCCCCACCTCCTGAAATGGGCGCGCGCGCTGTCGCAGCAGCGGGAGCTCGAACTGTGGGCCGCGTCCACGCGCGGCTTCGCGCCGGAGTTCCAGTTCCTGATCCCCGAGGACCGCCGCCTCGCGCTCAACACCGATCCCGCGCATGCCGGCGGCAACATCGCCGTGCTCAAGCAGTTGCCGACACTGGGCGCCTGGCTCAAGAAGGTCGATGCCGACTGGCTGCACGCGCACTACCTGACCTCGCACGGCACGCTGGCCTGGGCCGCGCGCCGCGGCTGGAAGCTGCGCGCCAGGATCGCCGGCTCCGCCTGGGGCAGCGACATCCTCGTCACGCCCGACCAGGGCTGGGCCTACCGCTGGCTCACCACGCAGGTGCTGAAGGCCTGCGCGATCACGACCTCCGATTCCGAGCACATGAGCGCCCGCATGCGCGCGCTGGGCGCGGCCGAGGTGATGACCTTCCCCTTCGGGCTGGAGCAGTTGCCCAAGCAGAACGTCCGCAAGCAGCCCTGGCTCTTCTTCACCAACCGGGGCCTGGAGCCGATCTACCGGCCGCATCGCGTGATCGAGGTCTTCGCCGCGATCGCCGCGAAGCAGCCCGAGGCGCGCCTGGTCGTCGGCAACGACGGCTCGCTGCGCGGCGCGATGGAAGCGCAGGTCGCGTCGCTCGGCCTCGCGGACCGCGTCGAATTCATCGGTCGCGTCGACGCGACCTCGCAAGGCCGGCGTTATGCGCCGGCGCGCTGGTTCCTGAGCCTGCCGCAGAGCGACTCGGTGTCCGTCTCCGTGCTGGAGGCGATGGCGCACGAGTGCCTGCCCATCCTGTCCGACCTGCCCGCCAACGACGAGGTGCTCGGCACCGGCGGCACCGGCAGCATCGACGCGGCGATGCATCCCAACGTCAAGCTGCTGGGCCGTCACGGCCTGATCCTGAAGGACGGCGACGACCTGGCCACGCTGGCCGACCGCCTTCAGCTGATGGTCGGGCAGAGCGACGTGGCGGGCCATTCGGTCGATGCCGACCGCCTCGGCGCGGCCAACCGCGCGTGGGTCGCCGAGCACGCGATGTTCGGCCCCGCCGTCAAGACCTTCATCGAGCGCCTGAAGCGCTTCTGAGCCTTCCCCTTCCTTCCCATGAAGCTCCTGCTGATCAACCATTACGCCGGCTCGCCGAAGCACGGCATGGAATTCCGCCCGTTCTATCTGGCCCGCGAATGGGTCCGCACCGGGCACCAGGCGCTGATCCTGGGCGCGTCCTACTCGCATGTCCGCACGACCCAGCCCGAGCCCGGCATGGCGGCGATGAGCGGCGTGAACTACCTCTTCTACGACACGCCCGAGTACCAGGGCAACGGCACGGGCCGGGTCAAGAACATCTGGTCCTTCTGCCGCCAGGTCTGGAAGGACGCCGACATCCTGGCGCGCGAATTCGCGCCGGACGTCGTGATCGCCTCCAGCACCTATCCGATGGACATCTGGGTCGCGCGCCGCGTCGCGAAGATGGCCAAGGCGAAGCTCGTGTACGAGGTGCACGACCTGTGGCCGTTGTCGCCGATCGAGCTGTCCGGCATGTCGAAATGGCATCCGTTCGCGATGCTCTGCCAGAAGGCGGAGAACGACGCCTACCGCGATGCCGACGTCGTCGTGTCGATGCTGCCCAAGGTGCATCAGCACATGGCCGCGCACGGCCTCGACCTGAAGAAGCTGCACATCGTGCCCAACGGCATCACGCTGGATGAATGGTCCGAACACGGCGAGCCGCTCGAGGCCGCGATCCAGGCGCACCTCGACGCCGAGCGGGCGGCGGGGCGCACCGTCGTCGGCTACGCGGGGTCGATGGGCGAGCCCAACGCGCTGGACGTGCTGCTGGACGCGGCGAAGCTGCTGAAGGACAAAAGCGGACTGAGCTTCGTGCTCGTCGGCGGCGGACACCTGCGGGACAAGCTCGAAGCGCGCGTGCGCGACGAGGGCCTCACGAACGTCGCGATGTTCCCGGCCATCCCCAAGGCCCAGATCCCGTCGCTGCTGAAGGGCTTCGACATCGCCTACATCGGCTGGCAGCGCACGCCGATCTATCGTTTCGGCATCGCGCCCAACAAGCTGATGGACTACATGATGGCGCAGCGGCCGGTGCTGCATTCGGTGGAGGCGGGCAACGATCCGGTGGCCGAGGCCGGCGCCGGACTGACGGTGCCGCCGCAGGATCCGAGGGCGGTGGCGGAGGGCCTGCTCAAGCTCGCCGCCGTCCCGGCCGAGGAACGCGCCGCCATGGGCCGCCGCGGGCGCGAGTTCGTGCTGGCGAATCACACCTATCCTGTCCTGGCGCAGCGCTTCATCGACGCGGTGTCCTGAGCGGCTTCGCTCCCACGCCGTTTCCGCAGTTCCGCAGTTCCCGCAGTTCCCGCAGTTGGCGAGCAGTTCCTCCAACGTCCCCGCAGTCCCGATCAACGCAGTCCTCACCACGGCTCCGACCGACGACGACATGACCCAGGACCGAGAACTCCAGGCCATCGCCCAGCGTTACGCCCGGCGCGACCAGCGGCTGGCCGGGCTGGAGCGCTACAGCCTGCTGCGCCCCGAGGTCTGGCAGATGCTGCACGAGCGCCAGGCCGCGATGCTGCGGCTGCTGGCGGCGCACCGCGCGACCCTGCCGGATCCGGCCGCGCCGCTGAGCGGCTGGCGGATGGCCGAAGTCGGCTGCGGCGCCGGCGGCAACCTGATGGACATGCTGCGGCTGGGCCTGCAGCCGCAGCACCTGACCGGCATCGAGCTGCTGCCCGAGCGGCTGGACGCCGCGCGGGCCGCGCTGCCGCAGCAGGTGCGGCTGCTGGCGGGGGATGCGTCGCAGGCGGAGGTCGAGCCCGGCAGCCAGGACCTCGTGCTGCAGTCGACGGTGTTCTCCTCGATCCTGGACGACGGCCTGCAGCGCCGGCTCGCCGAGGCGATGTGGCGGTGGGTCAAGCCGGGCGGTGCGGTGCTCTGGTACGACTTCATCGTCGACAATCCCCGCAATCCCGACGTCCGGGGCGTGCCGCTGAAACGCGTGCGCGCGCTGTTCCCCGAGGGCCGGATGGCGGTGCGCCGCGTCACGCTGGCTCCGCCGATCGCGCGTGCCGCCTGTCGCGTGCATCCCGGCGCCTACCGCGTCCTCAACACGATCCCTTTCCTGCGCAGCCACGTGCTGGCGCTGATCACCAAGACACCATGAGCACCAACGATCCGAAGTCCGATCCGACGTCAGAGCGCCCGGCCGAGCCCAAGCTCCCGTTCCTTCCGTTCGCGCTGCCCGAGCTGGGCGACGAGGAGATCGCCGAGGTCGTCGACACGCTCAAGAGCGGCTGGATCACGACCGGCCCGAAGGCCAGGCGCTTCGAGCAGGCCTTCGCCGAATTCCTGGCCGAGCCGCAGATCGAATGCATCGCGGTCAACTCCGCAACCGCCGGCCTGCACCTGGCGCTGGAGGCCCTGGGCATCGGCCCCGGCGACGAGGTCATCACGACGACGCACACCTTCACCGCGACGGCGGAGGTGGTGCGCTACCTGGGCGCGGACGTGAAGCTGGTCGACATCGACCCGGCCACGATGAACATCGCGATCGACCAGATCGAGGCCGCGATCACGCCGCGCACCAAGGCGATCATCCCGGTGCACTACGCCGGCCTGGCGGTGGACATGCTGACGCTGCTGGACATCGCGCGCAAGCACGGGCTGAAGGTGGTCGAGGACGCCGCGCACGCGCTGCCCACGACGCTGGAGAAGGAGCTGATCGGCACGATGGGCAGCAACGCCACCGTGTTCAGTTTCTACGCCAACAAGACGATGACGACGGGCGAGGGCGGCATGCTGGTCACGCGCGATCCGGAGCTGGCCAAGCGCGCCCGCGTGATGCGGCTGCACGGCATCAACCGCGACGCGTTCGACCGCTTCACCGCCAAGGTGCCGAGCTGGTACTACGAGATCGTCGCGCCCGGCTTCAAGTACAACCTGACCGACATCGCCGCGGCGCTGGGGCTGCACCAGCTCAAGCGGCTGCCGGCCTTCCAGAAGCGGCGCGAGCAGATCGCGGCGCGTTACTTCGAGGCGCTCGCCGACCTGCCGCTGATCCTGCCGCCGAAGGCGCCCAACGAGGACGTCCACAGCTGGCACCTGTACGTGCTGCGCCTGTCCGACGCGACCGAGGTGTCGCGCGACCTCTTCATCGAGCGCATGTTCGAGCAGGGCATCGGCTGCAGCGTGCACTACGTGCCGCTGCACCAGCACCCGTACTGGCAGGAGCTCTACGGCCTGACGCCGGAGATGTTCCCCGAATCGCAGAAGGCCTACGAGCGCACGGTGACGATCCCGCTGTACACGGCGATGACCGACGAGCAGGTCGAGCGCGTGATCGCCGCGGTGCGCCGCAGCCTGGGCTTCTGAGCGGACGCCTCAGGCATACGGAAACGGGACGGAACGGCCGATGGCCAAGCGACTCTTCGACATCCTCTGCGCCGGCGTGGGCCTGCTGCTGCTGAGCCCGCTGCTGCTGGCCGTGGCGGTGTGGGTGAAGCTGGATTCGCGCGGGCCGGTGATGTTCCGGCAGGAGCGGGTGGGGCGTTTCGGCCGCAGCTTCCGCATCCACAAGTTCCGGACGATGCGCGTCGACGCGCCGACACTCGGTCCGCAGATCACGATCGGCGACGATGCGCGCATCACGCGCAGCGGCCGCTGGTTGCGCGCGAGCAAGGTCGACGAGCTGCCGCAGCTGTGGGACGTGCTGCGCGGCGCGATGAGCCTGGTGGGCCCGCGGCCCGAGGTGCCGCGCTATGTGGCGCTGTACCCCGCGGAACTGCGCGCGCTGGTGCTGTCGGTGCGGCCCGGGATCACGGATCCGGCCTCGCTGAGTTTCCGCAACGAGAGCGAGCTGCTGGCGCAGGCCGAGGATCCCGAGCGCGAATACGTGGAGGTGGTCATGCCGATGAAGCTGCGGCTGGCGGCGGACTATGTGCGCAATGCCAGCCTGGGCGGCGACATCCGGCTGATCCTGGCGACGCTGGGCGCGATCAAGGCCTGAGCCCGTCCTGATAGACAAACAGACAGACGTTCAAGAAGAAGAGCACGCGATGAACTGGTTGTCCCTGGATGCCTTCCTGACGCGGATCCGCCCCTACCGCGAGGCGCTGGCGCTTGCGCTGGACATGGTGGCGGTGGCGCTCGCGTGGCAGGCGACGTATCTGTTCCGGCTGGGGTTCGAGCGCTGGTTCGAAGCCCGGCCCGACTACGACCACTGGGTGATGCTGGGCATCGTGGCGCTGTACGGTGGCTTGCTGAAGCTGTTCCAGGTGCCCAAGGGGATGTGGCGCTTCAGCGGCTTCGGCGAGGTCAAGCGGCTGGCGGCGGTGTGCGTCACTGCGGGCCTGATCGCGGCGGTGGCGGTGCTGATGGCGCAGTTGACCAAGGTGCCGCGCGCGGTGCTGGCGCTGCACCCGGTGTTCACGCTGATGGTGCTGGCGATGATCCGCATGGGCTACCGCATGCTCTACGAGCACATGCGCAGCCGCATCAGCGGCAGCGCGCTGGAGCAGCGCCGCGCACTGGTGATGGGCGCGGGCGATGCCGGGCGGCTGCTGGTGGCGGGGATCCAGCACCAGCAGGGCTGGGTGGTGGTGGGGTATCTGGACGATGCGCCGGAGAAGCGCGGTGCGCGCGTCGCGGGCGTGCCGGTGATCGGCACGCTGGAGGACGCGACGCGGCTGGCCGACATGCACGGCATCACGCACGTGATCGTGGCGATGCCGGCGGCGACGACGATGGAACGGCGCCGTGCGCTGGACCTGGCGGGGAAGACGGGGCTGGCGGTGCTGACGGTGCCGAGCAGCCAGGAGCTGCTGGCGGGGCGCGCGGTGAACCAGGTGCGGGACATCGAGCCGGAGGACCTGCTGGGGCGCGAGCCGGTGGAGCTGGACGAGGGCGGCATCAGCGAGTGCATCGGCGGCAAGGTGGTGCTGATCACCGGCGCGGGGGGCTCGATCGGGTCGGAGCTGTGCCGGCAGGTGGCAAGGTACGGGCCGTCGAAGATCGTGCTGTATGAGTTGAGCGAATTCGCGCTGTATCGGATCGAGCAGGAGCTGAGCGAGAAGTTCCCGCACATCCCGCTGGTGCGGCTGATCGGAGATGTGAAGGACCTGGAGCACCTGCGGTTCACGTTCGGGAAGTACCGGCCGCAGATCGTCTTCCATGCGGCGGCTTACAAGCATGTGCCGTTGATGGAGGAGGAGAACGCGTGGGCGGCACTCCGCAACAACACGTTGGGGACGTATCACGCGTGCACGGCGGCGGCGGAGTCCGGCGCGGAACGCTTCGTGATGATCTCGACGGACAAGGCGGTGAATCCGACGAACGTGATGGGGGCGACCAAGCGGGCGGCGGAGCTGGTCATCAGCCACATGGCCGGGCAGGGGCATGCGACGAAGTTCATGGCGGTGCGGTTCGGGAACGTGCTCGGATCAAGCGGGAGCGTGATCCCGAAGTTCAAGGAGCAGATCGCGAAGGGCGGGCCGGTGACGGTGACGCATCCGGACATCATTCGCTACTTCATGACCATCCCCGAGGCGGCGCGGCTCGTGCTGCAGGCCGGTGCGATCGGCGAGAGTGGACAGGTGCTGGTGCTCGACATGGGCGATCCGGTGAGGATCGTGGATCTGGCGAAGACGATGATCCGGATGGCGGGACGCTCGGAGCAGGAGATCGGGATACGGTTCACCGGGCTGCGGCCGGGAGAGAAGCTGTATGAGGAGCTGATCGCGGATTCGGACAGGACGGTGCCCACGCGGATTGCGCGGGTGAGGATTGCGAAGCTGGGGCAGGCAGACGCCGACTCCGGCCCGGAGGACGGGTTGCTGCCGTGGATCCTCAACCCCGACCCAGGCGGTGATCGTCAGCGTGAAGGTGTCGTGCGAGGCCTTTCCCGATTCGTCCCCGAGTACGGTCGCCGCCCCGAACCGGCGGCGTCGGAGCCTCGCTGAATTCCAACGACAATACGCCCCGCTCCTTGGGAGCAGACACGAGCTATTGAGGGAAATTTTGACTTCGCATCCGTACCCGCTGGTGGTCGATCTTGACGGCACGCTGCTGAACACCGACACCCTGCATGAGTCCGCGCTGCAATTGCTGCGGGACAAGCCGGCGAGCACGCTGCGGATTCCGGGCTGGCTGGCCAGCGGCAAGGCGCACATGAAGCGCAGGATCTCGTCCCTGACAGAGCTCAATGTCGAGACGCTGCCCTACAACGAGCCTTTGATCGCCTGGTTGCGGGAACAACGCGCGGCGGGCCGGCGGCTGGTGCTGTGCACGGCGACGGACCGCTCGATCGCCGAGGCGATCGCCGCGCATCTGCAGCTGTTCGACGAGGTCATCGCCACCGATGGCACGGTCAATCTGGCCGGCGGCAACAAGGCCGACGCGCTCGAAGCGCGTTTCGGACCGAAAGGCTTCGACTACGCCGGCAACGCGACGCCAGACTTGGCGGTCTGGGAGCGCGCCCGGGAGGCGGTCGTCGTCAACGCGTCCGCCGCGCTCGTCGCCGCGGCCCGTGCCCGCTTCACCGTGGCGCGGGTCTTCGAGGCGCCGGCCGCCGGCTTCTTCGTCTGGCGCCGCGCGCTGCGCCTGCATCAATGGCTGAAGAACCTGCTGCTGTTCATGCCGCTGCTGGCGGCGCATCAGCTGGGAAACGCGCAGGCCTGGGGCACGCTGGCGATCGCGTTCATCGCTTTCAGCCTGTGCGCCTCTTCGGTCTATCTGGCCAACGACCTGCTTGACCTGGAGAGTGACCGGCTGCACCCGCGCAAGCGGGCCCGTCCATTCGCTTCTGGCGCGCTCCCGGTCTGGACAGGCGTGGCGCTGGCACCGGTGCTGCTGGTGGCCAGCCTCGGGCTGGCCAGCATCGTGGGCACGGCCTTCCTATGCTGGTTGTCGGTCTACTTTGTCCTGACCTGCTGGTACTCCTGGCTGCTCAAGCGCCTGATCCTCGTGGATTGTCTGACGCTCGCCATCCTGTACACCTTGCGCGTGCTGGCCGGTGGCGCCGCCGTGGGTCTGGCGCTGTCTTTCTGGCTGTTGGCGTTCTCGGTCTTCCTGTTCCTGTCGCTCGCCTTCGTGAAGCGCTACGCCGAGCTCGAACTGCAACGCACCAGCGGCCGGACCAAGCTGCACGGGCGCGGTTACCTGACCAGCGATGCGCCGCTGATCCAGACGATGGGCATCACCGCCGGACAGGCGTCGGTGCTGGTGCTGGCGCTGTACCTCAACAGTGATGCCGTGACTAGGCTTTACCGCCACCCCGAGGTGATCTGGGGCGCCGTGCCGGTAATGCTGTTCTGGATCCATTGGATGTGGATGCAGGCCCACCGCGGCCGCATGCACGACGACCCGCTGGTGTTCGCCGTCAAGGACCGTACGTCATTGCTGGCCGGCGCCTGCGTGGGCGTAGTGCTGGCCGTCGGGGCGCTGGCGTGATGAAGGTCGGTGGCTGGGGCCGGTTGAGCGAGGCATCGCACGAGGTCATCCCGCTGACCGACCGTTTCCGCGTCGGGGGCCAGCTCCGGCAACGACCCGGCGGCATTGCCCATGGCATGGGTCGCAGCTACGGCGACGCCGCGCTCAACGCGGGCGGACTGCTGTGGGCCACGCGCGGGCTGGATCGCTTCATCGACTTCGACGCCGAGAGCGGCCGTCTGAGCTGCGAGGCCGGTGTGCTTCTGCGCGACATCCAGCGCCTGTGCGTGCCGCGCGGTTGGATGCTGGCCGCCAGCCCCGGCACGCAGCTCGTCACCGTCGGCGGCGCGATCGCCAACGACGTGCACGGCAAGAACCACCATGTGATGGGTTCGTTCGGTGACCATGTCCGGCGACTGGTGCTGCAGCGGACCGACGGCACGACGATCGAATGCGGCCCCGACTTGCAGCCGGACTGGTTCGCCGCCACCGTGGGCGGCATCGGCCTGACCGGCGTGATCGTATGGGCCGAGTTGCAGCTGCGGCCTGTACCCGGTGCCTGGCTCGACACCGAATCGCTGCCCTACGGGACGCTCGACGAGTTCTTCGCGCTGAGCCGCCGGTCCGAGGCCGACTGGGAGTACACCGTGTCATGGATCGATTGCCTGTCTGGCGGCATGGGCCGTGGCCAGGCACGGGGCCTGTTCATGCGCGGCAACCATGCGTCCGTCGATCGCGGTCCGTTGCCGCGCGACAAGGCGCGGCGCGTGCCGTTCACGCCGCCGGTGTCGCTGGTGAACGGATTGAGCCTGCGCGCCTTCAACGCGGCGTACTACAGCATGGGCAGCTGGCGCGCCGGACGCACGACGCAGCATTACGAGCCGTTCTTCTATCCGTTGGACAACCTGCACGAATGGAACCGCATCTATGGTCCGCGCGGCTTCCATCAGTACCAATGCGTGCTGCCCTCGGAGAGCGGAGCGGCCGGTGTGCAGGCCATGCTGGCCGAGATCGGTCGATCGGGGCGTGGCTCGTTCCTGGCCGTTCTCAAGACATTCGGCGACCGCGAAGCCCTCGGCTTGTTGAGCTTTCCGCGGCCCGGCGTGACGCTGGCGCTGGACTTCGCCAACACCGGGTCCGGTCTGGAGACGCTGTTCCAGCGGCTGGACGCCATCGTCGCCGAGTGCCGCGGCCGGCTGTACCTGGCCAAGGACGGTCGCATGCCGCGGTCGCTGTTCGAGGCTGGCTATCCACGCCTGGCTGAATTCAAGCGCTATCGGGACCCGGGACTGTCGTCCGAAATGTCCCGTCGCCTCATGGGCGAGTGAAGAGGAAGAGATGAAACACATCCTGATCATCGGTGCGACCTCGGCGATGGCCGAGCAGTGCGCCCGCTTGTGGGCGGCGCGCGGCGATGCCCGCCTGGTCCTGGTCGGACGCCACGCGCAACGGCTGGACACCATCGCGCAGGACCTGCGCGTGCGCGGCCAGCGCGTCGAGGTGACGACCCGCATCGTGGATTTCGAGGACGCCGCGGCCATCGCTGCGCTGGTGGCGGCAGCGGCTGCGGAGTTGCCGATCGACGTCGCGCTGGTGGCCCACGGCCATCTGCCCGATCAAGCCGAGTGCGAAGGCGATCTGGCGCTGACGGCTCGCGAGCTGTCGGTCAACGCAGTCTCCCCGGTCCTCTTCGCGGAGGCGATCGCAGGGTCGATGCAGCGCGCGGGACGTGGAGCGCTGGCGGTGATCGGCTCCGTGGCGGGGGATCGCGGCCGCAGATCCAATTACGTGTACGGTGCCGCCAAGGGCCTGGTGGAGCGGTATGTCGAGGGACTGCAGCACCGGCTCGCGGCGACTGCGGTCCGCGTGACGCTGGTGAAGCCGGGGCCGACGGACACACCGATGACGGCACACCTGAAGCGGGAAGGCGCGAAGCTGGCCGATGTCGGCGCGGTGGCGCGGGAGATCGTCTCCGCCACGGACGCCGGCCGGCCCGTGCTGTACACGCCGGGCAAGTGGGCGCTGATCATGGCGGTGATCCGGAATCTGCCGCGCGCCGTGTTCCATCGCATGAACATCTGAGCGCCGGTCCGCGAGACCGGCACCATCGACTTTCAGGGACAAACAACATGGTAAGAAGCCATGAACACCTGTCGACGCCACACGGCCCGCGCGGCTGGCGTCTGACCGACAGCATCGGCGTGCTGCTGATCCTGCTCAGCGTCGACTTCTTTCCCAACCTTCCGGACGCGTCGCTCGATTCGTCCTGGATGAACGGATTGACGACCGCGCTCGCCCAAGGCGCCGTGCCGGGCCGTGACCTGCTGTTCACCTACGGCCCGCTCGCGGGGATGTTGACGGCGTATGCCGGGCCGGGCTTCGGGCTCGGCCTGGCGCTGGCACTGGCGATCGCGTTCAACTTCGCGGTGCTCCTGCGCAGTGCCGCGGGCCGGCGCTTCCTGCCCGCGGCCGTGCTGGTGTGCCTGCTCAGCCCGAGCAACGAGTCGCTGTTCTATCTGTTCCTCGGCGTGATCCCCCTGGCCGCGGCGCGGTCGGGCACGGACGGCGAAGGGCGGGGCGCGCTCCTGACCGCCGCGGTGCTCGCGCCCGCGCTGACCCTGGCCAAGCTGTCGTTCCTGCCGCTCAGCGCGGTGCTGCTGCTGCTGACCTGCGCCTTCGAAGCGATGCGGGGGCGCTGGCGCGTTGCCGTCGCGGGTGCCGCGTTGTTCTGCGCGTCGCTGGCCGTGCTGTGGCTGCTTGGCGGCCGGGCGCTGGGCGACCTGCCCGGGTACCTGCTCGACGGTGAAATCATCAAGGGTTATACGAGCGCCATGGAGTGGGACCTCGGCGTGGCGTTCGCCGGGGTGAATCTCCAGATGCTGGAGACGGTCCTGCTTTACCTGACTTCGGCCGCGCTGCTGGTCGCGATCATCCGGTCGGCCCGAGGGGTGTCCGCGCGGACCTATCTGCTGCTGGCAATGGCAGCGGTCCTGACCGTCGTCATCAAGGCGGCTGTCGTTCGTCACGGCGGCGTGCATTCGGTCTTCCCGTGGATCCTCCTGTGCGTGCTGGCGCTGGCCGCCGTGCCCGGCCCGGCCCGGCTGCCGCGTCTGGCAAGGCTGATCTGCGGCTGCGCACTGGCACTCACGGTCGTGTCCGCGCCGATCTACAACGGCGACGGCACCAGCATCAGTCGCATCGTCTTCGCGGCGCGCGACCATGCGGTGGCCCAGGGGCTGGACTGGCAGTCGCTCAAGCGCAGCCCCGGCTACTGGCGTTCGTACGTGTTTTCGGCCCCGGGGACTTTCCTCGCCAGTCTGCCGAGCCCGCTGGCCGGATTGGCCGAGCGCAGCGACAACGCGGTGCGTCTGGCCCGCGCCGTCGCCAGCGGCGGGGACTCCTTCCGCGATGCCGCGGCCCGGTCCAGGCAGGCGATCCTGGCAGCGTGCCCGATCGCGCGCGTCGACGGCAGCGTCGACATCTATCCGACCGACATCAACTGCCTGCTGGTGCACGACATGGCCTGGAAGCCGAGGCCCGTCTTCCAGAGCTACAGCGCGTACACGCCCCGGCTGCTGACTCTCAACCGCGCGCACGTTGCCGGTTCCGGCGCACCGGATCACCTGTTCGTCGACGTCAGGCCGATCGACGAGCGGCTCCCCGTCCTCGAAGAAGGCCACGGATGGACCTGCCTCGCGCAGCGCTATCGGCCGGCCGGTCCGCTGCAGGGGACGTTCCTGCCGCTGGTTCGCGCCGGCGGTGACTGTTCGGTGCCGGGCGTTGCCGAGACCCGCCCGGCGCGGCTGGGCGAAGCCGTGGTCCTGTCCTGCGACCGTCCGCAGGTGACTGCCAGCTTCGATTTCCAGCCGACCGTCACGGGTCGCTTGGCCTCCATGTTCTACAAGACGCGTCGGCTGGTGATCGACGTTCGCACCTGTGACGGGGAAAGCCGCAGCTTCCGCTTCGTGCCCGGCATGGCTGCCTTGCCGCTGCCGCTGAGTCCGCTGGTCGAGAATGCCGATGAACTCCGGCATGCGCTTTTCGACGGCGACAGCCCGCGCGGACGCCGCATCGAAAGCTTCGTGATCCGCGACGGTGTGTCCGAAAGTCCGATCCCGGGCTGGTCGGCCGCCTACACCGTGCACCTGCACGATGCCGGCACCGCCGCCGTACCGCGCGCCCTCCAGCCCGCGGCCGCTCCCATTTCCGCTCCCTGAACCCCATGCTGCCAGCCTCCTTGCCCTCCGACACCAAGATCGTCCTGCCCGGCGGCGCCGGGCTCGTCGGACAGAATCTCGTGGCCCGCCTGAAGGCCGCGGGGTACCGGAACATCGTCGTGATCGACAAGCATGCGGCCAACCTCGGCGTGCTGCGTCAGGTCCAGCCGGACATCGTCTCCGAGCTCGCCGATGTGTCGCAGCCCGGCGACTGGGCCCGGCATTTCGAAGGCGCCGGCGCGGTCGTCATGCTGCAGGCGCAGATCGGCGGGAACGACTACCAGGAATTCGTCCGGAACAACGTGGAGTCGACGCGGCTGATCCTCGAGCTGGTGCGCCGCCATCGCATCGCGCGCCTCGTGCACATCAGCTCGTCGGTGGTGGAATCCGTCGCCGACGATTTCTACACGAAGACGAAGAAGGACCAGGAGCAACTGGTCGTCGAGAGCGGCATCGTCTGTCCGATCCTGCGCCCGACACTGATGTTCGGCTGGTTCGATCGCAAGCACCTCGGCTGGTTGTCGCGCTTCATGCAGAAGGTGCCGCTCTTCCCGATCCCGGGCCATGGCCGGTACATGCGCCAGCCGCTGTACGCCGGTGATTTCTGCAACGTCATCATCCGGTGCATCGAGGGCCGGGTGAAGGACGGGATCTACAACATCTCCGGCCACGAAAAGGTCGATTACATCGACATCATCCGGGAGATCAAGCGGGCCACGCGCTCGCGCACGCCGATCGTGCGCATCCCCTACCACGCCTTCTTCGCAGCCTTGTGGATCTGGGGCCTGTTCGACAAGAACCCGCCGTTCACCACGCAGCAGCTGGCCGCGCTCAGCGCCAAGGACGAGTTCGAGGTGATCGACTGGCCTGGCATCTTCGGCGTGACCCGCACGACCTTCCGCGACGCCGTGGAAGAGACCTTCAACGACCCGCGCTACAGCCGCGTGGTGCTCGAGTTCTGAGAGAAGACATGACGCAGCAGCAACGCATCGCCGTGCTGGGCGCCGGCCCGATGGGCCTGGCGGTGGCCTACCAGCTGGCACTCGACGGACATCGGCCCGTCGTCTTCGAGGCGGACGATCGCGTCGGAGGCATGACCGCGACGCAGGACTTCGGCGGTCTCGACATCGAACGCTACTACCACTTCCATTGCACCTCGGACGTCGCGTTCCTCCAGATGCTCGACGAACTCGGCCTGGCGGATCGCATGCGCTGGGTGGCCACGAAGATGGGTTACTGGTACCAGGGCCGGCTGCAGGCCTGGGGCACGCCGTTCGCGCTGCTGGGATTCAAGGGGCTGAGCCTGCCAGCCAAGATCCGTGCCGGCGTGCATGCATTCCTGTGCATCAAGCGCAACGACTGGAAGCCGCTGGACCACCTGGAGGCCACCGGCTGGCTGCGCCGCGGCGTGGGTGAAGAGGCGTACGAGGTGCTGTGGCGCAAGCTGTTCGAACTGAAGTTCCACGGCTACACCGACAAGCTGTCGGCGGCCTGGATCTGGAGCCGCATCCGGCGCATCGGACGCTCGCGCTACAACCTCTTCAAGGAGAAGCTGGGCTACCTCGAGGGCGGTTCGTCCACGTTGCTCAATGGCATGAAGGCCGCGATCGAGGCGCACGGTGGCGAGTTCCGCCTGAGCACGCCGGTACGGCAGGTGCTGATCGAGGCGGGCCGTGTGCGCGGCGTGCGTCTGGTGGGCGGCGACGAGGCCTTCGACAAGGTCGTGAGCACCGTGCCGTTGCCATACGTGAGCCGCCTGATGCCGGACCTGCCCAGGGATATCCTGGCGAAGTTCGAGGCCTTGAAGAACATCGCCGTCGTCTGCGTCATCGCCAAGCTGCGCAAGCCGGTGACGGACAAGTTCTGGCTGAACACGAACGACCCGGACATGGACATCCCGGGTGTCGTCGAGTACACGAATCTGCGCCCGATGAAGGATCACATCGTTTATGTGCCGTTTTACCTGCCTGGCGAGCATCCGAATTTCGCCCATGACGATGAGGTCTTCCTCGACAAGGTGAAGCGCTACCTGAAGCGCATCAACCCGGTGCTGACCGATGCGGACTTCATCGACATGCGCGCCAGCCGCTACCGATACGCGCAGCCGATTTGCGATCCCGGCTACCTCGACCGCCTGCCGCCCGCCCGCCTCCCGGTGCAGGGGCTGTGGGTCGCCGACACCTCGTATTACTACCCGGAGGATCGCGGCATCTCCGAGAGCATCGGTTACGGCCGCAACATGGCGCGGGACGCGGCGGCGTGATCGCGGCGTTCCGCTCCCGGCAGTTCCTCGTCTTCCTGCTGACCGGCGGGCTGGCGGCGGCGGTGAACTTCGGCTCGCGCATCCTGTTCAGCCAGTGGATGGGCTATTCGGGGGCGATCCTGCTGGCCTATCTGCTGGGCATGACGACGGCGTTCATCCTGGCGCGCCAGTTCGTATTCAAGGACGGCAGCCGGGCGCTGCACCACTCCGCGATGTATTTCGTGCTGGTCAATGCGGTTGCCGTGTTGCAGACCTGGGCGGTGAGCGTGGGACTCGCGGACTATCTGCTGCCGGCCATGGGCGTGACGCGCTTCGCACCCGAGATCGGCCATGCGGTGGGGGTGGTGGTGCCGGTCTTCACCAGCTACCTCGGCCACAAGCATCTGTCGTTCCGGTAGGCCCCCATGCGGATCCGAGGCGCCCTGGTGGGCTTCTTCTTGCTCACGGCCGCCTATGTGGCGGTGCTGGTGTGGGCTGACAGCCGGCGACAGGTATTCGACGGGCTCGCAGCGTTGACCGGCGTGTTGCCCGCGCTGCTGGCGGCCTCCATGGGCAGCTATCTCGCGCGTTATCTGCGGTGGTGGTGGCTGCTGCGTCGCGCCGGTGATGCCGTGCCCGTCGTGGCGGGCTTCTTCGCCTACCTGACCGGATTTGCGTTCACGGCCACGCCTGGCAAGGTCGGCGAACTGATCCGCGTGCGCTACTTCCAACGCTTCGGCATACCCGCCTGGCGGGTGGTCGCGGCGTTCGTCTTCGAGCGCGCGATGGACCTGCTGGTTGTCCTCGCGCTCGCCATGCTGGCGATCCAGGATGCCCGCGTGCTCGCGGTGTCGTTCGCCTTCGTGCTGATCTGCCTGGCGCTCGTCGTCCTGCTGGCCTGGCGTCCGGAGATCCTGACGATGGTCTCGGATCTGCTGCGCCGACGGTCGCTACCAGCACCCGCCCGCTGGACCGGGGTGCTGAGGGACGGGCTTGCGGGTGGGCGTGTCTGGTTCAGACCGCTGGATCTCGCGGTGAGCGCAGCGCTGGGTCTGATCGCCTGGGGTCTGGTGGCCGCAGGCTTTCGACACTTGATCGGCGCTCTCGGGGTCACGACCGTGCCGGATGCCGAGGCCCTGGCGATCTACCCGCTGTCGATGCTCGCAGGCGCAGCTTCCATGCTGCCCGGAGGCATCGGCTCCACAGAAGCTACCATTGCGGCCCTGTTGGCGCTGGCCCGCGTCGATGTCGCCGTCGGCGTGCTCGCGGCGGTCGGCATCAGGCTGTCCACGCTCTGGTTTGCCATCCTCTGCGGTCTGATGTCGATGATCGGCTTGGAATGGCAAGCCGTCCGCGGCACGAGCGACAAGCGGTCGGCAGATCCCCGTGGCGCCCCGTTAGATTCATGAGTCTTACCACCGTTCCCTCCGTGCGGCGCCCCATCGCCGCAGACGTTCTGCGCGTCGTCGCTGCCGTCGTGTTGTTCCATCTGCCGCTTTGGGCGATGGGCATGCTGGATCAGGTCAGCCGGCCCATCTTCAACCTCGATGCCTTCGTCGCGCTGGCCATTGCCTGCCGATATCGGCGCGCAGGCGCCGTACTGCTGGTCCTGGTCTGGCTGCTGGACGTGATGGTGTCTCTGTCGTTGAACTATCACTTCCGTTCTCCGGCGGCCTTCCTGGCTTCGGCCCGCTTCGGACAGGCGCTCGACATCAAGGAGCTGTTCTCGCTGTGGGATGCCGTCATGGCTGCCGGCTTCGTGGTCGCCTTCCTGGCCCTGACGCGGCTGTTGAGGGAACCCGTGCGCTGGATCGGATTCGGCGGCGCATTGGTGGGACTGCTGTTGCTGGACGTCCTCAATGGGTCGTCGTTGCTGTCGAACCGCGATGTGAGATTGATCCGAGCCAATCTGGCCGGCAGTCCGACCGTGGTCCTGGCGATCAAGAAGGAAACGCAGCCGCTAATGCCTCTGGCCACGCCGGCCGCCGTCGCGCTGCATCGCGCGCTCGAGGACTGGGCCCGCGCCCATCCGGACGGCAGCACCATGCTGGTTCTCGTCGAGTCGCTCGGCGTCCTGCGGGATCCGGCACTGCGCCAATGGCTGGACAGCCGGCTGACCGGACATGCCGCCTCGCGCGAGATCCGGCGCGCCCCCGTCCAGTTCATCGGTCCCACGACCTACGGCGAGTTGCGCACGCTCTGCCTGCTCACGGGTAGCTACCAACTGCTGGACGACAGCCATGCCGAGGGCTGCCTCCCGATGCGTCTGTCGGGCATGGGCTGGCACAGCATCGGCATGCATGGCTTCACCGGGAACATGTTTGACAGGCGCATGTGGTGGCCGGCCATCGGATTCGATGAGAGCCTTTTCGCAGAGCAATTGGCCAAGGCGGGTCTGCCGCAGTGTGGCGCCGCGTTCCGCGGACACTGCGACGGGGCGGTGCTCGAGGCTGCGGGGACTCGCCTGAAGCCATCCACCTTCGTCTACGTGGTGACGCTGAACACCCATCTCCCCCTGCAGGAGACGGCGATCCCCACCGAGCTCGCGCCGCTATGCGCCGCGGCAGGTGTGACCGACAGCGTCTGCCAGCTGACCGCCGCGCTGGGCCACACGCTGCAAGAGGTCGGCCGGCAGATGCAGGCCCATCCCGAGTCCCTGTTCGTGGTGTCAGGCGATCACGCGCCGCCGTTCCGCGTCCGTGCGGCGCGGCAGGCGTTCGAGGACATCGAGGTCCCGTCCTGGATCCTGGCGCCCAAGGCGCCTTGACTGTCAGGCAGTCACGCTTTCCTGGCCGGACGTCGGGCCTGCGTCGAGCCGCGCGTCGATGAGCTGCATCATCGGCGCCAGCATGGCGGACCAGGAATGCGTCGATTCGACGTAGTGGCGCGCCGACCGTGCCATCGCTTCCGCCAACGCGCGATCGTCGAGCAGGCGGACCACGGCGGCGGCCAGGCTCTCGGTGCCGTCGGCGACGAGCAGGTCCCGGCCATGTGACGCATGGAAGCCTTCCAGTCCCATCGTCGTCGAGACGGTCGGCAGGCCCAGCGCCATGTACTCCAGCACCTTGTTCTGCACGCCCGCGCCCAAGCGCAGCGGACAGACGCCGACCGCTCCGCCTCGCGCGGCCACCACCACGTCGGGCACCTCGCCGGTCACGTCGACGCCCTCGAAGGCGTTCAGCTGCGCCGCCTGATCCGGCTGGATGCGACCGATCAGTCGCAGGCGCGCCTCGGGCCGGACCTTCCGAACCAGCGGCAACACGTCGGCCGCCATGTACAGGGCAGCGTCGAAGTTCTGCAGGCTGAACATGTTTCCGATGAAGACGATGTCACGTCCGCGGGCATCGAACTGGTAAGGCATGGCGTCGAGTGCCACGCCGTTCGAGAACACGCTGACGCGCGACAGCTTTCCGGGCTGGTCCGCGAAGAGATGCCGGCGGTCGATGTCGGACACCAGGAAGCTGTGGTCGAAGCGGTCGACGATCGCTTCCTCATAGGTCCGCAAGCGGTCCACCTCGAGAGAATAGATCCTGGCGCGCAGGTCGCTCTTCGAGCCTCGTGTCGAGCGGATGCGCTCGTAGTTCAGGGAGATCGCGTCGGTCATCTCCAGGAACTTCACGCCGGGCGCGTCCTTGATGACGTCGCCGACGCGGATCAGATGCGCGAGCGTGCCGTCGTGTTCCGCCATCAGCGCCAGGGCCCGGCGCCGGAATCCGGCATGGCGGTAGTACGCGACCTGCAATGGGGTCCGCGACGGCAAGGCGAGCGTCGTGTTCAGCCAGGATCGCCATTTCGGGAGAAAGACGCGTTCGACGCGATGGAATACGCCGTCGTCGGGCAGCGCCATTGCCATTTCTTCCGGGCTATCGCACAAGCTGAGCAGGGTCAGCCGATAGCGGCCGGCGAGCGCGCGGCAGAGCTGATAGATGCGCAGGCGGTCGCCTCCGATCACCGGATAGGGGAAGCGGGGCGTCAGGATCAGCAGAGACTTCATGGGCGTGTGGCTCCGCCGCAGGTCTCCATCAGCAGGTGCCAGAGGCGGTCGGCCGCGACGGTGGCATCGTTGACGATGTCGCCTGGCAGGCGGCAGTTCACCGCCAGCTCGCCTGCGGCCAACTGGTCCAGCATCCCTTCGATGCCGGCGGTATCGACGGGCGTGATCGCACCGAGTTCGCCGGCAGCCTCGCGCATGGAAATGTGAGGGCCGTGTATCACGGCGGCGCCACAGAGTTGCGCCTCTAGTAGCGGCATGCCGAAGCCCTCGTAGATCGAGGGCATCACGAAGGCGTCGCAGCCGGCGTACAAGGCGGGCAGGTCCTCCAGCGCCACGTAACCGAGCCGCTTCACGTGGCCGGATGCCTCGCCTTGTGCCAGCAGGCGACCGATGTCGTCGTCGAGCCAGCCTTTCCCGCCGGCGAGCGCCAGCGTGGGGAGCGGAACGCCGGCCCGGCGACGGCGCAGGTAGGCGTCGAGCAGACGGACCAGGTTCTTGCGTGGCTCCAGGGTCCCGAGCGTGAGCAGGTAGGGGGAGGACAGCCCCAGGCGATGTCGGACCTGCTCGATGACGGCCCGCGTCGGCCGCTCGAAGATCGGATCCGCCAGCGGAGGTATTACCGCATCGGGAGTGCGTCGATAGGCCAGCGCCGCATCGACGCCCGTTGCGTTCGATACCACGACGACGCGATCGGCCGCGCGCACGGCGGCTTGCTGACCCAGACGTCGGCCCCACAGGCTGACCGTCGGCAAGGTCTCGGGCGCGAACTTGTAGACGAGGTCGTGCACCGTCAGCACCGTGCCCATGCCGCGGGGGCGCAGCAGCGGCAACAGGCCGTTGGTGGCCCAGTAGGTGTGGGGACGTTCTTCGGAGAGCATGAGGCGCAACTGCGTGTTCTGCCAATACGGGCCGCGGCGCTTGGGCTGCGAGACGCGTGTACGGACGTTCGGGCGGGAGGGAAAGGCCACCTCCTCATTGCTGAAGAGGATGAACTCTGCCTCGGGATGCGCATCGACCATCGGTTCCAGAAGCGCCCGGATGTAATTGCCGACGCCGGTCGGCTTGGCGACGAGCGCCGTGGCGTCAATGCCTATTTTCAGACCCACTCAATACACCTCACGGCGGAAGTCTTCATTGATAAAGAGACCCTTGTAGGGCAAATACAGGTCGGGGTGGTACGCGTAGAGCGATGTGTAGAGACGCTGTCCAGACAGCAGGATGATCATCGGGATCACGAGTACCGACAGCCGGGCGCGAGTCGCCACCAAGGACGCCAGCAAGAAGAGCTCGTACACGGAAAAGTAGTTCGCGCCACGCGTGGCGAGGATCGGCAATGTGGGATCCACCATCAGGAACAAGGCCACCGAAAGCAGGTAGGCGTTGAAGTAGAAAGCGAGCGCGCGCGTGTTGAAGTGATTTCGGAGCGCGAGAAAGAAGCCGAGGAACACGAGGCGCTTCACATACCAGAGCACGCCCAGCAATGCGCCCGAGGCTTGACCGAGTTCTTCGCTACCCAGGTCGCCATAGAAAAGTAGCTTGTCGCCGAGGCCTTCAACGCCAGTGAATCGATCCAGCGCCACCGGGAGCAAGATCTTGCCCGTTTGACCGATTGCGACGCATGTCGCGACGATCGCCAGCGTCGTCCACAGCCGTGGCACTGGTCTCACGAGGTACCACGCCAGCAGGAAAATCACAGCCGTCTGGTGGAAGGTGCCGGCCAGCAGGACCAGGACAAAGAACCGGAGTCGGTGCCCGTCAAGCAAGGACTGGCCGGCCAGCACGGTCAGTCCGATCGCGATCACCTGTCGTGCCGTCCCCATCCATCCGAGTAGATAGGTGCAGTAAAACAGCAGTACCAGAGCGACTGCGCCGCGCTGTTTGCGAAAGACGAGGAAGAAGGCGCCCAGATAAAGAAACGAGGACAGCAGGAGAAAGCTCTCGTTGTTCAGCCCAGCCGCCTTTGCAACATAGGCGAACAGGCGATAGCCGATCTCGAAATCGTCGGCCTTGTCACTGAGCGAGGAAAGATTGGCGAAATAATCGTAATAAGGACGCCAGTCGTTGCCCGTTGAGACGCGTGTTCCGGTCAGCAACAGAAGCAGCACGAATGGCACGCTCAGGCTGGCCAGGCGCGCCTGCGGCGTGAAGTTCATCCTGTCCGACGGCACGAGGACCGCGGTGACCAGGAAGATGAAGAGATAGGGTTCCATGCGCCCTCTCGGGGATTGTCAGCGGTCGCGCCGGAGCAGGAAACTCTGACCGCGCAGATTGGCGGATCTGGCCACGTAGCGCATCAGTCGTTCATAGCGGCTTGGTCCGAAGATTCGAAGCAGGCCGCGGAACACGATGGCGGTGATGCGCTGCAATCGGGCCTCTTCACCTGACGCTTGGACCGCAGCGCCATTCCCGGAGCCTGACTTTGACGACGGCGCATTGTTCAACAGGTGAGAGGCTTGGAGCAGGCGCTGAATCGCACTGCCCGATTCGAATGGCTTCGGGGAAGCGGAAAGTTCGACTGATCCTGCGGCCACTCGGCGGGCAACCGACGAGATTGGGGTGCCATTGCTGAAGGTGCCAAATCCGTAGGGGAGCTTCAGGTAGTCCGCATGACCGTTGCCGCCGAGATGGTCGCGATAGGCGGTGAAGAGCGGGGCAACGTCGGGCCGCTCGGTCAGCCGGTAACGCGTCTGGTACTTCGAGACGCGGTCGTCACCCAACGGCGGCAAGCCGCTGAAATGGAAGAAGACCAGCGGCTTGCCGGCGATGGTCGCCTTGCCATCGACCCACACGACCTGGCGCTCATGGAGATTCCAGTAGGCGGTGTTGTACTGAGGATCTCGCAGGACGAACGCCGAGGCGCAGAGGCTGGGCACGAAGTCCATCCACTTCTGGTCCACGAAGAAGCCCTGGCTCTGCTCGTTGTAGGCCTGGTGCAGGCAGCGCTGCTCCCACCACGACAGCACCTTCAGGCTTTCCGCACCGGCGTTGAATGCGCCGAAACCCAGGTTGTAGATGCCGGAGGTGAGGAACTCCGGCTCCCCCGGAAGTTTGCCGTCGTCGATCGGCTCCGTGATGTGGGGCGTCAACACCACGGCATGGCGATCCAGGAGGTCGACGATCGGTTGCAGGCTGCTGTAGACGAAGATATCGGGATCGAGGTAGATGACCTTGTCGTGCCGCTTCAGCAGATGCTTGGCAAACGTCGGCTTGACGTTGGTGTTCAGCTCGAGGATGTCGTACTTGAACGCCACCTGCTCGAAGTCGGGGACGCCGAGATCTTCGACCCATGTCACGCGCCAGTCGGGATGACGGGCCTCGAACGCCGGATCCTTCCGGTCGACGATCAGCACATTGAATTCGACCCCCGGATTGGACTGTCGCAGACTGTCGCCCAGTGTGCGTGCATAGGCGAAGTAGTTGCGGGAGACGATGGTGAAGACGGTAGTGCTCATGACTCGGAAACGGCGTTGATGCGGGTGCCCGGGGAGACGTTCTGCGCTCCCAGGATGCTGTTCGGAGAAAGGTCGGACGATGCCGCCGCATGGGTCTTGATGACCCGAGCCGGCGCGCCCACGGCGACGCTGAAGGGCGGTATGTCCCGGGTGACCACCGCGTTCGCGCCGATGATCGACGAGCGTCCGATGCGCACGCCGGGCATCACGGCGACGCCTTCACCGAGCCATACGTCGTCTTCGATGATCACCGGCCCCTTGGAGACCACCGGACGCGCATTCGGGGGCACCAGGAGGTCCTCCGCGGCGGTGCCGCCGTGCGCGTGATCGGAGATGTAGACCCGGCTGGCCATCAGGACCCGTGCGCCGATCCGCACCTCGTTGACGCAACCTATGTGGCAGTCGTACTCCATGGAGACGCCGTCCCCGATCTGCAGCCGGGGCGTGAAGCGGTGTTCGCCGTGGCGGTCGATGGCCTCGATGCGATTGCGCGCCAGCGCAACGAGCCGGCCCTGCAGGTGGATGTGGCGGTGACCCAGGATCACGCAATCCTTGCCCAGATAGACGTGACCCGGCGCGTGGCCGAAACGGCGAGCGATGAGCACGCTCCTCAGCCGGCGCCAGCGGTAGGACGCGGCCCCCGCCAGTCGGGCACTCAGATCCAGGATCATGACCATCGGCGACCTCATGTGATCACGCGAACAGGGAGCGTTTGACGATCCGACGCTTGAGGCGCATCAGCGCCTCGATGCCCGATTGCGGTAGCAGACAGATCGGCAACAGAAACGCCCAGGCCGACGGTTCCCACCAGGTATGGCGGAACAGGAGGCGCCACTCGAGCCACGTCAGCCGTCTCGGCTTCAGGCCGCGCCGCACCATCAGCACCATCGGCGGCAGGCCCCGACGGATCGTCGCCAGCTTGACCGCGCGCATCGCGGTCTTGCCCAAGCCCAGGCGCGGCGCTTCCTTGCACACCAGCCCCAGAAAGCTGTTGCCGAAGGCATGGAAGATCCGGAAGCTGCCGGTGTACTCCATGCGGGCTGCCGTCAGCTGGTCGGCGGTCACCACGCAGGTCCGTCCCCGGTTGCCGGCCAGGGCACGGTACAGCACGTGCGTCAGGTAGATGTCGCTGCCGATGAAGCGCTGTTGGTCCGGCACTCCGATCCAGGCCTGCCGGTCCACGAAGAACGCGGAGATGAAGGTGGCCCAGATCCAGATCGTCTGGAGCACGGCGTCGGGGTCCTGCGTCACCAGCGTGTCCCGGATCGGAATCAGAGACGGCAATGCCGCGGCGGGGTCGTACCGGCCGTTGAATGAGCCGCCGTTGGCGAAGCAGAACAGCAGGTCCGGATGCTGGGCGACCAGTGCCGCCAAGTGGGTGAGCGCGCCTGGCCTCAGGAAGTCATCGTCCGACATCAATAGCAGATAGCGTCCCGTTGCGAGGTGGGACACCGCATGGATATTGCCGTCGATGCCGAGGTTGCGATCATTGCGGCTGAAACGCACCGCCTTGCCCGTCCGTGCGGTGAAGTCCCGGACGACCTCGGCCGTCGTGTCGGTCGAGGCGTTGTCGCTGATGACCAGCTCGACGTCGTCGCCCATCAACTCCGGATGAGTTGCCAAGGCGCTCAGCGTCTCGGCAAGGATCGAGGCGCGGTTGTAGGTCGGGATCGCGATGGAGATGAGTGGAACCATGGCAGCGTGAGAAAGGTCAGGACCCGTTGGCACGTGTGAGATGCACGAAGCGGACAGGAAGGATCCACGCCGCAGTCACCAGGAAAGAGAGCGAGATGCCCGCGAGGATACCTGCGGGACCGTACCGGTTGCCCAGCCAAATCTGGCCTGCGACGCTCACCGCGGTCTGGCCGGCCACATACGCGTTCATGGTGCCCACGCGACCGGCGCTCATGTGTGCGAGTGCGAAGGTGTCGCACCAGACGCGGATCAGGAGGTAGACGGGCCATAGCGCCAACAGCGCCATCGAGACCGTGACCGTGCGCGCACCGCCGATCAGACGGAACACATCGGCCTGGAGCGCGACCACCAGCAGGGCAGCGGGCAGGACCACGAGGACGCCCACGAGCAAGAGCGATCGCACGCGGCGCCGCAGCTGTTCCGTATGGCCTCGGTAATGCAGATCGGACAGGCTGGACCAGGATGTCGACAGGACGACGGCATGGATGGTGAGCAACACCGTGAATACCTTGCTGGCCAGGTTGTATTCGACGATGGCCGGACTGGCCAGCGTGCGGGCCATGACGATGTAGTCGGCGGACAGGGCGCCGGTCGACAGCAGACCGAACAGCAGGAAGTGGCGTCCTTCCACCATGACCTGCTTCAGCTGGCGCCAATCGATCCCGTGACGGGGTGCGGCGCCGGCTACCTTCGCAAGGACGACGAAGACGAGCAGGGCAGGGCCGGCGAATGTCGCGACCGCCCAGTCGATGCCGTTCAGGCCCAGGCTCGACATCGTCAGCAGTAGCGCGGTCGTGGTGAGACTCTGCAGACCCGGCATCACGTTCGGCCACAGGCCGCGATGCAGCCCGAACAGGACCTGGTTGAAGACCGGCGTGAGCGCCGTCAGGCACAGGCCGAAACACATCAGCGCCACGGCGGAAGTGGGCATCCCGTCCTGGCCGGACAGCACCGTGTGCTGGACGACCCAACCGATCGGCCAGCAAAGGACCAGAGCCAGCGCCGCCGCCGCCGCGGCAGTATTCACCACGGTGTGCTGAAGCCTCCGGTGGTCCGTACCCTCGGCCCGATGACGTGCGATCGCGTTCTGAGCGGTATTGGGCACCCCCAGTGCCAGCAGGTTAAACCAGGGGCCCAGGGACAGCACGATGGCATAGACGGCGTAGGCGGGCACGTCCAGCATGTTCAGCAGCAGGCGCGTATTCACCAAGGAACACGCGACCACCACCACGCGCGCGGACCATCCGGCCAGCACCGCAGTCGTGGACTTCATCAGCGCTCGGCGAGCATGCTGGATGTCCAGGCCAGCATGCGCGAGACGCCTTGCTGTGCGCTGACCTGCGGCTTCCACCCGGTCAGCCGCTCCATCTTCCCGATGTCCGCGACGAACACGCGCTGGTCGCTCTCGCGCGGGGGCAGCTTCGTGTACTGCAGCGGCTGACCGATCTCGGCTTCCAGAAGCCCGAACAACTCCAGCAGCGACAGGCTGTTGGCGATGCCGCCGCCGATGTTGAAGGCCTGTCCAGCCGCTGCGTCCGCATGCTGCAGGGTCGAGAAGTACAGCGAGATCATGTCCTCGGCGTGCAGCACGTCGCGGACCTGCTTGCCGTTGCCGGAGATGGTGAAGGGCGCCTTCAGCGTGCCGGCGCGCGTCTGCGCCGCCATCTGGCAGAACCAGCCGATCCAGCCCTGGTCCGCCGTCGCGAACTGGCGGCCGCCGTACATCGAGGAATGGCGGAACACGACCGTCTTCAGGCCGAAGATGCGGTGGTAGTCGCGCAGGTACTGGTCCGCCGAGCCCTTGGAGCAGCCGTAGGGCGAGTGGAAGTCCAGCGGCGTCTGCTCGTCGAAACCGTTCGGCTGCTCGACGCAGGCGTAGCGGGTGTCGGTCTCGCGGTACTGGAACTGCTCCAGGTCGCCGTAGACCTTGTTGGTCGAGGAGTAGATGACGACGGCTTCGGGCACGTGGGTGCGCACCGCCTCCAGCACGTTCAGCGTGCCCATTGCGTTGACCTCGAAGTCCATCCGCGGATCGGCGATCGAGGTCGTCATCGCAACCTGGCCCGCCAGATGGAAGACCGCATCGGGCTTGAAGCGCGCGATCACGCGCTGCACGTCGTTGGCGTTGCGGATGTCGCCGTGCACGAACTCGAACGCGCCCTGGCCGCGCAGCCATTGCAGGTTGTTCTGCGAGCCGTGGCGGTAGAGGCTGTCGAAGACGCAGAGCTCGATGCCCTGGGTCAGGGCATGCGTCGCCAGGTTGGAGCCCAGGAAGCCGCAGCCGCCGGTGATCAGGAGTTTCATGGGTTTTGCTCTAGAAGGTCGAGAGACAGGGGCAGGTCGCGCTTGCGCCTCAGCGCGGCGCGTCGATCATGCTTTTGAGACCGTCGGCCAGGGCCACCTCGGGCTGCCAACCCAGGCCTCGCAGCCGGGTCGTGTCGGCCACGCACCGCATGGCCTCGTTGCTGCGATACGGCACGGCGCCGAACTCCAGGGCCGTCGTCGCACCCGCCACCCGCCTGGCCAGTTCGACGAAGCTGCGCATCGTGACCGCGTCACCCGAGCCGACCTCGATCGCGTCACTGGCGGCGAAATCGTCCTGCCGATCGACGATCCGGTCGTAGGCCCGCACCACGTCGTCGATATGGATGAAGTCGCGCAATTGCTCTCCCGCGGTCAGCGCGAGCCGCGGCTCGTTCCGGCGGCAGGACTCGATGACGTGCGTCGTGAACTTGGAGCTGTCGTCCCCCGGCCCGTACATCTGCTGCAGGCGGATGTCGATGAAGCGCAGCCGGTCAGGCGACGCGGTCGCGAGCGTCGCTCCCCAGGCCGAGAACTGCGTCTTGCTCAGCGCGTACAGGCTCACGTCCGGCGCCAGCACCGTGCCGGTGTTGAGGAACGCGACCGGACCGCCGCCCCGCGGCGTGGCGTCCAGTGCAGCCTGCAGCAGCAGCGTGCCGAACCGCAGGTTGGCGTCCAGCACATCTAGCGGCGATTCGCCCTTGCGCCCGTAGGAGCAGGCCGTGTGCACGACGGCGTCCGGTGCCGCGTCGCGGAACGCGGCGACGATCTCCTCAGGCGCGGCGGCGCGCACCACCCGCACCGAGGCGGGCAGGTCCGCCAGGCGTTCCAGGCGCGATGCGGGGCGCGCGAGCAGCCACAGCTCGTGGCCGCGTGCCGCCCAATGACGGGCGAGCGCGCTGCCGAGAAATCCGCTCGGTCCGGTCAGGAGGATGCGCATCTCGCCGTCGTCCGCTCAGAAGTTCACGCCAAAGAACTCTTCGAGCTTGCCGGCGATGTAGTCCAGCTGCTCCTCGCCGAGCGCCGGGAAGGTGCCCAGCCAGAAGGTCTGGTTCATCACCACGTCGGTGTTGGTCAGCTCGCCGCTGACGCGGTAGTTGCGACCGGCCATGTAGGGCTGCTTCGTCAGGTTGCCGGCGAACAGCAGTCGCGTGGCGATCTTGTTCTCTTCCAGGAAGTTGATCAGGTCGGCGCGCTTCACGCCGGCGCTGTCCTTCACGATCAGCGGGAAGCCGAACCACGACGGCTCCGAGTTCGGCGTCGCTTCGGGCAGGTGCAGGAAGTCGGCCACGCTCGCGAGCTTGGCCTTCAGGTAGGCAAAGTTCGCGCGACGCTTGGCGATGAACTCCTCGACCCGGTCCATCTGCGCCAGCGCGCAGGCGGCCTGCATGTCGGAGATCTTCAGGTTGTAGCCCAGGTGGCTGTACGTGTACTTGTGGTCGTAGCCGTCCGGCAGGTCGCCGCCCAGCTGTTCCTTCGTCCAGCAGAAGCGCTTGTCGCAGGTGTTGTCCTTGCCGGGCGGGCAGTAGCAGTCGCGGCCCCAGTCGCGGAAGGACTCGGCGATCAGCTTCAGCTCGGCGTTGTTGGTGAACACCGCGCCGCCTTCGCCCATTGTGATGTGGTGCGCCGGGTAGAAGCTCAGCGTGCCGATGTCGCCGAAGGTGCCGACCATCTGGCCGTTGTATGTCGCGCCCAGCGCGTCGCAGCAGTCCTCGACCAGCCACAGGTTGTGCTTCTTGCACAGCGCGGTGACGACTTCGAGATTGAACGGGTTGCCCAAGCTGTGGGCCAGCATGATGGCCTTGGTCTTGGGCGAGATCGCCGCTTCGATTTTCGAGGCGTCGATGTTGTGCGTGGCCAGGTCGACGTCGACGAAGACCGGCACCGCGCCGAATTGCACGATCGGATTGACGGTCGTCGGGAAGCCCGCGGCCACGCCGATGACTTCATCGCCCTGCTTGATCGCACGGTCACCCAGCTTCGGGCTGGTCAGCGCCGAGAACGCCACCAGGTTGGCCGACGAGCCCGAGTTCACCGTGATGAGGTACTTCACGCCCAGGAACTGCGCCAGGCGCTGTTCGAACATGGCGTTGAAGCGGCCAGTCGTCAGCCAGCCGTCCAGCGAGGCGTCGACCATCATCTTGAGTTCGCCGGCGCCGATGACCTTGCCGGACACGGGCACGGGCGTCTGGCCAGGGACGAAGGGTTTCGGGGCATACGCGATGTCGGCGTATTGCTGGACCAGCTCGCTGATCTGGCTGCGGAGCTTGTCGAGCTGCGGCTGGAAGGTGACGGTGGTGGTGCTCATACGTTCGATCGGTATTGGGAGATTTGATTCAGGCAGACGGCGCGCATGTCCTGGCCGGACAGCCAGGCCTGATGCCATTCGGTGATGCGGGTCAGCGCGGTCTCGAGCGACCAGCGCGGGGCCCACTGCAAGCGCTGGCGCGCCTTCGAGATGTCCAGCTTCAGGAAACCGGCCTCATGGGGATGGTTCCCCGGCTGCAAGGTCCAGGAGGCTCCGTCGCCCCAGTCCTCGCACAGGTGCTCGACGATCCATTGCACGGGACGGGCGTCCTCGTCGCGGGGACCGAAGTTCCAGCCTTCGGCATCGGCCTGTCCCTGCGTGTACAGGCGCTCGGCCAGCAGCAGGTAGCCCGACAGCGGCTCCAGCACGTGCTGCCACGGACGGATCGCATGCGGGTTGCGGATCAGCACGGGCTCCTTGTCCTGGAGCGCGCGAAGGATGTCGGGAATCAAGCGGTCGAGCGCCCAGTCGCCGCCGCCAATGACGTTGCCCGCGCGGGCCGTGGCCATCGCGATGCCGGCGTCCTTCAGGAAGGACTTGCGGTAGGACGAGCTCACCAGCTCCGCGCAGCCCTTGCTGTTGGAGTAGGGGTCGTGGCCGCCCATGGGCTCGTCCTCACGATAGCCCCAGACCCACTCGCGGTTCTCGTAGCACTTGTCCGTCGTGATGTTGACGATCGCCTTGACCGAGCCGGCGTGGCGCGCGGCCTCGAGCACGTGCACCGTGCCCATCACATTGGTCGCGTAGGTCTCGATGGGCTGGTGATAGGACAGGCGCACCAGCGGCTGCGCCGCCATGTGGATGACGATCTCCGGCTTGAAGTCGTCCATCTCGGCCTTCACCGCGGCGAAGTCGCGGATGTCGGCGATGCGGTGTTCCATGCCTTCGGCCACGCGGGCGACGTCGAAGAGCGCCGGCTCGGTGGGCGGCGTCAGCGACAGGCCGCGCAGCGTCGCGCCCATCGACTGCAGCCACAGGCTCAGCCAGCTGCCCTTGAAGCCGGTGTGACCGGTCAGCAGGACGCGCTTGCCGCGCCAGAACTCGGGATTGGTCTGCTGCATGGCCGGATCAGTCCCACTTCTTCCACGGCGCCTTGCCCGAGGCCCACAGCTCCTCGAGCAGGTGCTTGTCGCGCAGCGTGTCCATCGGCTGCCAGAAGCCGTGATGCTCGTAGGCCATCAGCTGGTTGTCCTCGGCGAGACCCATCAGCGGCTCCTGCTCCCAGACGCTGGCGTCGTCCTTGACGTAGTCCAGCACGCGCGGCGACAGCACGAAGAACCCGCCGTTGATCATGGCGCCATCGCCTTTGGGCTTCTCCTTGAAGCTGCGGACCTGCCCGCCCTGGATGTCCAGCGCGCCGAATCGGCCCGGCGGGTAGGTGGCGGTCAGCGTGGCGGCCTTGCCGTGACGCTTGTGGAAGTCGATGGTGGCGCCGATGTCCACGTCGCCCACGCCATCGCCGTAGGTGAAGCAGAAGGATTCTTCATTGCGCACGTAATCCGCGACACGGCGCAGCCGGCCGCCGGTCATGGACTCGTCGCCGGTGTCCACCAGCGTGACGTTCCAGGGCTCGGCGCGCTTGTGATGCACTTCCATGCGGTTGCTGCGCATGTCGAAGGTGACGTCGGACATGTGCAGGAAGTAGTTGGCGAAGTACTCCTTGATCACGTAGCCCTTGTAGCCGCAGCAGATCACGAAGTCGTTCACGCCGTGGTGCGAATACATCTTCAGGATGTGCCACAGGATCGGCTTGCCGCCGATTTCGACCATCGGCTTCGGACGGGTGGAGGTCTCTTCGCTCAGTCGGGTGCCGAGGCCGCCGGCCAGGATCACTGCTTTCATGGAAAGGTCCTATGGGATCTGAAGGGATCGTGGGATCAACGGGGTCGACGCTCAGGTCGCGGCCGAGCACACGAAGGCGTCGGAGTGGAACTGGCGGTCGGGCAGTCCCGCGGCATGAAGCTTGGCCTGGGCGCCATGGATCATGGCGTCCGACCCGCAGGCGTAGACCAGCGTGTCGGCGAGATAGGCGTGATCGCGCAGCAGCGCGTCCTGCACATGGCCGCGCTCACCGGTCCAGTCGTCGCCAGCGCGTGAGAGCACCTGCACGAAGCGGAAGGCGGGCAGGGCGTCGAAGCCCTCGGGCTGCCAGTACAGGTCCTCGCGATGGCGGCCGCCCCAGTAGACGGTCACGCTGCGCGGTCGCGCCTCGGCGGGCTGCGCCGCCAGGCCTTCGAGGATCGCCTTGACGGGCGCGATGCCGGTGCCCGTGGCCAGCAGCACCAGAGTCTTGCCGGCTTGGCCGCGCAGGAAGAAGGTGCCCAGCGGACCGCGCAGACGCAGCAAGTCGTTGACCTTGGCTTGCTGGAACCAGTAGCGGCTCATCGCACCGTCCGGAACCTCGCGGATGTGGAGTTCGATCTGCTTGTCGGCACGCGGCGCATTGGCGACCGAATAGCTGCGGCGCAGACCTTCGGCGCCGATGACGTCGATGTACTGTCCCGGCAGGAAGTCCAGCGGGGAGGTCGGAGGCAGGCGCAACGTCACGCGCACCACATCATGAGACAGCCGCTCGATCGAATGGATGCGACAGGGCAAGGTCTTGGCTTCGGGCAGGACGATGTCGCCGAGGTCCTCGATCTCGAGTTCGACCGGACTGCAGGCCTCGCGCACGCACGTCAGGATGAAGCCTTGGACCTTGTCCTCGGCGCTCAGTCCGGTTTCGTCATGCAGCGCTACCGTGTCGCCTGCGCGCACGCGACCCTTGCACGAGCTGCAGCGACCGGTGCGGCAGCTGTAGTCGAGCACGACGCCCTGGCGGAGTGCGGCGTCGAGCAGCGCTTCGCCGGCCTTTGCATGAAACGTCTTGCCACTGCTGATAGTGACGGCGTGCATCTCAGTTCCCTGATGGTTTTCTCAGGCGGTCTTGTTGCCGCCGTCTTCCGAGACTTCATGCCGGAGCACATCGATCTCGCGTTGGAGTTGCTCGAACTCCAGCTCCTTGCGCGCCAGAAACGCGCGGGTCATCTGCATCTTTGCGTGGACGCCGCTCGGCGTGAGCAGATACGCGTAGGCAAGCTTGTTGTCGGCGCGCCGGAAGTTGTTGACCTTGACCCAGCCGCGGCCGACCAGTGCCTTCATACAGTAATTGACCTTGCCGACACTGACGCCAAGGCGTTGAGCAAGATCGCGTTGGTTGCCTGCGTCGCGTGCTTCCAATTGCCGCAGTAGCCTGAAATCCAATTCGCTACGGCTGTCATTCTGGTCAGGCAAATGCCCCATCCCTGCACCTGTTCAATCGGTGAACGGACCTCACTTTAGCATGCCGAATCGAGCCAGAAGATGTCTGGAGACTGTCGACCTCGATCCGGACCGCTAGTCTCGCTGCTGACGGATTGCCTGGCCGCTTTCCCTTTGCGCTCGAAGCCATTGATCGCGCGCGAAGATGCCGACGGCCAACAAGAACAGGGTGGACAGCGCTCCAACCAACGTGAAGACGGAACGTCGGGGGCTGCTGCGACGCTCTGGAGGCGAAGCAACATCCACTACTTGAATCAGCGTGCCTTCCTTGCTTTCGTCGAGACGTGCCAACTCGTATTGCTTCGAGAAGAGTTCGAACAACGCTTCCTGATATTTGAACTCGCGATAGCTACTGACGTAGTCAACGTTGTTCTGCCCGTCCTGTCCGCTGACTTCCAACTGGCGCAACTGACCGCGAAGAGCGCCAACGAGTGCGTCCTGCTGGAGCAACTCCGATGAGCCGTCGGACAGTGACCGCCGCATCGTTTGAAGGCGAACCTCTGCGGCTGTCAGTTCCGCTTTCAGACGCGCATATGCATCGGCCGCCGCCTTCGGCTCTGTTCGAAGCGCTCCAGGATTGAAGCCGCTACGTTGTAGTGCCAACTGAGCGTCGTTAAGGTGGGTCCTTGTACGGGCAAGTTCGGTCTCGAAGAACATTCGACGCTGTTTTGCTTCCGACAGCGCCAGTTCGCCGGTGAGTCGCCGCAACTCGTCAACGTATTGATTGGCCATTGCCGCTGCCATCTCCGCGCTCGGAGCATCGGCTTCCAGGGCAATCAAGCCATCCTTCTTGCCAACCGTGATGCGGACGCTGGATTCCAGCCGTTTGCGAGCCAGTTCTCGAAATTTGACCTCGTAAACGTCGAGCAACTTGAATCGATCGATGATCCGATCTTCAACATTCACACTCTGCATCAACGCGACATACTGATCCGCTGTTGTTTTGGTTCCTCCGCCGGCAAGGCCCGCCAGTGCTCCGAGAGAGGCCAGCGCGCTGGCAGCTGCGCTCTGCTGTTGAGGCTGCGGGGGGAGGAAAAGTGTTCTTGCGGTGAAGGTCGGAGCGACTACAAAGCTGAGGCCGTAACCGAGCGCACCGGCCAGGATCGACCCGCCCGCCAAGAGACGCCAGCGGCTGGAGAACAGGCTGACAAGGTCGCGCAGTTGGATTTCCTGGCCACCGGGTGTGGCATCCACGTGACGTGGCTCAGAGAAGGAAGGAGAGGTTTGACTCACTGGATGGCTCCGATGGTGTCAACCATCAGTTCTTGATCGTCTGCAACGCCGCGATGCCCAGGCCGAAGTTGGCCAGGATCTGCGTCCAGTCCTTGGCGTCCTGGATGAACGTCGACTTGTTCATCTCTTCGGGCACGAAGACTGTGTCGCCGGGCAGTGCCTGGAGGCTGGCCAGGCTGGTGCCGCCAAACCAGCCACTGCTCGTCTGGCGCGCGCTGACAACCGTCCCGTTGGCGCGGATCACGAACGCACCGCGCGCATCCGCGCCGCGGGTCGGGCCGCCGGCCAGCTTCATCACGTCGTCGACCGTCGCACTGCTCTGCAGCAGGAAGCTGCCGGCGTTGAACACGCTTCCGAACACTCCCACCGTCGAGGGCCTCGCCGGAACCAGCAGCCGGTCACCGTCCTCCACAGTCAACGTGGGTAGCAGCCGCGCATCGGGCTCGAGCTGCAGCACCACGCGGCCGGTGGGGCGCACGGCGCGCAGACGAGCCACGAGACGTTCGGTGCCGGCGGCTCGCTGCGCATTGCCTGCGGCTTCATCGGCCGTTGTGGCGCGCTGCGTGCTGCTGTACTTGGTGAACTCGGTCTCCAGGTCCCGCAGGGCGCGGTCGTAGTTCTCCTGCTGCGACTGGCGCACGCTCTCGCGCGAGAAGTCGGTGCCAAACACGTAAGCCTGCGACGTCAATCCGCCGGCTGCCGCGATGGCGTCCTGCAGCGTGCTCGTCGGCGGCAGCACGTACTCGCCGGGGCGGGCGACCTCGCCCTCCACGATCACGCGCTTGAACTGCTTGCCCAACGGCAGCGCCGTGTTGACGCTGCTGAACACTCGGATCACGTCGCCGTTGGCGGCGGAGGTCTTGAGTTGCGCGGGGAACTGCAGCTCCCGCACGCGGCGGTCGTTGCGGTCGCTCAACTGCTCGATCGACACGCGCGAGCGGTCCGCCACGGCACTGAAGCCGCCAGCCATCGCCAGCACGTCGTCCACCGTCTCGCCCGGCTTGAGCTCGACGATCGACTGCTTGTTCACGCTGCCCAGCACCGCCACCTGCGGACCGATCGGGCCGATGTGGATCACGTCTTCGGCCTGCAGCGCGCGGTCGCTGGCCTTGTCGCCCTTGAGCAGCAGGTCGTAGGCGTCGAAGTTGGCGACGACCTGACCGTTGCGGCGCAGTTCGATCTGACGGAAGCTGCCAGCCGCCGACGGGCCGCCGGCACGGATCAGGCCGTTGACGATCGTGGCGAGGCTGCTGACCGAGTAGGCGCCGGGCTTCGCGGTGAAGCCGGTGACGTAGATGCGGATCGTGCGCAGCTTGCCCAGCGACGTGCTGACCTGGAAATTCTTGAACACCTGCGCGATGCGGGCGCGGATGACCTCGTTCAGGTCGCCGTTGCGCACGCCCGCTACCAGCACCGGGCCCACGCGCGGAATGGTGATGCGGCCGGCGCGGTCCACCGTCAGGCGCAGGTCGGCATCCACCGAGCCCCAGGCGGTGACCTGGATCTCGTCACCGATGCCGATCAGGTAGTCGGCTGGCGCCTGACGCGGGCCGTCGATCTCCGACGACTGTCCGCGAGAGGACCGGTCGTCCAGCATCAGGTCAGCGCCGAGCCGGCGCACGATGCTGTCGGTGGAGATCGTCGAGACCTTGCCGATGCCGCCCATCTGCGACTGCGTGACGGTGCCGATGTCCGCCAACCCGGCGTCGGAGCGCCGCAGCTGCTCCAGCGTCTGCGGATCTGCCAGGTCGATGCCCAGCAGCTTGTTGACGTAGATCTCGAACTCGCCGGGCACATACTTCGGCGACCGGCTCTGCGAAGCCTGACCCTGCTGCTGCTGTTGCTGCTGAGTCGTGTCCTGCGCGGTGCGATTCGTCGAGTTCAGCCGGACAGGGCCGGACAGATCGGTGCCCTGGTCCGCATTGGTCTGGCTGCCGCTCGTCGTCATCTGCGCGAACGCCGGAGCCGCCATCAAGCAGGCCGCCAGCACCGCCAGCGCGGACTTGTGGAAGGAAGGGCGCGCGCGAGTCGTCGACACCGGCGAAAGGGCGCGTTGGGCGCGTAGTTCCATGCGTGATCTCGTCTCAGATGAACGTGGTCGCCCGCGACGGACCTGATGACCAGGGTGTCGGAGCGACCAGCGGCGCATTCTATGGCAGCGCTGTTGTGCCAAAACCGCCTTGCGCCCGAAGCCGCTCGTTACACTGCCGCCCATGTTGTATTTGCTCATCCCGTTCGCGCTGGCGGCGGCGATCACGCTCTACGTGGTGCACTCGTCGACGGTGCATGGCCACCTGTCCGCGGACCACGACCTGTCCGGTCCGCAGAAGTTCCACGCCCGACCCGTGCCGCGCATCGGCGGGCTCGGGATCTTCGTGGGCCTGGCCGGCATGGTCGCGCTGGCCTATGTGCTGAAGCATCCACAGGCGAAGACCGGTCTGCTGTTGCTGATCTGCGGCCTGCCCGCCTTCGCCGCCGGCCTGATCGAGGACTTCACCAAGAAGGTCTCCCCGCGCGAGCGCCTGATCGCCACCGCGATCTCCGCCGGCTTGGGTTGCTGGCTGCTCCAGGCCATGATCTCGCGCACCGACATCCCCGGCCTCGACTTCATCGTCGGGACCACCGTCGGCGCGGTGATCATCACCATCTTCGTCGTCGCCGGCGTGGCCAACTCGGTCAACATCATCGACGGTTTCAACGGCCTGTCCTCGATGTGCGTCAGCCTGATGCTGCTGACCCTCGCCTACGTGGCCTACCAGGTCGGCGACACCGAACTCGCGCTCTGGGCGCTCGCGGGCGTCGGCGCCATCCTCGGCTTCTTTGTCTGGAACTATCCCGCCGGCCTGATCTTCCTGGGCGACGGCGGCGCGTACTTCATGGGCTTCTATCTGGCGGAGATCGCCATCCTGCTGATCCACCGCCACCCGCAGGTGTCGCCGTTGTTCGCGCTGATGGTGTGCATCTATCCGGTGTTCGAGACCGTCTTCTCCATCTATCGCCGCCGCTTCCTGCGCAACACCAGCCCGGGCGATCCGGACGGGATCCACCTGCACTCGCTGATCTACCGCCGCCTGATGCGCTGGGCGATTGGCGCACGCGACGCGCGCCTGATGACGCGCCGCAATTCGATGACGGCGCCCTATCTCTGGACGCTGTGCCTCTCGTCGCTGGCGCCGGCGCTGCTGTTCTGGGATTCGACGCCGATGATCGCCGCGTGCATGGTGCTGTTCGGGGTCGCGTACGTCGCGCTGTACTGGCGCATCGTACGATTCCGGACGCCGAAGTGGATGGTCTTCCGCGGCGACCAGCGCAAGCTCACTGATCGCTCCGCGCGGTGATTCCACAATGATCCGAGCGCGCAGATCGGTGGTTTCCCGGGGCTTTCAAGGGCTTGGAGGATAATCAGCCGCATATGACAGAAACCACCCCGACGCCAAACCCTCTTTTCGACACGCTGCCGCTGGACCCCAAGCTGTTGCGCGCCGTGTCCGATCAGGGCTACGCGACGATGACGCCCATCCAGGCCAAGGCGATCCCGATCGTCCTCGCCGGCCGCGATGTGATGGGCGCCGCGCAGACCGGCACCGGCAAGACCGCCGCGTTCTCGATCCCGCTGCTGCAGCGCATGCTCAAGCACGAGAACGCCTCGATGTCGCCCGCCCGCCACCCGGTGCGCGCGCTGGTGCTGGCGCCGACCCGCGAACTGGCCGACCAGGTCGCCAACAACGTCAAGGCCTACGCCAAGCACACGCAACTGCGCGTGGCCTGCGTCTTCGGCGGCATCGACATGAAGCCCCAGACGCTGCAGCTGAAGGGCGGCGTCGAGGTCCTGATCGCCACGCCGGGCCGCCTGCTCGACCACATCGAGGCCAAGAACGCCGTGCTGAACCACGTCGAGTACGTGGTGCTCGACGAGGCCGACCGGATGCTGGACATCGGCTTCCTGCCCGATCTGCAGCGCATCCTGAGCTACCTGCCCAAGGCGCGGCAGACGCTGCTGTTCTCGGCAACGTTCTCGCCCGAGATCAAGCGGCTGGCGCAGAGCTACCTGCAGGATCCGGAACTGGTGGAGGTCGCCCGCCCGAACGCGACGGCCTCGACCGTCGAACAGCGCTTCTTCAGCGTCGACGACGACGACAAGCGCGCCGCCGTCAAGCAGCTGCTGCGCCAGCGCGAGATCCGGCAGGCGATCGTGTTCGTGAACTCCAAGCTCGGCGCGGCGCGCCTGGCGCGTTCCTTCGAGCGCGACGGCCTGAGGACCGCTGCCCTGCACGGTGACAAGTCGCAGGACGAGCGCCTGAAGTCGCTGGACGCGTTCAAGCGCGGCGAGGTGGACCTGCTGGTCGCGACCGATGTGGCCGCCCGCGGCCTGGACATCGCCGATCTGCCGGCCGTCTTCAACTTCGACGTCCCGTTCAATGCCGAGGACTATGTGCATCGCATCGGTCGTACCGGCCGCGCGGGCGCATCGGGCCTTGCCTTCACGCTGGTGACCAAGGGCGACGCGCGCCTGGTCGGCGAGATCGAGAAGCTCATCAAGCGCAAGCTGGATCTGGAGCCGATCGAGCTCGAGGGCGAGCGCCGTCGCTTCGACGGTGATCGCGGCGAGCGTGGTGACCGCGCCCCGCGCGGCGAGCGCACCGAACGCCCGCCGCAAGGCGAGCGGACGGAACGAAGCCCGCAAGGCGAGGGCGGCGGGGAGCGTCGCGACTTCCGCCGCGAGCGCGAAGATCGGCGAGACGAGGCCTACGGATCGCATGGCTCGCACGCGCATGCACCGGCGCGTGCGCCGCGTCAGGCGTACGACCCGCTGTTCGACAAGCCTTACGAGGCCACCCAGGGCACCGATGTGCCGGCCTGGGAAAACGGCCCGGCCAATGGGCCGCGCGGCGCCCTGTCCTCCAACATCAAGCCGAAGAAGCGGGTGGCGGCGCTGTTCGGCGCCAAGCCGCCGCAGGTCACGGCCGACAGCGAGTCCTGATCGGCGAGTCCTGATCAGCGAGCCGTGATCGGCGAATCCTGATCGGTCCGTTCCGATCAGCGTGCGCCGAGGATCGCGAACACTGCCGGCACCTTTTCCGGCAGCGCCTTCGGCGCCTGACGCCATTGTTCGACCGTGGCCGTATGCGTCCACGCGTCCTTCAGGCTCAATCCGCAACTGACCGACAGCAGCGAGCCCGGCTTCAGTGCCGCCAGCAGCGCCTGCAGCAGCGCGCCGTTGCGATAAGGCGTCTCGATCATCAACTGCGTCTGCTGCTCGCGCGCCGAGAAGCTGTCCAGCGCCTTGATGCGCGCGGTGCGTTCGGCCCCGTCCAGCGGGAGATAACCGACGAAGGCGAAGCTCTGGCCGTTCAGTCCGCTGGCGGCGAGCGCCATCAGCAACGAGCTTGGCCCGGTCAGCGGCACGACCTGCACCTTCGCGGCGTGGGCCGCCGCGACCAGCTTCGCGCCCGGATCCGCCACGGCGGGCATGCCCGCCTCGGAGATCAGGCCGATGTCGTGACCGGACATCGCCGGTTCCAGCAGCGCCAGCCAGAGCTTCTCTTCGCTGGACGAGCTCGTCGCGGCGCCTGCCGCTGGGCCGCGGCCCTTGGGCGGGCGCGGCAGTTCCTCGATGTGCTGCTCCTGCAGCGGCACCGCCAGCGGATGGATCGCGCCGACGCGCTTGAGGAAGGCGCGCGTTGTCTTGGCGTTCTCGGCGGCCCAGTGCGTGATCGAGGCGGCGCGCACGAGCACCGCATCCGGAAGGACCTCGCGCAGGTCGACCTCCTGGCCGTTCATGCCGAAGTCGAGGGTGTTGGGGACGAGGAAGAGGCGGCCGCGGGTCATTGTTGTTCTCGGTGTTGTTCTCGGAAAAGCTGATTCAAGAAAACGGGTTCAGGGCAGCAGGCTCAGCACGTCCAGTCCGCCCCGACGCAGCAGTGTCGCGGTGCGGATGAGGGGCAGGCCGATCAGAGCGGTCGGGTCGTCGGAGTCGATCGCATCGAGCAGTGCGATGCCCAGGCCTTCGGCCTTGGCGCTGCCGGCGCAGTCGTAGGGTTGTTCGGCGCGGAGGTAGCGCTCGATGTCGGCGTCGCTCAGGTCGCGAAAGCGCACGCGCACTGGCGCGAGGTCTTCCGCGACAAAGCCCGTCGCCTCACAGACCACGGCCAGTGCCGTCTGGAACACGACGGTGCGACCGCGCATCGCGCGCAACTGCTCGACGGCGCGCTCATGCGTGCCCGGCTTGCCGAGCGGCTGGCCGTCCAGGTCCGCGACCTGGTCCGAGCCGATCACCAGCGCCTGCGGGAAACGCGCCGCCACCGCCCGAGCCTTGGCCAGGGCCAGGCGGCGCGCGAGGGCCTCCGGCGTTTCGCCCGACCGCGGGGTCTCGTCGACGTCGGGCGCTGCCGTCTCGAACGGCAGCCGCAGGCGCTCCAGCAACTCGCGCCGGTAGCGGGAGGTCGAGCCCAGGACGAGCGGACGAGCAGGCGGGGAAGCGGCGGTCATGGGCCGGGATTGTCCCATCGGGGCGGAGGCCGCTCGTACACTTGCGCCCCATGAAACCGCGTTCGTTCGATCCCTTGAAGCTCGATGTCGGAGTCTTTGCCCGCGAGGGCGGCACGCTGGAGGGCGAGTGGCCCGCGACCAGCCTGACGCGCCTGGCAGAAGCTGCCGCGCCCGAGTCCGATCCGGCCCAATGGCCGCCCGTGTCCTGGTCCACCCATGGCGAGTTGCGCACGCCCAAAGGCGGCGAGCCGCAGGCGTGGCTGGAGCTGACCGCCGAGGCGCAGGTCGCGGTGACCTGCCAGCGCTGCCTTCAGCCGGTGCGCGAAGATCTGGCGGTGTCGCGCTGGTTCCGCTTCGTCAAGGACGAGGACATGGCGGCGGAAATGGACATGGATTCGGACGACGACGTCCTGGCCCTGCCGCGCCACCTGGACCTGCGCGAGCTGATCGAGGACGAGCTGCTGCTGACCCTGCCGGTCGTGCCGCGCCACGAGGTGTGCCCGGAGCCGCTGCCGCACGCGAACGTCGAGGAAGACGAGGTGCCGGCGGAGGAGCGGCCGAATCCGTTCGCGGCGCTGGCGGCTTTGAAGAAGGGCTCCGGCGGCAAGGCTTGAGGCGCCCGGCGACGCAGGCGCCGCCTGGGCGTCATCGCTCCCGCAAGCATTTTCGGTACGCCGGAATTGCGAGCTCATCGGGGGCTGTGCTATAGTTTCCGGCTTTCCCGGATAGAAGTGCGTCCATGTGAACCAACGTGGGCGCGCGTCACCGGGACCGAGGCGTCGGTAGCGGAGCGTCCTCGTCGGGGAGCATCCCCGTCGGATCCGCGGCACAGCTCGAGTTCTCTCGAGAGCCCGAGCAACCTCGAATCACCAGCCAGCCGAAGCCTTTAGGAGAATCCATCATGGCCGTTCAGCAAAACAAGAAGTCCCCGTCGAAGCGTGGCATGCACCGCTCGCACAACGCCCTGGTCACCCCGGGCACCGCGATCGAGCCGACCACCGGTGAAGTGCATCTGCGTCACCACATCAGCCCCAACGGCTTCTATCGTGGCCGCAAGGTGCTGAAGACCAAGGCCGACGCCGCCTGATCGATTCGATCAGCCGGTCCGGAGGGCTCTCGCGGGCCTCCGCCTGGTCGCACAAGCAAGACAAGCCCGGTTCCGCATCACGCGTTGCCGGGCTTTCGCATTTCCGATCCTTCCTCCGGAAGGGTTCCCTTGTCGCGCACGCTTCTTGCGAGGTCGCTACAGTCGCACCTTCGACCGGTGTTCTTCTCAGGTTTCGATGACCGCAATTCCCGCCACCCGCTCATCGCCTTCCGCCGAGCCGCTCCGCCTGTCGGTGGACTGCATGGGAGGCGATCATGGCCCCGCCGTCACGCTCCCGGCGTGCCAGGCCTTCCTCGCTGCGCATCCGCAGGCGGAACTCGTGCTGGTCGGTCTGCCCGACGCCCTCAGGGCGGCTGAATCCTGGCCCCGCACCCGCATCGTCGCGGCCAGCGAGGTCGTCAGCATGGATGATCCCATCGAGGTCGCCCTGCGGCGCAAGAAGGATTCGTCGATGCGGGTGGCGCTCTCGCAGCTCAAGCCGGCCAAGGACGGCACACCCGCGCAGGCCCATGCCTGCGTTTCGGCGGGCAATACCGGCGCGCTGATGGCGGTCGCGAAGTACCTGCTGAAGACGCTCGAGGGCATCGATCGCCCGGCCATCGCCACCGTGATGCCCAACCAGATCGGCGGCTTCACCACGGTGCTGGACCTCGGTGCCAACGTCGATTGCGGCCCGGAACACCTGCTGCAGTTCGCGGTGATGGGCAGCGCGCTGGTGTCGGCGGTGGATGGCAAGGAGAACCCGACGGTCGGCCTGCTGAACATCGGCGAGGAAATGATCAAGGGCAACGAGACGATCAAGCGCGCCGGCGAACTGCTGCGCGAGGCCGCCTCGCATGACCAGTTGAATTTCCACGGCAACGTGGAAGGCAACGACATCTTCAAGGGCACGACGGACATCGTCGTGTGCGACGGTTTCGTCGGGAACGTGGCGCTGAAGACGGCCGAAGGCCTGGCCAGCATGATCTCCAGTTTCATCAAGGCGGAGTTCACCCGCAGCTGGTGGACGAAGGCGATCGCGCTGCTGGCGATGCCGGTGCTGCAGCGGTTCAAGAACCGCGTCGACCATCGCCGCTTCAACGGTGCCGCGCTGCTCGGGCTGCGCGGCCTGGTCTTCAAGAGCCACGGTTCGGCCGATGCCTTCGCTTTCGAGCAGGCATTGAACCGGGCGTATGATGCGGCCCGCAACCGGCTCCTAGACCGGGTTCACGATCGCATCGTCGCGACGCTGCAGGCGCTACCCGTGCCTGCCAATGAGGAGGGCGGCGATGCAGGAGACACGGCGGCCGCCGCCGCCCACGCTGCATGACCACTGCTTCCACGCGCCACGCCCGCATCCTCGGTACGGGCAGCTACCTGCCCGCGAACCGCGTCACCAATTCGGCCCTGGCGGAACGCCTGGCCCGCGACGGGATCGAGACCTCCCATGACTGGATCGTCGAACGGACCGGCATCCATGCCCGTCACTTCGCCGATCCGCACGTCACCTCCAGCGACTTAGCCCTGCCGGCTTCGCTCGCCGCGCTCGAATCCGCCGGCGTGCGCGCCGAGGAGATCGACCTGATCATCGTCGCCACGTCCACGCCGGACATGGTGTTCCCCTCGACCGCCTGCCTGCTGCAGCAGAAGCTCGGCATCCACGGCTGCGCCGCCTTCGACGTGCAGGCCGTGTGCTCGGGCTTCGTCTACGCGCTGACGGTGGCCGATTCGATGATCAAGACCGGCGCCGCGACGAAGGCGCTGGTGGTCGGCGCCGAGGTGTTCTCGCGCATCCTCGACTTCAAGGACCGCACGACCTGCGTGCTGTTCGGCGACGGCGCCGGCGCCGTGGTGGTCGGTGCCAGCGACGAGCCCGGCATCCTCGCCAGCGAGCTGCACGCCGACGGCCGCCACGTCGACATCCTCTGCACGCCGGGCACCGTGTCCGGCGGTGAAGTCCTGGGCCATCCGCTGCTGAAGATGGACGGCCAGGCGGTGTTCAAGCTGGCGGTCGGCGTGCTGGAGAAGGTCGCTCGCTCGGTCCTCGACAAGGCCGGACGCACCGATGCCGACATCGACTGGCTGATCCCGCACCAGGCCAACATCCGCATCATGCAGGGCACGGCCAAGAAGCTGAAGATGCCGCTGGACAAGCTGATCGCGACCGTCGACGAGCACGGCAACACGTCCGCCGCGTCGATTCCGCTGGCTTTCGACGTCGCGGTGCGCGCCGGCAAGATCAAGCGCGGCGACACGGTGATGCTGGAAGGCGTCGGCGGTGGCTTCACCTGGGGCGCGGTGCTGCTGGACTTCTGATTCCCGAAGCCGTTCCGGCGCCGGATCGTGGTGGCCGGATCCGCTCGCGCAACGGCGGCACCCGAGGTGCCGCGCTGCTGTCACGCGCGCTTCTCCCTCCTCGTAGATAGTCTCGGACTCGAACCATGAGCAAGAACTTCGCAATCGTCTTTCCCGGCCAGGGCTCGCAGTCGGTCGGCATGCTGGACGCCTGGGGCGATCATCCGGAAATCGCCCGCACCTTGGCGGAGGCTTCGGCCGCGCTGGGCGAAGACATCGGCGCATTGATCAAGAACGGTCCGAAGGAACAGCTGGATCTGACGACCAACACCCAGCCGGTGATGCTGACCGCCGGCATCGCCTGCTACCGCGCCTGGATGGCCGAGACCGGCCTGGTGCCCGCCGCCGCCGCCGGCCACTCGCTGGGCGAGTACACGGCGCTGGTCGCCGCGGGCGCGCTGAGCCTGGCCGACGCGTTGCCGCTGGTGCGCTTCCGCGCCCAGGCGATGCAGGAGGCCGTGCCCGTGGGGACCGGCGCCATGTCGGCCATCCTGGGCCTGGACGCCGCGGTGGTCCGCGAGGTCTGCCAGAAGATCGCCGCCGAATCGGGCGAGGTCGTCGAGGCCGTCAACTTCAACGACCCGAAGCAGACGGTGATCGCCGGCTCGAAGGCCGGCGTGGAGAAGGCCAACGAGGCCCTCAAGGCCGCCGGCGCGAAGCGCGCGCTGCCGCTGCCGGTGTCGGCGCCGTTCCATTCCAGCCTGATGAAGCCGGCCGCCGAGCGCCTGCGCGAGAAGCTCGCGGCGGTGCCGTTCCAGTCCGCCGCCTTCCCCGTGATCAACAACATCGACGTCGCCGTGACCGACGACGCCCAGGCGCTGCGCGATGCGCTGTTCCGCCAGGCCTTCGGCCCGGTGCGCTGGGTCGAGGTCGTGCAGGCGCTCAAGGCGCGCGGCCTGACGACCGTCATCGAATGCGGCCCCGGCAAGGTGCTGGCCGGCATGGCCAAGCGCATCGATGCCGACCTGGTCAGCGCCACGGTGCTGGACCCGGCTTCGCTGGCCGAAGCCAAGGCGCTGCTGGCCTGAGCCGGCGTCTTCCTCTTTCCGAATCCCTTCCGAGGTTTCCCATGTCCGACAACAAGCCCGACAACAAGCACGTGGCGCTGGTGACCGGCGCCAGCCGTGGCATCGGCCGCGCGATCGCGCTGACGCTGGCCCAGAAGGGCTTCGTCGTGATTGGCACCGCGACCAGCGACTCCGGCGCCCAGGCCATCACTGAAGCGCTGGCGCCGCACGGCGGTCGTGGCGCGGTCCTGAACGTCAACGACGGCGCGGCGCTCGACGCGCTGATCGATTCGATCGTCAAGCAGGACGGCGGCATCCAGGTGCTGGTCAACAACGCCGGCATCACGAAGGACATGCTGTCCATGCGCATGAAGGACGAGGACTGGGACGCCGTCCTGGACACCAACCTGAAGGCCGTGTTCCGCGCCAGCCGCGCCGTGATGCGCCCGATGATGAAGCAGCGCTACGGCCGCATCATCAACATCACCTCGGTGGTGGGCGCGTCCGGCAATGCCGGCCAGGCCAACTACGCGGCCGCCAAGGCCGGCGTCGCGGGCATGACGCGTGCCCTGGCCCGTGAGCTCGGCAGCCGCTCGGTCACCGTCAACTGCGTGGCTCCCGGCTTCATCGCCACGGACATGACCGAGGTGCTGCCCGAGGCGCAGAAGACCGCGCTGCTGGCCCAGATCCCGGCCGGCCGCCTGGGCGATCCGGCCGAGATCGCCCATGCCGTGGCGTTCCTGGCTTCCCCGGAGGCCGGCTACATCACGGGCGTGGAGCTGCACGTCAACGGCGGCATGTACATGAATTGAGGTGGACGCCGCCCCCAGTGGGCGGGCCACCCACCGGATTCACCCGGCCGGTGTAGGGCTGATAGAGTGCGAGCGCGCGCCGTATCCATCGTGGAAGACGCGCCTCGGGAGGTCCGACTAGGGGCGCCACTCTAAGGCCTTAGAATCCCGGGTTGTTCTAGCAAACCACCCCCTCCTGGAGGAGTCATGAGCGATATCGAAGCACGTGTCAAGAAAATCATCGCCGAGCAGCTCGGCGTGCCCGAAGCCGATGTGACCAATGAAAAGGCCTTCGTCGCCGATCTGGGCGCTGATTCTCTGGACACCGTGGAACTGGTGATGGCCCTCGAAGACGAGTTCGGCATCGAGATCCCGGACGAAGAGGCCGAGAAGATCACCACCGTGCAGCTGGCCATCGACTACGCGGTCAAGCACCAGAAGGCGTAAGCAAGCAGCATGAGCCGTCGTCGCGTCGTCGTCACCGGACTCGGCCTGATCTCGCCCGTGGGCAACACGGTCGAGCAGGGCTGGGCCAACATCGTGGCCGGTCGGTCCGGCATCGACACCATCACCCGTTTCGATGCCAGCGTCTTGTCTTGCCACTTCGCGGGCGAGGTCAAGGACTTCAAGGTGGATGAGTACATCCCCGCGAAGGAAGCCCGGCACATGGACACGTTCATCCATTACGGGCTGGCCGCCTCGCTGCAGGCGGTCCGCGACGCGGGTCTGCCCACCGGCGACGCGCTGAGCCCGGAACTGGCGGAGCGCATCGGCGTGCTCGTCGGCTCGGGCATCGGTGGTCTGCCGATGATCGAGGAGACCCACGCGGAACTGACCAATCGCGGCCCGCGCCGCATCAGTCCGTTCTTCGTGCCAGCCTCGATCATCAACATGATCTCGGGCCACGTCTCGATCCAGTGCGGCTTCAAGGGCCCGAACCTGGCCATCGTGACGGCGTGCACGACGGGTCTGCACAGCATCGGCACGGCCGGTCGCATGATCGAGGCGGGCGACGCCGACGTCATGGTCGCGGGCGGTTCGGAGTCGACGGTGTCGCCGCTGGGCGTCGGCGGTTTCGCCGCGGCCCGCGCGCTGTCCACCCGCAACGACGACCCCAAGACCGCGTCCCGTCCCTGGGACAAGGATCGCGACGGCTTCGTGCTGGGTGAGGGGGCCGGCGTGCTGGTGCTCGAAGAGTACGAACACGCCAAGAAGCGCGGCGCCAAGATCTATGCGGAGCTGGTCGGCTTCGGCATGAGCGCGGACGCGTATCACATGACCGCGCCCGACGTGGACGGCCCGACGCGCTCGATGCGCAACGCGCTGCGCAATGCCGGGCTGAACGCGGACCAGATCCAGTACATGAACGCGCACGGCACGTCCACGCCGCTGGGCGACGCGAACGAGACCAACGCGATCAAGCAGGCCTTCGGCGCGCATGCGAAGAACGGCCTGGTGGTGTCGTCGACCAAGTCGATGACCGGTCACCTGCTGGGCGGCGCGGGCGGCATCGAGTCCGTCTTCACCGTCAAGGCGCTGCACGATCAGGTCGCTCCGCCGACGATCAACATCTTCAACCAGGATCCCGAGTGCGACCTGGACTACTGCGCCAACGAGGCGCGGAAGATGCCGATCGAGTACGCCGCGAAGAACAACTTCGGTTTCGGCGGTACGAACGGGACGCTGATCTTCAAGCGGGTCTGATCGCCTGCGCTGCTGATCGCCTCGAGCGCTCAAGCACAAACACGAGAAGGACGGCGACCCATGACGCCGGACCGATCGACATCACGCCGGGCAACTGCCCGGCGTTTTTCATTGGCGGACGATCCGCGCTGGGTGCGCGTGCAGCGCGCGACGCTGTGCGGCGGCGTGGCCGCGGCGCTTGTCGCGGTGGCGCTTCACGCGGGCGTCGCCGACGGCATCGGGCCGTGGCTCGGGCTTCTGCTCGCGAGCCTGGCGGGCGCCGCACTGCCGGTCCGCGTGCCGAGCCGGGCCGTGTTGCGCTGGGACGGCGCGCAATGGTGGTGGCAACGTACGGGAGAGCCGCTTGCCATCACGCCGGACGTCGTCATCGACTTCGAACAGTGGATGCTGCTGCGGCTGAATGCCGCGATCGACGCTGAAGGCGTTCGCGGTCGCAAGCCGCCGGAGCGCTGGATCGCACTGTCGCGCAGCGCGCACGAAGCGCAATGGGCGCCGCTGCGCCTCCACCTGTTCCTCGCTGCAGGCTGACACCATGTCCTTGTTGAAATCCGGGCATGATGTGGGCCTTTCGTTTTTGCATCGCCACCTGCGAGTGTTCATGCTCAATTCCGACCGCACCTGTTCTCCTCGACGTCTTGCCCTGGCGCTCGCCGGTGCCGCCCTCCTGAGCGCCTCGCTCGGCGCGGCCGCGCAGACGGCGGCCAAGCCCGCCGCGCCCGCGACGCCGGTGGCCCCTGTCGCCGGTTCGGTGCCGGTCGCCGCGCCCGAGCTGGCGCGTGCGCTGCCGGACTTCAGCGCCCTGGTCGAACAGGCCGGTCCTGCCGTCGTCAACATCCGGACGTCGGAGAAGGTCAAGGTCGCCAACGCGCAGATCGACGAGCAGATGCGCGAACTGCTGCGCCGCTTCGGGATCCCCGTGCCGCCGCAGCGTCGCACGCCGCCGGGAGCCGCTCCCGCGCCCGCGCCGACCCCGGACGACGACGATGATGACGACGCGCCGCAACGTCGCGGGCTGGGTTCCGGTTTCGTGATCGGCGCTGACGGCTTCGTGATGACCAACGCGCACGTCGTCGACGATGCCGACGAGGTGACGGTCACGCTGACGGACAAGCGCGAGTTCAAGGCCAAGGTGATCGGCCTGGACCGCCGCACGGACGTGGCCGTGCTCAAGATCGAGGCCAGCAACCTGCCGATGCTGCGCATGGGCGACGTCGGCAAGCTCAAGGTCGGCGAGTGGGTGATGGCCATCGGTTCACCGTTCGGCTTCGACAACACGGTGACGGCCGGCATCGTCAGCGCCAAGGCGCGCGACACCGGCGACCTGCTGCCGCTGATCCAGACCGACGTCGCGATCAACCCGGGCAACTCCGGCGGTCCGCTGCTGAACCTGCGCGGCGAGGTGGTGGGCATCAACTCGCAGATCTACAGCCAGTCGGGCGGATTCATGGGCATCTCGTTCGCGATCCCGATCGACGAGGCGATGCGCGTGGCCGACCAACTGCGCGCCGGCGGCCGCGTGACGCGCGGCATGCTGGGGGTCTATCCGGACGACGTCAGCAAGGAAGTCGCCGAGGCCATCGGCCTGGGCAAGCCGCAAGGCGCGTTGATCAGCCGCATCACGCCGGCGGGCCCTGGCGAGAAGGCCGGCCTCCAGCTCGGCGATGTGATCACGAAGTTCGACGGCAAGACCGTGGAGAAGGCGGTCGACCTGCGCCGTCTGGCCGCGGCGACCAAGCCGGGCACCAAGGTGCCGCTGCAGGTGTTCCGCCGGGGCGCCTACAAGGACCTGAGCGCGACGCTCGATGCGTTGCCCGACGACCGCGCGGCCACGACCCCGGAGGCGGAGGCGCCCGCCGCGACCGGCGCGTCGGCCTGGGGTCTGACGGTGAGCGAGTTGACCGACGCGCAGCGCAAGGAGCTCAAGGTCGATGGCGGCCTGCGCATCGACACCGTCGACGGTCCCGCCGCACGGGCAGGCCTGAAGACCGGCGACGTCATCCTCTCGGCCAACAACGCCGAGGTGAAGACGGTCAAGCAGTTCCAGGCGGCGCTGGCGAAGCTCGAGAAGGGCAAGTCGCTCCAGATGCTGGTGCGCCGGGGCGAGGTCGCCACCTACGTCGTGCTGAAGCCGGGCAAGGGCTGAGGCGCTTGCCGTCAACCCACCGCCGGCATGGGGCTTTCCACAATACGGAAAATCCAGCCGGCGGCCGGTGATCCGGTGCACAACTGGACGTCGGTTGGTGCTTGCTAACGGATGTGACCAAGGCGGGGTATTGGTGCCCCGCTCCGCTACAATCGAGCCGCGTTCGGCCAGCTTTGTCGCTGTTCCGACGGTGAATCGGAAGGCATCATTTTGATGGGCTCAGCGATCCACAGGATGTCCTCAAGTTTTGTGGATAACCTGTGTACAAAATCGCTGTTGGCGAAGGGCAACGCGCGAGAAGCTCGCATCCATGCGGTTTCCAGGGCGGTGCTTTTGGCTACAATGAAAGCCCAACAAGCAGTTGCCATACGTTTTGTTGGAAGGCGCGTCACCGTTTAGACGTGCCTTTTTTTTATGTCCCGTTCAGGTCCTGCGAAGGGCCCTGCATCACCGCCTCGATCGACCGTCCCAGCATGTTCAGCATGCATCAGCGTGCGCCGCTCGAGCGTCGCTGAGAAGTGGCGGACGAACCGCGCGGTCTCCGTCCGAGTCCATGAACCACATCCGCAATTTCTCCATCATTGCCCACATCGACCACGGCAAGAGCACGTTGGCCGACCGGATCATCCAACGCTGCGGCGGGCTGTCGGATCGGGAGATGGAAGCGCAGGTGCTGGACTCGATGGACATCGAGCGCGAGCGCGGCATCACGATCAAGGCGCAGACCGCCGCGCTGCAGTACAAGGCGCGCGACGGTCAGGTCTACAACCTGAACCTGATCGACACCCCGGGCCACGTCGACTTCTCGTATGAAGTGAGCAGATCGCTGTCGGCGTGCGAAGGCGCGCTGCTGGTGGTCGACGCCAGCCAGGGCGTCGAGGCGCAGACCGTGGCCAACTGCTACACCGCGCTGGAGCTCGGCGTCGAAGTCGTCCCGGTGCTGAACAAGATGGACCTGCCGTCGGCCAACCCGGACGGCGCGAAGGCGGAGATCGAGGAAGTCATCGGCATCGACGCCACCGATGCGATCCCGTGCTCGGCCAAGACCGGCATGGGCATCGACGAGATCCTGGAGGCGGTCATCACCCGCATGCCGCCGCCCCAGGGCACGGTCGAGGCGCCGCTGCGCGCGATGATCATCGACTCCTGGTTCGACAACTACGTCGGCGTGGTGATGCTGGTCCGCGTGGTGGACGGCACGCTGAAGAAGAACGAACGCATCCGCATGATGGCGACGAACGCCATCTATCCGGCCGAGCACCTGGGCGTGTTCACGCCCAAGTCGGAGAACCGCGACCAGCTCAACGCGGGCGAGGTCGGCTTCATCATCGCCGGCATCAAGGAGCTGTCCGCGGCGAAGGTGGGCGACACCATCACGCTGGAAAAGAAGCTCCCCAACAACCTGGGTCCGGCCACCGAGGCGCTGCCCGGTTTCAAGGAGATCCAGCCCCAGGTCTTCGCGGGCCTGTATCCGACCGAAGCCAGCGAGTACGACCAGCTGCGCGACGCGCTGGAGAAGCTCAAGCTCAACGACGCGTCGCTGCGCTTCGAGCCGGAAGTGTCCCAGGCGCTGGGCTTCGGCTTCCGCTGCGGCTTCCTCGGCCTGCTGCACATGGAGATCGTGCAGGAGCGCCTGGAGCGCGAGTTCGACCAGGACCTGATCACGACCGCGCCCAGCGTGGTGTACGAGGTCCAACTGGGCGACGGCACGGTGATCGAGGTGGAGAACCCCTCGAAGATGCCGGAGCAGAGCAAGATCGCCGAGATCCGCGAGCCGATCGTGACGGTCCACCTGTACATGCCGCAGGAGTACGTCGGCGCGGTGATGACGCTGGCCAACCAGAAGCGCGGCGTGCAGCTGAACATGGCCTACCACGGCCGGCAGGTGATGCTGACCTACGAGATCCCGCTGGCGGAGATCGTGCTGGACTTCTTCGACAAGCTGAAGTCGGTCTCGCGCGGTTATGCGTCGATGGACTACGAGTTCAAGGAATACCGCGCGTCCGACGTCGTGAAGGTGGACATGCTGATCAACGGCGACCGCATCGACGCGCTGTCGCTGATCGTGCACCGGGCCCAGTCCCAGTACCGCGGTCGCCAGGTGGCCGCCAAGATGCGCGAGATCATCCCGCGCCAGATGTACGACGTGGCCATCCAGGCGGCCATCGGCGCCAACATCATCTCGCGCGAGAACATCAAGGCCCTGCGCAAGAACGTGCTGGCAAAATGCTATGGCGGTGACATCAGCCGCAAGCGCAAGCTGCTGGAGAAGCAGAAGGCCGGCAAGAAGCGCATGAAGCAAATCGGTTCGGTGGAGGTGCCGCAAGAAGCCTTCCTGGCCATCCTCCAAGTCGAAGAATAAGTCTCCGCATGAAAGCCATGAGCGCACTGACCGGGTTGCTGTACGTGACCCTGATCGCCTACCTGGGCGGCTGGTACCAGGGCTACTGGAACGGCAACTTCTCCCTGCTGCTGCTGATCCTGACCACGGTGACGCTGGCGTACTGGCTGGCCGAGCGCTTCCACTTCCAGCCCTCGCGGGAACGCGCGGCGGAGCGGCTGGCCAAGAACGACGAACAGCGCCGCGCCTCGCTGGCCGCGCAGGGCATCCAGCGCGTCGACGGCGACGTCGAAGGCGCCCGCGAGGAGATCCTGCGCCAGCCCTGGTGGCTGGACTGGACCGCCGGCCTGTTCCCGGTGATCCTGATCGTCTTCCTGCTGCGCTCGTTCATGTTCGAGCCGTTCAAGATCCCGTCCGGCTCGATGGTGCCGACGCTGCTGATCGGCGACCTGATCCTGGTGAACAAGTTCCACTACGGCGTGAGACTGCCGGTGATCAACAAGAAGATCATCAGCAACAACGACGTGAAGCGCGGCGACGTGGTCGTGTTCCGCTACCCGCAGAACCCCAGCATCGACTACATCAAGCGGGCGGTCGGCCTGCCGGGCGACGAGATCGCCTACCTGAACCAGAAGCTGTACGTGAACGGCAAGCAGGTCGAGACGGTCGCGCAGGGCGAGTTCTTCGACGAGGATCCGAACTCGATGCGCTTCCGTTCGCGCTATACCGAGAAGCTGGGCGAGGTCGAGCACCAGATCCTGGTGGACGCGCAGCCGCAGGGACGCATCGGGAAGCTGTACGACTTCCCCTACAACGAGAACTGCAAGTACACGCTGGAAGGCGTGACCTGCAAGGTGCCGGCCGGCCACTACTTCATGATGGGCGACAACCGCGACAACTCGCAGGATTCGCGCTTCTGGGGGTTCGTGCCGGATGAGAACATCGTGGGCCGCGCCTTCGTGGTCTGGATGAACTTCGGCAGCCTGAAGCGCATCGGCGGCATCCAGTAAGACCCGCCGACACACCGGCTGACACATCGATTCACGGATTGACGGCCAACGATCGACTACGCTGTTCCAACAACAACCACCGGAGTGACACGTGATGAGGGCACGGAAGATTCAACGGGGCATCAGCCTGCTGGGACTGCTGTTCTGGGCGGTCATCATCGGCGGCGGGTCGGTGATCCTGCTGCGCGTCGTACCGACGGTGATGGAGTACTACACGATCCAGCGCGCGATCGACAAGATCGCCAAGGACGGCCCGTCGACCGTGCCCGCGGCGCGCGATTCGTTCGAGCGCACCAAGCAGATCGAGTATTCGATCGTCAGCATCGAGCCCAAGGACCTGATCATCACCAAGGTCGACGACAAGGTGAAGATCAGCTTCGCCTACGACAAGGAAGTGCCCTTGTTCGGCCCGGTGTTCCTGGTGATCAAGTACAAAGGCGAGTCACGCTGACCGCACGGCCCACCGCTTCCCTGACCACCGTCCATGACACCGCAAGCGCTTGACGCCCTCCAGCAACGCCTCGGCTACCGCTTCAAGCAGCCGGGCCTGCTGCAGCGCGCGCTGACGCATCGCAGCTTCGGCCAGCAGCACAACGAGCGGCTGGAATTCCTGGGCGATGCGGTGCTCAACCTGACGGTGTCTTCGCTGCTGTTCGACCGCTTCGCCGGCTCCGACGAAGGCGACCTGACCCGCATCCGCGCGCACCTGGTGCGCGAGGACAGCCTGCATCGGCTCGCGCTGCTGCTGCAGATGCCGGAAGCGCTGCGGATGAGCGAGGGCGAGGCCCGTGGCGGCGGCGGCCAGCGGCCGTCCATCCTGGCGGACGCGCTGGAGGCCGTGATCGGCGCCGCGTTCCTGGACGGCGGCTACGAGGCCGCGCGCGAGATCGTGCGCGGGCTGCTGGGCGAGACGATCGCCGCGAGCGGCATCGAGCAGTGGGCGAAGGATTCGAAGACGGCGCTGCAGGAATGGCTGCAGGCGCGCAAGCTGCCGGTGCCGTCCTACCGCATCGCCGAGACGCGGGGCCAGGCCCACGCGCAGACTTTCACCGTCGAATGCGAAGTGGCCGCGCTGACGCTGTCGCGCCGCGGCGAGGGCCGCTCGCGCCGGATCGCAGAGCAGGAGGCGGCCCGGCAGGTGCTGGACGAACTGCTCGCCGGCGATCGGCCCGGTACCGGCCTGCGCGACTGACGCGGAGCCCGCGATGAACGCACCGACCACTCCGAGGACGCCGAAGCCGACGTCCTCGTCTGATTCCGTTTCTGCTTCTTCCCTTTCCGATTCCCCTGTTTCCGAGGACCCTGATCTGAACGCCCCGCACGACCCCGCCACGCCGCACGACCCCGAGACCCCGCTGGGCCACGACGCCGACGCCATCGCCCCCGACGACGATGGCGACGTGCACGACGAGCACGAGGACGATGAAGGCGGCGAGCTGTCCCCGGTCCAGGGCGGCATCGGCGCGATGCCGTACGAGGGCGACCTGCGCTGCGGCCTGATCGCGATCGTCGGCCGGCCCAACGTCGGCAAGTCGACGCTGCTGAACGCGCTGGTCGGGCAGAAGGTCTCGATCACCTCGAAGAAGGCGCAGACCACCCGCCACCGCATCACCGGCGTGCGCACCGTCGACGAGGCGCAGTTCGTCTTCGTCGACACGCCCGGCTTCCAGACGAAACACAGCAGCGCGCTGAACCGCAACCTGAACCGCACGGTGCAGGGCGTGCTGGCGGACGTGGACCTGGTGCTGTTCGTCGTCGAGGCTGGCCGCTTCGGCCTGGACGACGCGAAGGTGCTGTCGCTGCTGCCGCAGAACAAGCCGGTCGTGCTGGTCGCCAACAAGCTGGACGCGGTGACGCGCCGCGCCGAGATGATGCCCTGGCTCAAGAGCATGCAGGAGCGCCGCAACTTCACCGAGTTCGTGCCCCTGTCGGCGAAGAAGGACTCGGACGTGCAGCGCCTGTTCCAGATCCTCAAGCCCTACCTGCCGAACCAGGAATGGTTCTACGAGGAAGACGCGCTGACCGACCGCAGCGAGAAGTTCATGGCCGCGGAGATGATCCGCGAGAAGCTCTTCCGCCTGACCGGCGACGAACTGCCCTACGAAGCGACGGTGATCATCGATCGCTGGGAAGAGGAGGGCAACCTGCGCCGCATCGCCGCGACCATCGTGGTCGAGCGCGACGCCCAGAAGGGCATGATCATCGGCCAGGGCGGCGAGCGCCTGAAGCGCATCGGCTCCGAGACCCGTCAGGAGCTCGAGAAGCTGTGGGACGCGCGCGTGTTCCTCGAGCTCTGGGTGAAGGTCCGGTCCGGCTGGGCCGATTCCGAAGAACACTTGAGAAGCTACGGCTACGAGTGAGGCCCATGGCCACCCGCGCCACCAAGCCGCCCGCGACGCAGGCGGCTTTTGTTTTGCACCATTACGACTGGAGCGAGACCAGCCTCGTGCTGGACCTGTTCAGCCGCGAGCACGGCCGGCTGGCGGTGGTCGCGAAGGGCGCGAAGCGGCCGTACTCGCAGCTGAGATCGGTGCTGCTGCCCTTCCTGCGGCTGCAGGTGACGCTGTCCAAGCCGTCGAAGATGAACGAGGACGGCGCGGCCGAGGTCCAGTCGCTGCGCGGCGCGGAGTGGGTCGGCGGGCAGACGCTGCCCAGCGGGGCCGCGTTGTTCAGCGGCTATTACGTGAACGAGCTGCTGATGAAGTTCCTGCCGCGGCAGGACGCGCAGCCGGAGCTCTTCGACGCCTACGCGGCGCTGCTGCCGCAACTTCGGTCGGTGGACGATGCGCATGCCGCGCTGCGGGCCTTCGAACTGAAGATGCTGTCCATCTGCGGCCTGCTGCCCGACCTGAGCGTGCTGTCCACGACGCAGGCGTCGCTCGATCCGGAACGGCTCTACTTGCTCGCACCGGAATCCGGCGTGATCGTTCCCACGCATGACGCGACGCCTCAGGCCAGTCTCACCGGGCAGGCCTTCATCCAGCTCCAGGCGGCGCTGCTGCACGGCAGCCAGGCGGCGCTGCAGCAGGCCTGCGAACTCGCGGGGCCGGCGCTGAAGCCGCTGTCGCGCGCATTGCTTCACTATCATCTCGGGCATCGTCCATTGAGGACGCGGCAAGTGCTGCTCGACGTCCAGAAGCTGCTCACATGAATCCGCTGATCGCTCCCGAATCCGGCCGACACGACGCGCGATGCGCGCTGTCGGTCAACGTCAACAAGGTCGCGCTGCTGCGCAACACCCGCCACCTGGGCATCCCCAGCGTGACGCGCGCGGCGCGGCTGTGCCTGGAGGCTGGAGCGCAGGGCATCACGGTGCATCCGCGACCCGACGCGCGGCACATCCGCGCCGAGGACGTGCGTGAGCTCGCCACGCTGATGAAGGCCTGGCCGCAGGCCGAGTACAACATCGAGGGCAACCCGACGCAGAACCTGATGGACTTCATCCGCGAGCTGAGGCCGCATCAGGCGACCTTCGTGCCGGACAGCGAGGACCAGTTCACCTCGGACCACGGCTGGAACCTGCCGGCCGACGCCGAACGCCTGCGTCCGATGATCGCGGAATGCAAGTCGCTGGGCGTGCGGGTGAGCCTGTTCATGGACCCGCTGCCGGAGGCGATGGCGCACGTGGCCGCGCTGGGCGCGGACCGCATCGAGCTCTACACCGAGACCTGGGCGAGCGCCTTCGGCACGCCGCGCGAGGCCGAGGTGGTCGCGGCCTTCGCCGCCGCGGCGCGCGCGGCGCTGGCGCAAGGGGTGGGCATCAACGCCGGCCATGACCTGAACCGCGACAACCTGACGCGCTTCCTGCGCGAGGTGCCGGGCGTGGCGGAGGTCTCGATCGGCCACGCGCTGATCGCGGACGCGCTGGAGCTTGGCTACACCGAGGCGGTGCGCGACTACCAGCGCTGCATCCAGCGCGCGTACGTCTGATTGCACTTCCGCACCAGACGCCCACACAACGCCCATACAACGCCCACACAGCGGGCACGAAGCGCGTACGCGCTGCGCATGAAAGGCTCGCGATGATCTACGGCATCGGCACGGACGTCTGCGACATCCGGCGCATCCGGGAGACCTTCCAACGGCGCGGCGTGCGTTTCGCCGAGAAGGTGCTGGGTCCGCACGAGATCGAGGTGTTCCGCGAGCGGTACGCCAAGGTCGAGGCGCGGGGCATCGCCTACCTGGCGACGCGGTTCTCGGCCAAGGAGGCGTTCTCGAAGGCGATCGGCATGGGCATGCGGATGCCGATGACGTGGCGCGCCTGCGAGATCGTCAAGGCGCGCAGCGGCAAGCCGGGCATCCAGCTGCACGGCGCGCTGGCCGAGTGGTTCGAGGCCAAGGGGCTGAGCGCGCACGTCAGCGTGAGCGACGAGACCGACTATGCGACGGCGTTCGTCGTCGTCGAGACCCGGGATTGATGCCGGCGATATCTGAACGCGCCTGAACACGCGACGACGCGTGACCAACGAGAGACAACGAAAGAGACAGTCAATGACCGAGCACTTGCATTCGCCCGTGATCCTGGACATCGCCGGCACGACGCTGACCGCGGACGACCGCCGCCGGCTGGCCCATCCGCTGACGGGCGGGATGATCCTGTTCGCGCGCCACTTCGAGAACCGCGCGCAGCTGACCGCGCTGTGCGCGGAGGCGAAGGCGATCCGCCCCGATCTGCTGATCGCGGTGGACCAGGAAGGCGGCCGCGTCCAGCGCTTCCGCACGGACGGCTTCACGGCGCTGCCGGCGATGCGCGCGCTCGGCGAGCTGTGGATGGATGACGCGATGCGGGCGATCCAGGCGGCGACGGCGACGGGCCTCGTGCTCGCGCTGGAGCTGCGGGCCTGCGGCGTCGACATGAGCTTCGCGCCGGTGCTGGACCTGGACCATCAGGACGCGGGTCGGCAGTCGATCAGCCCGGTGATCGGATCGCGCAGCTTCCACAGCGATCCGCGCGTGGTGAGCCTGCTGGCGCAGAGCCTGATGCAAGGCCTGGCACTGGCGGGCATGGCGAGCTGCGGCAAGCACTTCCCGGGACATGGGGCGGTGAGCGTCGATTCGCACGTGGGCGTGCCGGTGGACACGCGGTCGTTGAAGGCGATCCTGGCGGAGGACGTGCGGCCCTTCGAATGGCTGAGCCTGAGCCTGTCGGCGGTGATGCCGGCGCACGTGATCTACCGCAAGGTGGACAGCCGGCCGGCGGGTTTCAGCCAGCGCTGGCTGCAGGACATCCTGCGCGACCGCCTGGGCTTCGCCGGCGCGGTGTTCAGCGACGACCTCGGCATGGCCGCGGCGCGCGTGATCGAAGGCCGCCCGGTGGGTTACGCGGAGGCGGCGCTCGCGGCGCTGGGCGCGGGCTGCGATCTGGTGCTGCTGTGCAACCAGAGCCAGGAGCAGGGCGGCCGCGCGATCGACGAGCTGCTCGACGGCCTGACCGACGCGCAGGCGAAGGGCTCGTGGGCCCCGGCGATCGACAGCGAGGCCCGCCGCGCGGCGCTGGTGCCGCAGTCGGCCCCGCTGACGTGGGATGAGCTGATGCTGGCGCCGCGGTATCTCGAGGCGCTGGCGCGCTTGCCTTGATTCGCGTCGACGTGCCGCTCAGCGGCAGTTGACCGAGCGGATGGTCATCACGGCGCCGGGTTCCTTGCGCATGATGGAAGTCGAAGGTCATTTCGTGCTCAGCAGAAATGAAACAGCCCGAAACGGGGATGCACATGCGCGAAGGTCCGATTGATATCCCGCTGCCGATCTACCGTCACGTCGATCCCGACGGGGCGCTGCGCACGCTCGCGGCGCGTGCGCCATTCCGCGCAGTCGTCGTGGCCGAAGTCCCAGTGACGCCCGCTCAGCAGAATCGCATCAGCGACTGGCTCGTCGCCGAAGGCTGCCTCTACGCCATGGCGTGGGGCGTGGCCGCAAGCAGTTGGGACGATGCCATCGATTGGGCCAACATCGCAAAGTTCAGCGGCACCGCTGTGCCGGAGAGTGGCTTCGTCATGACCACCTGGCATGACGATGAGACGCTGAGCGAGGTGTTCGACTACGCAGTCCGCTGCGCAATTCATCCCACCGAAGCGTTGGACGAATTGATCGTTGTGCATGTGGCCGGCTCCGCCGATCCCGGGCGCATCCAATCCGCCTATCGAGCTGTACGTCCTCGTGATCACAAGGAGCATCCATGAAGAGCAATGGTTTCCGTTTCGACCGCGCCATCGCGCGACGATTGGCCTTCGCGGCGCTGGTCATGTTCGCCGCCTCCTCTGCGCATGCGCTGGACTGCGCCAACGCCGTGAGCACCGTCGACATGAACGACTGCGCCACACAGGAGCAGCAGCAGGTCGAGAAGCAGCTCAACGAAATCTATCGCCGCGTGCTGGCGGAAACGCCCGCCAAGGTCGGCGGAGCCAAGCCGGCGAAGCCGAAGGACAGCCTCGTCGCCGCTCAGCGCCTGTGGGTGAAGTTCCGCGAGGCCGATTGCAAGGCGGTGCTCGACCTGTGGTCTGAAGGCTCGATCCGCAACCTGCAGTACCTTGGGTGCATGCGCGATCACGCGCAGGTGCGCATCAAGCAGCTTGAGGCGTTCAGGCTGCAACCTTGAAACAGCCGGCGACTGACGTAGACCTATCCAATCATCCGGGCGCCGTCAGCGTGCAACGCCGCGGTAACGACGTACTGCGGAGGTCTGGATCGGATTGGTGTGCATCCAGGCCAAGGCCTCGGGGTCGGCAAGCACTGCCCTCAGAAAGACAGCGTCCCAAGAATTCTCCCCCATGGGCCCAACCGTCGCCGCGAGTTCCCGCTGCAGACCATTTCGCAGCCCTCTGAGGGTCTTGTAGCCAGACGCCTTTCCGCGCCACACGTTCCATTTGCTCACGAGCGTTTCGTGGAATCGTGTCGTGTTGATGCACCTGTCAATCTGATGTTCGACGCGGGCCAGCATGGTGCCACTTAGATGGCCAAGCGCGGCAGGGCTGAACTGGACTCCTTCATAGGGAGGCTTTAGCGTTGCAGTCACCAGCGCCTAGTCATATGCCGCGTCATCCAGATAGGGGTGAATCAGCGGGGTTGATGTTGTCGGTGTGCTCGCATACTTGTTGCGTTTGGAATTGCAGGTGCCGCAGGAAGGAATCAGATTCCAGCTGAAGATGGTGAACTCGGAAAAATGGGCCCTCGGCAAGTAGTGCTCCAGGGTGGTGGGCCCGTTGTTTCCGCAGAGTGGGCAGTGGCTGAGACCTTTGGCCGACCGATAGGTTTTGATCCACTGAAGTCCGTCGCGTACGCGTTTGGCTTTATAGAGTTCATCCAATTCCGCAGCCACCGAAGTTGGAAGCTGGAGGGGCTTGTTCCTGCTCGGGTCGCCCCCGGTCTCAAGATAGGTCACGCATGCCTTTCTCAAACTGGCTACATGGCTGCTAACCACGGTGCTTCCTGAAGCGAGGAGCCGGAGTACCTTCGCGTTGTTGGCCTTCGAGGGCGGTCTGATGGTACGCATGTGGCGCATTACTCCTTCGGACCGTTTGGATACCGCGTCGAGTCGATGACGTCCTGGTCATCCTCGGTGCCATCTTCCATCAGGGACGCAATGCGAGAGAGCATTTCCGGACTCAAGACCTCGGCGTACTTCTTGATCACCGCCTCGATAGGTAGCGTTCCCTCCGCCACTTGTTTGGCAAGTGAGAGATGGAATTTCTTGGCAGTGGCGTCCCCAAAGACCGCCTGAGAAATGTTGTCGACGCTCGCTCCCAGCGTGCGCAGATAGACCTCACTCTCCACGGGACCATCTTCGTCGACGATGTACACATGAGCGCAATGTGTCGGGACCTCGCGAACGACATAGGCGGAGTGCGTCGCAATGAGTGCTATGGACTTCGTGGCAGTCAGAACGCCGTACAGCAAGGTCATGAAATCGCACACCAGATTGGGGTGCAGGTGGGTCTCCGGTTCGTCGAGGATGACCAGCGTGCCCTCGTCGATGTAGCTCAGGAAATTGATGGCGAAACGGAAGAAGACTCTATGTCCGGAGCTGAGTTCGATCCATTCGGAGCCCGACCGGAACCGAACCTCGTGCTCAAAGTTCGCCGCGGCGAGCGCTGTCAGTTGCTGCTTCTCCCCGAGTGTGTTGATCTGCTGAAGAGAGATCCAGGCCTGCCCATCTTCTCCAACGATGGCGCCGTGGATCGACTTTCCAGTCACCGTGAGAGGGATCATGACCCGCGCGTCGATATGAGCACGCAGCGCATTCATCAGCAATGTGAAGCGACTCTTCTGGTCGGGGCCCAACCTGTCCGTGCTCCTGAGAATGTCAACCAGCAAGCGGGTCGTGTTCGCAGATTGGGTCGGCAGGCCCGAAGCCACCTCGGGACTTGATCTCGAGGCGTCGACATTTCGATCGTTGAGGTTTGCGAAGACGTATTCGAAGGAGGCATCCGGTCGTGTCGTAGTCGGGAAACTCGATCCGCCATCGAACGAGAAGCAGAGGACTCTTCGGAAGTCCGGCCCTTCAAAGATTGAATCGTCCCTTGTCGACGATTGGGCGTCAGTGACGAAGCTGGATCCGGCGCCGGGCTTCTCCGACTTGCGTCCGAGCTCCAGAACCAGTTCTCGCAGGAGCCGTGTCTTTCCGCAACCGTTCTTGCCAATCAGACAGTGGATGCGATCATCGATGACTGAGGACTCATCCAGGAACGTGCCAGTGAAGGTGTGCGGATCGCCTTTGAAGCCATTGAGGCTGCAGGAGAAGCGGAAGTCTCGTTTTGCGTCCGACAGCAATTCGGGTGGATTGGCCAGAAGATAGCGTCCGCCGCGGTGGAGCGCCTGGTACGCGGATCCTCGCCGCATGAAACCCAGAGAGAAGCCGTCGGACCTCATCAGTTGGGCCGAATGGACCTTGTCGAGACGAGCCGTTTCCATCAGGCTAAGAAGTTCATTGAAGACTGCCAGGAGCTGTCGACGTTCTCCCTGGTCCGTGACAAGGGCGGCCAAGTCGCGATAGGCATCCGCGCCCTGAAGCAGAGTGATGAAGCGAGGACGCCCCGCCTCGTCGAGGGGGGAGATCGAGGCGGCTGGTGCGGTGGGGGGAATCATGGCGTTCAGCCATGATTCAAAGCTGTGTCCGGATGGAGCAATCTTGGTCCAGTCGATCGGCATGACCAATGCGCGACGGACAAACGGTTCACGTTGATTCGGTAGCTGAATGGTCAGCAGCGCGTGGTAGTTGTGGCTGAAATCGTTCCAGTTGATGTCCGTGGGCGTCAATGTGACGGACGGTTCATCGGGATTGAAGCTTCTGCCGTGGCGAGCGAGATTGAGTGCAATGTCCATGTCGACTCCCTTTTCATTTCTATTCTTGAACGTGCAGTCTATGGGCTGAGCGGATGCCGACTGGGCTTGTCTGTTCGATCAGTGGCTCGCTCCGGCTAGACTCCAGCTCGAACTCACCCACAACGATTCGACCAGGGAGCGGGCCAGCATGACGCTGACCATGGAGGGCGTGCTGGCGCTGGCGCCGGACGAGGCATCGGCGAAGGCCGCGCGAGGGCTGACCTCGCCGGCCAAATGGCCGTTGCTCGGCGCCGATGACGCCGCCGTCTGGGGCGAATGCCAGGGCAGCGGCTCCAAGCCTTACCAGACGCAGGTCGACCTCAGCGGTCCCGCCTTTCGCTGTTCGTGTCCCAGTCGCAAGTTCCCCTGCAAGCACGGCCTCGCGTTGCTGATGCTGAGGGCGCAGGACGCCTCCCGCTTCGCCGCCGCGGAGCCCCCCGCCTGGGTCGCCGAATGGATCGCTTCCCGCGGCGAGCGCGCGCAGAAGAAGGAAGAGCGCGACCAGAAGGCCGTCGAGCGCGCGACCGAGCGCGCCGCGCAGATCGCCGACGGCGTCGATCCCGCGCAGGCGGCGTCGGCGCTTGCCGATCCCGACAACGCGCTCAAGCGCGAGTCGCACCGGTGGCGTCGCATCGAGGAAGCGTCCGCTGAACTGCAGCGCTGGCTCGGCGATCAGATCGGTCGCGGACTCGGCGCGCTCGACGACGCGGCGATCCGCGGCTGGCGCACGATGGCGGCGCGCATGGTGGATGCCCAGGCGCCCGGCCTCGGCCAGCGCATCGCCGCCGCCGCGGACGGCTGGCGCGTCGGCGCCGACTGGCCGGAACGCACGCTCTCACGCCTCGGTCTGCTGCAGCTCGCCTGCGAGGGCCTCGCCCGTCGCGAGACGCTGCCGGAGCCCGTTCAAGCCGATCTGCGCACCGTCTGCGGCTGGCCGCTCGACCAGGCCGAGGTGCTCGCGGCCGGGGAGCGCGTCACCGATCGCTGGGCGGTCCTCGGCGTGATCGTCGAGGAGCGCGAAGGCCGTCTGAATGAGCGCCGCGTCTGGCTGCACGGCGAGCGCTCGCGCCGGCGCGCGTGGCTGCTCGATCACGCGCACGGCGGCCGTGGTTTCGAAGGCATGTGGCTGCCCGGCATCGCCGCGGATCTGACGCTCGCCTTCTATCCCGGCAACGCGCCGCTGCGCGCACTGATCGCCGACGCGTCGCCGACGCTGGAGCCCGAGGGGGCCGTCGGGACGGTGCGCCTCGCCGGATCCGAGTCCTGGCAGGACGAATGGCAACGCGTCGCTGAACGCGTGGCTGCCCACCCCTTCGCGATGCTGCATCCGGTCGTGCTCGCGAACGCGACGCCGGTCGCCGCCGATGCCGGTCCCCATCTGACGGCTGACGGCCGCGCCGTTCCGCTGCTGGTCGGCGATGCCGACTGGTGGTCGTTGATTGCCGTCGCCGGCGGTCATCCGCTCGCCGTCATGGGCGAGTGGGACGGCCGTGCGCTGCGTCCGCTCACCGCCTGGCAGTCTGGAACGAAGGGCCCCGCGTGGTCGAGGAGTGCCGCATGAGCGCCTGGAAGCCGCTGCTGCCCGTGGCGATGGTGGGGACGGACCGACAGTCCGGTCCTCTGCCCGAATGGCCCGGTGAGATCGGCGCGCTCGTTGCACAAGTCGGTCAGGTCACGTCGCCCGGACAGGCTGCGCCTGGCACGCAGGCCGCGCCGCCCGCCAGTATCGTCGAGGGACCGGCGGGTCAGGTCTTGCGCACGATGGCCGTCATCGCGACTTGCGATGCCGCGGGCACGCAGGACCGCATCTGGACCGCCCCGCCCGCGGAGCCCGCGGCCGTCGACCGTCTCGCGGTCGTTCCCGAGCGCCTCGATGGGATCGAGGGCGTCGCCGGCTCGCCGCGCACGCTGTTGCGCTGGGCGCTGACCGAAGCGCCCACGCGACTTCAGCAGTTGGCGTTCGTGGCACTGGCCGAGGCGAATCTGCGCCTGCCCGAGATGCTGCTGCCGCTGGCGCTGGACGCCGGACGACGCGCCGTCGCACTGCGCGCGCCGTTGCTGCCGGTGCTCGGCGAGCGCGGGCTGTGGCTGGCGCGGCAGCGCGAGGACTGGCACTACGCCGCGGGCGCAGCCGGTGACGCCCCCGGCGAGACCCAATGGACCGACGGTACGCTGGAGCAGCGTCGCGCCTTCCTTGCCCGCGAGCGCGCCGCCGACCCCGCCGCGGGTCGCCGACGCCTGGAGGCCTCGCTGCCGGAACTCTCCGCGAAGGAACGCGCCGATCTGGTGGCGCAACTGGCGGTCGGGCTCGGCATCGACGACGAGGCGCTCCTCGATCGGCTGCGCGCCGACCGCAGTCGAGAAGTCCGTGATGTCGCGCTCGATCTGCTGCTGCGGCTGCCCGATGCGGCCCATCCACGACGCGCCGTCGAGCGGCTCTCGCCGATGCTGCGCCGCGAGCGCGCGCTGCTGCGCCAGCACTGGGTCATCGATGCGCCCGAAGCGGCGAGTGCCGACTGGGTGTCCGATCAGATCGTCATCGCGCGCTCGTCCACCGAGAAGCTCGGCGAACGCGCCTGGTGGCTCTGTCAACTGGTGCGCCAGGTGCCGCTGGACTGGTGGACCACCACGACAGGGATGACGCCCGTCGAGTTGCTCGCATGGGCGATCAAGACCGATTGGGCCGACGCCGTGATGCGCGGCTGGTTCGACGTTCTCTCCGCGACGCGCGAGATCGACTGGTGCGAAGCCTTCCTCGAGACGCAGACCCCGCTGCAGACGCATCAGGCGGCGCAGTCGCTCCAATGGCTGCCGCAGGTCCGTCGCGAACGCCACTGGCTGCGACACCTGCAACAGGGCGCCTTGCCGCTGTCGGCGCTCGTCGCCGCGGCGAGCGGCGGCGAGATGCTCGGCGCGGAGCTCTCGCAGGCGATGACCGGCCAACTGCTGTCGCGCGCCCGCGCCGGGACGCTGAAGGACGACTACGCCGTCCGCGCGATGCTGGTCGACTTCGGCGCGGTCGTGCATGCCGACAGCCTCTCCGCCTACGCCTCGCTGGCCGACATCCGCGCCGCCGACGAAACCGCCGCCCACGCGGAGCAGCTGCAGGCCGTCGCGCAGACGGCAGCGCTACGCCGCGCCCTGCTCGCCCTCTCACCCGATCCGACCCCGAGGACCTCATGACGACTTCCACCGAGACCTCCGCCGCCTCGCAGCTCCTGCGCCGTCATGCGGAGCACCAGTTCGCCGAGGAGCTCGCCGAGCTGAAGCGCCAGGACACCCGCACGCGTCCGGAGAACTGGGCGATGTCGCCGTGGGCCGTCCTGCGCTACCTGATGGGCGGGACGCTGGAGAACGGCTTCGAGGTCAGCGCCAAGTACATCGGCGACGAGCGGCTGATGGAGATCGCCATCGCCACGCTCGCGACCGATCGTGCGCTGCTGCTGTACGGCGTGCCGGGCACGGCGAAGTCGTGGGTGTCGGAGCACCTGTCGGCGGCGGTCAGCGGCGATTCGACGCTGCTGATCCAGGGCACCGCCGGCACCGGCGAGGAACAGCTGCGCTACGGCTGGAACTACGCGCAGCTGCTGGCCAACGGACCCAGCGAGGCGGCGCTGGTGCCCAGCCCGATGATGAAGGCGATGCGCGCCGGCAAGATCGCGCGCATCGAGGAACTGACGCGCATCCCCGCCGACGTGCAGGACAGCCTGATCACCGTGCTGTCGGAGAAGACGCTGCCGGTGCCGGAGCTTGGATCCGAGGTGCAGGCCACGCGCGGCTTCAGCGTGATTGCCACGGCCAACAACCGCGACAAGGGCGTCAACGAGCTGTCCGCCGCGCTGAAGCGCCGCTTCAACACCGTCGTGCTGCCGGTGCCGGCGAGCGAGGAGGCCGAGGTGTCCATCGTCGTCAAGCGCGTGGCCGAACTGGGCGTCGCGCTGCAACTGCCCGCGGAGCCGCCGGCGCTCAAGGAAGTGCGGCGCATCGTGCAGATCTTCCGCGAGCTGCGCAACGGCCGCACCGAGGACGGCAAGACGCAGCTGAAGTCGCCCAGCGGCACGCTGTCGACGGCGGAGGCGATCTCCGTGATCAACAGCGGCATGGCGCTGGCCGGACACTTCGGCGACGGTGTGCTGCGTCCGCGCGACGTGGCGTCGGGCCTGCTCGGCGCGATCGTCAAGGATCCCGTGCAGGACCAGGTCGTCTGGAACGAATACCTCGAGACGGTCGTCAAGGAACGCACCGAGTGGAAGGACCTGTACCGCGCCTGCCGCGAGCAGTCCTGAGCCGACGAGTCTCCCGAGATGTCCTGAGCGGTCATGAGCGATCCGGTCCATTACTTCGGCGTGCGGCACCACGGCCCCGGCTGCGCGCGCAGCCTGCTTGCCGCGTTCGAGGCGCTGAAGCCCGACTGCGTGCTGATCGAGGGTCCGCCCGAGGCGGACGGCCTCGTCGCTGCCGTGCTCGATCCCGCGATGGCGCCGCCAGTCGCGCTGCTGACGCACGGCGTGGAGGAATCCGGCCGCGCCGTCTATCACCCGTTCGCGAGCTTCTCGCCGGAGTGGCAGGCCTTGCGCTGGGCGGGCGTCGCCGGCGTGCCGGTGCGGTTCATCGATCTGCCGGTCGCTGTCTCGCTCGCGCTGGAGAAGGCGAGGGAAGAAGCGACCGGGCAGGCGCCTGCGGAGCCCGAGTCCGCCGAGTCTGAATCCGCGGAGTCCGAATCCGCGGTGTCCGAATCCGACGAGGCCGAGTCCGCAGAGTCCAAGTCCGTGGAGCCCAGGTCCGCGGGGACGGCCGACACGCCCGATGCGGACGAGGCCCAGGCGGATGCCGCGACGGAAGAGCCCATGGAACGCTCGACGCGCCGCGGCGATCCGCTGGACTGGCTCGCGCGCGCGGCCGGCTACGCCGATGGCGAGACCTGGTGGAACCACATGGTTGAGGAGCGCGGCGACGGCGAGGACCTGTTCGCCGCGATTTCGGAGGCGATGACGACCTTGCGCGCCGAGTCCGGCGACGACGAGACGCTCGATCCCCGGACGCCGCATGCGCATCGCGAGGCACTGCGCGAGGCCCACATGCGCCAGTGCATCCGCGCGGCGCGCAAGGAGGGCTTCGCGCGCATCGCGGTCGTCTGCGGCGCGTGGCACCTGGGGGGCTTGCGGGCCGAGGTCACCGCGAAGGCTGACCAGGCGCTGCTCAAGGGCCAGCCCAAGCTCAAGGTCACGAGCACCTGGGTGCCGTGGACCTACCGGCACCTGGCGCGCGAAAGCGGCTACGGCGCCGGCATCCACTCGCCCGGCTGGTACGAACACCTGTGGCTCAGCGGACTCGACGGCGAGCGCCGTCCCCGTGCGATCGGCTGGCTGGCGCGCGTGGCGCGGCTGATGCGCGAGCGTGATCTCGATTGCTCCTCCGCCCATCTGATCGAGGCCGCCCGGCTCGCCGACACGCTGGCCGCGTTGCGGCAGCGACCCGCGCCGGGCCTGGACGAGTTGCACGAGGCGACGCGCACCGTCATGACGCTGGGCGACGAGGCGGTGCTCGGTTTCATCCGCGACGAGCTGGTCATCGGCGATCGCCTCGGGAGCGTGCCGTCCGACGTGCCCACCGTGCCGCTGCAGCGCGATCTGGAGCAGCTGCAGAAGTCGCTGCGCATGAAGCCCGAGGCGACGCAGAAGACGCTCGACCTCGACCTGCGCCAGCCCAACGATCTGGCGCGCAGCCATCTGCTGCACCGGTTGCGGCTGATCGATCTGCCGTGGGGCGAGATCGCGCGCACGGGCAAGTCCTCGCGCGGCACCTTCCACGAGATCTGGACGCTGCAGTGGCAGCCGGAGTTCGCGCTGCGCGTGATCGAGGCGAGCCGCTGGGGGCAGTCCGTCGCGCGGGCGGCCACGACCGCGGTGGCCGAGCGCTGCGGGCGTGCCGCGACGTTCGGAAACGCCAACCGCGCCAACGGCCCCAGCGGCAGCGGTGGCGCCGGTGGTGCCGGCAGTGCGGTGAGCGCGCTAAGTGCCGGCAAGGGCCCCACGCTCGCCGCGTTGGCCGAGCTGGTCGATCGCGTGCTGCTGGCCGACCTGCCGGAGGCGGTGACGATCGCGTCCCGCGCGCTGCAGGACCATGCCGCCGTCACCGGCGATGCCGACCAGTTGCTGGGCGCGTTGCCGCCGCTGGCCAACGTCTTCCGCTACGGCAATGTGCGGCAGACCGATGCGCAGATGGTGGGGCAGGTCTTCGACGGCCTCGTGACGCGCGCGGCGATCAGCCTGCCGCTGATGGGCGACTCGCTGGACGAGGCCGCGGCGGAACAGATCCGCGATCGGCTTCTTGGCGCGCAGGCGGCGGTGCGGCTGCGCGATCCGGGTCGCCAGTCCGAGCCGTCGACGCAGTGGCGGGCCGCCATCGCGCAACTGGCCGGCCGCGAGGGCGCACATGCGCTGCTGCGCGGCCTCTGCACGCGACTGCTGCTGGACGACGGCCTGATCACGGCGGACGACGCCGGCACGGCGATGTCCCTGCAGCTGTCGCGCGCGGCGGAACCGGCCAGGGCCGCTGCGTGGCTCGATGGGTTCCTCAATCGCAATGCTGTCGTGCTGCTGCATCACGACGGCGTCTGGCCGCTGGTCGATGCGTGGCTGAGCGGACTCGACGACGAGCACTTCATCCGCGTGCTGCCGCTGGTGCGTCGCACCTTCGCGCACTTCGACGCGGGCGAGCGACGCGACCTCGGTCAGCGCGCGGCGCGCAAGGGCGGTGGTGCCGGCGCCGTGATGGCAGCGGCGGAGTGGGACGAAGCGCGCGCGGCGCTGCCCCTGCCGTTGCTGCGAGTGATGCTGGGAGTGGATGCATGAGCGCGCCTGACGACTTGAAGGACCCGACGCCCGTCGTGACCGGCCCCGTGACGACGACCGATGCGGATCGCCTGCGCCGATGGCGCCTGGTGCTCGGCGGCGAAGCCGAGGACAGCTGCGGCGGCCTGAACGGCGACGCGGTGGAGATGGACCAGGCGCTGAGCGCGCTCTACGACGACGGTGGTGGCCTGGGCGACGACCGCCGTGGCGGTCGCGGCAACTCGGCGCCGCGCGTGGCGCGCTGGCTCGGCGACATCCGCAAGTACTTCCCCAGCACGGTGGTGCAGGTGATGCAGAAGGACGCGCTGGAGCGTCTGCACCTGCGTGACATGCTGCTGCAGCCGGAGATGCTGCAAGGCGTGCAGCCGGACGTGCACCTGGTCGCCAACCTGATGGCCCTGTCGCGGGTGATCCCGGCGGGGACGAAGGAGACGGCGCGTCGTGTCGTGCGGCAGGTCGTCGATGAGCTGATGAAGCGGCTCGAGGAGCCGATGCGGGCGGCCGTGACCGGCGCGCTCGACCGTAGCCAGCGCAACCGCCGGCCGCGGCTGTCGGAGATCGACTGGCATCGCACGATCCGCGCCAACCTGCGCCACTGGCAGCCGGAACTCCGCACCGTGATCCCCGAAACGCTGCACGGCTACGGTCGCAAGGCGCGACGTCCGCAGCGCGAGGTGGTGTTGTGCATCGACCAGAGCGGGTCGATGGCGAACTCGGTCGTGTACTCGAGCATCTTCGGCGCGGTGCTCGCGTCGCTGCCGGCGGTGAGCACGAAGCTGGTCGTCTTCGACACGGCGGTCGTCGACATGACCGAGCAGCTCGACGATCCGGTCGATCTGCTGTTCGGCGTCCAACTGGGCGGCGGGACCGACATCAACGGCGCGGTGGCCTATTGCCAGTCGCTGATCCGCGAGCCGCGCAACACGATCTTCGTGCTGATCTCCGACCTGTACGAAGGCGGCGTCGAGCCGCAGCTGCTGCGCCGCGCTGCGTCCCTCGTCGAGAGCGGCGTGCAGTGCGTGGCCCTGCTGGCGCTGAGCGACGAGGGCGCTCCGGCCTACGACCGTGCGCTCGCGGCCAAGCTGGCGGCGCTGGGCGTGCCGTCGTTCGCGTGCACGCCGGATGCCTTCCCGGGCTTGATGGCCGCGGCGATCCGCCGCGACGACATCGGCGCATGGGCGGCGGGGCAGGGCATCGTCACGGCGGCCAAGGGCGCCTGACCCGCGCCCCTGGGCGTCGGTGCCGGACGGACGATCGGCCTGCCGGCTCGTCTCAGACTCAGACTCAGACTCAGACTCAGACTCGGACTCGGACTCAGCGTCCGCCCGCGCCCTGCGCCATCTTCGCGAAGTACGCCGACTGGCCGGTCTTGTTGAGCTGGTACCAGGCCTCGAGCGTCTCGGGCTCGTAGATGTCGAGTGTGTCGAAGATCGCTCGCGCGAAGTCCAGCGCCGACATGCCGCCCGCGGTGATCAAGCCGCGGTCGATCACGACGGGTTCGTCGACGTAGCGGTCACTGCCGGCGTACTCGTCGACGCCCTTCAGGTAGGACAGCGCGTTGCTCGTGTGCTGCCGATCGTCGAGCACGCCGAGCCGCGCGAGGCCCGCCGTCGCGCCACAGATCGCGGCGACGCGCTTGCCGGCGTCGAGGAACTCCTTGGCCCTCTTCGCCGCCTCCATGTGCTCGCCCTTGTCCCAGCCGGCGCCGCCGGGAAGGATCAGCAGCTCGCTGTCGTCGGGGAACAGTGTCGACAGGCGGATGTCGGGCATCACCGACAGGCCGCCCATCGACCGCGCCAGGTTGGCGCCGACGGCGGCGACGGTCTTCACCTGCCAGTCGCCCGGCGTCTTCTGGAATTCGGGCGTGTTGATGCCCGCGACCGCGTAGGCGGCCTCCCAGTCGGCGAAGCCCTCGAAGAGGTAGAGGTGGACGGTGCGGGTGGGGGCGGTGGTGCTCATGCCGACATGGCGGCAAGGTGCGTGCCCGCCGGCCAGACCCTGGAGAAACCGCGCATGACGGCGTCACAAGGCGTGGGCGACACTCGCCGGATGGATCTCACTGTTGTCTCCTTGCGCGACGGCGAAACGCTCGGCGATCGCTTCCTGAAGGTCAACCATGCGGGCGAGCACGGCGCCGTGCATATCTACGCGGGGCAGATCCTGATGGCGCGCATCCGGGCACGCTCGATGCTTCCCGCGCTGCGCGAGTTCAAGGCGCATGAGGAAGGTCATCGGGCGATCTTCTGGCGCGAGCTGCAGCGCCGAGGTCGGCCGCGGTGCCGCAGCTACTGGCCATGCGCCCTCGGCGGCTTCGGGCTGGGCCTCGTGACCGGCCTGCTCGGCCGCCGGGCCATCGCGGCGACCACGGTCGCCGTCGAGCGCGTCGTGCTGGCCCATCTCGACGCCCAGGTCGCCTGCCTGCAAGGGAAAGACGCAGCGGCGGTCGACGCCATTGCCGCGATCGTGGCCGAGGAGCGTGAGCATTGCGATGCCTTCGCTGACGAGCTCGGCGAAGGCTCGTTGTGGGTGACGCTGCTCACGCCGATCGTGGCCGCGTCGACGAAGACGGTCATCTGGCTCGGCTTGCGCTTGTGAGGCGGACCCACGCGCCGGCGCACCCTGTGACCGCCAGCGTCAACGCAGCCGCGCCAACATCGCCTCCAGCGCCGGCTGCGACAGCTCGCCGGTGCGTTTCCCGACGAGCTTCCCCGAGGCATCGAAGAGCAGCGTGGTGGGATAACCCGCCTGCTTGAACACAGCACTGGCCTGCCGGCGTTCGTCGATGGCGACATTGCTCATGGTCAGGCGCTGCTGGCCCAGCCACTTCGCGACGTGGGCCGCGTCCTCGCCCTGGTTGATGAAGACGAAGCGCACGTCCGGTCGGTCGCGCTGCGCCTGCGCAAGCATCGGCATCTCGCGGATGCACGGCCCGCACCAGGTCGCCCACAAGTTGATCAGCACGGGCTTCCCGCGCAACGCGGCGAGATCGATCGCCTCGCCGTTCAACTGCTCGAAGCGCAAGGCCGGCAGCGGTTCGGCGGCAGGCCGCATGGCGAGCTGGATCTGCCCCGCGATCACGATCGCGGTGCCCAGCGCCAGCGGCACGGTCGCCGAGAGCCGCATCGCCGGCACGTTCCTCAACTTGAAGGTCGCGTACATCCACATCGCGACGATGCCGACCTCGGGCGACCAGCCGCCGTCGCGCAGGTTGAGGATGCTGAGCGGGTGCTCGGCGTACAGCTCCTTGTACTGGTAGAGGAAGCCGAGCCGCGCGAACACGAGGGCGACCCACAGGCTGCGCCACAGCAGCGGTCCCGCGTCCTGCCCGCGCTTGCGCTTGAGGAAGGTCGCGACGGCCAGCGACGCGGCGACCGCCGCGCACAGGTGCAGGAAGGCCCATGGCAGTACGAGCGGGCCGATGGCGACGGCCTCGTTCATCGCGGGCAGTCGGGTGAGCGGGCGGACGCGCGGTCGGTCACCGGGACGGATCAGGTCGCGAAGATCCCGTCCGTGGACGCGAAGCCCTTGACCTCGATCGGATTGCCCGAAGGGTCGAGGAAGAACATCGTCGCCTGCTCGCCGGGCTGGCCGGCGAAGCGGATGCTGGGCTTGAGCACGAACTCGATGCCGCGCGTCTCCAGCCGGTCCGCGAGCGCGCGCCAGTCCGGCATCGCCAGGATCACGCCGAGGTGCGGCATCGGGACCAGGTGATCGCCGACCTTGCCCGTGTTGCCGGTCTTGAACGGCTCGCCGAGGTGCAGCGAGATCTGGTGGCCGAAGAAATCGAAATCGACCCAGGTGTCTGTGCTGCGGCCCTCCTCGCAGCCGAGCACGCCGCCGTAGAAGGCGCGGGCGTCGTCGAGGTCGCGCACGTGATAGGCCAGGTGGAACACGGATCGCATGGGGACTCCCGGGCAGGGGTGATCGATCGGACGATCCTAGCCCCGAAGCCGTGCCCGCTAACATCGGACTCCTCTGTGTCGTGCGCTTGGGAGATCGGTGTGGATGTGACCAGCTGGTTGGGCTTTGTCAGTGTGGCGCTGTTCGTCACGTTCACGCCGGGGCCGGCGGTGCTGATGGCGATCTCGAATTCGCTCAGCGTCGGGCCGCGGCGCGCGATGGTCGGATCGCTGGGCAATGCGATCGGCCTGCTGGCCGTGTCCGCGGCGACGACGGCGGGCCTCGGCGTCCTGCTGAGCACGTCGGCCCAGGCCTTCCTGGTCGTGAAGCTGCTCGGCGCCTGCTACCTGATCTGGCTGGGCATCAAGCAGTGGCGCCAAGGCGCGCGGATGTCGATGGCCACGGGCGATGCCGCCGCGGCGGAGGTCGCCGGCCTGTCGCGCCAGGCGCTCTTCCTGCGCGGCATCATGGTCGCGCTGACCAATCCCAAGGCCATCCTGTTCTTCACCGCGCTGTTCCCGCAGTTCATGAACCACCCGGAGACGGCGCTGCGCGATTTCGTCGTGCTGACGGTGACCTTCTCGTCCTGCGCGGTGCTGGCGCACGCGTTCTACGTGCTGCTCGCGCGGGCGCTGCGGCGCGGGCTGGCGTCGCCGACGCGGGTGAAGCTGATGAACCGGACCTTCGGCGCGTGCTTCGTCGCGCTGGGCGTCAGCCTGCTCGGCTGGCGCGGCCGGACGCAGTGAGCGCGGCGCGGCCATGTTCTCGCATGTGTTCATCGGCGTCGCCGACTTCGATCGCGCCATCGGCTTCTACGCGCCGCTGATGGCCGTGCTCAATCTGCCGCAGCGCTTCCGCGATGACAGCCGACCGTGGGCGGGATGGCAGTCGGTGCCCGGGCCGCGTCCTCTGTTTCTCATCGGCAGGCCATTCGACGAACTCGCGCCCGCCGCCGGCAATGGTCACATGACCGCGTTCATGGCCGACACGCGCGCGATGGTCGACGCGGCACATGCCGCGGCCCTCGCGCACGGCGGCACTTGCGAAGGACCGCCCGGTCTGCGCCCCGACTATCATGAGCACTACTACGGCGCCTACTTCCGCGATCCGGATGGGAACAAGCTGTGCGTGGTGTGTCATGCGGCGCAGCCGGTCTGACATGCCGCTGCCGCGCACCGTCTGCTGGATCCCCCTCTGGAACGCCGCGCAGCCCGGCGTCGGCATCGAGCACCTGCTGCTCTCCGACGGGCGTGCCGATGGCGTCGTGATCGCGATCGATGAAGAGGTCGGACCGTTCCGTCTCGCCTATCGGCTGGACTGGGATGAGTCGTGGCGGTTGCGCGAGGCGACCTTGTCCTTCATCGATGACGAGGGCGGTGCCCTCCGTGCGATGCAGCTGAAGACCGACGGCAGTGGCCATTGGCGGGACGGTGCGGGGCGTGTCCTCGCCGAACTCGACGGATGCCTCGACATCGACATCTGGCCCACGCCGTTCACCAACAGCTTTCCGATCCGGCGCGTGCCGTTGGCCGTCGGGGAACGACGCGAGTTCCGCACGGCCTGGGTCGACGGCACCGCGCTGAACGTGCGCCCGCAGGCGCAGGCCTATACGCGGCTCGACGAGCGGCTCTATCGCTTCGAGTCGCTCAACGGCTCAGGCTTCGAGGCGGAGTTGCCGGTGGATGAAGACCTGCTGGTCCTGGACTACCCCGGTCTGTTCAAGCGTCATCGTGACTGATGCGTAAGGTCGCGATACTGCGCGACCCCGCCGACCGTTGCCTCCACACCATGAGTTTCCAAGCCACGTTCCTCGACTACCTCCACCGCTACGCCGCCAAGGACCTCGACGGCATCGCCGCGATGTTCTCGGAGGACGTCACGCTGCGTGATTGGAATCTCTCGGTGAAGGGGCGCGATGCCGCGATCGCGGAGACGCGCAAGAACTTCGAGTCCGCCGCCTCGATCCACATCGAGGTGCTTCGAGTGCTGGAGAACGCGAGCTCGGTGGCCGGCGAACTGCGCATCCTCGTCGACGGGCACATCGAGCTGTTCGTCGTCGATGTGCTGGACTTCGACGCGGAAGGCCGGATCACGGCGATCCGGGCCTTCCTCGGGCGGGGCGACTGAGCGTGCCCCGCGCGCGCGGCGTCATTCGTCGGCGGTGAGCCGCACGAGCAAGGCGCCGACGCTCGCCACCGTCGCCAGGCCCGTCACGCCAATCCATCCCCAGTGCGTGAGCAGCACGCTGCCCAGCGCCGCGCCGGTGGCCATGCCGATGAACATGCCCGTGAACAGCAGTGCGTTGAGGCGGCTGCGCGCGGCCGGGTCCAAGCTGTAGACGATCGTCTGGTGCGCCACCAGCGCGGCCTGCACGCCAAAGTCGAAGACGATCGCGAGCACCACCAGCACGACGATCGCCGCGCCGCGGTCCAGCCAGGCCGTCACCGACATCACCGCGAAGGACAGCGCCACCAGCAGCGAGCCCAGCTTGGTCACCAGGCCGGGGCCGCGCTTGTCGGCGAAACGACCCGCCAGCGGCGCGGCCAAGGCGCCCGCAGCACCGGCCAGACCGAACGCGCCCGACACCGCGCTGCCCAGGCCGAAGCGCTCGTGCAGCATTACCGCCAGCGTCGACCAGAACGCGCTGAACGCCACGGCCAGCAGCGCCTGCGCGATCGCGGCGCGACGCAGCGTCGGCAGCGTCCGCCACAGGCCGCCGAGCGAGCTCAGCAGCGCACCATACGTCGTGCGCATCACCGGCGGCGAGGACGGCAGCCAGCGCCAGCTGGCCAGGCCCGCGACTGTCAGCGCCAGCGCCGCCAGGCCGTAGACCCAGCGCCAGCCCAGCGCCTGCGCGATCACGCCGCTCATCACGCGCGACAGCAGGATGCCGAGCAGCAGTCCGGTCATCACCTGGCCGACGATGCGGCCGCGATGTTCCGCCGGGCTCAGCGAGGCGGCCATCGGCACGACGTCCTGTGCCAGCGTCGCTGTCAGTCCGAGCACCGCGCTCGCGACCAGGAAAGGCGCGAAGCCCGGCGCGAAGCCGCACAGGAGCAGCGTGGCGATCAGCAGCACGAACTTGGTCAGGATGACCTTGCGGCGATCGAAGCGGTCGCCGAGCGGCGTCAGCAGCAGGATGCCGGCCGCGTAGCCCAGCTGCGTCAGCATCGGCACCGCGCCGATGCCGGCGGTCGAGGCGTGCAGGTCCTCGGCGAGTGGCGCCAGGATCGGCTGGCTGTAGTACAGCGACGCGGCGCCGAGGCCCGCCGACGCCGCCAGCAGCACGATCAGCGGCGTGGACGGGGTGGCGGGGTCGCGCGGCGCGGCGGCGGCGGCGTTTGAAGGCATGGGAAGACTGGACATGGCGACTCCCGGAGGATGGGTCAAGATGGCGTGAAGAGGAAGGAGGCGAGGGTGGGTGAGCACCCGATGACCCGCATTCTTCGGATTCAGGGCCTTGGCGGGAACCGGTCCGGCTTGCACAGCGCCCATACGCACGGCGTATAAAGCGAGCCATGAACGACGCCAACCGGGACAGCGGCCAGGACCGCCTCGCACTGCTGCAGACCTTCCTCCGCGTGGCGGAGGCGGGCAGCTTCTCCGCCGCCGCGCTGCAGCTCGCGACCACGCAACCGACCGTCAGCCGCCGCGTGCAGATGCTGGAGTCGCTGCTGGGCGCCCGGCTCGTCGAGCGCTCCACGCGCGGACTCCGGTTGACCGAGGAGGGCGAACGCTGCGCCGCGCAGGCGCAGGACCTGATCGACGGCTGGCAGTCCCTGGCGGAAGAACTCGAAGGCGGCGAGGAGCTCTCCGGGACCCTTCGGCTGCGCGTGCCGCATGCCTTCGGGCAGAGTCAGCTGATCGAGCCGCTCGCGGCTTTCCTCACCAAGCACCCGAGGGTGTCGGTGGAGTGGATGCTGCAGGACCAGTTGCCGGACTTCAGCCGCGAGAACGTCGACTGCTCGCTGCTGGTCGGCGAGATCAGCCAGCCCAACCTGGTCGCCACGCAACTGGCCGAGATCCCCCGCGTGCTGGTCGCCACGCCGCAGCTCGCGAAGAAGCTGCCCAAGGGCCTGGGCAAGCGGCCGCCGGAGGAGATCGCCGAACTGCTCGGCGCGCAGCCGTGGCTGGCGCTGCTGGCGTTCTATCGCGACGGCGTGGATCTGCGCGCCGCGGACGGCGAGGCGCGGATGCACATCGCGTTCCGTCCGCGCCTGGGGACGGACAGCCTCTTCGCGCTGATCGAATCGGCACGTCGCGGATTGGGCCTCGCGCTGGTGTCGCAGTGGGCCGTCTTCGACGACATGGCCGAAGGGCGTCTCGTGCGCGTGCTGCCCGAGTGGTGCGCGACGCCGCTGCCGATCTCGCTGGTCTATCCCTCGCGCCGACTCCAGCCCGCCCGGCTGCGCGCGTTCCTGCAGGTGATGCGCGAGGTCATTCCAACCATGCGCGGCATGCGAGAAGTCCGCCGCCGCGCCAGGACGTGAGTGCTTCCACCTCCACAAGTTGAGGATCACGACGACTCATCCGTCGCACATATCGACCAAGAGCCTCAGAACCAGCTAGTGCCAGGGCTTGCCGCGAGGCGTAGATTGATGGCTCTGGCTGTGCAACTTGAGATGAGAGGGCTTATGCAAATCAAAATGTTCATCGCACTGCGCCGTGCCGGCGTGTCCGAGAGCGACGCGCACGCCGCCACTGATGCCGTGGGCGACGAGATCAAGGCGAGGTTTCAGGACGTGAAGGACGAACTGGCATCCAAGAAGGATGTGGACAAGGCCAAGACGGAAATCCTGTCGGTGATGGAGCGGCGATTCGGCGCCCATTTGTGCTGGACCATCGTGACCATCGGCGGAGGTTTTGAAATTCTGGGGATCGTGCTCAACCTGTACCGGTTGCTTCCATGACCTGCCGAAGAAAGAAGAAGACCGCCCTCGGGCGGTCTTCTTCATGGTGCCGTTGAATCTTCCGATCAACGACGAGCGAGCGATCAGCCCTTCGTCGCGGGCTTCGCCGGCGCGGCCGGCTTCTTCGCTCCCGGCGGCAGCGCCTTGCCGGTGCCGGTCATGGCCATCTCCATGTCCATGCGCATCTTGTTGCCCTGCGGGCCGGCCATGTCCACGCCCATCGTCATCGCCATCGTGCTGCGCACCATCAGGCGATCGGCGAGCCGCAGGTCCATCTTGCCGCGGCCCGAGCCGGTCATCGCGCCCTCCACCGGACCCGCCGGCGCCGACGCGCCCGAGGCCGTCGGTGTCGGCGCGGCGAAGCTCATGTCCATCCGCACGTCCACGTCGAACGACGCGATGCCCTTGTTCACCGACGTCAGCGTGTACCGGCCCAGCAGCTTGCCCGCCTTCGTCGACGCCATCGGCAGGTTCATGTCGATCGGCATCTCGAGGGTCTCGCCGACCTTCAGCGACTTGCCGTTGAACTTGCGCATCCAGTCGAAGCTCTGGTTGAAGATCTTCTCCTGCATCTCCTTGCTCAGCGCCTGCGCCTGCCCGGCGTTGGACAGCTGCAGATCGATCTTCTCGAACTGGTCGTCCTTCAGCTGCGCGCTGAAACGCATCGGGCCCTGCGGCGGCATCGGCCGCGCCTGACCGGTGCCGTCGCGCATCTCGCTCTGGAGCGTGGTGACCTCGGCGTTGAGCGTGTAGGCGCCGTCAGGGCCCTTCGCCGTCGTCGACAGGTCCTGGCGCATGCCCATCTTCATCGTGATGGGCATCGAGGCCTTCATCTGCGCCATCTGCGCGCGCTGCTGCTCGGTCGCGTTCGGCGGCAACTGCATCGACATGTTCATCTTCATGTCCATGGCGATGTCGACCTGCTGCCGCGACGACGGCAGCGGCACCATGTTGAGCTTGACGCTGTCCTGCGCCATCGCGGCGGGCACCGCCACCGCGGCCTGCACCGCCAGCGCGGCGACGAGGGAAAGGATTCGAGCCATGTGCGTGTCTCCCTGGATCTGCTTGAGTCTGCTTGAATCGTCGTGAATCTGCCGGGGCGGTGGACCGTCAGCCCCGGTAGTTGTCCTGCATCCGGTACCCGCGCGCATACAGCGCGAAGAGCAGCGCCGCGAGCAGCGCGAAGCCGGCGAAGAAGAACATCTGGAAGGCCGTGACGCTGGTGCCCGTCGACTGGATGTAGGCCGTCACCGCCGCGCCCTTGACGCTGGAGTTGGCCAGCAGCACCCACAGGTTGCCGATCGTCACCGACAGGTTCCAGAAGCTCGTGATCACGCCCTTCATCGCCAGCGGCGCCTGACTGTAGGCGAACTCCAGACCGGTCGCCGACACCAGCACCTCGCCCAGCGTGAGCAGCGCGTAGGGCAGCACCTGCCAGGTGATGTCGACCGCGTGGCCGCCGTCGATCCACAGCTGCAGGCCGCCGACCACGATCCAGGCGAGGCCCGCGAACGCGATGCCCGCGCCCATGCGGCGCAGCGCGGTGACCTTCAGGCCCAGCTTCGACAGCAGCGGATACAGCACCAGGTTGTTGAACGGGATCAGGATCATGACCAGCGCCGGATTCAGCGCCTGCATCATCGAGGACTTGAACCATTCGGGCTTGGCCATCTGGTCGGCCTGCAGCACCCAGGTCGAGGCCTTCTGGTCGAACAGGGACCAGAACGGCGTGACCAGCGCGAACAGCACCAGCAGGCGCAGCACGGTGCGCACGCCCTCGACGGCCTCGGCCGGGTGCACCGCGCGGGCGCGCTCCAGCTGCATCCACGCGCCGACGCCGCCGAAGCCCATCACCAGCACCAGCGCCGAGCAGAACGCGATCACGAAGCCGAGGTTGGGCGTCAGCACCAGCGCGCCGATGGCCAGCACCACGCCCAGCCCCGCGACGAACAGCCCGCCGCGGCCCTGGCCGGGCGCCTGCGACAGCAGCGCCGTGCGCACGACCTTCAGGAAGCCGTGCGGGTCGCGGTGCGACTCGCCGGCCGGCACGTGCGTGTACTTGCGGCGGCCGCTCCAGAAGATCACCGTCGCGAGGAACATCAGCGCGCCCGGAATGCCGAACGCGACGCTCGCGCCGAACTTGTCCAGGAAGATCGGCATCAGCAGCGACGCGAAGAACGAGCCGAAGTTGATGATCCAGTAGAAGGCGTCGAAGACCTTCTGCGCCAGCGTGCGGTTGCTCTTGTCGAACTGGTCGCCGATGAACGAGCTCACCAGCGGCTTGATGCCGCCCGAGCCCAGCGCGATCAGGAACAGGCCGAAGTAGAAGCCGCGCAGGTTGTTCTCGAAGATCGCCAGACAGGCATGGCCGGCGCAGTACACCAGGCTCAGCCAGAAGATGGTGTTGTACTTGCCGAAGAAGCGGTCCGACAGCCAGCCGCCCAGCAGCGGGAAGAAATAGACGCCGATGACGAAGGTGTGGAACACCTCCTTGGCCTCACCCTTGCGCAGCGGCTCCGGGATCGCCAGCAGCAGGCTGGTCATCAGGAACACCGTCAGGATGTTGCGCATCCCGTAGAAGCTGAAGCGCTCGCAGCCCTCGTTGGCGATGATGTACGGGATCTGCGGCGGCATCTTCGGCTTGGCCTTCGCCGCCGAGTCTGCCGCGCCTGCCGTGTCGCCCCCAGGGGCGGCGATGGTGGAGGAGGTGTTCAAGAGTCTGTCTCCGTCATGTCGCGAGGCGCTCGTGACGCCCCAAAAGGAAAGCCGCCGGGCAGGGCCTCGGCGGCTTGGCGGCGAACACCGGTGGGTGCCCGCCGCGATCTTCAGTCGATCAACCGGCCTTCATCAGGCGCGATCGTCGTTGCTTTACGCTTCGAAAGGCAGCTTGATCTGGTTCAGATCCTTGCGGGTCTCGACCAGCACCAGCGGGCCTTCGTCGACCACCACCACCGGCGCGGGCTCGCGGCCCAGCGGCGCGGCGGCCGGCTCGGCAGCCATCGCAGCCTTCGCGGCGGCGATCTTGTCGGCGTCGCTGTTGACCCAGACCAGGCCGGCGCCTTCGGCGACAGCGCTGAGCTCGGTCATCGGCAGCTCGAAACGAGGCACCGAGGCCGGGGCCGGCGCGGCTGCCGCGATGGCAGGCGCAGCGACCGGCGTCGGGGCAGGGGCCTGGACCGGCGCCGGCGTCGGCGCGACAGCGGCCACCGGCGCTTGCACCGGTGCCTGCTTCGGCTCGTCGCCCAGTTCCAGCTGACGCGGCGCGGCGCCGGCATCCAGCACGATGCCGTCCAGCGCGGCGACTGCCGGCGTCGGAGCGACGTCGCCCGCGGCGTTCACGCCATCGACCGGCGCGCCTTCACCTTCGCCTTCGCGGCGGTCACGGCGATAACGGTCGCGACCACGGCCACGACGGCGGCCCTGGCCTTCCGCGCCGCCTTCCGCGCCTTCCTCGCCGGCCGGGGCGTCGCCCTCGACCACCGGGGCGGCGGCGGACTCGGCGCCATCAGCGAACGAGGTCTCGCCGGTCGGGGCCTGGCCTTCGACCAGCGCGCCTTCGACCTGCTCCGCGCCCTCGACGCCATCACCGCGATCACGGTTGCCGCGACGACGACGACGACGGCCTTGACGCTCGTCGCCGGCTTCGCCCAGCGGCGTCTCCAGCGGTTGCGTGTCGGCGAAGGCGATCGGCGACTCGACGTTGGCCGCTTCGGTGCCGGCCAGCGTGGCGAGTTGCTCCTGGTTCACGTCGGCGGGGCGTTCCTCGCGGCGGCGGCGGCCTTCGCCGCGCTCGCCCCGGTCACCGCGCTCGGCGCGTTCCGGACGGTCGCCACGCTCAGGACGATCACCGCGTTCGGTGCGTTCCTGACGCGGCGCGCCTTCGACGGCCTGTTCCGGCTTGTCGGCGCGCTCGTTGCGGCGCGGACGGTCACCGCCGCGCTCGCCACGGTCGCCGCCACGTTCACCACGCTCGCCGCGATCACCACGCTCGGCGCGATCGCCGCGTTCCGGACGCTCGGCGCGACCTTCCTGCTGCGGCTTGCCTTCGCCGCGCGGCTTGCCGTCGCGGGCCTTCTGTTCACCGCGCTCGCCGCGTTCACCGCCAGCGCGTTCACCACGCTCGCCGCGTTCGCCACGGCGGTTGCGATCACCGCCACGGCCGCCGTTGCGGTCGCGATCACCACCACGTTCGCCACGCTCACCGCGCTCGCCACGTTCCTTCTTGGCGGGTTCGGCCGACTTGGCCGCGGGGGCCGGCGCCGGTGCGGGCGCAGGCTCGCCACCGAACAGGCTCTTGATCCAGCCGAAGAAGCCACCACCGGCGACCACGGGCGCGGCTGCGGCGGCAGGCGCCGCCACCGGGGCGGCAGCCACCGGCTCGACGGCCTTGGGCGCGGGCGCGACCGGCATCGGGGCCGGCTGCTCCGGCAGGATGCCCTTGATCAGCGGCTCCTGCTTGTTCTTCTTCTCGGCGCCGCGGCGGGTGATGCTTTCCTCTTCCTGCTGCTCCTCGATCATCGTGTAGCTCGCCTGCAGGTTCTCCAGGCGGGGATCGTCGTGGCGCAGGCGCTCGAGCTTGTAGTTCGGCGTGTCGAGGTGACGGTTGGGCACCAGCAGCACGGTCACGCGCTGCTTCAGCTCGATCTTGGTGATCTCGGTGCGCTTCTCGTTGAGCAGGAACGAGGTCACTTCCACCGGCACCTGCACGTGCACGGCGGCGGTGTTGTCCTTCATGGACTCTTCCTGGACCATGCGCAGGATCTGCAGCGCGGAAGATTCCGTGTCGCGGATGTGGCCGGTGCCGTTGCAGCGCGGGCAGGTGATGTGGCTGCCTTCGCTCAGCGCCGGGCGCAGGCGCTGGCGGCTCAGTTCCAGCAGGCCGAACTTGCTGATCGAGCTGAATTGCACGCGGGCCCGGTCCTGGCGCAGCGCGTCGCGCAGGCGCTGTTCGACCTCGCGGCGGTTCTTGGACTCCTCCATGTCGATGAAGTCCACGACGATCAGGCCGCCCAGGTCCCGCAGACGCATCTGGCGCGCGATCTCGTCGGCGGCTTCCAGGTTGGTGCGGGTGGCGGTTTCCTCGATGTCGCCGCCGCGGGTGGCGCGCGCGGAGTTCACGTCCACCGAGACCAGCGCCTCGGTGTGGTCGATCACGATGGCGCCGCCCGAGGGCAGGTTCACCGTGCGGCTGAAGGCCGTCTCGATCTGGTGCTCGATCTGGAAGCGGCTGAACAGCGGCGCGTCGTCACGGTAGCGCTTGACCTTGTGTGCCGTCTCCGGCATCACGTGCGACATGAACTGGTGGGCCTGTTCGAAGATGTCGTCCGTGTCGATCAGGATCTCGCCGATGTCGGCGGTGAAGTAGTCGCGGATCGCGCGGATCACCAGCGACGACTCCTGATAGATCAGGAAGGCGCCCTTGCCGCCCGACGCTTCGTCGATGGCGGTCCAGAGCTTGAGCATGTAGTTCAGGTCCCACTGCAGCTCGGCGGCGGAACGGCCGATGCCGGCGGTGCGGGCGATCAGCGACATGCCCTTCGGGTACTCGAGCTGGTCGAGCGCGTCCTTGAGTTCCTCGCGGTCCTCGCCCTCGATGCGGCGCGAGACGCCGCCGCCGCGCGGGTTGTTGGGCATCAGCACCAGGTAGCGGCCGGCCAGCGACACGAAGGTCGTCAGCGCCGCGCCCTTGTTGCCGCGCTCTTCCTTCTCGACCTGGACCAGCAGTTCCTGGCCTTCCTTGATCACGTCCTGGATCTTGGCGGAGCGCACGTCGGCGCCTTCGCGGAAGTAGGTGCGCGAGATTTCCTTGAACGGCAGGAAGCCGTGGCGGTCCTCGCCGTAATCGACGAAGCAGGCCTCCAGCGACGGCTCGACGCGCGTCACGACCGCCTTGTAGATGTTGCCCTTGCGCTGTTCGCGGCCTTCGATCTCGGTCTCGAAGTCCAACAGCTTCTGGCCATCGACGATGGCCAGGCGACGCTCTTCCTGCTGCGTCGCGTTGATCAGCATGCGTTTCATCAGTTCTCCTCCACGCCAGGGCGTTGCCGCTGACGCGCGTACCTCAGAACCGCCGCCGGAGATTCACCGGCGGGCGATTCGACCGATGCACGAGAAACGCGAAAGAACCAATGAAAGGATCGCCCTGGACTGCAAATTGAACGGCTCGTTCGACCGTTCAGCGATGCAGCGTTGGCGCGTGCGCCGCGGGCCCCGGATCGGCTGTTTGGGTCCTCAAGCGCGCCGACTGAGGCGCGACCCGACCACGGCCGGAGCCTGGCGTGTGGACGAAGCCAACACGCGCTCGCAGGCGGCGGGGGGTGGAATGGACCGAAGAAAACATCCGGAAACGGAGCCTGGGTGCTGACGTCAGCGCCGGGGCTTGCGCCCGTCTTCTGACGTCGTGAAACCTTGTTGTGCTGCCCGCGCCGCCTGTCGACATCCTGGAATGCGACCGGCCACATGGGCATGGTTCTGACGACGTTGCTCTGCCGTCCGGCCTCGGTGCCTGCCCGCTCGCTTTGGGAAGCGGGCCCGACCTCGATGACCTGACGTTGCATCACCAAAAGTGATGAGCAGCCTACTCACAATGACTGCTCACCGCCACGTTCTCGTCGACCTCGAACGCGCACGTCCGAGTAAAATGAGAAAAATCAAATACTTACAACGGAAACGTGGCAAGCAGCATTATAGGGGCTAAAGCCCGCAAGGCCGCCCCAGGGACTGCCCGCAGTGCCGCGAGGGGGGCCGCGCCCCCCAAAACCGCTTCGGCGGTGTCGACCGTGTCGGCGGCGCCGGCCGTGCCGCCGCCCGCGGCGACGGTGACGCCCGTCGCCTCGGCGCAGGTTCGTCAACTGACCGTCGACGAGGGCTCCGCCGGACAACGGCTGGACAACTTCCTGATCCGCGAACTCAAGGGCGCGCCCAAGACGCTGGTCTACCGGATCATCCGGTCCGGCGAGGTGCGCATCAACAAGGGCCGCTGCAGCGCCGACTCGCGGCTGGCCGTCGGTGACGTGGTGCGCGTGCCGCCGGTGCGCCTGGCGGAGAAGCCCGCCGAGCAGGCCGCCGCCGTTCCCGCCCGCGAGTTCCCGATCGTCTTCGAGGACGAGCACCTGATCGTCGTCGACAAGCCTGCCGGCGTAGCGGTGCACGGCGGCTCGGGCGTGAGCTTCGGCGTGATCGAGCAGCTGCGGCGCGCACGCCCGCAGGCCAAGTTCCTGGAGCTGGTGCACCGGCTGGACAAGGAAACCTCGGGCCTGCTGATGATCGCCAAGAAGCGCAGCGCGCTGACGCACCTGCAGGACCAGTTGCGCGACCGCGAGACCGGCAAGACCTACGCGGCGCTGGTCGCCGGTGCGTGGGCGAAGGGAAAGAAGGTCGTGGACGTCCCGCTGCTGAAGTTCGTCGGCAGCGACGGCGAGCGCTGGGTGAGGGCGGTGCCCGATCCCAAGGATCCGCAGGCGGACCAGGCCAAGCGGTCGATCAGCCTGGTGAAGGTGGTCGAAGCGTATCCGGGCGACAGCGGCGGCGGCAGTGGCAAGGCCGCCGGCAGCGGCGGCTACAGCCTGCTCGACGTCACGATCAAGACCGGTCGCACGCACCAGATCCGGGTCCACCTGGCCCATGAGGGCCACCCGATCGTCGGCGATCCCAAGTACGGCGACTTCGAGGCCAACCGCGCGCTGGCCCGCGGCGCATTGCGCTTCGACCGGATGTTCCTGCATGCGCGCCAACTGCGCGTGGTGCACCCGGCGACCGGCGAGACCTTGACCCTGGAGGCGCCCTTGCCGCCGGAGTGCGAGAAACTGCTGGCCGCGCTGCGCCGCCCGGCGCCCTGACGACCTCTTGCGGACTGCCATGCCTCAACGCTTCGATCTGATCGTCTTCGACTGGGACGGCACCCTGTTCGACTCCACCGCGCTGATCGTGCGCTGCATGCAGGCCGCGTCGGCGGACCTCGGCCTGGAGCCGCCGTCGCGCGAGCGCGCCGCCTACGTCATCGGCATGGGCCTGATCGAGGCGCTGCAGTACGCATTGCCGGGCCTGGACCCGTCGCGGTATCCGGAGCTCGGCCAGCGCTACCGGCACCACTACTTCGCGTCGGCGCACGAGGTGACGCTGTTCGACGGCGTGCCGGAACTGCTGCGCGACCTGAAGGCGCGACACCACTGGCTGGCCGTCGCGACGGGCAAGAGCCGCCGCGGCCTGGACGAGGCGCTGGCCGCCGTGGACATGAAGACGCTGTTCGACGGCACCCGCACCGCGGACGAAACCGCCGGCAAGCCGAATCCGCAGATGCTGCTGGAGCTGATGCGGGAGTTCGGCGCCGACCCTGAGCGCACGCTGATGATCGGCGACACGACGCACGACCTGCAGCTGGCGCGCAACGCCGGCTGCCCGGCGGTGGCGGTCACCTACGGCGCGCATGAGCACGAGTCGCTGCGCGGCTTCGAGCCGTTGCTGATCGCGCACGACGTGCCGACGCTGCGGGACTGGCTGCTGACGAACGCTTGACCAACGCCTGACCAACGCTTGACCAACGCCTGACCAACGTCCGACCCACGCCTGACTGCTTCCTGATTTCCCTCCGATCTGTCCCGCTTCCCGGACCCCTCCCGAATGACCCCCGAGCAAGACCTGCCCCCGGTGCCGCTGTGCGCCTCCTCCGAGCTGGAGGAACGCGGTCGCGCGCACACCTTCGACGTGCTGCAGTTCCGCCAGCCCGCCTCGGCCTTTGTCCTGCGCTTCGACGGCGAGGTCGTCGGCTACCTGAACCGCTGCGCGCATGTGCCGACCGAGATGGACTGGCAGGAGGGCGAGTTCCTGGACAGCAAGAAGGAATACATCATCTGCAGCATCCACGGTGCCGTGTACCACCCGCGGGACGGACGCTGCGTGACCGGCATGTGCGGCCGTTTCGGCCTGACCAAGCTCGACGTGCGCGAGCGCGACGGCCAGGTCTTCTGGTATCCCTCCCGCGACACGCGACCCGTTTTCGAGGATTGAATGAACCCCAACGACGACCCCAGCGCCGGCAGCGACCTGCCGCGCCCGATCCCCGACGCGACGGCGCGCCCGGAGGACATCCTGAAGGCCGCGGCGCCCGCCGCGGCAGCGCAGGCCGCACCGGCCGCGTCGCCCGCGTCGGGCCGCTACGAGCACGTGATCGAGCAGTTCGCCCATGACTACCTGCGCGACCGCCGCAGCGACCGGCGTTGGAAGACCTTCTTCCGGCTGATCTGGGTGTCGGTGCTGCTGCTGTTCATCTGGTCGATGTTCGCGACCAAGCACCATGGTGGCGCGACGACCGGGCCGCACACGGCGCTCGTCGAGGTGCGCGGCGAGATCGCGCCCGACACCGAGGCCAGTGCCGAGCTCATCAACGCCGCGCTGAAGGCCGCGTTCGAGGACCAGGGGTCGCAGGCGGTGGTGCTGCGCATCAACTCGCCGGGCGGCAGCCCGGTGCAGGCGGGCATCGTCAACGACGAGCTCAAGCGCCTGAAGGCGCTGCACAAGAAGAAGGTCTACGCGGTCGTCGAGGAGATCTGCGCCTCCGGCGCGTACTACATCGCCGCGGGCGCGGACGAGATCTACGTCGACAAGGCGTCGGTGGTGGGCTCGATCGGCGTGCTGATGGACGGCTTCGGCTTCACCGAGGTGATGAAGAAGGTCGGCGTCGAGCGCCGCCTGATGACGGCGGGCGAGAACAAGGGGATGCTGGATCCGTTCTCGCCGGTGACCCCGAAGCAGCAGGCCTACGCGCAGGCGATGCTGGACCAGATCCACCAGCAGTTCATCGCGGTCGTGCGCGAGGGGCGCGGCACGCGGCTCAAGGAGACGCCGGAGATGTTCTCCGGCCTGTTCTGGAACGGCGAACAGGCGATCAAACTCGGCCTGGCCGACGGGACGGGCAACCTCGACTACGTCGCCCGCGAGGTGGTGAAGGCCGAGGACGTCGTCGACTACACGCCGCGCGACAACGTCGCCGAACGCATCGCCAAGCGCTTCGGCGCATCGATGGGCGAGGGCGCGGTCAAGGCGATGCGCTCGATGACGACGATCCGCTGATCTGCTGATCCGCTGATCCGCTGATCCAGCGATCCGGCGATCCGGCGATCCGATCCCCAGCGGAAGAGGACTACGGCGCGGCATCTTCGCCGTGCGCCGCAAGGCGGCGCACGGCCGGTGCGTTCCGTACCGGCACGCCTGACGTGCCATTCTTCCGAAGGAGAACTTCTCATGACGACTTCATTGCCGTCCACGCCCCAGACCACGACGATCGTCGATGTCGAATCGTCGATGCTCGCGCTGGAATACGCGGGTTCGATCCTGAGTCAGTCGACCTGGTTCCTCCCGTTTGCCGGGGAATGGGCTGAATTCAATGGCTCGGCCGTGAAGGCGGCCTTGCCCGACGCGCAGGAGCAGCAGCTGATCCAGGCCATCTCGGCAGGGTTCCTGGCCACGAGCGACGTCGACCGCATGGCGGCGGACGCACTGGCCGAGAGCGTGTTGCGGATCGCTGTTGGCATCAACCCAGGCGTGCTGATGAATCAGCCGCATGGGGTCGAGCAGGCGAACGCGGTGCTCTGAGCCCGCGCCGTTCCGGGAGCGGGACGGCGGCCGGCTTCGTGTGATGCCGGCCGTCGTGTCCGCGGGTCGGATGCCCGACAATGCCGGCCCGACCCAGCCATCGCCGCGAGCGCGCCTTCCGCGCACCGCGGCGACGTCGCCAGGCCTGTTCACACTCCCAGCCCCCAGGACTGCTTCCATGAACATTGCCTCTCGCGGCGCCGCGTCGGTGCTTCTTCCTCTCCTGCTCGCGGCGTGCGCGTCCTCCACCACCGAGGCGCCGCGGACGACGCCGGCATCCTCCCAGGTCGAGCCCGAATTCGTGCTGCTCGGCGAGCTGCACGACAACCCCGAACACCACCGCGCCCGCGCCGAGCAACTGCGTCGGCTGATCGCGCAGGAGCCGAAGACGGTGGTCGTCTTCGAGCAGTTCTCGCGCGGCGAGGACGCGGCCGTCGCACGGGCGCGCAAGACGTCTCCGGGCGATGTGAACGCCGTCATCGATGCGGCGAAGCTCGATCGCAAGGGCTGGCGCTGGCCGCTCCACCAACCGCTGTTCGACGTCGCGCTGCAATCCGGCGCGGAAGTCCGCGGCGGCAACATCGATCGCGACCAGGTCCGCAAGATCGTCCGCGAAGGCGACACCGCCTGGCCCGCGGATCTCATCGCGCTGCGCGATCGCACCGTCTGGAACGGCACGCAGCAGGACGCGCTGCGCAAGGACATCCAGGACGGCCACTGCGGCGCGATGCCGGAGGCCATGCTGCCCGGCATGGTCCAGGCGCAACGCGCGCGTGACGCGGCGATGGCGCAGGCAATGCTCGATGCGAGGAAGTCGGGCGCGAAGCGCGTCGTGCTGATCGCGGGGAACGGGCACGTGCGCCGCGATGTCGCCGTGCCGGTTTACCTGCAGGCGGCCGGGGTGCCAGCCTCGGACATCGATGCCATCGCGTATCTGGAGACGGGGAGCCCGGCTCCGGTCGACGGCTACGACCGCGTCGAGCGTGCGCCCGCGCCGTCGCGTGAGGATCCTTGCGCGCAGTTCAAGCGCTGATCAGGAACAGGAGCGGCTCGAACACGCGCTCCCCATTCGTGGGTGTGACCACCCCGTCCGAAGGATCTGCGGGTGCTTCGCCCTGCAGGCTTGCCATGGAGGCACGCCAACCCGCCCGATGCGAGCGTTGACCAAGAGGGATGCATGGGATGACCACCCGATGGAAGGGCCACGGGCGGCGTCGGCATGCGGACTGCAGTGCTCTTGCGAGGGCTGCATCGACCTTCAAGGAGCATTCAATGGAGAACCCCCGAGAGCCAGCCGGCTATATCGCTCAGCGCGCCTATCAGTGGGACAGCAACGCGGGAGACTGGGAATTTTCACCAACGCCCGGAGCGACAGCTTTGGTGATCCGTCAGGTGACCGGGGGCGCTTTCTATTCTTCGGAAGACGTGCGGCTCAACCGGGACGGCAACGACCTCCGCATTCACCTTCCGGAAGGACTCCATCGGTTGCTGCTGAAGGGGTGGTATGAGAACCCCGCCGCCTGGCGCGTCGATGACATCCAGTTCCGCAACGGCGCCTCTGCCGAGGCGGTGGATTACGGGTCCTTTCGTCGGAAGGAACTCTCTTATGACGAGACCGAATATCTTCCCGATCGGGCCAGGTTGTTTGATCTCATGCGCCGTGCCGCCCAGATCTCCGCACCGGCTGAAGGTGACGGAACGACTGTGCATCCTGAGGAAAAGACGTCTGCCGCCAGTCCCCCCGCATCGGCTGCAAGTGGTGTGCGGGACGACGATGAAGTCAAACTGGTGCTCGGCACCTCTGACGACGACAACCTCACGATGGATGCGGGCGTCCACACAGCCAAGGCGCGAGGCGGCGACGACACGATTCATGTGCAACATCTGTCCCCGGCGGCAGACCGGTTGGACAACAAGCACGTCCTCGGCGGCCACGGCAACGACACGGCGGACTACCGCGGCGCCTTCAAGGAGCCCAAGGCCGGCATTGAGGTGTCGCTGGCGAAGCAGACCGTGAAATGGGGGGCGGGCGGCGTGGACCAACTGGCCAGCATCGAGAACATCGGTGGTACCGACGCAGCCGATCGCCTGGAGGGCAGCAAGAAGGACAACGTCCTGACCGGTTATCGCGGCGATGACTGGTACCGGGTGAGGCTTGGCGGAGGCAACGACACGATCGTCGACGAGGACAGCACGGCCGGCAACATCGACACGCTCGCATTCGGCAAAGGCATCCAGCTCGAGCAACTGAGTCGCTACAGGAACGGTGACGATGTGGTGATCGACATCCATCGTGTGGACGGCGCGTTCGACGGAAGGGTCACCATCAGGAACGGTCACCAGGCCGACTTTGAGATCGAGACGTTCCTGTTGTCGAGCGGCGAGTCGTACCAATTGATCGACATCGCCGTGTCATCGACTGCCGTGCTTTGACGCATGCCGGAACGGCACGCCTCACAAGCGCCGTTTCGCCTTCGACGTCAGGCCAGCACGACCTCGACGCCACGCCGTCGCAGTTCCCCGACGATGCCCTCGTCGGCTTCCTTGTCGGTGATCAGCATGTCGATCTGCTCGACCGGCGCGATCACGGAGAGGTTGCGCTTCATCAGCTTGGAGGCGTCCGCGACCGCAACGATCTGGCGCGCGATCTTCATCATCTGCGCATTCAGCTGCGCCTCCAGCAGGTGCGGCGTCATCAGCCCGATCTCAGGATCGAGACTGTCGACACCCAGGAACAGGCGGTCCGCGTAGAGGCTCTGCAGCGCCGTCACGGCCTGCGGGCCTGACAGCGAGTAAGAGTTCTGCCGCAGCAGGCCGCCCGGCATGATCACGTTGACGCCCGGCACCGTCGCCAGCAGCACCGCGATGTTCAGCGCGTTGGTGATGACGTTCAGCGACTGCAGCCGCAGGCCGCGGATCTGCTTGGCGATCTCCTCGGTCGTCGAGCCGGAGTCCAGCAGGATGGTCTCGCCATCGCGGATCAGCTTGGCCGCCTCGACGGCGATGCGCACCTTCTGCTCGTGGTGCAGCTTCTGCTTGACGCTGATCGGCACCTCTTCGGTGTCGCGATGCGCCAGCGCGCCGCCGTGCGTGCGCAGCAGCGCGCCCGTCGACGCCAGCGCGTTCAGGTCGCTGCGGATCGTCACGACCGAGATGCCGAAGCGCTCGGCCAGCTCCTCCACCGTGACCTTGCCCTGCGCCTGCACCTGCTCGCGGATCAGCCGCCGGCGCTCGTCGATCAGCAGCGCGGCGTCAGGCTTCTCGGCGATGGTGGAAGTAGTGGTGGTGGTCATGGGAAACGGAAGCGATGAACTTTCGGATGATATCGATCCGGCGATGTTCGCAAGCCCCGGCCCGACCCTCAGGCTCCCTCTCCGGCTTGCGGGAGAGGGTGGGGGTGAGGGCCAGCGGCCGTCGCAGGCCGGAGCTGCACGCCCGCCAGCCGAGCGGCGTACATGGCTGCGCCCATCTCCGGACCGAAGCGCGGCACGATCAACTCGGCGCCCGGGACCTCGCGCGCGAGCGCCAGCCGCAGCGCATCGGTGACGGTGGCGCCGGCCTCGAAGACGCCGCCGGTGTAGGACACCGGCACCGTCGCGTCCGCCGGCAGCGCCAGTAGCCGGGCGATGGCGCCCGCGAGCGCGGCGAGCTCCTCGCCGGCGCGCTCGAGCAGCGCGATCGCCTGCGCGTCGCCGTCGGCCGCCGCCGCGGACACGAGCCGCGCGAACTGCGCGAGCCGGCTGCGCGCCGCGTCGCCGTTGATCGCCGCGCAGAGGTCCAGGTCGTGTGCGAGCTGGAAGTGTTCCCGCACGAGCCCGAGCAGCGGTCCCGGCGCGGCGCGCCCGTCCGCCATGCGCGAGAAGAGCGCGAGGCCTTCCCGCGCGAGCCAGTAGGCCGACCCCTCGTCGCCGAAGACCTCGCCCCAGCCGCCGGAGCGCGCGCCGCGCCCCTGCCATTCGCCGTAGGCGATCGAGCCGGTGCCCGCGACGAGGCTGATGCCGTCGTCGCCGCCGAGCGAGCCGGCCCAGCTGCAGACCATGTCGTTGCCGATGACCGCGCGCGGCAGCACGTCGGCCAGCAGACCGTCGAAGTCGGCCAGCAGCGCGCTGTCCTCGCCGTGGGCGGGCAGACCGGCGAAGGTCGACGTCACCCGCGACGCCGCCAGGCCGGCCTGCTTCAGCGTCTCGGCGACGCCGTCGCGCAGCAGCGCGCGCAGCGCGTCGAAGCCGATCTCGAGGTAGTAGCTGGTGCTGCCGACGTGACGCGCCAGCAGCCGGCCGTCGCCGTCCAGCAGCAGGAAGGAGGTCTTGGTGCCGCCGCCGTCGATGCCGAGGAAGATCGGGCGGTCGGTGGCGTCGTGGGTGCCGGGAGTCATGAGCGGATCACTGGGCTGGTCGGAGGTCGGGGCGATGCGGGTGGAAGCCGTGGGGCGCGCCGCTGTGCAAGCCGGGTGCGGGCGCCGGGCGACTCAAGGCGCCGCCGCGGCGAGCGGATGGATGATGACGCCGCTGACGACGCGCGTCACGGTGCCCGATGCGCTCGGATTGTCCGGCGTGATGCCGAGCTTGAGCGAGGCCAGCAGCGCCAGGCATTGCGCGAAGACCAGCGCGACCGGCGTCAGCGCCAGATCGGGCGCGTTGACCGGCAGGTCGAGCAGCACGTCGTCCGCGGCCAGCGCGTCCTCGGCGTTCAGCGCCGAGGTGCTCAGCGCGACGATCCGGCCGCGGCCCTGGCGGCGCAGCTCGCGCAGCAGGTCCAGGTCGTAGCGCCGGGTGTAGCTGTCGTTGGACAGCACGATCAGCACCAGCGTGCGGTCGTTCAGGATGGTTTTCGGGCCGTGGCGGAAACCCAGCGGCGAATCGGCCAGCGCGACCAGGCGCCCGTCGCTCAGCTCCAGCACCTTCAGCGCCGCTTCCTTCGCCAGGCCCTGCAGGCCGTTGCTGCCGAGCACGACGACGCGCTCGAAGGACTGCGCGTTCAGCGCGTCCAGGCGGGCGGCCTCGGTGGCGAGCAGCTGGCGCGCCGCGTCGCCCAGCGTCTCGGCCGACGGCAGCGCCATGCCGAAGGCCCAGGCCGCGGCCAGCAGCATGCCGGTGAAGCTCGAGGTCATCGCAAAGGCGCGGTCATGCGTCTCGTCGGGCAGCAGCAGCACGTGGGCGCGTTCGCGCTCGCCGAGCCGGCGCGCCAGCGTGCCTTCGGCCGCGCAGGTGACCGCGAGGTGATGGCACTCGCCGAGGGTCGCGTCGGCCAGGTCCACCGCCGCCAGGCTCTCGGGGCTGTTGCCCGAGCGGGCGAACGACACCAGCAGCGTCGGCACGCCGGGCTGCAGGCACTGCGCGGGGTTGGAGACGATGTCGGTGGTGGCGATCGCCTCGACGCGGAGGCCGGGCTTCGCGCCCAGTTGCTGCAGCAGCGCGGGGGTCAGGCATTGCCCGATGAAGGCGGAGCTGCCCGCGCCCGTCAGCACGATGCGCAGGTCCGGCAGCGCCAGCAGCGGCTGCAGGAAGGCGTCGATTGCCGCGCGTTGCGACTGCACCAGCGCATGCACGCTGCGCCAGACTTGCGGTTGCTGGGCGATCTCGCGCGCGGTGTGCGTGGCGCCGCGGCGGTCGAGTTCGGCGGGTTCGAAGTGGAGCAGGCTCATCGTGACGGGTCTTGTTCTGTGGGAAAGGGCCGGGTGTCGGAGCGGTTCAGGCGTTCAGGCGTTCAGGTGGTCACGCGTTCTGGCATCCGGACGGTCGGGCGTTCAAGCATTCAGGCCTTCAGGCGGCGCAGGCCGCGAGGTAGGGCCGCAGCGACTGCGCGGCGCCGTCGCGGAGCAGTTCCGCGGGACGGTTGCGCAAGCGGCCGTCTCGGATCGCGTCGTACTGGCGCGGCAGGAACTGGCTCAGCAGCGTCAGCGGCGGCGGCGAATGCTCCAGCCGGTCCAGCAGCGCCGCGCAGGCGGTCTGGACCTTCGGATGCGCCCAGTAGTAGCGGATGCGATCGCTCAGGCTGTAGGCCAGATCGACCTGCAGGCGCGAGGGATCCTGGTAGTACGGCTGCCAATGGCCGGGCTCCGCGCGCATCACGCCGAGCACCGTGTCGATCAGGTTGCCCTGGCCGGCCTGCGGGCCGAGCCATTCGCGCTCGACGGCGGCCAGCGCCCACAGCGTCTCGCGCAGCGCGAAGGTCGCGCCCGGGCCGACCTTCAGGATCGCGAAGTGGTCGCGCGCGAGTTGCGCCAGCCGCTCCGGCGTCTGGTAGTCCGTCGAGTGCGCCTCGAAGACCAGGCCCGGCTGCGATGCGATGAACGCGCTCAGCGCGCGCGCCTTCTCGGGCTGGTAGTCGATGACCTTGTGGTGGTCGAACTCGACGCCCGGCTGCACGACCATCGCGATCACGCGTTCCCAGGCCGCTTCGAGTCCGGCCTTGCCGAAGGCATCGCGGTGCAGCGCCAGCGTCGCGCCGGCCGCTTCGGGCGAGGTCACCGCGAGGTCTTCCAGGTCCTCGTGCGCGCCGCCCGGCACCGGCACCTCGGTGCCGATGACGTAGACCGGCGGTTCGCCGCGGTCGGGCGTGTCGCGCCAGGCGGCCTCCGCGGCCAGGCACAGGCGCACGGCGCGGGCGGCGATCTCGGCCTCGGACAGCGGCACCGGATCGTCCGCGCAGGACATCGAGCAATCCAGGTGGATCTTGCGGAAGCCGGCCGCGACGTACTGCGCCACCATCACCTCCGCCTTGGCCATCGCCTGCGCGGCCGGCAACTTGCGCCAGGCGTTCGGGCCGAGGTGGTCGCCGCCGAGGATCAGCAGATCGGTGGCGACGCCCTCGGCCTTCGCGATCGCCTCGACGAAGCGGCGGAAGTCGACCGGCGTCATGCCGGTGTAGCCGCCGTCCTGGTTGACCTGGTTGGAGGTCGCCTCGATCAGCGCGGGGCGGCCGAGCGCACCGCACTCGCGCAGCGTCGCGGCGATGACGACCGGATGGGCCGAGCACATCGAGGGAATGCCGATGGCCGGAGCGGCCGTGCCGATGTCCGGACCGGCCGTGCCGATCGCCGGGCCGGCCGGAGATCCCGGCGCCGACTGCTTGTGGCGCCGCACGAGATCGAGCATGAGCTTCAAGGGGAATCCTTCCTGTCGAATGAGGGTGGGGCGGACGGCGGGACGCCGGGGTCAGGCCTTGCTGTCCTTGCTGTCGCCTTCGGGTTGCAGGGCCAGCAGCAGCGCGGCGAGCAGCGCCAGCGCGACGCCGGCCAACTTGAAGCCGCCGGGCGTGGCGCCGCTCATCGCCATCGAGGCGAGCGCCGTCAGCAGCGGGGCGCCGGCATTGACCAGCGGCGAGACGACCAGCGCCTTGCCGTAGCGGAAGGCGTAGACCAGCGTGAGTGCGCCGATCGCGTTGAGCACCTGGATCACGGCGGCCAGGCCGGGGCCGTCCCAGCCCCACGGGATCGGCTTGGAGAAGTCCGTCATCCACAGCGCGGCCGGGATGCACAGCAGCGCGCTGACGGTCATGTAGAAGAAGACGCTCTCCGCGCTGGCGGCGTTGTTGGCGGTCTTCAGGAAGTAGGCCTGCAGGCCCCACGCCGCCATCACGACGACGGCGAGCGCGAACCACAGTCCCAGCGCCTGGCTCTGCTGGCCGGGCTGGTAGTCGAACAGCGGCAGTGCGCACAGCGCCAGCACGATGCCGGCGACGCCGAGCTTGCCGGTACGCTCGCGCAGCAGTCCGAAGGACAGCGCGATCGTCACCCCCGGCGACAGCGACACGATCGGGAAGATCAGGTAGGCCGGGCCGGACTCGACCGCGCGGAACAGCAGCATCTGTCCGCCCGCGCCCAGCAGGCCGACGGTCAGCCCCTGGATCACGGCGCGGCGGTCGCGCTGCAGCTTCCAGCCGGCGCGGGCCAGCACGAACACGGCCGGCGGGATCATCGTCAGCGCCCACACGACGTAGACCAGCGTGTCCGGGAAGCCGCGTTCGGAAGACAAGCCCGTCAGCGCCCCCCACGCGCCCCAGAACAGGGTCGTGACAAGCGCGTAGGTCAGCCAATGTCGTTGCATGGGATCGCTTTCTTTCTTGGAGGGTCTCGACGGGCTCGGTGGATCGTCGAGAGCTTTCGAACGAAAGAATAGGGCAAGGAAACCGGAAACACAACGGAAGAAACCGTGACAGGCCCAGAACCGGCGCATTTCGCGGGAAAACCCGGAGGAATCGGGCGCTGTCGAGGTGCACGACGGTGATTGTTCTGCTCGAATTCTTTCGTGCGTCATCAATTCGAAAGAATAAACGTCGGTAAAAACGATATGCGAAATTAATCGAAAGACTACGTAGACTTGCGGCAAGCCGGTCGAGGTCCAGGACTGGCAGCGGACAAGCCAACAAAAGGAACCATGAGATGCGAGCTCCCCTGTCCTCCCTCCTGATTGCCGGTTTTGCGCCGCGGCCCGTCGCCGCCGCCGCCGCGATCGCCGCGCTGACCGCCGTGGGCGCGGCCCAGGCGCAGGTCCAGCCCCCGGCCGCCGCCGCCTCGGCGCCCGCCAACACCCAGCCCGTTGAATCGAAGGCCGACGCCAAGGCCAAGGACGCCGACCAGACGCTCGAGCGCGTCGAGATCACCGGCACCCGCGCCAGCCTGCAGCGTTCGTTGAACCTCAAGCGCAGCGCGTCGGGCGTGCAGGACAGCATCAGCGCGACCGAGCTGGGCCGCTTCCCCGACGACAACGTCGCCGACTCGCTGAGCCACATCACCGGCGTGTCGATCTCGCGCACCGCCGGCGGCGAAGGCCAGAAGGTCAGCGTCCGCGGCCTGGGTCCCGAGTACACGCTGACGACCTTCAACAACCGCATCCTCGCCACCGACGGCGAAGGCCGCGACTTCGCGTTCGACGTGCTGCCCTCGGACATCATCAGCGGCGCCGACGTCGTCAAGTCCGCGCAGGCCTCGGTGATGGAAGGCGCCATCGGCGGCCTGGTGAACCTGCGCTCCGCCAGCCCCTTCGACCAGCCCGGCCAGCACGGCATCCTGCGCGTCGAAGGCGACCGCAACACGATGTCCAAGCTCAACGGCGGCAAGGTCTCGGCCACCTACAGCAACACCTTCGGCAAGGAGCTGGGCGTGCTGTTCGGCGTGGTCTACGCCGACCGCAAGGTCCGCACCGACACGGCCGGCAACGACGGCGGCTGGACGCGCAATCCGATCTCCGACCCGGCCGCCAACTGGACCGGCAACGCCTGGGGCGGCAGCATCGATCCGAACGGCAACGGCGTGCTGGACCCCGATGAAGAGGGCCTGATCGGCCCGGGCCAGTTCCGCGTCGGCACCATCCAGGAACAGAAGAAGCGCACCGCCTTGTCGGGCAAGGTCGAATGGCGGCCGAGCGACGCGCTCAAGGTCACCGTCGACGGGATCAAGACGCGGCTGAACTCGCCGCAGGTCGGTTACCAGCAGTCGTTCTACACACTGTTCTCGCCGGGCCGCTGGTCCAACATCAAGACCCAGAACGGCGTCGTCACCGGCTTCACGATGGACAGCACCGACCCGGACCTGATGCTGAATCCGGAGCTGCTGAACCTGACCACGCACCGCGTCGTCGACAGCGCCGTCTACGGCATCAACGCCGAGTGGAAGGCCACCGAGACGCTGAAGTTCAACGGCGACGTCTACCAGTCGACCTCCAAGCGGCACTCGGGCGGGCAGGACACCTACACGGTGCTGCGCATGAACCAGCCCAACGTGACGACGGTGAACCTGACCGGCTCGCAGGTGCCCGACATCAAGACCACCTTCTCCGACGGTCGCGATCTGATCTCCGGCCTGGCCAGCGGCGCCTTCGGCCCGAGCGACTTCAACACCCACTACCTGGGCCTGAGCGGCGACAACATCGACGACAAGATCCGCGGCCTGACGCTGAACGGCGCCTGGTCGGTGGACCGCTTCAACGTCGACCAGATCCAGTTCGGCGTGCAGGCCACGCGGCGCGACAAGAACCGCGACCTGGTCGACAACGCGATCAACGGCGGCGAGAACTACTACTCCGGCACCAACGCGATCAACGTCGGCCAGCTCGGCGGCAACGTGCTCAACGAGCACCTGACCCCGCCCAACTTCATGAACGGCGTCAGCGGCAGCTTCCCGCGCAGCTTCCTGGGCTTCGACGTGCCCAACTACCTGGCGGCGCTGCAGGCCTACAACGGCAAGCCGCGGCCCGACGGCGGCACCTACGACTTCAGCCAGGCCGGCCCGGTCTGGAACCCGCTGCAGAGCTACCGCGTGCGCGAGAAGACGACCTCGTTCTTCATCGAGGCGGACCTCTCCGGCGAGAAGTGGAACGCGGACATCGGCGTGCGCCTGGTCAAGACCAAGACCACGGCCAAGGCCTGGGACGCCAAGATCGAGAGCCTGACCGAGAACGGCCCGTTCAACTACTCCGCCGTCTACGCGGACCCGACCGAGATCAGCCAGAACGCCGAGTACACCTACGGCCTGCCGTCGGCCAACTTCGTCTGGCACTTCACCGACAAGCTGCAGCTGCGCCTGGGCGCCGCGAAGACGATGGCGCGTCCGTCGGTCGAGCAGCTCGCGCCGACCAGCACGACGGCCAGCGTCGCCTGGGGCGACTTCACGCAGGTCTTCGGCGGCAACGCCGACCTGAAGCCCTACAGCGCCAAGCAGTACGACGCGTCGCTGGAGTGGTACTACGCGCGCAACTCGGCGCTGACCTTCGCGGTGTTCCAGAAGGACATCAAGAACCAGATCACCACCAGCTGGGAGACCGGCGTCGACATCGGCGTGCCGGGTCACCTGTTCAACGTGATGAAGCCGATCAACGGCGACAAGGCCAAGGTCCGCGGCATGGAGATCGGCTTCCAGCACCTGTGGGACAACGGCTTCGGCGTGCGGGCGCAGTACACGCGCAACCGCTCCGACAGCTGGGTGGGCGGCGAGAAGCGGCCGCTGGAAGGCATCGCACCGGCGACCTCGTCGCTGGGCCTGCTGTACGAGAAGGGTCCGTGGAGCATCAGCGCCACGGCCGACCACACGGACGAGTTCGTGTCGGCGATCAACGTGATCGGCCCGGGCTTCAACGAGCGCGCCAAGGCCATCACCTGGCTGACCGCGCAGGCCGCGTACGAAGTCAACAAGTGGCTGCGGATCTCCATCGAGGGCCGCAACCTGACCGACGCCAAGCAGGAGTACACGCTGGGCAACGGCGACATCACCTTGCCGCAGGGCTACAACCGCTGGGGCAGGGCGTTCACGATCGGGGCGAGCATCAAGTTCTGATGCTGCGCTGATCAAAAAAAGAACACGAGCTAGACAAGCAAGCAGGACAGACGGGAGACGTCGGATTGGGCCATCCAGTCGGCGTCATCCGGTCGCCGCATTCGAGTCGGGATGTTCTTGAGAGGACGTTGGGCGTTCCACAACAAGCAGGCCGCGTTGCCGGCCGCATCCCAGGAGAACTCATGAAACGATCGCTGATCCGTTCGATGGCCACCAGCCTCGCCACCGCCGCCGCGCTCACGCTCGGCCTCACCGCCGCGACCGGCGCGCAAGCGCAGTCGTGGTGGAAGCCCGGCGTCAACACGACCTGGCAGTGGCAACTGACGGGCACGCTCAACACCGGCTACAACGTGGCCGTGTACGACATCGACCTCTTCGACACCTCCGCGCAGACGATCGCCGGGTTGAAGGCGCAGGGCCGCAAGGTCGTCTGCTACTTCTCCGCCGGCAGCTCGGAGAACTGGCGCGCCGACTTCGGCAGCTTCAACGCCGCCGACATGGGCAACGCGCTGGACGGCTGGGCCGGCGAGAAGTGGCTGGACACGCGCTCCGCCAACGTGCGCGCGGTGATGCTGAGCCGGCTGGACCTGGCCGTCTCGAAGGGCTGCGACGGCGTCGAGCCGGACAACGTCGACGGCTACACCAACTCGACCGGTTTCCCGCTGACGTCGGCCACGCAGCTCGACTACAACAAGTACCTCGCCAACGCCGCCCACGGCCGCGGCCTGGCGATCGCGCTGAAGAACGACGTCGACCAGTTGGCCCAGCTGGAGCCCTACTTCGACATGGCCGTCAACGAGCAGTGCAACCAGTACGACGAGTGCGGCGGCTACTCGGTCTTCACGAGCAAGAACAAGCCCGTGTTCAACGCCGAGTACGCGTCCAAGTACAAGAAGAACACCAACGGCGCGCGCGACAAGCTCTGCGCGAAGATGACCGCCGCGAAAATCCGCACGCTGGTGCTGCCGCTGGATCTGAACGACGCCTACCGCTACAGCTGCAACTGACCGTCGCTCTCATCAGTTCCCACTGTTTCCACTGTTGTTGATCCCATGACCCACATGACGAGAACTCCCGTCCGCGCCGCGCTGCCGGTCCTGCTGAGCGCCGCGCTGACGGCCGTCGCGATGGTCGCCTCCTCTGGCGTCCTGGCGGCACCGAAGTCCAAGGAAGCTGACGGAGCCCGCTACACGATGGCGGACTTCGCGAAGGTTCCGAAGATCGATTCGCACGTGCACCTGCACAACGCCGATCCGGCGTTCATCGACGCCGCGCGAAAGCTCGGCTTCAAGGTGCTGACGATCAACGTCGACTATCCGGACTTCCCGTCGCTGGACGAGCAGCAGCAGGCGGCGATCGAGCTGCGCAAGGCACGTCCGGCGGACGTGGCGTGGGCGGTGAGTTTCTCGTCGGAGACCTCGGATCAACCAGGCTGGCTCGACGCGACGAAACAGCGCGTCGATGCCGGCCTGCGCGCCGGCGCCGTCGGCGTGAAGGTCTGGAAGAACATCGGCATGAGCCTGCGCGACAAGCAGGGCAAGTTGGTGATGATCGACGACGCGCGCTTCAAGCCGCTGTTCACGTGGTTCGAGGACCAGGGCATCACGATGCTGGGTCACCAGGGCGAGCCGCACAACTGCTGGCTGCCGCTGGACAAGATGACGGTCATCAACGACCGCGAGTACTTCGCGCACCACCCGCAGTACCACATGGCGCTGCATCCGGAGATGCCGAGCTGGGAAGACCAGATGGCCGCGCGCGACCGCATGGTCGCGGCCCATCCGAGGCTGAAGTTCGTCGGCATGCACATGGCCTCGCTGGAACGCAACGTCGACGAGCTGGCCGCGTTCCTGGACCGCTTCCCGCTGGCCAAGGTCGATCTGGCCGCGCGCATCGGGCAGCTGCAGTACCAGAGCCAGCGCGACCGCGCGAAGGTGCGCGCCTTCATGATCAAGTACCAGGACCGCCTGATGTACGGGACCGACGTCTCGCAACCGCCGCAACAATCGGGGGCCGAGCTGCTGAAGGAAGTCGAGCCGGTGTGGCGCATGCACTGGCGCTACTTCAACACGGAGGAGTCGTTCAAGGTGTCCGATCTCGAGAAGCCGGTGAAGGGCCTGGGACTGCCGAAGGCGGTCGTCGACAAGCTGTACCACCTCAACGCCGAGCGGAGCTTCCCCACCGCCTGGAAGGCGGCCCGATGACCGGGCGCCGCGCATTCCTCCAGTGGCTGGGAGCGGCCCCGGTCGCGACGATCACGCCGAAGCTGGCGCTGGCCGCGACGGCCGCGTCGCCGGGGGCGGCCGCGGCGTCGCGCGCGGCCGACCTCGGTCGCGGCCACGTGCGGCTGCAGGACGAGCGGCTCTCGCTGCAATTCGATGAGCGCATGCGCAGCCGCATCGTTCGCCTTGGTGGCGCGCGTCCGCTGGCGCTGACCGGCTTCGACGCGGGTGAGCAACTCATCATCGCGGAACTGAAGCCGGTCGCGGCTGGCGCTGCAGCCACGGCGCTCGGCGCGGAAGCGGCCGGCGCGCCGCCGCCGATGACGACCCGGACGCTCGAACGCTTCGCGCTGACGAGCGCCGTCCCGAGCAGCGGCGCCACGCCGTTCGGCGCGGGCCAGCGGCTGACGCTGACGGGCAGGGCTGATGGCGCCGCCGTCGAGAAGACGATGACGGTGACGCTGCTCGACGAGCACCCCGGCGTCGCGCTGATCGAGGTTGCCTTCATCAACCGCTCCGACAAGCCGCTGAGGGTCCAGGGCTGGACCGTCGCGTCGCATCGGCTGCTGGCCGCACCGCGGCATGCGGGCGGGTGGTGGACCTATTCGGGCTCGACGCACACGGACCGGCGCGACTGGATGCAGCCGGTCAAACGCGGCTTCGAGCAGCGCAACTTCCTCGGCATGGATTCGTCCGACTACGGCGGCGGCACGCCGCTGGTGGACGTGTGGCGGCGCGACCTGGGGGTCGCGGTCGGCCACCTGGACAAACTGCCGCGCCTGGTCTCGCTGCCGGTGAAGGCCGTCGGCGAACAGGTCGACATCGCGCTTCGCGGCGACGAGCCGCGCACGCTCGCGCCGGGCGAGACGCTGGCGCTGCCGCTGGCCTTCGTCGCGGTGCACGAGGGCGACTGCTTCGTGCCGCTGGACCGCTATCGGCGACTCATGAACGCACAAGGCCTGGCCGCGCCGGAGCCGCCACGCAGCGCGCACGACGCGGTCTGGTGCGCGTGGGGCTACGAGCGCGATTTCTCCCTGGAGCGCGTGCGCGCCACGCTGCCGAAGGCGCAGGAACTCGGCCTGAAGTGGGCCGTGCTCGACGACGGCTGGCAGCGCCAGACGGGCGACTGGTTTGACATCGACCTCAAGAAGTTCCCGCGCGGCGAGGAGGACATGAAGGCGCTGGTCGCCGACATCCATGCGCGCGGCATGAAGGCGCGGCTGTGGATCGCGCCGCTGGCGGTGGCGCCGGGCAGCGACGAGCTGCATGAACACGCGGATCTGCTGCTGCTGGACCAGAACGGCGCGCCGCAGATGATCACGTGGTGGAACTGCCTCTACCTGTGTCCGGGCGCGAAGGGAACGCAGGAGCGCACGGCGGCGATGTTCCGCAAGATCATCAAGGACTGGGGCTTCGACGGCGTGAAGGTCGACGGCCAGCACCTGAACGGCGTCGCGTCGTGCTTCAACCCGAAGCATCAGCACAAGAAGCCGGAGGATTCGTACGAGCACATGGCGGACTTCTACCGCGTGATGTTCGAGTCCTGCCATTCGGTGAATCCGGAGGCCGTGGTCGAGGTCTGCCCCTGCGGCACGAGCTACGCGTTCCACAACATGCCGTGGATCGACCAGGCGCCGGCGTCGGACCCGCTGTCGAGCTGGCAGGTGCGTCACAAGGGCAAGGCGCTGAAGGCGCAGATGGGACGCTGGTCGGCGTATGCCGGCGATCACGTCGAGCTGTCGACCGGCGGCAAGGACTTCGCGTCCGCGGTGGGCGTCGGCGGCGTGGTGTCGACGAAGTTCACCTGGCCCGAGGATCCGAAGCCGAAGGACTCCTTCCTGCTGACGCCGGAGCGCGAGACGCATTGGCGCAAGTGGATCACCGCGCACAACGCGAAGGGCCTGTCCGACGGCGTCTATCGCGGCGAGCTCTACGACATCGCATTCGACAAGCCCGAGACGCACGTCGTCGAGAAGAACGGGGTGATGCACTACGCGTTCTACGCGCCCAGCTTCGACGGCTCGGTGACGCTGCGCGGCCTCGGTCCGGGCGTCTGGAATATCCGCGACTACGTGAACGGCACAGAGCTCGGTTCGGTCGACGCGGCGAGGCCGACGCTGAAGGTGAGCTTCAAGGAGAACCTGCTGATCGAGGCGGTGCTGAGTTCCGCGATCGAGCGCCCGCTCGCACGCGCAGCGCGACTGCCGTCACGGCTGATCGGCCGCGATGGCTTCGCGTTGGCCTCGGCATGGGAGGAGGCGCCGGCGCTGTTCTTCGCGCACGACTGGCGCGGCCGGCCGTTGACCGGCACGCAGTCGACGCGCGTGCAGCTGCTGCACGCGGACGGCGCGCTGCACCTGCGCTTCAGCAGCCGCTACAACGCGCTGACGACCTATGAGCGCGAGGTCTCCGCGACGGACATCTGGCCGCTGTGGGAGCGCGACGTCGTCGAGGTCTTCCTGCAGGCCCCGCAGGACGCAGGCACGGACCGCTACCGCGAGGTCGAGGTCTCGCCGAACGGCCTGGTGATGGACCTCGAAGTGCGCGGGCAGGGCCGCAAGCGCTTCATCGGCGAGAGCCGGGCACGCACTTCAGTGGACGAGGTTCACCGGATGTGGACGGCGGAGCTGGTCGTGCCGATGCCGCGCAACGCGCAGTCGCTCGACGGCTGGCGGATCAACCTGTTCCGCATCGAAGGGAACAAGGCGTCGCGGCAGTTCAGCGCCTGGAATCCGACGGGCAGCGAGAAGGCCAACTTCCATGTGCCTGCTGCGTTCGGACAACTGCGACTCGAAGCCTAGCCCGTCTTACTCCCTCTCCCGCTTGCGGGAGAGGGCAGGGGTGAGGGCCAGCGGCGGTGGAAGTACGCCAGCGCTCTTGCTCTCCCCGTGCGCGGAGAGAGATGTGAGACAGGGAGTCACCAGCCCGCGTTGCCGCTTCCTCGAATGAAGAAGCTCCCCGGCGCGTTGTCCTGCTTCAGCCCGCCGAGCGCCGGATTGGTCACCACCACGCCGTCGAAGTTGACCGCGCCGCGACCGCCGTTGTCGATCACCTCGATGCCGTACCGGCCGGGGTTGGTGATCCGGATGTTCTTCAACCTCACGTTGCGGAACTTCGCGTTGTCGGCGTCGCGCAGCAGGTCGGGGTGGAACTTCTCGCCCGGCGGCACGAAGGCCGTGCCGAAGCCGCGGAACTCGATGCCCGAGTAGGTCGGGTCGATGATGTCGACGTTCTCCACCAGGATGTCGTTCACGTCGCCCTCGCGCAGGTAGAACTTCAGCGCGCCATGCAACCACGGGTTGCCCGTGTTCTCGTTGAACATCGGCCCGCCCGCGCGGATCAGCGCGATGTTGCTGAAGGTCGTCGTCCCCGGTCCGAACGGGTAGGGGCTGAACTCGTTGTCGATCAGGATGCCCGGGTAGGTCAGCACGTCCTCGCAGACGCTGTCCTTGAACACGTTGCCCGCGCCGCCATAGGCGGCGAAGCAGTTGGCGCGCCACGGCATCTGCACCGTGTTGTTGCGGAACACGTTGTTGACGCCCTGGCCCTGGTCCGGCGCGTTCTTCCCCGCGGGCGAGATGAAGCCGTCGCCCAGCTGCCAGGTCTTGTCCTTCACCCAGTCGGTCCACTTGATGGACCACACCACCAGCGCGTCGTCGCCGGTGTTGCGCAGGTGGCAGTTTTCCACCAGCGAGTTGGACGTGCCGTTGTCGAAGTTGATCCCGTCCGCGTAGGTGTTGCGGATGCGGCAGTTGCGGATGGTCAGCTTCTGCGTTGGCTGGGTCTGGTACGGGGGATCGTTGCCGACCCAGATCGCGCCCACCACGTGCTCGATCCAGACGTTCTCGATCAGGCTGTTGGCGCCCATCGGGCCGGCGAAGGCCTTCTGCACGCCTTCGGTTTCCTCGGCGCGGGCCTTGGATTCGCCGAGGATGGAGAAGTCGCCGAACACGCAGCGGGCGCTCGCGCCGTAGCAGAAGAACATCGACTTCGGACCGCGCAGGTTGGTGTGCCACATGCCGGCCCCGCGCACCTCGATGCCGGGGTTGTCCAGGCCGACGTTGCCGCCGTCGATCTTCTGCAGCAGGTAGTCGCCCGGCGGGAACCACAGCTTGCTGGTCGAGCGCAGGGCGCGCAGCACGTCGTTCGCATGGTCCTTGCCGTCACCCGGCTGGATGCCGAAGGCCGTCACCGAAGTGAAGCCCGCCGGCATCGTCAGCGCCTGCGGCACCGGCTCGATGTCGACCAGGTCGATCACGTAGAAGCCCGCCGTGTCCTGCGCGTCGCGGCGCAGCATGACGGTCGCACCGGCGGGGATGTTGTCGGGCAGCAGCGTGCGCACTTCGTCGAAGAAGGTGTGCGGCTGGCCGGCCGGCTTGTCGACGATCGGGTCGCCGATCAGGCCGCCCTGGTAGGACCAGCTGTAGCGCGAGGTCAGCGGCAGCGACTTCACGCGCACGCCGTTCACGTAGAGGCCCAGCGTGGCGTCGATGCCGCCGCCGTTCGGCGCGTCGGGAATCGAGTAGCGCACCACCACGCCGTTCCCGGCCGCGGTGGTCTTGAAGGACACGTAGTCGCCGGTCCGGTTCAGACGCACCGCCTTGCGGCCGATGGCTTCAGCCTCGATGTGGTTCGCGTCCCACTTCTGGCGGCTCGGGCCGAGGATCTGGGCATTGGTCTGGCCGTCTTCGGCCTGGTACTCGACCCATGGCACGTTGGCGCCGCGACCGGGGGCTGGCGCGGGAGCCGGTCCCGGCGCAGGGGCTGGAGCAGGAGCCGGTGAAGGCGCCGGCGCCGGAGATGGCGCGGGCGACGGGGCCGGTGCGGGGGACGGGCCTGGTGCAGGCGAGGGCGCCGGAGCGGGCGATGGCGCGGGGGCAGGGGAAGGCGCAGGCGCGGGAGCTGGTGCGGGAGCTGGAGCCGGAGTGCCGGCCGCCACGAACGTCCACCGCTGGTTGTCGTTGTTGCCGCAGTCCCATTGCTGGATGCGGCCACCGGCGACGAGGCTGAAGTCCTTCACATCCACGCATTTGCCGGTGTGCTTCGCGATGATGTGGAACGCATCGCCCTTGGCCGTGACGGCGAAGCGCTGGTTCGCGCCGCCGCCGTAGCCCCATTGCTGGATGAGTGCGCCGTTGGCGGTCGAGATGTCGCTGACGTCCAGGTTCTTGCCGCTGCGGACATTCCGGAAGGCGTAGCTGCCGTCGGCGGCGGCGCTGATGTCGAAGCGCTGGCTGGCCGCACCGTTGCACGGCATCTGCAGTGTCTTGGCGCCGTCGGCCGTGCTCGCGCCTTCGATGTCGATGCACATCTCCGATTGAACGCCGCGCAGGCTGTACTGCCCCACGGGAAACGCGGTCTGCGACGTCGTCGACTGCGCCTGGGCGCTCGCACGATCGGAGGCCGCCGTGCCGGCGGGGCCGGCGGTCGAGTCGGGTGAGTCGGCGCCGCCGCAGGCGCTCAGCAGCAGGCTGACGGCCAGCGCGATCGCGGTCGGCGCGGCCTGGAGCCTTCCGAAGTTCGGGCTGGAAGCAAGGGTCATGCTCGTCTCTCGTTGTGAGTCGACGGAGATTCTTCCCGTGCCTTGAAAGCGGTTCCAACGGGGAGACGCAAGAGCTGCAATCAGCGGTAAGCGTCGATGGACACACTACCTCTCCCGAGGAGGGGGCTGCTGAACGCTCGATGGCGCCTGGGTCGTCGCCATCGAGGTCGCGCCGCCGCAGGCCGCGCGGCGGGTCAGGTCATGCGCCGGCCGGGGCCTTCTTGGCGGTGTCTCCGGCCTTCTTCATCGGCACCGGATCCGGCAGGTCCTTGGCCTGCAGCATGCGGGCCTGGACGACGAGCTGGTTGTGCGCGTCGAGGAACGCGGCGGCGATGACCTTGCCTTCATTGCTGTTGGCCCAGCCTGCGCCCGCGGCGCCGCCGAGCTTGCCCAGCACGAGCCCGCCCATGCCCAGGTCGGTGACGCGCACCGAGCCCGTGGCGGCGGCGACCTGCTCGGTCGTTTCGTTGTCGGTCAGCAACAGCGCGACCTGCGCTTCCTTGAGCTTGATGTGCTCGGCCGCGCCGACGAACTTGTTGAGCACCGGGATCATCCCGAGGATGCCGCCGACCTGACGGCCTGCGTCCTGCTCGCTGAAGGTCAGGCTCGGGATCAGCGTGTACTGGGCTTCGTAGCCCTTGCCCTTGTGCACGGTGCTGCCCTGCTGGCGCAGGATGCCGGCGTCCTTGAGCTCCTGCTCCTTGATCGTGGCCTTGAGGCCCGAGTTGCGATCGACGACGCGGAAGCAGCCGCTCTGCTGCGCGAGCAGGCGCACCAGCGGCAGCGGCGAATTCGGCAGGCCGTTGGGCGCGCTGATCGTGTAGCCGTTGGGGTTCTCCATCAGCGAGAGCGTGGCGACCGGCGCGTCGCACTTCATCAACTCGCGGTTGGCCTTGTTGGCGCCGGCCGGGCCGGCGGAGCCGGTGATCTCCGAGCTGCCGTCGCCCAGCGTCGCACCCTGCTTGCCGCAACCGGCGAGCATCGCCACGGCGACGCAAGCGGCGATCACGCCGCCCACGCGGGGCAGAGAAGGGCCGATGGAGGCGAAGGAACGCGCGAATGCCATGAGGATCTCCTGAACGCAAGGGCTGCGGGAACGGCCCGGACCTTATCCCAAATGCGGGCGAACCCAGCCCCCACTGATGGGTGGCTGCGTCGCGGAATGTCGCGTCGTGACGGCAGCTTTACGGGCGGTTACCAGGGGGAGGCGAGAATCCGCCCCTTCGGTTCCCCGCGACCGCACAAGATCCCCGAGGCTTTCCTCATGAACGACAAGTCCCCGAGCCGCGCCACCGCGTGGCTGGTGTGCGCCCTGATCGCCGCGGCGCTGTACGGCAACTACTACGTCTACGATTCCATCGGTCCCGTCGCCGATGCGCTGCAGAGCCAGCGCGGCTTCAGCGACCAGCAGATCGGTCTGCTCAACGCGATCTACAGCCTGCCCAACGTCGTGCTGATCCTCGTCGGCGGCGTGCTCGTCGACCGCTTCGGCGCCGCGCGCATGACGCTGTGGACGGCCGCGATCTGCTTCCTCGGCGCGCTGCTCACCGCGCTCAGCCCCAGCTTCGCCGGCATGGCCGCGGGACGGCTGCTGTTCGGCATCGGCGCCGAGACCTTCGGCATCGCGACACTCGCGGCGCTGGCGCAGTACTTCGTCGGCGGCAACGTCGCGTTCTCGATGGGACTGGCGCTCTCGATCGGCCGCCTGGGGTCGTTCTCTTCCGACATGTCGCCGACTTGGTTCCCCGCCGCCTACGCGCAAGGCTGGCAACCGCCGCTGATGATCGCCGCCGCGATGGCCGCGGCCTCGTTCGGCGCCGCGCTGTGCTACTGGGCGATGGACCGCCGCATCGCGGCCTCCGCCAAGGGCGAGATCGAGAAGCAGGCCCAGCCCTTCGTGTGGCGCGACCTGCTGCACTTCGGCAAGGCCTATTGGTACCTGCTGACGCTGTGCGTGCTCTGGTACTCCGTGATCCTCGCGTTCCGCAGCACCTTCTCGATCAAGTACTTCCAGCACGCGCACGGCCTGGACCTGGCCTCGGCGGGCGCGATGAACAGCTACGTGTTCCTCGCCGCCGTCTTCGCGACGCCGGCTTTCGGCTGGCTGTGCGATCGCTTCGGCCGCTACGCGCCGTTCCTGGCCTTCGGCGCGGTGCTGCTGCCCATCGCGATGGCCACGATGGCCTTCACCTCGGCCAGCCTGTGGATCTCGACCGCGCTGATCGGCGTGAGCTTCTCGCTCGTGCCCGCGGTGATGTGGCCGCTGGCCAGCAAGCTGGTCTCGCCCGCGCGCTTCGGCACGGCCATCGGCCTGATGTGGGTGGCGCAGAACGCCGGCATCGCCGGGGCCAACCTCGTCGCCGGCTGGCTCAACGACCGCGCCGGTGCCAGCGCGCAGAACCCCGCCGGCTACGAGTCGATGATGCTGTTCTTCGGCCTCGCCAGCGTGGGCGGCGCGGTGTTCGCGGTGATCCTGTGGCTCACCGCCGGCAGGCGCGATCAGGAGAAGGCGGCGCCGGCCGCCTGACCTCCGGAGGTGCGACGTCATGACAGTGGAGCGCCCCGACGTGTTGTACGAGCTCAGCGGGGAGCAACGACCAGACCAGGACGTCGATCAGTCGCCCGTGCCGATGCCGGTGCCCGAACTGCTCGACGAGTGGTTCTTGTGGGCGGCCTGGATCAGGCAGCCCGAGCCTCGGTCGGAGAATGGCAACGACCTGATTGGCTTTGCTGAGTTCGACTGGATCGTCGACCGCCATCCCGAACATGCATGGGCGGCAATTCTGGCCGCCACACATGACGAACGCCTCCCGCCGTTCATGGCCACGTTTGCGGCGGGTCCGCTGGAGGGCCTGCTGTCACGACACGGCTCCCAGTTCATCGATCGCGTCGAGTCTGAAGCGGCCCTCAACCCGAAGTTCGCCAGTCTCCTCGGAGGCGTCTGGCAATTCCAGATGACCGATGACATCTGGGCGCGCGTGCAGGCCGCGTGGGATCTTCGAGGTTGGGACGGAATACCTTCGGACTGATATGCGCAGCATCCTTGCTTCTCTGCTGTTGGTTGCCGGCCCACTCCTTGCGAACCCGGCGCACGCGACCGCCCAGATCCCTGAGGAGATCGTGCTCGATGGCAGGGTGGAGCAGCTCCTCACGGAGCCGCTCAACGTCATTCTCCGCGAGGACAAGAACCTGGACCGCCTCCGCCCGTACGTCTCTGAGGACGTCTGCAGCGGCGCCTGGCGCGGCTATCGCGGCACGTGGGCGATCGACGACGGCAAGCTGTTCCTGACTGCCTTGGTCACCGATCCTTGCAGCGACAAACCGCGATCGGTCCCGCTCGATGTGCTGTTTCCGCTCACCGTGACGCGGATTCCAGCGACCTGGTATTCGGGAAGCCTGGTCGTGCCGCGTGGCCGAATGATCGAGTACGTCCACATGGGCTACAAGTCCAGGTACGAGCGCTATCTGCTGATCACGATCATGAAGGGCGTCGTGACAGGTCAGAGGGAAGTTTCGGATCTTCCTTAGGAGTACGCACGAGAGGCATGCTCGAATGCGCTCGAGCGCCGTCGACGCTCACGGCTCCAGCACGTACAGCGACGACATCGTCGCCAGCTGTTCCGGCGTCATCGCCGCGTAGTGCGGCTGCAGCGGCAACGACTTCGCCAGCTGCCGTGTCGGCTCGTGGACCTTGTGCTGCTCAAGTACGACGCGGTAGCCGGCCTGAGCGAACAGCGGCGGATATTCGTGATGCCGCAGGCGGTTCTCGCCTTCGCGCGTCAGCCGGTTGATCCACGCGTGCTTGCCGTCCGGCCAGGTCAGGAAGTTGATCTTGCTGATCGACTTGTCCGAGTGTTCCAGGTGGTCCGAGTGGTCCACCAGATGCACCATGCGGCCCCGCGCGGAGAGCTTCGGGCGCAAAGCCTTGAACAGATCGAGCAGCACGTCCGGCGGGATGTGCTCAAGCACCGTGCGAGAGGTCACCAGATCGATCGAGCCGTCCGGGATGGCGTTCACATCGAACGGCGCCAGGTAGGTCAGCGGCAGGTCGGCGCGCGACTGGATCGCCCGCAGCCGCGCGTCCCCGGGATCGACCTGGCGCAGGAAGTCCATCGTTGCCGCGAAGCTGACATCGTCCAGGTGGACGTTGAGGTCGGACATGAAGACGCGCCTGGCGCCCTGCAGGCATTGCAGGATCGGAATGGTCGGAAACCAGCCGGTGCCGATCTCCAGCACCGTGGCGCCTTCGATCGAGCCGCCGGTGTGCGAGAGAGCCGCCCGCATCTGCGACCAGTTCTTCAGTGTTTGGCCGAGGTTGTCCGGATCGGGGCGGTAGCCCAGCAGCCTGCGTTTGACGCCGCGCAGCGCCTGACCGAAAGGCAGCCGTGCGAGGACGGCCTGTCGGCCCACCTTCAATCGCCAGTCCATCGTGTCCCCGCTTCCGCTGGTCCAGTGTCCGTCGATTCTGACCGATCAGCCGCCGGGAGGCTCCGAGGACTTCTGCGAGGTCGCGCCGAAACGCCGCGCCGCCGCCGCCAGATGCGAGCGCACGACCAGCACGTGGCCCGGCAGGATGAGCGCAAGGTAGAACCGCCCGAGCCGGTTGTGGCAGTTCACGACTGTTGTCGCCACTGCCTCGCGACGTGTCGATCCGTCCACCCGACGGACCAGGATCGACAGCTTGAAATCGAGATGCTGGTCCTGCTCGCCGAAGATCGCCTCCTCGCGCGTCGCGGAGAGCACGCGGAAGATGTCGACGTGCTCGACGCCGATCTCATCGAGGTGCTGGCGCATCGCCGCCGAGGTCTTCAGCCCGAGCGGCTTCACCGCCGCATCGCGGATCGCGAGCAGCGCGCGGAACCAGAACGGCGGATCGGCCAGCGTCGCGCGGGCCAGCGTCATCGCGTCGTCGGGCGCATCGTGCGCCAGCGTGATGGCGAAGGCGTCGGCCAGGTTCGCGCCGGCGTAGGTCGACGCGAGCTGACTCTCGCGCGGCGGCGAGACGCGGCGGACGATGGACATCAGGAAGCGACCGGGCCGTGGAGGAGCGGCGATCTTAGCGAGCCGCGGACGAGGCGGCGTCGGCGGGCGAGGCATCGCGCAGCGCGCGAGTCCCCGCCCAGGATGCCTGCACCAGCAGCAGGAGGTCCTGTCTCACCTCCACGCGATTCCAGAACTCCTCGGGGGTGCAGGGCGTGACGTGCTCGCCGCTGTCTCGATGTTCGAGGCGCACCTTCAGCTCACAGCCTGGGAACAACTTCCAACGCTCGTCGGTCTTGCTGACCACCGCGAAGGGTTGCGCCTCAGGCCGACCGGCGGCCTCGTTGATGAGGTGCCCTGCACCGAACGCCAGAGTGAAGAGCGCCAGCCCATAGGCCAGGGGAGGGCCCACAAGCACAAGAAACACGATCTGCCCGAATCGCAGGGGCGGACGATCCGCCTTGCGGGGCATCGTGATGACGAGCAGCAGGGCGAGCGGCGCGGCGACATAGGCCGCCTTTCCCACCATCTCGCTGGACGGAGCGAATCCGGTGCTCGCGCCGTAAATGGCGAGAAGCAGGGGCATGGCCCAGACCAGCGACAGGAGTTCAAGACGCCAGCGAGGCGAGAGCGAGGACCAACGGGACATGAGGGGGACAGAAATGAAAAGGCTCCGGAGCCGGCCGATTGGACCAGCCCCGGAGCCTCGCGTCATTCGCCCCAACAGGGGAAACGAGACTCAGAGATCACGACTTCGTGATCTTCACCGACCGCAGGTTCCACCCCGGCCCGTTGGCCTTCACCGCGATCTGCTGCTGGCCGGCCGGCAGCGTGACGCGGTGCGAGACCGTCGTCCAGTTCTGCCATCCGCCGGTCGAGGGCACGTTCACCGCGCCGTACACCGGCGTGCCGCCCGCCATCTCCAGCTGCAGGCTGCCGCCGCCGTTCAGGCTGGCGACGCGGTACTCGACCGTGTAGGTCCCGCCCTGCGGCAGGTTGAGGTTCCACACGGCCCAGTCGCCGGTCTCGATCCAGCCGAGGTTCTGGCCGCCTTCGCTCGACGCCTCGAGCTGCATGCCTGACTGCAGCGCGAAGTTGGCCGCCTGCAGCGTCGTCGTGAACGCCGGCGTGCCGCCGTCCTTCTTGTAGACGCGCACGTAGTCCACGTACATCTTCGCGGGCAGCCTGCTCTCGTCGATGTTCCACTGCGGCCAGTTGCCGCCCACCGCCAGGTTCAGCAGCAGGAAGAAGTCGCGATGGAATTCCTCCGTGCTGTTGACGCTGTTGGTGATGTCCACGACGTGGAACTCGCGGCCGTCGACGAACCAGCGGATGAAGCGCTCGTCCCACTCGACCGCGTACACGTGATAGTCCGCGACGTTGGTGGCCGTGTGGCCGCCGTAGGAGGCGTGACTGCCGTCCGGACCCTGCCAGTGGATCGTGCCGTGGATGTCGGCGTCGGCATTCACGTGTTCCATGATGTCGATCTCGCCCGAGGCGGGCCAGCCCACCGACGTGATGTTGCTGCCCAGCATCCAGAACGCGGGCCACATGCCGGAGCTCGACGGCGCCTTGATGCGCGCCTCGATGCGGCCGTACTTGAAGGTGGCCAGGCCTTGCGTCGTCATGCGCGCGGAGGTGTAGCGCATGCCGCCGAAGTCCTCGCGCTTCGCAGTGATCACGAGCTGGCCGTTCTCGATGGTGGCGTTCTCGCGCCGGTAGTACTGCAGCTCGTTGTTGCCCCAGCCGCCCGAGCCGGTGCCGGTCTCGAACCGCCATTGCGGGCCGATGCTGTTGGTGAATTCGTCCTGCCAGACGAGTTGCCAGTTTTGTGCCTGCGCCGCGACGCCCGTCAGGGCGACCGCGACCGCGGCGAGCGATCGAATCCAGCGTGTCATGGGATCTCCTCGGAACCAGTGGTGGTGATGGAGGAAACGCGCGCGAAGGACAGGAGCGGCGTCTCCAGGGGGCCCGGCCGCAAGGACCGGGTGTCGACGCCCGAGATCAAGTAAGCCCGTGGGGCTGCTGGCGCATCGCCGATCGCTCGTCGATGCGCCGCCGCCTCTCCGGCATGACTATCTGAAAGCGCTTTCAGTATGTCTCTCGGGAAAACCCTGGGAACTTCGCTTCGTTGGTGACAAGCGGTTGTGCGGTGGCAAGTCGGAGGGCACGCCGGTATCCAGGTGTTGCCCTCGTGACGATCCGCGCAGCGTGGGCGCGGCCATTGTTGAGACGCGTTGAATTCACAAGCTCGTGAGCGCCTCTCGACCGGCGGGGCCTGGATCCGAAGAATGCGCTCGAACAGCAACTGGAGAGTCCCCGCGATGGCCACCGTCCCCCTTCCGGATTCACGGCGTGTGACGCCGCTACGTGGCGCGGCCGCCCGCCTGGAACCGGCGGCGTATGCGCTGCTGCGGTTCGCCTTCGGCGCCATCCTGTTCACGCATGGACTGCCGAAGGCGCTGGGGACTTCGCACGGGTCGATGGCGGATCCGATGGCCGGCTCGATCCGGCTCATCGACCAGGTGATGGGCCTGCCCTTCGCGCCGCAGCTGGCCTTCCTCGTCATGCTGCTGGAGACCGTCGGCGCGGTGTCACTGGCCATCGGCTTCTGCACGCGCTGGGTGGCGCTCGCGTTCACGATGGAGATGATCGGCATCTGCGCCGCGCTCGGTCCGACCTGGCCGTGGATCGACCGGGGCATCGAGTACCCGGTGCTGATGGCGGTGTTCGCGGCCTACGTCGTCGTGCGAGGCGGCGGGGCGTATGCGATGGATGGAAGGATGCTCAATCCGTCACGCACCCAGGCAAGGAAAGGGTAGATCGGGACCTGAGGCATTTCCTGCAGCGGGCATCATGCCGCCCTGCGCGCCGGCGCGGCAGCGAGCCACAGACTCGCGCCCCGGCCCGGCGTCTTGTTCAATGCCTTCAGGGAGGAAATCTCATGTCCCAGCAACCGGAGTCGGCCGCGACGCTGCCGACCGACACCACGTCCGACATCGCCGCGCGTTTCGCGCCGCCCCAGGCCCGGGTCGAGGCCGTCGCGCCCGAGCAGGCCCTGGGCCAGCCGATGTGGTTCTCCGTCTCGCCGCTCAAGCTGCTGGTGATGTGCACCGTCACGCTCCAGCTCTACGGCGTCTACTGGCTCTACAAGCAATGGACGCTGGTGCGCGACCGCGAGAAGTCGTCCATCCTGCCGGCGATGCGCGCGATCTTCGCGGTGTTCTTCGTCTGGTCGCTGTTCGGCCGAGTGCGTGACTCGCAGCTGGGCGCGGGCGTGAATGCGAAGGACGCGCTCAGTGCCGGCGGCCTGGCCGCCGCCTGGATCGTCTTTTCGCTGATGTGGAAGGCGCCGGATCCGGTGTGGTGGATCGCGATGGTCGCGCCGGCCTTCCTGATGCCGGTGCAGAGCGGGATGAACGCCGTCAACGAGACCGTCACGCCGGGCCAGCCCCGCAACGATCGCTTCGGCGCGCTGAACTGGATCGCCATCGTGCTGGGAAGCCTGTTCATCGTGATGGCGCTGATCGGCACCTTCATGCCCGCCCAAGCCTGACCGGACCCGATCCCTGCCGAGCGGTGAGACCGCCGGCCCGGGCCGGTGGTAGTCTGCCGCCATGACTCAGCGCCTCGCCTCCTGCAGTTGCGGTCAGCTCACGGCCCAGGTCGTGGGCGAGCCGGTCCGCATCTCCATCTGCCACTGCCTGAACTGCCAGCGCAGGACGGGTGGACCCTTCGCCCAGCAGGCGAGGTTCCGTCGTCAAGACGTGACCCCGTCGGGCGTCTCGTCGACCTACGCGATCACCGGTGATGAAGGCACCCGCGCGATCTTCCACTTCTGTCCGACCTGTGGTGCGACGGTCTATTACGAGATGGAGGCGATGCCGGACTTCATCGCCGTCCCGGTCGGCGCGTTCGCCGATCCGGGCTTTCCGGCGCCGGGCGTGTCGGTCTACGAGAGTCGGAAGCACGGCTGGGTCGTTCCGCCGGCGGAGGCGGAGCACTACTGAGGCGCGCCTCGCGGCGCCGGGCTCAACGCACCAGCTTGCCGCCCGCGCCCAGCACGGCGAAGTCCACGTAGCGCGAGGTCGGGCCCTTGCCGAAGGTCAGGCGATGGCCGCCGACGTCGGTTTCGAAGCCGCGTTCCAGCGCTTCGCTCAGGGCCGCGGGTCCGGCGGCCGGCGTGCGTTCCAGCGCCTTCACGAGCGCACGGGCGGCGATGAAGCCTTCGAGCGATCGCGAGGACAGGTCCGCGTCCTTGGCGTTGCCGCGCAGGCGCTGGTAGTCGCGGACGACTTCGCGGTCGGCGCGGTCGTCGGTGGGCAGCACCAGCGAGAACGCGAAGCCGCGCGCGCGATCCGGGCCGAGCTTGGCCAGCAACGCCTGCACGTCGATGATGGACATGCCGTACAGGCCGGCGCGGCCGCCCGCGCTCTGGTACTTGTCGGTGAACTCGATGGCGGCCGCGGTGGTCGCGGCGAGGAAGATCACGTCGGGCGACTGCTTGATCATGTCGGCCACCGCCTTGCCGACCTCGGTGGTGTTGCGGGCGTAGCCCGACTGCGCAACCAGCGAGAGGCCATAGGTCTTCGCCGAGGTCTGTGCGCCCGCCAGCGCGTCGCGGCCCAGGCCGTCGTCCTGGTAGACGATGGCGACCTTGGTGCGGCCCATCTCGCTGAGCTGCTTGAAGAGGCGGTCGACCTCCTCGCGGTAGCTGGCCTTGACCGGGTACATGCCGCGCGCCGTGATCACGCTGTTGGCGCCGGACACGGCGCCGACCATGGACACGCGCGTCTTCTCCAGCACGCCGTCCTGCTTGAGCGCCTCCAGGTTGGAGGTGCCGACGGTGCCGATCAGGGCGGTGGGCGCGTCCGCGGCGATCAGTTCCTTGACCAGCCGGACGGTGTCCTCGGGCTTGTTGGCGTCGTCGCGGGTGACGAACTTGATCTTCTGGCCGCGGACGCCGCCGCGCGCGTTGACCTCGTCGATCCACAGCTTGGCGCCGGCGCGGATCGCCTTGCCGGTGACCGCCTGCGGGCCGGTGAACGGGGCCACCTGGCCGATGACGATGTCGGCATGCGCCGTCGAGGCGGCCGCGAGGCACAGGAGGGTGATCAGGCGGCGGGCGCGGCGGGCGAAGGCGAGGGTCATGGTCAATGCGGCGACAGGCGTGCAGGACCGGACATTGTGATCAATACGATGATGGTTGCGGTAACAGTTGGGCGACTGGGAGAACGGCGGCCGGGTGCGGCGACAAGCGGCAGCTGCCAGCCGAAAGAAGGTTCTGGGACGCTCTGCACAACTCTCCACCGCCGTCGCGGCAAGTGGTGCAGGGCTTCCCTACGGAAGCGAACCCTCGCCCGGCGTCCAGTCCGGGCTGAAGCCGCCCAGCGTCGGGTGGTACATCTCGTCTCCGGTGTGCTGGGTGAATTCGACGTTGAGCCGATCCTCGCGCAAGCCCAGGATGTCGATGCAATGGGCGCACAGCGCCTTGGCCAGCGCCATGCGCAGTTCGGGCGGCCGGCCCTGGCGGATGTCCAGCATCATCAGCGAGACCGGCACTGGCGGGCCGTCCGCGTCGGGGATGCGCCAGACGCCGCCCTCGCCGAGCTCGCGGATCGCGACGCTGATGCGGCGGATGTCCACGGACATCATCTCGGCGTAGGTGCGGCTCATGTGCTCGGCCAGGCGCTGCTTGGTGGCGGCGGGGTAGTGGTCGTTGACGTCCAGCTGCAGGTAGGGCACGGGGACTCCAGAGCTTGATGCAGATGATCTGCGAAAGGGGGGGGCGTGGCGCCTCAGATTACAGGCAGGTACGGCTCTAGCATGGGGTCATGACGCAAGCCCCTTCTCGTCGCCATCTCCTCGGCGCTGCACTGGCGGCGCCCGCCGCGGCCATTGCCGCAACGGCCGGCCCGGGCGGGACTTCCCGTTCCGCCGGCACGCCCTGGTCCGGGTTCTCGCCGCGGCGCATCGAGCGGATGCTCCGCGGCGCCGTGGCCGATGGCCGCGCCGCGGGCGTGTCGGCCGTGGTCTGGCAGGGCGGGGCGGAACGCTACTTCGGCGCGTTCGGTCTCGCTGATGTGGAAGCGCGTCGGCCGATGGCCCGCGACACGCTGGCGCGCATCTGGTCGATGACCAAGCCGGTGGCGTCGGTGGCGCTCATGCGCCTGTGGGATGCGGGGCGCTTCCGGCTCGACGATCCGATCGCGCGCTACCTGCCGGAGTTCAAGTCCATGCGCGTGCACGCCGACGACGGTCGCGGCGAACGCCCGGCCGAGCGTCCGATCCTCGTGCGGGATGTGCTGCGGCACACGTCGGGCCTCACATATGCGATGGAAGACGGCCCGGCCGACCGCGCGTTCCGCGCGGCGAATCCGCTCGAGACGGCGCCCGACCTGGCGGCGTTCAGCCGCGCGGTGGCCGCGCTGCCGCTGCGCCACGAGCCGGGCACGGCCTGGCACTACGGCACCTCCACCGACATCGTGGCCCGGCTGGTGGAAGTGTTGGGCGACGAACCCTTCGACGCACACGTCCGCCGTCAAATCCTGCGGCCGCTGGGGATGCAGGAGACGGACTGGACGCAGCCCGAAGCGCTGAAGCACCGGATGGCCGCGACCTACCGCCTGCCCGACGGTGGTCCGCCTCAGCGAGAGCCGGACATGCCCTTCACCTTCGCCAGCGGCGGCGCGGGCCTGATCGGTCCCATCGACGACTACCTGCGCTTCGCGCGCATGCTGCTGGGCGAAGGCGAGCTCGACGGCGTGCGCGTGCTGCGCCCGGCGACCGTGAAGCTCATGCTCGTCGATCACCTGGATCCGGCCATCTCGCCACGTCACTTCCTGAAGAGCCCGGGTCTCGGATTCGGTCTTGGAGGCTCGGTGCGCATCGCGCCGACCACGGCCGGCGAGCCGCCGGGCGCGGTGGGCGAGTTCTCCTGGGGTGGCGCGGCGTCGACCCTGTTCTGGGTCGACCCGGCGAACCGGCTCGCGGTGGTGTTCTTCGCCCAGAAGTTCCCGTTCGACGAGGCGCTGCATCGGGATGTGCGGCGCGCGGTGTATGGCTGAGCAGCGAATCGCCCAACGGAATCCCACTGGCCGGTTCACCGTCGCAAGGGTCAGTCCTTGCTAGCTCTTGCTCTCGCGATCCGCCTCGAACGCCGACATGAACTCGTCGGACGCGACGTGGTCCGCCACTGCGCGCAGGGCTGCGGCGGCCTCGACCCCTAGCACCGCCTCGAATCGCTGATTGACCTCCGCCCAGCTCGCGAGCGCGGCGTGCAGTTGGGCGGTGCCGACCGGTGTCAGCACGGCGCGTTTGGCGCGCTTGTCGCGCTCGTCCACCTGGAGCGCGATGAGGCCGTCGCGCACCAGCGGTCGCAGCGCATGCGTCAGCGCGGAGATCTGGATGGCGAGCTTCGTCGCCAGCGCCTGAAGCGTCGGTGCCTGGCCTTCGTTCTCGGCCTTGATCCGCTCGATCTCGGCCATCAGGCCCAACTGGGTCGCCTTCAGTCCGAGCGGCTCCAGGGCCGCGTCATACAGACTTCCCAGGCGTCGCGCCGCCCGGCGCAATGACGTGTTGTTGCACGCGGGCAGGACCCATGCGCCCGGTTCATCGGTGTTCTGCGGCTCGGTTCGCGGCGCCGCGCGGCTTCGGGTGTTCTTCATTCAGCGGGAAAAGTTGAGCACAAAACCATTGACAGACCCCAGAGCGCCAAGTGTACATTTGAGCCCTCAATGAATTTCATTGAGTACTCAACTGAATTGTCGAAAGTACGCCATGGCTTCCTCCAAGAAAACTGCCGTCGTGACCGGTGCCTCCTCGGGCATCGGCGCCGTTTACGCCGATCGTCTGGCCGCGCGCGGCTATGACCTCGTCATCGTCGCCCGCCGGGCGGATCGCCTCGCGGCGCTGTCGAAGGATCTCGCCAGCAAGCATGGCGTGACCGTCAGGACCGTGGTCGCCGACCTCGCGAAGTCGGACGACGTCCGCAAGGTCGAAGCAGTGCTGCGAGAAGACGCCAGCATCGAGGTGCTGGTGAACAATGCCGGCCTGGCGCGACTGGGCTCCGTGGTCGGCGCGGCCGCAGAAGGCACCGCGGAACAGATCGCGGTGAACATCGTGGCACTGACCAGTCTGACGCAAGCCGTCCTGCCGCTGTTCAAGCAGCGCGATGCGGGCACGATCATCAACGTGGCCTCGGTGCTGGCGCTCCATGCCTTGCCGATCAGCGCCATCTACAGCGGCACCAAGGGCTACGTGCTGAACTACACGCGCGGGATCCAGGGCGAGCTGGCCGCGTCGAATTCGAAGGTCCGCGTGCAGGCCGTCCTGCCCGCGTCGACCGCCACGGAGATCTGGTCGGAGAAGGTCTCCGGCGTGCCGCTGGAGGCGCTGGCGAAGGAGACCGTCATGAGCGCCGAGGATTGCGTGGATGCAGCGCTGCGCGGGCTGGACCAGGGCGAGCTGGTCACGCTGCCCTCCGTCGAGAACGACGGCCTGCTGAAGGCGTACGACGCCGCTCGCACCCAGCTGTTCGCCGCGACGCAGACGGGCAAGCCGGCGTCGCGCTACGGCGTTGCCTGAGGACCGGGTCGGTCAGAGTCCCCGCGCGGTCTGATGCGCTGCGGTGTCTTCGGTCTCGGCACCGCTCAGCGATCCCAGCGCGCGGCGCATGCCGCTGGCGCTCGGGGACTCGATGTGGGCGCACTTCTTGTTGTGCCGCTTGCAGTGGTCCTTCACGCGCCAGTAGGCGTCGTGGCTGATGCACCCGGTCTGGCAGGCAGAATCGATGCCTTCTCCCAGCACGATCCAATGACAGCCACCGAGCACGCCGAACTCTTGCAGATGCTTCGCGCCGCGGTGGAGGAAACATACGCCGCCTTCGCCGAGTTCCGCAGGCCAGCCCTGCCGCTGGATGTCTGCACGGTCTGCTGCGTGCCGGAAGAAGTGGCGAAGCAGTTGCACGAGTGGCCGTTGAAGCGGCTGACGGTCGAGCATCTTTTTGAGTACGGCGATTCCGCAAAGAGTCAGGTGCAGAACCCTGCAGAGGTGGGATATTTCGTGCCGCGCATGTTGGAGCTGCTGGCGGAGGGGGCCGAGATCCGTCACTCGCTTGCGATTGCCTTGGATCGCATGGGGGGATGTCCACCCGGCAGTTGGACGGTGACGCAACAGTCGGCCCTGTTGCGCTTTGCGTCGGCCTACTTTGCGCTTGCAATCCGTGGCGGCGTCGTCGATCCGCGCGGGCGAGTATTGCCGGATGATCCTTTCGAGGTGCTCTTGATGTTCGATGGCGGAGGAATCGCGATCCAGCCGCTGTTGGCGCATTGGTTGGAATGCGATGACCCGATGTCCACCGTGCAGTTCGTCAAGCAGAGCCATTGGGACTTCTGGCACGAGCATGACTATCGCAATCCCTTTGCCTCGGATCGCGGAACGTTCCGGCAGGAGATTCGCGAGTGGATGTTGGACGCCAGTACTCGGCGCAGGTTCACCGAGAAGTTGCTGGCGTCGGACTTTCTGGCGATCGTGCCGACTGTGTGCGGTGACGCGCATGTGTCCTTCGCCACGATGGTCGAAGGCGTGTTCGAGCATCTCGTGCGCTGAACGCGCTGCTGGAGCAAGGCCCCGGTCTTCGGGGCCTTGTTGTTTCCGGCGATGCGAAACGGCCGCTGCCGTCGCCGGACTCCGCGGAAGGACTCAGGATTCGCGGGCCGGCAAGGGCGCGCTGCCGACCATATCGACCTCGCCGTCGCCGCCGCTCAGCGAGCCCAGCGCCCGGCGCATGCCGCTCGCGCTCGGCGATTCGATGTAGACGCACTTCTTGTTGTGGCGCTTGCAGTGGTCCTTCACGCGCCAGTAGGCGTCATGGCTGATGCAACCGGTCTGGCAGATCACGAGGTCCGCCGCCGCCAGGCTGGCGTCGAGCTTGGAGACGGCGTCTTCCTCGCCGCCGTCGTGGTGGAGGAAACGTCCGCCGGTGCGCTCGATCAGCTGGCGGTAGATCGGCACCACCGCCGGTCGGCCGCCGACGCACAGCACCGAGCGCTCGTCCAGCGACGGCAGCGCGCCTTCCGTGCCCGGTTGTGAATCGGCTTGCAGCGATGCCTGCGTCTGCTGCTGGTCCCGTTGGCGCTCCGACATCGCCAGCGCCTGCTGCAGTTCGTCCGCGCGGCGCTGCTCGCGTTCCGCCTGCTGGCGCGAGATCAGCAGCGCGCGCTCCAGTTGATGGATGCGGTCCTGCTGCGTCTGCAGCTGCTTCGCCTGCTCGTGGCGATGGCGCAGGCCGGGGATGCTCTCTTCGAGTTGCTGCAGCTCGTCGCGCAGTCCCGCCGCCAGCGTGTCGCGCGCCAGCAGCTCGCCGCGCAGGCGCAGGCACTCGGCCTGCGAGAGGTCGAGTTCACGGGCCCGCTCCGCGAGCAGCCGCGTGCTGCGCGACTGCGCGTGCGCCAGTTCGCGCGTCAGGATCGCGTGCTCGTCCTGCAGCTCGTCGAGCCGCTGCAGGTCCGCGCGGTTCGCCGCGCCGACCTGGTGCTGCAGCATGTGGATGTCGCGCAGCACCTGCTCCTGCAGCGCCGCGTCGCACCGCGCATGCGTCAGTGCGCCCCACAGCGCGCCGCCGACGTCGTTGCCCTGTTGCGCGGCGTTCCACCAGCGCGTCAGCGACTCCGCCGTCTTGTGCTGCGCCGACTGCCGCAGCGCGATCGAGAAGCGCTGGTCCAGCTCCTTCTGCAGCATCTCCGACACCGGCCCGCGGCGCGCGCATTCGTTGATCGCGCCGCAGTGCATCTCGTAATCGTTGGTCAGCGCCTGACCGCCGAGCAGCTTGCCCAGCTTGCGGCGCAGCACCGGCATCGGCAGGCACACGCCGATCACCGGGCACAGCGCCTGCGCCGGCAGTTCCCATAGGCGCCGACGGCGCGAACCGCGCGGCACCGGCGTGTCGTCGGACGACGAGGACGAAGAGGCGGAGGACAAGGGCGAAGCCTCGCCGCGCGCAAGCGCCTGCGCCAGCGGCAGTCCCGCCACGGCGGCCGGAACAGCGTCGCCCTCCTGCATGAAGACGCCACCTCCCGTCACCGCGCCCGCGGTGGATGCCAGCACGGGGGAGTCGCCCAGCGGGTCGGAAGCGCCCGCGTCGGGACGCGCCAGCAGGCTCAGGAGCGAAGTGGGGATGGGCTTGTCGCACATGGAGTGGACTCCTTACTGCAAGGGGGACGCCTGGAGCGCGAAGCGCACCGGGTACTCGACCCAGCTGACCAGTCGCTGGTTGCCGCGCCGGGCCGGGATGAAGGAACAGGATTCGGCGACGCGGCGCGCCGCCTCGTCCAGCAGCCGCCAGCCGCTGCCGCCGGCCACGACGACCTCCGCGGCGTGGCCGTCGGCGTCGACCTTGACGCGCAGCACGACCTGACCCTGGATGCCGCGGTCACGCAGCATCGCCGGATAGTGGCGCGCGGTCTGCTGGGCACTGCACGCGCGGTGGTCGGCGGGCATCTGGACTGGTGACTCGCCGGTGGCCGGTGCGGGCAAGGGCATCGGCGCAGGCGGAACGACCGCCGTCGTGGCGACGACCATGGCGGCCGCGGCGACTGCGACGGGCCGGGTCGCGGCCGGGTCCTGGTCGGCCGTCGCGGCCGCCGGTGGATCGAATCGGAGCGGCGTCGGCGCGACTGCGATCGGCGGCGTTGCCTCGATTTGCACGGGCGGCGCCGGGATGTCCGGCATCGGAGGAATGCTCAGCGCCGAGCGCGGCAGTTCGATGGGGATCGACGGCGCGATCGTCGCGGTCGGTGCCGTCGGAGACGGCACCAGTCGCGCGCTGATCGTCATCGGCGCCGGTGCGGGCGAGCGCTTCGGCGCGAAGGCGCCGGCCAGCGCCAGCAGCAGGGCCGCGTGGATCGCGGCGGTCATGGCCCAGCCGCTCCATCGCGGCATCCGGCCGTGCAGTTGCAGGGCAGTGGCACTCATGCCCGCGCTCCCACCGCGCTGCCGAGCACCGGCAGGATCGCGAGTCCATGCTGGTCGCGCAGCAGTCGCAGTCTGGTGTCGTAGAGCTGTTCCAGCAGCGGCAGCGTGGCCGGCAGCGCGTCGCAGTCGGCCAGCAGCCGGCCGGACTTCATCAGCCACAGCCGGTCGACATGATTCATCGCGAGGTTGAGGTCGTGCAGCACCGCGACCAGCGCATGGCCGCGCTCCGCCGCGAAGTCAGACATCGCCGCCATCAGCGAGACGCTCAGTCCTGGATCGAGCGCCGCGACCGGTTCGTCGACCAGCAGCAATCCGTCGCGCGCATCCCAGGCCTGCGCGAACACGCGCGCCAGTTGCACGCGCGCCTGCTCGCCGCCGGACAGCGTGTCGAAGCGGCGACCGAGGAGGTGATCGGCCTGCGCGTGCGCCAGCGCTTCGCGCACGATCGCATCCTGGCGGCCGTCGCCCTGACGCGCGACGCGGCCCAAGGCGACAACCAGCTCGACGGGCAGGCCGAACGCGACGCCATGTTGTTGCGGCAGCACCGCGCGTCGTTGCGCGAGCTCGGCCGGCGCCCAGCCTGTGAGTGGACGTCCGTCGAAATTCAGCGTGCCCGATGCCGGACGCAGTTCGCGCGCGATGAGCCGCAGCAGGGTCGACTTGCCAGCGCCGCTCGGGCCGAGGATCGCGATGCGCTCGCCAGGATCGACGCGCAGCGTCACCGGTCCGATCGTTGCGTTGCCCAGCGTCACGCGCACGTCCTGCAAGGTCAGCAGCGAGGCCATCACGCGTTCCCCAGGCGGCGGACCGCGCCGCGCAGCAGGACGAGGAACCAGGGCGCGCCGATCAGCGCGCTGAACACGCCGACGGGGATCTCCGCCGGCACCGCCAACGTCCGCGCGAAGGTGTCCGCCACGACCAGCAGCAGCGCGCCCGCGAGCATCGCGTTGGGCAGCACCTGGCGCTGGTCGGCGCCGACCAGTTGCCGGGCCAGGTGGGGCGCCATCAGGCCGATGAATCCGATGTTCCCGCACCAGGCGACCGCCAGCGCTGACAGGAGGGCGACCATGGAGATGCACCCCCAGCGCAGCCGTTCGACATCGATGCCGACATGCGCGGCCGCCGCCTCGCCGAGCGCGAGCGCGTTCAGGCGCGGTGCGATGCGAAGCGCCATCGCGCCGAGCACCAGCAACGCGACGCCCATCACCGCGGCCATGATCCAGTTGGCGCCGGCCAGCGAGCCGAGCGTCCAGAAGTTGATAGCGCGCAGTTGCTCGTCGTTGGCGATGAAGCTGCACAGGCCGACGATCGCGAAGGTCATGGCCTGCAAGGCCAGCCCGCACAGCAGCAGCGCCGCGATCGAGCCCGGCGCCAGCCAGCGCGAGAGCCGGTCCAGCGAGAAGCACACCGCCAGCGCGCCGCCGAAGCCGACCAGCGGCAGCAGCCACAGTCGCGCCTCCGCGGGCAGCGCGGCGTGCAGGCCGGCGAAGACGGTCAGGGTGAGCGCCACCGCCGCGGCGGCGCCGCTGGTGACGCCGAGCAGGCTGGGCTCGGCCATCGGATTGCGGAAGAGCGCCTGGCTGAGCGCGCCGGCCAGGCCGAGCGCCGCGCCGACCGCGAGCGTCAGCCCGAGGCGCGGCAAGCGCAGTTGCCACAGCACGTGCGCGCCGCCGGTCTTGGGGGCGTCGCTCCACGGACCGTTGAGCCAGTCCGCCGCCGCGATCGGCACCGCGCCGAACTGCACCGCCACGATGATCGCGAGCACCAGTGCGACCGCCAGCAACATCGGACGCGACCACGCGTGGCGCGACCACGCGTGCCGCGCCGACGTCGCGGCCACCGGCGAGGATCGCGAGGGCAAGGCGGATCCGATCGTGCTCATCGTGCTGTCCGTCGTGTGGTTGGCCGTGCCGTTCGTCGTGCTGTCCGACGCTGGACGCTCACGCCGTCTTGCCCGTACCCGCCGACGCATGCAGGGCCTGAGCCAAGGTCGAGAGCGCCTTCGGCGTGCGCGGCCCGAAGCCGAGCAGCTCCATCGTTTCCATCACGATCACGCGTTTGTTCTGACCGGCCGGCGTCTGCGCCAGGCCCGGCAGCCTCAGCAGACCGTCGATGCCGCCGCTCGCCTCGACGCCTTGCATCGTCGCGAGGATCACGTCCGGCGCCGCAGCGATCGCGGCCTCCGGCGAGAGCATCTTGTAGCCATGGGCCTCGCCGAGCGCATTGGTCGCGGCGGCGTAGCCGATCATCGCGTCCGCCGCCGTGTCGGCGCCGGCAATGCGCGCCTGGTTCCCCGCGTTCGACAGCACGAAGAGCACGCGCGGCGCGCGATGGCCGGCGGCCAGCTTCGTCACCTGGGCACGGCTGGCGGTCCATTCGGCCCGCAGCTTCTGCGACAGGGCGGTGGCTTGCTGCTGGCGGCCGAGCAGATCGCCGAGCGCCTGGGTACGTTCGAGCACGCCTTCGAAGCGGTGCTCCGCGCGCAGCACGTGCAGCGGCACCTTCGCGGCTTCGAGTTGGCGCAGCACCGCGGGCGGGCCGGCTTCCTCGGTCGCGACGACCATCGTCGGCGCCAGCGACAGCAGGCCTTCGGCGGCGAGCGTGCGCGCGTAGCCGACGTTGGGCAGCTTCGTCGCGGCGGCCGGATACAGCGAGGTGCTGTCCACGCCGACCAGATCGCCTTGCGCGCCCAGCTCATAGATCAGCTCGGTCAACGCGCCACCGACGGCGATGATGCGCTGCGGCGCGGCCCACGCCCGGCCGCTGATCGACAGCAGCGCCGCGACCGGCGCCAGCGACAGGACGTGGCGGCGGCTCAGCACGGCACGGTCTCCGCCGGCGCGCCTTCGACGAGGCTCTCCAGCAGATTGCGCCAATCGCAGCGCTCGGCCTGACCGGGCTTGCGTTCGCCGAACAGCATCGCGATCGTGCGGCCCTGCGCGTCGAACAGCTCCAGCGAGCACACCAGCCCGTCGACCGTGGGCTTGCGCACCAGCCACGCCGAGGCGATGTGGTCCTCGCGCAGATGCAGGTTGAAGCCCGGATCCAGCACGTTGATCCACGGCCCCATCATCGCGACCTTGTTCACCGGGCCGCTGTGGATCTGGATCATCCCCGGGTTGCCGACGAAGACCATGATCGACACGTTCTCCTGCGCGGCGCGGCTCAGCAGCTCCTGCGCGCTGGACAGGGCCAGCGGCTGCGCGAAGCGCGGCTCGGCCAGGCGCAGCGCCTGCGTGCGGCTCAGGCCGTGCCGCTTGAGCAGGCCGAAGAAGTCGTGCGTGTCGCGCAGCGACGCCCACTCGCTGCGGAAGGCCGCGACATCGACGCGCTCGTCGGCGATCTCCGCCGCGTCCTGCCACGCATCGCCGGGCTCGAAGCCGGGTTGCTGGTCTTCCGCCAGGAAGCGCTCGACGAGCGCCTCGTAGGCGGCGAGGTCGCTCTCCGGCTTCACGAAGACCTTGTGGATGGCCTGGCCGGCGGCATCGAAGAACTGCAGGCTGCGTTGCAGCGCGCCGTCCGAGAGCCGCTCCGCGACGGCGAAGCCGTGGCGCCAGTGGCTGTAGAAGATGCGCAGGTCGATCGCGCCACCCAGCACCAGGCCGACCTGGCGCTGCGGTCCCTGCGCGCTGACGGCGGTGTAGACGCCGACCTTCTCGTGGACGCAGGACTCGTTGCGCGTCAGCGCCATCACCGGCCCCAGCGGCTCGAGCGCGGCGATCAGGTCCTGCCACTCGGCGCGCAGACGGCGCGCGCGCAGCGGGGACTCGTCGTCGGCGAACGGGCCGGCGTGGGCGGCGAGCAGCGCGCCTTCGGAGATGCGCAGGTCGCTGGCGATGTCGCGGTGGCGGGCCTTGCGCTCCGTGCGCGCGGTGGCGAAGGCCTGTCGCAGGGCGGTGAAGCTGGCTTGCATGGCGGAAGACTCCTGGTCAGAAATCGGCGCGCAGCGTCACCTGGAAGGCGCGGCCGGGGGCGGTGTAGCTGTCGATCACGGCCAGGGCCGTCGGCGTGGCGGCGCTGATGCCGGTCACGTCGCCCCAGCGCCAGTACTTCTTGTCGAAGAGGTTGGTGACGTAGGCCGAGATCGAGAAGGTCTTGTCGAAGCGGTACGCGCCGCCGAGGTCGACCACGTCATACTTCTTCGGCGTGTACTGGGTCGCCGTGCTGACGTCCGACGGCTTTTTGCCGGAGCTGTGCAGCCAGTTGGCTTCGACGGCCCACGGGCCGGACTCGTAGTGCGCGCCGATCTTTCCGCGCAGCGGCTGCACGCTGTCGAGCGGTGTCTCGACGCCGTTCTCGATGCTGTGGCCGCGCGACTTCGCCACCGACGCGTTCACGTTGAAGGTCGACGAGATGTCCCAGACGAAGCGCGCCTCGACGCCCTTGATCCGGGCCTGGCTCAGGTTGACGTACTGGAAGATCGCCGGGTTCGCGGGCGTGAAGGCGCCGCCGACCATCTCCTGCGAGATGAAGTCGCGATAGCGGTTGTCATAGGCGCTCAGCTGCCAGCGCAGCGTCTCCATCAGCTTGCCGCGCAGGCCCAGTTCCCAGCTGTTGGCGTGTTCCGCCTTCAGGTCGGGATTGCCGATGCTCTGGTAGCCCTGGATCGGATTGGCGAAGCCGTTGTTCACCTGGTCCGGCGTCGGCGCACGGAAACCCTGCGCCCAGTTCACGTAGGGCTGGACGGCGGGCGTGGCGCGCCAGATCAGGCCGATGCGCGGCGTCACCGCCTGGTCCGACAGCGAGACGATCTGGCCGGTGTAGCCGTCCTGCTTCGGCGACAGCTTGTAGTGCTCGAAGCGCAGCGCGGGAATGAGAGTGAAATCGCCCGCCTCGATCTCGTCCTGCACGAAGGCGCCGGCCAGCGTGTACCTGGTGTCGGGGAAGGGCTTGCTCGGGAAGGTCTCGCCGGCCGGCGGGACCGTGCCGTCACGCACGCCTTCGATCGTGTTGCGGCTGACGTCGATGCCGTAGCTCAGGCGCTGGTGGGCCAGTTGCGTCTGCGCCTGCGAGCTCAGGCCGATCACGCGTTCCTTGTACGTGCCCAGCCGCGTGCGGTCCGCGGCGGTGTTGCGGTCCTCGTAGGAGAACTGACGCGTCTCGCTGTCCTGCACGTAGACATGCGTCGTCGCCTGCTGCAGCCAGGTCGCGTTCAGGTCCTCGTAGCGGTGCTCCAGCGAGACCCGCGTGCGGTCCATCTTGTCGTGCGCATCCAGCGCCAGCACGGCCGTCGACGGCAGCGTGCCGGTCGCCGGCGGGGCGGTCACGGCCGTCAGCACGTTGGTGTCGATCTTGCGCTCGCGGTACTCGAGCGCGCCCATCAGGCGATGGTTCGCGTTGACGCGATAACCGAGCTTGGCCATCACGCTGTGGGTGTCGACGTCGGTCGGGTTGGGCTTGGTGCGGGTGGCGTTGGCCGCGCCGTTGTCGCCTTCGTTCTTCGTCTCGTGGCCGCGTTGGACCGACGCCTGCACCAGGCTGCTCCAGTCGCCGGCGCCGAAGGCGACCGCGGCGCTGGCGCGTTTGGAGTCGTCGACGCTCATCGCGCCCAGGCGCGCGAAGCCGGCGAAGGTCTTGCCGTTCACCAGCAGGTCCTCCGGCGACAGCGTGCGCAGGCTCAGCGCGCCGGCCAGGCCGTCGCTGCCGTAGGACGTGGACGTCGGGCCGCGCAGGACCTCGACGCTCGCCAGGCTGTTGAGATCGACGAAGTCCGCGCGGCCGCTCGCGAACGCGCCGAACGAGAAGCTCTGCGGCAGGCGGATGCCGTCGACCATCATCAGCACCCGGTTGCCCTCCAGGCCGCGGATGTTGATGCCTTCATTGCCCGAGCGGCCCGTGGACGCGCCCGCGGCCGTGAAGCGCGGGGTCATCGCCTTCACGTCGAGGTCGACCTCGTCGGACAGCAGGTCCTTCAGGTCGCGCGCGTCGCGGCGATCAAGCTGCTTGCGGTTCTTGACGGTGACCGTGTTGGGCACCGCGTCGACCGAGCGTTCGGTGCGGGTCGCGGAGACGGTCAGTTCACCGAGCTGTTGGGGGTTCTCGGCGTTCGATGGGGTCGTGGCGGTCGTCGTCTGGGCGAATGCCAGCGGGAAAGCCAGGGACAGGGCGAGCGCGACGGGCGTCGGGCGCAATTGCATGGTGACGAAATCCTTGTAGTTCTCGGGATCTCGCACGGGCTGGCACGACGCGGGCTGGTGCGGCGGGCGGTCCTCGCGGACGGCCGGCGTTCAGAAGGGAAAGCGAAACGGAAAGGGAAACCGCGACAGCGATCGCGAGCGGCGGACCGGTCCTCGGCCGGCCGCCGCCCGGCGGATCACTTGGTCAGGATGAGCTTGCCCAGCGATGTCACACGCAGCCGGTAGAGCGAGCCGGCGTGTTCGATCTCGACCTCCCGGTCGTTGCCCATCAGCGCCTGGCTGCTGATGCGGCGGCGCTGGACCAACGGAACCGCTTCGCGCGGCGAACCTGCGGCGACCCGTGCGCTGTCCAGCGCAACGGCTTGCAGGGCTTCGAGATGGGGGTGGTGGTGGGCATTCATGCGACGCATCTTAATGAGAACGATTCGCAATAGCAACCAAGAATCGCGACGATTGGATTTTTCTTGTCGGATCGCCTCCGGACGGCATCTCCTCAGAGGCGGCGCCGACGGAAACGGGCTGCGAATACTTCGCATGCAGAGCGGGGGCGCCGGGTCTTGTCCCCATTCGTCGTAGGGATGAGGACAATGCGCCCAATCCCACCGAATTCCAGGAGAAGAACATGAAGGGCGACGCCAAGGTCATCGAGTACTTGAACGCGCAGCTGAAGAACGAGCTGACCGCGATCAACCAGTACTTCCTGCACTACAAGATGTACAAGAGCTGGGGCCTGGAGCGCCTGGCCAAGCACGAGTACGCCGAGTCCATCGAGGAGATGAAGCACGCCGACAAGCTGATGGATCGCATCCTGCTGCTGGAAGGCCTGCCCAACCTGCAGGACCTGGGCAAGCTCTACATCGGCGAGAACGCCGTCGAGGCCCAGCATTGCGACCTGAAGATCGAGATGGGCAGCCATCCGCTGCTGAAGGAAGCCATCGCCTACTGCGAGAGCGTGCGCGACTACATCTCCCGCGAGGTGCTCGAGGAGATCCTCGCCGACACCGAAGAGCACATCGACCATCTGGAAACCCAGATCGAGCTGATCGCGCAGATCGGCGAACAAAACTGGCTGCAAAGCCAAATGGGCGACGCGAGTTAAACGCCAGCCCGCCCATCCCGGGGCCCCAGCCGCCGCCAGGAACCCCGAAGCCCCGCTCGCCGGGGCCTTTTTTCGTCCGGCTTGGGGGTCAGGCTGCGTCTGGAGGACGGGGGTCGTCATCCGTGTCGTTGTTCACCGACAGTTGTCCGACGCGCTGAGGGGACTCTGCAACTCAATTGAGAGGGATTCGCGTTTGCGTTAGTATTCCGGCCATCCCAGGTTCATCCTGACTCGCCGCCGCCATGATCGTCTGCCTCTGCCATCGAGTTTCCGACCGCGATATCCGCCGCACCGTGGCCGACGGCGTTCACAACTTCGACGTGCTCCAGGACGAGACGCAGGTGGCCTCCGCCTGCGGCAGCTGCCACGACTGCGCGCGCGATGTCTTCAATGAAGCCCTGCGCCACTGCGCCGCCGCCCATGGCGTGACCTGCGCCAGCACGTCGCGCGTCATCCCGATCGCGCAACTGGCCGCCTGATCGAAGGCGTCCTGCTCGCGAAGGCGTCCTGATGCCCGGCGGCTGAACGAGCCGCTTCCGGCAACAGCGCCGGACGAAGAAAAACCGCAGACCGGTCACCCGGTGCTGCGGTTTCCTTTTTTTTTGGGCGTCGAGGCGCGCGAGGCGCCTTCGACTTCCGCGCCGATTACTTGGCGGCGGAGGCGCCTTCAGCCGGCTTCTCAGCCTTGTCAGCCTTCTTGTGGCCGGCCTTGTGCGCGGCGGTCTTGTCGCCGGTGGCCTTGTGGTGCTTCGCACCCTTGTGCTCAGCCTTGGCGTCGGACGCCGGGGCGGCGGTCGCCGCCGGAGCCGCTTGCGTGGCGGGCGCTGCCGGGGCGGCGGTGCCTTGGGCCATCGCGGCGCCGGCAATCAGCAGGGCGGGGATCAGGGCCAGGGTCTTGATGGTCTTGAAGGCTTGCATCTGGTTTCTCCAGCAGGTTGAACAAGGTGAGCAGACAACGACGCCGCGACACGATGTGTTGACAGCCCCGTGCAGCTTTGCAATGGGTTACGCAATCCGCACGGGTTCTTCACGGGTCAGGTCTTGCGCGCTGTCCGACCCCGGAGCCATCGGGCAAGATGCCGCGCACGCATTCAGGAGACCCCGATGACAGCCCCCCACGCCACCTTCGACTGGACCCTCGGCTACCCGAGTCAACGCAGCCCGGTCTTCGCGCGCAATGTCGTGTCGACCTCGCATCCGCAGGCCGCGCAGGCCGGTCTGCGCATCCTGGGGCAGGGCGGCAACGCGGTGGACGCCGCGATCGCGGCCGCGGCCTGCATGACGCTGCTCGAGCCCTGCAGCAACGGCCTCGGCTCGGATGCCTTCGCCATCGTGTGGGACGGCAAGACCTTGCAGGGCTTGAATGCCTCCGGCATCGCGCCGCAGGCGTGGACGCCCGACTATTTCGACCGCAAGCACGGCGCCGGCGCATCGCTGCCGCTGCGCGGCTGGGACGCGGTGACGGTGCCCGGCGCGGTGGGCGGCTGGGTCGCGTTGAGCGAGCGCTACGGCAAGCTGCCGTTCGCCGACCTGATGGCGCCGGCGATCGAGATCGCCGAGCGCGGCTACGCCGTGCCCGTGATCGTGCAGGGCAAGTGGCGCCTCGCATCCGAGGTCGCGGACCTCGTGTCGCAACCGGGCTTCGCCGAGGCCTTCCTGCCCAAGGGCCGCGCGCCCGAAGTGGGGGAGGTGTTCCGTTTCGCCGCGGCCGCGCGCACGCTGCGCCTGATCGCGCAGACGAAGGGCGAAGCCTTCTATCGTGGCGAGATCGCCGAGGCCACCGCGGCTTTCGCGCGCGAGACCGGCGGCGCGATCACCGCCGCCGACTTCGCCGCCTATGCGCCGCAGTGGGTGGACACGATCTCGATGGACTACGCCGGCCACACGCTGCACGAGATCCCGCCGAACGGGCAGGGCATCGCGGCGCTGATCGCGCTGGGCATCCTCAAGCAGTTCGACATCGCGTCGCTGCCCGCGGACAGCGCCGCTTCCCATCACCTGCAGATCGAGGCGATGAAGCTCGCCTTCGCCGACACCTACCGCTACGTCAGCGATGCGCGGACGATGGCAGTCCAGGTCGCGGAACTGCTGGACCCGGGCTACCTCGCCGAGCGCGCGAAGCTGATCGACCGGAACAGGGCCCAGGACTTCCAGGCCGGCAATCCGGTCAAGGGCGGCACCATCTATCTGACCGCCGCCGACGAGAACGGCATGATGGTCAGCTTCATCCAGAGCAACTATCACGGCTTCGGCTCGGGCGTCGTGGTCCCGGGCTACGGCCTGTCGTTGCAGAACCGCGGTCATGGCTTCACGCGCGAGGCGGGTCATGCCAACGTCGTCGCGCCGGGCAAGCGGCCGTTCCACACGATCATCCCGGCCTTCCTGATGAAGGACGGCCAGCCGCAGATGAGCTACGGCGTGATGGGCGCCAACATGCAGCCGCAAGGCCACATGCAGACGCTGGTGCGCATGCTCGACCACCGCCAGCATCCGCAGGCCGCCTGCGACGCGCCGCGCTGGCGCTACAACGCGGGGTTGTCGATCAACGTCGAGTCGACGATGAACCCTGAAGCCGTCGCGGGACTGCGGGCGCTCGGCCACGAGATCGCCGGCATCAGCGACAGCTACCAGGACTTCGGCGCGGGGCAGTTCATCTGGCGCCTCGGCGATCCGGCGGTGGAGGGTTACGTCGCGGCGAGCGATCCGCGGCGCGACGGTGCGGCCGCGGGGTGGTGAACCCGCGGCGCGTGCGAGGCAGGGCGGCGCCCCTGCCTTTCCTCACTTGTGGACGACATGACGGCGCTGATAGCATCGACGCCTTCTTCCTCCCCGGAAGCTCTCACGCCACGATCAACGATCGGAGCCGACTGATGACCAAGCTGCTCGACCGCACCAGAAACGACGCCCTGGCGTCGGTGCGCGCGCTTGGCCAGGCCGGCTGGGCGCGACGGCCGTAGGCATCTTCACGATGCCCGCCGGCCCGCTGCGGCCGGACTCCCAGGTCCCTGGCTTTCCGCGACCGCGACGCCGACGCGTCCCGCTCGCCCGGTCCGCACCCGGCGCACGACGCCCCGCGCGGTCCGCATCCGGAGTTTCATCATGTTGCCCAAGAGGACAACCACGTGGGTCGACCGTCTGCTCGACCGCCTGCTGGATCTCATCCGGCTCCCCGCCGGCGATCTGCTGCGCAACCTCGTCTACCGGCGCCTGTGGACGTCGATCCTGATCAGCTCGCTGGGCGGGCAGATCACGCTGCTGGCGCTGCCGCTGACCGCGGCCGTGCTGTTGCATGCGTCGCCGACGCAGATGGGCGTGCTGACGGCGATGGAACTCGTGCCGTTCGTGCTGTTCTCGCTGCCCGCCGGCGTGTGGCTGGATCGCGTGCGCAAGTTGCCGGTCTACATCGTCGGGGAGCTCACGCTGGCCGTGGCCGTGGCCAGCGTGCCGATCGCGCACTGGCTGGGCTGGCTGGGCATGCCCTGGCTGTACTTCGTCGGCTTCCTGCTCGGCACCGTGTACACGATCGCGGGCAGCGCCTCGCAGATCGTGCTGACGCAGGTGGTGAGCCGGGACCGGCTGGTCGAGGCGCATGCGAAGAACGCCCTGGCCTCGTCGGGCGCGGAAGTCGCCGGTCCCGGCGTGGCGGGCGCGCTGATCAAGCTGGTCGGCGCGCCGCTGGCGCTGGCGGTCGACGCGCTGCTGCTGGTGGCCTCCGCGGCAATCCTGCGCGGCGTCAAGATCAACGAGACCCTGCATCGCCTGGACGGTGCCGATTTCTGGCGCGACCTGAAGGCCGGCGTCGCCTTCGTGCGCGGCAAGTCCATGCTGGTCGCGCTGGCCTGCGCGGTCGGCGGCTGGCAGATGTTCAACCAGGCGGCGCAGGTGGTGCAGATCCTGTTCGCGACGCGCGTGCTCGGGCTGTCGGCGCAGAGCGTCGGCCTGTCCTACATCGCGCTGGGCGCCGGCACGGTGCTGGCGAGCGCCATCGGCCACCGCGTCAGCGCGCGCCTCGGACCCGGGCCTTGCCTGGTCAGCGGCTTCGCGTTGTGCGGCGTCGGCTGGGCGGCGCTGTGCGTCGCGCCGGCCAACGCCTGGGGCGTCGCGGCCTTCGCCTTCACGCTGTTCATGTTCGGCATCGGCGCGGTGTTCATCTTCATCAACTTCCTGTCGCTGAGACAGGCGGTGACGCCCGGGCCGCTGCTGGGCCGCATGACCAGCACGATGCGCTGGCTCATCCTGATCCCCGCCGGTCCCGGCGCGCTGATCGGCGGCTGGCTCGGCGAGCACGTCAGCCTGCGCGCCGCGCTGGCCTTCGCCGGCGTGGGCGCGCTGCTGCTGGCGGCGCTGGCCTGGCAGGTCCAGGCCATCCGTTCGGTGAAGGTGCTGCCCAAGGTCGAGGATGAAGAGCCCCCGCTGGGGGCCGAGGCGATGCCTGGCGTCCCTCCTGCGAGTCAGACGGGCGGCACGAACTTGCAGCCGGCCAACGGCAACTGACAGGACCGCCTTCCACCATGCGAGTCATGCCTGCCGACGACCCCATCCTCATCGACGTTCCCGAGCGCCTGGAGACCTCGCGTCTCCTGCTCCTGGCGCCGCGCGCGGGCCTCGGGCCCGTCCTCAACCGCGCCGTGCTCGACGCCCAGGAGCATCTGAAGCCCTGGATGCCCTGGGCGCACGAGACGCCCAGCGTCGAGCAGTCCGAGGCGATCGCGCGGCGCATGCAGTCGCAGTTCCTGCAGCGGCAGCACCTCGCCTACTACCTGCATGAGCGCGAGCCGGACGGCCAACCCGGCCAGCTGATCGGCGGCGCGGGGCTGCACACGCTGGAATGGAAGGTGCGCCGCTACGAGCTCGGCTACTGGATCAGCCCGTCGCACACCGGGCGCGGGCTGGTGTCTGAGGCAGTGATCGCGCTGGCGCGCATGGCCTTCGGCCAGCTGCGCGCGCGTCGCCTGGAGATCCGCACCGATTCGCGCAATGCGGCCAGTCGGGCGGTCGCCGAGCGCTGCGGCTTCTCGCTCGAAGGGCTGTTGCGCGACGACGCGCTGAACGTCACCGGGCAGCTCAGCGATACCTGCATCTACGGGATGATCTCGATCAACGAGTTGATCGATCCCTCGCGCTGAAAGCGATCGCGCGCACGAGGCGCCGCGTCGTCCGGCCAGGTCTGCCGAGGTTCCTCGATCGGGGGGTCAGGCCGTCGGGCTGAAGCGGTCGACCGCGTCGGTGATGATGCCGTCGACGCCGTTGGCGATCAGCCATTGCGCGGCAGCGGCGTCGTTCACCGTGTAGACCAGCGCCTTCATCTCGGCCTCGTGCAGGCGCGCCACCAGCGCCTGATCCATCAGCGCGTAATGCGTGATGACGGCGCGGCAGCCCAGCGACTGCGCCAGTTGCAGCCAGCCGTCGCCCTCGAGCTTGTCGAGCAGCAGACCGCGCGGCACCTGCGGCGCGGATTCGCGCGCGCCACGCAGCGCCTCCGGCTGGAAGCTGCTGAACAGCACCGAGTCCGGCGCCGTCTCTTCCCACAGGCGCAGCACTTCGCCGCCGACGACCTCGCCGGTGCGGAACTCGTCGCCCGGGGTGGGCTTGATCTCGATGTTCAGCGCGTGCTGATTGCGGCGCACGAAGGCGGCAATGGCTTCGAGGCTGGCCGGCGGTTCGCCTGCGAATGCACGGCTGTGCCAGCGGCCGGCGTCGAGCCGCGACAGCTCGCTCCAGGTCCGGTCCGCGGCGCGGCCGCGCGAGGTCGTCGTGCGGTCCAGCGTTGCGTCGTGCAGCAGGAACGGAATGCCGTCGGCGCTCAGCTTCACGTCGCATTCGAAGGCGCGGTAGCCGTGGCGCGCGCCTTCGCGGAAGGCCGCCAGCGTGTTCTCCGGCGCCAGCTTGCCCGCGCCGCGATGCGCGACCCAGAAGGGCAGCGACCAGGGCCAGTTGGTCTCGTCGTCGAGGATCGGTGTCCGGTTCGTCATGTCGTTCTCCCTGATCGTGGATGCTCGACGCCAGGCAAGGCGCGCGCTCAGTCGACGCGCTGCCCGGTCGCGGGATCGAACCAGTGCAGCCGCTCGGCCGGCGCCTTCAGCTGCACTTCCGCGCCCGGTTGCGGCGGCGTGTCGGTGCCGTCGATGCGCAGCGTGAAGGCCGCATCGCCGAGACGGCCGTACACCAGCCGTTCCGCGCCCAGCATCTCGACCATGTCCACCTTCAGCGGCCAGGCTGTGGTTTCGCCCGCGACGATCTGCCCATCGTGCGGCAGCGCGTGTTCGGGCCGCAGTCCGAGGATCAGCTCGCCCTCGCGCGGCGCCGCTTGCGGCAGCGGCAGGGCGGTGTTGCCGATGACGAAACGCCGACCCTCGACGCGGCCCTTGAGCAGGTTCATCGCCGGCGAGCCGATGAAGCTCGCGACGAAGGTCGTGGCCGGGCGGCCGTAGACCTCGTCGGGCGTGCCGAACTGCTCCATGCGCCCGCCGTTCATGACGACGATGCGCTGCGCCAGCGTCATCGCCTCGACCTGGTCGTGCGTGACGAACAGCGAGGTCACGCCCAGCTCGCGGTGCAGCTTCTGGATCTCCAACCGCGTCTGCACGCGCAGCTTGGCGTCGAGGTTGGACAGCGGCTCGTCGAACAGGAAGACCTGCGGGTCGCGCACGATCGCGCGGCCCATCGCGACGCGCTGGCGCTGGCCGCCGGACAGCTCGCGCGGCTTGCGCTGCAGCAGGTGGGCGAGTTCCAGGATGCGCGCGGCCTTGTCGACGCGCTCGCGGATCTGCGCTTCGGACAGCTTGCGGATCTTCAGCCCGTAGGCCATGTTCTCGAACACGCTCATGTGCGGGTAGAGCGCGTAGTTCTGGAACACCATCGCGATGTCGCGGTCGGCGGGCTCGATCTCGTTGACGACGCGCTCGCCGATGGCGATCTCGCCGCCGCTGATCTCCTCCAGGCCGGCGACCATGCGCAGCAGCGTGGACTTGCCGCAGCCCGACGGGCCGACGATGACGACGAACTCGCCGTCCCGGATCTCGGCGTTGACGCCGTGGATCACGGGGTTGGCCTTGGCGCCGCTGCCGTATTGCTTGACGACGTTGCGCAGGGAAATGCTTGCCATCGGAGTCTTCTCTCGTTTTACTTGTCGGCGCTTGGTGGTCGGCGGTTATTTCTCGGCGGTTGCTTCCCGGCGCTTACTTCTCGGCGTCCACCAGGCCCTTCACGAACCAGCGCTGCATCAGCACGACGACCAGCGCCGGCGGGATCATCGCCAGCATCGCGGTGGCCATGATGATGTTCCAGTCGTTGGCCGCGTCGCCGCCGCTGATCATGCGCTTGATGCCGATGACGACCGGGTACATCTGCTCGTCGGTCGTGACCAGCAGCGGCCACAGGTACTGGTTCCAGCCGTAGATGAACTGGATGACGAAGAGCGCCGCGATGCTGGTCTTCGACAAGGGCAGCAGCACGTCGCGGAAGAAGCGCAGCGGACCGGCGCCGTCGATGCGCGAGGCTTCGACGAGCTCGTCCGGGATCGTCAGGAAGAACTGCCGGAACAGGAAGGTCGCGGTCGCCGAGGCGATCAGCGGCACCGTCAGCCCGGCGTAGGTGTTGAGCATCTTCAGGTCGGAGACGACCTGGTAGGTCGGGCCGATGCGCACTTCCACCGGCAGCATCAAGGTGACGAAGATGGCCCAGAAGAAGAAGTTCCGCGCCGGGAAGCGGAAGTAGACGATCGCGAAGGCCGACAGCAGCGAGATCGCGATCTTGCCCACCGCGATGACCATCGCGGAGACGAAGCTGACCCACATCATCTGGCCGACCGGGGCCTTGGAGCCGCCGCCGGTGTTGCCGAACAGCGCGGCGGCGTAGTTGTCCAGGAAGTGCGATCCCGGCAGCAGCGGCATCGGGGACTGGACGATCTCCGCGGCCGTCTGCGTCGACGCCACGAAGGCGATGTACAGCGGGAAGGCGACGATCAGCACGCCGAGCACCAGGATCAGGTGCGACAGCATCGTCAGGGCGGGGCGACGCTCGACCATGTCAGTACTGCACTTTCTTTTCGACGAAGCGGAACTGCAGGACCGTCAACGTGATCACGATGACCATCAGCACGACGCTCTGCGCGGCCGAGCCGCCGAGGTCCAGCGCCTTGAAGCCGTCGTAGTAGACCTTGTAGACCAGGATCGCGGTGTCCTTGCCGGGGCCGCCGTGGGTGGCCGCGTCGATGATGCCGAAGGTGTCGAAGAAGGCGTAGACCACGTTGATCACCAGCAGGAAGAACGAGGTCGGCGACAGCAGCGGGAAGGTGATCGTCCAGAAGCGGCGCCACGGGCCGGCGCCGTCGATCGCGGCGGCCTCCAGCAGCGACTTCGGGATGGACTGCAGCCCGGCCAGGAAGAACAGGAAGTTGTAGGAGACCTGCTTCCAGATCGCGGCCATCACGACGAGGGTCATCGCGTGGTCGGCATTGAGCAGGTGATTCCAGTTGATGCCCATCTGCTGCAGGCCGTAGGCGACCACGCCGATGGACGGCGCGAACATGAACAGCCACAGCACGCCCGCGATCGCCGGCGCGACCGCGTAGGGCCAGATCAGCAGCGTCTTGTAGACCGGCGCGCCGCGCACGACGCGGTTGGCCATCGTGGCCAGCAGCAGCGACACCGCCAGCCCGATCACCGCCACCAGCAGCGAGAACACCGCCGTCGTCTTGAACGAGGCGAGGTAGCTGTCGTCCTCGATCAGGTTCTGGAAGTTGGCCAGGCCGACCCACTCGGTCGACAGGCCGAAGGCGTCCTGCTGCTGCAGGCTCTGCAGCAGCGCCTGCGCCGCGGGCCAGAAGAAGAACACGCCGATCACCAGCGCCTGCGGCGACAGCAGCAGCCAGGGCAGCCAGCGCGATCGGAACACCACGCGTTTCTGTTGGGACATCCGGGGAGGGCGTCGAAAGAGGAATCGGAAAGGGCGGGCAGACCGGAGCGCGACGGCGCCCCGGTCGGCTCAGCCGGGGGTCAGGACTTGTTGGCCTTCTGGAAGCGTTCCAGCAGTTCGTTGCCGCGCTTGACCGCGGCGTCCAGGCCTTCCTTGGGTTGCTTCTTGCCGGCCCAGACCTGTTCCAGCTCCTCGTCGATGACGGTGCGGATCTGCGCGAAGTTGCCCAGGCGCACGCCGCGCGACTTCTCCGTCGTCTTGCGGATCATCTGCTGCACGGCGACGTCGGTGCCCGGGTTCTGCTTGTAGAAGCCGCTCTGCTCGGTCAGCTCGTAGGCCGCCTTGGTCACCGGCAGGTAACCGGTGCGCTTGTGGCTCTCGGACGCGACGTCGGCCCTGGACAGGTACTGGAAGAACGCGGCCACGCCCTTGTACTCGGCCGGCTTCTTGCCGGACATCACCCACAGGCTGGCGCCGCCGATGACGGTGTTCTGCGGCGCGCCGGGCACGTCGGGGTAGTAGGGCAGCGGCGCGATGCCGGAGGCGAACTTGGCGCTCTTCTTGATGTTGGCGTAGAGGCCGGAGGAGCCGGTCTCCATCGCGCACTCGCCGGAGTAGAAGGTCGCGTCGGCGCTGTTGCCGCGGCCCTTGTAGACGAACAGGCCCTGCTTGGCCATGTTGGCCAGGTTCTCGATGTGGCGCACGTGCAGCGGCGAGTTGAACGCCAGCCGCGCGTCGAGGCCGCCGAAGCCGTTGTTCTTCGTCGCGTACTCGACGTTGTGCCAGGCGGAGAAGCTTTCCAGCTGCGTCCAGCTGACCCAGCTCGTGGTGAACGGGCACTTGTGGCCGGCGGCCTTGAGCTTGGCGGCGGCGGCGACGACCTCGGGCCAGGAGCTCGGCGGCTTGTTCGGGTCCAGGCCGGCGGCCTTGAACGCGTCCTTGTTGTAGTGGAAGACGGTGGTCGAGCTGTTGAACGGGAAGCTCAACATCTGGCCGTTCGGCGCGGTGTAGTAACCGGCGACGGCGGGCACGTAGGCGCCGTTGTCGAACTTCACGCCGGCCTGCTGCATGACCTGGCCCACCGGCACGATCGCGCCCTTGCTGGCCATCATCGTGGCGGTGCCGACCTCGAAGACCTGCAGGATGTGCGGCGCGTTGCCGGCGCGGAAGGCGGCGATGGCGCCGGCCATGGACTCGTCGTAGCTGCCCTTGTAGGTCGGGACGATCTTGTAGTCCTTCTGGCTGGCGTTGAAGTCCTTGGCCAGGTCGTTGACCCAGTCGCCGAGGGCGCCGCCCATCGCGTGCCACCACTGGATCTCGGTCTGCGCCGACGCGGCGGCGGGGGCGATCAGCGCGGCGAGCGCGACGGCCGATGTGGCCAACAGGGAAGTCGGGAGGTGCTTCATGGGTCTCCGATGCTCGGGGAGGGTGGTTCTGCGGTCCGCGGCGGACATCGTCGGGTGGACGGTCCGCCGAGGGCCGGCGAGCTTATGCAACCATTGTGACACTGGCGAACTTCCCCGCAGCCGCTGCAGCATCGCTTCGGGCGCCCCGCGTCGTTGCAAGTCCTCGCCATAGCGTTGCTATGGCTGTGGCTTGCGCCTAGCGGTGCATCCCGAATCGATGCCGCATCGGCCGCGGGGACGCCGAGGTTTATAGAGTCCCTCGCCGGGGATGGCCCTCTGGGGGTGGGTTAGGATTCCGACCATTGCCCAGACCGGGCCGGCCGCCGATCGCGGCCATTCGCGAACGCCGCTTCCATGCCCGTGTCCAGCGGGTGCGGGGACCACAAGTCCAGGGCGCTGTCCGGTCGCGGGGCCTTGCCTTCTCCGCCTGTCTTTCCAGCCTGGCATCGGTGTCCGCTCCCCTGGACGCCGGCCTGCCGCAACCCCGGTGCGCGAGCACCTGGCCGCCATGAATGCACCGCATCTGCTGATGCCCGCCGACCCCGCGATGGCCGGCGACCTGATCCAGCCGCACGCGCCCGCCGCCCGGCTGCGCGAGATTCCGTACAACTACACGTCCTTCTCCGATCGCGAAATCGTCCTTCGCCTGCTCGGCGCCCGCGCGTGGCAGCTGCTCGACCAGCTGCGCACCGAGCGCCAGACCGGCCGCTCCGCGCGGATGCTGTACGAGGTGCTCGGCGACATCTGGGTCGTGCAGCGCAATCCCTACCTGCAGGACGACCTGCTGGACAACCCCAAGCGTCGCGAGGCGCTGATCGGCGCGCTGCGCCATCGCCTGGGCGAAGTGCAGCGCCGCCGTCATCCGGAAGACGACGCCAAGCGCGACGCCTGGGTCGGTGAACTTCTGACCGCGGCGGAGGCGGCGGTGGCCGCGTTCTCGCACCAGTTCGAGCAGGTGGCCGAGCTGCGCAAGCGCGCGACCAAGGTCTTCGCGAAGACCACCGCCAAGGACAACATCAAGTACGACGGGCTGTCGCGCGTCGCGCACGTGACCGACGCGACCGACTGGCGTGTCGAGTACCCCTTCGTCGTGCTGACCCCGGACACCGAGGCCGAGATGGCCGCGCTGGTGGCGGGCTGCTTCGAGCTGGGGCTGACGGTCATCCCGCGCGGCGGCGGCACCGGCTACACCGGCGGCGCGGTGCCGCTGGTCTGGAACAGCGCGGTGATCAACACCGAGAAGCTCGAGGCCATGCGTGGCGTCGAGATGCAGCGCCTGCCCGGCCTGGATCGCGAGATCCCGACGATCTGGACCGAGGCCGGCGTCGTCACGCAGCGCGTGTCGGACCTGGCGGAGCTGCACGGCTTCGTCTTCGCGGTCGATCCGACCTCGGCCGAGGCCTCGTGCGTCGGCGGCAACATCGCGATGAACGCCGGCGGCAAGAAGGCGGTGCTCTGGGGCACGGCGCTGGACAACCTCGCCTCGTGGCGCATGGTGACGCCGGATGCGAAGTGGCTCGAGGTCGTGCGCGTCAACCACAACCTGGGCAAGATCCATGACGTCGAGGTCGCGAGCTTCGACCTCCACTACTACGACGCGACCGGCAAGACGCTGGAGCGTACCGAGCGCCTGGACATCCCGGGCCGCACCTTCCGCAAGGAGGGCCTGGGCAAGGACGTCACCGACAAGTTCCTCGCGGGCCTGCCGGGCATCCAGAAGGAAGGCTGCGACGGCCTGATCACCAGCGCGCGCTGGATCGTGCACCGCATGCCGGCGCATGTGCGCACGGTCTGCCTGGAGTTCTTCGGCAATCCGAAGGACTGCGTGCCGTCCATCGTCGACATCAAGGACTTCATGTTCGGCGAGATGAAGAAGCCCAACGGGGCCATCCTCGCCGGCCTCGAGCATCTGGACGACCGCTACCTGAAGGCGGTCGGCTACGCCACCAAGAGCAAGCGCGGCGGGCTGCCGAAGATGGTGCTCATCGGCGACATCGTCGGTGACGACGCCGATGAGGTCGCGCGCGCCACCAGCGAGGTCGTGCGCCTGGCCAACGGCCGTTCGGGCGAAGGCTTCGTCGCGGTCAGCGCCGATGCGCGCAAGAAGTTCTGGCTGGACCGCAAGCGCACGGCGGCGATCTCCAAGCACACGAACGCGTTCAAGGTGAACGAGGACGTCGTGATCCCGCTGCCCCGCATGGGCGAGTACACGCTGGGCATCGAGCGCATCAACATCGAGCTGTCGCTGCGCAACAAGCTGGCGCTGATCGACGCGCTGCGCACCTTCTTCGCCGACGGCAACCTGCCGCTGGGCAAGGGCGACGACGCCGGCGAGATCCCGAGCGCGGAGCTGCTCGAGGACCGCGTGGCGCAGGCGCTGGCGCTGCTGGACGAGACCGGCCTGCAATGGCGCACCTGGATGCAGGAGCTGGACGTCCCTCGTGAAGGCGATCGCTCCTACTTCGAGCAGCTCCAGGACTACACGCTGCGCGCGAGCTGGAAGCGCCAGATCCTCAAGCCGCTGCAGGACGTCTTCGCGGGCGGCGCCTTCGCGCCGATCCTGGAGGCCTGCAAGCGCATCCACAAGGAAGTGCTGCGCGGTCGCGTCTGGGTGGCGCTGCACATGCATGCCGGCGACGGCAACGTGCACACCAACATCCCGGTGAACTCGGACAACTACGAGATGCTGCAGACCGCGCACGAGGCGGTCGCGCGGATCATGACGCTGGCGCGCTCGCTGGACGGCGTGATCTCCGGCGAGCACGGCATCGGCATCACCAAGCTCGAGTTCCTCACCGATGAGGAGCTGGCGGGCTTTGCCGGCTACAAGGCCCGGATCGATCCGGAAGGGCGCTTCAACAAGGGCAAGCTGCTGCGCCCGGGGACCGGCGGCCATGGCAGCCAGACGACCTTCGCCGACCTGACCAACGCCTACACGCCCAGCTTCGGGCTGATGGGGCATGAGTCGCTGATCATGCAGCAGAGCGACATCGGCGCGATCAGCGAGTCCATCAAGGACTGCCTGCGCTGCGGCAAGTGCAAGCCGGTGTGCGCGACCCACGTGCCGCGCGCCAACCTGCTCTACAGCCCGCGCAACAAGATCCTCGCGACCTCGCTGCTGGTCGAGGCCTTCCTGTACGAGGAGCAGACCCGCCGCGGCGTGTCGATCAAGCACTGGGAGGAGTTCGAGGACGTCGCCGACCACTGCACGGTGTGCCACAAGTGCCTGAACCCGTGCCCGGTGAAGATCGACTTCGGCGACGTCACGATGAACATGCGCAACCTGCTGCGCAAGATGGGCAAGAAGAGCTTCCGCCCCGGCAATGCGGCGGCGATGCTGATGCTCAACGCGACCAACCCGGAGACGATCAAGATCGCCCGGGCGGCGATGGTCGGCGTCGGCTTCAAGGCGCAGCGCATCGCGCACAGCCTGCTCAAGCGCGTCGCGCGCAAGCAGACCGGCGCGCCGCCGGCGACCGTGGGACCCGCGCCGATCAAGGAACAGGTCATCCACTTCATCAACAAGAAGCTGCCGGGCGGCCTGCCGAAGAAGACGGCGCGCGCGCTGCTCGACATCGAGGACAAGGACTACGTCCCCATCATCCGCAATCCGCAGAAGACCTCGGCGGAAGCGGAGGCGGTCTTCTACTTCCCGGGTTGCGGTTCGGAGCGGCTGTTCAGCCAGGTCGGGCTGGCGACGCAGGCCATGCTCTGGCACGCCGGCGTGCAGACCGTGCTGCCGCCGGGCTACCTCTGCTGCGGCTATCCGCAGCGCGGGTCGGGTCAGTTCGACAAGGCCGAGAAGATCATCACCGACAACCGCGTGCTGTTCCATCGCGTGGCCAACACGCTGAACTACCTCGACATCAAGACGGTGGTGGTCAGCTGCGGGACCTGCTACGACCAGCTCCAGGGCTACAAGTTCGAGGACATCTTCCCCGGCTGCCGCATCATCGACATCCACGAGTACCTGCTCGAGAAGGGCATCCAGCTCGACACCAAGCAGGCCTACCTCTATCACGATCCCTGCCACTCGCCGATGAAGCTGCAGGATCCGATGAAGACCGTCAAGGCGCTCGTCGGCCCCGAGGTCATGAAGAGCGAGCGCTGCTGCGGCGAGAGCGGCACGCTGGGTGTCACGCGACCGGATGTCTCGACCCAGGTCCGCTTCCGCAAGGAAGAGGAACTGCGCAAGGCGGAGACGCAGCTGCGGGCGGCGGGCAAGGTCGGCGCCGAGGAGAATCTCAAGATCCTCACCAGCTGCCCGTCCTGCCTGCAGGGGCTCAGCCGCTACGGCGACGATCTGCAGAACGGCCTGCTCGAGGCGGACTACATCGTCGTCGAGATGGCCCGCAAGATCCTCGGGGAGAACTGGATGCCCGAGTACGTCGCCAAGGCCAACAACGGGGGCATCGAGCGGGTGCTGGTCTGAGGAGCTGAGCCGCCGACGCGCCGACGCGACGTCAGCGCGACGCCAACGAAAAAGCCCGCCGGAAGGCGGGCTTTTCATTGGGGCGGTGCGGTGCGTGTCAGACCCGGAACTGCCCGACCTGCTCCACCAGACGATGCGCCTGCTCCCGCAGGCTTTCCGCGGCGGCGGTGCTTTCCTCGACGAGCGCGGCGTTCTGCTGCGTGCCCTGGTCGAGCTGGGCCACCGCGCCGTTGATGCGGGTGACGCCCAGCGACTGCTCGCGCGACGCGGTTGAGATCTCTCCGATGATGTCGGTCACGCGCTTCACGCTGGTGACGATGTCGCGCATGGCCTCGCCGGTGTCGCCGACGAGCTTGGCACCGGACTCCACGCGTTCGCCGCTGGTGGTGATCAGTCCCTTGATCTGCTTGGCGGCTTCCGCGCTGCGCTGGGCGAGGTGCCGGACTTCGGCGGCGACGACCGCGAAGCCGCGACCTTGTTCACCGGCTCGCGCGGCCTCGACCGCGGCATTGAGCGCCAGGATGTTGGTCTGGAAGGCGATCGAGTCGATCGTGCCGATGATGTCGCCGATCTGGCGGCTGGCGGCGGAGATCGCGTCCATGGTGGTCACGACCTGGGCGACGACGTTGCCGCCGCGCTGCGCGGCGCGGTCGGACTCGCCGACGAGCTGATGGGCCTGCGCGGCCGACGCGGCGGTCTGGCTCATGGAACTGGCGAGCTCTTCCAGCGCGGAGGCGGTCTCCTGCAGATGGCTGGCCGACTGCTCGGTCCGGGCCGACAGGTCGCGGCTGCCGGCGGCGACTTCCGCCGACGCGGTGCCGATGGAATCGCTGGCCTGGCGCACCTCGTTGATGGTGCGCGCGAGTTGCAGGCGCATGCGTTCGACGCCCGCGGCCAAGGCCCCGAGGTCGTCCTGCTGACGCACGATCACCGGCCGGGTCAGATCACCGGCCGCGACCGCGGCGACGGCTTCGTTCAGGTCCGCGAGCGGCTGCCCGACCCAGCGTCCCAGCATCCAGGTCACGCCCAGCCCCAGCAGCACCACGGTCGCGAGCATCAGCCCCCACAGCACCCACAGCGTGGTGTTGTGCGCCGCCAGCGCCTGGGCGCGCGAGGCCTCGGCGACCACCCACCAGCCGGTGGCCTGAGACTTGCGCGCCACCGCGAACGCGTCCTTGTAGCTCTCGCCGTAGACGGCCTGGACCGTCTCCAGCACGCCGTCCTGATCGTCGAGGAGCCTCTTGACGTACTGCTCGGCCTGGTCGGCCGGCATCACTTCCGACAGCTTCTTGCCCTGCGAGCGTGGGTGCGCGCGCAGCAGCGCGTCGGCCGGCGTCTTGCCCGGATCGAGCAGGTACAGCCCGCCGGTGTCGTAGAGCTTGACCGCGTCGGCCATCTTCACGAGTTCCTGCTGCAGGCCGCGCATGTCGAAGCCGATGAACAGGATGCCGACGACCTTGCCGCCCGCGTCCTTGATCGCCGAGTAGCGCGTCATGTAAGGCACCTTGAACAGCGTCGCCGGACCCACATAGGTGTCGCCCGTCGAGAGCTTGCCGAAGGCGGCGCCGGCGCGGTCCAGCGTCGTGCCGACGGCGCGCGAGCCGTCTTCCTTCTTCAGCGAGGTGGTGATGCGGACGAAGTCGTCCGTGCCCTTGCGCGCGAAGATCGTCGCCACGCCGCCGGTGCGACGCGTGAAACGGTCGACCGCGTCGAAATTGCCGTTGAGCTTCTGGCCGTTGAAGGCCAGTTCCCCGTCGCCGTCCAGCGTGAAGGTGCCGCCTTCGAAGTCGCCCGCCAGCACGTCGTACAGCCGGTTGGCCGAATCCCGCGCCGTGCGGTCCAGGGCATCCGCGACGCGCGCCACCGACGCCGCCTCCGCCGACATGTAATCCTGCGTGCGCTGCCGCGCCTGATTGGTGAGCACCCAGGACAGGGCGCCGCAGATGACGATGAGAAGGACCGCGATCGCGGCACTGGACCAGATGGAGACGCGACGGGCCACCGTCGCGCGCACGGCGTTGTTGTTGTTCATGACCGGACGGCTCCGCGATGAGGCGGAACTGGAGTGATGGGGAGGTCTCCTAGCGCGTCGTTGTCGTTTTGTCTTTGCGCTTGGTCAAACTGTATTGCGTATGAAAGCCTGTCAGGGCGTTTCGTTTATCGCCCTTCAAGGGATAACCCGTGGCTATTTCACGGTCACGTGAAGTAATCAGCGCGGTCTCCCTCAGAGGAGGACAGCGCTATCACCTCCCGGGGGATGACCGACCGGACGGTCGACTCTCCCGGCCGGTGCAACGGCTCACTCCGCCGAGATGCCGCGGCTGCGGATCAGCGCATGCCATTTCTGGGTTTCGGACTGGATGAAACGTGCCAACGCGGCGGCGTCGCCCGGCGCGACCTCAAGGCCGAAATCCTCCAGCTTCGCTTTCAGTTCCGGCTGTGTGAGCGCCTTCCCCAACTCCGCGCCCAGTCTCGCCACGATCGCTTCGGGCGTGCCCTTCGGGACGAAGAGGCCCTGCCAAGCGCTGACGTCGACGCCGGTCACGCCGGTCTCGTCGAAGCTGGGCACCTCGGGCAGTGCGGCAATGCGTTTGGGCGCGAGGACCGCCAGCGCCTTCAGCTTGCCGGCGCGCAGGTGCGGCAGGGCGGCGGCGGTGTCGAGGATGCCCATCGGCACGACGCCCGCGATCAGGTCCTGCGTCGAGAACGCCGTGCCGCGATAAGGCACATGGACGATGTAGCTGTGGGTACGATCCTTCAGCAGCTCCATCGCGAGGTGGTGCGGGCTGCCGACGCCGGGCGAGGCATAGCTGTACTTGCCGGGCCTGGCCTTGATGGTGTCCAGCCACTGCTTCGCCGAGCTGAAACCGGCGTTGGGGTTGACCACCAGCAGCAGCGGGAAGCGGGCCATGAAGCCGACCGGCGCGAAGTCCGCCGGCGAGTAGGGCAGCTTCTTGTAGAGCGCGCTGTTGAACACCATCGCGCCGTTGTCGCCGGTGAGGATGGTGTAGCCGTCCGGCGGCGACTTGGCGGCGTTGTCGGTGCCGATGATCCCCGCCGCGCCGGGCTTGTTGTCGATGATCAGCGTCTGCCCCAGCGCCTTGCCGAGCACCGGCGCCAGCTGGCGCGCCAGGAAGTCGGAGCCGCCGCCCGCCGGGTAGGCGACGACCCACCGGACCGGCTTGGACGGCCAGGCCTGCGCGCGTGCCGTGGCGGGCCAGCCCAGCGCGCCGGCGCTGGCGCCCAGGGCGCCCGTGATCAGCAGGGAACGGCGCGCGGCGTCGGTGGAGCGGACGGGCATGGATGGGGTCTCCGGGTTGTCGTGCCGGCCATCCTAGCCAGCCGCCGGGGAAGACCCCTCCCGGAACAACCCGATCAGCGCCCGTCGACCATCGCCGCGCTGGCCGCGCCGCCCGTCGATCCTGCCGCCGGCGGTGCCATCTCGAGCAGCGCGATGCGGCCGCTCATGTCGTCGCGCGAGTCCTCGTTGCGGAACGACACCTGCATCACGTAGAGCGTGTCGCGCGCCGCGCCCTGGCATTGCAGCGCGCGCACGGCCCGGCGCAGCGGGGTGCGGTAGGCGAGGGGGCCGCGGTCCTGCACCTCGCTGATGACGTTGCCGTTCAGCCGGAAGCTGACCGTGGAGAGACCTTCCTTGCCTTCGATGAACTGGACCCGGCCCAGGCGGTCGCCCAGCGCCTTGTCGACACCGGGGCAGGTGGCGCGCACGTCGGTGCGCGGGATCTCGCCGGGGCGGCGGCCGGAGATCTCGACGCGCTGCAGGTCGTCGGGCGCCGCCTGCGCGGCGCCCGCGGTCAGGACGGCGAAGACCGCGCCGGCGGTGAGACGGGCGGCGGCGCGGAGGAAGTTCGCGGGGGCGTGGCGGACGGGGCGGATGGTGGCGTGCATGTCGTGCTCCTGTGGGCTGAGGAACCGTCGCGGCCCGCGTCTCGGTGGCGGAACGATCGGTCTTTTTTCAGCGTAGGCAGCACGAGGGCCTCGACCAAGCGGCGCGCGACCAAGCGTCGAAGGCGGGGGGCGGAGCGCCGGAATTCCGCGACGAAACGCACATCGTCGCGACCAGCCGTGAATCGACTTTCCCCAGTATCCATCGGGTCGAAAGTCATGCATGACGATCGGCGCCGCAGCGCATGACGACGCGATGACAAGACCTGACCCTCGGCGTGATGGGTTCGGGCCATGATTTCCGCGCGGCCGTCCCGAAAGGCATGGGTCCCGAATGGCACGGGGCCTGCCGCGCCTCACGGCGGGCAGGCCCCGGGGGCCGCGGCACGGTGTCGCCGCGGCGGGGTCGGCGCGTCACCAGACCTTGATCGGATCCGCCGCCACCATCGCGTCGCCGCTCTTGCAGCTGAAGGCCTTGGCGAACTCCGGCATGTTGGACATCGGCGCCAGCACGCGGAACTTGCCCGGCGAGTGCGGGTCGGTGCGCAGCTGGTTCAGCAGCGCCGCTTCGCGCGACTTGTTGCGCCAGACCATGGCGTTGGACAGGAAGAAGCGCTGCTCGGGGGTGAAGCCGTCGATCTTGTCGGTCTTGCCCGTGCGGCGCAGCGCGTTCTGCAGCGCGTCGAAGGCGATCGGCATGCCGGCCATGTCGGAGATGTTCTCGCCCAGCGTGAGCCGCCCGTTGATGTGCGTGCCCTTGACCGGCTCGTAGCTCTCGTAGAGCGCCACGACGCGGTCGGCGCGTGCCTTGTAGTTCTCGGCGTCGGCGGCGGTCCACCAGTCGTTGAGGCTGCCGATGCTGTCGAACTGCCGGCCGCGGTCGTCGAAGTGGTGGACGATCTCGTGCCCGATCACCATGCCGATGCCGCCGTAGTTGACGGCGTCGTCGGCCTTCGCGTCGAAGAACGGCGGCTGCAGGATGCCGGCCGGGAAGGTGATCTCGTTGAGGCCGCCCGCCTGCGCGTTCACGATGTACGGCGACATCGTCCAGCGCGTGCGGTCGCTCGGGCGGTCCAGGTCCTTGATCTGCTCGCCGTGGAACCAGGCCGCGGCGCGCAGCTGGTTGCCGGCGAAGTCCTTCGGATCGAGCGTCATGCCCTCGTACTTCGGCCAGGACGCGGGCGCGCCGATCTTGGGCTGCATCGCCTCGAGCTTCTCCAGCGCCTTGACCTTGGTGTCCGGATTCATCCAGGCCAGGTTCTGGATGCGCGTCTTCATCGCGGCCTTGACGTCGCCGATCAGCAGGGTCGCGCGGCGCTGCGCTTCGGGCGAGAAGGCCTTGGACACGAACAGCTCGCCCAGCGCCAGGCCCAGCGGGCTGCCGCCGGTGCGGCCGCCGATCAGCTGGATGACTTCCTCGTTGCGCGGCATCGGCTGCTCGAGCCCGGAGATGGTCGCGCCTCGGTAGTCGAAGTCCGCCTCGGCGAAGGCCTTCGGCAGGCGGGCGGCGCTGTTCTCCAGCACGCGCATCCGGAGGTAGGTCTGCCAGGTGGCGAGCGGCACCTTCCCGGCCATCTGCGCGACGCGCGCCAGGAAGTCAGGTTGCGCCACGATCAGCCGTTCGACGCCGCCGGCCCGCGTGTCGCTGCGGGTGAGCGCCTTGAGATAACCGTCCCAGGCCAGCCCCGGCGCCTTGCCCGCGAGTTCGGCCGTGGTCATCGGGTTGTAGACCTTGAGCGGATCGCGCAGCTGCGCGCGCGGCGTCGTCGCGTCGGCCAGTTGGGACTCGAAGGCCATCAGCGCGTCGATCGCGGCCGGCGTGGCGTCGAACCCCGCCGACGACAACAACCGTTGCGCATACAGCCGGTAGGCCGTGCGCAGCTTCTTGGCGATGTCGCTGTCCTTGAAGTAGTCGTCGCGGTCCGGCAGGCCCAGGCCCGACTGGCCCAGCGTCAGCACATTCACGCGGGTGTTTTTGACGTCGGCGCGCACGGAGGCGCCCACCGGCGCGGCGATGCCCACGCGGCCCAACTGCGCCAGCACGAAGGGCAGGTCCTCCGCCGACTTCATCGAGGCGACGCGATCGAGCAACGGCTTGATCGGCTTCAGGCCCTGCGCCTCGATGGCGGCCCGGTCCATGCCGCTGGCGTAGTACGCGGCGACCTGCTTCAGGCCCGGCGACTTCTGCAGCTCCGGCTTGGCCAGCAGCTCCGCCAGCGCATCGCTCAGCAGCCGGTCGTTGGCCACGCGCAGCGCGTCGAAGCTCCCGATCCGGGTGCGGTCGGCCGGCAACTCGGTGCGGGCGACCCACGGCCCGTTCACGTAGTCATAGAAGTCGGCGCAAGGCTGGACGTCGGGCGAGAAGCTTGCGACATCCAGCGCGCGCGCCGGCGCTGCGGCCAGGGCCAGGGTGGAGACAGCCGCGGCGGCAATCAGGCGTAGTGGAAGCATGGTTATTTGTCACCAATGTGTGGCGAAAACGACAAGCCGCACAGGCTAATCGACCCCCCTGTCCCCCGCCATCCGAGGCGTCCCGCGCATGGCTTCCGACACCCCGGGCACGCCGTTCGCGCAGGTCCGCAAACTGCGCGCAAACATTACGAATCAGGGCGTTAGCTGTAAGAAAGGGGCGATTGGCAGATCAAAGTCTGCGTTTTGACACAAATAGGTTATAGGGGTATTCCTTCCTGTTAACTGTTTCAGGTAGGTCGGTTGGCGCCCAACTGTCTTCCTACACTGCATCGCACGCCAATCGGATTGGGCCGATCGGCGTGCCCCACCAGCGGTGCCAACGCGCCAGACGTTCGGGGCTTTGCAGGCGTCGGCGAACCCGGCGTCGATCGAGAACTCTGGAGATGACAAGCATGTTGCGATTGAACAAGCTCAGCGTCGCGCTGGCTGTGGGTCTCGTCACGATGGGCGCCGCCCAGGCGGGCGTGTCGTCGGTGGACATCGACAAGGCGCCGCGGCAACTGAGCGAACAGACCGATCGTCTGATCGTGAAATACAAGGACGGCAGCACCGTCGTGCAAGGGCGCCTGGGCGCCGCGATCCAGGCGCAATCGGTGGCCAGCGATGCCATCGGCGCCCGCACCGAGCGCCTGCAGCAACTGGCGGCGCCGCTGGGCACCCGGCTGTCGCTGGTGCGCCAGATGGGTACCGGCGCCCACGTGTTCAAGCTCGACCGCCGGCTGAACCTGCAGGAACTGCGCGAGCTGGGCGACCGGATCAAGGCGCAGGACGCCAACGTCGAATACGTCGAACCCGACCGCAAGATGCACGCGCTGTTCGTGCCGAACGACAGCAGCTACGGCTCGCAATGGGACCTGTCCGAGAGCGTCGGCGGCATCCGCGCACCGGCGGCCTGGGACCAGGCGACCGGCACCGGCGTCGTGGTCGCGGTCATCGACACCGGCTACCGGCCGCATGCGGACCTGTCGGGCCAGATCGTCGCGGGCTACGACATGATCGTTGACACCACGGTCTCCGTGGACGGCAACGGCCGTGACAACGACCCGAGCGACCCCGGCGACTACAACGCCGCCAATGAGTGCCAGGCCGGCGACCCGGCCTCCACGTCCAGCTGGCACGGCACGCACGTGGCCGGCACGATCGCGGCCAAGACCAACAACGCCCTGGGCGTGGCGGGCATCGCCTACAACGCCAAGGTCCAGCCGATCCGCGTGCTGGGCAAGTGCGGCGGCTACACCTCCGACATCGCCGACGGCATGACCTGGGCCTCGGGCGGCAGCGTCTCCGGCCTGCCGACCAACGCGACGCCGGCCAAGGTGCTGAACCTGTCGCTGGGCGGTGGCGGGGCCTGCGACACCACGACGCAGACGGCGATCAACGGCGCCCGCTCGCGCGGCGCCAGCGTCATCGTCGCGGCCGGCAACGAGAACCAGAACGCGTCGAACTCCAGCCCGGCGAACTGCTCGGGCGTGGTCGTGGTCGCGGCGACGGATCGCAACGGCGCCCGCGCGTACTACTCGAACTACGGCTCGATCGTGACGCTGGCCGCGCCGGGCGGCGACGTCCGTTCCAGCGCCAGCAACGGCATCCTGTCGACGCTGAACAACGGCACCAGCACGCCGGGTGCCGACAGCTACGCCTACTACCAGGGCACCTCGATGGCCACGCCGCACGTGGCCGGTGTCGCGGCCCTGATGTACAGCGCCAAGCCCACCGCCACGCCGGACGAGATCACGGCCGCGCTCAAGAGCAGCGCCCGCGCCTTCCCCGGCACCTGCAGCCAGTGCGGTTCCGGCCTGCTGGACGCGAACGCCGCGATCACGGCGATCAAGGGCGGCGGCGGTGGCGGCGGCACGATCGCCGAGGTCGAGCCCAACAACAGCCGCACCGCGCCGCAGACCGTCAGCGCGCCGGTCCAGGTGACGGGCAGCCTGTCGACCTCCGACACCAACGACTACTTCAAGGTCACGCTGCCCGCGGGCAAGACGTTGAGCGCGACCTTGACGCCGGCCAGCGGCAAGGACTTCGACCTGCAGCTGCAGAACAGCAGCGGCACGCAGCTCAAGCTCAGCGAAAACGGCGCCGGCGCCGTCGACAGCTTCACGTACGCGAACACCGGATCGTCGTCGATCGTCGTGTACGTGCGGGCTTATTACTACTCGGGCACCAGCGGCACGTACACGCTGAACCTGAGCTGGTAAGGAGCCCCGCAGGACTTGCCACTCTCCTCGTTTGGTAAGCCGGGTGCCTCGGGCCCGAACGGGGCTCCCGTTGAATCCCGCCGGTGAAAGCTGGCGGGATTTTTTTCTTTGCCCACCCCGCCGGCCGGGCTCCCCGATCCCTCACCCGACCTGCCGCCCTTGGTGCGAGACCATGCACCGGTACACTGCCTGCTTGTTTTTCGCAGCGATGTGCCCGGTCAGCCGGGGAGATCGCGTGATCATGGCCGGCATCGATTCCACCACTCCGCTCCCCACCGACATCGTCGTGCACCAGCAGTCCAAGGTGCTGGAGCTCGCCTTCACCGACGGTGTGCGTTTCCGCATCCCGTTCGAGCTGATGCGCGTGCGCAGCCCGTCGGCCGAAGTGCAGGGCCACGGTCCCGGCCAGGAGACACTGCAGACCGGCAAGCGCGACGTGACCATCGTCGCGGTCGAGCAGGTCGGCCACTACGCGCTGAAGCCGACCTTCTCCGACGGCCACGAGAGCGGCCTGTTCACCTGGGCCTATCTGTACGAGCTCGGCCGTGACCAGGACCGCCTGATGCGCGAGTACGAAGAGAAGCTGGCCGCCGCGGGCCTGGACCGCGACGCGCCCATGGCGACGAAGGCCGCGGGCGGCCATTCGCACGGCGGCGGCAGCTGCGGCAGCCATTGATCGATCGACCTTGCGCGGCGATTGCCCCCGACGCGCCCCCATTCAGCAGGACCCCACCATGAGCTCCACCCATTTCGGCTTCGAGTCCGTCGACGAAACCGCCAAGGCCAGGCGCGTGCGCGGCGTGTTCGACTCGGTCGCCGCGCGCTACGACGTCATGAACGACCTGATGTCGATGGGGATGCACCGCGCCTGGAAGCTGTACACGCTGGCCGTGGCCAACCTGAAGCCGGGCGACCGGGTGCTGGACATCGCCGGCGGCACGGGCGACATGGCCCGGCTGTTCGCGAAGAAGGTCGGCGAGCGCGGCATGGTCGTGCACACCGACATCAACGAGGCCATGCTGCGCACCGGCCGCGAGCGTCTGATCGACGAAGGCATGGTCCTGCCCACCAACCTCTGCGACGCCGAGGCGCTGCCCTACAAGGACGGCTCCTTCGACCTGGTCTGCGTGGCCTTCGGCCTGCGCAACATGACGCACAAGGACCAGGCGCTGGCCGAGATGAACCGCGTGCTGCGCCCGGGCGGCCGGCTGCTGGTGCTGGAGTTCTCGCAGGTCGCGGAGCCGCTGCGCAAGCCCTACGACTGGTACTCCTTCAAGATCCTGCCCCGCATCGGCTCGCTGATCGCCGGCGACGCCGACAGCTACCGCTACCTGGCCGAGTCGATCCGCATGCACCCGCCGCAGGCCGAGCTCAAGGCCATGATGAAGACGGCGGGCTTCGGTCATGTGGATGTGCACAACCTGACCGGCGGCGTCGTGGCGCTGCACGCCGGCATCAAGTGCTGAGCGACGGCAAGGCCTGACCCCGCGTCTCAAGAAACAGGGCCCCGAAAGGGGCCCTGGCTCATTGGGGAACGGAGATCAGCGGGCCGGCGTCAGCAGGGCGCCTTCCACTCCCGGAGTTCGGTGGCGAGGATGGGGTGGCCGTCCTGCTCGGCGCGACGGGCGAGCTCGTCGACGTTGCCGTCGGTGACGAACTCATGGCCCACGCCCTTCACGAGCTGGCCGTAGACGCTGTCGAGGTCGTCGGAATCGACGTCGGTATCGGAGGTCGGGAACGGCGGCGTGTCGGCTGGCAGTTCCGGGCGGAGTTGATGCGTCGAATGGGAGGGGGAATGGGCCATCGGAGTGCTCCTTGAATCGATGAGTCGAGGGGAGGTCGTACGGAATGGCAAGGCCGTCGTCACTTCGGGCGGACGGCCTTGCGATTGGAACGGGGCAGCTTTCCCTCCCGCAACTGCTTGACCGCGTCGCCGACGAGGTCGGCCACCAGGCGGACCTCGTTCTGGAGGGCCTCGTCGCGGTCGAGCGCCTCGTGGCTGTTGAAGTAGGGCTCGAAGTAGCCGATGTAGCGGTCCAGCCGGGACAGGTTCCCGGCGTCGATCAGGCCCATCCAGTCTAGCCAGTCGCCGAGGTTGCGGCGTTGAGCTTCCACGCCCGCCACGTCGCCGTGCACCACCAGGCCGTAGGCGCGGCCTTCGAGGTGCTTGGGATAGTCCCACCCCTTCTCTTCGATCGCCTTGGCTTCCGCGGCCTTCTTGCCGTGGGTGGAGGTCGGATCGGGATTGCCGCCGTCCGCGCAGACCAGGCGGTCGATCATCAGCTTCAGTGCGCTGGGCGACTGGTACCAGTAGGTCGGGGTGAACAGGATCACGCCGTGCGCGGAGACCCAGCGCTCGTAGATCTCGTTCATCCAGTCGCTGGACTGGTCGAGCGCGTGATTCGGATAGCAGCTGCAGGGCCAGTGGCAGAGCGGCATCGCGGTGGACACGCAGCCCTTGCACGGATGGATCTGGCGCCCGTACTCGGAGGTGATCAGGCTCAGGTCCAGGACATCGATGATCACGTCGTGCCGGCTCAGCTGGTCCTTGGCGATCTGGGTCAGACGCCAGGTCTTGGACATCTCCCCCGGGCAGGTGCCGTCGTTGCGGTCGCTGCCGCAGACGAGCAGCACGCGCGAACGCGTGGCCGGATCGCTCCAGCGCTGCTGCGCCAGCTTGAGCCGTTGATGCGCGTCCAGCCACTCGACCGAGGTCTCGTACGACGGGTCCTTGAAGCCGCTGCCCGCCGGACGGGTGATCGGCGACTTGCGGCCCTCCTTCATCGCCTCGAAGGCGATGACCTCCAGGCGCGCGATGGCCTCGTGCTCGGCGCGGTAGGCCGGGTCCTGGAAGCGGCGCATGAAGCGCTCATGGAATTGCTCGCGGGTCAGCTCCGCGGGCTGCTGGCCCTTGCGGATCACGGTCATCGGCGGCCCCTCGGGTGGCGGTGCGGACAGTATTCGGGGCCCCGCGGGAGACCACCGTCGGACGACGGCGCCTTGTGCGGCGGGTGTTGTCCTACGCGTCTCGCGGCGACCGGTCCAGGGAGGTGCGACATGCACCCTGATCACGCGGCCTGCGCGGCGCATCGCACCGTGGGCGGGCACCCCGCCGTCGACCTCCCCCTCAAACGCGGGGTGCGGCATTCCCGTCTCCGGGGTTCCCCGCAACCTGCTTGTCACGAAGCGACCCTACGCTCCGCCCGTTCCTTCATGTGCGTGAAGTCAAGCGCACAACTTCACATGATTTGCCGACAAATTGTTGCCGTAAACGTTTGCGCAAACCGTTGAATCATCGAAACGACTGTCCGGGGTTGCCATGAAATTCAAATCCATCCTGCTCGCCGCAGGTCTCCTGTGGGCCGGTCTGGCCCAGGCCGACACCGTCGCGCTGTGGGGCTTCAACCAGGTCGGCGTCAACGCCCAGAACCAGCCGGTCTATTCGACCAAGCCGACCTACACCGACCACGGCGGCGCCTTCCTGGACACCTTGGGCGTGTCCACGACCTTCGTCAGCCAGTCCGGCTCGTCGGACACCACCGGCGGCAGCATGGCGCTCAACACCGCCGGCTACGCGAGCCAGGGCACGGGCGACCGCACGACCGGCGTGCAGTTCTCGATCGACACCACCGGATTCCAGGACATCGTCCTGACCTTCGACCAGCGCAACAGCGCCACCGCGTCCGCCTGGACGGCGCTGCTGTACACGATCGACGGCGAGAACTGGGTCGAGGCCACCACCTTCCGCATGCTGCGCGACAGCGCCTTCGTGAAGGGGCTGGGCTTCAACTTCTCCGACATCGCCGGCGTCGACGACAACGCCAATTTCGCGGTGCAACTGGTCAGCATGTTCGCGCCCGGCACGCAGGCCTACGCCGGCACCGGCGGCAACTACGGCACCGGCGGAACCATCCGCTACGACATGGTCCAGTTCGCCGGCTCGCTGATCCCCGAGGTCGACGTGCCGGAAGTGCCCGAGCCCGCCTCGATCGCGCTGGCCGTGGTCGCGCTGGGCGCGATGGGCCTGAGCATCCGCCGCCGCAAGCAGGCCTGAACCAAGTCGAGGAGAACTCCCATGAACTTCCGCACCCTGTTCCCCCAGTCCGGACGCGCCGTGCTGCGCCTCACCACGCTGAGCGCGATGGCTGTCGTGCTGACCGCCTGCGGCGGCGGCCTCAACGGCGAGAAGTCGCAGACGCAGCAGCAGGCGACCACGCCCGATGACCGCGCGACCGCGCTGACCGCCGATCCCTCGGCCAAGTACCCGGACCACCACGAGTTCGACGCCGCGCTCGACGTGCCGTTCACCGGCGCCGAAACCACCGGCGCGCGCGACTTCGCGGTCCACCTCGATTACGTCGGCGCGCCCGCCGGCACGCTGCTGGCTTATCGCGTCGAACTGCGCTCGCCCGCCGGTGCCGTCGTCAAGCGCTGGAGCGGCGTCGAGAAGTACGCCGGCGACGTCAAGAGCGTCACGCTGAACTGGGCCGGCCGCGGCAGTGCCGGCCTGCCGGACGGCATCTACACCGCGACGCTGACCGCGCTCAGCGCCAAGGCCGACGTCGCGCTGAAGAGCAGCGGCGGCGACGCCCAGTTCGCCGAGATCCTCGCCGCCCAGCAGGCCGGCGAAGGCGGCCACGCGGTCGAACAGAGCTGGAACTTCGCCATCGGCAAGCCGGCCAGGATCGCGATGGGCACGCTGCGTCCGCTGGCGATGGGCGCCGCGGGCGAGGCCGACCAGCGCGTGCGCGCGCAGTCGGCGGCGGTGGGCGCTGGCTCGTGGCCCTACACGATCTACTACGGCAGCTTCCACGGCCAGACCAACGACTCCGACGGCGGCGGCGCCATCGGCAGCTGCAACTCGTCGCAGCCGGCGCAGAGCGGCGCCTTCGGTCCCGACGCGGCCTTCCCGTACGCGAAGGACGCGGGCCTGGACATCTTCGCCAACACCGACCACAACCACTACTACGACGGCTCGTCCAGCACCAACACCAGCGGCAGCGCCACCGCGGCCAAGGCGCGCTACCAGCGCGGCCTGCAGATCGCGGCCGACTACACCGCGGCCAACGCCGGCTTCCTGGCCATGTACGGCATGGAGTGGGGCGTCATCAGCAACGGCGGCCACCTGAACATCTTCAACAGCAACGAGCTGTTCTCGTGGGAATACAACGCGCAGAACGAGCTCTTCGGCGACCGCTACATCGCCAAGAACGACTACGCCACGCTGTACTCGGTGATGCGCGCCCAGGGGCTGATCGGCCAGTTCAACCATCCGGACTCGAGCGGCCAGTTCATCATCAGCGGCACCGACATGGCCTACAGCGCCGATGGCGACGAGGTGATGGTGATGTCGGAGGTGATGAACACCTCGGCGTTCTCGTCCAACACGACCGAGACCGAGACCTCGCGCAGTTCGTACGAAGGCTCGTGGAAGAAGCTGCTGGAGCGCGGCTTCCACGTGGCGCCAGCGACCAACCAGGACAACCACTGCGCCAACTGGGGCAAGTCCTACACGAACCGCACCGCGGTGCTGATCCCCACGGGTACGCCGCTGAGCAAGGCCGCGCTGGTCGACGCGCTGAAGGCGCGCCGCGTCTTCGCGACGCTGGACAAGAACTCGCAACTGATCTTCAGCGCCAACGGCAAGATCATGGGCGAGCGCTTCGACAACGCGGGCGCGCTGGCGCTGAACGTCGGGTTCTACAACCCGAACGGCCGCACCGTCGTGCAGACCGAGATCTGGGAAGGCGTGCCCGGCCGCAACGGCACGGTCACGCTGCTGAGCAGCAACCCGACCGCCACCGTCACGCCGGCCAACGGCAAGCACTTCTACTACGCCAAGGTCACGCAGGACGACGGCAAGGTGCTGTGGTCCGCGCCGATCTGGGTCAACCAGGGCGTCAGCGGCGGCGACACCACGCCGCCCTCGGTGACCGCCGCGGTCAACGGCACCACCGGCACGATCACGTTCTCCGCCACCGCCAGCGACAACGTCGGCGTGACGCAGGTCGAGTTCTGGCTGGACGGCGCGCTGCGCGACATCGACACGACGGCGCCGTACTCGATCGCCGTCAACTCGGCGCAGCTGGCCAACGGCACGCACAGCCTGGCCGCCAAGGCCTACGACGCGGCCGGTAACACGACGACCTCGACGCCGGTCAGCTTCACCGTCAACAACGTGGTCGACGCGGCGGATGAGGTCGAGCCCAACAACACGATCTCCGCCGCGAACGCCGTCGGCAGCCGCAACCAGCTGACCGGCTTCATCGGCAGCGCCAGCGACATCGACTTCTTCAAGGTCACGCTCGCCGCCAACCAGCGCCTGCGCGTGGACATGACCGGCCCGACCTCGTCGAGCATCGACTACGACCTGTACGTGGTGAAGTCCACCGGCACGGGCCTGGCACGCTCGGAAGCGGTCGGCAGCACGGAGTCGCTGACGTACCAGAACGGCGCGACCGCGCAGACGGTCTACATCAAGGTGATGTCGTACTCGGGATCGAGCACGACCTCGCCCTACAAGCTGACGATCAGCTATCCCTGATGAAGGAACACGGCCGCTGAGGGGCGGCCGGGGAGGAGGCGGCGCGAGCGCTCTCACCCTTGCTCCCTCTCCCGCTCGCGGGAGAGGGTGGGGGTGAGGGCCAGCAGCCGGTGAAGTCAGAAGAAGGCGGTCCCGCGAAGGACCGCCTTTTTTTCGTCAGCGCGCGGCGTGCACCGGCGCGTCGGGCCGTTCCTCGTTCGACTCCCAGCCGCCGCCCAAGGCGAGGAACAGCTGGACCTGCTCGTCGATCAGCGTGGCCTCGGAGGCGGCCAGCGCGGCATCGCTCGCGGCGAGCGCGCGCTCGGCGTCCAGCGCGTCGAGATAGGCGACCTTGCCGCCCTGGTACAGGCGCCGGGCCTGTCCGGCGACGATCGCGGCCTCGTCGCGCGAGGCCTGCAGCGCCGCGCGGCGGTCCAGCTCGCGGGCGTACTGGTTGAGGGCGGTCTCGGTCTCGCGCAGCGCGTTCAGCACCGTGCCGTCGAAACGGGCCGCGGCCTGGCGCGTGCCGGCCTCGGCCTGCGCGATCCGCGCGTCGGCGACGCCGTTGTTGGGCAAGGTCCACGAGATCAGCGGTCCGAGGCTCCAGCTCAGCGTGTCGCTCTTTCCGAAGCCCGCGAGCGTGCCCGCCGAGCCGGCCGACAAGCCCAGGCTGATCTTCGGATAGCGGTCCGCGATCGCGACGCCGATGCGCGCCGTCGCTGCATGCAGCTCGCGCTCGGCCTGACGGATGTCGGGACGGCGGCGCAGCAGCGCGGCACCGTCGCCGACGGGGATCGTGCCGGTCACCTGCGGCGCGACGTGGCAGTCGGCCAACTCGCGCGGGAAGTCCTCGGGCAGTTCGCCGGTCAAGGTCGCGAGGCGGTACAGCGCCGACTGCCGCTGAGCCAGCAACGGCGGCAGCGCCGCCCGCAGTTGCTGGAGCTGGCTGCGGGCGCGCGCCGCGTCGATCTCGCCGACACGGCCGGCGCGCTGCAGACGCTCGGTGACATCGATCGCCTCGCGTTGCAGATCGACCGAATGCTGCGCGGATGTGAGCCGCTGACCGGTCGCGCAGGCTTCCGCATACGCGCGCGCCGTGCCCGCCGCCACGTTGACCTTCACGAGGTCGAGCGCGGCCGAGGCCGCCTCGGTGCTCGCATGCGAGGACTCGATCGCGCGGCGGATCTGGCCGAACAGGTCGAGCTGGTACGAGAGGCCCACACCCGCGCTGTAGCGGTAGGCGTCGGGCGGCACGTAGTCCTTCCTGAGCATCGACAGGCCGGACGGGTGACCGTAGCTCGGACCACCGTTGACGCTGACGGTCGGCTTCTCGCCGCCGGCGACTTCGGACTCGAGGGCCTGGACGCGTTCCAGGTTCGCGACCGCCTGGCGCAGGTCGGTGTTGCGCGCGAGGGCGCGTTCCACCAGACCGTCCAGCCTGGGGTCCTGGAACAGGCGCCACCAATGCGGCGGCAGCGGTGCCGCGTCGAAGGGGACCGGCGTCGCCGCCGTCCGATCCGCGCCGGCATCGGCGCTCGCCATCTTCGCGGCGTCCGCGGCGCGTGCCTGTTCAAGGAAGGGCGCCGATGCGCGCGGCTTCATCACGACGGCGTCGGCGGGCACCCGATAGTCCGGTCCCTTCGGCGTGGTGGAGCACGCCGCCAACGCTGCGGCGGCGATCACCGCCAGCAGCGGTCTCATCACGACGCTCATGACTTCAACTCCGCCTTTGCTGTCGAGCCCGCCGTTGCCGCGGCGGTTGCCGTTGCCGAGCCCTTGGCCGTCGTGCCGGAGATCACCTGCACCGTCACTGTCTGACCGGCGACGAGCCGCTCCCCCGCCGGCAGCGGATCGAGCTTCACCCGCACCGGCACGCGCTGCGGCAGCCGCACCCAGTTGAAGGTCGGGTTCACGCTGGGCAGCAGGTTGGCGCTGGTGCTGCGGTCGCGGTCGGCGATGCCGGCGGAGAGGCTCTCCACGCGGCCCGTCAGCGCGCGGCTCGCGCCCATCGGCTTGACCTCGACGGCGTCGCCGACGTGGATGCGCGGCAGCTTGGTTTCCTCGAAGTAGCCCTCGACGTACAGCGAGCCCGCATCCACGAGCGCGAGCACCGCATGCCCGGCGGTCGCGTAGGCGCCCTGGCGCAGGTCGAAGTTGGTGATGGTGCCGGCGGACGGCGCGCGGATCTCGGCGCGCGCCAGATTGAGTTTGGCGCTGTCGACGGCCACCTCGGCCTGTGCGACGGCGGCGCGCGCCTGCTCGGCGCGGCTGCGGGTCTGCTCACTCGCTTCCTGCGAGACCAGCGTGCCGAGTCCCTTGTTGCGATCGGCCTCGCGCAGCGCCTGCGCCAGCACGACCTTCTGCGCCGACAGCTGCGCCTGCGATTGCCGCAGCGCCAGCTCGTAGCGCGCGCGGTCGACCTCGAACAGCAGCGCGCCGGCGGCCACCTGCTGGTTGTCCTGCACCGGCACGGCGGTGACGAGGCCGGACACATCGGGTGCGATCTGCACGACGTTGGCGCGCACGCGGCCGTCGCGTGTCCAGGGCTGGAGCTCGTAATGGTCCCAGAGCTTGCCGGCCGCCCACAGGGCGCCGCCGACCGCCGCCAGGGTGACCACCATCGAGATCGCGCGGCGCAGGGGGAAGGAAGAAGGCTTCATGTCGTGGCGTCCAGGTTTCCGGAATCGTTCATGCGTTGATCGGTCGACCGGTCATGCGGAGAGGTCGCTCGTTGAAGACGGCAGGTCGTCGGCGTCGTCATCCCGGCCCGTGCAGCACGCGCAGCGAGGCGACGCTCAGGGCCCACAGCAGCAGCACGTAGACCGCGAGGTCGAACAGCGCCGGATGCCAGATCCAGCGGTATGCGCCGGCCCATGCGAGCAGTCGCCGCACGGCGGACAGCGCGAGCAGCGCCAGCGCCGCGAGCGGCATCAGCCAGGGCAGGTAGAGCCCGAAGAAATCCACTGCGCCGGTCATGCCGGGTTCTCCTTGTTCAGATCGCTCGAGTGGCTCGAGTCGGTCGTGTCGATCGGTTCGCTCTCGTCGGTCGACTCCATCTCATTGGTCGGCTCCATCTCATCGGTGGGGCCGACCTCTGCTGATCGATCCGGCCCCTCGGGGGAAACGATCGCGTCGACGGGCAGTCGCGGCTCCGGCGCCTGCGGGAACAGGTTGCGACGCAAGCCCGTCAACGCGCTGGCGGCGGGGATCGCTTCGGCCGGCAGCGACCGGGAAGTGGGGTACACCTCGACGAGACGCGCGAGCGCCGTGTCCAGCCGTTCCAGCAGAAGGGCGGGCGGCGATGCGATCGCGTCGGCGTCACCGGCGATGCGCGCGCGCTGCCAGTTGCCGATCGCCGTCAGCAAGGGCTGCAGCGGCAGCGTCGACTCGCCCGGCAACTGGCCGCGCGCGCCTTGGAGCGCCACCAGGTCGGCGCCGACGCGCAGGTCGTGCAGCGCATCGTCGGTCGGGACGCCCGGTACCGAGCCGCCCGCCTGCGCCACGCGCGGCGCCAGCAGCGCGATGCGGTCCAGCATGCGCAGCAGGTAGGCCTGCGCGCGGCCGGCGGAACGCGGCAGGCGGGCCAGGTCGTCGAGCTCGCGCCAGGTTGCGCGCTGGATGCGGCGGGCGCTCCAGTCCGCGCCGACGGAGCGCATCAGCCGCGCGACCCGCGCCGCGACGAAGACGCCGGCCAGTTGCCCCGACATCGAATTCAGGAAGCTCGTCAGATCCGCCTGCGCGGTGTCGTGCATCACCAGCGTGCCGATCACGCCGAACAGGAAGGGCAATGCGGCGCCGAAGGTCGACGGCCGGCCGACGTACGCGCCGACGATCAGGAACATCGGCGCGCAGACGGCCATCAGCGTCCACATGTCCTGTACCAGCGGCAGCAGCACCAGCACGTAGAGCGCGCCGAAGGGCATCGACAGCACGGTCCAGTGGAGGAAGCCGTTGATGGCCGGCACCGGGTCGTCCATCGCCGCGAAGAAGCAGCAGAAGATCGCCGCCATCATCGCGGCGGCCGCGCCCATCGGCCAGCCGGTGAGGATCCAGAACGCGCAGCAGACCAGGATCGCGATCAGCGCGGCCGCGCCGGACCACAACGCCATGCCCATGTCCCGGTGGAGCTTGGGACCGCGCAGCGCCGGCGCGGGCCGCGAGGGCATGGCTTCGCCCGAGAGGCCGCGGTCGATGTCCGCGCGCAGCTGCATGCAATGCAACCAGCCGTTGAGCAGTTCGCCCAGCCGTTCCGCCAGCGCGACGCGCAGCAATCGCGCCCAGGGATCGTCGGCCAGACGGCTGCGCGGCGCGTCGCCGGTCAGCGCGGCGAGTTGCGCGCGCAGGGCGGGGAGCCGGGCTTCGGCCTCCGCGGCCGGCAAGGCGAGCCAGGGCCCGATCGCGCCGAGCATCGCGCGTATGTCATCGGGAAGGGCATCCCGCCGGCCGTGATCGGCCTCGGTGCCGGTCTCGGCGCCGGGATCGACGTCGCTTTGCGTGCGCGTGGCATGAGCCTCCAGGGCCTGCAGCCGGTCTTCCACGCCCGCCAGCATCGGCGTCAGCGCGGCGACGCCGTCCTGCATCGCCTGCACGGCATCGGCGGTCCAGCGCAAGTGGCTGGTGTCGAAGGGAATGTGGATCGACAGCAGCCGCAACTGCGTGATGTCGCTGGCGACGCGGCGGCGGTCGGCGCCGCCGTCGCGGCGCGCCGCGATGTCGGTCAGCCAGGTGCGTGTGTCGCCGAGCGTGCGATCCAGCAGACCCAGCACCGAGGTCGACAGGCTGTTGGGCAGCACCAGGCTGTGTACCAGCGTGGCGGCCAGCACGCCCAGGCCGATCTCCTCGAGGCGCGCGACGGCGGTGTCGAAGATCGCCAGCGGAGTGTCCACCGACGGGAAGCCGATGAGCGCCGCCGTGTAGCCCGCCAGCATGAAGGCATAGGCGCGCGGCGTGCGATCGCGCAACGACAGGCACAGGCAGCCCGCCACCCACAGCGCGAGTGCCAGGCTCAGCAGTTCCGGCGCGTTGGCGAAGCGAGGCACGAGCAGCACCGCCGCCGCGCCGCCGACCAGCGTGCCGATGAAGCGGAACAGGCCTTTCGAACGCACCGCGCCCGCCAGCGGATTGGCGACGACGTAGGCGGTCATCAGCGCCCAGAACGGCCGGGGCTGGCCGGCCCAACTCGCCAGGAACACCGCCAGCATCGCGGCGGCGAAGGCCTTGAACGAGAAGAGCCACTCGGCGACGGTGAAGCCGGGCCGCAGCAGGGCCGGCAGCTGAGGAAGCCTCATCGGAGGCAGCGCGCGCAGCGACGGCGGTCGCCATGCGGGGCGACGCAGGGTGGGGAAGGAAAGGGCGGGGAACTTCATGACCGAGGGGCTGCGGAAGTCGGCCTCACTTGCGCCGCGGCGGCACGATCGCCTTCGGCGCGCCGACGCGCTCGGACAGCGTGGCGAAGACGCGCAGCGCGGCTTCGATGTCGGCGTCCGGGATGCCCTCGTACAGCGCGTTGCGCAGGTCGCGCAGCGTGTCCTCGATCTGCTCGCAGGCGTCCGCGCCCAAGGCGGTCAGGTGTAGCGTCTTGGCGCGACGGTCGTCGGGATCCTCGTGGCGCTCGATGAAGCCGCCGGTGATCAGCTGGTCCACCGAACGCGTCAGCGACGGGCCCTCGATGCTCAGCAGCGTCGCCAGCTCGCCCTGCCGCAAGCCGTCGCCGCGCCGGCCGATCATCACCAGAGGCCAGGCCAGCGCCTGCGACAGCCCCACGTGCGCCATGGCCAGGTTGGCCTTCGCGCGGTACGCCCGCTCCAGCACGGGCAGCGTCATGCCGATCGACATCAGCGCGGTCTCGCGCGCGGTGCGCGTCAAGGTGCGAGGGGGCTTGGAGTTCGAGGACGTCATGACCGTGATTCTAATTAGGTAGCTTGCTATCTAATTAAGTAGGGTCATTCCGGTCGATCGATCGGTCGGTCGGTCGGTCGGTCGGTCGGTCGGTCGGTCGCACCCGGCTCGCACGGGCGAGCGCGATGCGCGAGGGCGATGCGCGTCGGGCGAGGGGCAAAGGAAAACGGCCGATCTCCCGATCGGCCGTTGCTTTTTCGCGTCGCGGGCTGTCAAGCCCGTGTAGCGACTTTGGGCGTCAGGCGCGCAAGGCGTCGGACGCGCCGGGGGTCAATCCTTGTCTTTCATCGTCAGCATGCGGTTGGTCCGCAGCGCCACCAGCGTGACGATGGAGCCCGACAGCAGGTAGGCGGTGACCGCCCAGAGCCCGAACTTCGCTGAGAGCCCCAGCGCCACCAGCGGGGCGAAGGCCGCGCCGATGATCCAGGCCAGGTCCGAGGTCAGTGCCGCGCCCGTGTAGCGGAAGTGGGGCAGGAAGTTGGACGTCACCGCGCCCGAGGACTGGCCGTACGACAGCCCCAGCAGCACGAAGCCGACCAGGATGAAGATGTTCTGGCCCATGGTCCCGCTGTCCAGCAGGATCGGGGCGAACAGGCTGAAGATGCCGATCGTCGTGGCCAGCATGCCCAGCGTGCTGCGCCGGCCGATCCGGTCGGCGATCAGCCCGGAGATGGGCATCGCCCCCGCCGCCAGCAGGGCGCCGATGATCTGCACGACCAGGAACTGGGTGACGTTCTGGTCCCCGTACAGCATCACCCACGACAGCGGGAACACCGTGACGATGTGGAACAGCGCATAGCTGGCCAGCGCCGCGAACGCGCCGATGAACAGGGTGGCGCCCTGCTTCTCGAACAGCTCGTCGACGTCGCAGGGGTCGAGCTCATGCTCCTCGAGGTTCTTCTCGTACTCGTGCGTCACGACCAGGCGCAGTCGTGCGAACAGCGCCACGACGTTGATCGCGAACGCGGCGAAGAACGGGAAACGCCAGCCCCAGCTCAGGAAGTCGATGGTCGCCAGGCTGCTCCACAGGTAGGCGTAGAGCGCCGCGGCGATCAGGAAGCCGATCGGCGCGCCGAGCTGCCCCAGCATCGCGTACCAGCCGCGCCGGCCTTCGGGGGCGTTCAGCGCCAGCAGCGAGGGCAGGCCGTCCCAGGAGCCGCCCAGGGCCAGGCCTTGACCGATCCGGCACAGCGCCAGCAGGCCGATGGCCGCGCCGCCCCAGGTGTTGAACCCGGGCAGGACGGCGATCGTGCAGGTCGAGATCCCCAGCAGGAACAGCGCCACCGTCAGCTTCACGCTGCGGCCGAAGCGCCGCTGGATCTCCATGCCGACCAGCGTGCCGATCGGGCGCACCACGAAGGCCAGCGCCAGCAGCGCGAAGGCGTACAGCGTCCCTTCCAGCCGCTCCATGTGCGGGAAGAAGATCGACGGGAACACCAGCACCGAGGCGATGCCGTAGACGAAGAAGTCGAAGTACTCCGACGCCCGCCCGATCACCACGCCCACCGCGATGTCGCCCGGGGCGACCGCGTCCTGTTCCTCTTTCGTCGCCACCCCGCTGCCTCGCGGCAGCGGCTGCCCCACGGTCGCGAGGTGTTGCCCGGCTGTCGGAAGGGTGCTGCTGTTCATACGTCTCCTACCTGGGACAAAATGTCCAATAGTTAGCTTTGGTCAATCGGGCAAAATCTGCGCCCGGCGTGCAACGGTCGACAAGTGTCGTTTTCCCCTTTATCGCTTTCCCTTCGGAAGAAACCCCACCAGGTTTCCGCTGACGGGGAACCCGAGGCGAGGAAGGGGGTTCCGCGTGAACTACGCCTGATGGTCTGCTGAGTCCCATGTACCTCAAAGCATCTGCAAAAACAAGTCCCGCCGGCCCCATCCGGTCACTGGCCCGTCTCGGGCTGCTGGCTCTGGCGCTGCCCCTCACCGCCTGCAACATGGTCGTGATGAAACCTTCGGGCGACATCGCGAACCAGCAGGCGCAGCTCATCGTCGCATCGACGCTGCTGATGCTGCTGATCATCGTCCCGGTGATCATCCTCACGCTGGTCTTCGCCTTCCGCTACCGCGCGTCCAACACCCAGGCGACCTACTCGCCGGAGTGGGACCATTCGACCCGTCTGGAACTGATCATCTGGGGCGCGCCGCTGCTGATCATCATCGCGCTGGGCGCGATGACCTGGATCAGCACCCACAAGCTGGACCCCTTCCGCCCGCTGGAACGTCTGGACGCGCAGCGCCCGATCCCCGCCGGTGTCGAGCCGCTGAACGTCGAGGTCGTGGCGCTGGACTGGAAGTGGCTGTTCATCTATCCGGACCAGGGCGTGGCGACCGTCAATGAACTGGTCGCGCCGGTGGATCGCCCGATCCACTTCAAGATCAGTTCGTCGACCGTGATGAACGCGTTCTACGTGCCCGCCATGGCCGGCATGATCTACGCGATGCCCGGCATGCAGAGCCAGCTGCACGCGGTGATCAACAAGCCCGGCGTGTACGACGGCTTCTCCGCCAACTTCAGCGGCGACGGCTTCTCGCACATGCGCTTCAAGTTCCACGGCCTGTCCAACGACGAGTTCGCCGCCTGGGTCGAGCGCAACAAGGCCGACGGCGTCGCGCTGACCAAGGAGCTGTACCTCGATCTCGAGAAGCCCTCCGAGCGCCAGCCGGTGCGCCGCTATTCGAGCGTCGCCCCCGGCCTGTTCGACGCGGTCGTCAATCGCTGCGTCGACGGTTCCAAGATGTGCATGGGCCAGATGATGGCCATCGACGCCGCCGGCGGCGGCGGCAAGGGCGCCATCGACGGCCTGGCCAGCAAGCCCTGGAGCAACGAGCAGAAGCGGATCTTCGTGGCCGCGCTGTGCACGCCTGACAACGCGGGGCAGTACGCCTCGCAATGGCAGGCCTCGGCCACCCGTAACTGACCGGCTTCCCGGTGCGTTCGCTGTGACCAGCCGCGCCGGGATCGCAAGCACAACAGAGATCCAAGATGATTGACGTTCAAAAGCTCATCTTCGGGCGCCTCAGCCTGGAGGCGCTTCCGCTGCACGAGCCGATCCTGATCGGCACCTTCGCCATGGTTGCGCTGGGCGGCCTCGTCCTCCTCGCGCTGATGACGAAGTTCCGCCTCTGGGGCCCCTTCTGGCGCGACTGGGTGACCAGCATCGACCACAAGAAGATCGGCATCATGTACATCGTGCTGGGCCTGGTCATGCTGCTGCGCGGCTTCGCCGACGCGCTCATGATGCGCGCGCAGCAGGCCATCGCCTTCGGCGACCAGCTGGGCTTCCTGCCCCCGCACCACTACGACCAGGTCTTCACCGCCCACGGCGTGATCATGATCTTCTTCGTGGCGATGCCGCTGATCACGGGCTTCATGAACTACGTCGTGCCGCTGCAGATCGGCGCGCGCGACGTGGCCTTCCCGTTCCTGAACAACTTCAGCTTCTGGATGACCACCGGCGGCGCCGTGCTGTGCATGGCCTCGCTGTTCGTCGGCGAATTCGCGCGCACCGGCTGGCTGGCCTATCCGCCGCTGTCGGGGCTGCTCGCCAGTCCGGGCGTGGGGGTGGACTACTACATCTGGTCGCTGCAGGTCGCGGGGGTCGGCACCACGCTCTCGGGCATCAACCTGATCGCGACCATCATCAAGATGCGCGCGCCGGGCATGACCATGATGAAGATGCCGGTCTTCACCTGGACCTCGCTGTGCTCGAACATCCTGATCGTGGCCTCGTTCCCGATCCTGACCGCGGCCCTGGCGCTGCTGTCGCTGGACCGTTACGTCGGCACCAACTTCTTCACGACCGATCTTGGCGGCAACGCCATGATGTACATCAACCTGATCTGGATCTGGGGCCACCCCGAGGTCTACATCCTGGTGCTGCCGGCCTTCGGCATCTTCTCTGAAGTCGTCTCGACCTTCAGCCAGAAGAAGCTGTTCGGCTACGCGTCGATGGTCTACGCGACGGTCGTGATCACGATCCTGTCCTACCTGGTGTGGCTGCACCACTTCTTCACGATGGGATCGGGGGCCAGCGTCAACTCGTTCTTCGGCATCACGACGATGATCATCTCGATCCCGACGGGCGCGAAGATCTTCAACTGGCTGTTCACGATGTACCGCGGCCGCATCAAGTTCGAGGTCCCGATGTACTGGACCGTCGGCTTCATGGTCACCTTCGTGATCGGCGGCATGACGGGCGTGCTGCTGGCGGTGCCGCCGGCCGACTTCGTGCTGCACAACTCGCTGTTCCTGATCGCCCACTTCCACAACGTGATCATCGGCGGCGTGCTGTTCGGCCTGCTGGCGGGCATCTCGTTCTGGTTCCCGAAGGCCTTCGGCTACAAGCTGGATCCGTTCTGGGGCAAGTGCTCGTTCTGGTTCTGGCAGATCGGCTTCTTCGTCGCCTTCACGCCGCTGTACGTGCTCGGCCTGATGGGCGTGACGCGCCGCATGAGCCACTTCGACGATCCGTCGTTCCAGATCTGGTTCCAGATCGCCGCCTTCGGCGCGCTGCTGATCGCGGCCGGCATCGGCAGCTTCCTGATCCAGCTGGTGGTGAGCTACTTCAAGCGCGACCAGCTGCGCGACTTCGACGGCGATCCGTGGCAGGGCCGCACGCTGGAGTGGTCGACCTCGTCGCCGCCGCCGCAGTACAACTTCGCGTTCACGCCGGTGGTCCACGACCACGACGCGTGGCACGACATGAAGACCCGCGGACACCAGCGTCCGGTCGCCGGCTTCAAGGAGATCCACATGCCGAAGAACACCGGCGCCGGCGTGATCCTGGCCGGCCTGTCGACGCTGTTCGGCTTCGCCCTGATCTGGCACATGTGGCTGGTGGCGGGTGTCGCCTTCGCGGTGACCGTCATCGCGGCGATCGTCCATACCTTCAACTACAAGCGTGACTACTACATCCCCGCGGATGAAGTGGCCCGCACGGAAGAAGCCCGCACCAAGGTGCTGGCCGCCCAGGCCTGATTGCGCAGCGAGCGAACTCCAACATGCAAGCAACGACCATGACGAACAACACCGGCACGCCGGTGTTCTACGACAACGGCGACCACCACCCGCAGCACGGCACGCTCCTCGGGTTCTGGATCTACCTGATGAGCGACTGCCTCATCTTCGCGGTGCTGTTCGCGACGTATGCGGTCCTGGGCCGCAGCTACGCGGCCGGCCCGTCGGGCGCCGACCTCTTCGACCTGCCGCTGGTGGCGCTGAACACCGGTTTCCTGCTGCTGTCTTCGATCACCTATGGCTTCGCCATGATCAAGATGCTGGGCAACAAGAAGACCGGCACGCTGGCCTGGCTGGCGATCACCGGCGTGCTCGGCCTGTGCTTCCTGGCGGTGGAACTCTATGAGTTCGCGCACCTGATCCACGAAGGCGCGGGTCCGCAGCGCAGCGCGTTCCTCTCCTCGTTCTTCACGCTGGTCGGCACGCACGGCCTGCACGTCACCTTCGGCTGCATCTGGCTGGTGACGCTGATGATCCAGGTCTCCAAGCTGGGCCTGACCAAGGAGAACAAGCGCCGCCTGATCTGCCTGTCGATGTTCTGGCACTTCCTGGACGTGATCTGGATCGGTGTCTTCACCTTCGTTTATCTGATGGGAGTGCTGCCGTGAGCAACAACCACCAAGACCACGGCCAGGGGCATGACGCCCATGGCCACGATCAGGGCCATGGCGGCCACGGCCACGATGATCACGAGGACGTCGGCTACCACGCCACCGTCAAGGGCTACCTGATCGGCTTCATCCTGTCGCTGATCCTGACGGCGATCCCGTTCTTCCTGGTGATGACCAAGTCGATCTCGTCGTCGGCGGCGATGGGCATCGTGCTGCTGGGCTTCGCGGTCGTGCAGATCGTGGTCCACATGGTCTATTTCCTGCACATGAACTCGAAGGTCGAGGGCGGCTGGTCCATGCTGTCGCTGATCTTCACGATCGCCGTCGTGGTGATCATGCTGGCCGGCTCGATCTGGGTGATGTTCCACCTGAACAGCAACATGATGCCGGTCCACGACATGCGCAACATGCCCTGATGACGGCGTTCCCTCCGGAACCGCAGCGGCCGCGCCGCGGCATCGCCTTCTGGGCGTTGCTGCTGGGCGCGGCCCTTTCGTTTGCGGTCTTCGTGGCGCTCGGCGTCTGGCAGGTGCAGCGGCTGGCGTGGAAGGAAGACCTGATCGCGCGGCTGGACAAGCGCCTGGCCGCCGCGCCCGAGCGCGCGCCCGGCGCGGACCGCTGGGACGCGATCACCAAGGTCGACGACGAATACCGCAAGGTCGCGCTCACCGGCACCTTCGACCATTCGCGCGAGACGCTGGTCGGCGCGAGCACCGAGCTCGGCACCGGTTACTGGGTGCTGACGCCGCTGCGCACCGAGCGCGGCGACTGGGTGCTGGTGAACCGCGGCTTCGTGCCGCCGGAATTCAAGACCCGCGCGTCGCGCACGGCGTCGGAGACGCAGGGCGAGGACCGCGTCATCGGCCTGCTGCGCCTGAGCGAGCCGGGCGGCAGCCTGCTGCGCAGGAACGTGCCGGCGGAGGACCGCTGGTACTCGCGCGATGTCGACGCGATCGCCAAGGCGCGCAAGGTCGTCGAGGGGCCGGTGGCACCGTACTTCGTCGACGCCGCCGCGGCGGACGACCAGACCCAGTGGCCGCGCGGCGGGCTGACGGTGGTGCGCTTCAACAACCACCACCTGCAGTACGCGCTGACGTGGTTCGCCATGGCGGCGATGCTCGCGGGCGTGGGCCTCTGGCTGTGGCGCGCGGAGCGCCGCCGCACGGCGGACTGAGGCCGCCACCATGCCGCTGAGCCGTCCCGATCCGGACGACGACCACCCCGACGACAGCCGCTACCTGGACGGCGCGGCCGGGACGCTGGGCATCGCGGACTCGTCCGGCGAGGGCGCGCTGCAGGCCGGCCGCAACAACCTGCAGCAGCTGGTGCAGCTGCGCTGGCTGGCGGCGGCGGGGCAGTTCGGCACGGTGCTGTCGGTGCAGTTCGCGCTGCACATCCGGCTGCCGATGCCGGAGATGCTGACGCTGCTGGCGATCCTGGTGCTGTTCAACGTCGCCTGCTGGCTGCGCACGCGCTGGGTGCCGAGCGTGCGCAACGCCGAGCTCTTCGCCGGCCTGCTCGTCGACATCGCGGTGCTGAGCGGCCAGCTGTACTACAGCGGCGGCGTCACGAATCCCTTCATCTTCCTGTTCCTGCTGCAGATCGCGGTGGGCGCGGTGCTGCTGCCTTCCCGCTACATCTGGTTCACGGTGGCGGTGACGGGCGGCTGCTTCGTCGCGCTGACGCAGTGGCACCTGCCGCTGCTGGTGCCGGACATGGAAGGGCTGGCCCTGCCGCCGCACTACATCGGCGGCCTGCTGATCTGCTTCGCGATCAACGCGGCGCTGCTGGTGATCTTCATCCAGCGCATCGGACGCAACCTGCGCCAGCGCGACGCGCGCCTGGCCGACCTGCGCCAGCGCGCCGCCGAGGAGGAGCACATCGTCCGCATGGGCCTGCTCGCCTCGGGCGCGGCGCACGAGCTCGGCACGCCTTTGGCGACGCTGTCGGTGATCCTGGGCGACTGGTCGCGGATGGCGCCGTTCGCCGGCGATCCGGAGCTGCGCGAGGAGATCGAGGAAATGCAGATCCAGCTGCGCCGCTGCAAGGCGATCGTCAGCGGGATCCTGATGTCGGCGGGCGAGCTGCGCGGCGAGGCGCCGGTGGTGACCACGCTGCAGGTCTTCCTCGACGACCTGACGGAGCACTGGCGCGCGACGCGGCCGCATCACGGCCTGGCCTACCTGCCGGCGCCGGACCTGCCGAAGGTGCGCATCGTGTCGGACGTCGGGCTCAAGCAGATGATCGACAACGTGCTGGACAACGCGCTCGAGGCCGCGCCGGGCCGGCCGGTGACGCTGCGTGCGCTCGCCCAGGACGGCGAGCTGGTGCTGCAGGTGAGCGACCGCGGCGCGGGCTTCCTGCCCGAGATGCTGGAGCGCTTCGGCAAGCCCTATCAATCGAGCAAGGGCCGCGCGGGCGGCGGGCTGGGGCTGTTCCTCGCGCTGAACGTGGTGCGCTCGCTGGGCGGGAAGCTGCAGGCGCGCAACCGGCTGGCGGAGGAGGGCGGCGGCGCCGAGGTGGAAATCCGAATGCCCCTGTCCGCGCTGGCGCCCCTTGGACTCCCCGACAATGCCGTCCATGACGCCGGATGACCTGGACACCGATACCGACCGCCTGCTGCTGATCGTCGAGGACGACGACGCGTTCGCGCGGACGCTGTCGCGCTCGTTCGAACGCCGCGGTTACCAGGTGCTGCGCGCGACGAGCGCCGAGCAGGTGCAGAAGCTGCTGACCGATCGCGGACCGGAGGAAGCGCCGGAGTACGCGGTTGTCGACCTGAAGCTCGCAGGCGGCGGTTCGGGCCTGGCGTGCGTGCAGACCTTGCATGAGCACGATCCGGAGATGGTGATCGTGGTGTTGACCGGCTACGCGAGCATCGCGACGGCGGTGGAGGCGATCAAGCTCGGCGCGCGGCACTACCTGGCCAAGCCGGCGAACACCGACGACATCGAGGCCGCGTTCGCGCGCGCGCAGGGCGATGCCGAGGTCGAGGTCACCGACCGCGCGACCACGTCCATCAAGACGCTGGAGTGGGAACACATCCACGAGACGCTGGCGGCGACGGACTTCAACATCTCGGAAACCGCGCGTCGGCTGGGCATGCACCGGCGCACGCTGGCGCGCAAGCTCGAGAAGCAGCGGGTGAAGTGATTCCGCAACACCGCTCGTTTTGAGCGCGTCGGAGCGGCCTTATCCTTTTCTGACTGCGGTGAGCTTTCCGCAGCGAAAGGAGCATGAATGAGGCCCTCTGAAGCACTCGCTCTGAAGCGAGACCAATTGGGTGCGATCGTGGCCCGATATCCCACCACCAACCTGCGTGTGTACGGCTCGGTGGTGCATGGCAAGGATCAGGACAACGAGGAACTGGACTTGTTGGTGGACGCGCTGCCCGGGGCGTCGCTGTTCGATCTCGGGGGACTCTACCTCGACCTCGAAGAGGCATTGGGCGTTCCCGTGTGCCTGCTGACGCCGCCTGAAGTGCCGATCAAATATCGCAGCCAGGTTCTCGCGGAGGCGCGACCCGTATGAGCAGGTTCAGCTTGGTCGACCATTTGGAGCACATGGAGGAAGCCGCGAGCTTTGCGTGCAGCCATGTGGACGGACTCGGCAAGGCCGACTTTCTGGCAGAGAAGAAAACGCAACACGCGGTGCTTTTCAATCTCCTGGTGTTGGGAAGAAGCCGCTGCGAGGCTGCTGGCGGAGCATGAGGCGTTTCTCGCCGCCAATGCACACGTGCCGTGGCGCCTCATGAGGGGCTTGCGAAATCGGATTGCCCACCGCGCCATCGACATCAACATCCACTTGATCTGGGACACGGTGGATGTCCGTCTGGTCGATCTGTTGAGGCAATTGCCTGCAGTGCGGGTGGCTGCAATCAACCAAGGCTGACCAGGGGCTCCAGAAACGCAAGAAGGGACCGCGAGGCCCCTTCGTTGTCGTCCTGCCGAGCGCAACATGCGCTCGCTGGCGCAGCCGCTCAGTTCGTGCGCGTCGCCTGCGGCGCGCGCATCACGCGCGACTTGCCGCCGGTGGTGACGATGATCACCGGCTCGCCGGAGGCGAAGTTCTCGTTGCCCTGCGCCTGGACGATCGCGCGGCGTTCGCCGTTGCGCAGCTGCAGCAGGATCTCGACAGCCTGTTCCTTCGTCGTGCTGCGCTCCACGGCGTTGCCCAGCGCCGCGCCAGCCACCGCGCCCAGCACACCGACGATCACGCCTTCCCGGCTGCCGCCGACGCTGCCGCCGGCCACGCCACCCGCCACCGCGCCCGCGACGGCGCCGACGCCGCTCTGCGAGCCGTCCACCGTCACCGGCCGCCAGGACAGCACCGTGGCGTCCTGCACCTGCGACAGACGCTGCGCGTCGCCGCGCTGGATCACGTCGGGATTCGTCGTCGTGCAGGCGGCCAGGGCCACCACCATCGTGGCAATCAGCAGCTTCTTCATCTCAGTTCTCCAAATCGATGCACCGGCCAACGAACATCTGTGACCTTCCGTTGACCAGGCAACAAGTCTTTACCTCGCGGGCATGGGACATGCCGTCCGCAACAGGGCATGGAGTGACTCTACAGGAGTCGGCTTTGGTGCCTCTTAAGCGCTTGCGAACGACTGCAACGGCAGCACGGGCAAGGGGGCTTCCCAGGCGTGCGGGGCACTGCGGCGCGATGAGAGGATCGGCTGCAGGTCGCGCTAGAGCAGATACAAGCGCGACGACTTCGGCACGCTCGCCAGCAGGAACTCCATCTGGTCGGCCACGATGCGGCGGCCGCGCAGGATCATGTCCTCGTGCAGGCTGGGCACGTAGGGCAAGTAGAGCAGCGACATGTGCGCCTCTTCCGGCGTGCGGTTGCCCTTGCGGCCGTTGCAGGCGCGGCAGGCGGTGATGCAGTTCATCCACGTGTCCCGGCCGTTGCGCGACACCGGCTGGATGTGCTCCCGCGTCAGCAGGTCGGCGTGCAGCACGTGCCCGCAGTAGGCGCAGACATGGCGGTCCCGCGCGAAGAGCTTGAAGTTGGAGAGCGCCGGCGCCTGGCGCCAGGCGCGGCTCGGGACCGCGCCGCGGACCGCCACGATCGGATGCAGCTCGATCCGTGACTGCAGACCGGTCAGACGCTGGTACCCGCCGCGCAGGACGTGGAAGGGCGCCCCCAGCGTCCACGCGATCGCGTCGCTGGCGTACAGAACCGCTGCTTCCTTCGACGAGATCCAGGCCTGCGGTCGGCCCGAGATGTCCAGCTGCAGAACGTCCACGGTCGTTGACCTCCTGCGACAGAGAGTAATCCAGTCGGAGGGGGCAACTCAAGTGCCAGACGGGCACGGTGGTGCCGCCGAGACGTTATTTCAGCTGTTCGCCGAACTTAGGCGCCCATTGGCCGAGGTTCAAGTCGGTGAATGACCAGGATGCGCTGACCCGTTCGAGTCATGCCCCCGGTCGCACGGTCGTCACGTCTCAGGACGGCAATTTCCCCCGCGCCCGGAGTTCCGCGACCGCCACCAGCCCGCCCGCCGAGAGCGCATCGTCCGGCAGCCGCGCCTGTCCCAGCCGCGTCTCCGGCGCCAGCGCGTCCAGCCGCTCCCGCAGCGTGGGCGTGTCGTCGCTGTCGAGCTGCACGACGCAGAGCTGCGCATCGCCCGGCGTGCCACTCCAGCCGACCAGGTCCGCACCGTCCAGCGCGACGATCAGTTGCACCGCCAGCGGCGGCAGCGAGGCGGGCGGCCCCGCGATCATGTGCACGACGACCTCGGCGCCGTCCCGCATCGCGAGCTTCACCGTCTGGTCCAGGCGCTCCCGCAGCGCCGCGGGCGAGAGCGGCTCGGGCGCGGGCACCTCCGTCCGACCGATCAGCTGGCACAGCATCACGTCGAGTTCCTCGGCCTTGTCGAAGAAGCCGTTCGCGCCCGCCGCCAGCACCGCCGCGCGGTAGGCGTCGGTCTGGTGCGACAGCACGTGCACCTGCCCCGCGTAGCCCTGCTTGCGCAGCGCCTTCAGCACCGCCAGGCCGGAACCGCCCTGGGCGAGCGACAGGTCCAGCAGCACGGCGTCCGGCCGCAGGTGGCCGATCAGCGTCAGGGCGGTGGCCTCGTCGGCGGCCTCGCCGACCACGCGCAGCCCGGGCACCGCGTCGAGCCGCTGCAGCAGCTGGCGGCGGATGGTCAGGGAGTCCTCGACGAGGACGATGGTCATGGGAATCGCGGTCGCTTGCATCGTGATGTCGTGTCTCCCTCGTCACAGGTCTCGTTCGTGTTCATTCGTCCAGCGGGTCGAGGTCGCCCCAGCTCGTGCGGCTGATCGCGCGCTTGACCTCGTCCATGAAGTGGCCCTGCGGGTTCGGCGGTGCGCGCGTGCCCGGCGCGGGTGCCGGCGCGGCCCCCTCGACGGCCGGGTCGCGGGTGGCGGTCGCGCGCTGCACGTGGCGGTTCAGCAGCTCGCGGTCGCGGCTCGTCAGCTGCGAGGCCGCGACGACGATCACCGGGATCGCCGCCGTGAGCGGATCGCGCTGCAGCGCCTCGACGACGCCGATGCCGTCGACCTCCGTCATCAGCAGGTCCAGCACGATGAGGTCGGGCACATGGCGCCGCGCCAGCTCGATGCCTTCCTTGCCGCCGGTCGCGCGCAGCACCGAGAAGCCCGGCTGCGACAGGTGCGCGCTGAGCGACTGCAGGTCGCCGGGCGCGTCGCTGATCGCCAGCACCAGGAACTTGCGCGTGGCCGTCGGCTTGAAGCCGAGCATCTCCAGTTCCTTGCTCAGCGCCTTGCGCGACACCGGCTTGTGCAGCACCGCCGACGCGCCGAGCGACAGCGCCACCTCCTGCCCCGCGTCCACCGACACCACCACCACCGGGATGTGCGCCCAGCCCGGCAGGTTCTTCAGGCGCGACAGCAGCTCCCAGCCGTCCAGTCCGCCCGGCAGGTTGACCTCCAGCGTGATCAGGTCGGGCCGCAGCTGCGGCGCGAGCTCCAACGCCGCCTCCGCGGAGGCCACGTGGCGCACGCGGAAGCCCGCTGCGTTCAGCTGCGTCTGCATCAGCGCCGCGGCCGGCGCGTTGTGCTCGATCACCAGCGCCAGCGGGCGCGCGCCGGGCTCGTCCGGCAGGATGACGTCGGGTACCACCGGTTCGCGCCACGGCAACCAGCAGGTGAAGCAGCTGCCCTGGTCCGGCGCGCTGCTCACCGCCACCGCGCCGCCGTGCAACTGCACCAGGCGCGCCACCGTCGCCAGTCCCAGGCCGGTGCCCTCGACCTTGTGCGTCAGCACGTTGCGGACCTGGTTGAAGGGCTGGAACAGCTTGTCCAGCCCATCGGGCGGAATGCCGATGCCGTTGTCGGTGACGCTGATCTGGATGAACTCGCCGAACTCGTTGTCCGGCAGCTCGGAGCGGCGTCCGTCCGGGAAGCCCGGCAGCGCCTCGCGCGCGCGCAGCCGCGTCACGCGGCGCGCCTCGAGCCGGATGTTGCCGCCCTTGGGCGTGAACTTCGCGGCGTTGGAGAGCAGGTTGTAGATGATCTGCCGCAGACGGCGGCGGTCGACGCACAGCCGCTGGCCGCCGCCGACGCCGAAGAAGTCCATCTGGATGCGGTTCAGCCGCGCGCGCTCCTGGACGATCGCCAGCGCGTCGCGCAGCAGCTCGTCGAGGTCCGCCGGCTCGATGTCGAGGTCGACCCGGCCGGCCTCGATCTTGGCCATGTCCAGCAGGTCGTTGACCAGCGACAGCAGATGCTGCCCCGCGTTGTGGATGTGGTTGCAGAACTCGGACTGCCGGTCGCTGACCGGACCCGCCGCGCCGTCGCGCATCAGCTGGGCGAAGCCGATCACCGCGTTCAGCGGCGTGCGCAGCTCGTGCGACATCGTCGACAGGAAGGCGGTCTTGGCGCTGCTGGCGCGGCTGAGCTCGGCATTGAGCTGCTCCAGCGCGTCGTTGCGTTGCTGCAGCACGGCCAGCAGTTCCGCGCGGCTGTCGGCCAGGTCGCGCGCGGCGCGCGCCTCGGCGGCTTCCAGCGCGTTGCTGTGCAGCTCGGCGTGGACGCGGCGGGCCTCGTCCTCGAACTGCTTGCGCCGCAGCTGCGCGCGCAGCCGGGCCTTGAGCAGCTCGACCTCGCCGTTGGCCTTGACGACGTAATCGTCGGCGCCGGCCTCGAGGCCGGCCAGCATCGACGCGCGCCCTTCGAAGGCCGTCAGCAGCACCACCGGGATGTCGCGCAGGGCCGGCGCGGACTTGATGCGGCGGCAGGTCTCCAGCCCGCCGATGCCCGGCATCTGCACGTCGAGCAGCACCGCGTCCACCGGCTGCACGGCGAGCAGCTCCAGCGCCAGCTCGCCGGTGCCGGCGGCGATCACGTCGTAGCCGTCGTCGCGCAGCGTCGCGCCGAGTTCCGCCAGCACGTTCGCGCTGTCGTCGACCAGCAGCAGGCGCTTGGGGCCGAGCAGGCTCGCGCCCTGCTCGGGCAGGCTGGACTTGGCGCTGCGCAGCATCGCGGCGACGCGCGCCAGGATCAGGTCCACGTCGTCCTGCTTGCGCGCGAACGCATCGGCGCCGGCTTCCAGCGCGCGCAGCTCCGCCTCCGGGCCTTCGTCCGCGGTCAGCAGCAGGCAGGGCGTGTGGCGCAGCGCCGGGTCCAGGCGCAGCCGGCGGATCACCGCGGCGCCGTCGATGCCCGGCATGTGCTGGTCCACGATCACCGCGTTGGGCCGCAGCGCCGCGGCCTGGCGCAGGCCTTCCTCGCCGTGCGCCGCCATGTGGATGTCGTAGCCGTGCGGCTCCAGGGCCTCGCCCAGCGCCTCGCGGAAGGTCTCGCTGTCGTCGATCAGCAGCACGGAGGCGACATGCGGCTCCGGCGTCGCCACGCTTGCCTGCCGCTGGCGCACCAGCTCGCGGGCGCGGTCGACGACGTAGGTGCGGTCGTAGGGTTTGCCGACGTACTCGTCCGCGCCGTGCGCGATGCCGCGCAGCCGGTCGCCGGCCTGCGAGGCGTTGGACAGGATCAGCACGATGCAGTCGGCGCCGCCTTGCGGCGTGGCGCGCAGCTCGGCCAGCCAGTTGCCGCCGTCGCCGTCGGGCAGCTGGTTGTCCAGCAGGACCAGCGCGGGCATGCCGTCGGCCAGGGCGGCCCGGGCCTGCGCCAGGGTCGCGCATTCGATGCAGTCGAAGCCGGCATCCTCGAGCGCCTCCCGCAGGTCCATGCGGACCGTCAGGCTGTCCTCCACGATGAGGGTTCTCTTGTTCATGTGCGGGCCCCTCCCCAGGCCATGCCGCTCAAGCCCAACAGGGCGGGGCCGATGTCGGTCAACGGCAGCACGCGCTCGGCGGCGCCCAGCTGGGCGGCTTCCCGCGGCATGCCGTAGACCATCGAACTGGCTTCATCCTGCGCCAGCGTCGATCCGCCCGCGCGCCGGATCGCGAGCAGGCCCTGCGCCCCGTCGCGACCCATGCCGGTCAGCAGCGCCGCCGCGACGCCCGGGCCGATCTCCGCGGCCAGTGATTCGAAGAGCTCGTCCACCGACGGCCGGCACGAGTGCCGCGGCGGCGCGTGACTGAGCTCGATCTGTCCTCCGCGCACGACCATGTGCACGTCCGGCGGCGCCAGCACCACCTGGCCGGCCAGGTCGTGCAGGCGTTCACCGCCGTGGGCGTAGCGCACGCGGTGCGGCGTCTGCGCGTCCAGCCACTCGGCGAAGCCCCGGCTGAAGACGGCATTGATGTGCATCACGATCAGCAGCGGCAACGGCGCCGGCGCGGGCAGCGACTGCAGCACCTTCATCAGCGCGCCTGGTCCGCCCGTGGACGCGCCCAGGGCCAGCACCGTGCGGTGCGGCGTCGGCGGGAGCGCGGACAGGCCCCCGGCGGGCCGGGCGCCGATGCGCGCCCGCACATGCGTGATGACGCGGATCCGCGCCACCAGCCGCAGCAGCGTCACGTAGCGCGCCTCCCATTCGCCCTCGGGCTGGCCGGCGCTGGGCTTCTCCAGCACCTCGACAGCGCCGGCGGCCAGCGCCTCGTAGGTGCGCAGCAGCTCGCCGCGGTTGGTCGACGACGAGACGATCAGGATCGGCGTCGGGCAGTGGGCCATGATGGCCTCGGTCGCCGCCTGGCCGTCCATGCCGGGCAGCATCATGTCCATCGAGACGACGTCCGGCCGCAGCTGCTGGCACAGCGCCACGGCCCGCGCGCCGTCGTGGGCTTCGCCGACGACCTCGATGTCGCGCTGCGCGGCCAGGACCTCGCGGATGTGCGCCATCACGGTGATCGAGTCCTCGACCACCAGCACCCGCAGCGTCTTCGTCGACGGCGGCGCGCTGCCGCCCAGGCCGCCGATGCCGCCACCACCGCCGACACCGCCGACACCGCCGACACCGCCGGCCGCGCCCGATGCTCCGGAACCGCTGCTCATGCCGAGGCTCCCTGCAGCGGCACGCCGCCCGCGCCGGCCTCGGCCGAGCGCGCGACCAGCCGCGCGACCTGCGCCAGGAACTCGTTCTGCGCGAACTCGCCCTTGACGATGTAGCCGTCCGCGCCGACCGCCTTGCCGCGCGCGAGGTCCTCCGGCGCATTGCGCGAGGTGACCAGCACCGCCGGGATGTCGCGCAGCGCCGCGTCGGCGCGGATGCGCGTCATGAATTCGAATCCGTCCATGCCCGGCATCTCCACGTCGCACAGGATCAGCGCATAACGTTCGCGCCGGGCGGCTTCCAGGCCGTCCTCGGCGGACGCCGCCATGTGCACGCGATAACCGGCGGCTTCCAGGATGCTCTGCTCGAGCATGCGCGTCGTCAGCGAGTCGTCGATGACCAGGATCGTCCCGGTGCGCGGCGCCGCGGCGACCGGGCGGGGGCGCGCCTGGCGCGCCGCGGCGATCAGGCCGTCGGGGGCGAGCACCGGCACCGGCTGCTGCGCCGCGTCCAGTGCCAGGCCGGAGATCAGCGGCGACGCCGGCAGCAGGGCCGGCGGCGGGCGCAGCACGACGCTGGTGACGCCGTCCAGCGAATCCACGCCCAGCACCGCGCGCTGCCCGCCCGCGCGCAGCACCAGCGCCGAGCGCGGCGGCGGGGCGGCTTCGTCGGGGCGCAGCGCCTCGGCCAGCGACAGATGGGGGAGGAGTTCGTCGTCGACGGCCACCTGCGAGCCGTTCAGCGCGGGACGCTGCAGCACGCGCTCCACGGCCTCGAGCGGCACCCAGGCCGAGACGCTGCCGGCGCACAGGCGGATCGCGCGCAACGCGGCCAGCTGCAGCGGAACGCAGAGCTCGACCGTCGTGCCTTCGCCGCGCCGGCTGCGCAGCGTCAACCGGCCGCCGAGCCGGTCGGCCGTGTCGCGGACCACGTCCATGCCGACGCCGCGGCCGGCCAGCGCGTCCACGCGGCGCGCGGTGCTGAGGCCGCCGCGCAGCAGGCGGTCGATGAGCGCCTCGTCGTCGAGATGGGCCGCGCCGGGGACGCCCTTGTCGACGGCGGTGCGCCGCACGGCGTCCAGGTCCAGGCCGGCGCCGTCGTCCGAGCAGCAGAACAGCACGTCGCGACCGCGGCGCTCGATGCGCAACTCGATGCGACCTTGCGGCGGCTTGCCGGCGGCGACGCGCTCAGCCGGCGATTCGATGCCGTGCGCCACGGCGTTGCGCACCATCTGCACCAGCGCGGCGGAAATGGCGTTCAGCAGCGCGGCCTCGAGCTTCACGTCGCCGCCGTGGCCCGTGAGTCGCGCCTGCTTGTCCTGCGAGCGCGCGGCATCGCGAGTCACACGCTGCAAGGGCGCGAACAGCTGTGACGCCGGCAGCAGACGCAGTTGCTCGGCGCTGTCGCGCAAGGCGACGAGCTCGCGCGCGAGCTGGCGCGCGCCGCGTTCGATCTGCTCCTCGATGCGCGCCAGCGGGCCGGCCAGCATCTCCTGCTGGTCTTCCAGTGCGCCGCGCAGTTCGCGCAGCAGCAAGCCGGCGCGCTCCAGCGGCGCGAGGTGACCCTGCGCGCGCGCGATGTCGGCGAGCAAGCCGTCGAGTTCCTCGGGCACCAACTGGGGAATCGTCAGCAACGCGCCGACGGGGTCGTCGACAGGATCGTCGACGCGCCCATCGACGTGCCCATCGCCCCGCCCATCGACGCGTTCGGGCGCTTGTGCGGCCGGGACCGGCCCGGCGGAGGCCTCGGCCTTCCCGGTCGATGCCGCGGCGCCCGCCTTGTCCATCGCGCCCGCACCCGTGCCCGCCGCGGGCGCGTCGAGCGCCGTGATCGATGCCTCGGCGGCGTCGATCAGCGCCAGCAGCGCGTCGAGCTCGGCGCGGCCCGGCGCGTCGCCGCTGTCGCGCAGCGGCGTCAGCAGGTCCTCGATCGCATGCGCCTGCGCGGCGATCGCCGGCAGACGCACGACGCTCGCGGCGCCCTTGAGCGTGTGGGCCAGCCGCAGCAGCCGCGGGGGCAGGTCGTGCGCGGGCGCCTGTTCCGCGGCGAGCACGGCCTCGCCCATCTGCCGCAGCAGATCGCGGGCTTCGACGCGGAAGAAGCGGTAGGGGTCCTTGGCCACGGCGATCGGTGTCTCGGGTTGACAGTGGAGTGGAAGGCGTTGCCGCCGCGTCAGGTCGGTTGCGACTGCACCAGGCGCAGCAGGTCGCGCGACATCTCCGCCAGCTCGGTGGCGGTCTGCGAGGTCTGGCCGGAACTGGCCTCGGTCTCGCGCGAGGCCTGCGCGGTGTTGGACAGCGCGACGTTGAGCTGCTCGACGGCGGTGGCCTGCTGCTTGGTGGAGAGTTCGATCTCGCGCGCCGCGTCCGTCGTCGTGACGACCTGACCGGCGATCTTGGCGAAGCTGGCGGCGACGTCGTCGAACTGGCGCGCGCCGGCGTCGACCGCCTTCGAGCCGGTCTCGGTCGCCATCACGGTGGTGTTGACCGCGCCGCGCACGTCGTCGATCTGGAGGCGGATCTCCTTGGTCGACGCGGTCATGCGGTCGGCGAGCTTGCGGATCTCGTCCGCCACGACGCTGAAGCGCCGGCCGGCGTCGCCGGCCACGGTGGCCTCGATGGTCGCGTTGATCGCCAGGATGTTGGTCTGCTCGGCCAGCTCGCCCACCAGGTCCAGCACGACGCCGATCTGCTGCGACTTGCGGCCCAGGTCCAGCATGTGGTCGACGACGAGGTCGATCTGCCGCCGCATCGCGGCGATGCTCTCGCGCGCCGACTGCAGCGTGCCGTCGCCGCCGCGCGCCAGGCCGGCCGTCTGCTCGGCGATGACGACGACGCGCTGCGCGCTGTCGGCGATCTGGCGCGAGGTCGCCAGCAGTTCGGAGATGGTGGTCGAGATCTCGGTCATCGAGGTCGCCGTCTCGCGCGCGCCGGCGGCCTGCTGGTTCGCCGCGGCCTGCAGCTCCGCCGAGGAGCGCTGCACGTGCTTCACCGCCGTGCCGACCTGCCCGCTCAACGCGCGGCTCAGCGTCAGCGCCGCGATCAGGACCAGCAGCGCGCCCGCCACCGTGCCCCAGACGATGGCCGCGCGCACCGTGGCGGCGGTGGACTCGACCTCCCGCGCGCGTTCACGCAGCACCTCGTTCTCTTCCTCCTCCATCTGACCGACGACCGCGCGCAGTTCGTCCATGCGGCGCTTGCCTTCACCCAGGGCCACCGTCTTCAAGGCCGTCTCCAGGCCGCCGGCGCGGCGCGTCTCGATGCGGTCCTTGTGCAGCTGCATCAGCCCGTCGATCATCGTGGTCGCCTGGTTGAGCCGGGTCTGCTGCGCGGGGTTGTCGCGGATGAGCGCCTTGAGCTCCGCCAGCTCCCGCGGCACGTTGTTCGCCGCGCTGCGATAGGGCTCGAGGTAGGACTCCTCGCCGGTCAGCAGGTAGCCGCGCTGCGCGGTCTCCGCGTCCTTCATCAGGCTCATCACCGTGCCGATGTGACCCACCGCCGCATGCGTGCGGGCCACCTGGTAGCTGGTCTGCGTCATGACGTCGACGCCGCGGTAGGACAGGATCCCGATGAGCAGCAGCAGCGCGAAGGACAGCGCGAAGCCCACCGACAGCTTTCTTCCGAAGGTCCACATGGCACGGGTCTCCCTGTCATCGGCCGGCGGCGCCGGCGCTTGTTGTCGTCGTGAAGGTCGTCGCCGATGTCGGCGCACCGTTGTCGGCGTTGGCCGTGACGGCGGCGATCAGGCCGTCGAGCTCGATCAGCGGACGCAGCGCGCCGCCGCAGCGCACGGCCCAGCCGGTGCCGGCGGCGTCGCTCTGCTGCAGCCGGTCGCCGGCGGCGAGCCGCCATTGGCCGTCGAATCCCTCGAAGGCGAGCGCCAGCGGCGCGCCGCGCGCGATCGCCCACCAGCGCACGACGCCCGCGGGGCCGCGGCCGATCAGCGCCTGCAGGTCGTACAGCGGCAAGACCTGACCCTGATGGCCGGCGAGTCCGAGCAGCCCGGGGGCGGCGGCGGGATACGGGGCGGCGGGCATCGCGGGCGTCAGTCCGGCCAGGTCGGCCAAGTTCAGGGCGAACGGGTCGCCGGCAATCCGTATGCCCAGTACGTCGAGGACCGCCTCCTCGTCGGCGTGGCGGCGCGGCTCGCCGAACGAGCGGTCGAAGGACTCGCGCCATTCGGCGAGCAGCTCGCGGGACGCTTGCGTCATGCGCGGGTCTCCTGCATCTCGTCGCGGCACAGGCGCCGCAGGTCGTCGCGGTCGAAACCGCCGCCGAAGCGGCGCAGCCGTTCGGGCGATTCGTGGTCGAGCAGTTCCAGCGCGCGGCGCAGTTCGCGGCCGGCCGCGACGATTTCGCCCCGCCGGCGCGCGAGCAGGCCCAGCCGCAGATGCGGCAGCGCGAAGGCGGCGTCCTTGGCGGCGGCGCGCTGGTGATGCCATTCGGCGGCGGGCAACTGGCCGCGCTCCTCCATGGCCAGTCCTTGCAGGAACAGGCCTTCGGCCTGCAGCGTGGCCGGTGTACCGGGGATGAGCAGGCGCGCGCAGGCGCGCAGCCCGTCCTCCACCTGGCCGGCTTCGATCAGTTGCAGCGCCTCGTCGAGCAGGGCCTGGTCGGCGCCCGCGTCCGGGCGCGGGACGTCCCGGGACGAGACCGGGACGGCGGCCGCGGTCTGCCCCTGCGTCTCCGTCACCGGCGTGGCGGCGGGGCCCGGCACCGTGGCCGGCCATGCGAAGGGCCAGGACGGCGCCGTCTCGGGCGCCTCGCGCCGATAGAAGAAGCACCCATGCGCCTGCCTCAGCACGAGGCCGGCCTCCTGCGCCTCGTCCTTGCCGCGCAGCGTCTCGGCGTGGCCCAGGAAGAGCACGCCGCCCGGTGCCAGCGCGCCGGTCAGATTGCGGATCGCCTGGCGCAGCGCGGTGGGCTCGAAGTACATCAGCACGTTGCGGCAGAAAACGATGTCGAAGCTGCCGGGGGCCCAGAACATCGCGTCCGGCTGACCGAGGTGACGCTGCGCGAAGCGCACGCGCTCGCGGATCGCCGGCAGCGGCGTCCACAGGCCGGGATCGACGCCACGGAACCAGAGGTCGCGCTGCTCCTGCGGCGTCGCGCGCAGGCTCCACTCGCCGTAGCGGGCCGCCGTGGCACGGGCCAGCGCGGCCGGGTTCAGGTCCACCGCGAGCACGTCCCAGTCCACGCCCTGCGCCTGCAGGCCGGCGCGGTGAAGGGTGATCGCGAGGGTGTAGGCTTCCTCGCCGCTGGCGCAGCCGGCCGACAGCGCGCGAAGTCGCCGGGTGGGCGCGCTGTCCGCGGCGCCCGAGGCGCCCCGCACCAGCAGGGGCAGCAGGTCGCACCGCAGCGCGTCGAATTGTTCGGGGTGACGGAAGAAGAAGGTTTCGCCGACGGTCAGTTCCGCCGCCAGCGCGTCGAGCCGGGCGCGCGTCGGCGCCAGCTCCATCTGGTCGAGGAAGCGTTCCGGGCTGACCGGCCCCGCGACGCGCGTGAGCGCCGCGGTGAGACGGTCATCCTGTCGTTCGTCGAAATGCAGTCCCAGCCGGCCGGCGAGCAACACGCGCAGTCGCGGCAGCAGCAGAGGAGGATCGAGGGCGGCCGGCGCGGCGCGCGTCATGAGCCGGCCCCCGCTCGAGCCGGCAGCGTCCCGTCGTCCGACGGTCCGTCGATGTCGTGGAGCGCCGACAGCGCCTCTTCCGGCAGCAGTCGCGCCTGGTCGAGGACGGCGATCAGATCGTTGTCGCGCTCCGCCAGCGCGGCGATGGCGCCGTGCTCGCGATCGCGCAGCAGCGGGGGCAGGGCGCGGACCTCGTCGGCCGGCAGGGCCTGCAGGCCGAGCACCTCGGTCACCGCGAGCGCGACGCGGCGCCCTCCGGCCCGCACGATCACGTAGCGACGCGGCGGCGCCGGCTCGAGGCCGAGCAGCCCGGCCAGCTCGACGACCGGCAGCCAGTCGCCGCGGATGCGCGCCAGGCCCTGGACATGGACCACCGGCGACGCCAGCGGCCGCAGCGGCTGCGGCCGCAGGGTCTCCTCGATGGCGTCCAGCGGCAGGCCGCACAGCCGGGCGTGCACCCGGCACACCAGAACCCGGAACACGCCATTCGATGGCTGGTGCATTCTTGTGGCTCCCTGTTTGCGCCAGTCTATGCCGGCGCTTGGCGGGCGCGTGTCGTCGAAGGTCACTTCGGCTCTCACGCCCCGCGGGTGAGCCAGCGTCGCAGAGAAGTCGGACGCGCGGGGTCGGGTAAACCCGCATCACGGCGTCGTCATCGCGGCCGCATCGTCGTGATGCGGTCATGCCGGGCTGTTGAACTCGGACGAGCCGCTTGCTTTTTTTAGGCCGGCATCACTAAAAAAGGGTGGTCAAGGATTGCGTTTCCGGCCCGGAACTGCTCAAAATAGAACGATCGTTCGTTTTATTATTCCGGGCACCGTGTCCACCTCCTCCTTCACCTCCGCCAAGCCTGTCGCCGCCAAGCCGCTCGCCTCCTCGCGCAGCGGCTCGCGCTCGCTGCAGAAGGGCGCGCAGACCCGTGCCGCGATCCTCGACGCGGCGCTGGGCCTGGCCTCGCACATGGGGCTGGAGGGGCTGTCCATCGGCGCGCTCGCCGATGTGACGAAGATGAGCAAGTCCGGCGTCTTCGCCCATTTCGGCTCGCGCGAGGAACTGCAGATCGCCGTGGTGCGCGAGTACCACGCCAAGTTCGAAGAGGAAGTCTTCTACACCGCGATCCGCCAGCCGCGCGGCCTGCCGCGCCTGCGCGCGCTGTTCGAGCGCTGGGTGCACCGCACCTCGGTCGAGGTCGACTCGGGCTGCATCTACATCAGCGGCGCCGTCGAATTCGACGACCGGCCGGGCCTGGTGCGCGACGCGCTGGTGGGCATGGTGCGCGACTGGCACGCCGCGATCCGCAAGGCCATCCTGCTGGCGCAGGAGGTCGGTCACCTCGTGCCGGACGCCGATCCGGACCAGATCCTCTTCGAGATGCACGGCCTGATCCTGTCGCTGCATCACGACGCGCGTTTCCTGCGCAGCGAAGGCGCGCTGGCGAGGGCCCGCACGGGCCTGGAGCGCATCCTCGGCAGCTTCGCCACGCCGGCCGGCCGCAAGGCCGATGCCGAGACGCGGCAGACGCCTCCTCACTCCGCCGCCGCCGGCGCGACCGTGGCCGCGGCCTCGGGACGCAAGCGCGCCTGAGCGGGGCGAGTCCCTTTCGATCCTTTCACAGAACCAATCCTCAGGAGAGACCCCCATGCCTCAGTACAACCCGCCCCTGCGCGACATGAAGTTCGTGCTGCACGAGCTGCTGCACGCAGTCGACGAGCTGAAGCTGCTGCCCGCGCATGCGGAGGTCGACGAGGACACCATCAACGCGGTGCTGGAAGAGGGCGGCAAGTTCGCGTCGGAAGTCCTGACCCCGATCAACCTGTCGGGCGACCAGGAAGGCTGCACGCTGGACAAGACCACGCACGAGGTCAAGGCGCCCAAGGGCTTCAAGGAAGCCTACGCGCAGTACGTCGAGGGCGGCTGGCCCTCGCTGTCGTGCGACCCGGAGTACGGCGGCCAGGGCCTGCCGGTCCTGCTGAACCAGTTCATGTACGAGATGATGAACTCGGCCAACCAGGCCTGGACCATGTACCCGGGCCTGAGCCACGGCGCGTATGAAGCGCTGCACGCGCACGGCACGCCGGAGCAGAAGACCACCTACCTGCCCAAGCTGACCTCCGGCGAATGGACCGGCACGATGTGCCTGACCGAGCCGCACTGCGGCACCGACCTGGGCCTGCTGCGCTCCAAGGCCGAGCCGCAGGCCGACGGCACCTACAAGATCACCGGCCAGAAGATCTTCATCTCCGCCGGCGAGCACGACCTGGCCGAGAACATCGTCCACCTGGTGCTGGCCCGCCTGCCGGACGCGCCGCAAGGCTCCAAGGGCATCTCGCTGTTCATCGTGCCGAAGTTCAACGTGAACGCCGACGGCTCGCTGGGCGAGCGCAACCCGGTCTACTGCGGCGGCCTGGAACACAAGATGGGCATCCACGGCAACGCCACCGCGCAGATCGTGCTGGACGGCGCCGTCGGCACGCTGGTCGGCCAGCCCAACAAGGGCCTGCAGGCGATGTTCGTGATGATGAACGCCGCCCGCCTGGGCGTCGGCAACCAGTCGCTGGGCCTGACCGAAGTGGCGTACCAGAACGCCGTCGTCTACGCCAAGGACCGCATCCAGATGCGCGCGCTGTCGGGCCCGAAGTCGCCGGACAAGCCGGCCGATCCGATCATCGTCCACCCCGACGTCCGCAAGATGCTGCTGACCGCGCGCGCCTACGCCGAAGGCGGCCGCGCGCTGTCGGCCTACACCGCGCTGCAGCTGGACAAGGCATTGAGCAGCGACGACGCCGACGAGGCCAAGGCCTGCGAGGACGAAGTCGCCCTGCTGACCCCGATCATCAAGGCCTTCATCTCGGACAACGCCTGGATCGCCACCTCGCACTGCATGCAGGTCTTCGGCGGCCACGGCTACATCCACGAGTGGGGCATGGAGCAGTTCGTGCGCGACTCGCGCATCAACATGACCTACGAAGGCACGAACACCGTGCAGTCGCTGGACCTGCTGGGCCGCAAGATCCTGGGCAACAACGGCGCGACGCTGAAGAAGTTCGGCAAGAAGATCGCCGAGTTCGTCGAGGAAGAGGGCACCAGCGAAGCGATGCAGGAGTTCATCAACCCGCTGGCCGACATCGGCGACAAGGTCACCAAGCTGACCACCGAGATCGGCATGAAGGCCTTCCAGAACCCCGATGAAGTCGGTGCCGCCGCGGTGGACTACCTGCGCGTGGTGGGTCACCTGTGCTTCGCCTACATGTGGGCGCGCATGGCCAAGCTGGCGCTGGAGAAGAAGGACAGCGGCGATCCGTTCTACACCGCCAAGCTGGCGACGGCGCGCTTCTACTTCGCCAAGCTGCTGCCCGAGACCGCGAGCCTGATCCGCACCGCCCGCGCCGGCCTGAACCCGCTGATGGAAATGGACGAGGCGCTGTTCTGAGGACAGCGTCACGGGCGCCCCCTCGAGCGGGGCGCCCGCGTTCCACCTGGCGCGTCCGCCGCTGCGTTCCCAAATAAAAGATCGGAGAGAGACAAGATGAAACCGCTGTTCGCCACCGCCGTCGCCCTGGGCCTCGGACTGTCCGCCAACCTGGCGCTCGCGCAGGCCTCGGCCCCGGCCGGGACTGCCGCCACGGCCACCACCCCGGTCGGCGTCTGGAAGACCATCGACGACGACACCAAGCAGGAGCGCTCGACGGTCCGCATCGGCGAGACCAACGGCGTGCTCTCCGGCAAGATCGAGAAGATCACGGATCCGGGCAAGCAGGACGCCAAGTGCGACGAGTGCAGCGACGAGCGCAAGGGCCAGCCCATCATCGGCCTGACCATCCTGCGCGGCGTCAAGAAGAACGTCGGCGACGCCGCGCTCTGGGACGGCGGCGACATCCTCGACCCGGGCAACGGCAAGGTCTATCGCGTCCGCTTGCGTCCGGTCGACGGAGGCAAGAAGCTGGAGGTCCGCGGTTTCGTCGGCATGCCGATGCTGGGCCGCACGCAGACCTGGATCCGCGTCGAATAAAGCGATCGATGGACGCGCCGACATGAGCGCGCCGTACAAACCACATTCCTACATCCTCGGGATGTTCATTGGAGAAACCATGAGTCGATTCCAAGTTCGCAAGGTGGCCGTGCTCGGCGCCGGCGTGATGGGCGCGCAGATCGCCGCCCATCTGGTCAACGTGAAGGTGCCGGTCGTCCTGTTCGACCTGCCCGCCAAGGAAGGCCCGAAGAACGGCATCGTCACCAAGGCCGTCGAGGGCCTGAAGAAGCTCAAGCCGGCGCCGCTGGGCGTGGCCGAGAACGCCGCGCTGATCCAGCAGGCCAACTACGAGGAACACCTCGAGCTGCTCAAGGACTGCGACCTGATCATCGAGGCCATCGCCGAGCGCATGGACTGGAAGCTGGACCTGTACACGAAGATCGCGCCCTTCGTCGCGCCGCACGCGATCGTGGCGTCCAACACCTCGGGCCTGTCGATCACCAAGCTGTCGGAAGTCCTGCCGGAATCGATCAAGCCGCGCTTCTGCGGCATCCATTTCTTCAACCCGCCGCGGTACATGTACCTCGTCGAGCTGATCAACACGCCGACCACCAACCCCGAAGTCATCGATCAGCTCGAAAGCTTCGTGACCTCGGCGGTCGGCAAGGGCGTCGTGCGCGCCAACGACACGCCCAACTTCGTCGCCAACCGCGTCGGCATCGCCGGCATGATGGCCACGATGATCGAGGCCGAGAAGTTCGGCCTCTCCGTCGACGTCGTCGACGACCTGACCGGCAAGAAGCTGGGTCGCGCCTCGTCGGGCACCTTCCGCACCGCGGACGTGGTGGGCCTGGACACGATGGCGCACGTCGTCAAGACGATGCAGGACAACCTGAAGGATGACCCCTTCTACTCGACCTACGCCACGCCCAAGGTGCTGGCGGGCCTGATCGAGAAGGGCGCGCTGGGCCAGAAGGCCGGCGCGGGCTTCTACAAGAAGGTCGGCAAGGACATCCAGCGCCTGGACTTCGCCACCGGTGAGTACGTCACCGGCGGTGGCAAGGCCGAGGAAATCGTCGCGCGCATGCTGAAGAAGCCGGCCGCCGACCGCATCAAGCTGCTGCGCGAATCGAGCAATCCGCAGGCCCAGTTCCTGTGGTCCATCCTGCGCGACTCCTTCCAGTACGTGGCCGTGCACCTGGACACCGTGGCCGACACCGCGCGCGAGATCGACTTCGCCATGCGTTGGGGCTTCGGCTCGCAGCAGGGCCCGTTCGAGCTGTGGCAAGCCGCCGGCTGGAAGCAGGTCGCGGAATGGGTCAAGGCCGACATCGACGCCGGCAAGACGCTGTCGAGCGCGCCGCTGCCCGCCTGGGTCTTCGAAGGCCCGGTTGCCGAGAACGGCGGCGTGCACTCGAAGGACGGCTCGTGGAGCGCCGCCGAAGGCAAGTTCAAGCCGCGCGCCAAGCTGCCGGTCTATGAGCGCCAGGCCTTCCCCGAAGCGCTGGTCGGCGAAGGCGCCGTCGAGCCGCTGAAGGCCGGCACCGAAGAGTTCAAGAACGAGGAAGTCCGCGTCTGGTCGCTGGACGGCGAAGTGCTGATCGCCTCGATCAACGCCAAGCTGCACCTGATCAGCCCGACGGTCACGGAAGGCCTGCTCAAGGCCGTCGAGATCGCCGAGGCCAAGTACAAGGGCCTGGTCATCTGGTCGCCGGACGACGTGTTCTCCGCCGGTGCCAACCTCGAAGCGCTGATGCCGGTCTTCATGAGCAAGGGCGCCAAGGGCATCGCCCCGGAAGAGAAGAAGCTGCAGGACATGATGCTGCGCGTGCGTTACGCCAGTGTCCCGGTCATCGCCGCGATGCGCGGCCTGGCGCTGGGCGGCGGCTGCGAACTGGCGGTGCATTGCGCCCGCCGCGTCGCGCACATGGAGTCGTATGTCGGCCTGGTGGAAGTGGGCGTCGGCCTGATCCCGGGCGGCGGCGGCCTGACCTACATCGCGCGCCGCGCGGCGGAGATGGCCTCGGCCGGCAACGCCAACGCGGACATCTTCGCCTTCCTGAAGGACGGCTTCACCAACGCCGCGATGGCCAAGGTGGCGACCTCCGCGCTGGAAGCGCAGAAGCTGGGCTACCTGCTCGACAGCGACATCATCGTCCCCAACAAGGACGAGCTGCTGTTCGTCGCCACGGCCCAGGCCAAGGCGATGGCGGACTCCGGCTACCGCGCCCCGCTCAAGGCCAGGTTCCCGGTCGCGGGCCGTTCCGGCATCGCCACCGTGAAGGCCCAACTGGCCAACATGCGTGACGGCGGCTTCATCAGCGCGCACGACTTCCACCTGGCCTCGCTGATCGCCGACGTGGTGTGCGGCGGTGAAGTCGAAGCCGGTTCGCTGGTGACCGAGGAATACCTGATGTCGCTGGAGCGCAAGCACTTCTGCAGCCTGCTCGAGCATCCGAAGACCCAAGAGCGAATCATGGGCATGCTGCAGACCGGCAAGCCGGTCCGCAACTGATCCGAGCGGCACACAAGGAACACATCATGAGCAAGCAAGTTCAAGACGCCTACATCTGCGCCGCCACCCGCCTGCCCATCGGCAAGTCGGGCCGGGGCTACTTCAAGAACACCCGTCCGGACGAGATGCTGTCGCGCGTCATCCAGGCCGCCATGGCCCAGGTGCCGGGCCTGGACCCGTCGGTGATCGAGGACGCCATCATCGGCTGCTCCTTCCCCGAAGGTGAGCAGGGCATGAACATCGCCCGTGTCGCGGCCGTGCTGTCGGGCTTGCCGAACACGGTCGGCGGCGTGACGGTGAACCGCTACTGCGCCTCGGGCATCACCGCCCTGGCGATGGCGGCGGACCGCATCCGCATCGGCGAATCCGAAGTGATGATCGCCGGCGGCGTCGAGTCGATGTCCATGGTCCCGATGGGCGGCAACAAGCCCTCGTTCCCGCCCGCGATCTTCGAGCGCGACGAGAACATCGGCCTGGCCTACGGCATGGGTCTGACGGCCGAGAAGGTCGCCGACAAGTGGAAGGTCTCGCGCCAGGCGCAGGACGAGTTCTCGCTGGAGTCGCACCGCCGCGCGCTGGCCGCGATCGAAGGCGGCTTCTTCAAGGACGAGATCACCCCGTTCGAGCTGAAGGACCGCCAGCCTGATCTGAACGGTGACGGCGTCATCGTCAAGAGCCGCATCGTCGACACCGACGAAGGTCCGCGCAAGGACACGTCGATGGAAGGTCTGGCCAAGCTCAAGCCGGTGTTCGCCGCCAAGGGCAGTGTCACGGCCGGCAACAGCTCGCAGACCTCGGACGGCGCGGGCGCGCTGATCGTGGCGTCTGAAGCGGCCGTGAAGCGTTTCGGCCTGACGCCGCTGGCGCGATTCGTCTCGTTCGCAGTGCGCGGCGTGCCGCCCGAGATCATGGGCATCGGCCCGATCGAGGCGATTCCGGCGGCGCTGAAGCTGGCCGGCATCAAGGCCGAGGACCTGGGCTGGATCGAGCTGAACGAAGCCTTCGCCGCGCAATCGCTGGCGGTGCTGAACGACCTGGACAGCAAGGGCATCGTGCTGGACCGTTCCAAGGTGAACCCCAACGGCGGCGCGATCGCCCTGGGCCACCCGCTGGGCGCGACGGGCGCGATCCGTGCGGCTTCCGTGATTCACGGTCTGCGTCGCACCGGTGGCAAGTACGGCATGGTGACGATGTGCGTCGGCGCGGGCCAAGGCGCGGCGGGCATCATCGAGCGCCTGTAAGAAGCGCTCGGTTCTTCAAGTACGGTCTTCGCGAGTCCAAGAGATTCGCTGGGGCCGGAATGCTGCTGGGGGTTCCCGGAGGGATGCCCCCTGCTGCGTGGAGAGCCCGCGCTTGGCCAAGCGCAGGTAGGCGCCCTGAGCAGGACGCCAAACGGCATCGGGGGAGATCGCGATGATCAGTTTCCGAGCGGAGGATGGCTTCGAGCTTCGAGGCCATCTCTACGGCGATGTGGCGACCGCGAAGGCGGGATTGCTGATCGCTCCGGCGATGGGTGTGGAGCAGCGTTACTACGCAGCCTTCGCCCGCTGGATGGCGGAGCAGGGCTGGCTGGTGCTGAGCTTCGACTATCGCGGCATGGGCGCCTCGCGTCCGGACGCGATGAAGCGCTCCTTGCGAGGGCTTGAAGCCGACATCCACACCTGGGCCGAGCGCGACGCCGCCGCGGCCTTGTCGCACCTTGACCGCCTGCTCGGCGACCGCCGCGAGATCCACTGGCTGGGTCACAGCCTCGGCGGCCAGATCCTCGGCATGCTCCCCAACCGTTCCCGCGTGTCTCGCGCCGTGACGGTGGGCTGCGGCAGCGGCTACTGGCGCGAGAACTCGATCGGCCTGCGCCGCTACGTGTGGTGGCTCTGGTACGTGGTCGTTCCGCTGGCGCTGCCGACGTTCGGCTACTTCCCTGGCCGCAAGCTGCGCAAGGTCGGCGACCTGCCGCGCGGCGTGATGGCGCAATGGCGACGCTGGTGCCTGGACCGCGAGTACATGATGGGCGAGGGCGGCGACGCGCTGCGCGCGCAGTACGCGTCGCTGTCGGTGCCGATGCTCTCGCTGGCCTTCACCGACGACGAGTTCATGTCCCGCCGCAACACGGAGTCCTTGCACGGCTTCTATGCCGGCGCGCGTCCGGAGATGCGCCGCATCGCCCCCAAGGACATCGGCGAGCGTCGCATCGGCCATTTCGGCTTCTTCCGCGATCGATTCGAGCGCAGCCTGTGGCCGCAGGTGAGCACGTGGCTGGCATGATCGCGTCCATTCATCCGAACACAAGCCGTTGCCGGACTGCATGAGGCAGCAGGCGGACGGCAGACCTAACGAGGAGAGTGCTTCATGAGCATCAAGACCGCCATCGTGAACGGCGTGCAGACCATCGAGATCGCACGACCGGAAAAGAAGAACGCGCTGACCCGCGCGATGTACCAGGAGATGGCTGACGCGCTGATCACGGCCAACGCCGACAACGCCGTGCGCGCGGTGCTGATCCAGGGCCAGCCGCAGATCTTCACCTCGGGCAACGACATCGAGGACTTCATGGGCAGCCCGCCGCGGGACGAGGACGCGCCGGTGTTCCAGTTCATGCGGGCGATGGTGGGCTGCGACAAGCCGATCGTGGCGGCGGTGAACGGCGCGGCGATCGGCATCGGCACGACGCTGCTGCTGCACTGCGACTTCGTCTACGTGGCCGACGACGCGCGCCTGGCGATGCCCTTCGTGAGCCTGGGCCTGGTGCCGGAGTTCGGCTCCAGCCTGCTGGTGCCGCGCCTGATGGGCCCGCGCCGCGCGGCCGAGAAGATCCTGCTGGGCGATCCCTTCACCGGCGAGCAGGCGGTGGAATGCGGCGTCGCCAACGCGGTGCTGCCGGCGGGCGAAGTCGTGGCGCATGCGCGCCGCATCGCCGAGCGCTTCAACAAGCTGCCGCCGAGCGCCGTGCGCGAGAGCAAGCAGCTGATGCGCCGCACCTCGAAGGACGAGTTGCTGGCGACCATCCAGGCCGAGGCCGAGATCTTCGGCGCGCGCCTGCGCAGCCCCGAGGCGATGGAGGCCTTCCAGGCCTTCTTCCAGAAGCGCCAGCCGGACTTCTCGAAGTTCTGATCGACCGCGGCGATGCCGCACTGAACGAGAGGGCGCCGTGGGCGCCCTTTCTGCTTTCTGCTTTCTGCGGGATGCCGTCGACGGACAACCCTCATTCGCGCAATCGGCACCACTTGACCGAGTCACCGAGAGCGCCAACTGCACGACAACGTGCGATTGGCGCGATCACGCCGCCTTGAAATCATGAGCACTCCTCTGTTGATTGGAGCGAGTCCTGATGAGCAAGAAGTCGAATGGAAAGAGCGCGAAGCCGGCCAAGCGCAAGAGTCTGTGCGAGCGCTGCGGGCAGGTTGCGAAGGCGTCGGTGAAAGTGACCGAGCCGCCGAGCTGGGCGCACAAGGTCGGCACCTTTGGGCTGCCGCGCGAAGACAGTTTGAAGGTGCATTCGCCGGAGGTGGCGTTCGAACTGGCCAAGAAGGCCGGCATCATCGACGACGAGGGGAACCTGATGCCGAGGTATCAATGAACCAGGGGCAGTTGATCCTCGCATTCCACGGCTGCGATATCACGGTTCGCGACAGGCTGGTGAAGGGGCGACTCGCGCGACTCACGCCATCCGCCAATCGCTATGACTGGCTTGGGGACGGTGTGTATTTCTTTGAAGGGGATGCAGAGCGTGCGTTGGGTTTTGCGGAGGCTTCACGCCAGCAGGCTTCCAAGCTCTACTCGGCGCGCCCCATTGTTTCTCCTGCCGTCGTTGGCGCGGTGCTTTGTGTCTCTCAATGCTGGGACATGACGACGCTGTCCGGTCGGCGGGAGTACCAGTCCGCCATGGCCGAACTCAGGGTCGCGCAGAACCTGTCCGGACGCCCCATGCCGGTCAATCGACCTGCTGACGCCGAGGATGAATCCATGTTGCTGCGCGGGCTGGACTGCGCGGTGTTCAACATCGGGCACGAAATGCGTGAACGGGATGGACATCCGTCTTGGCAACTCGTTCGTGCCGCCTTCTATCAGGGACGGCCGATTTTGGACGGCACCGAATTCCGCTCGGGTACGCACGTCCAATTGGCTGTGCGAGATCAGCAGTGTGTGCTGGGTTGGTTTCTTCCGGAGGGCGTAGGCGCTGCATTGCTCAGCGATGAGGAACTGGCGGAGGCCGATGCGGCAATGGCCCGCGCCGTCCAAGCGCGCACCGCCAGCAAACCTCGCGTGAGGGCCTCGCCATGACGCCGACCGCACGCAGAAGAAAGAACAACGGGCCCCTCGAGGCCCGTTGTCGTTCATGCCGCGTGACCGCTCATGCGGTCTCGGCCGGTCCGGCCACGCGCACCGGCAGATCGTCCGGATCGACGGTCTTGCCCGACAGCGCCAGGTCCAGCGCGTCGTGGTCCAGCGCGTTCTCCCACTTCGACACGACGATCGTCGCCACCGCGTTGCCGACGAAGTTGGTCAGCGAGCGGCATTCCGACATGAAGCGGTCCACCCCCAGGATCAGCGCCATGCCGGCCACCGGCACCTCCGGCACCACCGACAGCGTCGCCGCCAGCGTGATGAAGCCCGCGCCCGTCACGCCCGCCGCGCCCTTGGAACTCAGCATCGCCACCAGCAGCAGCGTGATCTGGTGGGTCAGCGTCAGCTCGGTGTTGGTCGCCTGCGCGATGAACAGCGCCGCCAGCGTCATGTAGATGTTGGTCCCGTCCAGGTTGAACGAGTAGCCCGTCGGCACGACCAGCCCCACCACGGTCTTCTTGCAGCCCGCCTTCTCCATCTTCTCCATCAGCGACGGCAGCGCCGACTCCGACGACGAGGTGCCCAGCACCAGCAGCAGCTCGGCCTTCAGGTAGCGGATCAGCTTCAGGATCGAGAAGCCGCACAGCCGCGCCACGATGCCCAGGATCACCAGCACGAAGAACAGCGAGGTCAGGTAGAAGCTGCCCACCAGCATGCCCAGGTTGAGCAGCGAGGCCAGCCCGTACTTGCCGATGGTGAACGCCATCGCGCCCAGCGCGCCGATCGGTGCGGCCTTCATCAGGATGTGGACCATCCGGAACACCGGCGCGGTCAGCGACTCGAAGAAGGTCAGCACCGGCTTGCCGCGGTCGCCCGTCAGCGCCAGCGCGATGCCGAACAGCACCGCGACGAACAGCGTCTGCAGGATGTTGCCGTCCGCCAGCGCGCCGATCAGCGACTTCGGGATCACGTCCATCAGGAAGCTGACCAGGGTCAGGTCATGCGTCTTCTCGACGTAGCGGTGCACTTCCTTCTGGTCCAGGTCGGCCACGTTGACGTTCATGCCGGCGCCCGGCTGCACGACGTTGGCCACCACCAGGCCGACGACCAACGCCAGCGTGGAGAAGAACAGGAAATAGACCATCGCCTTGCCGAACACGCGGCCAACCGCGCTCAGCTGCGTCATGCTGGCGATGCCGGTCACGATGGTCAGGAAGATCACCGGCGCGATGATCATCTTCACCAGCTTGATGAAGGCGTCTCCCAGCGGCTGCAGCTTGACGGCGAAGGCGGGCTCGAAATAGCCGAGCGTGATGCCGATCGCGATCGCGATGATGACTTGCAGGTAGAGGTGGCGATACCACGGCACGGACTCGGCCGGCGCGGCGGAAGCGGAGGGGGTCAGCATGGGATACGGCTCCGGTTGCGGGTGGCCGCAGGCGCCGTCACCGGCGTGTCTGCGCACCCTGGCCGGGCAGTATCCCACCCGAGGTTTTTTCGATGCTGCGGGATCTACGTACTAACCCTGGTGCGCGAATGCCCATTCGCACCACGGGGCGCAGACCAGCCGGACGGCCCCATTGCGGGGCCGCGCCGTTCACCAACGGGCAACGAGGACGGCCACGGGGCCAGGCGCAGCGTGTCGTGCCCGGGCGGCGATCAGACCGCCTCGCCGAAGACGCGCGACTTGCCGTCGCGATCGATCGCGACGTAGGTGAGGTTGGCCTCGGTCACCTTCACCACATGCGGATTGGCCGGGTTGCGCTCGGCGAAGACCTCGACGTGTACCGTGATCGACGTGCGCCCGATCCGCGTGACCTGCGCGTAGAAGCTCAGCAGGTCGCCCACCGACACCGGCTGCTTGAAGATGAACTGGTTCACCGCCACCGTCGCGATCCGGCCGCGCGAGATGCGCGCCGGCAGCACCGATCCGGCCAGGTCGACCTGCGCCATGATCCAGCCGCCGAAGATGTCGCCATTGCCGTTGGCATCCGCCGGCATCGGCATCACGCGCATCACGAGCTCGCGCGGGCCGATGGTCTCGGGCGACAGCAGGGGCGCGCCCGACGGGTGCGCGACGGGGCCGGCGGTGCTGGCGGGGGCATTCGGATCGGTGGAGTCGCTCATGATGGCCAAACGGTGACAATGAGCGGCATTGTCGTCCAGCATGTCCGCCCTCGCCAGGGCGGATGCCCGACTCCACGGCAGGCCCACGCTCCCTCTCCATGCGCCGTTCCACACTCGCCGGCACCGCGCCGACTCCCTCTGCTCCGTCCCCATCCGCGCCGGTGCCCGAAGGCGCCGCCGCGCCCGAGGCGCGCGGCGACTGGCACACCATCGGCCGCCTGCTCCCTTACTTCTGGCGCTACCGCTGGCGCGTCGGCATCGCGCTGGCCTTCATGGTCGCCGCCAAGCTGGCCAACGTCGGCGTGCCGCTGCTGCTCAAGCAGCTCGTCGACAGCCTCGACATCCCCGCGGGCAGCGCGCAGGCGCTGATGGTCGTGCCGGTCGGGCTGCTGCTGGCCTACGGCCTGCTGCGGCTGTGCACCTCGCTGTTCACCGAGGCCCGCGAGCTGATCTTCGCCAAGGCCACCGAGGGCGCCTCGCGCAGCATCTCGCTGCAGGTGTTCCGTCACCTGCACGACCTCAGCCTGCGCTTCCACCTCGAGCGCCAGACCGGCGGCATGACCCGCGACATCGAGCGCGGCACGCGCGCCGTGCATGCGCTGATCTCGTACTCGCTCTACAGCATCTTCCCGACGCTGGTCGAGGTCGTGCTCGTGCTCAGCCTGCTCGCGGTCAAGTTCGACGTGCTCTTCGCCTGGATCACCGGCGCGGCGCTGGTGTTCTACATCGGCTTCACGATCGTCGTCACCGAGTGGCGCACCAAGTACCGCAAGCTGCTCAACGAGCTCGATTCGCACGCGCACAGCAAGGCGATCGACTCGCTGCTGAACTACGAGACGGTGAAGTACTTCAACAACGAGGACTTCGAGGCCGCGCGCTACGACCAGAGCCTGGAGCGCCTGCGCCGCGCGCAGCTGAAGTCGCAGCGGACGCTGTCGCTGCTCAACAGCGGGCAGCAGGTGATCATCGCGGTCGCGCTGGTGGCGATGCTGTGGCGCGCGACGCAGGGCGTCGTCGACGGCCGCATGAGCCTGGGCGATCTCGTGATGATCAACGCGTTCATGATCCAGCTCTACATCCCGCTGAACTTCCTCGGCGTGATCTACCGCGAGATCAAGCAGAGCCTGACCGACCTGGACAAGATGTTCGGCCTGCTGGCCCGCGAGCGCGAGATCGCCGACGCGCCCGGCGCGCAGGCGCTGCGCGTGAGCGGCGCGGCGGTGCGTTTCGATGACGTGCACTTCGCCTACGAGCCGCAGCGCCCCATCCTCAAGGGCGTGAGCCTGGAGATCCCGGCGGGGAAGAAGGTCGCGGTCGTCGGCCCCAGCGGTTCGGGCAAGAGCACGCTGGCGCGGCTGCTGTACCGCTTCTACGACGCGCAGTCCGGCCGCATCGCCATCGACGATCAGTCCCTGGCCGAGGTCACGCAGCACAGCGTGCGCCGCGCCATCGGCATCGTGCCGCAGGACACGGTGCTGTTCAACGACACGATCGCCTACAACATCGCGTACGGCCGGCCGGAGGCGACGACCGAGGAGATCGAGGCCGCCGCGAAGTCCGCGCACATCCACGACTTCATCCGCCATCTGCCCCTGGGCTACCAGACCATGGTCGGCGAGCGCGGCCTGAAGCTCTCCGGCGGCGAGAAGCAGCGCGTGGCCATCGCGCGCACGCTGTTGAAGAACCCGCCCATCCTGATCTTCGACGAGGCGACGTCGGCGCTGGACTCGCGCAACGAGCGCGCCATCCAGGCCGAGCTCGAGGCCGCCGCGCAGGACAAGACCGTGCTGGTCATCGCGCACCGGCTGTCCACCGTGGTCGACGCGCATGAGATCCTGGTGATGGAGCAGGGCCTCATCGTCGAGCGCGGCACGCACGCGGCGCTGCTGGCGCGACGCGGCCGCTACGCCCAGATGTGGGCGCTCCAGCAGGACGGCCAGGACCGCGCGGAGCCCCAGCCCTCGCGGGACGGTCCCGAAGAGGGGCTTGGGCAGGCCGCGACCCCACACGGATAAACTCCCGCGCCGTGGAAACCAAATGGCTTGAAGACTTCGTGAGCCTGGCGGAGACGCGCAGCTTCTCCCGCTCGGCCCAACTGCGGCATGTCACGCAGCCCGCGTTCTCGCGCCGCATCCAGGCGCTCGAGGCCTGGGCGGGCGTCGATCTGGTCGATCGCTCGTCCTATCCGACGCGGCTCACCGCCGCCGGCGAGACGCTGCTCGGCCAGGCCGTCGACCTGCTCGGCAACCTGCAGGCGACGCGCAACATGCTGCGCAGCCACCAGTCGGCGGGGCAGGACATGATCGAGTTCGCCGTCCCGCACTCGCTGTCCTTCAGCTTCTTCCCCCATTGGCTGATGGAACTGCGCCAGCGCTTCGGCGAGGTCAAGTGCCGGCTCAACGCGCTCAACGTCCACGACGCGACGCTGCAGCTCAGCGAAGGCAACTGCGACCTGCTGGTCGTCTACCACCACCCGAGCCAGCCGCTGCAGCTGGACCCGGAGCGTTACGAGTCGGTCTCGCTCGGCCACGAGACGCTGGCCGCGTATGCGAAAGCTGACACAAGCGGCGCGCCGATGTTCCGGATTTCCGGACACCCGGGTCAGAAGATCCCTTTCCTCAGTTACGCGTCGGGCGCCTACCTCGGGCGATTGGTGGAACTGATCGTCAAGGGCGCGGCGCAGCCGCTCAACTTCGAGTCGGTCTTCGAGACCGACATGGCCGAGAGCCTCAAGGCCATGGCCATCGAGGGCCACGGACTGGCCTTCCTCCCGGCGAGCTCGGTGAAGAAGGAAGTGAAGGCGCGCCGCCTGGTGCGGGCCGCCGAGCCCGGCCAGTACGAACTCAACATGGAGCTGCGCATGTACCGCGAGCGGCAGGGGTCGACGCGGCGGGTCAAGCCGGTCGCGCAGGCGCTGTGGAACTTCCTGACCCACGCCGAGAAAATCGGTACCTGAAGTCGATACCTCAAACCGGGCACGGAACCTGCATACGTAAGCCACGCAACAAGTCGAGATGCGTGATACTCCCTACCCAGCAAAGCGACCGGTCATGGTCTGCTCTGCCGGTTGGGGGGACCACCGTTCGAACCTCCCTCGAATCCGCTTTTTGAATCCGAACAAAGCAGGAGCATCTATGAAGAAGGCATTGCTGGTACTGGCCCTTGGCGCTGCGTTGGTTGGCGTGGCGCAGGCCGACACGCTCAAGAAGATCAAGGACACCGGCAGCGTGACCATGGGCGTGCGCGAGTCCTCGGGCGCGCTGTCGTACACGCTCGGCGACGGCAAGTACGTGGGCTACCACGTCGAGATCTGCCAGCGCGTGCTGGCCGACGTGCAGAAGCAGCTGGGCCTGGCCAAGCTGGACATCAAGTACCTGCCGGTGACCTCGCAGAACCGCGTGCCGCTGGTGCAGAACGGCACCGTGGACATCGAGTGCGGTTCCACCACCAACAACCTGACGCGCCAGAAGGACGTGGCTTTCGCCGTCACGACCTACGTCGAGGAAGTGCGCATCGCCGTGAAGGCCGATTCGGGCATCACCTCGATCGCCCAGCTCAACGGCAAGACCGTCGCGACGACCACCGGCACGACCTCGGTCCAGCTGCTGCGCAAGCATGAGCGCGCCACCGGCGTGGACTTCAAGGAAGTGCTGGGCAAGGACCACGCCGACAGCTTCCTGCTGCTGGAGTCGGGCCGTGCCGACGCCTTCGTGATGGACGGCCAGATCCTGGCCGGCAACATCGCCAAGTCGCGCAATCCGGCGGGCTTCAAGATCGTCGGTGAAGTGCTGTCGGTCGAGCCGATCGCCATCATGATCCGCAAGGACGACCCGGCCTTCAAGAAGGCCGTGGACGACAGCATCAAGGGCCTGATGAAGTCCGGCGACATCGCCAAGCTGTACGACAAGTGGTTCACCCAGCCGATCCCCCCGACCAACACCAAGGTCGGCCTGCCGGCGACGGCGGCGACCAAGGACGCGTGGGCGAACCCGAACGACAAGCCGGTCGAGGAATACCTCAAGAAGTGAGCGCGGCTCCCTGAGCGCCAGGCGCCCCGCGGGGCGCCTTTTCGCAAGAGGGGAGAAAGCCGTCGCGACGCCGCCGTCGCCGCCTCCGCGAGGGGCGGCCGGCGGCGACCGGAGCATGAAGAGGGCCGCAGCAGGTGGGGCGGCCCTTCGCATTGATGGATGGAGCACGCCATGGCGAGCTGGGATTGGCAGTTGTACTGCACAGACATGGTGACCGAGGAGGTCGCGCCGAAGTGTTTCGGCGCCCCCGGTTATGAGACCTACCTGGACGCGATGATCCACGGCTGGGGCTGGACGATGTACGTCTCGGTCCTGGGCCTGCTGGTGGCGCTGGTGGCGGGATCGCTGATCGGCGTGCTGCGCACGGTGCCGAACAGGAAGCTGGCGATGTTCGGCGAGGCGTGGACGGAGCTGTTCCGGAACATTCCGCTGATCGTCCAGCTGTTCATCTGGTACCACGTGGTGCCGCGCCTGTTCCCGGTCCTGGACCTGCCGCCCGCCGTGCTGGTGGTGATCGCGATCGGGCTGTTCACGTCGTCGCGGATCGCCGAGCAGGTCAAGGCCGGCATCCTGACGCTGCCCAAGGGCCAGCGCTACGCGGGCCAGGCGCTGGGGCTGACGCTGCCGCAGACCTATCGTCACGTGCTGCTGCCGATGGCCTTCCGCATCGTCATCCCGCCGCTGACCAGCGAGAGCATGAACATCGTCAAGAACTCGGCGGTGGCTTTCGCGGTGAGCATTCCGGAACTGGCGCAGTTCTCCCTGCAGGCCTCGGAGCAGTCCAGCTTCGTGCAGATCTTCCTGCCGGTGACGATCCTGTATTTCGTCTCGGCCTACTCGATCAACCGCGTGGCCAAGCTCATCGAGTGGTACGTCCGCGTGCCCGGCATCCTGGGGGCGAAGTGACATGACCCAACTCGATTTCTCGTTCCTGACCTGGGACGTCCTGACGTCCTTCGTGGCCAAGGGCCTGTGGTTCTCGATCCAGCTGACCATCTCGGCCATGATCGGCGGCATCGTGCTGGGCACGGTGCTGGCGCTGATGCGGCTGTCGGGCCGGTGGTGGCTGGAGAAGCCGGCGGCGATCTACGTCGACACGCTGCGCTCGATCCCGCTGGTGATGGTGATCCTGTGGTGCTACCTGCTGCTGCCGTACGCCACGGCCGCGCTGGGATGGAGCAGCTTCAAGCCGGAAACGACCGCGCTGATCACCTTCATGCTGTTCGAGGCCACCTACTACTCCGAGATCATGCGCGCGGGCATCCAGTCGGTGTCCAAGGGTCAGGTCTTCGCCGGGTATGCGATGGGCATGACCTACCGCCAGACCATGAGCCTGGTGGTGCTGCCGCAGGCCTTCCGCAACATGCTGCCGGTGCTGCTGACGCAGACCATCGTGCTGTTCCAGGACACGTCGCTCGTGTATGCGATCGGCGCCTACGACCTGCTGAAGGGCTTCGAGGTCGCCGGCAAGAACTTCGGTCGGCCGATGGAGACCTACCTCTTCGTCGCCGTCGTCTATTTCGTGATCTGCTTCAGCCTGTCCATGCTGGTCCGCCGGCTGCAGAAGAAGATCGCCATCATCCGCTGAGGTCCGCTCCATGATCGAAATCAAGAACGTCTCCAAGTGGTACGGCCCGTTCCAGGTGCTGACCGATTGCTCCACCAACATCCAGAAGGGCGAGGTGGTGGTGGTGTGCGGTCCGTCGGGGTCGGGCAAGTCCACGCTGATCAAGACCGTCAACGCGCTGGAGCCGATCCAGGCGGGCGACATCGTCGTCGACGGGACCAGCCTGACCAATCCCAAGACCAACCTGCCCAAGCTGCGTTCGCGCGTGGGCATGGTGTTCCAGCATTTCGAGCTGTTCCCCCACCTGTCGGTGACGGAGAACCTGACGCTGGCGCAGGTGAAGGTGCTGGGTCGCAACATGACGGATGCCAAGACGCGCGGCCTGAAGATGCTGGAGCGCGTAGGCCTGATGGCGCACAAGGACAAGTTCCCGGGCCAGCTGTCGGGCGGTCAGCAGCAGCGCGTGGCGATCGCGCGGGCGCTGTCGATGGATCCGATCGTGATGCTGTTCGACGAGCCCACCTCGGCGCTGGACCCCGAGATGGTCGGCGAGGTGCTGGACGTGATGGTCCAGCTGGCCAACGAAGGCATGACGATGATGTGCGTGACCCACGAGATGGGCTTCGCGCGCAAGGTCAGCCACCGCGTCATCTTCATGGACGCCGGCAAGATCATCGAGGACTGCACCCGCGACGAGTTCTTCGGTGATCCGGATGCGCGCTCGCCGCGCGCCAAGGACTTCCTGGCGAAGATCCTGCAGCACTGATGCCGGACGCCGCTGGCGTCCCGCGTATCGCTTCGAAGGCCCGCTCCGCAAGGTGCGGGCCTTCTGCTTTCCGGCCTTCACCGGAAGGCGGCGGGGTTGTCACTCGTCCACGGCATGGATGGGCGAAAGACTCCTGGTTGAGGTCAGTGACGCACGAGGGCCGGATCCCAACAATCGACGTCTTCGCGATTCGACCGGACTGTGCGGCGAGTCGCACGAGGCGCGATGACATCGTGCGGGAATCCGCCCGGCAACACCTGGCACCAACCAAGGAGATCTGAATGAACATGCAAGACCATCACACCCTTCCGAGGTCTCAACAGCCGGTGACCCGGCAGGAGTTCCAGACCAAGATGGATGAGATCGATATGGAGCTGGCGTCGGCGCGTCGATGGCGCCACCTCCGTGGCAGTCTCTGGAACCTGTTCGTGGGCGGACTGAGCGGTATGGGCATCGTCATGCTGATGGTGCTGGCGGGCGTGCATTTGGGGCGGTGAGACAATCCCGCCCCATGAGCGAAACCCTTGTCCTGACCCGTCCCGACGACTGGCACGTGCACCTGCGCGACGGTGCCGCCTTGCAGAGCGTCGTCCCGTATACCGCGCGCCAGTTCGCGCGCGCGATCGCGATGCCGAACCTGAAGCCGCCGATCACGACGGCCGAGCAGGCCCTCGCGTACCGCCAGCGCATCCTCGCCGCGGTGCCCGCCGGCGTGGACTTCGAGCCGCTGATGACGCTCTATCTGACCGACCGCACCACGCCCGAGGACATCGCCGCCGCCAAGGCCGCCGGTGTCGTTGCGCTCAAGCTCTATCCGGCCGGTGCCACGACCAACAGCGATGCCGGCGTCACCGACATCCGCAAGACCTACGCGACGCTGGAGGCCATGCAGAAGGCCGGCCTGCTGCTGCTGGTGCACGGCGAGGTGACCGACGGCGACGTCGATGTCTTCGACCGCGAGGCCTTCTTCATCGACCGCGTGATGCAGCCGCTGCGCAAGGACTTCCCGGAGCTGAAGGTCGTCTTCGAGCACATCACGACGAAGGAAGCCGCGCAGTACGTGACCGGTGCCGACCGCTTCACCGGCGCGACCGTCACGCCGCAGCATCTGCTCTACAACCGCAATGCGATCTTCATGGGTGGGCTGCGTCCGCACTACTACTGCCTGCCGGTGCTCAAGCGCGAGGAGCATCGCCTGGCGCTGATCAAGGCCGCGACCTCCGGCAGCGCCAAGTTCTTCCTCGGCACTGACAGTGCACCGCACGCGTCGGTGATGAAGGAGAACTCGGTCTGCGGCGCCGGCTGCTTCACCGCGCTGTCCGCGATCGAGCTCTATGCCGAGGCCTTCGAGGCGGCGGGCGCGCTCGACAAGCTCGAGGCCTTCGCCAGCTTCCACGGCGCCGACTTCTACGGCCTGCCGCGCAACACCACGCAGGTCACGCTGCGCAAGACCGACTGGACGCTCCCCGAGTCCGTTGCTTTCGGCGAGGCTGCGCAGCTCAAGCCGCTGCGCGGCGGCGAAGTCATGAGCTGGAAGCTCGACTGAGTCCTCAGCAGCAACACCGGGCACTCGATTGAACACTCGATCGAGCGCTTGATCGAGAACTCGACGGAGTCCTCGGTCGCAAAACCGTTGAAGTGAGTCGGTGGTTGGGGACGGCAGTGCGTGGGGTTCCGGAGCTTGACTCCGGGGCCCCATGCACTGGCGGCCAACGCACAGATGTCAGCAGGCAGGCAGGCAGGCAGGCAGGCGCCCTCACTTGAACTGATACGACGCCGACAGATAGAAGAACCGTCCCCGCGGATCCGTGTAGCTCGGGTCGTATCCCGAGATGAAGAAGTAAGCCTGGTTCGAGAACGGCGGTGCCTTGTCGAACAGGTTCTTCACCCCGGCACGGAGGGTGAGGGCGGAGGTGGCGTCCCACCCCCCCGACAGGTCCCACAGCGAATATGCCTTGACCTTGTTCTTCCCGACGATCAGCCCGGTATTGGTATCGATGGCCGAATTCTGGTCGTCGTAGCCGCTGGAGAACGAGTTGGCCAGATTGACGCTCCACGCTCCGCGGGACCAGTCGAAATTGACGCGGTGCCGCCAGCGCTGGACGACGCCGTCGGTGACGAAGCGGCCCAGGTTGCTGATGTACGGATCCCCGTTGCCCGTCTGCTTCTTGGAGCTCAGCGTCCAGGTCCCGACCAGCTTCACCCCGAAGCGTCCCAGCGACGAGGCCGGTGAGCGGTACTGCATCGTGATGTCCAATCCCGAGGCCTTCTGCTTGCCGCGGTTTTCCTTGTGCAGCTCGATGTAGCAGATGTCGGAATCATCCGGGTCATAGTCGCAACCGGCGAGCCCCTCGTCCTCGTTGTAGCGATGCACGAGCGGCTCGTACTTGTCGAGGTTGGCAAGGATCACGTCGTCGCCGATGGTGCTGATCAGGTTGCGCTTCTCGATGTGCCAGTAGTCGAGCCCGAGGCTCCATTCGGGCGTCGGATCGGTCAGCAGGCCGATCGAGAACTGACGCGACTTCTCCGGCTTCAGGTTCGGGTTCGAGTAGGTCCGCGTTTCCCAGTTGTTGGCGCAGAACCCGAGGTCGTTGTCGTTCTCGAGCATGCACACCGGATCGGGCAGCGTGGCGGTCTCGCTGGTCTTGACCGAGCGATACAGGTCGTTCATCGACGGCGCTCGGAAGCCCGTGCCGGCCGACGCCCGGAAGGTCAGGTTGTTCATCGGCGCGTAGCGCACTCCCACCTTCGGGTTGGTCGTCGCCCCCACCTTCTGGTAATGGTCGTGCCGCAGCGCGAACTGGAGTTCCCACTCCTTGGTAATGGGCGCCAGCAGTTCGCCGTAGGCGGCCCAGACCTTGCGCGAGTTGTTCGTGAACTGCGCGTCGCCCGGCGTCGGATCGCCGAGGATCTCGTCGGAGATCAGCAGGTCGCTGGCCGCCGAGCTGGACTTCTCGCGTCGCAGTTCCGCGCCGAGCGCGAGCGCCAGATCGCCACCGCCGAGTTTCATCAGGCTGCGCGTGGCCTTGACATCGAGGCTGTCCATCGATCCGCGGGCGCTGCGCACTTCCTGGTTGATGTTGTTGTTCCGCAGGAAGGCGAGGCCGGCCTCGCTCGACGGACCGAAGGGATTGAGCAGTCCGTCGGCGTAGGCCTGCAGGGTCTCGGTGTAGGGCAGATAGCCGCGCACGTCGCGATCGGACACGCGATTGACGCTGTGGTTGTAGCCCCAGTCGTAGTCCCACGCGCCGACCGTGCCCGTCATGCCGACCACCACGCGACTGCCGGTACTGATCAGCTCGCTGGCGCGCGGCCCGGCCTCCAGCATGCGGGTGCGCACGGTGATGAGGCGGTCGTCCGGCAGCGCGTCGCCCAGGCCCGTCGCGGCCAGCGCCGGGATCATCGACACGTCCAGGTCGGCGTCGATGCGGTTGCTGGTGCCCACGTACCAGCTCTTGCTGCGCGTGTAGGACGCCTCGACGAAGGCCTCATGGTTTTCGGCGACCTTGAACACGCCGCGGCCAAGGAAGCTGCCCTTGTCGGTCTTCGGATAGAGCTCCAGGTCCCGCATGTAGTCGTAGGTGCAGCCGTCCACGCCGCCGATGCCCGCGGGCAGGTAGAGCGTGTGCGGCGGCTGGCAGTTGGGCGCGCTGAGGTTGATGTTGCGCGAGGTGATCGGCTTGCCGTTGATCGCGAAGCCCTGCGACTCGAGGTAGTCGAATTGATCGCCGCCCAGCCGGATGTTGCCGGGGAAGCCCGCCGACGACAGCAGATGCGGCAGACGTTCGGGGATGCGCAGATCGGAGATGAAGTCGCGCTGCGAGGTCCGCAGAGCGCCGGTCTTCTGGAAGTCCAGCACGCCCATCACGTTGAAGCGGTCGCGCGCCAGGTCGCCGTGGCCGGCGGCGATCGACGCGGTGCGCTTGCTGGCGCCGCCTTCGCCGGTCTTGCCGCCGTAGACGTCGACCTGCACGCCCTGATAGTCCTTGCGGGTGATGAAGTTGACGACGCCGCCAATCGCGTCGGTGCCGTAGATCGCGGAGGCGCCGTCGAGCAGCACCTCGACGCGCTCGATCGCCGCGGCGGGGATGTTGTTCAGGTCGACGCCGTTGTCGTCGCCGGGCGACGCGAAGTTGGCCATGCGCCGGCCGTTCAGCAGCACCAGGGTCGAGGAGGTCCCCAGCCCGCGCAGGTTGGCCGAGTTGAAGCCCATCTGGTCGCGGAAGCCGCCGGTGCCGATGCTGACACCGTCGGTCAGCGCGTTGCTCATGGACGAGACGGTCGCCATGATCTCGGCCGCCGTCGTGACGCCGGCCTTGACGATGTCGCTGCGGTTGATGACCTGCACGGGCAGGGCGCCCTCATCGGCGATGCGCTTGATCGCGGAGCCGGTGATCTCCACGCGCTGCAGTTTCTGCGCCGCCGGCGCAGAGGCGGCCGAGTCGGGCGGCGCGACCTGCGCGTGCGCCGCGCCGCACAGCGCGATCAGGGCCGCGGCCGCGCAGATGCGTGGCGCGAACGGCGGGCGATGCGTGGCGCGACTGACGCGCGAAGTGCGGAGGGTCATGGTGGGCTCCCTGGGCCGATGGGGGTGGCTCTGTCGGACCAGTCTAGGGAGCGGACCGTCACGGACAAGGGTGGTGACCCGCGACAGTCGCGACGAAGCAACTGACCTGTGACCAATGGTCACCCGTTGGAGGGTGGGGGAGGCTATGGTGGTGTGAGAAGCCGCCCCCGCGCGGCGGGAGGCTCTGACGATGTTCGATCGCTGTCTGCTGCGCCGCGCCGTCGGCGCGCTCCTGTTGTCGTGGACCGTGCTGCCGGCGCTCGCCGCGCCGCCCGCCACTCCCGCCCCGCCCCGGTCGGCGGCGACCGGGAAGACTGCCGCGCCGTCCTCCGCCTCTCCCGCAGCCTCTCCCACTACCACGGCCACTCCCGCTGCCACGGCCCCGTCGTCCGCGCCACCGACCCAGGCAACGACTGGCCCCTCGGCGGATGTCCCCATTAAAGGCCACGCGGTGGCCATCGGCGGCGCGCTCAAGGCCGACAACGACGAAGTCTGGAACCGCCTGATCGCGCTGGCCGGCGGACGCGGCGCGCGCTTCGTCGTGTTCGGTACCGCGGCCGAGGATCCCGAGGCCAGCGCCAAGCAGGTCGTCGAGCAGCTGCAGCGCCGCGGCGCGATCGCCGAGGCGCTGCCCGTCGCGCCGAAGTTCTCCTGGGTCGACCTCAACAAGGTCGTGCGCGACGCCGCGCTGATCGCCAAGGTGCGCAACGCCAAGGGCATCTTCTTCACCGGCGGCTCGCAGGAGCGCATCGTCGACGTGCTCTTCCCCGGCGGGCATTCGACGCCGATGCTCGACGCCATCTGGGACGTCTACCGCAAGGGCGGCGTCGTGGCCGGCACCTCGGCCGGCGCCGCGGTGATGAGCACGGTGATGTTCCGGGACGCGCCCAGCGTCATCAGCATCCTCAAGGGCCAGTGGGAGGAGGGCAAGCAGATCGACCGCGGCCTGGGCTTCGTCGGGCCCGGGCTCTTCGTCGACCAGCACTTCCTCAAGCGCGGGCGTTTCGGCCGCATGGTGCCGCTGATGCTGGCCAAGAACTACCAGCTCGGACTCGGCGTGGACGAGAACTCCGCCGCCGTGATCCGCGGCGACGAGGTCGAGATCATCGGCCACAAGGGCGCGCTGCTGGTCGACCTGAGCGAGGCGTCCTCGGACCGCAAGCTCGGCGTCTTCAACCTGAAGAACGCCCGGCTGACCTACCTCGATCACGGTGACCGGATGAACCTGCGCACGCGCGGCGTCACGCCGTCGGCGGTGAAGCTGCGCGGACAGAAGCTCGAGCCCGGCGCGCCCGACTACAAGCCCTACTACACGCTGCCGCAGTTCTACACGGACATGCTGGGCGACTCGACGATCTCCACGGCCATGTCCATCCTGATCGACAGCGTGCAACCCGAGTTCCGGGGGCTGAGCTTCGAGGCCGCGCCCAAGGCCGGGGACACGCTGGCCGACCTGGGTTTCCTGTTCCGGCTCTACAAGGGACCGGGCAGCATCGGCTGGAGCACCGATGAACTCGGGCCCGAGGACTACACGGTGGTCAACCTCTACCTGGACGTGACGCCGGTGCGCATGCCGCTGCCGCTGTTCGGCCCGTGGCCCGGCGAGCCTCGCCCGAAGAAGCCGGCCGCGGCTGAGGAACCTCCGGCCGGAGAGCGCCCGCAGCAGTGAGTCACGGGGGCCTGGAGACCGCGCCCCTCGCCCCTTGCCCGTTCCCCGCTGGCCGCCCGGGCGGCAGGCAAGGCCGTCCGGCATCCCGATTGCTTGCGGCCAGGGCAAAGCCGCTAGCATGCGGCGTCCGCTCTTCCTTGCTCTTCTCCTGGAGTCTCCTGCGTTGTCGCGAAAACCTCTCACCCCTGGGCGTGCCGCCGCCGGGGCGGTCCTGCTGCTGCTGAGCGCGGCACTGGGGCTGCCCGCCGCGGCGCAGACACGCCCCGCGCCGGTGGCGCCGGCCTCGCCCGTCGTGCCGCATTCACCGGCCCTGCCGACCACCCCGGCCGTGCCGCCCAGCGCCCCCGCGATCGCCGCCAGCCAGGCGATGCCGTCGGCGCCGGTCTCGGCCAGCGCGCGCCGGCTCTATGACCGCAGCCGTTCGCAGCTGCTGCAGGTCCGCACGCTGTACAACGGCAGCCAGGCCTCGGTGGGGTCGGGTTTTGTCGTCAGCGCCGAAGGCCACGTCATCACCAACTACCACGTCATCAGCCAGCACGCGCTGGAGCCGGAACGCTACCGCCTGCAGTACCAGACGCCCGAAGGCGACGGCGGCGACATCGAGCTGCTGGACTTCGACGCCCGCCGCGACCTTGCGCTGCTGCGCATCGTGCGCAAGGGCGCCGCGACGGATCCCCAGGGCGATCCGAAGAACGTGATCGCCCGCATGACGGCCACGCCGCTGGTGTTCCGCAAGGCCGACCAGCCGCTGGCCAAGGGCGAGCGCATCTACTCGATGGGCAACCCGCACGACGTCGCGTTCGCCGTCGTCGAGGGCACGTACAACGGCCTGGTCGAGCGCAGCTTCGATCCGTTGATCTACTACTCCGGCTCGATCAACCCCGGCATGAGCGGCGGTCCGGTGATCGACGAGGACGGCGAGATCGTCGGCATCAACGTGTCGACGATGATCTTCGCGCAGCAGATGAGCTTCCTCGTCCCGGCGGAGCACGCGGCCGCGCTGCTCGCGCGCAGCCGCAACGCCGCGCCGATGAAGGGCGCCGCGTGGCCCAAGCTGCGCCAGCAGCTGATGGCCTACCAGGACGAGCTCTCGCGCAACTTCCTCGCGCAGCCGTGGCGCACGCTGACGCATCCGCGCTACCGCTTCCCGATCCCGCAGGAGGAGTACATGCGCTGCTGGGGCAGCGGTTCCTCCGCCGACGAGCAGGGCCTGCAGATGCAGCGCACGCAATGCCGGATGGAGCATGCGCTGTTCATCAGCGAGTCTCTGCAGACCGGCTACTTCGGCGTCACCGAAGAGGTCTACGACGGCAGCAAGCTCGGCGCGATCCGCTTCTCCGCGATCTATTCGGCCAGCTTCCGCAACGAACGCCTGGGCGGTCCGGACCGCGACCGCACCGCGCCCTACTGCCGCGAGGACTTCGTCCAGCAGAAGGACGGTCCGCCCTTGCGGGCGGTCGCCTGCCTGCGCGCCTACCGCAAGCTGGAGGGGCTCTTCGACCTGACCGTGCTGGTCACCAACGTGGACGCCGCGACCGAAGGCGCCCTCGGCCGCTTCGACGCCCGCGGCGTCAGCTTCGCGAATGCCACCAAGCTGACGCGTCACTACCTGCAAGGATTCGCATGGACCACGCCGCGGTAATCGAGATCGTCGACCGGGACGGTCATTGCCGGGAAGTGCACCGCGTGCGCGCATGGCCGCTGCGCATCGGGCGGTCGCCGGATTGCGACCTCGTGCTGTCCGACCCGCACCTGGCCGGCGCCCACGCGCTGCTGCACTGGGACCGCGGCGAACCGGCCGCCGAACGCAGCGACGAGACCCTGGATGAACAGGCCGCGCCTGCCGCGGGCGGCCCGGTGCTGGAACTGCTGCCCAGCCAGAACGGCGGATGGCTCGACGGACGCCGGCTCGCCGCGGGCAGCCGCGCGGCGTGGTCGTCGTCGGCCCTGCTGCAGATCGGCACCACGCGGCTGCGGCTGCGCACGGTCCTGGATCCGCTGCCGGCCGAGAAGCCGATGAACCGCGCCGACGAGCCCGTCAAGCGCGACGCGCGGCCCTCATGGGCGCTGCCCGCCATGCTGGCGCTCTGGGCGCTGATGCTGTGGGGCGCCAACTGGGCGGGCAACGACGGCTCCGCGAGCTGGGTCGACACCGTGAGCGCGCTGCTCGCGCCGATCGGCGTGGCGCTGATCTGGTCGGCGCTCTGGGCGCTCATCACGCAGCTGTTCCGGCACTGGTTCGCGTTCGGCGCCCACCTGTGGCGGGCGCTGGTCGCGACGGTCGCCATGCAGCTGCTGGACCTGCTGCTGCCGCTTGTGGCCTACATGTTCAACGCGCCGCGGCTGCTGGCGCTGGAAACGGTGGTCATGTCGGTGGGGGCCGCGTTGCTGCTGTGGTGGCACGCGACCGTGGTCTGGCCGCGCGCCTCGCGGCGCGTGGCGGTGGGCATCGGCGCGATGTGCCTCGTCGGCCTGGTGCTCACGGTGGGACGGCGCACCGAGCAGCAGTACTGGCTCGGCCCCAACTACATGGCCACGCTGGCGCCGCCGTCCTTGCGCCTGGCCACGCCGAAGCCGGTGGACAGCTTCATCGACGGCATGGACAAGCTCGAGGCCCCGCTGCTGAGGCAGGCCGAGAAGCGCAACGAGCAGGCCGGCGGCAGCGGCGACAACGAGGAGTGATCCTCGCCCATCAGCGGTGACCCGCTGATGGGCAGCGTTCCCGCAGATGAGCGGCGCTCTCGTGCACAGATGCAGCGTGCTCCCGCAAAGACGCAGCGCTCTCCCGCGAAGACGCAGCGCTCTCGCGCAGATGTGCAGTCAACGACGGTGGCTGGGGCCGGAGCGATGCTGGGGGTTCGCGGAGGCGATGCCCCCTGCGTCGTGGAGAGCCCGCGCCAGGCGTTGCGCAGGTGGGCGGTCTCCCTATCCCGTCACTGCTGGAACTGCCGAGGCCCGAGGCGCCGTGATCCGTCGCAGCCAGGCGACCACTGGCAGTTCGAGCCATCGCCCGATGAGCCACCCGCCGCTGACGGCCGCCACGACGGCGATCGCGAAGGTCACTACTTCTGGCAGTGCGCGATACACGCCGGCCTTTGCCAGCAGCGCCAGCACGATGTTGATGAGCAGGCAGTGGGCGAGGTAGAGCGAGTACGACACCGCGCCGAGCTGTGCGAGCGCGGCCGGCACGCGGACTGCATGACGCCGTTCCATGGCCACGAGCGTGGCCAGCACCAATGCCGAGGCGAGTCCCAGCGCGACGCGTCCCCCGAAGGCATGGGCCCCTTGCGGCCCGAGGCGTTCATAGAGCACGGCGGCGACGAAGACCGCGCCCACCATCCACCCCTGCCAGCGGACCAGCGGCAGCGTCGCGCGGCGTGCGAGCAGCCCGGTCGCGACGCCCATCAGGAACTGCAGGCAATGCGGGTCGCCGAGCTTCCAGGGCAGGGTGCCCGGCAGCGCGCCGAAGGTCTGCGCCACGACGAGCGCGGCCCACAGCCCATACAGCGCGAGGCCGCCGCGCAGGTGCAGCAGCAACACGCAGAAGCTCAGGTAGAACATCACCTCGTACTGCAGCGACCAGGCCACGCCGACGTACTCCGGCTCCTTCGCCCCGATCCACAGCAGCAGCGTGCCGGGGATGTCGTCGCTGTCGAGTTCCGAGACCGGCGTGCGGCCGGCCAGCAGCCTCGACAGGATCGAGGGTCCGGCGGTCATGGCCAGCACCATCCAGTAGATCGGGAACACGCGCACGAAGCGCTTCCACAGGTAACCCGGCCAGCGGGCCGCGCCGCGGCCCAGCTCCGCGTGGTGGACGAAGGTGATGATGAAGCCGCTCAGCACGAAGAAGAAGTCGACGCCGACGTAACCGAAGTCGAACGCGCCGCCCAGCGCGACATGGCCGGTGAACTGCGGCACGCGCATCAGGTGCGTCGTGTGCATGAGCACCACCGCCAGCGCGGCGAGCGCGCGGGCGGCCTCGATCGAAGCCAGCTTCGGCGCGGCGTGGGGAGACGCGTGTGCCGCGGTGGGTGCGTGGGAAGGGGCGGTCGGGGCCATGAGGCGGCGGCGCGTCGGCGAGAGCCAGGACAGGCTCGCACGGTACGGCGGCACCGCGGCGTCGTTTCATCGGACGTCCCCCGGGACGGGGGAACCCCTCCAGGGGACAGCGTCGCGCGCGTCGACGCCCGGTCGACGCTCGGTCAACGCCCGGTCGACCTCCGGTCTACTTCAGTTGGCCGTCAGCCGCTTTTCCATGAAGACCGACAGCGGGTCCTCGGCATAGTTGCCGAACGGCGCGCGGCGGTCGTAGCCCAGCGTCTCGTAGAGCTTGAGCGCCTCCGGCTGGTGCACGCCGGTCTCCAGGCGCGCCAGTTCGATGCCTTGCGCCCTGAGGTGGGACTCCAGCTCTTCCATCAACACCTTGGAGATTCCGCGCCCCCGGAAGTGCGGCTGGACGAACACGCGCTTGATCTCGCCGTAGGGGACTTCGGCGTCGTCGACCACCTTCACCGCCGCGCATCCGGCCAGCCATTCCGCCAGCCACACGCCAATGAAACGCACCCGCGGCTGGGCCAGCGCGTGCGGATCCTCGAGGTGGTTGCTCTCGCTCGGGTAGAGGGCCGCCATGTACGCGTCCGACTGCGCCAGCAGGGACATCGCGGCGGGGCTGTGGGGGTCGAGAGGTTCGATCTGCATGACCCGAAGGTAGCAACCGATGTGCCCAACCGGGCCGGATCCGCGAAAGACCCTGAAAAGTTCTGCAAGCCAATGTTCGCTTGCAGGTTTGTCATAAGCGTGAAGCAAGCCGATAGGCCGGATTCTGTGCGCGGATCCTCTTGCGATTTTCCGCGTGACCGCCATTCATCTGGGCCGGGCATCACTGCCCGGCTCGGTGCCACCTACCCGCCAGCTCTGCGAGCCGCATCAACGCTGGCCTACTTGGTGTTGCTGCGCGTAGAGATTGCCCGTTTCACCCGAAGCGGGCCTTGCCCGCTTCGGGTGGCTGCTCGGTCTGCGCTTGCGCGCAAGTCCGCGATGCTTGCGCCTCACGGACGAGAGGGCTTGCGCCCTCTCCCTCACAGAACACCCGATTGGCGGAACCCGCTTCGACTCGTCTCTGTTGCTCTGATCCTCGGCTTTCGCCGGGCAGCCGTTAGCTGCTACGCCGCTCTATGCAGTCCGGACCTTCCTCCAGTGCCGTGTTTCCACGATCGCACCAGCGGCGGTCTGGCTTGCTTCACGGGAGCGAGTTTACCCCGGGGCAGGGGGGGCTCAGGGCTGGCCGGCGAGCACGGCCTCGATGGTCCTCTGCACCGCCAGCGCCTCGGCGAAGCCCGGCAGGCTGTGCGAGTGTCCGTCCAGCATCGCCGACCAGTGGCTGAGCTGGTCCGTCATGCCGTTCATGCGCAGCGTCTCGGCGTCGCCCATGCTCTGGACGCGTTCGCCCTGGCGCTGCTGCGTCACGCCGAACCAGTCGCGCAGCTCGATCTCGCCTTCGCTGGCGCGCCACAGCATGCGGTTGTCATCGGCGCGATCGCCGCCAAGGCTGGCGCTGATCGTCACCGGCACGCCGGCGGCGACCAGTTCCGCCTCCACCGCGCGCTCGGACCCGACACCGTCGTCCGGATACTCGACATGGCTGCGCACGACCTTGGCAGGTCCCAGCACCCGCTGCAGCACGAAGATGAAATGCGACAGCACCTCGCGCGAGAACCCGCCCTCGGCGCGTTGCGACAGCCAGGCGCCGGCGCCGGCCTGCCAGGGGCGCGGCCAGGCGGCGAAGCGCAAGTCGATGGCCACGCCGTGCAGCGCCCCCATCGGCCGTCGCGATCCGGCGCCGAAGGCCAGCTGCAGCTGCGCCAGTCCGGTCGACGACGCGAGCGAGTAGTTGACCGCCGCCCGCTGCCGCTCGCGCTCGATGCGCTCGATGCAGGCGCGCGCGGCTTCGAAATCGGTGGTCAGCGGCTTCTCGCACAGCACCACGAGGCCCGCGTCGAACGCCTGTTCCGTCAAGGCGATGTGCGGCCCCGGCGGCGTCGCGATGTAGAGGCCGTGCAGGCCCGGCTCGCAGATCAGCGCCTCGGCGCTGGTGGCCGCGCGCAGCAGCGGGTCGTGGGCCAGCGCCTGCGCCAGCACCTCGGGGTTCTCGTCCCAGACGCGGGTCACCCGCAGCCGGGCGTGACCGGCCAGACGCGCCAGCATCCGCTGACCCATCACCCCCAGTCCGACCACCCCAATGCTCAATACGCCTGGCACCACGTTCCCCGCCCGAAGTTCCGCAAAAGTCCCGCAGTGTAGGGGTCCCGCTACACTGCCGGTCATCGCCCGGGACGCCCGGGCGACCCGCGCACGCTTCACCCGCAAGCGGCGTTCCCGGCCTGCATGACGGCCAGCTCCGCGGCTTGCCGGCGTTATCGTCGGCGGCTTCCTCGCACGCTCGCACCGCATCCACGCATGAACCCCGAAGCCAGCCAACTGTGGCGCGCCCCGCGCTGGGCCCTCGCCATCCTGCTGGCCGCGCTGGCCACGGTGGGGCCGTTCTCGATCGACACCTACATCCCGGCCTTCGCCGGCATCGCCCAGGCGCTGGACGCGACGCCGATCGAGATGCAGCAGACGCTGTCGGGCTACCTGCTCGGCTTCGCGGTGATGAACCTGTTCCACGGCGCGCTGTCGGACAGCTTCGGCCGCCGCCCGGTCGTGCTGTGGGGCATGGCCGTCTTCGCGCTGTCCTCGATGGGCTGCGCGCTGGCCGGCAGCATCGGCCAGCTGGTGTTCTGGCGCACGGTGCAGGGGCTGTCGGCGGGGGCGGGCGTCGTCGTCTCGCGCGCCATCATCCGCGACATGTTCCCGCCGTCGGAGGCGCAACGGGTGATGTCGCAGGTGACGATCTTCTTCGGCCTGGCGCCGGCGATCGCGCCGATGATCGGCGGCTTCCTCTACGTGCACGCCGACTGGCACGCGATCTTCTGGTTCCTGGTCTTCGTCGGCGCGTTGCTGTTCGCGATCACCTGGCGCCTGATGCCGGAGACCCTGCATCGCGACCACCGCCAGCCCTTCCATGTCGGCTCGCTGCTGCGGGGCTACCGCTCGCTCGTCGGCAGCCGCCGCTTCCTGCTGCTGGCCCTGGCCAGCGGCATCCCGTTCAACGGCATGTTCCTGTACGTGCTGGCGGCGCCGGTCTTCCTCGGCGAACACCTGGGCCTGGCGCCGACGCAGTACTTCATCTTCTTCCTGTTCAGCATCGGCGGGATCATGGGCGGCGCCTGGCTCAGCGGCCGGCTCGCCGGCAAGATCGCGCCGCGCAAGCAGATCCGGCGCGGCTTCCTGATCATGGGCTTCACGTCGGTCGCCAACATCGTCTGCAACCTGACGCTGCCGCACAGCCCGCTGTGGGCCTTCCCGCTGATCAGCAGCTTCGCCTTCGGCTGGGCGCTGATGGTGCCGGTGGTGACGCTGCTGGTGCTGGACCAGGCGCCCGAGCGCCGCGGCATGGCCTCCTCGCTGCAGGCCTGCATCGGCAGCGCGGCCAACGGCCTGGTGGCGGGCGTGCTGGTGCCGTTGGTGATGCACTCGATGCTGGCGCTGGCGGTGACCTCCGCCGCGATGATGTGCATCGGCCTGGTCGCCTGGACCTGGGTCAAGCGCGAAGTATCCGCGGCGACGCCGCCCGCGTGACATCGGAACATCGGACATCGGGACATCGGGACATCGGGCCACCCTCAAGATGCCCGGCCAGGCTCCGAAATAGACAGGGCGATCCTTCTGTCGTTCCCGGAGCTCCCTTTCATGTCTGACCGTCCCGGATCCGGTGTCCTGCTGCCGGCGGCCCTCTGCCTCTGCCTGTCCCTGCTGCTGCCGGGCGCGCTCCGCGCGGCCGAGCCCGCGCCTGCGCCCGCTCCGAAAGGGGAACCATCCGGGGAACAGTTGCGCGACCGCCTGGCGGACCGCCTGAAGGAGGACGCCGCCGCGCTCAAGCTGAGCACCAAACCGGCCGGCGCGGCGGTGGACGTGAAAACCGCCAACCCGGTCGACCTGCGCGCCCGCCGCGCCACCAAGCCTGCCGCGGCGGCCTCCGCGGCGAAATCGTCGATCCCCTGGTCCTACACCGGCGAAGGCGCGCCCGACAAATGGGGTCAGTTGCAGCCTGAGTTCCGCCAGTGCGCGATCGGTACCCGCCAGAGCCCGATCGACCTGCGCGACACGATCAAGGTCGACCAGGAGCGCATCCAGTTCGACTACAAGCCCAGCAGCTTCTCCGTGGTCGACAACGGCCACACGATCCAGGTGAACGTGGCGGCGGGCAATGCCCTGACGATCATGGGTCGGCGCTACGAACTGCAGCAGTTCCACTTCCATCGCCCGAGCGAGGAGCGCATCAACGGCCGCCAGTACGACATGGTGGCCCACCTGGTCCACAAGGATGCCGAGGGGCGCCAGGCCACGGTCGCGGTGCTGCTGGAACGCGGCCAGGACCAGGCGCTGATCCAGACGGTCTGGAACTACCTGCCGCTCGAACGCGGCGATACCTATACGGCGCCGGTTCCCATCGACCTCACGCAACTGCTGCCGCGCGACCAGGCCTACTTCTCGTACATGGGCTCGATGACCACGCCGCCCTGCAGCGAAGGCGTGCTGTGGCTGGTGCTGCGCCAACCGGTGCAGGTGTCGTCGCAGCAGATCTCGGTGTTCTCGCACCTGTACCCGATGAACGCCCGGCCGCTGCAGGCGCAGTCGGGCCGTCTGATCAAGGAATCGAACTGAATCAGCGAAGGGCCCGTCCCTTCAATTTCTGAGCCGCGGAAAGCACTGTTTCCGCTTTGGGCCGAGGCCGTGACCACCGTCACGCCTCGGCCTTCTTCTTGGTGGAAACCCTTGGTTCGAGGTAACGCTACCCGCACAATGCCGGCCTCCTCCCCGCCGGACTCCCACCGTGTTGAAGACCATCAAATCGCGCCTGATCGCCATCAGCATCCTGATCGTCGTGGCGGCCGTCGCGCTCGCCACCTTCGCCAGCTACTGGGCCGTGCGTGATCACGCGCGTCGCCAGGTGCAAGCCCAGCTGACCGATCTGGCCACCGCGAATGCCGCCGGCGTCGCCGCCTGGGTGAAGACGCAGAAGGACGTGGTCACCGCGATGGCACCGGCCGCGCAGCTCGAGGACCCGCGCCCGGTGCTGACGCAGGCCTTGCAGTCGGGCCGGCTGGATCTGGCCTACGTCGGCGGCGCGGACAAGCGGATGATCTCCATCCCCGACCGCCAGCGCCCGGCGGAGTACGACCCGACCGGCCGCGGCTGGTACAAGCTGGCGTCCGGCACGGACCAGCCGGTGATCACCGCGCCCTACGTGGCGGCGTCGAGCAAGAAGCTGGTCGTGACCTTCGCCAGCGCGGTGCGCGCGGGCGGCGAACTCAAGGCCGTGGTGGGCACCGACGTGGCGCTGGACGACATCGTCGCGACGATGAAGTCGATCAAGCCGACCGCGAGCGGTTTTGCGATGCTGCTGGACAAGCAGGGCACCGTCATCGCGCACCCGGACGCGGCACTGACCTTGAAGCCGGTGAAGGACCTGTCCGCCGCGATCGACGGCGCGCTGCTGTCGACCGCTCATGGCGAGGAGCCGACGCTGGCCGAGGTCGGCGCCGCCCGCTTTTTCCTGAAGGCCGTGGACGTGCCCGGCACGGACTGGGTGCTGGTGGCCGCGGCCGAGCGCAACGAGGCTCTGGCCGCGCTGTCCGACGTGCTGCGCAACGCGGGCCTGACGATGCTGGTCGTGACGATCGTCGCGGCACTGGTCGCTGCCGCGGCGGTCGGCGCGTTGCTGAAAGGCCTGGCCGGCATCAAGCGCGCGATGAACGACATCGGCGCCGGCGAGGGCGATCTCAGCCAGCGCCTGCAGGTGCGTGGCGAGGACGAGCTGGCCGACATCTCGCGCGGCTTCAACCAGTTCGTGCACAAGATCGAGCAGGTGATGCTGCAGGTGCGCGAGACCAGCCAGTCGATCGCGGTGGCGTCGCGCCAGATCGCCGCCGGCAACCATGACCTGAGCCAGCGTACCGAGGAAACGGCCAGCAACCTGCAGGAGACGGCGAGCTCGATGGAGGAGCTCAACAGCACCGTGGCCAACAGTGCCGCCAACGCCGACCAGGCGCGGCAACTGGCCGATACCGCCAGCCGTGTCGCGCGCCAGGGCGGCGAGGCGATGGGCCAGGTGGTCGCGACGATGCAGGACATCAGCACCAGCTCGCGGCAGATCGGCGACATCATCGGCACGATCGATGGCATCGCCTTCCAGACCAACATCCTGGCGCTGAACGCCGCCGTCGAGGCCGCGCGTGCGGGCGAGCAGGGCCGCGGTTTCGCGGTCGTGGCGAGCGAGGTGCGGGCGCTGGCGCAGCGTTCGGCCGGCGCGGCCAAGGAGATCAAGACGCTGATCACGGCCAGCGTCGAGCGCGTCGACACCGGCGCGCGCCAGGTGTCCTCCGCCGGCGAGACGATGAACGAGGTCGTCGGCAGCGTGCAGCGAGTGGCGCAGATGATCGGCGAGATCAGCCACACCGCGCAGGAGCAGAGCCATGGCATCGGCCAGGTGAACGTGGCCGTCGCGCAGCTGGACCAGGTGACGCAGCAGAACGCGTCGCTGGTCGAGGAATCGGCGGCCGCCGCGGAAAGTCTCAAGGACCAGGCGCAGAAGCTGGCCGACGTCGTCGGCACCTTCCGCCTGAGCGGCTCGGCGTCGACGACGTTCTGATCCCCGCCGTTCTTACCCCCTCTCCCGCTTGCGGGAGAGGGGAGGGGTGAGGGCCAGCGGCCTGCGCAGGAGGGCGATGCCGGGCGCGCCGCTCAGCGCGCCGGATCGACCGCGTGGTAGCGCAGGAACATGTCGGTCGCCGAATCGGCCACCTGCCGCTGCTGCGCCTTGTCCAGCGGCGGCTGTCCCATCGTGATCTGCGGCCAGAAGGCGAAGCCCTTGACCAGCGCCTGCAGCTGCGCCGCGGCGAAGGCCGGATCCCCGTCCTTGAGGCGGCCGTCCGCCATCGCCGCGCGGATCCACACGGTCAGTGCTTCCTCTCGGCCGCCGAGCCGGCACAGCATCTCCCGCGCGCGTTGCGGCGCGTGGATCGCCTCGGCGATCAGCACCCGCGCCAGGTCCAGGAACTGCGGGTCGTCGCTCATCGCGAGCTTCTGCTCGACCAGCGACAGCAACTGCTCCCGCAACGGACGGTCGGCCCGATAGGCCAGCTTCAGCTTCGCCTCGGTCGCGACCCAGAGCCGCTCCAGGATGGCGTCGAACAGCGCGTCCTTGCCGCTGAAGTGGTTGTAGACGGTGCGCTTGGACACCTGCGCGCGGCCCGCGATGCGGTCCATGTTCGCGACCTCGAAACCATGCTCGCGGAACTCCGCGATGGCTGCGTCGACGATGGCTTGGCGCTTGCGGTCCGTCAGCCGCATGCGCTCGGCCTCGCCGAAGGCGGCGAGCTCCTCGGGAGCAAGCGGCGCAGGCAGGGGGTGGGCGGCGTCGGAAGTCATGGCATCAATCTTACACCGGGGAGTTTACTTTTCAGATTTGAGCGTCTAGACTGCTGCAAAACTACACTGTGTAGTGCAAGTTTTCAAATGAGCCCTCAGTCTCCCCGCCACCCCGTCGTCCGCAGCGCCCGCGCCTTGCTGCCGCTCTCCTTGAGCGCGCTGAGCAGCGTTGCCGCCGTCCTGATTGTTGGAGCCCTCGCCATGACCGCTTCCCGCGTGATGTCCTCGCCCGCCGCCATCCCCTCGAATGGCGTCTCCGCCCCCGCGCCGGAGGGCACCCAGCCCGCCGTCGAGCAGTCGCCGCAATGGGCGAAGGGCCAGTTCCGCAACCCGGCCGTGGAGCCCGAGCAGGGCTTCTGGAAGACGATGGGCATCATGTGGGACTTCATGTTCCACAAGCCCGCGGGCACCGCGCCGGATACCCCCATCGAGGTGCAGGCGCTGACGAAGGCCCAGTTGCTGGCCGCGCCGGACCGGACGCTGTTCCGGCTCGGTCACTCGACGGTGCTGCTGAAGCTGCGCGGCCGCTTCTGGCTGACGGATCCGGTGTTCTCGGAGCGCGCGTCGCCGTTCTCGTTCATGGGTCCGAAGCGCTTCCACGCGCCGCCGATCGCCCTCGACGAGCTGCCGGAGATCGAGGCGGTGATCCTGTCGCATGACCACTACGACCACCTCGACCACGACACCGTGCTCGCGCTGGCGCCCAAGGTGCGCCACTTCGTGACGCCGCTGGGCGTGGGGCAGCGCCTGATCGACTGGGGCGTCCCCGCGGCCAAGGTGCAGCAGTTCGACTGGTGGCAGGGCACGTCGATCGCGGGCGTGCAACTGACCGCGACGCCGGCGCAGCATTTCTCGGGCCGCAGCCTGAGCGACCGCAACTCGACGTTGTGGGCCTCGTGGGTGCTGATCGACGACGACCTGCGCGTGTTCTTCAGCGGCGATACCGGCTACTTCGACGGCTTCAAGGCGATCGGCGAGCGCTTCGGCCCCTTCGACCTGACGCTGATGGAAACCGGCGCCTACGACCCGCGCTGGCCCTACGTGCACATGCAGCCGGAGCAGACGATGCAGGCGCACGTCGACCTGAAGGGCAAGCGCCTGCTGCCGATCCACAACGGCACCTTCGACCTGGCGATGCACCGCTGGCAGGACCCGTTCGAGCGCATCAGCGCGCTGGCGCGGCTGCGCAACGTGGAGCTGGTGACGCCGGTGATCGGTTCGCCGCTGGCGATCGAACAGCCCGGGCCGACGCCGCAGTGGTGGCAGGGCGCAGCCGTCGCTTCGCCGGCTTCCACGAGCGCTGGCCGACCGGCGGCCGCATCGAGCGCCGCTTCCGCTGCGACCCCCTGAGCCTCGGCCGCAAGGTTTCGAACCGCTCCCCCACCAAAAAAAGCCCGGCTTGGCCGGGCTTTTTGCATGGCTCCCACTTTTCCGCCACTGTCGGACGGTGGATAGCTCATTGAGGCAGGGTGGGAGCGCGGCTGGCCCCCACCTCGGAGCCTCCGCCTGGGGGGCGCTGTCCCGGTTTCAGGCGGGTACGACAGTCGATTTGAGTTGATCCATCACTTGCACTGCAGTTGTTAAGTCCTTCATTTTGAACGACTTTTATTTCACGCACTGGCTTGAAAATGGGAGCTAAGTAATTGATTTGATTGGGAAAAACGCCAAATTACCTTGACCGGGGCGCGGCCCGCCATTAAAGTGGGAGAAAGTGCAATTCGGTGGGGCAAAGTGGCGAATGTCGTGTTTCAGGGGGCGAGTGCCTTGGCGTTGGACGCCAAGGGGCGCTTGACCGTCCCTGCTCGGCACCGCGAGGTCCTGCAGGCGCTCTGCGGTGGCCAGCTCACGCTGACCAAGCACCCCGAAGGCTGCCTGATGGTCTTTCCCCGTCCCGCCTGGGAACAGTTCCGCGACAAGGTCGCCGCGCTGCCCATGTCCGCCGCCGGCTGGAAGCGCGTCTTCCTCGGCAACGCCCAGGACGTCGAGATCGACTCCGCCGCCCGCGTGCTGATCGCGCCGGAGCTGCGCACCGCCGCCGGCCTGCAGAAGGACACGATGCTGCTCGGCATGGGCAGCCACTTCGAGCTCTGGGACGCCCAGGCCTACGCCGCGCACGAGGCCGCCGTGATGCAGTCCGAGATGCCGGCCGTGCTCCAGGACTTCAGCTTCTGACCGTCATGAGCGAGCAGTCCCCTTCCTCCGCCGCCCCCGCCTTCGCCCACACGACCGTGCTGCTGCACGAGACGGTGGACGGCGCCTTCACGACCCCCGACGGCATCTATGTGGACGGCACCTTCGGGCGCGGCGGCCACTCCCGTCTGCTGCTGTCACGGCTGGGGGAGAAGGGACGGTTGATTGCCATCGACCGCGACCCGGAGGCGGTCGCGGCCGCAACGTCCGGACAGACGCGGGTCGACGACCCGCGTTTCCACATCTGCCACAGCGCGTTCGCCGACATGGGCGCGCAGCTCGACGCGCTGGGCGTCGACCAGGTCGACGGCATCCTGCTGGACCTGGGCGTCTCCAGCCCGCAGATCGACAACCCGGAGCGCGGCTTCAGCTTCCGCTTCGACGGCCCCCTCGACATGCGCATGGACACGACGCGGGGCGAAAGCGCCGCCGAGTTCATCGCCCGCGCGGAGGTGGACCAACTTGCACAGGTGATCCGCGACTATGGCGAAGAACGGTTTGCTCTCCCGATTGCAAAGGCGCTTGTGGCTCGCCGGGAAGGCGGGCGCCTTGTCCGGACAACCGCCGAGCTTTCCCAAGTCGTGGCTGGTGCAGTCAAAACCCGCGAACCGGGCAAGGACCCTTCGACGCGCACATTTCAGGCTCTACGGATATTCGTCAACGCCGAGCTTGAAGAGTTGCAGCAGGGGCTGAAGGCCGCGCTGGCCAAGCTCAAGCCGGGCGGCCGGCTGGCGGTGATCAGCTTCCATTCGCTGGAAGACCGCATCGTCAAGAACTTCATCGCCGAACACAGCAAGGAAGTGTTCGACCGCCGCGCTCCGTTCGCCGAACCCAAGCCGCAACCGCTGCGCGCCATCGCGCGCGTCAAGCCCAGCGATGACGAGGTGCGCGGCAACCCGCGCTCGCGCTCCGCGATCCTGCGGGTGGCCGAGCGCACCGACGCGCCGCTGCCGCCGCCGGTCGCCGAGGACACCGGCAAGCGCAAGAAGGGGGGGCGTCGATGATCGGCCGCCTGAACCTGCTGCTGATCGCCGCGGTGATGGTGTCCGGCATCTACATGGTGCGCAGCGCCTATGAATCGCGCCGCCTGTTCACCGAGCTCGACCGCGCGCAGACCGAGGGCCGCCGGCTTGACGCCGACTACCAGAAGCTGATGGCCGACCGCCAGGCGCAGGCGACCAACCTGCGCGTCGAGCAGGTCGCGCGCGAGCGGTTGAAGATGCGTCCGATCTCGCCGGCGATCACGTTCAATCCGGAGGCGCCGGCGATCGAGGCCAGCGGTGTGCGCGGTCGTGCGCAGCCTTCCGTGCAAGGAGCCGCCCGATGATCGGCAAGCTCCGCAAGAAGCTGGGCAACAGCGCCCGGAACGCCTCGCGCAACGCGGCGCGCAACGGTTCGACGCGTGGCGTCAGCTATTCGAGCAGCCCGCTGCTGGCGTCGAAGACGCCGCCGTGGCGTTCGCGGTTCCTGGTCGCGCTGGTGGGCCTCGCGTTCACCGGCCTGCTGGCGCGCGCGGCCTACATCCAGCTGATCGGCGAGGACTTCTTCCAGCGCCAGGGCGAAGCCCGCTACGCCCACAAGATGGAGCTGCCCGCCAGCCGCGGCAAGATCAGCGACCGCAGCGGCCAGGTGCTGGCCGCGAGCGTGGCCGTGCCGTCGATCTGGGCCTTCCCGAAGGAGGTCGACACCGACCCCGACAAGCGCCGCCAGCTCGCGAAGCTGCTGGACATGTCGCGCGCGGAGCTCGACAAGCGCCTCGACCCGGCCAACCGTTTCGTGTTCCTGCGCCGCCAGGCCGACGACGAGACCGCCCGCAAGATCAAGGAACTCGGCCTGAAGGGCGTGTTCCAGGACCGCGAATACAAGCGCCAGTACCCCGAGGGCGAAGCTGCCGCGCACATCGTCGGCTTCACCAATATCGAGGAGCAGGGCCAGGAAGGCATCGAGCTCGCGTTCCAGAAGGACCTGCAGGGCCGGGACGGTTCGCGCTCGGTCGTGCGCGACCGGCTGGGCCGCGTCGTCGAGGACATCGGCGAGCGCGTGCCCGAGACCAACGGCAAGGACATCGAGCTGTCGATCGACGCGAAGGTGCAGTTCTTCGCCTACCAGCGCGTGCGCGACGCGGTGGCGGAGAACAAGGCCAAGGCGGGCTCGGTGGTCGTGCTGGACGCCCACACCGGCGAGGTGCTGGCGCTGGCCAACTTCCCGAGCTACGACCCGGGGCATCGCCAGAACCTGTCCGGCGAGCAGCTGCGCAATCGCGCGCTGACCGACGTCTTCGAGCCGGGCTCGACGATGAAGCCGTTCACGACCGCGCTGGCGCTGGAGACCGGCCGGGTGCGTCCCGACACGCTGCTGAGCACCGGTCCCCGCAGCGTGGTGATCTCCGGCTGGTCGCCGACCGACGCGCACCCGCACGGCGACCTGACCGTGCAGCAGGTGATCCAGAAGTCCAGCAACATCGGCGCCGCGCGGATGGCGCTGATGATGCAGCCGCGCGAGATGCACGAGATGTTCACCGCGATCGGCCTGGGCCAGCGGCCGCAGATCGACTTCCCCGGCGCGGTGACCGGCAAGCTGCGCCCGTGGAAGAGCTGGCGCCCGATCGAGCAGGCGACGATGAGCTACGGCTACGGCCTGTCCGCGTCGCTGCTGCAGCTGGCGCGCGCCTACACGGTCTTCGCGCGCGAGGGCGACATCATCCCCATCACGATGACACGGCGCCCGGCCGACCAGCCGGTGAACGGCATCAAGGTCTTCAGCCCGAAGGTCGCCGCGGACATCCGCGGGATGCTGCAGATGGCGGCCGGCCCGGGCGGCACGGCGCCGCAGGCGATGGTTCCCGGCTACAGCGTCGGCGGCAAGTCCGGCACGGCGCACAAGCAGGAAGGCAAGGGCTATGCGAGCCACAAATACCGTTCGTGGTTCGTGGGCATCGCACCGATTTCCAAGCCGCGCATCATCGTCGCGGTGATGGTCGACGAGCCGAAGAACGGCCAGTACTTCGGCGGCGCCGTGGCGGGTCCGGTCTTCAGCCAGGTCGTGGCGCAGACGCTCAGATTGCTGGGCGAGCCGCCGGACCTCGACGTGAAGCCGCAGATCGTGGCGCAGCAACGGCTGCAAGCCGTCGACGAGAGTTTCTGAGCGGGCACGAACCATGTTGATGCACCTGAAATCCCCCGAAGCCGCCGCCCGCTGGCTGCAGGAATGGACCCCGAGCGGCCAGCTGCGCACGGACAGCCGCGCCGTGGGCGCCGGCGACGCGTTCATCGCGTGGCCCGGTTATGCGAAGGATGCGCGGCAGTTCGTCGCGGGCGCGCTGTCGGCCGGCGCGGCGACCGCGCTGGTCGAGCATGCGGGCGCTGCCGAGTACGGCTTCACCGACGCCCGCATCGCGTCGCTGCCCGACCTGAAGCTGAACTGCGGCCGCATCGCGTCCGCGTTCTACGGCGAGCCGAGCAAGCGCCTGAACGTGCTCGCCGTCACCGGCACGAACGGCAAGACCTCCAGCGCCTGGTGGATCGCGCAGGCGCTCACGCTGCTGGGATCGCGCTGCGGCGTGATCGGCACGCTGGGCGTCGGCCAGCCGCCGGTGCCCGGCGCCACGACGAATGCCTCGATCGAGGCCACCGGCCTGACGACGCCCGATCCGGTCCGCCTGCAGGAAGCCTTCAAGCGCATGGCCGATGACGGCTTCGGCGCTTGCGCGATCGAGGCCTCCTCGATCGGCATCGAGGAACACCGGCTCAGCGGCACCACCATCCAGGTGGCGCTGTTCACCAACTTCACGCAGGACCACCTCGACTACCACGGCGGCATGGACGCCTACTGGGTGGCCAAGCGCAAGCTGTTCGACTGGGACGGCCTGAAGGCGGCGGTGCTCAACATCGACGATCCGAAGGGCGTCGAGCTGGCCGCCGAACTGAGCGCCGCCGGCCAGCTCGATGTCTGGACCTACGGGCTCAACCGGGCCGATGCGCGCCTGAGCGCGATCGACCTGCGTCATGACGCGCACGGTCTGGCATTCACGCTGCGCGAGGGCGCCGCGACGGTGCCGGTGCAGACCGGCCTGATCGGCGACTACAACGTGTCCAACCTGCTCGGCGTGATCGCCGGTCTTCGGGCGCTGGGCCATGGCCTGGAGGACATCGCGCGCGTCGCCGCGCTGGTGACGCCGGTGCCGGGCCGCATGCAGCGCGTGGGCAGCGGTCGTGAGCTGCCGCAACTGGTGGTCGACTACGCCCACACGCCGGATGCGCTGGACAAGGCGCTGAGCGCGCTGCAGCCGCTGGCCGCCGCGCGCGGCGGCGAGCTGCGCGTCGTGTTCGGCTGCGGTGGTGATCGCGATCCGACGAAGCGCCCGCTGATGGGCGCTATCGCTGCGCGCCTGGCCGCGCACGTCGTGCTGACCAGCGACAACCCGCGCACCGAGGACCCGCTGAAGATCCTCGCCGACATCGAGGCCGGCCTGCCGGCGGGTGTCGCGCGCGAAGTCATCGCCGACCGTGCCGAGGCGATCACGCGCGCCGTCGACCAGGCGGGCGCGCGGGACGTCGTGCTGGTGGCCGGCAAGGGGCATGAGGACTATCAGGAGATCCACGGCGAACGCCGCGCGTTCTCCGACGTGCAGGCGGCGCGTGCCGCGCTGATCGAGAGGGCCGGGCTGTGAGCGACACGACCCCGATCGACGCCGGCTCCGCCGCTCCGGGCGCATCGAGCGCGCCGATGATGACGCTCGGCCGCGCATTCGAACTGCTGTCGCCGCTGCTGCCGGCGGCGACGCTGGTGGGCGAGCCGTCCACGCCGCTGCTGCGCGTGCACACCGACACGCGTTCGCTGCGCGCGGGCGACCTGTTCGTCGCGCTGCGCGGCGAGCGTTTCGACGCCAACGACTTCCTCGCGCAGGCCAAGGCCTCCGGCGCGGTCGCGGCCATCGCCGAGCGCGGTCTGGCCGAGGCCGACCTGCCGGGCCTGCTGGTGCCCGACGCGAAGGCCGCGCTGGGCCTGCTCTCCCAAGCCTGGCGCGAGCAGCATCACCTGCCGGTGATCGCCGTCACCGGCAGCAACGGCAAGACGACGGTGACGCAGATGATCGCGTCCATCCTGCGCGCCTGGCTGGGCGACGCGGCGATGCTCGCGACCGAAGGCAACTTCAACAACGAGATCGGCGTGCCGCTGACGCTGCTGCGCCTGCGCCAGAACGAGGCCGCGTGGCATCGCGCCGCTGTGGTCGAACTCGGCATGAACCATCCGGGCGAGATCGCGCCGCTGGCCGCGATGACGCAGCCGACGGTCGCGCTGGTCAACAACGCGCAGCGCGAGCACCAGGAGTTCATGCACACCGTCGAGGCGGTCGCGCGCGAGAACGGCGCCGTGATCGGCGCGCTGGGCACGGCCGGTGTCGCGGTGTTCCCCGCCGAGGATCCGTGCGCGCCGGTGTGGCAGTCGCAGGCCGTGGGCCGCGCGACGCTGAGCTTCGCGCTGCAGGGCCAGGCCGACGTGATGGGCCGCGCGCAGTGGGTCGCGCCGACCGATGCGAGCGTGATCGCCGGCGGTGCGGGTCACTGGGCGATCGAGATCCTCACGCCCGCCGGCGCGATCCCGGTCGCGCTGGCGATGGCCGGCCAGCACAACGTCCGCAACGCGCTGGCCGCCGCGGCCTGCACGCTGGCCGCGGGGGCGCCGCTCGCGGCGATCCGCGACGGCCTGCAGTCGTTCAAGGCCGTGAAGGGCCGCTCGGCGCTGCAGACGGCGGTGTGGCAGGGCCGTCGCATCACGCTGATCGACGACAGCTACAACGCCAATCCCGACAGCGTCCGCGCCGCCATCGACGTGCTGGCGGAACTGCCGGGCGCGTCCTGGCTGATCCTCGGCGACATGGGCGAGGTCGGCGAGCAGGGCCCCGCCTTCCACCAGGAAGTCGGCGCGCACGCGGCCGACCAGGGCCTGGCCGCGCTGTGGACGGCCGGCGCCGCCGCGCGTGACGCAGCGACCGCGTACGGCGCGGGCGCCCGCGCGTTCGACACCGTCGCCGAGCTGATCGGCGCGCTGAAGGACGCGCCGCAAGTGCAGAACATCCTCGTCAAGGGTTCGCGCTTCATGAAGATGGAACAGATCGTGGCCGCCTTGCAGTCCGGCGGCCCAGGAGACCCCCATGCTGCTTAGTCTGGCCCAGTGGCTGCAGGCCAATTACTCTGAACTCGGGTTCCTCCGCGTCTTCAGCTACATCACCTTTCGCGCCGTGATGGCGGCGCTGACCGCGCTGCTGATCGGCCTGGCCTTCGGCCCGTGGGTGATCCGCCGCCTGACCGAGCTCAAGATCGGCCAGCCGATCCGCGAGTACGGCGTGCAGCAGCATCTGGCCAAGAGCGGCACGCCGACGATGGGCGGCGTGCTGGTGCTGATCGGCATCGGCATCTCGACGCTGCTGTGGTTCGACTGGTCCAACCGCTTCGTCTGGGTGGTGATGCTGGTGACGATGGGCTTCGGCCTGATCGGCTGGGTCGACGACTACCGCAAGGTGGTCAACAAGGACCCCGAGGGCATGCGCAGCCGCGAGAAGTTCCTGTGGCAGTCGATCATCGGCCTGATCGCGGCGATCTACCTGGCCTTCAGCGTGTCGGAGACCAGCTTCCTCGGCGTCGTGCAGCTGTTCTTCCGCTGGGTCACGAGCGGCTTCTCGACCGAGCTGCCGCCCAAGGCCGACCTGATGCTGCCCTTCTTCAAGTCGATCAGCTACCCGCTGGGCGTGTTCGGCTTCATCGGCCTGTCCTACCTGGTCATCGTGGGCACCAGCAACGCGGTGAACTTCACCGACGGCCTGGACGGCCTGGCGATCATGCCGGTGGTGATGGTGGGCTCGGCGCTGGGCGTCTTCGCCTATGTGACCGGATCGTCGGTGTACAGCCGCTACCTGCTGTTCCCCTACATCCCCGGCGCGGGTGAACTGCTGATCTTCTGCGCCGCGCTCGCGGGCGCGGGGCTGGCCTTCCTGTGGTTCAACGCGCATCCGGCGCAGGTGTTCATGGGCGACGTGGGCGCGCTGGCGCTCGGCGGCGGCCTGGGCACGCTGGCCGTCATCACGCGCCAGGAGATCGTGCTCGGCATCATGGGCGGCGTCTTCGTCGCCGAGGTGCTGTCGGTGATGCTGCAGGTGACCTGGTTCAAGTACACGAAGAAGAAGTACGGCGAGGGCCGGCGCATCTTCAAGATGGCGCCGCTGCACCACCACTTCGAGAAGTCGGGCTGGAAGGAGACGCAGGTCGTCATCCGGTTCTGGATCATCACGATGCTGCTGTGCCTGGTCGGCCTGGCCAGCCTGAAGTTGCGCTGAGCGGGAACGGAACGACGATGTCCTCCCTCCACTTCCCGGCGCTCTTCCAGGACCGGCACGCGCTCGTGCTGGGCCTGGGCGACTCCGGGCTCGCGATGGCGGCCTGGGCCGCGCGCCTGGGCGCGCGCGTCACGGTCTGGGACAGCCGCGAGCAGCCGCCGCAACTGCCCGCGCTGCGCGAGCGACTGCCCGACGCCGCCTTCGAGCACGGCGACTTCTCGCCGGAGCTGCTGGGCGCAATCGATCACAGCTGGGTGCTGCTGAAGAGCCCCGGCCTGTCGCCGCTGGATGCGCGCCTGAAGCTGCTGCTCGCCAGGGCGGAGGAGATCGGCCTGCGCGTGCGCGGTGAGCTGGAGCTGTTCGCGCAGGCGCTGGTGGAGCTCAAGACGCTGTACCGCTATGAGCCCGGCGTGCTCGCGATCACCGGCACGAACGGCAAGACGACGACGACCAGCATGACCGCGCTGCTCATCGAGCGCGCCGGCCGCCGCGTCGCGATGGCCGGCAACATCGGCCCGACGCTGCTGGGGACGCTGGGCGACGCGCTCGACAAGGAGCCGATGCCGCAGCCGAAGGACGAAGCAGTCGCCGATGCGGCGACCGACGTCGATGCGGCCGAAGAGGCGATCGTCGACTTGGCTGTCGAGGCGGTGGTTCCCGACGATGACGCTGCCGATGTCGCCATCGACGATCCGGCCGATGTGCTGCTGGCGCCGGTCGACGAACCGGTGGTGGAAGCGCCGACCGACGACCGCACCGCGCTCGAGACGGTCGCCGACCTGCTCGACGAGCAACCGCTGCCGATCAAGCCGCCGCCGCCCAAGCCCGCCGAATTCGAGGTGCTGCCGCAGGTCTGGGTGCTGGAGCTGTCGAGCTTCCAGCTGGACGGTGTGAAGGGCTTCGAGCCGAGCGCCGGCGCGGTGCTCAACATCACGCAGGACCACCTGGACTGGCATGGCGACATGCCGGCCTACGCGCGCGCCAAGGGCCGCATCTTCGGCGAGCACGGCGTGCTCGTGATCAACCGCGACGACCCGGAGGTCGAAGCGCTGGTGCCCGCGCCGATCACCGTCAAGCAAGGCCGCGGTCGTCCGGCGAAGGTCGTGGAGCGCAACGTCGTCCGCTTCGGTCTGGACGCGCCGCGCCGCCCCGGCGACTTCGGCCTGCTCGTCGAGAACGGCATGGCCTGGCTGGTCCGTGCCCGCGAGCAGGAAGAAGAGCTGAAGGGCCTGAAGCGCCGCAAGGACGATGACGAGGACCTCATCATCCAGCGCCTGATGCCCGCCGACGCGCTGCGCGTGCGTGGCCGCCACAACGCGGCGAATGCGCTGGCGGCGCTGGCGCTCGCCACGTCCATCGACTGCCCGCTGGCGCCGATGCTGCACGGCCTGCGCGAGTACCGCGGCGAGCCGCACCGCGTCGAGTTCGTCACCGCGATCAAGGGCGTCGACTTCTACGACGACTCCAAGGGCACCAACGTCGGCGCCACCGTCGCCGCCGTGATGGGCCTGGGCGCCGACCGAGCGCCGGCCAAGCTGGTGATGATCCTGGGTGGCGACGGCAAGGGGCAGGACTTCTCGCCGCTCGCGACGCCGATCGCGCTGCATGCCCGCGCGGTGGCATTGATCGGCCGCGACGCGCCGCAGATCGAAGCCGCGCTGCAGGACAGCGGCGTCCTGATGCATCGCCACGACTCGCTCGAGGCCGCGACGCACTGGGCGCTCGCGCAGGCGCAATCGGGCGACAGCGTGCTGCTGAGCCCGGCCTGCGCCAGCCTGGACATGTTCCGCAACTACGCCCATCGCGCCGAGGTGTTCATCGCCACCGTGCGCGAACTGGCGGAAGACGAGGGCCTCATCGGATGAGCGCCGCATCGATCTTCGACAACCTGAGCGAGCGCGTGCGCGCGCTGGCCTCGCGCCGCGGCATGGGCGCGGGGGCCGCGGGCGCCGGTGGCGCCGGCAGCGTCGACGTGCCGGTGCGCGACTGGGTCTCGACCTCGTCCGGCCAGCCCACGCGTCTGCTCGGCTTCGACCTGACGCTGATCTGGGTCGTGCTGTCGCTGCTGGCGCTGGGCCTGCTGATGGTCTATTCGGCCTCGATCGCGCTGCCGGACAACCCCAAGTTCGCGAAGTACCAGCCGATGCACTTCTTCGTGCGTCAGAGCCTGTTCATCGTGATCGGCCTGCTGGCCGGCTGGATCACCGTGATGGTGCCGGTGAGCTTCTGGGAGCGGCACGCGCCCAAGATCTTCGTCGTCGCGCTGGCGCTGCTGATGATCGTGCTGATCCCGCACGTCGGCAAGGGCGTCAACGGCGCGCGCCGCTGGCTGCCGCTGGGGGTCATGAACTTCCAGCCGTCCGAGCTGGCCAAGCTGGCCATCGCGATGTACGCGGCCAACTACATGGTCCGCAAGATGGAGGTGAAGGAGAACTTCGTCCGCGCCGTGTGGCCGATGGCCGCCGCGCTGGCCTTCACCGGCATGCTGCTGCTGGCCGAGCCGGACATGGGCGCCTTCATGGTCATCGCGGCCATCGCGATGGGCATCCTGTTCCTGGGCGGCGTCAACGGCCGCATGTTCTTCCTCAGCGTCGCGGTGCTGATCGGCGCTTTCGTGCTGATGATCACCTTCAGCGATTTCCGTCGCGAACGGATCTTCGCCTACCTGAACCCGTGGGACGAGAAGTACGCGCAGGGCAAGGCCTACCAGCTGACGCATTCGCTCATCGCCTTCGGGCGCGGCGAGTTCTTCGGCCAGGGCCTGGGGTCCAGCCTCGAGAAGCTGCATTACCTGCCCGAGGCCCACACCGACTTCCTGCTCGCCGTCATCGGCGAGGAGCTCGGCTTCATCGGCGTGGCCATCGTGATCTTCGCGTTCTTCTGGCTGTCGCGCCGGCTGTTCCACATCGGCCGTCAGGCGGTGGCGCTGGACCGCGTCTTCGCCGGTCTCTACGCGCAGGGCATCGGCATCTGGATGGGCGGCCAGGCCTTCATCAACATGGGCGTGAACCTCGGCGCGCTCCCGACCAAGGGCCTGACGCTGCCGTTGATGAGCTACGGCGGTTCCGCCACCGTTTTGAATTGCATTGCCTTGGCGATCTGCTTGCGAATCGATATTGAAAACCGCCAACTCATGCGAGGAGGCCGAGCATGAGCGGCTGGACACATCGTGGCCAGCCGGCCGCGCGAAGCGAGGCTTTGCGGGTTCGGCGCAGCCAGAACAGACAACTGATGCGAGGGGGCCGCGCATGAGCACGCGTCACCTCGTCGTGATGGCCGCCGGTACGGGCGGTCACGTCATTCCAGGACTGGCCGTGGCTGCCGAAATGCAGCGCCGTGGCTGGACCGTCTCCTGGCTCGGCACCGAAGCCGGCATGGAGAACAAGCTCGTGCCGCCGTCGGGCCTGCCGATGGACCGGCTGTCCTTCGCCGGCCTGCGCGGCAAGGGCCTCAAGCATTCGCTGCTCGGCGTCGTGCGCCTGTTCAAGGCGCTGGGGCAGAGCGCCCACATCTTCAGCGCGCGCCAGGCCGATGCGGTGCTCGGCATGGGTGGTTATGTCTGCTTCCCCGGCGGCCTGATGGCCTGGGTGATGCGCCGTCCGCTGATGCTGGTGAATGCCGACGCGGCGCTGCTGTTGTCCAACAAGGCGCTCGCGCCGGTGGCGAAGAAGATCGCCTTCGGCTTCGACGGCCTTGCCGCCGCGCAGCAGAAGAAGAGCGTCGTCACCGGCAACCCGGTCCGCGCCGAGATCGAGGATCTGCCCGCGCCCGAACTGCGCTTCGCCGATCGCAACGGTCCGCTGAAGGTGCTGGTGGTCGGCGGCTCGCTCGGCGCGCGCGCGATCAACGACGTGCTGCCGCAGACGCTGGCGCTGTGGGACGAGCACCAGCGTCCGCAGGTCACGCACCAGACCGGCGAAGCCAACTTCCCGCTCGTGCAGGCCGCCTACGCGAAGGTCGGCGTGCAAGCCGAGGTCGTGCCCTTCATCAACGACATGGCGCAGCGCCTGTCCGAGGCCGACGTGGTGATCTGCCGCGCCGGCGCGGTGACGGTGTCCGAGCTGTGCGCCGCCGGTGTCGCCAGCATCCTGGTGCCGCTGGTCGTCAGCACGACCTCGCACCAGCGCGACAACGCGCAATACATGGCGCAACACGGCGCGGGCACGCACCTGCCGCAGGGCGAGCTCAGCGCGCAGGCGCTGTTCGACCTGCTCCAGCAGCCGCGCGAGCACTGGCTGGCGATGGCGTCGAAGGCGCGCTCGCTGGCGCGTCCGCGCGCGGCGTCGCGCGTGGCCGACGAGCTCGAGGCGCTGGTGAATGCGCGGGACGCGAAGTCCGGCAATGGCGTGCGCACATGAAGCACGCCATCCAACGCATCCACTTCACCGGCATCGGCGGCGCCGGCATGAGCGGCATCGCCGAGCTGCTGGCCGCGCAGGGCTATTGCGTCAGCGGCTCCGACCAGGGCGAGAGCGACACCACGCGCCGCCTGCGCTCGCTCGGCGTGGACGTGAAGATCGGCCATGCCGCCGAGCACGTCGGCGCGGCGCAGGTGCTGGTCAAGTCCAGCGCGATCAAGGCCGACAACCCCGAGCTGATGGCCGCGCACCAGCACGGCATCCCGGTGCTGCTGCGCGCGCAGATGCTGGCCGAGCTGATGCGCCCGCGCATGGGCATCGCCGTCGCCGGCACGCATGGCAAGACGACGACCACCTCGCTGCTGACGACGGTGATGCAGCAGGCCGGCCTCGATCCGAGCTACGCGATCGGCGGACAGCTGCTGGCCGCGGGCGCCAATGCGGCGCTGGGCGGCGGGCTGCACATGGTCGTCGAGGCGGACGAGTCCGACGCCTCCTTCCTGCACTTGCTGCCGCAACTGGCGATCGTCACCAACATCGACGCCGACCACATGGACACCTACGGGCACGACATGGCCCGTCTGCGTCAGGCCTTCGTCGACTTCCTGCATCGGATGCCGTTCTGGGGCGCGGCCGTGCTGTGCGGCGACGACGCGGGCGTGCGTAGCATCGTGCCGATGCTGTCGCGGCCGGTGATCCTGTACGGGCTGGACGCGGGCAATGCCGTGCGCGCGACCGACGTCAGCGCCGAGGCTGGTGGCGGCATGCGCTTCAACGCGCTGCGCCGCGACCGCCAGGGCCGCGAGCTGCCGCCGCTGCAGGTGCTGCTGCGATTGAACGGCCAGCACAACGTGCTGAACGCACTGTCGGTGATCGCGATGGCGATGGAGCTGGGCGTCGACGACGCGGCGCTGCTGCAGGGACTGGCCCACTTCGGCGGCGTGGGCCGGCGCTTCCAGTCCTATGGCGAACTGCCGGTGTTGCCCATGAACCAGGGTGCGGGCGATGCCGCCGATGCCAGCCCGGACGGCGCGTCCGCCGGCGGCGCGGCCGGCGTCGGCACCGCGCTGCTGATCGACGACTACGGCCATCACCCCGTCGAGATGCAGGCCGTGCTGAAGGCCGCGCGCGGCGCCTATCCGGGCCGTCGCCTGGTGCTGGCCTTCCAGCCACATCGCTACACGCGCACCCGCGATTGCTTCGAGGAATTCGCCGACGTCCTCGCGCAGGCCGACGGCGTGCTGCTGACCGAGATCTATGCCGCCAGCGAGTCCCCGCTGCCCGGCATCAGCGGCGAAAGCCTGGCGCGGGCGGTCACGGACCGCGGCACCGCGGCGGGCTTCGTCGGCGACTGGCAGGGACTGCCGCAGGCGATCGCCCACCAGGCGCGCGCCGGCGATGTGGTGATCGTGATGGGGGCCGGCTCGATCGCCGCCGTCCCCGCGCGCACCGTTGAACTCATGACGAAGGGAGGCCGCGCATGACCACGGACCTCGACAATTCTTCCGCCCCCTCGGCGCCATCGGCGCTGTATCAGCAGCTCGGCATCGCCGGCATCGATGCGAAGGCGCTCGGCAAGGTCGCCGTGCTCTTCGGCGGCGACTCGGCAGAACGCGAGGTCTCGCTGATGTCCGGCAGCGGCGTGCTGGCCGCGCTGCAGTCGGAAGGCGTCGACGCGCATGCCTTCGACCCGGGCCAGCGCAATCTGCTCGACCTCAAGACGGAAGGCTTCCAGCGCGCCTTCATCGCCTTGCACGGTCGCCACGGCGAAGACGGCACGGTGCAGGGCGCGCTCGAGTTGATGGGCATCCCGTACACCGGCTCCGGCGTGATGGCTTCGGCCATCGCGATGGACAAGATCACCACCAAGCGCGTCTGGCTGGCCGACAAGCTGTCGACGCCGCGCTGGGTCAGCCTCAAGCGCGGCGAGTTGCAGCGCGAGCGCGTCCGCACCGTGCCGGACGAACTGGGCCTGCCCATCTTCGTCAAGCCGCCGCACGAGGGATCCTCCATCGGGGCGAGCAAGGTGATGGGCTACTCGGACATGCAGGCGGCCGTCGAACTCGCCGCGAAGTACGACGCCGAAGTGCTGTGCGAGGAATTCGTCGACGGCGCCGAGCTCACCTGCCCGGTGCTCGGCGAGGGCGCCGACGCGATCGCGCTGCCGGTCATCGAGATCCGCGCCGAGGGCGGCAACTACGACTACCAGAACAAGTACTTCACCGACACGACCCAGTATCTGGTCGGCCAGCTGCCGGCCGACGAGCAGGCCCGCGTGCAGGACCTGGTGCTGGCGGCCTACCGCTCGCTGGGCGCGCGCGGCTGGGGTCGCGTCGACGTGATGCGGCGCACCTCCGACGGCCAGCTGTTCCTGCTGGAAATCAACACCTCGCCGGGCATGACTTCCCATTCGCTGGTGCCCAAGGCGGCCGCCGCCGTCGGCATCTCCTACCCGAAGCTGTGCCTGTACCTCCTGTCGCGATCGCGGCTGGACAGCCAGGCCTGAACGGATCGCCGGGTCACCCCCCCACCAGCCACCCCCATGGGCGCCACCTTCACCCACACCGCCAGCCCGCTGCCGCCGGACATCCGCGTGATGAACGGCGTGGCCGGCCTGCTGCTGGCCATCGTGGCGCTGGCCGCGGGGGCCGTGGGGCTGCATTGGCTGGCGCGGCAGCCGGCGTTCTCGATCAAGTCGATCACGGTCGAGGGCGACGTCAGCCGCAACAGCGGCGCGTCGCTGCGGGCGAATGCGCTGCCGCGACTGAGCGGCAACTTCCTGACGATGAACCTGCAGCAGGCGCGCGCCGCCTTCGAGGCGGTGCCCTGGGTGCGCCATGCGACGGTGCGCCGGGTCTGGCCGCTGCACCTGGTCGTCGCGCTCGAGGAACACCGCCCCGCCGCCTATTGGGAAACCAAGGCCGAAAACGCCGACGCCGACAGCGAGGCGGTCGTCGATACCCGGCTGGTCAACAGTTTCGGCGAGGTCTTCGAGGCGAATCTCGGCGACGTCGAGGACGAGGATCTGCCCACCCTGGCCGGCCCCGCGAAATCCTCGGCCGCGATGCTGGCGATGTGGCGGCAACTCGATCCGCTGACCCACGGAAAACTGGACGAGGGTGTCGCCCGGCTGGATTTGTCTGGCCGCGGCTCCTGGAAGGCGACGCTGGAAAAGGGCGCGATCGTCGAACTCGGCCGTGGCAGCGAGGCCGAGGTCGTCGCCCGGTATGGCCAATTCATCGCCAGCATTCCCCAGATCACCGCCCGCTACCGCACCTCGCTGGTATCGGCGGACCTCCGCCACGAATCCGGATATGCGGTCCGGCTCGCGGGCGTGACGACGGTTACCACTGCGCCCAAGGGCGCCAAGAAGAATTGAGGACAGGCATGGCCAAGGAATACAAGGATTTGGTCGTCGGGTTGGACATCGGCACCGCCAAGATCATGGCGGTGGTGGCCGAGGTGATGGGGGATGGCCAATTGCGCATCGCCGGTCTGGGCGTCGCGCCCAGTCACGGACTGAAGCGCGGGGTCGTGGTCAATATCGACGCCACCGTCCAGTCCATCCAGCAGGCCCTGAAAGAGGCCGAAATGATGGCCGACTGCCGGATCTCGCGGGTTTACACCGGGATTACCGGCAGCCATATCCGCGGCCAGAACTCGACCGGCATGGTCATCGTGCGGGACAAGGAAGTCACGCCGGTGGATGTCGCCCGGGTCGTGGAAACCGCCAAGGCCATCAATATTCCGAACGACCAGCGCCTGCTGCTGGTCGAACCCCAGGAATTCGTGATCGACGGCCATGAGGTGAAAGAACCGATCGGCATGAGCGGTGGCCGGCTGGAGGTCAAGGTCCATATCGTGACCGGCGCCCAGAGCGCGGCGGAGAACATCGTCAAGTGCGTGCGTCGCTGCGGGCTGGAAGTCGAGCAACTCGTGCTCAACCCTAGCGCTTCCAGTTTGGCGGCACTCACTTCCGACGAGCGTGACCTGGGCGTGGCGCTGGTCGACATCGGCGCCGGCACGACCGACGTGGCCATTTTTACCGGCGGTTCGATCCGCCATACCGCGGTGATTCCGATCGCCGGCGACCTGATTACCAGCGATATCGCGATGGCGCTGCGCACCCCGACCAAGGATGCGGAGGAAATCAAGGTCGAGCATGGCGTGGCCAAGCAATTGCTGGCCGATCCGGCGGATCAGGTCGAAGTGCCGGGTTTGGGTGACCGGGCACCCCGGATGCTCTCCAAGCAGGCTTTGGCCGGGGTGATCGAACCTCGGGTCGAGGAAATCTTCTCCCTCGTCCACCAGGTCATCCGGGAATCCGGCTACGAGGAACTGTTGTCCTCCGGAATCGTCCTGTCGGGCGGTTCGTCGGTGATGCCGGGGATGGTGGAACTGGCCGAGGATATTTTCCTGAAACCGGTGCGCCGGGGAAATCCGACCTACAACGGCGCGTTGTTCGACATGGTGGCCAATCCCCGGTCGGCCACCGTGATGGGATTGTTGGAGGAAGCGCGGCTGTCGCGCACACGGGGATTCAAGGCGGCGCAGCAGGCGGGGTCCGTGAAGACCTTGTTCGGTCGCGCCAAGGACTGGTTCCTGGGGAATTTCTAAGAAGCTGGCACTGACCGGCTCACGCTTTCTTTACGACGTTTGAGGGTTTTGCCCCCTAAAAAAGGGTGGATCCCACTTCTATTTTGCTGATGGCAACTGCACAATATGGACAGGAGGTTTGATATGGCGATCGAGATGATCGAAGAGTTTGATCAAGGCACCCAGATCAAGGTGATCGGCGTGGGCGGCGGCGGCGGCAACGCGGTCGAGCACATGATCAGCCAAGGTGTCCAGGGCGTGGAATTCATCGTGGCCAACACGGATGCCCAAGCCCTGAATCGCTCCAAGGCCGATCAACTCCTGCAACTGGGCCATACCGGCCTGGGCGCCGGTGCGAAACCCGAGGTCGGCAAAACCGCCGCCGAGGAAGCCGAGGCGCGCATCCGCGAATCCATCACCGGCGCGCACATGCTGTTCATCACCGCCGGCATGGGCGGCGGGACCGGCACCGGCGCGGCGCCCGTGATCGCCCGCGTGGCCAAGGAAATGGGCATCCTGACGGTGGGCGTCGTCACCAAGCCGTTCGAGTTCGAAGGCAACCGCCGCGGCAAGGCCGCGGACCTGGGCCTGCAGGAACTCGAGGCGAACGTGGACTCGCTGATCGTCGTGCTCAACGACAAGCTGCTGGAAGTGCTGGGCGACGACGTCACGCAGGACCAGGCCTTCGCGCACGCCAACGACGTGCTGAAGAACGCGGTCGGCGGCATCTCCGACATCATCCACATGCCGGGCCTGGTCAACGTCGACTTCGAAGACGTCAAGACCGTGATGAGCGAGCCGGGCAAGGCGATGATGGGCACGGCGGTCGCGGCCGGTCCGGACCGCGCGTCCAAGGCGGCGGAAGGCGCCGTGGCCTGCCCGCTGCTGGAAGGCATCGATCTGTCTGGCGCGCGCGGCGTGCTGGTGCTGATCGCGGCCAGCCGCAACAACTTCAAGCTGGCCGAGAGTCGCAACGCGATGACCGCGATCAAGCGCTACGCCGCTGAAGACGCGCACATCATCTACGGCACCGCCTACGACGAATCGCTGGGCGACCAGCTGCGCGTCACCGTGATCGCGACCGGCCTGAGCCAGCGCGCCGCGGCGCGCCAGCAGCCGCAGCTCGTCGTGCAGCAGCCGCAGCTGCGCACCGGCACCGACAACATGCCGGTGCTGACGCAGCCGGTGGTGATGCCGGGTTCGGCCGCCGCGCAGGGCACGCCGGCGGCGGCGCCGATGTCCGCGACGGACTTCGGCGGCATGAGCGTGCCGAGCGTCTGGCGCCATGGCCGCACGGCCGCGGCGAAGGTCGAGGCCCTGTCGTCCAACGGCATGGACGAGATCGAGATCCCGGCCTTCCTGCGCAAGCAGGCGGACTGAGACCGACCGCTCTCGACGCCATCAGCTTCAAGGCCACGTCCGCCAGGACGTGGCCTTTTTTCTTCCCGTGGCCGCCAGGGCAGTGCTTTGGGCGCCCCGCGTCGTTGCGAATCCTCGTCATAGCACCGCTATGACTCCGGTTCGCGCCTAGCGGTGCATCCCAAAGCACTGCCCTGGCGGCCACGGGAACGCGCCCGCGCCCGCGCCCGCGCATTTGAGGGATGCGGGGCGTCTGTTGCAAATGAACGCTCGTGCCACTCGGTGAACTTCGGCACACTGGCGCGCGATCACAAGACAGAGCAAATGCATGGTCCACGGTGAGGTTGGGAAAACGACGTCGGCACCGCCGGCCGCGCGTGCGCGGCGGGCGTGGGCGTCCCGCCCGTCGACACCGCTGTTGATCGCGCTGCTGGCCAGCCTGGTGCTGGCGCTGTTCGCGTTCATGCCGGAAATGGGCCGAGCGCAGGGCGGACAGCCCGCGCAGGCGACCGGCGCGGCCCCCGCCGCGCAGGTCTCGCGCGCGTCGCCGCTCGGACCGGCGCGGCCGGTGCCCGAGGCGGCGCCGCTCGCCGGCGCGCAGCGCGCGGTCGAGGCGGAGGTCGCCACCAGCGACTGGACGCAGGATCAGCTGAAGGCCTGGTGGCGCTCGTTGCGCGTCATGGACGGCGCGAACGGCGCGCTGCCGCGGGGGCTGCTGCCGCCGGAGGACCCGTCGGCGTGGCAGCGGATCCGGCTGCCCGAGGTGCAGCAGCGCGAAGCGACCCAGGACACGAGCGACGTGCGCTTCCAGATGCGCTGGTACCGCGTCCGCTACGCCGCGCCGAACGGCCGCTGGCCGACCAGCGTCGCGCTCTACATGCCGCGGCTGGTGGCGCTGGCGGCGGCGGTGCTGGTGAAGACCGACGACGGCTGGCGGCCGGTCTTCGACAACCAGTCCGGCGCGCGCGAGCAATGGGTGCGGCCGCTGTGGGTGGTGCTGCCGTCGGCGCTGACCGAGATCCAGCAGGCCCGCGAGATCGAGGTGATCATCGCGGTCCCCGTGATGCAGGCCGGCTACTACTCCGTGTCCAGCGTGTGGCTGGGCGCGCGCGAGGACCTCGAGCCGCGCCACGACCGGCGCTGGGTGCTGCAGATCGGCGTGCCGCAGGCGACCGGGCTGACGCTGGTGACGCTGGGGCTCTTCGCGCTCGTGCTGTGGGTGAAGCGGCGCGAGGACCCGTCCTACCTGCTGTTCTCGCTGGCGACGGTGGCGTGGCTGGTGCGCAACCTCCACTACCACCTGGACCTGCCGCGCACGCGCGACGCGCTCGAATGGTTCTGGTGGGTCACGCACGCCTCGATGTCGTGGGTGATGCTGCTGACCTTCCTCTTCGCGCTGCGCTTCGCGCGGCAGCGCTTCACGCGCTTCGAGCGCGGCATCGGGCTCTTCGTGCTGGTGTCGAGTCTCGCGTCGATGCCGCTGTGGGGCAACGGTTTCGATGCGCTGGTGCTGCTGCACATCTGCAATGCGGTCGTGGGCCTGGCGGGCACCGGCTTCGTGGCCAGCGTGGCCTGGCGCCAGGGCACGCGCGAGCTGCGCGTCATGGCCGCGGCGCTGGTGATCGGCGTCGTGCTGGGCGTGCACGACCTGGGCCTGCTCGCGGGCTGGTGGTGGCCGGAGCACATCTACCTGATGCCGTTCGCGACCCTGGTGATCCTGGCGAGCTTCCTGTACGCGGTGCAGTTCCGCTACATCGAGGCGCTGCGCGGGGTGGAGCGCGCCAACGGGGAACTCGCGCAGCGGCTGCAGGAGCAGAGCGTGCAACTGAGCGCGCAGCACGACAAGCTGCGCGAGGTCGAGCGCCAGCAGGCGCTGCTGCTGGAGCGGCAGCGGATCATGCAGGACATGCACGACGGGCTGGGCTCGTCGCTGTTGTCGGCGATGGTGGCGGTGGAGCAGGGCTCCATGCCGCAGGATCAGGTCGTGACCGTGCTGCGCGAATGCGTGGACGACCTGCGGCTGGTGATCGACTCGCTGGAGCCGGTGGGTCACGACATCGTGTCGCTGCTGGCGACGATGCGCTACCGCCTGGGCAAGCGGCTGCAGCTCGGCGGGCTCAAGCTGGAATGGGACGTGCACGACCTGCCGCCGCTGGAGTGGCTGGAGCCGCCCGACGCGCTGCATGTGCTGCGCCTGATGCAGGAGGCGCTGACCAACGCGCTGAAGCATGCGAGGGCGTCGCGGGTGCGGGTGGTGACGCGCGACCTCGGCAAGCGCGTGGAGATCCGTGTCGAGGACGACGGCGAGGGCTTCGACGTGGCCTCGATCGCGCAGGGCCGCGGGCTGCGCGGCCTGCAGCGCCGCGCGAAGGTGCTGGGCGGACTGCTGCGCGTGGACAGCAGTCCCGGGCACGGCACCGTGGTGACGCTGAGACTGCCGGTGGCGCGGGCCGACCATGAGGCCGTGATCCAGGCCGGCGCCCAGCAGGGTTGACCCCGTTTTGGGACAATACGTCCATGATCAAGCAACGCACCATCAAATCGCTGACCCGTGCGGTCGGGGTCGGCATCCACAGCGGCCAGAAGGTGGAGATCACGCTGCGCCCGGCCGCGCCCGGCACGGGCATCGTGTTCCGGCGCGTCGACCTGGCCCAGCCGGTCGACATCCCGGTGAACACGCACAGCGTCTGCGACACGCGCATGGCCACGACGATCAGCCCGCAGGGCGATCCGGGGCTGCCCAAGGTGCAGACGATCGAGCATCTGCTCTCGGCCTGCGCGGGCCTGGGGCTGGACAACCTGCTGATCGACATCAACGCGGACGAGGTCCCGGTGCTGGACGGGTCGGCGGCGAGCTACGTCTTCCTGCTGCAGTCGGCGGGCATCGAGCTGCAGAACGCGCCCAAGCAGTTCCTTCGGGTGAAGAAGCCGGTGGAGGTGCGCAAGGGCGAGGGCAAGAGCCTGATGTGGGCGAAGCTGGTGCCGCACCACGGCTACACGCTGAGCTTCCAGATCGAGTTCGACAACCCGGCGGTGTCGGCGACGGGCCAGCAGTATGTTTTCGACATGGGCAGCGGCCAGTACAAGCGCGAGATCGCGCGGGCGCGCACCTTCGGCATGACCAAGGACATCGAGCTGATGCGTTCGCGCGGGCTGACCTTGGGCGGCAGCATGGACAACGCGATCGTGGTCGACGACTACCGCGTGCTGAATGCCGAGGGGCTGCGCTACGACGACGAGTTCGTGAAGCACAAGATCCTGGACGCGATCGGCGACATGCAGGTCGTGGGGCATCCGCTGCTGGCGGCGTACACCTCGTTCAAGGGCGGGCACGCGCTGAACAACCTGCTGCTGCGCGAGCTGCTGTCGGACGCCGAGGCGTACGAGATCGTGACCTTCGAGGACGAGCGCGACGCGCCGGCGGGGTTCGCCGAGCTGGCGCCGGCGTGGTGAGCCCGAAGGATCGCTGAAGGTGCTCGTCTTCCGTCTCGTCTTCGCTCTGCTGCTGGCGTCCGGTCTGCTCTGCTTCGCCGTCTACATCGGCACGAAGCAGCCGATCTGGCGCCGGCGCGGCATCCTGCTGATCAAGTGGACCGTGATCGCCGGCATCGGCTTCTTCGCGGTGCTGATCCTGGAGCGGCTGGTGCTGCTGGTGTAGCGCCGTTCAAGGCCGTCGCACCGAGTTGAAGGGCCCCTCGCGGGCCCTTCGTTCTTTTGCAGGTGCAGGGTAAGCGGACGGGTCAATGGATGAAGGCGATCTGGCGCGGGTCCGAGTTGGCGCCGGGTTGGTGCGATAGCACGCGGCGAACGAGGGAGAGGCGGGCGGATTTCCCGCGGGCCTGGGGCAGGCGCCCATGCGGGCCTCACTGGCATTTGATGATGGAGGAATCCTGCAACTGGAAGAACCACTTGAGCTCGCCGTTCTTCTCGCGGATGTAGGTGGAGCCGCTGCGATAGGTCTTGATCTGGCCGAAGAGGTTGGGGCCGGTGACCTCATAGCAGACCAGCCAGCCCGACATGACAGTGCCCACATGGGACCAGGCGGCATCACGGGTGGATCGGACCGCGAAGGTCGTGTCCTTCTTCCCGAAATCGCGTTGCAGGGCGGCCAGCAGTTCCTCGCGAGTCGGCGGAGTGCCCGGATCGGGGCTGGTGTCGACGGTCAGCTTGGAGAACCTGTCGATGGGCCGGCCATTGCGGTCGACTTGGGTGGCGCAGCCCGCGATCAGGGCGACGGCGAAGAGGGCCGAAGCAGATCGGATGAGGTTTCTGAGATGGATCAGTCGCACGGTGTCGCTTGATGTTTTGGCTTGATAGGGGCTGGAGCGTACCGCGTCAGTTGGGAGAATTCGACACCGGTGTCTCGTCGGCGTGCAGCACCGGCTGGCGCACCAGTTCCGCAGCCAACGCATCCAGCGGGCTGCGATCAAGGCGCTGAATGCGCCAGAATTCACTTTGCCCTTGAGGCCTTCCCTGCTTCCAGCCCTTCCGGGAACCTTCTGGAAACCCGCCCTTCGAGGCCTTTGGAAGCCCGGTCGAAGGACCGGGCTTCTGTCGTTCTGAACTCGACGCCTGCAGACCTCACTCCTCCAACGCCTGCAACTGCACCAGCCGCTGGTAGATCCCGCCGTCGATCGCCATCAGCTCGTCGTGCGTGCCGCGCTCGTCGAGATGACCGTGGTTCAGCACCACGATCTGGTCGGCGTCGCGGATGGTCGACAGCCGGTGCGCGATCGCGATCACCGTGACCTGGCCGCGCAGCGCGCGCAGCGCCTCGCCGACCTGCGCTTCCGTGGCGCTGTCGATGTTGGCCGTCGCCTCGTCCAGCAGCAGGATGCGCGGATCGCCGGCCAGCGCGCGGGCCAGCGCGATCAGCTGCTTCTGCCCCGTCGACACCGCCAGCCCGCCGTCACCCAGCCGGCTGTCGTAGCCCTGCGGCAGCGCGCTGAGGAACTCATGCGCGCGCGACGCGCGGGCGGCCGCCTCGATCTTCTCGTCGGAGATTGCGCGCCCCATGCGGATGTTCTCGCGCACGCTGCCGGCGATCAGGTACGGCTCCTGCGGCACCAGGCCGAGCGCGGCATGGAAGGTCTCGTCGGGCAACTGGTCGAGCGGCTGTCCGTCGATCAGGATCCGGCCCTGCTGCGGTTGGTAGAAGCGCAGCAGCAGCGCCAGCAGCGTCGACTTGCCCGAGCCCGTGTGGCCCGCGATGCCGACGAAGCTGCCGGCCGGGATGTCGAGGTCCAGGTCGCGCAGCACCGGCTGTTCCGGCTTGTAGGCGAACTGCAGGTGCTCGAAGCGGATCGCGCCCGGGCCGACCACCAGGTCGGGCCGGTACGACCGGGGCTCGCAGGGCTCGCGCAGCAGCGCGCGCACGCGCGACGCGGCCACCAGCGCCTGCTGCAGCTGGCTGAACTGCATCGTTATCTGGATCAGCGGTTCCACGACGCGCGCGATGTAGGCGAGGAACGCATACAGCAGCCCCACCTCCAGGCCCGACAGCTCGCGCAGCCCGAAGCCGTAGATCACCGTGACGATCAGCAGCACGTTGAGCAGGTCCAGCGCCGGGCGCAGCAGCCAGGCGTTGGCGCGCAGCTCCTGCACGCGCGCGTCGAGCTGCGCGCGGTTGGCGGTCTCGTAGCGCGCCGCGAAGCGCTGCGCGGCGCCGGCCGACTGCAGCATCGCCATGCCCGCCATGCTCTCGGCCATCTGCGCGTTGAGCTCGGCGCGCAACGCGCGGGCCCGCTGCACCGGGCCGCTGCTCGCGCGCTGGTAGAGCCAGATGATCCCGGAGCTCGCCGGCACCAGCGCCAGCACGATCAGCATCAGCCGCCAGTCCAGCCACGCCATCGCGACCAGCGCGCCCGCCACCACGATGGTCGAGTCCAGCATCACGAACAGCACCTGCCGGTACAGGTTGTTGACCGCGTCGGTGTCGTTGGTGATCCGGCTCAGCAACTGGCCGGTGATGCTGCGGTCGAAGAAGGCCATCGGCTGCGCCAGCACGTGCGCATAGACCTGCTCGCGCAGGCGCAGCACCGAGCGCCGCGCGACCGAGGCCATGCGGCGCAGTTGCGCGTAACGCAGCAGGCTGGCAGTCCAGCCGGCGAGCAGCATGGACCCGAGCAGCAGCGCCATCGGGCCGAGCTCGAAGTTGCGCGTCAGCACGTGCGCATCGATGAAGTGCTTGCCAAGGATGGGGCCGATCGCCTCCAGCGACGCCGCGACCACCAGCCAGCCCAGTCCCTTCACCAGGCCGCGGCGCTCCGGCGCGGCGGCCTGCGCCAGCAGCGCCAGCGCTTCGCGCGGCGAGTGGTCGTTCTGAGCGTTCCGGGCGTTCTGAGCGCTCTGCGCGTCCTTCGCGTCCTTCGCGAGCATCGCGTCGCGCGAGCGCTTGGCGTCCTTGCCGGACGCGGTCTCAGGCGGCGTCAAGGCTGGCCTCCAGTTGTTGATAGCGCCACTGGCCGGCATACCAGCCGCCCAGCGCGAGCAGCTCGTCATGACGGCCGCGCTCGACGATGCGACCCTGCTTCAGCACGACGATCTCGTCGGCCTCCATCACCGCCGACAAGCGGTGGCTGACCACGGCTAGGCTGCGCTCGGGATGCCGCTGTCGCAACTCGCGCCAGTGGTCGAGGATCTGGGTCTCGGTGCCGCTGTCGACGGCGGACAGCGCATCGTCTAGCAGCAGCACCGGCGCCTCGGCCAGCAGCGCCCGCGCGATCGCGATGCGCTGGCGCTGGCCGCCGGACAAGGTGACGCCACGTTCGCCGACCAGCGTGTCGTAGCCCAGCGGCAGGCGCGCGATGTCGTCGTGCACGGCGGCGAGTTCGGCCACGGCCAGGATCTGCTCGCGCGTCGCGTCCGGGCGGGCGAGGGCGATGTTGTCCGCGACCGAGGCCGAGAACAGGAAGGGCTCCTGCGGCACCCAGGCGAGCGCGCGCCGCAGCGCCTCGAGGCGGATCTGCGGCGCGGGGATGCCGCCCAGGCGCACGGTGCCCGCGTCGGGCTCGTACTGCCTGAGCAGCAGACGCAGCAAGGTGGACTTGCCCGATCCCGTTGCGCCGACGATGCCCAGCGTGCGGCCCGGCGGGAGCGTCAGCGCGATGTCCTCGAGCGTCGGCTGCGTCATGCCGGGGTAGCGGAAGGACACGTGCTCCCACGTGATGCCGGCGTGCGCGGGGACGTCGCTCGTCCCGGTGTCCACCAGGCTGACCGGTGCGTCCAGCACCGGCTGCAGCCGCGACCAGGCGGCGCGTCCGCGTTCCAGCAGCGACAGCACCCAGCCCGCGGCGAACATCGGCCAGATCAACTGGCCGAGGTACATCGTGAACGCGGTCAACTGGCCGATGCTGATGACGTCCGTGCCGACGAGCCACGCGCCGACGCCGAGCGCGATCACCGTCGCCGCGCCGAGCGACAGGCCGACGGCCGGCTCGAACATCGCCTCCCAGCGCTGCGCCTGGTAGGCGGCGTCGCCGGCGTCGCGGGCCAGTTCGCCGAACTGCTCGCGGCTGCGCCGCACGAGGCCGAGCGCGCGCACGGTGCGCACGCCGGCGAGGCTGTCCTGCACCTGCTGGTTCATCGCGGAGAAACGCTTGAGCGAATCGGAGGAGGCGACGTGGATCCGCGTCGAGATGCGCCAGAACGCGTAGGCCATGAACGGGAAGGGCACCAGCGCGGCCAGCCCCAGGCGCCAGTCGACGCCGATCGTCATCATGCCCAGCACCAGGATCAGCGTCAGCGAGCCGTCGAAGGCGGCGAGCAGCGCCTCGCCCGCGGCCATCTCGATGGCGTCGACGTCGTTGCTCGCCAGCGCCATCAGGTCGCCGGTGCGCTGGGCGTGGAAGAACGCGGGGCCCTGATTCGTCAGTTGCGCGTACAGCCGCATGCGCAGTTGGCGGCCGAGTTCATAGGCGGTGCGGAACAGCGCCAGGCGCCAGCCGACACGCAGCAGATAGATCGCAAGGCCGGCCAGCACGAGCAGGCCCAGTTGTCCGATCAGGTCCCAGCCGGCGAGGCGGTGCGAGACCAGCGCGTCGACGACGTGGCCCACCTGCCGCGGGATCCAGACCGTCAGGACGGCGATGGTGCTGAGCATCAGCGCGCTGGCCGCGTAGGGCCGCCAGTGGCCGCGGATGTGGCCGACGATCAGGCGAGAGAGGGACGACGACATGGCCGCGCATTGTGCCCGCCGGGTCCTGACCGCCGGAAGGTCAGGGCCATGGTCCGGGCGAGCCTCAGGGCGCGGAGGCCGCCCGCGCGATCATGCCGATGCGCGCGTGGACCAGGTCGGCGAGCACGCGCAGCCGCCGCTCGTCGAAGCTGCCGCTGAGCGCGTAGGCCAGCTTCCCGTCGATCCAGTACAGGCTGCGCGTGGTCTGGCCCGCTTCGACACGCCGCATCAGGCGGAAGGCCACCGGCGCCTCGGGCGAACTCGCGCCGGTGCTGACGTAGAGCGTGAAGCGTTCGCCGGCCTCGTTCTCGTACATGAACTGCGCGCGGGCCAGCGCCGCGCCGACGGATGCATCGTCGCCGGCCGGCAGCAGGCGGCCGCCGACCAGCTTCCAGCCGTAGTCGCGCAGCACCGGCGCGTACAGCGGCTGGCCGAGCCGCTTGCTCAGCCATTGCATCAGGTGATCGGCCTGGTCGGCGCCGACCTCGACCGGATGGCGTTTCTCGGGCTGGTAGACGGCATGCGCGATGGCGGCGTCGCGGACGTATTCCGGAATTGAAGGATCGCGGCCGGCGGCGCGCGCGGCCGCATCGGCGGCGGCCATTGCGGCGGCTTCCTTCTTGCCGTACCACCAGGCATGACCGCCCCAGCCGCCGGCGACGCCGGCCCCCAGGCCGACGGCCAGCAGCAGTGCCGCCGCCCAGGCGCGCGGCCAGCGTGCGGCATTGGCCGCCGGCGGGCGCAGCGCGGTCGTGAGCGACGCCGGCACGGGCTCGTCGAGCCAGTCGCGATGCAGCGCCTTCAGCGACTCGCGCTGTTCGCGCCAGCCGAGCACCTGCTGCGCGGCGCGCGGGTGGCGCAGCAGCCAGTCGGCGACCTGCGCGGCGCGTTCGGGCGTCAGTTGTCCGTCCACGTACGCGTGGAGGGTGGATTCGTCGAAGTCGATGTCGTCGGGCGTCATGATGGGGCGCTCATTTCACCACCCGCAGCGGCGGGCGGCCCGGCGCGGCGCCGTCCATCGACAGGCGCAGCCGGTCGCGGGCGCGCGACAGCCGCGACATCACCGTGCCCACCGGCAGGTCCAGCACGCGGGCGGCGTCCTGGTAGCTCAGTTCCTCGACGCAGACCAGCAGCAGGATCTCGCGCGAGGCCGCCGGCAGCGCGGCCAGCGCCCGTTCGAGGTCCAGCCGCAGGGCGACGCGCTGCTGCGGTTCGTCGATCGTCGGCTGCGGGGTGTCGTCCTCGTCGAGCGAGTCGTGCAGCGCCTCGCGGGCGTCTCGCCGCTGGTTCAGGTAGAGGCGGTGCATCAGCGTCAGCAGCCAGTTGCGCAGCGCATCCTGGCGCGTCGGCCCCGGTTCGGCATGGAACAGCGCACCCTTGCGGGCGGCGCGTTCCAGCGTGTCCTGCAGCAGGTCGTCCGCCCGGGCGTGGTCGCCGCACAGCAGCCGCGCGTGGCGGCGCAGGCGGGGAAGCAGCGGGAGCGCTTCGTCGAGGACCAGAGGCATGGGCGAGACGGTCGGCGAGCCAGGCCTTTTAAGGCTTTGCCGCGTGCCAGACCTGGTTGACGCCGTCGCCGCTGCGTTCGCCCGGCTTGGTGTCCTTGACCCAGAAGTACAGCGGCTTGCCCTTGTAGGCCCATTGCTTGGAGCCGTCGTCGCGGGTGATGACGGACCAGTCGCCGGAGGCCTTGTCCTCGGCGCGGGCCATCAGCGGCGGCCAGTTCGTGGCGCAGCCGCCGTTGCACACGCTCTTGCCGCTGCCGGCGGTGTCCTTGTCGAAGGTGTAGAGCGTCATCTCGTTCGGGCCGACCAGTGCGTCGCCCTTGGCGGTCGCGGGGGCCGACTGCGCGGCGGCAAGGCCGGCGGCGGCCATCAGGATGGCGGCGGCGGTCAGCTTGAGGGTCTTCGTCATGCGGAGTCTCCTGGGTTGAAGTCAGGTGGGGGGTATTGCATGAACACGGTGGGAGGGCCACTTATTCCAACTGACTTTCTTCCACCCTCGGAGGGATCGCCACGTCGGGGGCAGGCCCTTACGATCCGGCGGTCCCGATCCGGGGACGTCCATGTTCACACGAGAAAAAGGGAGTGCCATGAATTTCGGCGATTCGATCCAGACCTGCCTGCGCAAGTACGCGGACTTCAACGGCACCGCGAGCCGGTCCGAGTACTGGTGGTTCGTGCTCTTCCTGGTGCTGGGTTCGGCGATCCTGAGCGTGTTCTCGGACAAGCTGAGCCTGGTCTTTTCGCTGCTGACGCTGCTGCCGTCCTTCGCCGTCGCGGCGCGCCGGCTGCACGACATCGACCGCAGCGGCTGGTGGCAGCTGATCGGCATCATCCCGCTGATCGGCTGGATCGTGATGATCTACTGGCTCGTCCAGCCGAGCCAGCCGAATCGCTACGGCACGGGCACGGCGACGACGCCGGTGTGATCGCGTGACGGAAAAACGGGGACTGGTCAGTCCCCGCGTGCGCGGGTACCGTGGTTTATCGTGAACCGCCAGGAGACCCCCGCATGACCGACCGCGCCCAGGCGCTAGCCGCCCAGCTGATCCGCAACTTCCACGAGGCCGAGCTGACCTCGTTCAAGCGCGAGCCGATGTACGAGTCGCGCTTCGCGCGTCTGGCGCGCGGGACCGCCGCGCGCAAGCTCGGCGCGTCCTACGACATCGTCGAGCCCGGCAAGACCACCTGCCCGTACCACCTGCACTACGCCCAGGAGGAGATGTTCATCATCCTCGAGGGCACCGGCACGCTGCGCGTCGCCGGCGAGCGTCTGCCGATCAAGGCCGGCGACGTGATCTTCATCCCCGCGGGGCCCGAGTACCCGCATCACATCATCAACACCTCGGACGCGCCGATCCGCTACCTCTCCGTCAGCACGATGGAACAGCCGGAGATCTGCGTCTATCCGGACTCGAACAAGTTCATGGCCGAACACGTGCCCGCCAACGCGACGCAACCGTTCGAGGCCATCCGCAAGGTGGGCGAGGGCGATCTCGACTACTGGCACGACGAGCCCTGAACCGGGCCGCCGCGCTCAATACGTCCGCGAGCCCTTGAACTGCGCGTGCTGCCGACGCTGCAGCGTCGTCTGCTTGCCCATCGCCTCGAAGGACACGCGGGCATGCGCGTCCATGATCGCGATGCCCAGCGCATCCGCCGCGTCCTTGCCCGGCTCGCCGGGCAGCTTCAGCAGCCGCGCCACCATCGCCTGCACCTGCGACTTCGCCGCGCCGCCGTGACCGGTGATCGCCTTCTTCATCTGCACCGCGGTGTACTCCGACACGTGCAGGTCGCAGGACACCAGCGCCGTCAGCGCCGCGCCGCGCGCCTGCCCCAGCAGCAGCGTCGACTGCGGGTTGACGTTGACGAAGATGATCTCCACCGCCGCGCAGGTCGGCTGGTAACGCGACACCACCTCGCGGATGCCGTCGTAGAGGATCTTCAGCCGGCCCGGCAGGTCGCCGGTCGGCAGCGCGTTGGTCTTGATCGTGCCGCTGGCCACGTACGCCAGCCGCGGCCCGTCCGCGTCGATGACGCCAAAGCCGGTCGTCTGCAGGCCGGGGTCGATGCCGAGGATGCGCATGCCGTCGACTCCTTCAAGTCTCAGGTGCCGGCGCGGAAATACCACCGCACCGAATGGAAGAACACCGGCGCCGCGAAGCACATCACCGCGATGCGGTCCAGCAGGCCGACCGCGCCGGTGATCGCGCTGCGGTTGCCCCAGGCGTTGATGCCCGCGTCGCGCTTGAGCGCCTGCATCACGAACACGCCGAAACTGCCGCAGCCCGCCGCGACGAACGCGGCGATCGCCGCCTGGCCCGCCTTGAACGGCGTGATCCAGTAGAGCAGCGCGCCCACGAGCGCCGCCGTGAACGCGCCGATCCACCACGCCTTCATCGTGAACGAGCGGCTGATGCGGCGCGCCACCGGCTTGGCGCGGAAGCGGCTGGTCGCGATCGCCTGCGCGATCTGCCCGCAGGCCACCACGGCCACCAGGAAGAACAGCAGGAAGGCGCCGCGGCCCTCGTACTTCGGGAACTCGAGCAGCAGCAGCGCCGGCGCGTGCGACAGGCCGTAGACGCAGACCATGATGCCCCACTGGATCTTCGAATTGCGCTCCAGGAAGCGCCCCGGGTCGTCCGCCAGCGCGCTGGCCACCGGGATCGCCAGGAAACCGTAGACCGGAATCAGCACCGAGAACAGGTCGAAGTGGCGCGTGCCCACCAGCACGTACTGCAGCGGCAGGATCACGAAGAAGGCCATGATCAGCCCGCGATGATCGGCGCGGCGGGTGTGCAGCAGCGTGATGAACTCGCGGAAGGCCAGGAACGAGAACACGGCGAACAGCAGCGTCGCGCCCACCGGCCCGGACACCCATGCGGCCCAGAACAGGCAGGCGCCGACCCAGACCATGTTGAGTTCGTGCCGGAACCTGGCCCAGCGTGCCTGCCAGGCTTCCTGCTGGTCGTCGGGACGCTCGCGCAGCGACCACAGCACCGAGCCGATGCTCACCAGCAGCAGCGCGCCGAACAGCACGACGAACAGGAAGGCCACCTGCTCGCCGCTGTTCAAGGACTTGAGCCACCTCATTCCTTCCACCCTCCGGGACGCAGCGCCATCACCGCCGAGCGCGCGCGTTCCAGGAAGGCGCGCTTGTCCTCGCCGGGTTCGATCCGGATCGGCGCGCCGAAGGTGACGGTGCACAGGATGGGTACCGGCACGATCTCGCCCTTGGGCATGACGCGCTGGACGTTGTCGATCCAGGTGGGGATGAGCTGCACGTCCGGGAACTGTTCGGACAGGTGGTAGAGGCCGGCCTTGAAGGCCTGCGGCGCGCCCTTGTTGGAGCGCGTGCCCTCCGGGAAGATGACCAGCGAGTCGCCGCCCTGCAGCGTGTCGACCAGCGGTTCGAGCGGATCCTCGTCGGGGGTCGCGCGCGTGCGGCTCACGTAGACCGCGTTGAACACGGCGCTCGTGAGCCAGGTCTTGAGCGCGGAACTGGTCCAGTAGTCGCGCGCCGCGATCGGGCGGGTGCGGGCGCGCAGTTCGCCGGGCAGCGAGGCCCAGATCAGCACCCAGTCGAAGTGGCTCTGATGGTTGGCGAAGTAGATGCGTTGTTCGGACGTCGGGGGACAGCCTTTCCAGTGTCCCTGCGCGCCGGTGATCAGGCGCGCCAGCCAGGACAGGAACAGGCCGGTGATTTCGGCAAGGACCATGGGGCGGATTATCCCGGACTGCGGGTGGGGCGGCTCGGAGTCTCGTCCGGCCCAGGACCCGTCTGCGCCGACGCCGGAGACGATGACTCCATTCAATGAGGGTTCCACGCCACGATGGCTCCACTCAACGAGTGGTACAACTCAAGTAAGTCGGTTTCGTTGGAAATCTTGCAAGAACCGGTCATCGTCTCCGGCGGGCGTATGACAAGACACTGGGAGTCTTCTGTCCTTTCCGGTTACGCAGCACGCCGATGACGACCTCCACTCCTGCCCCAGCCCGCAAGACCACGATCGGGATGCCGCCCGTGCCCACCACGACGCCGGTGGCCGACCTTGCCCTGCCCGCCGCGTCCCTGCCCGCCGTGTTCCTGTCCGCCGGCGCGCCTGCATCCGGCGCCACCCGCAGGCCCCGAGGCCACCAGCCCGACGAGGCCGCTCCGCCGGAGGCGACGGACGGCGGGAACGAGGCGGACGGCTCGACCGACGCCCCGACGGCGTCCGGGGAGGCGCCGACCGCGGCGACGGAGGGCCCGGGCAAGGTGGCGGGCGCCGACGCCGACGCGGACGCGGCGACGCACCAGGCGGACTCCTGCCGCGAGGTCCACAGCGACGGCACGGAGGAGGATTGCCACCACGATGCCGTGTGGCCGTGGATGATCGCCGGCGCGGGGGTCCTGCTGGCCGGTGTCGCGAGCGCGGGCGGCCATGGCGGCGACAGCCATGCCGGCGACAGCCGCGCCTCGGCCGCCGCCACGCCGTCGGCGCCCACGCCGCCGCCGTCCCCGCCGTCCCCTCCGGCTCCCCCCGCACCGCCGGAAGCCCCGCTGCCCGCGGCGCCGCGGCTGTCCACCAGCTCCGGCAAGGACACGATCGATGGCGCGGGGCATGTCGATGTCGCGCTCGCCTCGCCGGGCGGCGCGTGGGTGTACCGCATCGACGGGGACAACACCTGGCACGCCGGCCAGGGCAGCCGCATCGATGCCGCCACCTTGAACCGCGGCGTGCACGCGGTGATGGTCGCGGAGCTCGACGATCAAGGCCGCCGCGGTGACGTCGCCACGCTCGCGGTGCGGGTCCACGACGAGGTGCTCGCGCCGACGCTGACGCTGGCGCACGACAACGGCAGTGCTGGCAGTGCGTCGAACGACGGGCTGACCAACGACGGCACGATCGCCGTCTCCGGCCTCGCGCCGGGCGCGACCTGGTTCTACCGGGTGAACGACGCGGCCGACTGGGTCCAGGGGTCGGGCGGCGAGGTGCCGGGGAGCGTGCTCGTCGCGGGCCTGAACAAGGTCGAGGCCTTCCAGGTCGACGCCGGCGGCGAGCATGGTCCGCTGAGCCACCTGACCGTGACGCTCGACCTCACGCCGCCGGACGCACCGGTGCTGCAGACCAGCAGCGGCACCGACCTGCTGAACACGAAGGACTTCATCAACGTCTCGGGCATTGAAGCCGGCGCGAGCTGGAAGTTCCGCGTGAACGGGCCAGGCGATTGGATCGAAGGGCAGGACGGGCGCATTCCCGCGACCGCGCTGTCGAATGGCGAGAACCGGCTCGAGGTGCTGCAGGTCGATGCGGCCGGCAACCCGGGCGCCGCCGCGACACTGACGGTTCGCCAGGATCTGCATGCGCCCGACATGCTGCACGCCCACCTGGAAGGGGGCCGCGGCGATCTGGTGCCTCTGCAGGGATCGGTGGTCCTCGACAACCTCGAGACCGACGCGACCTGGAAGTACCGCGTCAACGGCGAGGGCGACTGGCACGTCGGCAGCGGCTCGCAGCTGGCGGCGAACTATCTGGTCGAAGGTCGCAATGACGTGGCGCTGATGCAGACGGACGCCTCCGGCCACGACAGCGCCGTGAGCGCGATCACCGTCACGCGGGACAGTCTGGCGCCGGACCGTCCCGACCTGACGACCAGCAACGGCCAGCCCGCGATCAACGGACAGGGCAGCCTGCTGGTTCATCGGCTGGAGGACAGCGCGACCTGGGAATACCGGATCGACGGCGACGACTGGCAGGCCGGGACCGGAGATTCGTTGGCGGCCGCAGCGCTGCATGAAGGCCCGCAGACCGTCGACGTGCGCCAGACCGACCTGGCCGGCAATGTGAGCGAAGTCGAATCGTTCGCGGTCAGCGTCGACAGCGTCGCCCCGGACGCCGTGCTGGCGAGTGTCCAAAGGGCGGGCGGCGTTGCGGCGCCGGACAACCTGATCAATGCCGGCGGCCATGTCTCGATCGACGGGCTGGAGCCGGGTGCGAGCTGGGAGTTCAAGGTCAACGGTGACGAGCATTGGCGCGAAGGCCCTGGGACGCAGCTGGCGACGCGTGTCCTGGATGAGGGCGCCAATACCGTCGAGGTCCGGCAGATCGATGCCGCGGGCAATGCCGGGGCGGAGAGCACGGTGCAGCTGTCCTTGGACACGACGCCGCCCGTGATCGAGGTGACGGCCCCCAATGCCGCCTTCGCGAGCGACTCGCTCCTGCAACTCAATGGACGGAGCAGCGTCACGGTGGCGACCCACGGCAGCGACGTCGTCGAGGTGAGGATCGGCGGCTCAAGCTACGCCTTTGGCGTGGATGGCGGGGCCAACTGGGCCGCGGACTATTTCAGCGCTGGACAGACCAGCAATGCGCCGGCACAGAGCACCTTGCTGATCGCGGCGTCCGACAAGGCCGGCAACACGTCGACCCGCGTGCTGACCGTGCGCGCGGACACGATAGCGCCCCACGCGCCGGACCTGAAGCTGAAGAATGACGCCGGTTCGGACCACTCGGACCTCGTCACGGCGGATGGGACCGTGGAGGTATCGGGCCTGGGAAGCGCGGACTATCTGCACTACAGCCTCGACAACGGTCAACACTGGTCGGACTGGCAGAGTGGCGGGGAGATTCCAGGCTCGGTCTTCGGTGCCGATGGGGTCAAGAATCTGCTCGTGCAGGTCACGGACGCCTACTTGAACATCAGTCCGACCAGTTCGCTTCAGTTCACGCTCAACGCCTCGGTGATCTGAAGGCCGCGAACGGCCCCGTCACCGGCTGACGCCCGCCCTGCACGAGGCGTTCTCATTCAGCGCGGATCAACTGTGTCGCCTTCTCCGCGATCGCCACCACCGGCGCGTTCGTGTTGCCGCTGACCACGCTCGGCATGATTGATGCGTCCACGACGCGCAGTCCCTCGATGCCTCGCACGCGCAGGCGGTCGTCGACGACCGCCAGGTCGTCGTGGCCCATGCGACACGAGCCGACCGGGTGATAGACCGTGTCCACGCGTCGGCGCAGCAGCGCTTCGATGTCGGCGTCCGCGTCCACGCCGGCGCTCCAGGTCTCGTTCTTCCAGAACGCCTTCATCGACGGCGCGCGCATCAGGTTGCGCGTGAGCTTGTAGCCCTCGATCAGTTCGCGTACGTCCTCGGCATCCTGCAGGAACGCCGGATCGATCCGCGGCGCGGCCAGCGGATCGGCGCTGGCGAGCGTCAGCACGCCGCGGCTGCGCGGCCGCAGCAGGCACACGTGACACGACAGACCGTGACCCATGCGCAGCTTGCGCGCGTGGTCCTCGACCAGGGCCACGACCAGGTGCAGTTGCACGTTCGGCGCGGGCAGGCCCGGTCGCGTCGACAGGAAGCCGCCGCACTCGGCGAAGTTGCTGGTGACGAGCCCGCGCCGTTCGCGGCGATAGCGCTGCAGGTGTCCGACGAAGCGGGCGCTGCCGCGCGCGGAGATGCCCGCGAGATCGAGGCAATCGGACTCATAACCGAAGACGAAGTCCGGATGGTCGTGCAGGTTGCGACCGACGCCGGGCAGGTGGTGCCGCACCGCGATGCCGTGCGCCTGCAACTGCGCGCCGTCGCCGATGCCCGACAGCATCAGCAACTGCGGCGACTGCAGCGCGCCGGCGCAGACAATGACTTCGCGCCTTGCTCGCAACGTACGTCGATGGCCGCCTTGCAACACCTCGACGCCAACCGCACGCCGCTCGTCGAGCACCAGCGACAACGCGCGCACGCCGGTCTCCACGCGCAGGTTGGGCCGCCGGCCCAGATGCGGTTCGAGATAAGCGCGCGCGACGCTCCACCGCTCGCCCTCGTGCTGCGTGACCTGATAGACGCCGAGGCCCTCCAGGTCGGCGCCGTTGAAATCCTCGAGGACCGCGTGGCCCGACTCCCGCGCGGCCGCCCGCCACGCCGCGTGGATCGGCGAATCGGTGCGCAGGTCTCCGACGCGCAGCGGTCCGTCCTGCCCGTGCCACGGGGCGCCGAAGCGCTCGTTGCGCTCGGCCTGGATGAAGAAGGGCAACAGGTCGTCGTAGCCCCAGCCGACGTTGCCGGCCGCGGCCCACGCGTCGTAATCGCTGCGGTGTCCGCGCGTGTAGACCATCGCGTTGATGGCGGACGATCCGCCCAGCGCCTTGCCGCGCGGCTGGTAGCCGCGCCGGCCGTTCAGACCGGGCTGCGGTTCGGTCTGGAAACCCCAGTTGTTGAGCTTGGCGGCGACCTGCAGCACCCCGGCGAAGGGCGTGGTCGTGACCCAACTGTCGCCCCGGCCTCCCGCCTCGAGCAGCAGCACGCGACAGCCGGGATCCTCGCTGAGCCGGCTCGCGAGCACCGCGCCCGCGGAGCCGCCGCCGACGATCACGATGTCGGCATCGCCTCCGTCCGCCGCGCTCATGCGATCTTCTTCAGCAGGCCGAGCAGGCGGTCGAAGGTCGCGCCGTACGGCGGATGGAACAGCTTCGTGCCGGCGAAGCGCGACTGCAGGAACACCGGCTTGAGCTTGCTGAAGGTGTTGAAGCCCCAGACGCCGTGATACGCGCCCATGCCGCTGGCGCCGACACCGCCGAAGGGCTGTTCCTCCTGGCCCAGGTGCCAGATGCAGTCGTTGACCGTGACACCGCCGGCATGCGTGCGGGCGAGCACGTCGTCGCGCGCGGCCTTGTCCTCGCCGAACCAGTACAAGGCCAGGGGCCGGTCGCCGCCGTTGACGTGCGCGATCGCCTCGGACGGATGACCGTACGGCACGATCGGCAGCAGCGGGCCGAAGATCTCCTCGCGCATGACCGCCATCTCCGGGCTGGTGTCGAGCAGCAGCGTCGGGACCAGGCGACGGTCCGCGGGGGCGTCGTCGTGCGTGGGTCGCAGCGCCGCGCCGCGGGCTTGCGCGTCTTCCAGCAGACCCTTCAGCCGCGCGTGATGGCGCGGACTGACGATGGCGGTGTAGTCCGGATTGCCTTCGATGCGGGGATACAGCCGACGCACGGCGGCCACGATCGCATCGGCCAGCGGTTGCACGAGCTCCTTCGGTGCCAGCACGTAATCCGGCGCGACGCAGGTCTGTCCGGCGTTGAGCAGCTTGCCGAAGGCGATGCGCTCGGCGGTGCGGGCGAGGTCGGCGCTGCGGTCGACGATCGCCGGCGACTTGCCGCCGAGTTCGAGCGTGACCGGGGTCAGGCGTTGCGCCGCGGCCTGCGCGACCAGACGACCCACCGGCGTCGAGCCGGTGAAGAACAGATGGTCGAAGGGCAGTTGCGTGAAGGCCTTGCCGACCTCCGCATCGCCGGTGACGACGGTCATCTCGTCGGGCGCGAAGTGCTGGGCGACGAGCCTGGCCATCAGCGCCGAGGTGGCCGGCGTCAGCTCCGACGGCTTGATCATCACGCGATTGCCGGCGGCCAGCGCCGCGAGCGCGGGCGCCATCGCGAGGTAGTACGGATAGTTCCACGGCGCGACGATGCCGACCACGCCGAGCGGCTGCGGCATCAGCCGGTTGCCGGCGGGCAGGAAGTGCAGGGCGGTCGGGGCGCGCTTGACGGCCATCCAGCGCTTGAGATGCCGCATCGCATGCCGGGCGCCGGACTGCACGGTGAACAGATCGGCCAGCAGGCTCTCGTGCCGCGAGCGGTGGCCGAAGTCGCGGGACATCGCATCGGCGAGCGCCTCCGCGTGCTCGACGCTCATCCGCAGCAGCCGCGCCAGACGGTCCCGGCGCTGCGCACAGGTCGGCATCCGCTCGCGATCGAACGCGGCGCGCTGCTGCTCCAACACAAGGTGCAGGCGCTCGTGCAGGGCTTGGTCCATGGGGTGTCTCCGCCTTGTCGTTCTTGAATGGGAGCAAGCGTACGCCCGCTCCAGGGCCGCGCCCAGGCCGTGCGATCCCGAGTAGAGACCAATGACTAATCCGCGTCAGTCACTTCGGACAGGAGGTCACGGCGTGCCAACTGGCCAGTTGGATGGACGCTGACGCTCATCCGCCCTGACAACGCAAAAGCCCGGCCGAAGCCGGGCTTTGTCTCGCGGGCTCCGAGGAGCCCGTCCGGATCGCCGCGAGGCGATCGCGGCGATCAGAAGCGGTAGCCGACGCCCAGCGTCACGCCGGTCGCCTTGACGCTGTCCTTGTTGTAGTAGCTGGTGTAGTCCAGCGCGCCGTACCACTGCTTGTTGAAGGCGTAGCTCACGCCGACGCCGTACGACACGTCGCCGTCGCTGTCGGAACCGGACTCGTTGCCGAAGCTGGACTTGATCTTCGTGTGCACGTAGCCCAGGCGGCCGAACACTTCGAAGCCGTTGCCGAAGTCGTACTTCGGCTTCAGGTACACGCCGTAGGCGTTCGAGACCTTGGTCTTGACGCCGAAGGTCTTGTCGTCCTTGACGCCGGTGGCCAGCATGCCTTCGACGGCCAGGTAGGGGTGCACGTTCCAGCCCACGAGGCCGCGCAGCAGGCCCGGCTCGAGGTCGGTGCCGCCGGCATCGATGGTGATGAAGCTGTAGCCCACCTCACCGTACAGCTCCGGCTTCGGTGCTTGGGCTTGGGCGGCGCCGGCCAGCAGGAGGGCGGCGGCAATGGCGGAGATCTTTTTCATGTTTGCTTGCTCTTGAACAACAGCACCAGAACGGTGCCGGGGCGCAAGGTAGCACCGGGATCAGGGGAAACCCGATCGCCAGCGCCGCGAACATGTCACATTTCTTTCCGCAGTTGTCCCCGCGCGACGGCAAGACCGTCGCGGGGCCAACGTGGGGCGAGGCTCGGATGCGGAGTTGACGACGCCTTCACGCGACGGTGAAGGCGCCCTCGCGCTCAATGACGGAAGTGGCGCACGCCCGTGAACACCATCGCGATGCCGCGCTCGTTGGCGGCGGCGATGACTTCCTCGTCGCGCATCGAGCCGCCCGGCTGGATCACGCAGGAGGCGCCCGCGTCGGCCAGCACGTCCAGGCCGTCGCGGAACGGGAAGAACGCGTCGCTCGCCACGGCCGAGCCGGTCAGTGCCAGGCCGGCGTTCTCTGCCTTGATCGACGCGATGCGCGCCGAGTCGATGCGGCTCATCTGGCCGGCGCCGACACCCAGCGTCATGCCGCCGCCGCAGAAGACGATCGCGTTGCTCTTCACGTACTGCGCGACGGTCCACGCGAACATCAGGTCGTCCAGTTGCTGCGCTGTCGGCTGCAGCGTCGTGACGACCTTCAGGTCGGCCTTCGTCAGGAAGTGGTTGTCGGCGGTCTGCACCAGCAGGCCCGAGCCGACGCGCTTGACGTCCTGCGCGTTGCGGCCCTGGTCCCAGGGACGCGCGCCGCCCGGCGGCAGCGCGATCTCGAGCAGGCGCACGTTGACCTTGCCCTTGAAGACCTCGCGCGCCTCGGCGCTGAAGGACGGCGCCATCAGCACCTCGACGAACTGCTTGGACACCAGCTCCGCGGCGGCGCGGTCCACCTCGCGGTTGAAGGCGATGATGCCGCCGAAGGCGCTGGTGGGGTCAGTCTTGAAGGCCTTCGCGTAGGCGTCGGCCGCGGTCGCGGCGACGGCCACGCCGCAGGGGTTGGCGTGCTTGATGATCACGCAGGCCGGCACGTCGAAGCTCTTCACGCATTCCCACGCGGCGTCCGCGTCGGCGATGTTGTTGTAGCTCAGCTCCTTGCCCTGCAGCTGCTTGCCGGTCACCAGCGAGCCGGGCGCCGGATGCAGGTCGCGGTAGAGCGCGGCGGTCTGGTGCGAGTTCTCGCCGTAGCGCAGGTCCTGGACCTTGATGAAGCTGCTGTTCATCTGCGCGGGGTACTCGGACAGCGAGCCGTCTTCCAGGCGCGCGCTCAGGTAGTTGCTGATCGCGGCGTCGTACTGCGCGATGCGGTTGAAGGCGGCCACCGACGCGGCGAAGCGCGTCTTGTCGCTGGTCTTGCCGTCGGCCTTCAGCTCCTCGAGCACCTGCGCGTACTGCGACGCGTCGGTCAGCACCGTCACGTCCTTCCAGTTCTTGGCCGCGCTGCGGACCATCGCCGGACCGCCGATGTCGATGTTCTCGATCGCGTCCTCCAGCGTGCAGCCGGGCTTGGCGACGGTGGCCTCGAACGGGTACAGGTTGACCGCCAGGATGTCGATCGTGTCGATGCCGTGCTGCTGGATCGCGGCGACGTGCTCGGGCAGGTCGCGGCGGGCCAGCAGGCCGCCGTGGATCTTCGGATGCAGCGTCTTCACGCGACCGTCCAGCATCTCCGGGAAGCCGGTGTGCTGCGCGACCTCGGTCACCGGCAGACCGGCGTCGGCCAGCAGCTTGGCGGTGCCGCCGGTGGACAGCAGGCGCACGTTCAGCGCGTGCAGCGCCTTGGCGAAGTCGACGATGCCGGTCTTGTCGGAGACCGAGATCAGGGCGGTGAGTTGAGCCATGAACATTCCTTGGAAGCGGGGGATTCGGGTATGGGCCAGACGGAGCGCGGAGAACCGGCTCTGCCGGGCTCCTGCGCTCGCCCCCTGAGGGGCCGGCGGGAGCCGGTAGGGGTGGTCTTAGATCAACTTGTGTTCGACGAGCTTGCGGCGCAGCGTGTTTCTGTTGATGCCGAGCCACTCGGCGGCCTTGCTCTGGTTGCCGTCGCTGTGCTGCATCACCACTTCCAGCAGCGGCTTCTCGACGAGGCGGATCAGCATCTCGTGCATCGAGTGCGGGACTTCGCCGCCGAGGTCGCGGAAGTAGACCTCCAGGTTTTCGCGGATGCAGGAGTCGATCGGTTTGGGCGTCATGCCGTCAGCCTTCTTTCTTGGTCTTGGTGTTGTTCGTCGTTCGCGGCGGCGGCTGCGTCAGTGTTGTCGTCTTCGAGGCTGTCGTCGTTCGCCGGCAGGTAGGGCAGCCGGTCATGGTCGTCCGCCAGCGCGTCGAGCCAGTCCGTCAGCGCGCGGACCTGGCCGTCGCAACTCTCGAGGGTATTCATGCGGCGGCGGAAGTCCTCGCCGCCGGGCAGCGCGCGCACGGCCCAGCCGATGTGCTTGCGCGCGCTGCGCATGCCGGTCAACTCGCCGTACAGCGCGTAGTGGTCGTGCAGGTGCTCGACCAGCCAGGCCTTGGCGTCGGCGATGCGCGGTGCGGGCAGTTCCTCGCCGGTGGCCAGGAAGTGCGCGATCTCCGCGAAGATCCACGGTCGGCCCTGCGCCGCGCGGCCGACCATGATCGCGTCCGCGCCGGTGGCGGCCAGCACCTCGCGCGCCTTGAGGGGCGTGTCGATGTCGCCGTTGGCGACGACCGGGATGCGCAACGCCGCCTTCACCGCGGCGATCGTGTCGTACTCGGCGCGGCCGCTGTAGCCCTGCTCGCGCGTGCGGCCGTGCACGGTGACCATCGCGATACCGGCGGACTCCGCCGCGCGCGCCAGCGCCACCGCGTTCTTCTCCGCCTGGCACCAGCCGGTGCGCATCTTCAGCGTGACCGGCACGCCGCGCGGCGCGCACGCAGCCACCACCGCCTCGACGATCTCCAGCGCCAGCGCCTCGTCCTGCATCAGCGCCGAACCGGCCCACTTGTTGCAGACCTTCTTGGCCGGGCAGCCCATGTTGATGTCGATGATCTGCGCGCCACGGTCCACGTTGTACGCGGCGGCCTCGGCCATCATCGACGCATCCGTCCCGGCGATCTGCACGGAGATCGGCGCCGACTCGCCCTCATGGTTCGCGCGGCGCGAGGTCTTCAGGCTGTTCCACAAGTCCTTGCGCGAGGTCACCATCTCGCTCACCGCATACCCCGCGCCGAGCTTCTTGCACAGCACGCGGAAGGGCCGGTCGGTCACACCCGCCATGGGGGCGACGAACAGACGGTTCGGCAGGACGTAGGGACCCAGCGTGAGAGGGCCGGGCAGCGGCGTGGGCATCGGGAACAGTGAGGCGGTTGCACAAAAAAGAGGCAGAAGTATACCGCCGTTGGGTACCTCGAAAGTGCGGGGCTTGTGATCGCGGGCGATCGCCCACGGGAACCCGGGGGCCCCCTCCTCATACTTGTCGCAGGCTCCAAAAATCGTCGGGGGCCCCCGGGTTCCCGTGGGCTCCGGACGAGGACCATCCGGCAGTTGGCGAGGACTGCGTTGGGGGGCGTTCTAGAGAGAAGGCTGCTTGCGCCAGAGCATGAAGCCCTGCTCGACGAAGCGGTTCATCACGCGGTCCTGCGACAGCTTGTAGACCGCGCGGGCGATGCGACCCCGCAGCTCCGGCGAGTTGCAACGCGAGCGGTGCGACAGCGTCACGTACAGGCCCTCGCGCGCGATCGCCGGCATCAGCGGCTGGATCGCCGGACCGCCGTTGCGCGCGGCATAGGCCTCGGCCGGCGTGTCCTCATAGATCATGTAATCGGCGCGGCCACGCTGCAGCATCAGGATCGCCTGCTCGATGCTCGCGACCTGGCTGATCTTCAGCGACTGGCGTGCGTAGTTGTCGAACTCGACGCCGAAGCTGTTGTTGATCACCGTCACGCCCTGCTTGGGCGCGAGGTCGCTCCAGCGCTTGTACGCGACCGGCGCCGCGGTCCGCGTCCAGATGACGCTGCGCGTCTCGCGGAACGCGGGGTGGAAGTAGTCCATGTATTCGGTGCGCGGCAGCGTGAAGAAGGCGCCCGCGATCAGGTCGATGCGGCCCGCGCGCATCTCCTCCTGCACGCGGCCCCACGGACCGACGTAGCGGGTCTCGATCGGGATGCCGATCTCCGCGGCGAACCACTGCATCATGTCCGCATTGGCCCCCACCAGCTTCTGCTCGTCCGCCGGATCGCGCCAGAGGTAGGGGGGATACTGAGGATTGCCGGACGCGATCAGCATCGGACAGCCGGCGATCGGTGCCGGGGGTGTCTGCGGGGACGTCGACGGAGCGGGCGCCGCGCTTGCCTGTGAGGCGGACTGCGGCGGCGCGGTCTGCGCCATCGCGGCGACTCCCCACCGCGGCGACCCGCCGGGCCCCGACACGGCGACGGTCAGGCCGATCAACGCGAACGACGAGACGGCAAGGCGGCGCAAGGACATGGTCTTCAGATAATCCCACGCATGGAAGCTTGGCTGCAACAGATGATTCACCTGATGCTGGAGACCCTATCTCTCCCGCAGGTGGGACTGGGCGCGGTATTCGTCATCGCGCTGGTCTCGGCGACCTTGCTGCCGATGGGATCGGAGCCCGTCGTGCTGCTGCTGGTGCATGCGAAGCCGGAGCTCTTCTGGCCCGCGATCCTCGTGGCCACGGCCGGCAACACGATCGGCGGCGCGATCACGTGGTGGATGGGCTACGGCGCGGAACGCGCGTACGAAGCTGCCGTGCACCATACGCCGCGGGACCAGCGCGTGCTCGGCTGGCTGCGTCGCTTCGGCGCCAGGACTTGCCTGATGAGCTGGCTGCCCATCGTCGGTGATCCGCTATGCGCCCTCGCCGGCTGGCTGCGTCTGCCGTTCTGGCCCTGCGTGGCCTACATGGCGGTGGGCAAGTTCATGCGCTACCTCCTCATGACCGCCATCGGCATCGCGATCTTCGAGTGACCCGCGTCGGCCGCGGGTGGGGGGCGCTTCCCGGCACAATTCCGGGACCCAAGAGGAGACCCCCCATGAGCACCCCCAGCACCCCGGCGTACGACGCCCTGTGCCAGCGCCACCAGCGCATCCATCGTCTGTCCCACCTGCAGGCGATCGCCTCGTGGGACCAGTCCGCCTTCATGCCGGCGCGCGGCGCGCAGGCCCGCGCGGAATCGCTCGCCGAGATGGGCGGGCTGCTGCACCAGCTGGGCACCGACCCGGCGCTGCGCCAACTGCTCGACGACGCGGCGCAGGAGCCGCTCGACGACTTCCAGCGCGCCTCGCTGCGCGAGATGCGCCGCGTGTGGCGCTCGGCGAACGCGGTGCCGCAGCGGCTCGTGGAGGCGCGCTCGCTGGCCAACTCGCATTGCGAGCATGAGTGGCGCCATCAGCGCGCGGCCAACGACTGGACCGGCTATGTCGAGAACCTGCGCCCGGTCGTCCGCTACGCGCGGGAAGAGGCGCAGTGCCTGTCCGACGATTCGGGCCTGAGCCGCTACGACGCGCTGCTCGACCACTACGAGCCCGGCATGCGTTCGGCCGACATCGACCGCGTCTTCGGCGATCTGCGCCAGTGGCTGCCCGGCTTGATCCGGCAGGTGATGGCGCGTCAGTCGGCCGACAGCGTGATCCATCCGCACGGGCCGTTCCCCGCCGCGTCGCAACGCGCGCTGGGCCTGGATGCGATGAAGCTGCTGGGCTTCGACTTCGAGGCGGGTCGCCTTGACGAGAGCGCCCATCCGTTCTGCGGCGGCGTGCCGGAGGACGTGCGGATGACGACGCGTTATCGCGACGACGGCTTCCTGCAGAGCCTCACCGGCACCATCCACGAGACCGGCCACGGCCGCTATGAGCAGAACCTGCCGCGCGAGTGGCTGGGCCTGCCGGTGGCCGGCGCGCGATCGATGGGCCTGCACGAGAGCCAGAGCCTGTCCTTCGAGATGCAGCTGGCCTCGCATCCCGGCTTCGCCGGACTGCTGCAGCCGCTGGTGGAGCGCCACCTCGGCCAGCAGCCGGGATTCGCCGCGGACAACCTGCACAAGCTGATGACGCGCGTCGCGCCGGGCTACATCCGTGTGGACGCCGACGAGGTGACCTACCCGGCGCACGTGATCCTGCGCTACGAGATCGAACGCCCGCTGATCGAAGGCGAGATCGAGGTCGAGGACATCCCCGCGCTGTGGGACGCCAAGATGCAGGAACTGCTGGGCCTGGACACGCGCGGCAACTACAAGGACGGCTGCATGCAGGACGTGCACTGGGGCTGCGGGCTCTACGGCTACTTCCCCTGCTACACGCTGGGCGCGATGTACGCGGCGCAGTGGTTTGCGACGATGCGCCGCGAGCGGCCCACGCTGGATGCGGAGATCACGCGCGGCGAACTCACGCCGGTCTTCGACTGGCTGAAGGCCCGCGTGTGGTCGCAGGGCAGCCGCTGGGAGACGCCGGAGCTGGTGCAGCGCGCCAGCGGCGAGGCGCTGAACCCGGCGCACTTCCGCCGCCATCTGGAAGCGCGTTACCTCGGCTGACGCGACGCCGCATCGCCAATGGAAAAGGGCACCCCGCGTGGGGTGCCCTTTTCTCCTTGCGCGTCCGCGGTCTCTACCCACGGCGCTCCCAACGAGTCGTCGAGGACTCGAATGCTGGATGGCGGCTCGCCCCTGGCGGGGTCAGGCCTTGCCGGCGGCCTTGCGGCGCAGGACGATGCCCATCATCCCCAGGCCGGCCAGCAGCAGCACGATGCTCTGCGGTTCCGGCACGGCGCTGACGCTGACGTTGTCCAGCGAGGTGCCGTAGGAATCGCTGATGCCCGCCGCGGCGAAGCGCAGCGTCATCGGGCTGCCGGTGCCGGTGAAGGTGGTGGTCAGGGTCTGCCAGGTGGTGGTCGTGTTGTTGCCGACCAGGCCGCTCAGGCCGCCGATGCTCCAGTCGATGCCGTTGCTGGCGGCGCTGCGGAAGTCGGGGCGGTTGGCGTAGGAGAACGACAGCGTGTAGGTCGCGCCCGCCACGGTGTTCAGCGTCTGGCTGATCCAGCTGTTGCCGGTGGTGTCGAGCTCGACGTAGTTGCCGCCGCTGAACGCGCTGCCCGCGACGTTGTTGCGGATCTCCAGGCCGTTCGGGCCGACGGTCCAGCCGGCGGTGCTGCCGACGATGCTGTAGCTGCCGTTGCCGATCGCGTTCGATTCGAAGCTGCCGTTGTTGATCAGGTTCACCGGGGCCGCCAGGGCGACCAGCGGGGCGGCGAAGAGGACGGCGGCGAGGAGGCGCTTCATGGGACAGGCTCGGGAAGTTCGACAGGAGGTGCGCAGGAACGTCTGCGCTTGTGTCGAATTGTTCGAGACCGTCTCCCGGGTGCCATCCCCCTGGGCGATGGGGATGGCGATGCGTTTCGTGACGCAGTGCACGCCGCCGCGCGGCGCGCCGGGGGTCAGGTGGTGCGCTTGCCGCCCTTCGTGACCTTCGTGGCGTTCGTGGCCTTCGCGGCCTTTGTCGCCGGGCGCTTCGGGCTGGCCTTGGCCACCGGCTTGGGCGCCACGCCGGCCTGCGCGGCGCGCAGCATGGCGACCTCCGCGGACAGCGCCTCGATGCGTCCCTTCAACTGCGCGACGTCGTCCGCCGACGGCATGCCCAGCCGTGCGAGCGCGCGCGCCACGCGGTCCTCGAAGATCGATTCCAGCTTGTCCCAATGCTGGCCGGCACGCGAGCCGACTTCGCCGGCCAGATCGCTCATGCGGCGCGCAGTGGCGTCGATCGTCGCCTCGGCCTTGCCGACGGTGGTGGTGCCCTGGTCCTGCGCCTTCGCGAACGCCGCCAGCCCCGCCGACCAGATCTGCTGCGCCGAGGTCTTCACCTGCTCCGCGAACGGCGTGTCCGCGGCTTCGGCCGCCTTGGCCTTGGATGCTTTGACCGCCTTGGCCGAGTCTGGCGAGGCGGACCCGGCATCCTTGCGGCGGCCTTGCGCGGGCAGGGGCGCGGCCGTCTTCTGTTGCTTCTTGACCATGGGCATTCCTTGTCGTCGTGGGGCGAGGGATCTGAGGCCCGTCGCTCGCCGAGAACCGGACTATAGGCGGCGTGTCGTGCCTCACGCTGACTTCGACCTGACCCGCAACCCCCCATCGGGGCGATGGGTGCAGGGACCAGAATATTGGTCATGTCCTTGCCGCCCTCTTTGCCGCCCTCCTTGCCGACCTCGTCGCGGGGCCGCCACCCCGGCGACGAATTCCCCGACACCGTGCCCCAGCCGCTGCCTGACGCGTCCTCGGCCCTGCCGCCGCTGGTGATGGCGGGCGAGCTGCCGCTGCGCAAGGGCGCGTTCATCGACTGTCCGCAATGCCGCGCGCCGATGCGCCATGTGAGCCTGCCCGGCCACCACGCGCCGGCCACGGTCGACATCGATCACTGCGAGCCTTGCGGCCTGGTCTGGTTCGATGCGCGCGAGTCGGTGCACCTCTCGACGGCGGCCTGGATCCAGTTGCTTCGCGACCTGAATCGCCTGCGCCAGAGCGATCGTCCCCATCAGCCGAACCGCGCCTGCCCGCTGTGCGCGAAGGCGCTGAAGGAGGTCCGCAACCTCACGCGCTACGGCCGCTTCCCGGTGCTGGAGTGCGGCAGCTGCGGCGGCCATCTGCACAGCCAGGCCGGCATGCTGGCCGAGCGCGGCCTGGTCCGTCCTCTGCTGCCCGGCGAGCGCTACGCGCTGCAGGCCGAGAAGCGCACGCTGTCGTGCCTGAGTTGCGGCGGCCCGGCGGACGGCAAGAGCGAGGACTGCGCCTGGTGCAAGAGCCCGCTGCTGATGGTGGACATGCCGCGCCTGGCGAATGCGCTGCGCAGGCGCTCGCCGTCGGAACCGCTGCTGATGCCCAACGGCGGCAGGCCGGTCGGCTGGGCCTGTCGCGGTTGCGGCGCGCCGATGGACCCGACGCGCGAGACGCGCTGCGGGCGCTGCCATCACACGGTCGTCGCGCCGTCGATGGAAGACCTGGAGCCGTTGCTCGACGCCCTCGAACACGATGGGCAGGAGGCCGACGAGCAGCTCGAGCGCGAGCGCCGCGCGCGGCTGGCCTCCTACAACTTCGAGCAGCGCGATCCGGCCGGCGGCAAGCACGGCCTGTTCTGGAAGGGCAAGTACGAGAAGCGCTACGACGCGGAGAACGAGCGTCGCGAGGGCCGCCGTGATGGCGGGCGCGAATGGTCGTCGTCGGGGTGGCCCTCGTCGTCGGGTGGAGGTTCTCCGCCCACGCTGATCGAGATCGCGATGCGTCTGGCTTCCCTGTTGCTGAAGTGATCCCGGCGCGCCGTGAGCCTGGCGCCCGCATGAACACGCAGGGCGCGCCGTGGGCGGCTGCCGGTCAGAGCTCCAGCACCCCGATCGGCTTCGCGCAGGCCGCGGGCGTGCCGCCGCCGCGCACGACGAAGGGCAGCTCGCCCCACGGGCCCGAGTCGCGCGGGCAGCCGTTGCGCAACGTCCCGCCCGGGCAGCCGCAGCCCTTGGTCTTGACCAGCTTGTCCAGCGTCTGTGACTGCTGCGGATTGAGCTTGGGCAGCTCGTGCTTGAAGACCAGCTGCAACGCTGTCGTCGGGGCGGGCGCGTCCAGCGCGGGCACCGGGCCGAGCAGCGTCGCCATCGACTGGGTTTCCTTCAGCGCGGCCGCGGGCTTCATGCCCTTGGCGCGGCGCAGATAGTTCAGCGCCACTTCCATCGCCGCATAACCGCGCGCGGCCGAGGCCGTGAACGGCTTGCGGAACGCGGCCCCGTAGGTGTTGGCCACCTGGTCCCAGCGGCCGCGGTCGATCGTCAGCACCGGGCACAGCACGGCATCGACGCGATCCGACAAGGTCGCGTCGAAGTCCATCCAGCACGAGGTCCGCGCGCTGATCCGCAGGCCGGTCTGGCGACGCAGGTCGGCAGCGATCTTCTCGCCGGCATTGAGCTCGATGCGGCCCAGCTGCAGTTGCAGGTCCTGGTCCTTCATCCGTTCCGCGTTGCTGGAGATGAGGGGGATGCCCGCGATCCGCAGCGCGTCCGCGCCGGCGTTGATCTCGCACCAGTTGCCCAGCACGACGTCCACCTTGGCCGCGATGAATTCCTGGGAGATGGCGAGCGCCTTGCGGGCGTCGCAGCCGCTGTCCTTGACGATCAGCTTGGGCGCGGCGTCGCCGGGCCAGGTCTTGAGTGCCAGCGTCATGCCGAGCTGGAGTTCCTCGGCCTGCTCGGCGCTCGGATAACTGCCCGGCAGGATGACGCCGATGGTGGCGGCGGCGGCGGGCGCGGCGGCGCACAGCCATGCGACCGGCAGCACGGCGGCCAGGGCGCCGGCCAGGACCTTGCGGATGTTCATGACGATCCCTCTTGTTCTTCGTGGCCGTGGTCGGCCGTTCGTTGACTTTGTCGCCCGAACTGCTTTGTGGCGTCCGAGTCCGGAGGTATCGCCTGCGCGGAGGGCGCGCGCACTGGAGGTTTTCCCGGAAGTCCCCACGAATGAAAACGCCCCGGCGGGCCGGGGCGGTAAGACGTCACAGTCGTGACAGGAAGTGCGGCATGCGCGCAACGCAGGCCGTACAGCGCACGAGGCTCAGGCGGGCCAGCCCTGCAGCACGAGCTTGCCCCGTTGGCGCTGACTCTCCTGCAGCGCGTGGGCGCGCTGGAGGTTCTCGGCGGTGATCGGGCCGACGACGTCGGACAGCGTCGTGCGGATCTTCCCGGCGTCGACCAGGGCCGCGACCTCGGTCAGCAGACGGCCTTGCGCGGCGATGTCGTGCGTCGCATGCATGCTGCGCGTGAACATCAGTTCCCAGTGCAGCGACAGCGACTTGCCCTTGAGCGCCATCACGTCCAGGTCGTTCGCGCCGAAGTCGTCGATCATCGCCAGCTTGCCCTGCGGTTCCAGCGCCTCGACGAGCCCCTGGAAGTGCTGCGGCGTGTGGGTGAGGCTGGTGACGTAGCGCAGCGGCGGCACACCCTGCTTCTGCAGCGCGGCGATCTGCGGGGCGATCGGTTCGCGATGGTTGATCACGTGGTGCGCGCCCAGCGCCTGGAGCCACTTGCCGCCTTCACCGTCCGGCTCGGAACTGGTGCCGATGACCGTCAGGTGGTCGTACCGACGTGCCAGCTGGACCAGGATCGAGCCCACGCCGCCGGCCGCGCCGGTCACCAGCAGGCTGACCGGACGCTCCGGCTGCTGCTGCACCTGCAGGCGGTCGAACAGCAGCTCCCAGGCGGTGATGGCGGTCAACGGCAGCGCGGCGGCTTCCGCGTCGCTGAGCGAGGTCGGCGCCATTGCGGCGATGCGATGGTCGACGCACTGGAACTGCGCGTTGCTGCCGGGACGGGTGATGTCGCCGGCATACCAGACGCGATCGCCGACGGCGAAGCCGGTCACCTCCGGTCCGATCGCGCGGACCGTGCCGACGGCGTCCCAGCCGAGGATCACGGGCGTCGTGCCGTCGGCGCTGGCACGGCGCATGCGGATCTTGGTGTCGACCGGATTGACGGCGATGGCGGCCACCTCGACCAGCAGATCCTTCGGACCGGGGGCGGGCGTGGGCAGCTCGAGGTCGATCAGCGACTCGGCCTCGGTGATGGGCAGGGACTTGAAATAGCCGACGGCTTTCATGGCGGGATTCCTCGAGGTTCGGATGGATTGGAAAAGGTGGGGAAAGACGGAGGTAGCGGGATGCTGTGGGAACGAATGGTGAGCCTTCCGGCAGAATCAATGAAGAGCGCTGAATCGCTATCAGTTTCAACACAGGATTGAAGATCGCCGGAGGGAGCCGCCATGGACATCGAGAACACCGCCGAACTGCGCCTGCTGATCGAATGCGCGCGCGGCGGCAGCCTGACGGCGGCGTCGCGGCAGATGGGCATCACGCCCGCGGCGGCCAGCGCGATGCTGAAGAAGCTCGAGGCGCGGCTGGGCGTGCGGCTCGCCGAGCGCAGCACCCGGGCGCTGCGGCTGACCGCCGCCGGCGAACGGCTGAGGGACTACGCGCAGCGCGCGCTCGAGCTGCTCGATGAAGGCCTCGCGCTGATCTCGGAGGGCGGCGACGAGGCCGCCGCCAAGGGGCGCGGGGCGACGGCGCTGCGCGGGCGGATCCGCGTCAGCGCGTCCAGCGACCTGACGCGGCGCATCGTGCTGCCGCTGCTGGATGATTTCCTCGACTGGCATCCCGGGGTCGAGCTGCAGCTCAACGTGGGCGATGCGCTGCAGGACGTCGTGCGCGACGAGGTCGACCTGGCCCTGCGGTATGGCGAGCTGGCCGACTCACGGCTGGTTGCGCGCAAGCTCCATGACGGACGCCGGCTGCTGGTGGCCTCGCCGGACTACCTGAAGCGGCACGGCCGGCCGTCGCATCCCGGGGAACTCACGCAGCACGAGTGCATCCGCTTCAAGATCGGCGACCGGCTGGAGCGCGAATGGCGCTTCTGGCGACGCGACGCGATGCAGGCGGCGCCGCTGGACGTGACGGTGCAAGGTCGCCGCACGGCGGACGACGGCGGCATCGCCCATCAGTGGGCCCTCGAAGGGCGGGGACTGACCTACAAGAGCTGCCTCGACATCCGCGACAGTCTCGCGAGCGGCGCGCTGGTCGAGGTCCTGCCGGACTGGGTCGGACGGCCGATGCCGCTGCATGCGCTGATGCCCAGCCAGCGCTTCCTGCCGCAACGGCTGAAGGCGCTGGTGGATCACCTGGCGGAGGGCCTCAGGCGCTGACGCGCCAGGAGCCGCTCAGCAGCCGTTCAATGCTTGTGGTCGCCGTGACCCGCGTGCGGGTCCTTGGCATCGGGCGAGACGACGGGGCCAGTCCTTGCCGGGGCCTGGACGGTGACCGTCGAGCGGGACTTGTCCGCGCTCTCGAACACCAGCGTCAGCGGCACCGCGTCGCCCGTCTTCAGCGGACCCTTCAGGTCCATCAGCATCACGTGATAACCGCCGGGCTTCAGCTCCACCGGCTTGCCCGCCGACACCGCCAGCGCGGCCACCGGCCGCATGCGCATCACGTCGCCGTCCATCGCCATCTCATGCACCTCGGCCACGCCGGCCGCCGGCGTGCTGACCGAGATCAGCTTCACGTCCGTCGGCGACTTGATCTGCATGAAGGCGCCTGTCGCCTTCTGCTGCGGCACCGTCGCGCGCACCCAGGCGTCGGCGACGACGACCTGGGCCTGCGCCAGACCGGCAGTCAGCAGCAGGGCGGGAACAAGCGCCAGGCGGGCAAGGGAACGGAACTTCATCGGGGGCGTCCTGTCAGAGGTGAATCGACGATCTGTGAAGTATCCGCGATCGCCCGCCTGAGGGAACACAGGGCCCCCGGCCTCCTACGACTCGCAGGCTCCCCAAGTCGGCCGGGGGCCCTGTGTTCCCTCAGGCTCGGACCGGGGCCGGCATCGATTCATGGACTGCGGTCGGTGGCGGAGTTGCCCATGGCACCCAGGGTGCGGAGGACCTGATGGACGATCTCCGCCCGTTTCGGGGAGAAGGCGGCGTCGGTCATGTCCATGTTCAGGGCGAAGTAGATGGGACGCGCGTCGCGGTCCTGCTCCAGCCAGCCGACGAACCAGCCAAGGCCCGGCTCGGTGCTGTCGGCCCAGCCGGTCTTGGCGTACAGGCGCCAGCCGGGACCCTGGTCCCGCAACATCACCCGGCGCGCGATGTCGTAGGTCCGGTCGGACAGCGGCAGCGCGCGGTCGTGCACGCGGCGCAGGAACTCGATCTGGCCGACCGCCGAGATGCGCAGGTCGCCGTCGAGCCAGAAGCGGTCGCCGATCGGACCGGCGACGGCATTGCCGTAGCGGAAGTCGCGCACGAACTGCTGCACCGTCGGCTGGCCGATCTGCCGCGCCAGCGACTGGAACACCCACACCGCCGACACCTTGTAGGCCGAGGCGAGCGTCTGGTCGTGGTTCCAGTCCTCGATGCGGCGCTTCGTGCCGTCCCATTTGAAGGCCTGTGTCTCGTCCACGGCGGCGCCGGTCTCCAGCGCTATCAGCGACATCGGGATCTTGAAGGTCGACGCCGGCAGGAAACCTTCGAAGGCGCGGACACTGTCCGACGCAATCCAGCGACGCGCGCGGGTGTCGAGCAGCACCAGCGTGCCCTTCGTCCCGAGCTCGGTGAAGTGGCGTTGCAGCTCGGGCCGGGTTTCCCAGCGCTCGCGCTGATCGGCGGGCACGGCGGCGACGGCGCCCGAGGCGGTGGACGGCGACTGCGCGATCGATGCGCGGCAGGCGGTGAGGGCGAGGCAGGCGAGCAGGGCGCTCGCCATCAGGCGTGGCAAGGACATGGCGGTCTCCGGTCTGTGAGGGATGCCGCCAGTGTGCGAAGTCCACCGACCCGGAACGCATCGAAGTGCCGTTACGCCCGTTGCGCCCGGTCCGCCTGTTGCACCTGCTGCTTCCGTGCTTCGTGCTTCCTGTTCCGCCAAGGCCCGATCACAGCGAGTGTTGCCGGGGCCGGAATGATGTGGGGGGTTCGCGGAGGCGACGCCTCCCACGTCGTGGAGTGCCCGCGCTCGACCTCCCGCCGTGTTCAAAGGACCTCACGCCTGCCGCGACTGCGGCATCAACGCCTCGGCCTCATCGAGATAGCGCCGCCGTGCCCCGTCGTCGCGCAGCTTTCGCGCCTGCAGCCTGGCCTGACGCACGAGGTCGGTCGCGCTGAACGCATCACCTTCATCGAGCGCATGCCGCGCCCACAGCAGCAGGAACGCACAGCGTTGGTCGGCCGGGATCTGCGACTGCCGTGCCCGGCAGGAGGCCCAGCGCTGCGCCGCGAGGTCGCCGAAGGAGGTGGCCGGCAGGGGCAGGCCTTGCGTGGTGGCCAGTCGCTGGAGCGCCGCGAAGTCCAGGCGTCCGAGCGCCGCGAGCCGCAGCAGGAAGATGGTGTTCAGCAGCGAGCTGCGCCCCAGCTGCCAGCGTGCGCAGAGCGCGTCGCTGAGCAGCAGCCAGCGCAGCGCGTCTTCGATGCCGGGCCCGTCGGCGGGCAGCAGGTCGGCTTCGACAAGCCGGCCGAGCGCGTTGGACAGGTTGGCGGCGCAGACCTGGAGCGCGTCGGGCAGTCCGGCCAGCGACGCGCTGCGCAGCGCGTCGCCGAGGCTGGCCAGGGACTGCGTCGCGAGCGCCGCGTCGCCGCGGGCGATGGCGAGGTCGCGCAGCACGATGCCGCGCAGGTTGCCGTGGTCGCAGCGCAGCGTGGAGTCGGCGGCGAGCACGTCGGGATCGACCTCGTCGAGCTTCTCCAGCGCGGGTGCCGCCTGGCCGAGGCTGCCGAACCAGTGCCAGGCGGCGAGGATGGCGACGCGGGCGCGCAGTTGACGTCGCTCCAGGCGCGGCAGGCGGCTGTTGTTGAGCGTCTGACCGAGGTCGCGCAGCTCGTCCTGCAGTGCGGCCCAGTCGCCGAGCCGGCGCGCGATGCGGGCGCGGCGCAGGCCGAGCGCGGCGGCGGCGGCGTCGTCTCCCGGCGGCACGTGCGGCGCGGCCTGCTGCAACGCGAGGCGGGCGGGATAGAGCTCGCCACGGTCGAGCAGGTAGTCGGCGCGGGCGAGCGCCTCGGCGTAGGCCAGCGGGAGCAGCGGCGCGGCGGCTGGCGCGCGCACCGGGCGCTGCTGGCCGAGCCATCGGGCGAGGGCTTCGCCGGTGGCGGGTTCGCCGTCGATCTCGAAGCGGCAGGTCGGCAGCAGCGCGGCGTTGAGCCAGAACGGGCCGCTGCTGCGGGCGCTGGCCTCGATCAGCGCGGCCAGCGGTCCGTCGTCGAGCAGCGCGAGCGCGCGCCAGACCTGGGTGCGATGCAGCTCGGCCATGCCGGCGATGCGCTCGCGCAGTTCGGCGCGCGAGCACGGGCTGTCGATGCGCGCCAGTCCTTGCTCGTGCGCCTGCAGCAGCGCCGCGAGCAGGCGCGGCAGCAGCCGGCCGCGCAATTCGGGCAGTCCGTCGATGCGCAGCCCCTGCGGCAGCAACTGGATGCGATGCAGAGGCATGTCGGCGGCTGGAGCGGCGGCAACGAGAGAGGCGGCGGGAGCGGTCATTGGAGGCGCATTCTGCGCCGGGCGCTTCGGCGGTGTGACGGCATCGGCGTAACGGGCGTTACGTGCGTGTGTTACGCGGGGTCGGCCTGTTCACCGCTGACCGCTGACCTGCTGACCTGCTGACCTGCTGACCTGCTGACCGCTGACCGTGGACCTTCTGCTTCTGACCTGCCGACCTGCCGACGTGCCGACGTGCCGATGTGCCGATGTGCCGATGCTCGGACCTGCGGAGCTGCGGAGCTGGGTATCGGCCGGTGGGTGTCGGCCAGGAGGGTAACGAAACGTCAGGCCCGCCCCTTGCCTGTAGCTGTTCATCACAACTCGAGGGGACTGCCATGGTGGCAAAGAATGAGGCCTGGTATCCAGGCGACGCCGACGTTGGTGGCATCGTCGCGCCCCGCGCGTCGACTTCCGCGGTGTCATGGGGCGCGGTGCTGGCCGGCGCCGCTGCCGCCGCGGCGTTGTCGCTGATCCTGCTGCTGCTCGGCGCGGGGTTGGGACTGGCCGCCGCGTCGCCCTGGGCCGGCGATGGCGCGAGCGCCGCGACGCTGGGCGTGGCGGGCATCGTCTGGCTCGCGTTCACGCAATTGGCGGCGTCGGGACTGGGCGGTTATCTCGCCGGCCGGCTGCGCGTGAGATGGCGCGATACCGACGCGGACGAGGTCCACTTCCGCGACACGGCCCATGGCCTGCTGTCGTGGGCAGTGGCCACGCTGTTCACCGCCGCCGTGCTGACCGCCTCGGTCGGCGCGATCGCCGGGATCGGCGTGAAGGGCGCGGCGGTGGCGGCCGGCACGGCGGCGACCGCGGCGACTGCCGCGACGGCGGCCACTGGCGCCGCGGCGGAGGAGTCGGGCGCGAAGGGCGCTTCCTCGGGAACCACGGCGCGGACCTCGCTGGGGAGCGGTGATTTCGGCTACTACGTGGACACGCTGCTGCGGCCCGCGGCGACGGCGCCGACAACGGCATCGACGTCCTCCTCGACGCCCGCCGGGGCCAATCCGGCGACGCTGCGTACGTGGCCGGATGCCTCGATGGTCCATGCGGACGAGCAGTCGTCGGCGTCGTTGAATCGCCTGCTGGTGCGTGCGTTGCGCGACGGCGGGACGCTGTCGCCGGAGGACACGCGCGCTGCGGGACAACTGGTGGCGCAGCGTACCGGCCTGACGCAAGCGGAGGCGGAGCGGCGCGTCACCGAGACGCTGCAGCGGGCCCGCGCCGAGGCGCAAGCCCTGGAGACCCGTGCCCGTGAAGCCGCCGACGCCGCTCGCAAGACGGCGCTGACGACGGCGTTGTGGATGGTTGTCGCGCTGCTGATCGGCGCGTTCACCGCAAGTCTGCTGGCCACCTTCGGCGGTCGGCAACGCGACCTCATCGACTGAGACAAGGAGAACTCACATGCGATCGTTGCTGCTCTTTTTCCTGGGCGTGCCCATTCCCATCATCATCCTGATCGCGTTGATCTGGTAGTGACGGGGAGCGCGCGGGACCTGGTCCCGCGCGCTCAATTCACCGGATGGCCCGCGAGCGCGGACACCGCTTCGACGTGCTCGCCGTATCGACGCCACGTATCCGGCGCATGCGACAGCCGATCCGCCACGACCTTGAGCACCGCGGGATTCCAGACCAGGCCGCAATGGCTGCCGTCGACCTCGACGTTCTCGACCATCGGATGGTCCTCCGGCTGCACGCAGGCCTGCCACGCGACGACGCCGTCGCTGCGGCTGTAGATCGAGGTCGTCGGCACCTGCGGCGCGGCGATGAGACGCGACTTGAAGTCGTCGTCGAGCACCGGCAGCGTGCCGTTGACCCAGCGGTAGATCAGGCTGACGTTGGTCTGCGTCGCCTCGCCGGTGATCGGCGTGCCGATCGTGATGACCTGGCGCACCGGCAGCGAGATGCGCTTGGCGATCTCGCGCGCATAGATGCCGCCGAGACTCCAGCCCACCAGCGACACCGGCTGCGACTGTCCGGCGACGAGCGCCTCGATGTCGGCGGCGAGCGTGTCGAGCCACAGGTCGATGTCGCCGATGGGACCGGTGTTGATGCCGCGTCCCCAGTCGCGTGCCGCATAACCGAGCCCGTGGCAGAAGCCCACCAGCGGCGCGATCGACTGCGCATCCGCGGCCAGGCCGGGGAACACGATGACGGGGTGTCCGTCGCCGGGCGGATGGCCGCTGCGGTCCATCATGCGGCAACTGGCGTATTCCATCGCGGCACGCAGCGGCTCGATGCCGAGCAGGGCCCAGGACGGGGAACAGATGACCGGTGCCGGGACGGGCATCGCATCGGGAAGGGCGGCGATCTTCTTCATGGTCTTGAGGCCGCCTTTCCGGCGTGACCTGCGAGGTCGGCGGCGAGGTCGGCAGAAGGACAGTTGAGTCGATCTTTCCGCAGGCCGCGTTCCACGGGCATCCCCACAAGGTCGCATGTGATCGTCGGACGGGACCTACATCCGGGGGATGGCCTGCGATCTCTCCCACCATTGACGGAAGTCAGAGGGAGAGGCGGTTTTTCAGTGCGGCCCGGAGCTAGGCTTTCAGTCCTTGATGTTCGCAAGGCCAGGAGTGCCGCAGATGAAAGACTTTGTCGAAGTTCCACCGATGACCGTGTCGAGCCGCCGGAAGATCACTATGGATCGTGAACTGCTTGACCATCTCAACGTCAAGCCCGGAGGGCAGTTGGAGGTCTATCTCATGTCCCGTGGTCGTTGCGTGATCAGGGCGGCCCGCACCGGCGATATCCGGGACATCGTCGGCTTTCTTGCACACAAGCCGCGCCGGGTGGAAGGGGATGTCTCCATCGGGGACATGAACGAAGCAATCGAGAAGATGTGGGGCAGTGAGCCGTGAGGGTCTCTCTGGACACCAATGTGCTGATTCGCATCGTGGTGGAGGACGACTTGAAGCAGACACCTGCTGCGCGGAAGTTGTTCTCGACCGCTGAGGCGGTTGCTATCGGTGTTTCATGTCTTTGTGAGTTTGCGTGGGTGCTGCGGAATTCCTATGGATTTGCAACTGCTGATGTCGCGGCCGTGATGAAAACCTTGCTCAGTGCCAGGGCTGTCGATGTGGATTGGGAGGCGGTGGAGGCCGGTTTGGACGTGCTGGACTGCGGAGGCGACTTTGCAGATGGCGTGATTGCCTTCGAGGGGGCGTCCCTGGGGGGAGAGATCCATATGACATTCGACAAGAAGGCGGTTCGAGTGCTGAGGAGCCTTGCGATCGAAGCCCAGGCGCCATCGCAGACGTCCGGGGATCCGGATCAATGAAAATCCCGGCTCTCCGTCCTCAACCGTCCCAGCATCGGGGTCAGGTCTTGCAGGTGTCCGGCGATCAGGTTGCGCACGTCGCCGCTGCGCTGCCACTTGCCCTTCACCGCCATCAGGCGCGAATGCAGCATGACGTGCCGCTGTCGCTGCCACAGCGCGCGGTGGACGATGACCTGGATGTCGCCGGTCTCGTCTTCCAGGGAAATGAAGATCGTGCCCTTGGCCGTCGCCGGCTGCTGCTTGACCGTCACGATCCCGCAGCCGCGCGCCGGTCGGCCGTCGGGCAACTCGTTCAGTTCCTCGGCCGACATCCAGCGCTGTTCGCGCAGCAGCGGCCGCAGCAGCGACAGCGGATGGCGGCGCAGCGTCAGGCCCAGCGACGCGTAGTCGAAGACGATCTCCTCGCCCTCCGGCGCCTGCGGCAGCGCGAGGAAATCCTCCTGCACCGGCGCACAAGCCAGCAGCGGCGGCGGCGCATGCTGCGCGGCCGCATCCCACATCTGCTGGCGGCGGTGGCCGCTGATGCTGGTCAACGCATCGCCCGCGGCCAGCATCGTCATCTGCTGCTGGTTCAGTCCGGTGCGTCGCGCCAGGTCCTCCGCATCGTTGAACGGACCGTTCCGACGCTCGCGGCAGATCAGCGCCGCCGAGGCCTGCTGCAGTCCCTTGACCAGCCGCAAACCCAATCGCACCTTGACCGGCGCCGCGTCGGCCGCCAGGGCTTCGTCCGCGTCGAGCAGCGGGTCGCCGTCGTCCTCCTGGACGATGCCGTCCTCGTCCAGCGGCAATGCATCGAGCGTCTGTGCGGCCGCGCCGCGCCGCGCCGGCCGGATGACGCGTCCATCCGCGCGCTCCAGCGTGCAGTCCCACTCGCTGTGCATCACGTCGGGCGGGAGCACCTCGACAGCCTCCTTGTCGGCGCCCTTGCGTCTGGCCTCCTGCACCAGCTGGCTCGGCGAATAGAAGCCGAGCGGCTGCGAGTTCAGCAGGCCCGCGAGGAACTCGGCCGGATGATGGCGCTTCAGCCAGCTGCTCGTGTAGACCAGCAGCGCGAACGACGCGGCGTGCGACTCCGGGAAGCCGTATTCCGAGAAGCCCTTGACCTGCTCGAAGATCTGCTCGGCAAAAGACACCGGGTAATTCCGTTCCCGCATCCCGTCGATCAGTTTCGCGCGGTACTTCTCCAGGTTGCCCTTGCGCTTCCACGCGGCCATCGAGCGTCGCAGTTCGTCGGCCTCGCCGCCTGAGAATCCGGCCGCGATCATCGCGATCTGCATCACCTGCTCCTGGAAGACCGGGACACCCAGCGTGCGCTTCAGGACCGTCTCCAGTCCCTGCGGATAAACGACCTCCTCGAAGCCCTGACGTCGCTGCAGGTAGGGGTGCACCATGCCGCCCTGGATCGGCCCGGGACGCACGATGGCCACCTCGATGACCAGGTCGTAGAACTCCTTCGGTTTCAGCCGCGGCAGCATGCTGCGCTGCGCGCGGCTCTCGATCTGGAACACGCCGATGGTCTCGGCGCGCTGGATCATCCGGTAGGTGTCGTCGTCGCCGTCGGGGATGTCCTTCAGCTCGAACGGATAACGCTGGCGCTTGCCGACGAAGTCCAGCGTCTTGCGGATCGCCGTGAGCATGCCCAGCCCCAGCACGTCGACCTTGAGCAGGCCCACCGCGTCGAGGTCGTCCTTGTCCCACTCGATGACGGTGCGGTCCGGCATGGACGCGTTCTCCACCGGCACCATGCGCGTCAGCGGCCCGTGCGTCAGCACGAAGCCGCCCGGGTGCTGCGACAGGTGTCGCGGGAAGCCCAGCAGCTCCGAGGTGATCTTGACCAGTTGCTGTACCGCGAGGTCGTCGGCGTCGAGCCCGGACTCGCGCAGGCGTTCCGCATCGATGGTCTGGCCGTCCCACCATTGATGGTTGCCGCACAGCGTGTCCAGCACCTCGGGCTCGAAGCCCAGTGCCTTGCCGACGTCGCGCAGCGCGCTCTTCACGCGGTAGGAGATCACCACCGCCGCCAGCGCCGCGCGTTCGCGCGTGTACTTGCGGTAGAGGTACTGGATGACCTCCTCGCGGCGCTCGTGCTCGAAGTCGATGTCGATGTCCGGCGGCTCGTTGCGTTCCTTGCTGATGAAGCGCTCGAACAGCACCTGCATCCGCTCCGGGTCGACCTCGGTCACATGCGTGCAGTAGCAGACGATGGAGTTCGCCGCGCTGCCGCGGCCCTGGCACAGGATGCCCTGTGAACGCGCGAACTGGACGATGTCGGCCACCGTCAGGAAGTAGTGCTCGTAGCGCAGTTCCTCGATCAGTGCGAGTTCGCGCTCGATCTGCTCGCTGGCCGCGGCCGGCACGCCCGCGGGCCAGCGACGGCCCGCGCCCTCGTAGGTCAGGCGGCGCAGATGACCGGCAGGCGTCTGGCCGTCGGGCACGACCTCGGACGGGTAGTGGTAGCGCAGTTCGTCGAGGCTGAATCCGCAGCACTCGACGACGCGCAGCGTCTCGGCGAGCAGGTCCGCCGGGAAGCTGAGCGCGAGGCGGCCGCGGTGGCGCAGGTGGCGCTCGGCGTTGCGGTCCAGCGCCTGGCCGCACTCGGTCAGCGGCTTGCCCAGGCGTGTGGCCGTCAGCACGTCCTGCAGCGGCTTGCGGCTGCGCACATGCATGGTGACGTCGCCGACGGCCACCAGCGGGATCTCGGTCAGCGCGCCGGCCTCGCGCAGGCGCAGCAGGCGGATCTCGTCGTCGGCGTGCTGGGGCTGGTCGATGCCCAGCCAGCAACGCCCGGTGAAGCGCGTCAGCAGCCAGCGCGCCATCGACAGCAATTGCGCCGGCGTCGCCTGCCGGTCCGGGCAGGCGATCACGACGCAGTCGTCCAGCGTCTGCGGGCCGATGTCGGCCCGCGTGCAGCGGTAGGTGCCCTTCTCGGACGAGCGCCGCAGCCGCGAGATGAACTGGCACAGGTTGCCGTAGCCGTTCAGGCTGCAGGCCAGCACCACCAGCGTGAACGGGCCTTCGTCCTCCGCATCCTGCTCGCCCAACGCGCCCAACGTGCCGACCGCGCCGACCGCGCCGACCGCGCCTGAGACGCGCCCTGAGGCGCCGCTGGGTTCAATCAGGAGCTGGCTGCCCACCAGCAGCGTCATGCCGTGCTGCTTCGCGGCCACGTGCGCGCGCACCATGCCGGCCATGCTGCACTCGTCGGTGATCGCGAGCGCGGCGTAGCCGAGCTCCTTGGCGCGCAGGACCAGTTCCTCGGGCCAGCTCGCCCCCTTCAGGAAACTGAAGTTGCTGAGGCAGCGCAGCTCGGCGTAGTCGGGAAGGACCGAGGCGCCAGGGAGGGCGGACATGGTGAGCGGCCTGTACGAACGGAGGGCGCCTGATCAGGCATACATCCCGTGCAGGAACCACGCCTGCACGGCGGACTTGTCGTCGTCGCCGTTGCCCGTCCCGCTCAGCCGTTCCTGATAGACGGCCAGCACGCCGGCGTTCTCGTTGACGGCGATCCAGTAGTCGCGGGTGACCTGGCGATGCGCCTTCGTGTCGGGGATGCGGTCCCACCAGCCGCCCTCGACGCGGTCCGGTCCCACGAGCAGCGTCAGCGGGCCCTGGTAGTGCGGCCGGTGCTCGCGCACCGCCAGCCGCAGCGGCGGGTCGAGCAGGAAGGCGGGCTCCGGCACGGCCGGCGCGCGCACCGCCGCCTGCCGACCCTTGCGGCGGGAGGTCGTCCGGCCGTCGCCGCAGGGTCGCCAGCGCGTCTGCCATTCGGGTCGGTGATCGTCACCCAGGACCGGCTGCTGCACGCGCTCAGGACCGAGCCGCGCGGCGATGCGTTCCAGGGTCAGGTACAGCGTCTCGCCGGTGCGCACCACGTCGGGCAGCAGCGAGCCGCTGTCCTCCACCAGCGCCTGCACGCCGACCGCCTCCAGCCGCAGTTCACCGACCGGCGCCAGCAGCTGGGTCTTGGCCAGGTGCTCGGCCATCAGCCGGCAGAAGTGTTCGAGCTCGCGGATCGGCTCGGCGGTGCGGATCGTGAGGCAACCACCTTCGCCGGCGTCCTTGGCGCGCATCGAATCGTGCATCCAGTGCAGCGTGACGCCGGTGGCGCCCGCATGGCGCGCGGCCAGCCAGCCGCACAGCCGCATCAGCAGCGGCCGCGTGCCCAGCAGCAGCGCGGGCGCGTGGTCCTCGCGGCAGGGGAGCTCGACGCGGGCGTGGAAGTCCTCGGGCAGCGCGACCCAGGCATGCGCCTCGGGCCGCAGGCCGTAGGCCTGGTCCAGCATCGTCAGCAGCGCCGCGCCGAAGCGTCGGCCGATGCCGCCGCGCGGCAGCGCCCGCAACTGGCCCAGCGTGTTGATGCCGGCGCGGCTCAGCGGTTCCGCGTGTTCCGCGCCGGCGCTCAGCGCCTGCAGCGGCAACGGGTCCAGCACCGCCTGCAGCAGCCGCCCGCCGAGGTCGAGCACGCCGCAACGCGCCAGCACCAGCGCGGCGGTGGCCGACGGCGCCCAGCCGATGCCCACGGCGCCCAGGTCGGGCGCTTCGTCGCTCAGGCGCGCCTTCAGCGCGGGCAGGCCGCGGAACAGCCGCAGGCTGGCCTCGACCTCCATCACGACGGCGTCCTCCATCAGCGCCACGCGCGGCGTGAACTGCAGGCACCACACCGCCAGGCCCGCCTGCGTCTCCGCGCAGATCCCCCAGGGATGCGGCGGGGGCGCGGTCGACGGGTCCTCAAACGGTGCCGGCGGACGAGGCGGCAGGATCAGTGCGACCCACAACATGGGAGAACTCCGGGAACAGGGTGAGCGCAACGGGCTCGTGGAGGGATTCGGACACCGTCTCGAGCAGGGGCCCGGCACTGACCTGGGCCTTGCCGGCCGACTCGTTGACGGTGTCGGCCACGTCAGCCACGTCGACGCCCGGCACCGTCATCGGCGCCACCGGGCGCATCGTGCTGGGCCGCATCACCCGCGGGGTCAGGACATGCTCGAGTCCGCCGGGGATCGAGGCCAGCCGCAGCGGAGTCTCGTGGGCGGGGCCCTTGCGCTTGAGGATCTGGACGTCCAGGGCCCAGTCGACATCGATCGTCGCCAGCACCCGCAGCGGCGCCGGCGACGGGTCATGGCGGGCTGCCAGCGGACGGAACAGGAACACCGGTCCCTCGAATGACTGCGCCAGCACCTGCAGCCGCCGCAACTGCTCGGGCGCGGCCTGCGGCAGCCAGGCCAGCACCGCGCCGGCGGCGTTGGACTTGATCAGCTGTTCGGTGCACCAGAGCCGCTCCGACGGCGCGCGCGCGTCGATCCAGACGAGGTGGCGCTCATCCAGCCCCAGGTGCATCAGGCCGGGCAGGTGGGGGCGCTTGGGCGGTCCGACCATCGCCACCGCGGCACCGTCGGCGACGACGCGTCGGAGCGCCGGTCCCGCCAGCCGCCATTCGGCCAGCGAGAACTGCGGCAGCAGCACTTCGGTCAACTGGCGCCCCGGCCAGCCACCGCCTGGCAGCTCGGCATCGAGCGCGTCGAAGCCGCTCGGCCAGACGGTGTCGGTGCCGCGGCCCAGCGCATCGCCGCGCCAGATCGCCTCTGCCACGGCAGGCGGAAGTGGCATGGGCCCGATCCGCAGCGCATGGTGCGCTGCATCGAGGACGAGATTCTGGGTGGGAGAGATCAGTCCATCGTCACCGCTGGGAGGCGGGGACAGGCGACCCTCCCCGGCAGGTAGGGATGGCATGGGAAGGTGCGAATTTTCGACACTGTATTTGCATACAGTATAGATGGGCAGCTGACCCGTCCAGGACGTTTACAGATCGCGGGCGACAGGATCTCGAGGTGAACTTTCGGGCGGTGGCGGAGGACTGGAAGGACTCAACGATGAAATGCCGACATGTTCCTCAACCGTTTCAAACCCTCTGACTCCCACCCTTCCGAACAGGCGCATCACCGCGACACGGCGCCGCCGGACACGGCGCATCGAGCACAAACGCATGCCCGGATCGATGAGATCGAGAAGGCGTACAAGAAGCTCCCCCGTGATGTCAGGGACGCCTACCGCGAACGGGCGGGCATCGTGCGTGAGTCCGCCTACACATTGGGCCGGGGTGCGCCGTCCCCGGACACCGAGGCCAAGCTTCGCTGCCATGCGCAGGAAATGGAATCATTGGTGGCATGCCGTGACCCGGACAGCATGTTCGAAAGCAACCTACGCGGGGCGTGGCGGCATGCACCCCGCAATGCCGTCGACCTCCAGGTCGCATTTGTGCAACTCGAAGGAATCTGGTCGCGCGTCCCGCCTGAACAGGGCGCGTGGCTTGACGCCGGCTTGGCCATGAAGGATCGGGATCCTGAGAGCCTTTTCAGGATGCGTCCCGTGTATGAGCAGTTCGTCGACGCGTACTTGCAAGACTGCAAGCGGAAGGGAACAACGCCTCTGCTGCTCGGTTGAACCGCTCACTTGGTGGTTGACCGACTCAGCTCGTGGTGCGGCGCTCGTTGCCGTCGGCATGACCGCTGCCGAACGCCAGCACGAATCGCGTCCCCCCACGGGCCGGCGCTTCCAGGCTGACGGTCCAGCCCAGGTGCTCGGCGACGCGCTTGACGATGGCCAGGCCCAGGCCCGCGCTGCCGGCGCCCGCCGGGTCGACCTGCATGAAGCGGTCGAAGATCCGGTCGCGCACCGCCGGCGGGATGCCGATGCCGGTGTCCTCGATGACCACGCGGCCGGCCTCGAGCCGGATGTCGACGCGGCCATGGTCGGTGAACTGGCAGGCGTTGCGGATCAGGTTGCCCAGCGCGATGGCCGCAAGCTCGGGCCGCGCGGGCACTTCCAGGCCGGCATCGGCGGACGCGGCATGCAGCGTCATCTCGACCTCCTTGCCCTTGAGCAGCGGCCGGCAGCGTTCCATCTCCTGGCGCAGCAGCGGCAGCAGCGCGGTCGGCGGCGCGCCGATGCTGGCCGGGTCGCGCGACAGCAGCAGCATCGCGACAACGCGCTCGCTGGTGTCGGCCGCGGTGCGCCGGATGCGCTCGGCCAGTTCGACCATGTCGTCGCGATCGTGCAGCCGCGCCTTCAGGATCTCGGCCGCGCCCAGCATCACAGCCAGCGGCGTTCTCAACTCATGGCTGACATCGCCGGTGAACCAGCGCTCGCGGTCCAGGTAGCGCTGCTGCGCCTCGGTCTTGGCCGCGAACGCGCGCGACAGCACGCCCAGTTCGTCGGTCGAGTCCAGCAGCGGATATTCGCGCGGCGCGGTGTCGGTCTCGACGGCGCGGGCCAGCGCGGTGACCGGGGCGACGATGCGGCTCGCGGTCAGTTGCGCCAGGAACAGCGCCAATCCCAGGCAGCAGACGAAGGCCAGGCCGAGCAGGCCGTAGACGCCGGCCTCGATCTTGGCGAAGTCCTCGTCGCGGTCGGTCAGCACGAAGACCGTCCCCAGGTCGTCGCGGACCAGGGCGGTGAAGGTGGCGTCCTCCTGCGGCAGCGTGTACTTGCCCGGCGGCTTGCCGCGCAGTGCCTGCGGGATGGCATCGCCCTTGTAGAGCGTGACGCTGGGCGGCAGGTCGGCTTCCAGGCCCTGCTTCTCGCGGGCGATCAGCTCGTCGGCGGTGCGGTCCAGGCGCTGGTCGACGAGGCGGTCCTCGATGCTCGAGGCGATGCGCACCGCGGCGACCGCGAAGGCGCCGCAGACCAGCAGCGTCAGCAGCAGGAAGGCGGCGGCCACGCGCGTGCGCAGCGTGGTCGGCGCGGCCGTCGAGCGGCCGGCGCGTGCATCGCCGCGAGGGTGGCCGCGTGGATCGCCGGGGTCTCGCCGCGGCTCATCCCGCATCGGGCGACACCAGCCGGTAGCCGATGCCCGGATGGGTCTTCAGCAGCGGGATGGGGAAGGGCTTGTCCAGTGCCGCGCGCAGCGCGTGGATGTGGGTGCGCAGCGCGTCGCTGTCGGGCGGATCGTTGCCCCAGACCTCGCGCTCGAGGTCCTCGCGGCGGACCAGCTTGGGCGCCTCGCGCAGCAGCGCGGACAGCAGCTTGTAGCCGGTGGGCGTCAACTGCAGCGGCTTGCCGGCGCGGGTGGCTTCGAGCGTGTCGGGATCGAAGCTGACGTCGGCGTAGCTGACCGCCGAGCTGAGGTTCAGGCCGTGCGAGCGCCGCATCAGCGCCTTGAGGCGGATCTCCAGCTCGACCAGGGAGAAGGGCTTGACGAGGTAGTCATCGGCGCCGCTCTCGAAGCCGGTGACCTTGTCGGCGATCGTGTCGCGGGCGGTCAGCATGAGGATGGGGGTGGGACGGCGGAAGTCCTTGCGCAGGCGCCGGGCGACATCCAGGCCGTCCAGGCCGGGCAGGGTCAGGTCCAGCACGATCGCGTCGTAGGAGCCGGCGGCGGCCTGCGCCAGGCCGCCCAGGCCGTTGCGGGCCACGTCCAGCGCGTAGCCCATCGGCTCGAGGTAGGCGAACAGGTTCGCGACGATGTCCGGGTTGTCTTCGATGACCAGCAGCTTCATCACGAGGCTCTCGTTCCTGCGGCGCCGGGCGCCGCGTCGTCCTGAGGGACGGGTGCCGAAGGGGGAGAAGCCCCCCGCGAGACCCGCGGATGCCGGGAATGCTATGCGAGCGGGGCCCGTTCGACCTGTCCGCGGGCTGTCGGCACCCCCTCGCGAGGGGCATCCCCCTGTGATGCGGACACGAGGTGGGCGATTGGCGCGCGACCGGCTCAAAGCTTCTGCGGTTCCATCCACTTGGTCACGTTTCGTGACGCAAGTCCTGGCCTGTCACCGACCGCCCGGTCGACGCTGCACTTGAAATCCGGGTTGGGCGCATAATTTGCGGGTTAACCCTATGCTTGCGCCCTTCATCTCCATCCCCGCCGTCGAGCGGCTCACCGCGACCCGCCGGCTGAGCCTGCGTCCGCCTGCCGCGGCGGATGCACGCGCCTTCCGCGACCTGCTGACCGATCCCGCGAATCGTCGATTCGACGCGGGTGGTCCGGCCGCGTCGGAACGGCTGGAGCTCTGGCGCGCGCTGTGGACGCGCGACGGCCTGGGGCCGTGGGCGGTGGCGCTGCGGGAGCAGCCCTCGCTCGGCGCGATCGGTTTCGGCGGCTTGAGCCGGGGCCGCATCTGCGGCGCGCCGGCGCTGCTGCTGGAGTTCCACTTCCTGTCCGATCACTGGGGCCGGGGTTATGCGGCGGAGATGGCGACCGCGGCGCTGACGCTGGCCTTCGAGAGCCTGCATGCGACGTCGGTGCACGCGCTGCTGCCGCCGGGCAACACGGCGGCGCGCAAGACGCTGGAGCGTGTCGGCCTGCGATTGACCGGCTCGGTCGCCGACTGCCCGGGCGAGGCCGCGAGCCTGCTCTACGAGATCAACGCAGGCCAGTACGCGGCGCTGCCGCAGGAACCGCCGGAAGCGACGCCGTTCGGGGCGTGAGGCCGACCGCCTCGACCGTCGTCGTCGAGTCCATCGTCGACGGGGCAGACGAGCGCATCCCTACTGCTGCGGATACACCCGCAACCCCGCCAGATCGAGCACCCTGAGCCCGCCGTACTCGACGGCGATGAGGCGCTGTTCCTGCAGGTGGCGCAGCGCCTCGTTGACGCGCTGGCGCGAGAGCCCCACCAGGTGTCCCAGTTCCTGCTGCGTGATGCGCAGCAGTCCGTTCACCCCGGGGTAGAGCTGCGGGTGGAACAGCGCCGCCAGGTTGCGCGCCACGCGCAGGTCGGGGTCGCTCTGGCGGTCGATCTCGCGCGCGGCGATGAACTGGCCGAGCCGCTCGTTGAGCTGGTTGAGCACGTAGCGGTTGAAGGCCAGGCTGGTGGCCAGCAGTTCGTGGAAGCTCTCCAGCGGCAGCCCCGCCACCACGCTGCGCCGCAGCGCCTGGATGTTGTAGCGGTAGGCCTCGCGCTTGAGCAGCGTGCCCTCGCCGAACCAGCCGCCCGGCGGCACGCCGGTGAAGGTGACCTGCCGCGCCGCCGCCTCGTCGTTGCTCATCTTCAGCAGTCCGTCGATGACACCGAACCAGAAGTTGGCCTCGCGCCCGATGCGACAGATCCGCTCGCCGACCTCGACCTCCGCCACCTGGATGCTGGAGGCGACGCGTTCGCGCAGTTCGGGTTCGATCGCCTTCAGCCACGGAATGGCGCTCATCTCCTGCGCGCTCGCGGCCCGCGCGCGCAAGCGGATCGGCTGCGTCGGCACAGCCCCCGAGAGGGGCGGCTGCAGGGCCGCATGCAGGGGGGAACCTGGCGCGGCGTGGACAACGGTGTCGGGGGTCGGGGCCATCCCCCGTTCATCGCGCCGGCGCATGACAGGAACCTGACGCGGTGCCCTGGGGGAAACACGGAGCAGGAACCTGTTTGACAACCCAGTTCACTAGCGCAGCTTCTTACCTTTTTGACGTGTGGCCTGATGTTTTCTGCAAGAACGACGACGCCTTCTTTTCCAATCGCTGTTGGCGCCACCATCCCGGTCAGCCGGTGGACGTCCGAGGACCAGCTTGCCAAGGACCAGTACCACGCCGAGGTCCGCTCGCAGCTGAATGGCATCACCAGGCAGACCGACGCGCTGCTGGATCGGCACGCCACGAAGCGGCTCGCTTCCCCTGAGGACGTCCTGACCGCGATCAAGGCGCAGGCCGCTCACTCGATCGTGGTCAAGGAGACGGTCGACCGTCTCATGAAGAGCGAACACTGCGGTCTCAGATGCTTCGTGGAGCGGGCCGGGGTGCTGCTGAAGGCGGCGCAGGAGTCGCGAAGTGAAGATCCCGGCGCTTCCACGCAGAGGCGCCAGCGCTATCTCGACGAATTGATGTCCCTGAACCGTTGCATGCTGTCGATCGCCGTCAAGGACTTGACCAGCGACGGGACCGAACCGGAATCGCCGTGCCCGGATGAGATCGTCATTCCCGGTAACGTTGCCCAATTCGGATACCTGATCGGGAAACTCAGGGGCCGCTGCCTGGATCGCGACCAAGGGATCAAGGCGCAGCGGCTCACGGCGTTCCACCATCGCTGGCGCGTTGACCTGAAGAAGCCCGACGCCCTGGCCGAGCTTCAGGGAGACTTCCGGGCTTTGTGTGCCGCCATCCGGATCGCCGAATCTCCGCGTCTTCTCGGGCTGCCCTGGCTTGGGTTCGCGTCTCATCGCGGACGCACGGTGCTGACCATCGCGTCAGCACCGCCACAGTCCGTCGACCGCCACGTAGGCACGGACGCCGCGGAGAGGACGCCCGTCTGATCCGGGAAAACGCTCCCCCGAAGTCTCCCTAGGACTGTCGTCGCAACGACAACACGACGTCAAAGAGCCGGCCTACAGTCGGCGCAACCCCGCGGCCAGAGCGCCTCCATCAGAGATGGCGACAGCGGGGAAGCACAAAGGAGACGACGGTGGAACAGACCTTCCCCCGCCTGCTGCTCGCTCACGCCGCCCAGCGCCCCCATGCGCCGGCGCTGCGCGAGAAGGAGCTCGGCATCTGGCAGACGCTCGACTGGGCGGCGCTGGCGGCGCTCGTGCGCGACCTCGCGCATGGCTTCGCCGCCGCCGGCATGACGCGCGGCCAGCACCTGGTCGTGATCGGCGAGAACCGGCCCCGGCTCTATGCCTCGATGCTCGCGGCGCAGTCGCTGGGCGCGATTCCGGTGCCGCTGTACCAGGACGCCGTCGCCGCCGAATTCGCGTACCCGCTGCAGAACGCCGACGTCGCCTTCGTCGTCGTCGAGGACCAGGAGCAGGTCGACAAGCTGCTCGAGATCCGCGATCAATGCCCCGCGCTGCGGCGCATCTGGTTCGACGATCCGCGCGGCCTGCGCCATTACGCCGCGGACGGACTCGCCTCGATCGATGGCCTGTGCGACGACGGCCGCGCGCATGCGCTGCGGCATCCCGGCTGGTTCGAACGCGAAGTCGACGCGGGCCGCGCCGGCGACGTGGCGGCGATGTTCTTCACCTCCGGCACCACCGGCCATCCGAAGGGTGTCGTGCACACGCACACCTCGCTGATCGACCGCGCCCAGGCCGGCGCGCGCTTCGACAAGCTCGGCGCCGACGAGGAGGTCCTCGCCTATCTGCCCTGCGCCTGGATCGGCCAGAACGTCTTCAGCTACGCGCAGTGGCTGGCCTGCGGCTACGTCGTCAACTGTCCCGAGTCGGCCAGCACCGTCAGCATCGACCTCAAGGAGATCGGTCCGACCTACTACTTCGCGCCGCCGCGCGTCTTCGAGGGCCTGCTCACCAGCGTGATGATCCGCATGGAGGACGCCGGCGCGCCCAAGCGCTGGCTGTTCGCGAAGGCGATGGCGCTGGCGAACCGCGTCGGCCCGGCGCTGATGGACGGCAAGCCGGTCGGCGGCTGGGAGCGCTTCAAGTACCGCCTCGGCGACCTCGCGATCTACGGTCCGCTGCGCAACGCGCTGGGCTTCTCGCGGGTGCGCGTGGCCTACACGGCGGGCGAGGCCATCGGCCCCGATCTCTTCAGCTTCTACCGCTCGATCGGCATCAACCTGAAGCAGCTCTACGGCTCGACCGAGACCGCCGTCTTCGTCTGCCTGCAGCCGGACCATGAGGCCAAGTCCGACACCGTCGGCGTGCCCATCGACGGCGTCGAGATCAAGCTCGCGGACAACGGCGAGATCCTGGTGCGTTCGCCGGGCCTGCTCCAGGGCTACTACAAGAACCCGGAGGCGACGGCCGAGGTGCTCGGCGCCGACGGCTGGTATCGCACCGGCGATGCGGGCTTCCTCGACGCGGGCGGCCACCTGAAGATCATCGATCGCGCCAAGGACGTCGGCCGGCTGCGCGGCGGCGCGCATGACGGCGCCATGTTCGCGCCCAAGTACGTCGAGAACAAGCTGAAGTTCTTCGCCTTCGTGAAGGAGGCGGTGGCCTTCGGCGACGGCCGCGACCGCGTCTGCGCCTTCATCAACATCGACTTCGAGGCCGTCGGCAACTGGGCCGAGCGCCGCAACCTCGCCTACGCCGGCTACACCGACCTGGCCGGCAAGGCGGAGGTGCTCGGCCTGATCAAGGACTGCGTCGAGAAGGTCAACGCCGACCTCGCCCAGGACGAGCGCCTGGCCGGCAGCCAGATCACGCGTTTCCTGGTGCTGCACAAGGAGCTGGACGCGGACGACGGCGAGCTCACCCGCACGCGCAAGGTCCGCCGCGGCGCGATCGCCGACAAGTACCGCGTGCTGATCGATGCGCTCTACGAGGGCAAGACCTCGCAGTTCATCGAGACGGCGGTGCGTTTCGAGGACGGCCGCAGCGGCAGCGTCAGCGCCGACCTGCGCATCGAGGAGGCGACCACCTTCCCGCACACCCGGAGGGCCGCCTGATGAGCGCCAGTCTGACCGTCAATGCAGCGGGCGGCGGCGCCGCGGCCCCGGCCGGCGCGCAGTTCCAGGAGGCCGGCCAGGCCGTGCCGCCGACGACGCCGGCGCAAGGCGCGGCATCGCCGCGCTCCGCAGGCGACCCGGCACCGGGCCGGCGCATCGGCGACGTGATCCTCGAGGTCGAGCACATCTCGCTGTCCTTCGGTGGCGTGAAGGCGCTCAACGACATCAGCTTCGACGTCCGCGAGCACGAGATCCGCGCCATCATCGGCCCCAACGGCGCCGGCAAGAGCTCGATGCTGAACTGCATCAACGGCGTCTACCAGCCGCAGCAGGGCGACATCCGCTATCGCGGCGAGGACGTGCGCCAGTGGAGCCCCCGCACGCGGCTGCGCCGCATGGCCGAGCGCGGCGTCGCGCGCACCTTCCAGAACCTGGCGCTGTTCAAGGGCATGAGCGTGCTGGACAACATCATGTCCGGCCGCAACCTGCACATGAAGCGCCACCTGCTGTGGCAGGCGCTGCGGATCGGTCCGGCCGTGCACGAGGAGATCGAGCACCGCGAGAAGGTCGAGCGCATCATCGATTTCCTCGAGATCCAGGCGCATCGCAAGACGCCGGTCGGCGGCCTGTCCTACGGGCTGCAGAAGCGCGTGGACCTGGGCCGCGCGCTGGCGATGGAGCCCAAGGTGCTGCTGCTCGACGAGCCGATGGCCGGCATGAACGTCGAGGAGAAGCAGGACATGTGCCGCTTCATCCTCGACGTCAACGACGAGTTCGGCACGACCATCGTCCTGATCGAGCACGACATGGGCGTGGTCATGGACATCAGCGACCGTGTCGTGGTGCTCGACTACGGGAAGAAGATCGGCGACGGCACGCCCGACGAGGTGCGCGCCAATCCCGAAGTGATCCGCGCCTACCTCGGCGCGGGCGAGTGACGCCGGGAAGCAGGCAAAGGAAACGATCATGGGCTTCTTCCTCGAAACCGTCTTCGGCGGCCTGATGGCGGGCATGCTCTACGCGCTGGTCGCGCTGGGCTTCGTGCTGATCTTCAAGGCCTCCGGCGTCTTCAACTTCTCGCAGGGCGCGATGGTGCTGTTCGCGGCGCTGGCGATGGCGCGCTTCGCCGAATGGTTCCCGCAGTGGTTCGGCTTCGAGAGCCTGCTGCTGGCCAACGTGCTGGCGCTGGCGGCGGCCGCGGCCTGCGTGGTCGTCGTCGCCTGGCTGGTCGAGCGGCTGGCGCTGCGCGGCCTCGTCAACCAGCCGGCGATCACGCTGCTGATGGCGACGCTGGGCATCAGCTACTTCCTCGACGGCGCCGGCCAGCTGATCTTCGGCAGCTCGACCTACAAGATCGATGTGGGCCTGCCGAAGGATCCGCTGTTCGTGCTCGAGGACACGTTCCCGGGCGGGCTGCTGCTCAACAAGGAAGACCTGTACTCGGCCGTGATCGCCGCGGCGCTGGTGGGCCTGCTGTCGCTGTTCTTCCAGAAGACCCGCACCGGCCGCGCGCTGCGCGCGGTCGCCGACGACCACCAGGCCGCGCAGTCCATCGGCATCCCGCTGTCGCGCATCTGGGTGATCGTCTGGTCCGTCGGCGGGCTGGTCGCGCTGGTGGCCGGGATCATCTGGGGTAGCAAGCTGGGCGTGCAGTACTCGATCTCGCTCGTGGCGCTGAAAGCTTTCCCGGTCGTCATCCTCGGCGGCCTGACCTCGGTGCCGGGCGCGATCGTCGGCGGGCTGATCATCGGCGTCGGCGAGAAGCTGTCGGAGATCTACCTCGGTCCGTCCGTCGGCGGCGGCATCGAGAACTGGTTCGCCTACGTGCTCGCGCTGAGCTTCCTGCTGGTGCGGCCGCAAGGCCTCTTCGGCGACAAGATCATCGATCGCGTCTGAGTCCGCACTCGACGAGCGATCAAGGAGACGACCGTGTTCTATCGTGAAAACGGCCAGTTCAAGGCCAGCTACCGCGCGGACCTGGCGCTGTTCCCGGTCGCGCAGGACCGCCGGGCGGTGCTCGCGCTCGCGCTGATCGCCTTCGTCGCCGTGCCCTGGCTGGCGAGCGACTACACCTTCCGCGCGGTGCTGATCCCCTTCCTCGTGCTGTCGCTGGCGGCGCTGGGCCTGAACGTGCTCGTGGGCTACTGCGGGCAGATCTCGCTGGGGACCGGCGCCTTCATGGCCGTGGGCGCCTACGCGGCCTACAACCTGCAGGTGCGCATCGAGGGCATGCCGCTGCTGCTGTCGCTGATCGGCGGCGGCCTGGCTGCGACGGTCTGCGGCGTGCTGTTCGGGCTGCCGAGCCTGCGCATCCGGGGGCTCTACCTCGCGGTCGCGACGCTGGCGGCGCAGTTCTTCATCGACTGGTTCACCAACCGCGTGCCGTGGGTGACGAACAACTCGTCGTCGGGCTCGGTGAGCGTCGGCACGCTGCAGCTGTTCGGCCTGGCGCTGGAGACGCCGGCGCAGCGCTACCTGCTGTGCCTGTCGCTGGTGGTCGTGTGCGGGATCCTGACCAAGAACCTGGTGCGCGGCGCCATCGGCCGCGAGTGGATGGCGATGCGCGACATGGACGTCGCCGCCGCCGTGATCGGCATCCGGCCGGTGCACGCGAAGCTGACGGCCTTCGCGGTCAGCAGCTTCATCGTCGGCGTGGCCGGCGCGCTGTGGGGCTTCGTGCACCTGGGCGCCTGGGAGCCGGCCGCCTTCGGCATCGACAAGTCCTTCCAGCTGCTGTTCATGATCATCATCGGCGGGCTCGGGTCCATCGCGGGCAGCTTCTTCGGCGCCGCGTTCATCGTGCTGCTGCCGCTGCTGCTGAACCACGTGCCGCATTGGCTGGGGCTGCCGCTGTCCACGGGCGCGGCCTCTCACCTGGAGCACATGATCTTCGGCGCGCTGATCGTGTTCTTCCTGATCGTCGAGCCGCACGGGCTCGCCCGACTCTGGTCCACCGCTCGCCAGAAGCTGAGGCTGTGGCCTTTCCCGCATTGAACTCGCAGTACCCCTCGAGATTTCAAACCGCACCGCAGAGTGCACCACCAGGAGACGACACCATGAGCTTGAAGACCTTCGCGCGTGGCGCGCTAGGCGCGGCAACGCTGGTCGCAGCCGCGCTGCCGACGATGCTGCCCGCCGTGGCGCAGGCGCAAGCCGCGACCGAGCAGTTCATCCCGCTGCTGGTGTACCGCACCGGCCAGTTCGCGCCCTTGGGCATGCCCTGGGCGGACGGCAAGCAGGACTACCTGAAGCTGATCAACGCGCGCGACGGCGGCGTGAACGGCGTCAAGCTCGCCTTCGAGGAATGCGAGACCGCGTACGACGCCGCCAAGGGCGTCGAGTGCTACGAGCGCCTGAAGGGCAAGGGCGGCGGCGCGTCGGGCTTCGACACGCAGTCGACGGGCATCACCTTCGCGGTGACCGACAAGGCCTTCGTCGACAAGGTGGTCGTCGAGACCCCGGGGTACGGCCTGTCGCAGTCGGCCGACGGCACCGTCTTCGAATGGAATTTCCCGCTGCTCGGGACCTACTGGACCGCCGCGGACGTCATGCTGCAGGACATCGCGAAGAAGGAGAAGGGCACGCTCAAGGGCAAGAAGATCGCGCTCGTCTATCACGACAGCCCTTACGGCAAGGAGCCGATCCCGCTGATCCAGAAACGCGCCGCGGCCGACGGCTTCGAGGTGCTGCTGTACCCGGTCACGCCGCCCGGGGTCGAGCAGAAGTCGACCTGGCTGCAGATCCGCCAGCAGCGGCCGGACTACGTGCTGTTCTGGTCCGCCGGCGTGATGACGCCCGCGGGCATCCGCGAGGCGCAGGCCAGCGGGTATCCGCGCGAGAAGATCTACGCGATCTGGTGGGCCGGCTCGGACCACGACGTCAAGGACATCGGCGCGGGCGCCAAGGGCTACAACGCGATCACGCTGCACAACAGTTCGGCCAAGGACAAGGTCCACGACGAGCTGAAGAAGTTCGTCTACGACAAGGGCCAGGGCACCGGCCCGGCCACCGGCATCGGCGCGATCGCGCACACGCGGGGGATGATGATCTCGATGCTGCAGGTCGAGGCGATCCGCGCCGCGCAGGAGAAGTTCGGCAAGGGCAAGGTCATGACGCCGGAGCAGGTGCGCTGGGGCTTCGAGAACCTGAACCTGAGCGCGGACCGGCTCAAGGCGCTGGGCTTCGGCGAGGTCATGCGCCCGGTGCAGACCAGCTGCGCTAACCACATGGGCACGGACTGGGCGCGCATCGTCCAGTGGGACGGCGCGAAGTGGAACCTCGCGTCCGACTGGTACCAGTCGGACAAGACCCACATCGATCCGCTGGTCAAGGAGTACGCCGCCAAGTACGCCAAGGACAAGAACCTGAAGCCGCGCAGCTGCGGATGAAGGTCTCCCGCGCCGCGTCCGAACCCTGCCTGAGCACCACCGCCATGCAAGCCACTTCCGTTCCTTCCGCTTCCGCGTCGTCCGGCGCGACGGGGACCGCCGCCGCGGCCCCCGCGCTGCTCGACGTCAACGGCATCGAGGTCATCTATCACCACGTGATCCTGGTGCTCAAGGGCGTCTCGCTGCGCGTGCCCGAAGGGGCGGTGGTGGCCTTGCTCGGCGGCAACGGCGCCGGCAAGACCACGACGCTGCGCGCGGTCTCCAACCTGCTCGCGGGCGAACGCGGCGAGGTCACCAAGGGCTCGATCGAGCTGCGCGGCGAGCGCATCGAGCGGCTCACGCCGGCGGACCTCGTGCACCGGGGCGTGGTGCAGGTGATGGAGGGACGGCACTGCTTCGCGCACCTGACGATCGAGGAGAACCTGCTCACCGGCGCGTACACGCGCACCGACGGCAAGGCGGCGGTCGCGCAGACGTTGGAGAAGGTCTACAACTACTTCCCGCGGCTGAAGACGCGGCGGACCTCGCAGGCGGCCTACACCTCGGGCGGCGAGCAGCAGATGTGCGCGATCGGGCGGGCCCTGATGGCCGATCCGAAGATGGTGCTGCTGGACGAGCCCTCGATGGGCCTGGCGCCGCAGATCGTCGAGGAGGTCTTCGAGATCGTGCGCGACCTCAACCAGAAGGAGCGCACGACCTTCCTCCTGGCCGAGCAGAACACCAACATGGCGCTGCGATACGCCGACTACGGCTACATCCTCGAGAACGGCCGCGTCGTCATGGACGGCCAGGCCCAGGCCCTGCGCGACAACGAGGACGTGCGCGAGTTCTACCTCGGCATGGGCGGCACCGATCGCAAGAGCTTCCGCGACGTGAAGAGCTACAAGCGTCGCAAGCGCTGGCTCGCCTGAGCAGGCCCGCGACGACACCGCGACGACATCGCGACGAGGCTGGTCGCCGGCATCCCTCTCGTCGCCGGCTTCTCTGGCATCGCTCGATTTGAAGGATTGATGGGAGAGCAGTTCATGGACAACGACTTCTTCGCGCCCCCGCCGTTCAAGGCCGAGGAGGCCCTCGTGCAGTTGAGGCGCGCGCTGCGCGACCTGCGCGCGCTGACGGAGCGCGGCACCGGCTGGAGCTTCGAGAACCAGGAGGTGCTCCAGCTCGCGGCCGGCGACGGCCAGATCACCGCGAAGCTGGCGAAGAAGCCGGCGCGCAGCCCCGACTGGGAGACGCGCGTCTGCCGCAACGCGGCCGACGTGCGCAAGCTGCAGGACGACCTCAAGCGTCGCCTGGCGCAATGGGCGGAGGAGTGATGGGCGCCGCCGCGGCTGATTTCTACGACGCGCTGGAGACGCGCGATCCCGGCGCGCGCGAGGCCGCGCTGCTGGCGGCGCTGCCGCACCAGGTGGCCAACGCGCGGCAGAACACCGATGCGTTCGCTGAGCTGCTCGGCAACGTCGAGCCGGACCTGATCCGCACGCGCGTCGCGCTGGCGCGCTTGCCGGTGACGCGCAAGTCGGAGCTGCTGGCCCGCCAGCAGGCGGTGCGCGCGGACGCGGAGCGCGTGCCGTTCGAACCCTTCGGCGGCTTCTCGACGATCGGCTGGCGCGGCTTGAAGCGCGATGCCGGCGCGCGTCGCGTGTTCCAGTCGCCAGGCTCGCTCTACGAGCCCGAAGGGCACGGACGCGACTACTGGCGCGTCGGCCGCGCGCTGCATGCGGCGGGTCTGCGCGCGGGGGATCTGGTCCACAACTCGTTCAGCTATCACCTCACGCCGGCCGGCGCCATGATGGAAGGCGGCGCGGAGGCGCTGGGCTGCACGGTCTTCGCCGGCGGCGTGGGCAACACCGAGCTGCAGCTGCAGGCGATGGCCGAGCTCCGGCCGCAGGCCTACGTGGGCACGCCGAGCTTCCTGAAGATCCTGCTGGACAAGGCGGCGGAGCAGGGCCAGCCCCTGTCCGTGCGCAAGGCGCTGGTCAGCGGCGAGGCCTTCCCGGCCGCGCTGCGCGACTGGTGCGGCGAACGCGGCGTCGCCGGCTTCCAGTGCTACGCCACCGCCGACCTCGGGTTGATCGCGTACGAGACCGCGGCGCGCCAGGGGCTGGTCGTCGACGAGGGCGTGATCCTCGAGATCGTGCGGCCCGGCACCGGCGACCCCGTGCCGGACGGGGAGGTGGGCGAGGTCGTCGTCACGACGCTCAACCGCGACTATCCGCTGATCCGCTTCGGCACCGGCGACCTGTCGGCGGTGCTGCCCGGCACCTGCCCGACCGGGCGCACCAACGTGCGCATCAAAGGTTGGATGGGACGCGCGGACCAGAGCGCCAAGGTGCGCGGCATGTTCGTTCACGCCGGGCAGGTGGCCGAGGTGCTGCGGCGGTTTCCGCAGGCGCGGCGTGGGCGCCTGGTCGTCGAGGGCGAGATGGCGCAGGACCGGATGACCTTGCGCGTCGAGACCGACGGCAGCGCGCTTGCAGGTCTTGCGGACGGTCTGGCGGCGGCGCTGCGCGATGTGACCAAGCTGCGTGGCGAGGTGGTGTTCGTCGCGGCGGGCGCGCTGCCGAACGACGGAAAAGTCATCGAGGATCTTCGGAAGTTCGATTGACACGCCCGGCGGGTGGACTGCCCCCGCCAGGCGCGGGCTCTCCGCGGAGCGAGGGGGCTCCCTCCTGGACCCCCTCGCACCACTCCGGCCCCACAGAGGTTTTGGGGCCGAGGCTTGCACAGGGCGAGCCCTTCGGAGTTTGTTGGGGGATGGCACCGATGGCCCCTCGTTTTCACGGCTCGGGGGTATCCCGGCTTACGTAGTTTCCGTAAGTTGCAATGTGGGAGGGAGACCTAGCATCCGCGCCATCACCCACACTTCCAACGAGGAAGAGACACCATGAAGAAGATCTTGCTCGCTTCCGTCGCCGCGCTGAGCGTCGGCGCCGCCTGGGCCGAATACCCGGACAAGCCGGTGACCATCGTCGTCCCGTTCGCCGCCGGCGGCCCGACCGACAAGGTCGCGCGCGATCTGGCGGAGGCGCTGCGCAAGCCGCTCAACGCGACGATCGTGATCGAGAACGTCGGCGGCGCCGGCGGCACGCTGGGCGCCACCAAGGTGTCCAAGGCCGCGCCGGACGGCTACACGCTGCTGCTGCATCACATCGGCATCTCGACCTCGCCGGCCCTGTACCGCAACCTGCAGTACAAGACGCTGGAGGACTTCGAGTACCTGGGCCTGATCAACGAAGTGCCGATGACGCTGATCTCGCGTCCCAACCTGCCGGCCGCCAACTACGCCGACCTGGTGAAGTGGCTGGGCGCGAACAAGGGCAAGATCAACCTGGCCAATGCGGGCCTGGGTTCCGCCTCGCACCTGTGCGGCCTGCTGTACATGAGCTCGGTCAAGATCGACATGACCACGGTCCCGTACAAGGGCACGGGCCCGGCGATGACCGACCTGATCGGCGGCCAGGTCGACCTGATGTGCGACCAGACGACGAACACCACGACGCAGATCGACGGCGGCAAGGTCAAGGCCTACGCGGTGTCGACGCCCAAGCGCCTGGGCGGTTCGCTCGCCAAGCTGCCGACGCTGGACGAGTCCGGCCTGAAGGGCTTCAACGTGACGATCTGGCACGGCATGTACGCGCCCAAGGGCACGCCGAAGGCCGTGCTGGACAAGATCAACACGGCGCTGAAGACGGCGCTGAAAGATCCCGAGTTCCACAAGCGCGAGGAAGCGCTGGGCGCGGTCATCGTCACCGACAACCGCGTGAACCCGGCCGAGCACAAGAAGTTCGTCGCCGACGAGATCGCCAAGTGGACGCCGGTGATCAAGGCGGCCGGACAGTACGCCGACTGAACGACTGGCAAACCGCCGAAGCGGCTTCCGCCGCTTCGAGGCCAGTTTCCGGAGCCCGCCCAATGGCGGGCTTTTTCATTGCTGCATGACGCGAACCTTGGCGTTCCGTGCACCAACTGATTGCCTTTCCAACTTGCCGATGGGGCGATCGACATGTGGCATGGAAATTGGGAGTGCGCGGTGTCGCAGGTTCACCGGGCAATGCCGGCCCAGCCTGAAAGCCATCCGAAGTCCTCGCCGCAGAGTGATGCTGGCTGGGCACGGCTGAAAGCCCTGAGCGAGGGCAACCCCCACACGGATCCGCTGAGCAGGCGCCTCTATGCCAGCGGCATGGCTGAACTGCAGCGACAGTGGCCGCTGAGCAGCGGTCGCCAGCAAGCGGACTTGCTGGAACGCGCCGAGCAGATGAATCGCGACGCCAGGGCGAGCGCGTCCGAGGCATCCGCCAGCAAGGCATCGCCGTTGAAACCGACGGCGATCCCCACCGTGTCATGGGATCCGGTGCAGTGGAAGGGGGAGTCCGACGATTCGTTCTACCACCGGCTCCACGGCTGGCTCGACGAGAAGAGCGGCATTCGCTTCGAGTGTGAAACGGTCGACTCCGACGCCGACTCCGACGCCGACGCCGACTCCGACTCCGACTCCGACTCTGATTGATGTCGGTCAGCGTTGTCGGCGTTCTGCATCGTCACGCCGGCGACCGGCACACCACACCCACCTTGTTGCCGTCCAGATCGCGGAAGTAGGCCGCGTAGAAGTTGGGCCCGTAGTTCTCGCGCGGGCCGGGGCGACCGTCGTCCTTGCCGCCACCACTGATGGCGGCGGCGTAGACCGCGTCGACCTGCGCGCGGGTTGACGCCGCCAGCGCCAACATCGTGCCGTTGCCGGGCGTCGCATCCAGCCCGTTGAAGGGCTGCACCACCCACAGCTGCGTCTCGCCGCCCTCGGGGCCGTAGCCGACCATCTCGTCGTCCGAGTAGCCCGGCTTCAGACCCAGCGGCGCGAGCGCGGCGTCATAGAACGCCTTGGCCGCGCGGCGGTCGTTGCTGCCCAGAGTGACGTAGCTGATCATGGTGGGTGTCCTTGCTTCGATGTGCAGTGGTAGTACCGCATTCTCATCACATCCGCATCGGAATCGTGACCGGCCCGTCGTTGATCAGCGCGACCTGCATGTCCGCGCCGAACTCGCCGGTCTCCACGACCGGGTGCTGCGACCGCGCGAACTCGACCGCATGGTCGTAGAGCCGGCGACCGAGCTCCGCCGGCGCGGCGCCGGTGAAGCTCGGCCGGTTGCCGCCCGAGGTGTCCGCCGCCAGCGTGAACTGCGAAACGATCAGCAGGCCGCCGCCCACGTCCTGCACGCTGCGGTTCATCTTGCCGGCGTCGTCGCTGAAGATGCGCAGCTTCAGGATCTTCAGCAGCAGCTTCTCCGCCACCGCCTCGGTGTCCTGCGGCTCGGCGCAGATCAGCAGCAGCAGGCCCGCGCCGATCTGTCCGGTGCAGCGGTCGCCGACATCGACCCGGGCTTCCTTCACCCGTTGCAGCAGCGCGATCATCCTTGTCCTTCCTGGTGGGGGGTGGCCGCGGTCGCGGCCGTTGAGGTGACGGGTGAGGTGGCCCCCGAGGTGGCGGTTTCGCGCGCCGCCATTTCGGCGAAGCGCGTCTCGACATTGACCGGCAGCAGCTGGATGCTGGCGCGCAGGCCGGGCAGGGCGCGCATCAGCGCCTGCTCGACCTGACCCCGCAGCGCGGCGGCTTCGCCGAGCGTCCATCGGGCCGGCACGTGCAGATGGAAATCGACATGGCGCTGCTGCCCGGCCACGCGCGTCGCGACGTGATCGAAGCGCAGCTCGGGCGCCTCGAAACGCGCGAGCACCTCGGCGATCGCCTGCTGATCCTCGGGGTCCAGCGCCATGTCCATCAGCCCGCCGGTGGACTTCCACATCAAATGCACCGCTTCGCGCAGGATGTTCAGCGCGACCAGGATCGCCAGCAGCGGGTCTAGCCAGGTCCAGCCCGTCAGCATCACGCCGATCAGGCCGGCGACGACGCCGACCGAGGTCCAGACGTCGGTGAACAGATGGCGCGCGTCGGCTTCGAGCGCGATCGAGCGATGCTCGCGCGAGGCCTGCAGCATCTTCCACGCCAGCGCGCCGTTGATTGCCGTGCTGACCACCGACAGCGCCATGCCGAGGCCGAGCTGCTCCAGCGGCTGCGGCGCGCGCAGCCGCTCGACCGCGGCCCAGCCGATGCCCAGCGCCGCGATCAGGATCAGCGCGCCCTCAAAGGCGCTGGAGAAGTACTCCGCCTTGTGGTGGCCGAAGGGATGGTCCTCGTCGGGCGGCCGCCGCGCGACCGTCACCATCGCCAGACCGAAGAGCGCCCCCGCCAGGTTCACCCCCGATTCGAGCGCGTCCGAGGCCAGGCTCACCGAGCCGGTCCACCACCAGGCGGCCGTCTTCAGGGCGATGGTCAGCACGGCCACGCCGGCGGACAGCTTCAGATATTGCTGCACTTGCATGGCGTCGATTTTGCCGGTCCTAGAATGGCGCCCGATCCATTCCTCGTTCCAGATCCAACCACGTCCCACCCCCTCAGCCTCCTCCGGACAGCACCATGAGCAACACCCCTCCCGTCCACGACGCCGATCTGAGCCACATCCCGCCGCGCGACAAGGCCGAGCTGCTCTCCCAGGCGCTGCCCTACATCCGCAAGTACCACGGCAAGACCATCGTCATCAAGTACGGCGGCAACGCGATGACCGACCCCGCGCTGCAGCAGGACTTCGCCGAGGACGTGGTGCTGCTCAAACTGGTCGGCCTGAACCCGGTGGTGGTGCACGGCGGCGGCCCGCAGATCGAGGACGCGCTCAACAAGCTCGGCAAGAAGGGCCACTTCATCCAGGGCATGCGCGTCACCGACGAGGAGACGATGAGCGTCGTCGAATGGGTGCTCGCCGGCGAGGTGCAGCAGGACATCGTCGGCCTGATCAACGTCGCCGGCGGCAAGGCCGTGGGCCTGACCGGCCGCGACGGCGGCATGATCCGCGCCAAGAAGCTCAAGCTGATCGACAAGGACGACCCGAACAAGGAGCACGACGTGGGCTCCGTCGGCGACATCGTCGCCATCGACCCCAGCGTCGTGAAGGCGCTGCAGGACGACCAGTTCATCCCGGTCATCAGCCCGATCGGCTTCGGCGAGAGCAACGAGAGCTACAACATCAACGCCGACGTCGTCGCCGGCAAGCTGGCCGAGGTGCTCAAGGCCGAGAAGCTGGTGCTGCTGACCAACACCCCCGGCGTGCTCGACAAGCAGGGCAAGCTGCTGACCGACCTGTCGGCGCGCGAGATCGACGAGCTCTTCGCCGACGGTACGCTGTCCGGCGGCATGCTGCCCAAGATCGCCTCCGCGCTGGACGCCGCCCGCAGCGGCGTCAAGGCCGTCCACATCATCGACGGCCGTGTGCCGCACGCGATGCTCTTGGAGATCCTTTCCGAACAGGCTTACGGCACGATGATCCGATCGCACTGAGCGAACGGACGCGCCTGAGCCGCGTCTGCACGGCAGAAGCGACCGAAGGACGCGCCTGGGATCCCCCCCGATGGGTGGATTCGCCCACCGAGCCCCCTCCGAACGAGGGGGCTCGGTCGTTTTCGGGGGGATCGCAGGATCGATGCTTGCCCTTCCGTGTCCCGCTGGCCACCGGGCTTGGTCGAAGGTCATACCACTGCAAGCTGGGGATTGCCGCTGAAACACGCGACATCCCAGAATGCGCCACGAAACGGCTGCACAGGCCGTGAGGGATTGCATGTCACTTTTCAGCGTCTTGATCGTCGAGGATCAGCTTCGTTTCCGCGAAGCGTTCGCCCATGCCCTTGAGAAAGCGCCGGACATCCGTCTGGTGGGCATGGCCACCGATCTCCAGCAGGGCCGGAAGATGTTCGACCAGACGCGTCCCGACGTGCTGCTGGTCGACCTCGACCTGCCCGGCGGCAGCGGGATCGAACTGATCCGCCATGCGGCCCACGTCGCGCCCGAGTGCGAGGTGATGGTCATCTCCGTCTTCGGCGACGAGCAGCATGTGCTGTCGAGCATCGAAGCCGGCGCGACCGGCTACCTGCTCAAGGACTCGCTGGCGCTGGACCTGCCGGGCCAGTTGCGCTCGCTGCGCGCGGGCGGCAGCCCGATCTCGCCGGTGATCGCGCGGCGGCTGCTGCTGCGCCTGGCACCGCAAGGCGCGGGCGCGCATCCGCGCGGCTTCGGCGATTCGGCCCCGATGCCGCTGGTCGACGAGCAGGTCGTTGCGTTGTCCGAACAGGAATCGCGCGTGCTGCACCTGGCCGCCAAGGGGTTCACCTTCGACGAGATCGCGCAGTTCATGAACGTGTCGCCGCACACGATCATGACCTACGTGAAGCGCACCTACCGCAAGCTGCAGGTGCGCTCCAAGGTCGAGGCGATCTACGAGGCGCGTCGCCTCGGCTGGCTGCGGGACTGAGCGCGGACCGGCCGGGACCGCTCGACGACTGGACGGGCAAGGACTGCCACCTCGCAGGGGGGGACGGTCTTCCCGACATGAGCCGGAGACCGGCCTAGAGGAGACCTCGGGGCGACCTCGGGGCGACCTGGGGGCAGTCTCGGGGAGTTGGCGTACGACGTCCGGCATCGACGTCAAGACGGCGTTCCGGCTGTGCCAGAATCGCCGCACACTTCGGCCCCTCCCATGCACCCCAGCTCCTCGGACACCCCGGACTCCGCCGCTGCCAAGCCGGCGGAGCTGCCACGCAAGCGGCTCAAGCCGGGCGAGCGCCGGGTGCAGATCCTGCAGACGCTGGCCAGCATGCTGGAGCAGCCCGGCGCGGAACGGGTGACCACCGCCGCGCTCGCGGCGCGGCTGGAGGTCAGCGAGGCGGCGCTCTACCGCCACTTCGCCAGCAAGGCCCAGATGTTCGAGGGCCTCATCGAATTCATCGAGACCAGCATCTTCTCGCTGCTCAACCAGATCGCCGAACGCGAGACCGACGGCCTGGCGCAGGCCCAGCGCATCGTCGCGGTGCTGCTGCAGTTCGGCGAGCGCAACCCGGGCATGGCCCGCGTGATGGTCGGCGACGCGCTGGTCTACGAGAACGAGCGCCTGGTCGCGCGCATGAACCAGTTCTTCGACAAGGTCGAGTCCTCGCTGCGGCAGGGACTGCGCACGGCCGCGGAAGCCTCGGGATCGACCACGCCGACCGTCGAGGCCCAGGCGCAGGCCTCGGTCCTGGTGAGCTTCATCATCGGCCGGCTGCAGCGTTATGCGCGTTCCGGCTTCAAGCGGCTTCCGACCGAACAGTTGGATGCCGCGATGCGAATGCTCGCCTGAGCTTTCGCGATGCCAACCGCCCCGGACGTCTCCGGGCGCGACCTACACTCGGCGTCTATGGTCCATGCTACCGACGCCCTTGATGCCGTGCTGCGGCGCGCCGACGCGCTGTTGAACCGCCTGGAGGCCGTGCTGCCCCAGCCCCTGACGCCGCCCGACTGGGACGCCGCGGTCGCCTTCCGCTACCGCAAGCGCGGCGCGAGCGCCCGGCTGGAGCCGGTGAAGCACCTCTCCACGATCCGCCTCGCCGACCTCAAGGAGGTCGAGCCGCAGAAGGATCGCCTGCTGCGCAACACGCGCCAGTTCGTGCAGGGCCAGCCCGCCAACAACGTGCTGCTGACGGGCGCGCGCGGCACCGGCAAGAGCTCGTTGATCAAGGCCTGTCTCAACGAATTCGCCGGGCAGGGCCTGCGCTTGATCGAGGTCGACAAGGGCGATCTGGTCGACCTGCCGGACCTGGCCGACCTGGTCGCCGACCGCCCGGAACGCTTCGTGATCTTCTGCGACGACCTCAGCTTCGACGAAGGCGAGGCCGGCTACAAGGCCTTGAAGTCGATGCTGGACGGCTCGGTCGCCGCGGCCACCGACAACCTGCTGATCTATGCGACCAGCAACCGCAGGCACCTGCTGCCCGAGCAGATGAAGGACAACCTCGCCTCCACCTACTCGGAGCGCGACGGCAACGTCGAGGTGCATCCGGGCGAGGCGGTGGAGGAGAAGATCTCGCTGTCCGAGCGCTTCGGCCTGTGGATCAGCTTCTACAGCTTCAGCCAGCAGGAGTACCTCGCGATCGTCGCGCAGTGGCTGACGCATTTCGGCCTGGATGCCGCCCGCATCGAGGCCGCGCGCCAGCCGGCGCTGGTCTGGGCGCTGGAACGCGGATCGCGCTCGGGGCGCGTCGCCTACCAGTTCGCCCGCGATCTGGCGGGGCAGGGGGCTGCTGCGGGCGGTGCCGCCGACGGCGCCGCGGCCCCGGCCCGGGACGGCGATGCGCCGGAGGGCCTCGACCATGTCTGACAAGTCCATGTCTTCAAAGAACGAATCCGCGAACCCGCACAGCCCCTCCGCCGCGAGCGATCGCGTGCCGGTGGACGTGGCCGTCGGCGTGCTGGTGCGCCGCGAGCCGAACGGCCGCGAGACCGAGTTCCTGCTGACCTCGCGCCCCGAGGGCAAGGTCTACGCCGGCTACTGGGAGTTTCCGGGCGGCAAGCTCGAGGCCGGCGAGACCGTCGAGCAGGCCCTGCGTCGCGAACTGCACGAGGAGCTCGGCATCACGATCGGCGCGGCGCAGCCGTGGAAGATCGAGCTGATGGAGTACCCGCACGCCAAGGTGCGGCTGCACTTCTGCAAGGTGTACGAGTGGCAGGGCGAGTTCGAGATGCGCGAAGGCCAGTCGATGAGCTGGCAGCATCTGCCGGTGCAGGTGCAACCGGTGCTGCCGGGCACGATCCCGGTGCTGCAGTGGTTCGCCGCAGAGCGTTTCCACGTCGGGGCGACCCATGTCGTCTGAAGGCACGACCGATGGTGCGAACGACGCCGCCGCAGCGACCGCGGACTACACTGCCCCGATGGACTGGCTGGATCAGATCAAGTGGGACCGCGACGGGCTGGTGCCTGTCATCGCCCAGGAACAGGGCTCGAACGACATCCTGATGTTCGCGTGGATGAATCGCGAGGCCCTGGCCCGCACCGCCGAGGTCGGCGAGGCGGTCTACTGGAGCCGCTCGCGCCAGCGGCTGTGGCACAAGGGCGAGGAGTCCGGCCACGTGCAGCAGGTCCACGGCATCCGGCTGGACTGCGACAACGACGTCGTGCTGCTGAGCGTCACGCAGCACGGCCACGAACCGGGCATCGCCTGCCACACCGGCCGCCACAGCTGCTTCTTCCAGAAGCTGGAGAACGGCGTGTGGACGGCGGTCGAGCCGGTCCTCAAGGACCCGGCCAGCATCTACAAGGCATGAGCGCCATGGATACGCCTGACCTGACCGCCGCGCCCGACACGCCGTTCCCGCCCGACAGCCCGTCGCCCGCGGTGACGGCACCGCTGACTGCCGTGGCAACGGCTCCGCTGAACGGGACCGATGTCCTGGCGCATCTGGGCGATGTCGTCGCCCAACGCCGCGCCGAAGGCGATCCCGACAAGAGCTACGTCGCCAAGCTGTTCGCCAAGGGTCTGGATCAGATCCTCAAGAAGGTCGGCGAGGAAGCGACCGAGGTCGTGCTCGCGGCCAAGGACGGCGCGCCGGACAAGCTGGTCTACGAGGTCGCCGACCTGTGGTTCCATTCGATCGTCGCGCTGGCCGCCTTCGACCTGCGCCCCGAGCAGGTGCTGGCCGAGCTGGCCCGTCGCGAAGGGCTGTCCGGCCTCGAGGAATTCGCCCGTCGAAGCCCCCGTCCGGGGGACGCATGAAGGAGAACGCATGACCCAAACGTTCGAACCGCAGCCGCCCGACGTGGTCCTCGACCCGCAGCGCGAAGCAGGCCTGCGCACCGTCGGGATCATCAGCTATGCGCTGCATGCCGTCGTCGCGATCGGCGCGCTGCTGCCCGGCGTGCAGGCCAGCATCGTGCTGCTGATCGTCGCGGTGATCGTCGACCTGGTGAAGCGCGACGAGGCCGCCGGCACCTGGCAGGCCACGCACTTCTCCTGGCGGCTGCGCAGCGTGCTGTGGTGCGGCATCCTGTACGTCGTCACGATCCCGCTGTGGTTCCTGTTCATCATCCCGGGCTGGATCGCCTGGTGCCTGATCTCGATCTGGTTCCTCTACCGCATCGTGCGCGGCTGGCTGGCCATGAATGACCGCCGGCCCATGCCGATCTGACAACCGTTCACCGTTTCCGATCGCTTTTCGACCGCTTTTCGACCGCTTCCGACCGCCGCCGACCATGAGCCACGACCCCAACTGCATCTTCTGCAAGATCGTCCAAGGCCAGATTCCCGCGAAGAAGGTCTACGAGGACGACGACCTGATCGGCTTCCACGACATCCATCCGTGGGCGCCGGTGCATTTCCTGCTGATTCCCAAGCAGCACATCGCCAGCATGGTCGATCTGCAACCCGAGCATGCGCCGATGCTCGGAAAGATGTCCGTGCTGGTGCCGACGTTGATGAAGGAACTCGGCGTCACGAATGGTTTCCGGACCGTGATCAACACCGGGCCGGATGGCGGCCAGGAGGTGTTCCACCTCCACATGCACGCCATCGGCGGTCCGCGTCCCTGGTTGAAAGGCTGAGCGCCGGCCTCATTTACTGGCCGCCGCTGCAGCAATCCGCAGCGCAACCGTGGCGAACAGTGAGGTTCGCTGTTCGCTCCGCGGGTAGCACGAGGTTCATAAGCCGCTGATGCGGCCATGGACGGGCATTGATCGCCGACATGCCTGTCATGCGCGCACCGTAGAATTTCGGCTTCCGACTCTGGAGATTGTCATGGGTGGTTTGAGTATTTGGCACTGGCTGATCGTGCTGGTCGTCGTGATCGCCGTTTTCGGCACCAAGAAGCTGCGCAACGTGGGCGGCGACCTGGGTGCTGCCGTCAAGGGCTTCAAGGACGGCATGAAGGACGGCACCTCGTCCGAGACGCCGCCGCAGCAGGTGGCCAACACCAACAAGGCGGCTGATCCGAACACCGTCGACGTCGACGCCAAGACGCGCTCCTGAGCGCGGCCCGCATGGTCGATTTCGGCTTTGACAAGCTGGTGCTGATCGGCGCCGTGGCGCTGGTCGTGCTCGGCCCTGAGCGCCTGCCGCGCGTCGCCCGCACGGTGGGCACGCTGCTGGGCAAGGCGCAGCGTTACGTGTCCGACGTGAAGGCGGAGGTGAACCGGTCCATCGAACTGGAGGAACTCCAGAAGATGAAGGGCCAGTTCCAGACCGCCGTCAACGACGTGCAGTCCAGCGTGCAGGAGCAGATGGACGCCGCCAACCAGTCGCTGCAGTCCACCTGGTCCGACCTGTCCGTGGACGGGACGAACGTGGACGGCACGATCGGTGGTTACGGCGGGCAGGTCCCTGTCTACGCGCATCCGAAGAAGAACTGGCGCCTCAAGCGCGGCGCCACGCCGGTCTGGTACAAGCAGCGGCAGGGCGTGCGTCGCCACGCCCAATCCGGCGCGGCCCGCGTGGCGCGCTTCCGTCCCTCCCGCCGAGCCCCATGAGCAGCCCTCAAGAAGACGAACTGGCCGGCACCGAACAGCCTTTTGTGTCCCACCTGATGGAGCTGCGCGACCGGTTGATCCGGGCGCTGGTGGCGGTCGGGGTGGCTTTCGGCCTGCTGTGCATCTGGCCGAGTCCGGGCAGTCTGTTCGACCTGCTGGCCATGCCGCTGGTGTCGCACCTGCCGCAGGGCAGTTCGATGATTGCGACCAACGTGCTGTCGCCCTTCCTCGTGCCGCTGAAGATCACCTTGCTGGCGGCCTTCATGCTGGCGCTGCCGGTGGTGCTGTACCAGGTCTGGGCCTTCGTCGCGCCGGGCTTGTACTCTCACGAGAAGCGCCTGGTGATGCCGCTGGTGGTGTCGAGCACGTTGCTGTTCTTCGCGGGCGTGGCGTTCTGCTACTTCTTCGTGTTCGGCAAGGTCTTCACCTTCATCCAGAGCTTCGCGCCCAAGAGCATCACGGCGGCGCCGGACATCGAGGCCTATCTGGGCTTCGTGATGAACATGTTCATCGCCTTCGGTGCGGCCTTCGAGGTGCCGGTGGTGGTGGTGGTGCTGGCGCGCATGGGCATCGTCACGGTGCCGCAGCTCAAGCAGTTCCGCGGCTACTTCATCGTGCTGGCCTTCGTCATCGCGGCGGTGATCACGCCGCCGGACATCGTCTCGCAGCTCGCGCTGGCGATCCCGATGTGCCTGCTCTACGAAGTCGGCCTCTGGGCCGCCAACGCCTTCGCGAGATATTCGAAGGCGCCGGACGCCGAAGCCGAAGAAAGCAACGGCACGACCGGCTGAAGCACGAAGCGCTTCCCAGCAGACGCCCGATCACGATCGGGCGTTTCTCATTGAGGCCCTCAGAATCCCTCCGCAGTCCTCCACCCCAAGCCGTTGAAGTCCTCCACCCCAAGCCATTGAAGTCCGCTGATGGGAGTGGGGCCGGAATGCTGCTGGGGGTTCCCGGAGGGACGCCCCCTGCTGCGTGGAGAGCCCGCGCTTGGCCCAGCGAAGTTGAGCAGCCTCACTGCCCCACACGCACAAAGCAAAACGCCCGATGCAAGCATCGGGCGTTTGTCTTTGGGGCTGGGGAGACTTATTCGGTCTTCGCTTCCGCCTTGCGTTCCTGCGCGACCTTGGAGACCGCGACCGGCTTGCCTTGCAGCTGGTTCAGCGCCTGGCGCAGCGGGAAGTCTTCCGCGCTGCCGAACTCGGGCAGCGGCTTCGGTGCTTCGGCGCGCTTGGCGTAGTCGGCTTCCAGCTTCTGGCGACGTTCCTCGCGGATCTTCTCCAGTTCCTTGGAGCGCGACTCTTCCGTCTTCTCGTCCGAGCCGTGGAGATGCTTCTCCAGGTCGGCCTCGCGCATGCGCAGTTCGGCGAAGACGTTGCCTTCGGCGGTCTCGTCCAGCGGGATGTCCGGGACGATGCCCTTGGCCTGGATCGAGCGGCCGCTCGGCGTGTAGTAGCGCGCGGTGGTCAGCTTGACCGCCGTGTCCGGACCCAGCTGGCGCACGGTCTGCACCGAGCCCTTGCCGAAGGTCTGCAGGCCCATCACGGTCGCCCGCTTGTGATCCTGCAGCGCGCCGGCGACGATCTCGCTGGCCGAGGCGGAGCCTTCGTTCACCAGCACCACCATCGGCACGTTCTTGACCGCGTCCGGCAGGCGGCGCAGCGGATCGCCCGAGCCGCGGCGGGCGTAGAAGTCAGGATCGGCGCGGTAGCTGGCCTTCGATTCGGCGAGCTGGCCGTTGGTCGACACGACCTCGACGCCCTTGGGCAGGAAGGCCGCGGAGATCGCGACCGCGCCCTCGAGCAGGCCGCCCGGGTCGTTGCGCAGGTCCAGCACGACGCCCTTGATCTTGGGGTCCTGCTTGTAGAGCTCGGCCAGCTTCTGGCTGAAGTCCTCGACTGTGCGGTCCTGGAACTGGCTCACGCGGATCCAGGCGTAGCCCGGTTCGACCAGCTTGGCGCGCACGCTCTGCACGCGGATTTCCTCGCGGCTGATCGTGACGGGGAAGGTGCGGCTTTCCGACTTGCGGTAGATCGACAGCGTGACCTTGGTGGCCGGTTCGCCGCGCATCTTCTTGACCGCCTGATCGAGCGTGAGGCCGCGCACGGCCGTGTCGTCGATCTTGCTGATCAGGTCGCCGCTCTTGAGGCCGGCGCGGAAGGCGGGGCTGCCTTCGATCGGCGAGACGATCTTGACCAGGCCGTCTTCCATGCCGATCTCGATGCCGACGCCGACGAACTTGCCGGACGTGCTCTCGCGGAATTCCTTGAAGCTTTTCTTGTCGAAGAACTGGGAGTGGGGGTCCAGGCCGCTGACCATGCCGGAGATGGCGTCGTTGATCAGCTTCTTCTCGTCGACGGACTCGACGTAGTCGGACTTCACGATCCCGAAGACGGCGGCGAGCTGCTGCAGTTCCTCGAGCGGAAGGGGGCTGGTGGTGCTGCGGGCATTGGCCTGCAGCTGCATCGTCGTCATGACGCCGGCCATCGCACCCAATGCGACCCAGCCCGCGACTTTCAGTTTGGCGCCCATGATGAAAAACCTTGAATCAGTACAGCCTGGCTGCTTGGCGCCGCATGGTCCGTCCCCGTTGTGCGGGACGGAACAAAGGCGTTCCCAGTATATGCGTGAGGCAAAAAAGCGGCCCGGCATGAAAAGCCGGTTTACCCCGCATTTACGCGTATCGCGAGCATCTTGCGCGCATTCCGGGCGCGGTGTGGAAACGGTGGGTATGCGGTCGGTACGCGGTGGGTGAACGCGGGGAATGACTTCCGGCAGGGTGTGGCCGCGTCGGGGATGCGAACGGGCACGGACGGTGCCATGATCGATGCAATGCCAGCCGCGGTGCGACCTCGACGCGCCGCAGTCGCCCGCCCACCAGGAGGAGTTCCATGGCCCTGCCGCATGCCGCCCCCGCCCAGCCGATCGATGTCGCGCCGCTGGGTGCCGCGCTCACCGCGACACCGTCCTCCGCGCTGTTCAAGTCCGAGGGCCTGGAGGTGATGCGCGTCGTCCTGCCCAAGGGCAAGTCGCTGCCGTCGCACAAGGTCGACGGCGAGATCACGCTGCATTGCCTGGAAGGCGAACTCGAGCTCATCGTCCAGCGCGACGGCGCGGAGCAGCGCCAGCCCTTGCGCGCGGGGCAGCTGTGTTATCTCGAAGGGGGCGTGGTGCACACGGTGACCGGCGTGGTGGACGCGTCGGCGCTGGTGACGATCGTGCTGAAGCGCCAGGGCTGACGCGCAAGGGCCGGGGAAGCATGGCGCCAGGCGTCGGGACCGACGTCAGGCGTTGGTCCCTCCGACAGGAATCGAACCTGTATTTGCCGCTTAGGAGGCGGCCGTTCTATCCATTGAACTACGGAGAGCCCGCGTGAACCGGCCCCGGTGGGGCCTGTCCGCGAAAGCGGCGGATTCTCGCATGAAGCCGCGCGCCTCAGTGGGCCAGCCCGGGCTGGCGTGCAGGCGACCACGCCCGCTGCCGTTCCGACCGCCATCCCCGCTGCCATCCCCGCCGCCATCCCCGCCGCTATCCGACGGCCATGCGCGTGCCATGCAAGTGCGATGCGCGTGCTATCGGACCGCTACTCCCACTTCCACTGCCAGATCACGTCCAGGCCCTGCTGGTACTCGTTGGCCTGCGCCCGCAGCGTGAAGCGCTGCGCGAGCTTGTAGATCACCTGCCAGGACCCCGTGGTCGCGTTCAGGCCGCGCTCGTAGGCGACGAAGACGTTGCGGCTGACCTGCTTGCCCAGTCGCACCACGGTGCCGCGCGCGTCGTCGCCTTCGCCGCTGAAGGACAGCTCGTCCAGGCCGATGTTGTGGATCAGCTTGTCGCTGGCGCTCTCGCCGTCGCCGCTGATCAGCGCCATCGCGGCGCGTTGCATCAGCGCGGTGTCGCTGCGGCCCAGGTTGTCCGGCGAGCGTCCCAGCACCAGCCACGAGAGCTTGTTGGTCTCGCTCATGTCGGGCTCGGAATAGAGCTTGATCCGCGGGCTGCTGGCCGTGCCGGTGACCGTCACGCCGACGCGCACCGCTTCGTTCTCCATGTCGGGCCGGATCGCGAGCACGTCCAGTCGCGGGTTGTCCAGCGGCCCGACGAAGCTGAAGATGCCGCGCTCGACGACCAGCTTCTGGCCGTAGGCATTGAAGGTGCCGCCTTCGCTGCGGACCTCGCCGGTCATCTGCGGCCGCGGCTGACCGTCCTGCGCCAGGTGCAGCAGGCCGCGCAGCTTCGTGTCGATGCCGTAGCCCTTGAGCTGCAGGCGCCGGCCGAGGTCCAGGTCCAGGTCGAGCTTGAGCCGCATCGGCTTGCCGCTGCCGTCGACGGCCTTGGGCGGCGCGTTCTGGCGTACGACCTGCACGTCGTTGTCGAGCTGCGGCGCATCGCCGCGCGAGAAGTCGAACAGCCCCTCGGCGACGACGAACTGTCCCTTCAGGTCCAGCAGCTGCGCGCTGGCCTTGAGCTGCGCGGCGCCGGTGGCGACGATGCGCCGGTCCACGCGCTGCAGCAGCGCGAAGGTGTCCGCCTTCAACGACAGCTCCGCGCTGGGCTGCGCGCCGAAGCGCAGCGTGCCGTCCATGTTGACCGTGCCGTTGCCAGCGCGCGCGGTGAACTTCTCGAGCCTGGCTTCGCGGCCGCTCATCGTCAGCGCGAGCTCGCCCTGCTGCATGTCCACGCCCATCAGCGGATTGCGCAGCGACAGCTTCTGCGCGCCGGCCTGGCCGCGGACTTCCGGCGCGCCCAGCGTGCCGCCGAAGTTCAGCGTCGCGGCCAGGCTGCCGCCCAGGCGCCAGCCCACCGGCAGCCACGGGCCCCAGTTGCCCATGTTGTCGACCTTGGCCTCGATGCCGCCTTCGAGCTTGGCGCCCGGCGTCGGCAGCGCGTGCGCATTGGCGGTGCGGAAGGTCACCGCGCCGCCGATGGCGCCCATGTTCTCGCCGGCCACGCCCTGCACCAGGTGCCACACGCCCTGGTCGGCGAGCACGCCGAGCCGCAGGTCGGTGAGCGCGAGCCGCTGCGTGCTGACTTCGTCGGTGACGGTCAGGTCGCCCTTGGTGCGCTCGAGCATCGCGTCCACCGTCAGGCCGCGCGCGTCGCGCCGAGACTTGAACCGGCCTTCGATCTGCAGGTCGCCGCCCCAGCCGAAGTCGGGCTGCAGCTTGCTCAGCACCGGCGCGGCGGCCAGCGGCTCCATCACCGCCTGGACGTCCCACTCGCCCGAGGGCAGGTTGGGCTGGTTGGCGCTCTGCCACATCATGCGATCCCAGCGCAGGCCGGCGCCGAGCACCTCCATCCGCCCCGGCGCGAGCGTCGCCTGGCGCGGATCGAGTCCCGGGTCCAGCCGCAGCGCGAGCGCCAGCGGTCCGGCCTTCAGCAGCGGTGTGGCCTGCTGGCTGGCTTCCAGGGCGAGCGTCAGCCCGCGCGCGTTCCACACCGCGCCCTGGCGCCAGGCCTGCAGCGGATCGGCTTCCAGCGCGCCGTCGAGCGCGATCCGCGCGCGCGCGCCCTGCGGGTCCAGCGGCACCGTCTGCGCGAGGGCGGAGCCGTTCGCGCTCGCCGCCTGCGCCCGCGCGACCACCTTGGTCGGCGCCGGTTGCGTGAGCACCGGCGGCAGCGGCACCTGGCCCTGCGTCGTCAGCGTCAGGCGGTGCTGCGCCCAACTGCCGGAGAGGTCCAGCTGCAGCTCGTCGAGTCGCAGGCTCTGCTGCGGCAGCCGCAGGTTGCGGAGCTGCGTGGTCCACGCGAGCTTCGCGTCCTTGAAGCTGGACAGCGTCCATTGGCCCGAGGCGTTGTCCAGCTGCAGCGCCGGCCGGCTGCCGGAGTTGGCCGGCAGGCCCGGCACGCCGGAGAGCCCGACGCCCTGCAATTGCCACTTGCCGTCGCTGCCGTACTGGGCCTGGCGCGCGCCCGGCTGGATCAGCACGACGGTCGCCTGCGCCTGCGCGCTGCCGACGATCGTCGCCTGCGGGAACTGCGCGCGCAGCATCGGCTGCAGGCTGGCGAGCCTGGGGGCGTTCGCATTGATCGACAGATCGACCTGCTCGCGCCGCGCCGCGGCGTTGATGCGGCTGCGCGCCTGCAGCGTCGCGTCGGCCAGTCGCAGATCGGCCAGCAGGTCCGGCGCGGCGGTGCCGTTGCGGCTGTAGCGGATCTGGCCGCTGAGGGGCAGGCCTTGCCACTGGCTGGGTTGCAGGTCGAGATCGGCCTTGCCTTGCGGCCACAGGCTGCCCCGCACCGACTGGAGCGCGGCCTTCAAGCGGCCGTTGATCGCCTGCGGCGCGGCGCCGGCGGGCAGCGGCTCCGGACTGAGGCGGCGCGGATCCAGGCCCTGCACGGAGGCCTCCACGCGGGTCTTCCAGCCCGAGGCGAAGTCGAGGGCCTCGTTCAGCGTGAACTCGCCCTCGGCGTTCAGCGTGGCGGCGCCGGATCGCGCCTGCAGGCGTTGCACGTCGATCGACTGCGTGCGCAGCTCCGCAGCCAGCGTGACCGCGAGCGGCGCCTGCAGCTTGCCTTGTCCGAGTTGCCCGGTGAGGTCGCCTTCGACCTGCAGCGACTGGTCCGTGGAGGCCTTCACCAGGTTGGCCTTGGTGCTGAGCTTGAGCTCACCGCGCGCCTGGACCACCGGCCAGCGCGCGTCGATCTGGCGGCTGTCCAGGCCGGTGAGGCGCAGCGTCAGCACGCTGCCGTCGGCCTGGCTGGTCTGGCCCACCGCCTGCAGCCGGCCGCCGCCGGTCATCAGCGCGTCCAGTCGAGGCAGGCGCAGCCGGGCCCAGTTCGACGGATCGAGCAGCAGGTCCAGCTGCAGTTGACGCAGCGGCAGGCGATCCTGGTCGAGCCGGCCGGCGGCGCTGTTGTCCAGGTCCGCCTTGACGCTGAGCGACTTGTCCGCGTTCGGCGTCATCGTGACCTTGCCGCTGAGGCCGGTGTGCGGCACGCCGTCGGTGCCGGGCAGCAGCGCGGCAAGGTCCAGGTCCTTGGCCTGCGTCTCCAGCTGCGCGACGGGGAAGGGCGCGAACGCCTGCAGCCGCGCCTGCACCTGAAGACGCTGCTTCGCCGCTTCGAGCGAGCCCTTCAGCGTCAGGTCCGCGATCGGGCCGTCGAGCTGGAACGGCGCGGTCCACGGCAGCTCGCCGGTCGGCTGGCTCAGCGTCCAGCGGCTCGCCAGCGTCAGGTCGTCCTGCGTCGCGATCCGGGCTTCGCCGGCGAGGGTCAGTTGTTGCCAACCCAGCGACTTCACGGTCAGCGCATGCTGCCTGCCGCCGTCGGTGCCCAGCGCCGCGCTGCCTCGCAGGCCGCGCAGCGGCTGCGCCAGGCCGGGAGCGAAGACCTCGCCGATCTCCAGGTCCGCAATCGTGATCGCGACCGGCGACAGCAGGCTGGGCGGCGGCTTGGCCGGTTCGGTCGAAGCGCTCGGCGCGACCTGCACGCGCAGGCGTGCGATCGCCAGCCGGTCCGCCCGGACTTCGCCCCACAGCAGCGGCGAACGGTTCCAGACCAGCCGCACGTTCCGCCATTGCAGTTGCTCGAGGACGATGCGGTCCTCGGTGCCGGGCAGCACGAGCTCGGCGCGGTCGACATCGAAGTCGCCCAGCAGCCGGCCGCGTGCGTTCTGCAGCGACAGACCCGGCACTTTCGCCAGGATGTAGGCGGTGCCGCTTTCCGTCTTCAGCGCCCAGGTCAGGGCGAGCGCGATCAGGCCGATCAGCACCGGGATCGTGAGCAGCACCCACAGCAGGCCCCGGCCGCGACGGCGGCGGCGCGGCGCGGCCTCTGCCTCGACCGAAGCCGAAGCCGAAGCCGAAGCCGAAGCGGCGGATGCCGCGGCCGGCGCCGGCGCGGGCACGCCACCGGGCGCCGCGTCCGGAGACGAGGGCGTGGGAAGGTCGTCGCGCGGGTCGCTCATCGGATTACAGGTTGATGCCGACGCTGAAATGCAGGCGCCACTTGTCGACCAGGTTGCCCTTGGCGAAGTCGAATCGCAGCACGCCGACCGGGCTGCGGTAGCGCAGGCCGGTGCCGTAGGCCCAGGCGGGGTGGTAGTCGCCCCAGTTCTGCGCGGCCTGACCGGCGTCGATGAACACGGCGCCCATCAGCTGCGGGATGCGCGGCGTGAGCGGGTGCGAGACCTCCACGCTGCCGTTGAGCAGCACGCGGCCGCCGGTCTGCGCGCCGGTGGAGTTCACCGGACCCAGGTCGTTGTAGCCGTAGCCGCGCACGCTGTCGTCGCCGCCGGTGCGGAAGCGCAGCGCCTCCGGCAGGCCCAGCTTGCCCTTGGCCAGGATCTGGCCGCCTTCGAGCCGTGTCGAGAACAGCCAGCGCCCCGACAGCGGCGAGTACCAGTAGACCTTGCCGGTGGCCCGCGCGAACGGGCCGTTCTTCTCCGACGAGCTGTCGGCCCAGCCGCCGCCGACCGAGGCGGTGGCGCTCCAGCCCCTGGTGGGCAGCACGCGCGAGTCCAGCCGCCGCCACGTCATCTGCTGGTTCAGCGACACCGCGCCGGCCACCGTCGTCGGAACCTCCGGCTTGTGTTCCCAGGACCGGATGACCTCGACGTAGGTCAGCCGGTCCTCGGGCTCCGTCTCCTTCGCATAACCGAAGCGCGTGCTGAGGTTGAGGTTGACCTGGTCGTTGTCGTCGATGCGCTCGACCTTCACCAGCGCCAGGCTGCGCTGCATGTTGGGTTGCGGGTGGGAGCTGATTTCCGTGTCCAGCGCCTGGCGGACGCGCGACAGCTCGAGCTTGCTGCGCTCGCGGATGTTGAGCCCGAAGGGCTTGCGGTGCGTGTATTCGATGTTGGCGCTCGGGCCGTCGACGGTCCGGTAGCCGACGCCCAGCGTGACCTGCTGGCGCGCGGCCTCGCGGATCTTCACGGTCACCGGCACCTCGACGGTCTCGGCGCCGGGCGCCGGGGTGACGCTCTCGGGCTGGATCTCGACGCTGGCGCTGTCGAACAACTGCGTGCCCACCAGACGCTCCTGGAAGTCGAGCAGCAGCTTCTCGTTGTAGGGCTGGTGCAGCTGGTAGCCGGCCAGCCGGCGCACGCTTTCCTCGGGCTGGTGGTTCAGGCCCTCGACGGTCAGCTCGCCGAGCGTGAACAGCGGCCCGCTCTCCAGCGTGACGGCGATGTCGACCTGGTTGTCGTCGGCCTGCACGACGGCCTCGCTGTGCGTCATCCGGGCCAGCGGATAGCCCTGCGCCCGCGCGCGCGTCAGCAGCGCGTTCTTGGCGGCCGCCCAGTCGCCCTGGCTGAAGCCCGTCTGCGGCGGCAGCAGCCAGCTCTGCGTCAACGTGCGGTCAAGGGCGACCGCGAGCTTGTCGCCGCGCTCGGTGGCGGTCTTCAGCGGGCCCTCGATGCGCAGGTCCATCTGGCGGACCAGCGCGCGCGGGCCGGTGTCGACGATCAGCCGCAGGTTGCGCACGCCGTCGGACAGGTCGCCCACTTCCTCGGTCCGGACCTTGGCATTGAAGTAGCCGGCGGTCTCCAGCAGCTTGGTGGCCTGCTCGGGCGCGACGGCGGCAAGCCGGCGCAACTCGCCCGCGGTCAGGCGCATGTCCTCGGGCGTGTCCCGGAAGCGCGCCAGGTCCAGGTGTTCCATCAGCAGCGAGCGCAGCTCGGGCGGCGCCTCGACGGTCAGCTCGTAGGCCGAGATCTTGCGCGTGCTGGTCACGTAGGGATTGTTGGCATCGGCCTCTTCGGTCGCCGCGACCTTCAGCTGCGCCTTGCGGTCGGTGGGCAACAGCGAGCAGCCGCCCAGCAGCGCGAGCGCCGTGCCGATCGTGAAGATCGGCAGCGCGCGCCGCAGCCACCGAATCACCGGAGGCGTCGCAATCGTCGGAAGCGTCGGAGGCGCCGCAATCGTCGGAAGGGTCGCCGTCATCGATTGAGCACGCGCATCGCCTGTTCGAGGCCGCCCATGGTGAGTGGCATCATGCGTTGCTGCATCAACTGCTGGATCAGCGAGATGCTCTGGCGGTATTGCCAGACCCCGGCCGGTTCGGGGTTGATCCAGACGTGCTTGTTGAAATGGGCGGTCAGCCGCTGCAGCCATTCGGCGCCGGCTTCCTCGTTGTTGTATTCGACGCTGCCGCCGGGCTGGAGGATCTCGTAGGGGCTCATCGTGGCGTCGCCGACGAAGATGAGCTTGTAGTCCCGGTTGTACTTGTGGATCAGGTCCCAGGTCGAGGTCTTCTCGCTGAAGCGGCGCCGGTTGTTCTTCCACACGAAGTCGTAGACGCAGTTGTGGAAGTAGAAGAACTCCAGGTGCTTGAACTCGCTCTTGACCGCGGAGAACAGCTCCTCGACGCGGTGCACGTGCTCATCCATCGTGCCGCCGACGTCCATCAGCAGCAGCAGCTTCACCTTGTTGTGACGCTCCGGGATCATGCGGATGTCGAGCATGCCGGCGTTGGCGGCGGTCTTGTGGATGGTGTCGTCGAGGTCGAGCTCCAGCTCCGACCCCTCGCGCGCGAAGCGGCGCAGCCGTCGCAGCGCGACCTTGATGTTGCGGGTGCCCAGCTCGATGTTGTCGTCGTAGTCCTTGTAGGCGCGCTGGTCCCAGACCTTGACCGCGCTGCGCTGGCCGCCGGGGCCGCCGATGCGCACGCCGCGCGGGTTCGCGCCGCCGTTGCCGAAGGGGCTGGTGCCGCCGGTGCCGATCCAGCGGCTGCCGCCTTCATGGCGTTCCTGCTGTTCCTCGAGCCGCTGGCGCAGCGTGTCCATCAGCTCGTCCCAGTCCAGCGCCTTCAGCTGCGCGAGCTGTTCGGGCGTCAGCTCGCGTTCGAGCTGTTTCGTCAGCCATTCCTGCGGCAAGGCCTTGAACAGGTCGCCCATCAGCTCGACGCCCTTGAAGTAGGCGGCGAAGGCGCGGTCGAACTTGTCGAACAGCGCCTCGTCCTTGACCAGCGAGGTCCGGGCGAGCGCGTAGAACTTGTCCACCGTGGGGCCGCTGCCGCCGATGTCGGTGTCGTCGAGCACGCCGGCCTTCATCGCTTCGAGCAGGGTCAGGTACTCCTTGACGGAGACGGGCAGCTTGGCGGCGCGCAGCGTGTAGAAGAACTGGATCAGCATGGGCCTCCCCCTGGACTCCGGGGCATCAGGGCATTATCCATGCCGGCCGGCGGGTCCCAGGCGTAGCATCGGCGTCAAACACGGCTCCGCGGTCGCGGAACCGCGCAGCCTCCAACGTTGGGGTCGGGCGAATGGATCACGGGACAGGCAGCGGCGACGACAACGCCGAGGTCGAAGGCATGCTGCAGGCGCTGTACGGCGCCGTCGGCGAGGAGCGCGGCCGTTGGGTCGGCAGCTTCCAGAACTACCGGCTGACCAGCGCGTTCCAGCCGGTCTACAGCTATCCGCACCGCCGGCCGGTCGGCTACGAGGGCCTGATCCGCGTCGAGGACGAGCGCGGCCGTCCCATCACCCCGGTCACCGCCTTCGAGGGCGTCGGCAGCTTCGAGCAGCAGATCTGGCTCGACCGCCTGTGCCGGCTGCTGCACGTGCACAACTTCGTCGCGCAGCGGCAGCCGGACTGCTGGCTGTTCCTGAACATTCATCCGGCCGTCTTCATGCATGCGGCGCTGCAGGTGCGCATGCTGGCGCGCGCGGTCGAGGTCGTGCATCAGCTGGGCCTGCCGACGCACCGCCTGGTCTTCGAGGTCACCGAGGACGTGATGGCGCGCGACGACAGCTTCGAGGAGGCGGTCGAGGCCGCGCGCGCCACCGGCTGCCTGCTGGCGCTGGACGACTTCGGCGTGGGGCACTCGAACTTCGATCGCATCTGGCGGATCCGGCCGGAGATCGTCAAGCTGGACCGGTCGCTGCTGATGCGTTCGCGCGGCTCGCGGCGCATGGCGAGGGTTCTCTCGCAGATGGTGGCGCTGCTGCACGAGTGCGGTTCGCTGGTGCTGCTGGAGGGCATCGAGACCGTCGAGGATGCGCAGCTCGCGATGGATGCGGACGTGGACCTGGTGCAGGGCTTCGCCTTCGGCCATCCGGCGCCGTTCCTGCGCGACGGCGAGGGCGTGTCCGCGCTGGAGGATGTCTGGCGGCTGTTCAACGAGCGGCAGGCGCAACTGCGGCGTGATCACCTGGACCGGCTGACGCCGTTCCGCACGGCGCTGGCGCTGGCGCTGCAGACGGTGCAGCAGGGGCGTCCGCTGGCCGAGGCCAGCCAGCCCTTCCTCAAGCTGGAGGGGGCGCAGATGTGCTACCTGCTGGACGACGACGGCCGCGAGATCGGCGCGCGCGCGGTGCCTGCCTCGGGCCCGGCGGAGATCGATCCGCGTTTCCTCCCGATGGAGCGTGCGGGCGATGCCCGCTGGGCGCGCCGGCCCTACTTCCGCCGCGCGGTCGAGACGGTCGGCGAGATCCAGACCACGCGCCCCTACCTGAGCCTGCATGGCGCCAGGATGTGCGTGACCGTATCCGTCGCCTATTGGCAGGATGGCCGCTTGCGCGTCCTCTGCGGCGACCTCGACTGGGACGAGGTATAGCAGCCAGCACCTCGCACGCCCAGGCCCGCAGTCAACGAGCGATGCTGGGGCCGGAATGGTGCTGGGGGTTCCCGGAGGGATGCCCCCTGCGCCGTGGAGTGCCCGCGCTTGGCGACACGCAGTAGCGCGACACCCAGTCGAGCCACACGCAGTCGAGCCACACGCAGTCGAGCCACACGCAGTCGAGCCACACGCAGTCGCGCCACACCCAGTCGCGCACACCCAGTCGCGCCACCCGCAGTCGCGCGACGCTCTCGGCGATACGCAGTACGCCTTGCGCAACACCTGTCCCCGGGTCCCGGTCTTGCCAAAGGAAGCTCGCGTTCAACTTTGCCGAGGTCCCACAGGGCCGTCGCCCTCCCATGTCACGACTGCAGTACCTGTTTGCCGCCTTTGCGGCTGGGGCGTTCCTCGCCCATGTGCCGGCGCGGGCTGCCGCGCCTGCCGCCTGTTCATGGGACCGTCCGGGCCACGACAGCTTCATGGGCGACGTGCCCGCGGCCGTCGACCGCTACACCGATCTGGCGCCGGCGGTGCGTGAGCGCCTCAAGACGCGGATGCGGGCGCACGAATACGACGACGTCGTCGAGATCTCGCGCGATCGCATCGAGGGGAACGCGGGCTACGAGCCGCAGATCCGCGACATGCATTTCGGCCAGGGACGCGTCTGTGCGAGCGTCACGCGCGATCGCTGGTCCGACGATCAGCGCGAGCGTGCGCTGGTCTATTGCGAAGGCACGGCCTGCGTGATGGTGCCCACCGTGTGCCGCAACGTGAGCCGCATCGCCCGCGTGCCGGGCGGCGGCGGAGGCGGCGGCGCCACGCCACCCGGCGAAGGCGAACTGCTCTTCGATCCGCCTGGCGCCGGTGCACCGACACCGGTGCCGGCGGACACGCCGCCCTTGTCGACATTGCCGCCGACGCCCTTGACCGGCGTGCCGGAGACGCCGCCGGGTTCGTTCTCGAGTCCGCCGCGCGTGTCGATCGGTCCACCGCCCGCGGGACCGCCGCCGTTCTCCGTGCCGACGCCGCCGCTGTTCGTGCTGCCACCGCGTACCGAGCAACCGCCGCCGCCGGCGGTGCCGGAGCCCTCGACGCTCGCGATGGCCGCGGCGGGCCTCGCGTTGCTGGTGCTGCTCCTCAGGCGCGCTGCTTCTTCGAGCCGCTCCTTGCGCCCGCTTTCGCCTTCGCGCCCGCTCTTGCTTTCGCCCCCGCCTTCGCGCCGGCCTTGATGCCCGTCTTCGTGCCGGTCGTGTCGTGGCGCTTGAGCCAGTCGAAGAACTCGCCGTACCAGAGCCTGGAGTTGCGCGGCTTCATGACCCAATGGTTCTCGTCGGGGAACCAGACGAGCCGGGCGTCGATGCCCTGCGCCTTCAGCGTGTTGTAGTAGGCCAGGCCCTGGGCATCGGGGACGCGGTAGTCGAGCTGGCCGTGGATGACCAGCGTCGGCGTGTTGAAGTGCTGCGCGTAGCCGATCGGGCTTTGCGCGGCGACCTTGGCCGGATCCTTCCAGTAGGCCGTGCCCAGCTCCTTGGCGTGCCACAGGTAGGCGTCGTTCGCGAACATCGCCGTCCAGTCGAAGCAGCCCGCGTGGCAGACGTAGGCCTGGTAGCGGCCCGCCGGCACGTGGCCGTTCATCCACGCGACCATGTAGCCGCCGTAGCTGCCGCCCGTGGCGAAGACCCGCTTCGGATCGGCCCACGGCTGCTTGAGCAGCAGGTCGGTCGCGATTTCCACGTCCTGCAGTTCCAGCTCGCCCCAGCGCCCGGTGATCGAGTCGGCGAAGCGGTTGCCGAAGCTCGACGAGCCGTGGTAGTTCACACAGGCGACGACGTAGCCCTGCGACGCCATCGCCTGGTGGTTCCAGCGCCAGTGCCAGCTGTCGCCCATGGCGGTGTGCGGACCGCCGTGGATCAGCTGCATCAGCGGCACCTTGGTCTTCTGCTTCGGGTCGAAGCCGGGCGGGTGGTAGAGCCACATCTGGACGAGCTCGCCCAGCGCGCCTTCGTACCAGAGTTCCTCGACCTCACCGAAGCGCAATGAGGCGAGCGCCTCGTCGTTGAAGGACTCGATGCGGTGCAGCACCTGCTCCTCGGCGTCGCCTTCGCGATCGACGACGGAGACCTGCGGCGGGAAGGAGGCGCTGTCGTGCAGGACGACCAGCGTGCCGGCCTCCAGCGCGAACGCGCCGACATGGCCGCCCTCGCACAGCGGGAACGCGTGCAGCGTCTTCACGTCGAAGCGGTAGAGATGGCGTCTGCCCTGGTCCTCGGCGCAGAAGAGCACGCCGAGGTCGTCCTCGTCCCAGCGCAGCGGGGCGGCGACTTCCTGGTCCCATTCTTCCGACAGCACGGCCCAGTTGCCGTGCGTGTCGAGCACCGCCAACTGCTGCGGCATCGTGTGCTTCAGGCCCTGGTGGGTGGCGATAAAGGCGATGTGCTGGCCCGCGTGGCTGTAGACCGGCGCGACCAGGTCCCAGCCCGGCTCGTGCAGCAGCACCTGCGCGCGGCCCGAGCGGACGTCGATCTCGGCCAGCGCGTTGCGGTGCTCCAGCGTCTTGGGCGTGTTCGGGTCGAAGCTGAACACGATGCGGCGGCCGTCCGGCGAGATGTCGAAGGTGTCGGCATCGGGCTCGGCGCGGCTGAGTTCGAAGTCGGTGCCCTCGAACAGGTCGCGGACCTCGCCGCTGGCCAGGTCGATCACGTGCAGATGCGGCACGCGGTTCATCGGCAGCGAGTGGTCCCAGAAGCGGTAGAACCCTTCCTCGGTCACGTAGGCCGATTCCTTGCGGTCCTTCTCGACCTTGCGGCGCTCGGCCTGCGCGGCCTGTCCCTTCAGGCCCGGATCGACCCAGGACACGAAGGCCAGGCGCCTGCCGTCGGGGAACCACTTGAAGGACTCGACGCCGAAAGGCAGCTTCGTCACGCGGCGGGCCTCGCCGCCGTCGGGCGGGATCACGTAGAGCTGCGGTGCGTCGTCCTTGTCGCCTTCCTGTTCGCGGCGCGCGATGAAGGCGACGGACTCGCCGGTCGGGCTCCAGCGCGGCTGGCCGTCCTTCTCGCCGGCGGAAGTCAGCACGCGCGGCTCGCCGCCCAGCGTCGAGAGCAGCCACAGCGAGGTCGCCCCCTTGTTCTTCTCCATGTCGTAGCGCGTCACCGGCACGACGGCCTGCGCGCCGTCCGGCGACAGGCTCGGCGCCCCGATGCGCGCCAGCGCCCACAGCGCGTCGACGTCGAAGGTCTTCAGCGCGGAAGCGTGCTTTTTCGACACGCTCTTCGTGGCGGCGGGCTTCCGGATCGCGGGCTCCGTCGCGGGCGTCTTGGCAGGAGTCTTCGCGGGAGTCTTCTTCACGGCGGGCATCAGGCGCTCCGGGGTTTGTCGAGTAGCCACTGCAGGTGGGTCTGGATGGTCGGCCATTCGGCCGCGGTGATGCTGTAGACGGCGGTGTCGCGCGGCAGGCCGCTGGGCATGATCACGTGCGAGCGCAGGACGCCGTCGAGCTGCGCGCCCAGGCGCTCGATCGCGCGCCGGCTCTGCGTGTTGAGGCGGTTGGTGCGGAACTCCACCGCGATGCAGCCCAGCGTCTCGAAGGCGTGCCGCAGCAGCAGCAGCTTGCACTGCGTGTTCAAGCCGCTGCGCTGGCTGGAGGCGCGGGTCCAGGTGGAGCCGATCTCGACGCGGCGGTTGGGCGCGTCGATGTTCATGTAGGTCGTCATGCCGGCGACGCGGCCGTCGGCATCGAACACGGTGAACGGGTTCATCGAGCCCGCCTCGCGCAGTCCCAGGCGCCGGTCGATCTCCGCGCCCATGCGGTCGGGCGCGGGCACGGTGGTGTACCAGAGCTTCCAGAGCTCGCCGTCGGCGACCGCGTCGACCAGCGCCTCGCGGTGATCCTTGGACAGCGGCTCGAGCCGCGCATGCGGGCCGGTCAGCGTGACCGGCGTGGTGAAGGGGGTGGGTGCGCTCATGAGTCGAGCCGACCCTCGGCCGGCGGTGCGAGGAGAAGGGAAGGGCGCGGGCAGGGCGAAGGCAGGGCGGACCTCAGCCCTTGTTGCCGAGCAGCAGCCGGCGCAGCAGCCAGCGGCAGCCGCCCATGCCGACGAGGATGGTCAGCAGGCCCAGGATCTGCGTCGGCCCCCAGCCGGGCTCGCCGATGAATTCCCATCCCAGCGAGCGGCCGACCAGCAGGCCGATCACGCCGCCGCCGACGAATCCGAGCGCGTCGGCCAGCGCGGCACGCCAGGCGGCGTTGAAGTCTTGGCTCATGCCTGTCTCATCCTTGTTCCGTTCTTGTTCCGGGCGGGGGCTTCGGCGGATTCTGCTCAACTGGTCTTGTTCAGCTGGTCTTGCTCAGCTGGTCTTGCTCAGCTGGTCTTGCTCAGCGATTGCGGCTCTGCATGTAGACGAGCTTCTCGAACAGCGTCAGGTCCTGCTCGTTCTTCAGCAGCGCGCCCACCAGCGGCGGGATCGCGACCTTGTCGTCCTGCGTCTGCAGCGCCTCCAGCGGGATGTCCTCCGCCAGCAGCAGCTTGAGCCAGTCGATCAGTTCCGACGTGGAGGGCTTCTTCTTCAGCCCCGGCAGCTTGCGCACGTCGTAGAAGGTCTTCAGCGCGGCGGCCAGCAGGTCCTTCTTCAGCCCGGGGAAGTGGACGTCGACGATGGCCTGCATCGTGTCGGCCTCGGGGAACTTGATGTAGTGGAAGAAGCAGCGGCGCAGGAAGGCGTCCGGCAGCTCCTTCTCGTTGTTGGAGGTGATGAACACCAGCGGCCGGTGTTTCGCCCGGACCCACTCGCGGGTCTCGTAGACGTAGAACTCCATGCGGTCGAGCTCGCGCAGCAGGTCGTTGGGGAACTCGATGTCGGCCTTGTCGATCTCGTCGATCAGCAGCGCCACCGGCGTGTCCGACGCGAAAGCCTCCCACAGCGTGCCCTTGACGATGTAGTTGGCGATGTCGCGCACCTTGTCGTCGCCGAGCTGGCTGTCGCGCAGCCGGCTGACCGCGTCGTACTCGTACAGGCCCTGCTGCGCCTTGGTCGTGCTCTTCACGTGCCACTGCAGCAGCGGCAGCCCCAGGGCCTTGGCGACTTCCTCGGCCAGCAGCGTCTTGCCGGTGCCCGGTTCGCCCTTGACCAGCAGCGGCCGCGTCAGCGTGATGGCCGCGTTGACCGCCAGCATCAGGTCGGGCGTGGCGACGTAGTCCTGGGAACCTTGGAATTTCATGAGGGGCTTCTCTAGCGCAGGGGTGAAAACCAGTATATAGGGCCCCCCCTATAATCGCGCCGCCCCAAATCCTAGAAGATCGGGACCATGAGAAGACAACTGCAGATCTCCCTCGCGTTGATGCTGGCCGGAAGTGCGTTTGTTGTAGCCGCTCAGTCCAACGCTCCTTCGTCGCCCGCGCCGGGACAAGCGCCGTCGACGACCACCCCTGCCGCGACGTCCGCGGCAACACCTGGCCCCCAGGCCCCGGTGCAGGCCAAGGTGGCCATGTGCATCGGCTGCCATGGCATCCCCGGCTATCAGGCCACCTTCCCCGAAGTGCACAAGGTCCCGATGATCGCGGGCCAGAACGCCAAGTACATTGCCAGCGCGTTGACGGCATACGCCAAGGGCGACCGCAAGCACCCGACCATGCGCGGCATCGCGCTGCCGCTGGGCGACCGGGACATCACCGAGATCTCCGAGTACTACGCCGGCCTGGCCAAGGTCGACGCGGTGCCCGCGACGGTCGAGGCGCCGGCCGACGTCAAGAAGCTGCTGGACAAGGGCGCGTGCGCGAGCTGTCATGGCGCCAACTTCAGCAAGCCGATCGACGGCAGCTACCCCAAGATCGCCGGCCAGCACGCCGACTACCTCTACGTGGCGCTGAAGTCCTACCAGATCGAGGGCAAGCCCTATCACGGGCGCACCAATGCGGTGATGGCGGGCCAGGTGAAGCAATTCAGTCACGCCGAACTGAAGCTTCTGTCGCAATATTTGGCAGGCTTGCCATCCGAACTCCGTACAGTCCCGCAATCGCGGTTCCGTTGATCCGTGGCAGGCTGTGAGCCAGCCTCGGTGCAAGCGAAGAGCAGTAGCCAACCGCCCGCCAGGGCGGTTTTTTATTGCCTGTACTGACTGTGCGTGCGCCGGGGAGGGCGCCATACTGTGTTGCCCTGGACGAAAACGCCAGTCATGCTGAAGAAGGTCCCCACCGCCCAGGTGAAGCTGGGCATGTATCTGCAAGGGATGGAAGGGTCGTGGCTGTCGCACCCTTTCTGGAAGACGAAATTCGTCCTCACCGATCCCGAGGATCTGAAGGCGCTGAAGGCCAGCGGCGTGCCGTTCTGCTGGATCGACGCGTCCAAGGGCCTGGACGTCGACGCCCCCGAGGCGCCGAAGGCGGTCCTGGCTCCGCCCGCTGCCGCGCCCGCCCCGTCCGCGGCACCTGCGGCACCGGAGCCTCCCGCCGCCCCCGCCGTCATTGCCGCGGCGCCCCGACTTGAATTGGGCACCGCGCCCGCGTCGATGGGCGAGGAGCTCGAGCGCGCCACGCAGGTGATGCAGCGCTCCAAGCGCGCGGTGATGACGCTGTTCGGCGAGGCCCGGCTGGGCAAGGCGATCGACGCCGAGCAATGCCTGCCCCTGGTGGAGGAGGTCGCGAGCTCGGTGGTCCGCAATCCGTCGGCGCTGATCAGCCTGGCGAGGTTGAAGACCAAGGACGACTACACCTACATGCACTCGGTGGCGGTGTGCGCGCTGATGGTGTCGCTGGCGCGGCAGATGGGCCTGGACGAGCCGCAGACGCGCGAGGCCGGCCTCGCCGGTCTGCTGCACGACGTCGGCAAGATGATGATGCCGCTGAACGTGCTGAACAAGCCGGGCGCGCTGACCGACGCCGAGTTCGCGATCATGCGCGACCACCCGACGCGCGGCTTCGAGATGCTCAAGGAGGGCACGTCGGTGCCCGAGGCGGCGCTGGACGTGGCGCTGAGGCATCACGAGAAGATGGACGGCACGGGCTACCCCGGCAAGCTGGCGGGCGAGCAGATCAGCCTGCTGTCGCGCATGGGCGCGGTGTGCGACGTGTACGACGCGATCACCTCGAACCGGCCCTACAAGAACGCGTGGGATCCGGCGTCGTCGCTGGCGCGGATGGCGCAGTGGACGGGGCATTTCGATCCGCGGGTGTTCCAGGCCTTCGTGAAGTGCGTGGGCATCTATCCGGTGGGGACGCTGGTGAAGCTGCAGTCGGGCCGCCTGGGGGTGGTGCTGGAGCAGAACGCCACGGCGCTGACGGCGCCGCGGGTGCGGGTGTTCTATTCGACGAAGTCGCAGATGCCGATCCCGACGCAGGTGCTGGACCTGTCGGCGAACCACGCGTCGGACCGCATCGTCGGCCGCGAGGATCCGGCCACCTGGGGCTTCCAGCGGCTCGACGAGCTCTGGCAGGCGCCGGCGAAGTGAGGCCGGGGGATCGTCTCGGGAGAGACGATCCACGCGATGACAGCAAGTCTTGGTGGCTGCCGCTGACTCAGAGCGGTGGCGCTCCTCAATCTTTGAGGTGAAAGTCTCCTAGTTCAGGCAATGGTTCGCCTGACGCGTCCGCTCGAAGATGCAGACCTCGCGCTGATGAATGGCGCTGGAGGGCATCTGATGGCAGTCCTGTTGAAAGAGGCGAGCCCGGCTGACGAGGCGCCGGCAAGTTCGTTGAAATCCGGTCCGCTGGCACCACCGTTCGACGTGGTGACCTATGCGGGACCGATCACGATGGAAGGCTACGAGCAGTTGAGCACGCTGCTCGAAGAACGACGAACGAACGACGAGGTACTCGTCGTTCTGGAAACGCCTGGCGGCGATCCGCACGCAGCATTCCGTATCGCGCGGGCGCTGGGATTTCACTACGACCGGGTCGAGGCGCTGATTTCGCGCTACTGCAAGAGTGCAGGAACACTGGTTGTGCTCGGCGCGTCAGTGCTGCACATGGACGATCGTGGCGAACTAGGTCCGTTGGACATGCAGGTGCGGCGGGTCAATGAGATCGCTCGCCAGGGTTCCGCACTGGAAGTCAGCGACACGATGGGCATGCTGTGGGCTCACCAACTGCTGAGCTTCGCAGACCTGATGCGTGAAATGACGGAATACGGAATGTCCTCGGATGTGGCCGCGATGGCGGCTGCAGGACTGGTCGGAGATGCCTTCCATCCTATCGCCCAGCAGATTGATCCCGTGATGCTCACCGCCATGTCCCGCGCCACTGGGATTGCCGTCGCCTACGGCGAGCGATTGGCGCTCAAGGGGCGGAACATCACCATGTCCGGAGTTTCTGACCTGGTGCACGGCTATCCGTCCCATGCCTTCGTGATTGATCGCAAGGAAGCGCAACTTCTCTTCCGTGATGTCCGATCCCCCTGTGGGGCGGTTGCACAGGTCGCTCAGTGGTGCCGACAGCAGCTCGACGTGTGGTCGCAAGCAGGGGCCCCTCTCGTCAACATTCAGTCCTTTCCCTTCATTCATACGGAGAAGTTGCATGCACCAAATTCCAGTTCACATCCGAATTCGGGAACGGCGTAGGCTTATCGTCCTGGCCGTCGTAAAGCGCTACGCCAGCGTGCTTGACCTCAACCGTAGGCCTGAGGCGAGCCCGGGGGCTGTGGGCTCGCGGGCAATCCCTGACCCGTCCGGAAAGACCCCGACCTCCCGCTGAGCCCGTGCTCCCTACACTCCCCGACATCACACGACGTCGGGGAGCGCGGGATGACACGACTGCTCATGCTGCTGGCGCTGTGCGCCGGCGTGGTCGGGGGAGCCGTCGGCGGCGCGCCGGCGGCCCACGCGCAGACGCTGCGCTGGGCCAGCCAAGGCGACGCCCAGACGATGGACCCACACTCGCAGAACGAGAGCCTGACCAACGGCATGAACTCGCAGGTCTACGAGCGCCTCACCGCCCGCGACCGCCAGCTCAACATCGTGCCGGGTCTTGCCTCCGAGTGGACGCAGGTCGGCCCGCTCGTCTGGCGTTTCAAGCTGCGTCCCAACGTCAGGTTCCACGACGGCTCGGCATTCACCGCCGACGACGTCGTCTTCTCGCTGCAGCGCGCCAAGGCGCCGACCTCGCAGGTCGCCGTCTACGCCAACGCGGTCGGCACCGCGCGCAAGATCGACGAGCTCACCGTCGAGATCACCCAGCCGCGCTTCAACCCGATCTTCCTGCAGCACCTGGACCTGCTCTTCATCATGAGCAAGTCCTGGAGCGAACAGCACAAGGTGACGAAGCCGCTCAGCTTCAAGGACAACGAGGAGAGCTTCGCCAGCTTCAACACGAACGGCACCGGCCCCTTCATGCTGGTCCGCCGCCAGCCCGGCATCCGCACCGTCTACAAGCGCAACCCCAACTGGTGGGGCCGCTTCGAGGGCAACGTGCAGGAGGTGCAGTTCACGCCGATCTCGAACGACGCGACGCGGCTCGCCGCGCTGGTGTCGGGGGAGATCGACCTGCTGCTCGATCCGGCGCCGCGCGACGTGTCGCGGCTGCGCGCGACCCCCGGCGTGCAGGTGATCGAGGGGCTGGAGAACCGCCTGATCTTCATCGGCATGGACCAGGCGCGCGACACGCTGGTGTACGGCCGCTCGCCCAACGGCAAGAACCCGTTCCAGGACCTGCGCGTGCGCCGCGCGATGTACCAGGCCATCGACATCGACGCCATCCACAAGCGGCTGATGAACGGGCTGTCGCAGCCCACGGGCGGGCTGACGCCGTCACCGCTCGGTGCCTTCGGCGATCCGGCGCTGGAGACGCGCCTGCCGTTCGACCTCGCCGCCGCGCGCAAGGCCATGGCCGACGCCGGTCATGCGGACGGCTTCGAGGTGACGCTGGACTGCCCCAACAACCGCTACGTCAACGACGAGGCCATCTGCCTCGCCCTGGCGTCGATGTGGGCGCAGATCAAGGTGAAGGTGAAGGTCAACGCGATGCCGCGCGTCCTGTACTTCCCCAAGCTGGAGCGCTACGAGACCAGCCTCTACCTGATGGGCTGGGGCGGCGCGATCACCGACGCGGAGACCATCCTGACGCCGGTCTACCGCAGCGACGACAAGCCTTCCGGCGCCGGCTACTACAACTACGGCCGGTCGAGGAATCCGAAGTTCGATCAACTCGCGGGCGCGTCCTCGACCGAGGCCGATCCCGTCAAGCGCGAGCAGCTGATCCGGGCCGCGCTGCAGGAGTATCGCGAGCAGATCCACGTCCTGCCCCTGCATCGGCAGGCCGCGCCATGGGCGGTGCGCCAGGGCGTGAAGGCCGTGCACCGCGCCGACAACTGGCTGGACTACGCCTGGGTCACGCTGCCGAAATGAGGGGCGGATGCCCCTAACATCCGCGCCCATGACCGCGCCTCCCGAGTCCTCGCCTTCCTCCGCTTCCACCTCCTCCAACGACCCGGCCGCCAAGCAGTGGCTGGCCCGCCTGCGCGCCGACTACCGCGTCGAGCGCGGCCGCTGCGTCGTCAGCCATGAGCATGAGGGGCCGCTGCGCCTGCTGAAGAGCCTTTATCCGGAAGGCGACGGGATCTGCCACAGCGTGCTGGTGCATCCGCCCAGCGGTCTGGTCGGCGGGGATACCTTGGACATTGCCGTGACGGTGGGAGAGGGCGCGCACGCGCTGGTGACCACGCCGGGCGCGACGCGCTTCTATCGCAGCCCGTCGGGCGCGCTCGCGACGCAGCGCGTGCGGGCGCAACTGGGCGATCACGCGCGGCTCGAATGGCTGCCCCTCGAAGCGATCGCTTATCCCGGCTGCGAGGCGCTCAACGAGGCCCGCTTCACGCTCGCGCCGACGGCGGAACTGCTCGCTTGGGACATCACCGCGCTCGGCCTGCCCGGCGCGGGGCAGCCGTATGCGTCAGGACGTTTCCAGCAGCATCTGGAGATCCCGGGCGTCTGGCTCGAACGCGGCCTGCTCGATGCGGACGACGCCTTGCTGATGGACGGTGACCTCGGACTGGCCGGCCACCACTGCCTGGGCACCCTGGTGTTCGCCGCCGGCAGCGCGATCGGACGCGAACGTCGCGAGCAGGCGCTGGACGCCGTCCGCGCGCTGATCGAGGCCGATCCGCTGCGCCTCACCACCGGCGCCACGGCGGCGCAGGACGGCGTGCTGGTGGTGCGGGCGCTGGGACCGGTCGTCGAGCCGGTGTCGCTGCTGCTGCGCCGCTGCTGGGCCGCCTGGCGTCAGGTCTTGTGGGGCCTGGACGGCACATCGCCCCGCCTCTGGGCGATGTAGGCCCCGCATCGGGGCGATGCCAGGGCAATCTTCCGGCCCGCGCGCATCCCCCACTCTGGGGACGCCGTTCATGTCGTTGTGGCAACGATGTCTCAGAGTTGTAGCCAGCACACTAAGGCAGCGCTTAGCATGGCCGTTCCACAGACGGTCTCCAGGGAGGTGATCGCATGGCTTCACGTACCGCTTCGTGCAGTTGCGGCCAATTGAAGATCGTGGTGCAGGGAGAGCCGTTGGGAACCGGCCTCTGCCATTGCCTGGCGTGCCAGCGTCGCACGGGCAGTGTCTTCGCGACGCTGGCGGCTTTTGCCGAGCCTTACGAGGTCGTCGGCATCGCCACCGAGTTCGTGCGCGCCGGGGACCAGGGCGCCCGTTTCCGCTTCCACTTCTGCCCGGTCTGCGGCAGCAACGTCTTCCACACGGAAGAGGGCGTCGAGGGCTCGGTCGGCGTCGCCGTCGGCGCCTTCGCCGATCCGACGTTCCCGCCTCCGCAGGACTCGGTCTACACCTGCCGCATGCACGGCTGGGTCCGATTGCCCGAGGAGGTCAGAACCTATGACAAGGATCCGATGTAGCGGGTGATCCGCGAATCACTGCGGGATGTTGAGCGCGGGCACTCCACGATGCAGGAGGCCTCGCGTCCGCGAACCTCCCGCATCATTCCGGCCCCACGGGATCTCGCTGACTGCGATTCCGTGGCACCCCACGAACGGGCACACCGCGAGCGCTGCTGGGGCCGGAATGGTGCTGGGGGTTCCCGGAGGGATGCCCCCTGCACCGTGGAGTGCCCGCGCTTGGCCTCCCGCACGCGCAACGCAACCACCGGTCCCGGGCGCCGCGCCTCCGCCATGACTCGTCGACGGGTGCCCGGGCCGATGGAGCGTTTCTCTGATCAGGCCGCCAGTCGCAGGTCCGGGCGGACCTCGGTGAACGTCGAGGGGCGCAGCGGCTGCGCCAGGCGCAGCAGGTGACCCGGCTCGCTCAGGAAGCGCATGCGATCGGCATTCGACATCGTGTCGAGCGCGCCCGGTTGCGCCGTCAGTTCGCTGATGCGATGCCCACGCACCTTGGCGCGCGTGCCCTGGCCGACGTCGCGGCGACCCATCGCCTCGGCCGCCAGCGCGGTCAGGCGGCGGCTCGCCAGCAGGTCGGCGAAGCCGGGGAGATGACGCTCCTGGCGACCATAGGCCCAGGCATTGCGCAGCACCGTCGGCGTGCGGCTTTCCTCCGGGATCACCAGCAGGCCGGCGCGGCGCATGCGTTCGCCCAGACGGGAGCGGCTCGACAGCACCGTGATCGGCGCGGCCAGCAGCAGCGGCAGGGCGATCGGCGCGATCCAGACCAGCGTCGACGGGCTCAGCGCGCCGATCAGTGCCGTGAGAACCAGCGTCACCGCGCTGATTCGGCCATAGGCGGCGAAGGCCTCGCGCCAGGACACGTCCTCGGCGGCCCGCGGCGGGGACTTCCAGTCCAGCGAGATGCCCGTCAGCGCGACCACGCAGAAGATCGAGTGGGCGACCATCCGCAGCGGCGCCTGCAGCAGCGACATGCCGGCCTCGGTGGCGCAGGAGGCCACCAGCTTCACCGAGCCGCCGTATTGCGACTGCTCGCCGCGCAGGATCAGCGCGGCCACCGACAGCAGACGCGGCAGGACCAGCATGCCGATCGTGCCGAACCACAGCGCGGCCACGCCCGGGGCCAGCGAGCCGTCTTCCAGGAAGGGCTGGAAGGCCTCGCTGCCGCCGACGTTCCAGAGCAGCACGCCCAGGCCCACGTACAGCAGCCACAGCGGCGCGGCCAGGTAGGACAGCGCGCCGGTGACCAGCATCGCGCGATGCACGCCGTGCAGGCCGGGCTCGGCGATCAGGCCGGCGTTCTGGATGTTGCCCTGGCACCAGCGGCGGTCGCGCTGCAGCTCGGCCAGCAGGTGCGGCGGCTGTTGCTCATAGCTGCCCGGCAGGTCCGCCACCAGCCACACCTGGTAGCCGGCGCGGCGCATCAGCGCGGCCTCGACGAAGTCGTGGGACATGATGTCCTTGCCGCGCAGCGGGGCCAGGGCGCAATGCTTCATGAAGGGCTCGACGCGGATGATCGCGTTGTGACCCCAGTAGTGGGCCTCGCCCAGCTGCCAGAACTGCATGCCGGCGGCGAACAGGCGACCCGTCACGCGGCTCGCGAACTGCTGCGCGCGGGCATGCGGCGTGTCGTGACCGCAGACCTGGTTGGCGGCCTGCAGGATGCCGGCGCGCGGATGCTTCTCCATCAGACGGACCAGGCCCAGCAGGCAGTCGCCGCTCATCACGCTGTCGGCGTCCAGCACCACCATGTAGCGGTAGTTGCGGCCCCAGCGGCGGCAGAAGTCGGCGACGTTGCCGGCCTTCTTCTTCACCCGGCGCTGGCGCCAGCGGTAATGGATGCGGCCGCGGCCGGCGAACTGCGCGCGCAGCTCGGCCCAGGCGGCCAGCTCCTGCGTGCGGCGCTCGGGGTCGCTGCTGTCGGACAGGATGTAGACGTCGAACAGGCGCAGCGCGCCCGCCGCCGCGAGCGACTCGCAGCTGGCGCGCAGGCCGGCGAAGACGGTGGTCACGTCCTCGTTGCAGATCGGCATGATGAGCGCGGTGCGCGCGTCGGCGCCGAGCGCGTCATTGCCGGCGTCCTTGATGCTGATGGCGTGCCGGTCACCGCGCAGCATGACCCAGAAGCCCATCACCGCGGTGACGCAGCCGGCGCTGACCCAGGCGAACAGCAGCGCGAACAGCGCCAGGTGCACGCATTGCAGCGCGAAGGCCCACGGATCGGAGGCCCAGCCGTTGTGCGTGCGCCAGAGCACGCTGGTCGCCAGCGCGGTAGCGCCGAGGATCGACAGCTTCAGCGCGTTGCGGCGGTTCTTCGCGGCGGTCTCCCAGGCCTCGGGAGGCTGGGCCGCGGGCAGCGACTCGACCGGCGGCGTGCGCTGGCCCCAGGCGCGGGGCACCATCGCGCCGCGCTTGATCGCCGGGGCGCTCGGTCCGACGGGACCCGGCGCGGAAGCCGCCTGATGCAGGGTGCCGGTGGGCAGGGATGCGGTCATGTCGTGCTCCTTCACTGGGGAGGAAGAATCAGGCTCCAGGTCTCGGTGAGGACCTGTTGCTTTGTCTGGAGGAAGCCGCGCAGCTCGGTCGACTGACCGGGGCGGAGCTGCTTGATGCGGACGGCCATGCGCCAGCCGCCGGTGACCGGGTTCGGATAGGCGTTGACCTCGGTGACCTCGCCGTTGCCGTTCGTGCTCGCGATGGCCTTGACCTCGGCGCCGGCGGGCAGCGCGGCGAGCGACGGGCCTTCGAAGTCGACGATGAACTGCTGCTCGTTCTTGTCCAGCTTGGCGTAGCTGTAGCCGGTGCGCGTCTGCACGGCCCAGGCGCCGGGCGGGCGTTGCTGCTGCTCGCCCTGCAGGTGCAGGCGGTACGAGTAGTCCAGCGGCTGGCCCGGGGCCGGCTGCTTCGCCGGCACCCAGTAGGCGACGATGTTGTCGTGGGTCTCGTCGGGGGTGTGCAGGGACATCAGCTCCACGCGGCCCGGACCCCAGTCGCTGGTCGGCTCGACCCAGGCGGAGGGGCGCATCTCGTAGCGGGCTTCGGTGTCCTCGTAGTTGGAGAACTTGCGGTCGCGCTGCATCAGGCCGAAGCCCTTCACGCCGGGCAGCGTGAACGAGGTCGTCAGCGTGCCGTTCGGGTTGATCAGCGGACGCCAGATCCATTCGCCGCTCGCGCTGGCGACCATCAGGCCGTCGCTGTCGTGGACCTCGGGCCGGAAGTCGCCCTTCTGCGGCTGGTTCTCGCCGAACAGGTACATGCTGGTCAGCGGCGCCAGCGCCAGCGTCGCGACGGGCGAGCGCAGGAACAGCCGCGCGCGCGTCTCGACGACCGTCTCGGCGCCCGGCTTGATCACGAAGGTGTAGGCGCCGCTGGCGCGCTGCGAGTCCATCAGCGCATGCACGGTCAGCGTCTTCGCGTGGGCCGTGGGGCGCTCGATCCAGAACTCGCTGAAGCGCGGGAATTCCTCGCCCTTGCCGCCGACGGTGTCGATGGCCAGGCCGCGCGCCGACAGGCCGTAATGCTGGTTGGCGCCGAGCACGCGGAAGTAGCTCGCGCCCAGGAAGACGGCCAGCTCGTCCTTGTACTTGTCGTTGTTGAGCGCGTAATGCGCGCGGAAGCCGGCGTAACCGACGTCGCCCCACTTCTGCGGCGACAGCTGGCTGTTCTTGCCGTAGTCGAAGTCCTCGCGCTTGAAGGGGACAGGTCTTGCCTGGCCGCCGACGATCTCGTTGATGCGCACGGCCTGGGTCTGGTAGTGGCCCAGGTGGAAGAACATCAGCTCGAAGGGCAGCTTCTCCTCGCGCCACAGCGCGCGCGCCGGCTTGAAACGGATGTCGCGCATCTGGTCGTAGTTGAGCTTCTTCAACTCGACCGGCAGCGAATCCGGCGGCGCGACGTAGGGCTTGGCGGCGAGCGCCTTGGCGCGCTCGGCCACCTCGTCGAAGCCGAAGGCGTGCGCCGCGACGGAGGCCGCCAGCAGCGCCGCGCCGACCGCGAGACCGAGAACCGACCCCATCCACCGACGCTGGTCGGCCTGGAGGCGGGCACTGGCCGCCTGGATGAGGACCCGAGAGGAGGGGGAGTGAATATTTCTCATGTGACAGACCTACTGCAAGGCCTGTGCCACATGGGAATTCCGTTATGAATCAACGACTTGCGTCGTTGGTGCGGTGCCGCACACGGGAATTTCTGTCGCCGTGAGGCGACGGGATTGCCGCCTCTTCTTCCAAGTCGTTGATTTGAAAGGGATTTTCTTGTCGCTAATCGGCGACAGGCCCGTCGGCGCGGAACATCGACGGCTCCAGTCCGTTGCGCTGCAGCAAGCGGTAGAACTCGGTCCGGTTGCGGTCGGCGAGCCGCGCAGCATCGGCGACATTGCCGTCGGTGAGCTTGAGCAGGCCCATCAGGTACTCGCGTTCGAAGCGCTGTCGCGCCTCGGCGTAAGGAAGTACTTCAATGCTGGGCAGGCGCAGCGCGCGCTGCACCAGCGAGAGCGGGATCAGCGGCGACGTGGCCAGCGCGCTGACCTGCTCCACGACGTTGTGGAGCTGGCGCACGTTGCCCGGCCAGGTGGCCATCGTCAGCGCCTTCAGCGCGTCGGGGGCGAAGCCGTTGACGCGCTTGTCGTACTTGGCCGCGAGCTTCTGCAGGAAGTGCTGCGCCAGCAGCGGGATGTCCTCGCGGCGTTCGTCCAGTGTGGGCAGCGTCAGGCTGACGACGTTGAGGCGGTAGTAGAGGTCCTCGCGGAACTGGCCCTCGGCCAGCGCGGCCTCGAGGTCGCGGTGGGTCGCGGACAGGATGCGCACGTCGATCGGCACCGAGGCGCTGGCGCCGACCGGGCGCACCTGGTGTTCCTGCAGCACGCGCAGCAGCTTGACCTGCAGCGGCAGCGGCATGTCGCCGATCTCGTCGAGCAGCAGCGTGCCGCCGTCGGCGGCCTGGAACAGGCCGCGGTGGTTCGCGAGCGCGCCGGTGAAGGCGCCCTTCACGTGGCCGAAGAGCTCGGACTCCAGCAGCGGCTCCGGGATCGCGCCGCAGTTGACGGCGACGAAGGGCCGCTTCGCGCGCGGGCTGGCCGCGTGGATCGCGCGGGCGAGCAGCTCCTTGCCGCTGCCGCTCTCGCCGCGGATCAAGATCGGCGCCTGCGAGGCCGAGACCAGGCGGGCCTCGGCCAGCACCTCGGCCATCACGTTGGAGCGGCTGACGATGGACTCGCGCCAGGCCTGGTCGGGGCTGTCGTCCTGGTGGACGGCGGTGAGGGTCAGGGCTTGCGCGATGGTGTCGAGCAGCGCGCGGCCGTCGAAGGGCTTGGTCAGGTAGGTGTAGACGCCCTGCGCGGTCGCGGCGACGGCGTCGGGGATGGTGCCGTGCGCGGTCAGCAGGATGACGGGCAGGGCGGGGTGGCGTTCGCGGATCGTGTTGAACAGCGCCAGGCCGTCCATGCCGGGCAGCTGCACGTCGCTGAGCACCAGCGCGGGCCGCTGCACGTCCAGTTGCGCGAGCGCGGCCTCGGCGCTGCCGACGGCGGTGACGTCGTAGCCGGCGGCCTCCAGCCGCATCGACAGCAGCTTGAGCAGGTCGGCGTCGTCGTCGACGATCAGCAGGCGCGCGCCGCCGCTCATGGGTGCCCCTCGTCCGCGGCACGCCGCGGCCGGTCCACCGAGGGGAGGCGAGCCTGCCTGGGACGGCCCTGCGCGGCGCTCATGGCTTGTCCAACGCCGAGCGCGGCCCGCCGAGGCTGCGTTCGATGGCCTTCAGCGCCTCGAGCTTGCGGTTCGCCTCGTCGAGGCGGCGCTGCAGGTCGTCGCGGGCCAGGCGGGTCTTGTCGAGTTCGCCTTCCATGCGGCGCTGCTCGGCGACGCGGTCGACGAGGAACTGCGCCATCGGGCGCCATTCGTCGGCCTCGGGACGCGCGTCGCGCAAGACCTGGTCGAGCAGCGTCTGGGCGCGGAAGGTCTCGCCGTTGGCATGGCTGAACATCAGCGCGAGCGCGAGCTGCACGGCGTTGCCGGGCGGCAGCGCGCCGTCGTCGCGCGGGGCGACTTCCTGCGCGAGCTCGAGCGGGCTCATCTGGCGCAGCCGGTCGTTGAGGTTGAGCACGATGCGCGCCGCGTTGTCCGTGGGCGCGACGACGGGCACCTGCACCGGCACCTGCACGCGCACTTCCTTGACGATGGTCCGGGGCGGCTGCTGCGCGCAGCCGGCGGCCACGATCGTCGACAGGCCCACGGCGAAGCAGGCGGCAAGGCGGACGGCGACGGGCGCGGACCCGCGCGGGCCGGCCGGCGCGGCGCGGGCCGTCAGGCGTTGGTGGACTTGAGGAACCGGGGCGTGTGGGCGCATGGCAGCGTGATTCTGAAATGGGCGCCCTGGTCGGCGGGCAGCAGGTCGATGTGACCACCGTGGGCGGCGATGTATTCGGTGACGATGGACAGGCCGATGCCCGTGCCCTTCAGGGCGTCGTCGGGCTGGCGTTCGCCGCGGTAGAAGGGCTCGAAGATCCGGGCCTGGTCCGCCGGCGCGACGCCCGGTCCGTCGTCCCGCAGGTCGATGGTGAGCTGGCCGCCCTGGCGCGCGAGGTCGATGTCGACGTGGCCGCCGGGCGGGGCGAAGCGTATCGCATTGGAGAGGAGGTTGCCGACGGCGGCCGCGATCTTGGCCGGGTCGACGTCCGCCTCCAACGGTCCGCCGTTGAGCGAGAGATGCAATCCGCGTGCCTGCCATTGCAGCCGCTGGTGGTCGATCGTGCCCTGGATCAGGGACATGAGCTCGGTGCGCTGCGGCTTGAGGTCGCGCGCCTCGAAGGCGGCGGCGTTGAAGCGCAGCAGGTCCTCGATCTGGCGCTGCAGCACGGCGGTGTTGTCGCGCAGGATGCGGGTCACTTCCTTCTGCTTGTCGTTGAGCGGTCCGGCGACCTCGTCCTCCAGCAGCGCCGTGCCTTCGCGCAGCGCGGCCAGCGGGGTCTTGAGCTCGTGCGAGACGTGCCGCAGGAAACGCGCCTTGTCGGCATCGAGTTCCGCCAGCCGCAGCCGCAGCCAGTCCAGGCGCTGGCCGATCACGCGCAGGTCGGCGGGGCCGCGGATCTCGATGCGGTCGTCCAGGCGGTTCTCGCCCAGGCCCTTGATGGCGCGGGCGAGGTGGCGCAGCGGACGGGTCAGGAAGATCCCGAACACCAGCGACAGCAGCGCCGCGACGCCGATCGCGCCCAGCACCTGCTGGCCGAGCAGCACGCGGCCGTTCTCGAGCTTGTCCTGGAGCACGCGGTTGCTGGTCTCGGCGTGCTTGCGGACGTCCTCGGCCAGGCCGCCGGTCTGGCCGCCGAGCTCGCGGAAGCGCGTCATCAGGTCGGTCTCGCGCTTGCGCGGATTGGCGCCGCGGGGCGTGTCCATCAGCGCGCGGATCTCGTCGAGCTTGGTCTTCCAGGCGTCCAGCGGCGCGGGGGTCAGGCCTTGCGCGCGCAGCAGGCCGAGCAGCCGCTCGGCGTCGTCGGCGTCCTCCTCGAAGCGCTGGCGCAGCACGTGGTCCTCCAGGACGGCGTACTGCCGCGCGGCGCGTTCCATGCTGACGCCGCGGTCGCCGAGCTGCTGCACCTCGCTGCTCATGCGCGCGGCGCGCACGACGGCCTCGCGGCTCTGCACGGTCAGCCGCTCGAGCGTCAGCAGGCCGCCCAGCGACGCGGCGGCGAGCAGGCCGGCGATCGACAGGAAGCCGATCAGCAGCATCTGGCGGAAGGAAATGCGGTTGAGCATCGGGCGGCAGTGTAGTGGGCCGGTCTGAGGCCCGGTCTGAGGTCCGGTTTGCGGATGCGCGGGTTCGCCGTCGGCAACCGTCGGCGAACACGACAACCGGACGACGGGGGTTGTCACTGAAGCGCCGTTCAGATTTCCTGCGACAGCTTTCATGACTTCCCAAACGCACCCCTCCGCTCCGTCGACTGCTGCCCTCGACGCGCCGTCTCCCCTTCCCCAGCAGGAAGGCGTTACGCCGTCGCTCACCGGCGCCACGGCGTGGACGCCACCGATGCGACGCCACCTCGGCCGCAAGACGGAAGCGTTGATCCGCGCGGCGGGCACGGAGCCGCATCGGCTCGAAGCCCGGGCGAACCAGGGTCTGCTCGACCTGCTCTCGCAGGATCTGGAGCGGGTGCTTCCGAAGTTCGCGGGCGGCAGCGGCCTCGAATCGACGGCCGTCGATCGCTCGGTCGCCGCGCTCTGGAACGTCCTGACCCTCGATGCGGATGTGAAGGCGGACGCTTCTCCGGAGGTCGCGACGCGGTCGGCCATCGCGGACATGACGTCGAGGACGAAGTCGAATTCCAGGTCCAAGCCGGACATGCCGATCGCGGCGCAGATGGAAGCGCAGTTGCGCCAAGCGGGCGAAATCCTCGTCGAGGCGCTCCGCGACGTGGATCCACGCAAGCTCTACGACGCTTACCTGAAGGTCGAGTCGGCTTTCAGGATGACGCGCCACCAGTTCAGGGCGCTCGTGATGCTGCGCAGCGAGGCCCCGGGATGGTTCGCGGCGGAACCTGAACTCGAGCTCGTCGATCGAGCGGCACTGCAGGTCGGACGCGCGGTGCGACGGGACAAGGCCGCATGGCTCGTCGCCATGTCTGACGCGCTGGAAATGCTGGCCACCGCCCCGGGCGTCGATCGCGCGAGGCTGGAGTCGGCGCGCGTGATGTCTCAGGTGTTCAGGGCGGCCATTCTGCGCGAACCGTTCATGATCGACGCCGGAGCCGTCACGGCCATGGCCGCCTCGACGGCGGACGTGGACCGGTCCCGGCTCGACGCGCTGCGGTCGGTCTATCCGATGCTGCAACGGCTGGCCAGGCGTGGCCTGTCGAAGGCACCGCGCTTCGTTTCCGACTTCAACCGGCCAGGGTGGAGCGAACTCCCTGGCAGCCGATTGATGTTCACGGACGCGGACATCCTGGGCACGCTGTCGGCGCCGTTGTCGCCGCCGCTGCCGATGAGACCGGATGCGCCGGTCGATCCGAAGACCCCCCTGCGCGCGTTCTGGGCCGATCAGGGGACCGTGTCGCAGAGACTCGATCGCGCCAAGGGGCGCATCGTCGTTGAACGTGGCGCCGCCGGGGGCATCGGCGCGTTCAAGTCGATCGTGCGATTCGATCCTCTGCCCGACAAGGGCTCCGCCGAAGCGCGCGCGAATCAGAATCGTCAGATCCGGCTGCTCGACGACTTCGTGCGAGCGCATTTCACGCCGGACATCGTCGATCCGTCGGTCGTCTTCCCTCCGGAGATGCAACTGGACGGAGACAGGATCCTGGCGGGAAAACTGGTCGTCGCCACCCGGACAGGGGGACGCTGGTCCGCCGATGCCGCCGCCATCAACCAGGCCCTCACCGTGCTGGCCTCGCACGATGTCGCCGGGTCCTTTGCAGACATGCAGTCGCGCGTGGCCCGGAGGCGCCCTTCTCGAGATCCCGCCTTGCCCCGTCTGCGCCTCATCCTGCAGTTGGAACCCGACGGGCGCGGCGAAGTCGACATGCAGGGCACTGCCGCGGCGTTGATCGCGAAGCACCCGGGAGAGTCGGTCCACGTCCAGCTCAATCGCGCCCACGGTGTGCGGGTCGTGTCCGGCGAGGAACTCCTCGGCGATCTGGCGAAGGACGGCACCGTCAAGCTGGAGATCGTCGGTCACGGCGGCCGGCGAGGTCGAGGGGCGCAAGCGGCGCTCTCCGGCTACTCGCCCAAGGCGCTGGCTCAGCGGGTGCGCAAGGCACTCTGGGAGCTGCGACTGCCCACCGGGCTGGTCGACCAGATCACCCTGGACGCCTGCGTCCTTGCCACCCCGGTCCTCCCGCATGATTACGGCAGCGAGTTCCTCCGCGCGGCGCACGGCGAGCGCCTGCTCAGCCCCGGCGTCACGACGCTGACCGCCTATGCCCATGCGCTCCGGGTGGCGACGGGCGGATCGCGCGAAATGCAGTCCTACATGGGCGGCCCGTACGAAACGCACGCCCCGGAAGGGACCTTCGTGTACGAGTTCGATCCGGCCACGCGGCAGGTCACCCGGCGCGACAAGTTCCCCCCCGAGGTTGAACCGATCGGCGGACCGTCGATGCCGCCGGGCGATCGGACGGACGGCGCCGCCGACCAGGGGTCGCGTCGGCTCCCGGTCCTCAAGGACGACTGGGACGGGCTGCCTGATACCGGGGCGCGCTTCATGCACCGGACCAACCCGTACGACAACGGGCCGTCCGGCATCGAGGCGGAAGGGGCCTTGCTCCTGTTGACGCAGCGATGGAAGGCGTCGTGGGCGACCGGGGCGTCGTCCACCACGATCCCCCTCTGCCCACCGGCGCTGGTGGAGGCAGCCCGGCAGATCCTCGGACCGAAGCGGGACGTGACCCGTTCGGGGCCTTCGCATGCGCGGCTGCTGGAAGAGGCTTCTTCGGCGCTCGCGCGAGGGCTCTGGGAAGCCGATCCTGAACAACTCCATCGGGCGTACGACGTCATCCGGCAGATCGTCGGGAAGAGCCATCCGGAGACGTACGCCATCGGCACGACGTCCGAACAGTACGTCAATCTGCTGCCCGATGAGATGTTGAGCGGCACCGACGTGAGTGCCAAGGTGGATCCTGAATCCGTCAAATACGCGTTCTCATCGCACAAACCGAAGAGTGCGAAGCTGTCGAGCGTCACCGCCTTCTTCCTCCAGGCTGTGCAGGCCGTGAACGAACGGATCCGTGACTTGGCATCGTCGGGAGAGTTTCCGGCCGATGCTGCCGGACCCGGCGTGCGGGGGCAGCTGTCCCACCTGATCGAGGAGGTCCTCCGAGCCGCCATGGCCGGACACACGCTCAGGGTCAACGCGGAGACCATCGAGGCGCTGACCGGCTCCTCGGCACCCCGTGATCAGGCGCGTCTGGAGGCGTTCTGGAAGGTCTTTCCAGACGCGCAATGGGCAGCCGGGCAGGGCGCGTTGGCGCCGCCGGCGATCATGTCCTGGAAGGATGGCGCGGTGGTGTCCAGTGCCGCCGGACCCGATGGCCAGCCGGTCCGGCGTGAGCCACCGCTCATCGACGACCGCGAGCCCTGGAAGATCTTTGCGATGCGCTCTTCCGAAGCAGATCAGATCCTGGATCGCGGCAAGGGGACGCCCACGCTCGCACTGACCGACGCGCGCGCACCGTATACCAAGACCATCCGGTTCGAACCCTGGCAAGCGGAGGACGGAGAAGCTGCGCGAATGCGCCAGGACGAGACGCTCCGTTCGATGGAGGCGTTCGCCGTCGCTCACTTCGACGGTACCTGGAACCTGCCCGACCACCTTGTCATGGAGGCCGGACGCATCAGGGCCGGGCGCCTGACACTGGCCGAGCATTCCCCTGCGGGCTGGCGCCTCGATCGAGCGGCAGTCCGGGAAGCCATCTCCTCCTTCGGCACGTACTGGATCACGGAGGAACCTGCGCTGTCGGAATGGTCGTTGCCCGGCAAGTCGCCGGGTGTCACGCGAACGGCAGGGATCCTGGACGAGTTGCGCATCGTCCTTCAGGTCCAGGCGGACGACGCCAGCCAGGCATTGGGCACCGCGCTGGCCAACAAGGCGCCCGCCTTCACGATCTGGATTCAACGCGGCCCCTCCGGGGAGTCGCGCATCGTTCACGGCGAGGCGCTCGCGCAGCTTGTCGGACCCGAAACGTCCATCAAGCTGATGATCGCCGGTCACGGATTCCGGGTGTGGAACGACGGTGGAACCATCACCGTGGGCAACCACGGCCCGACGGCGTTGTCGCGACTGGCCACGGACACCTTGCGCGGGTACGGGATACACCGGCCGGCGGATCATGTCGTCCTGTTTTCCTGCGCTCTGGAATCCCTGGCAGCCGATACCGGCTTTGCCGAGCCGTTTCTTCGCAGTGCCTACGGCGACGGGCTGGTGACCCCCTCGGCGTCCGTGACCGCCTACAGGCACTTGATGTACGTCCCCGAGAGACACCGGCGGCGCACCTCGTCGCCGTTCAGGGGCGCGGAGAGACGCCATCGCGCGCCCGATGTGACGCTGATCTATCAGCGGCATGCGGAGACCGGAGAAATCACGGTCCGGGACAAGTATCCGGCGATGCCGGTCCCAGCCTTGGCGCTGGGGCTGGGGCTGGGGCTGGGGCGGGGAGAGGTCGATGATCTTTCACCGGAACATCAGCGATCGGCCCTGTCGTTCGACGGTGCCGATGACGTCGACGTCGCCCCGGAGCGAGCACGCGGGATTCCCCAGGCCGGTCAGGCCGGCAAGCTGTTCGAGCTGTTCTCGACGCTGAAGGGCACGTTGAAGAAGGTGCCGATCGACGCGACGCAGGAACTCCAGGCCGTGCTCCTCGGCGAGACGCCCGATGCGATCGCGACGGCGGTCCTGCGCCGCCTGGGGGACCTGGGCGCCGAGCAGCCGCAGGCGGACGCCGACCTCCTGCCGCGCGCCGCGCGGTTGATCGCCGACGGCCTCTGGCGACAGGACCCGGACCTGCTGCACGACGGGTTCGTCGCGCTCTCCCGTGCGTACGACCCTTTCCCGCAGGCGCCTGGTCACTGGCAGGTCGACGATCGCCCGATGGGTGTCGTCGATCGAGGGCGCATGCCGTCGGTGCTGCTGTCGCGCTCCCCCAGGACCCTGGCACTCCCGATCGAGGAATTCGCGTTCATGGAAAGCGTGGACGCCGGCGTGCGCGCGCTGGACGGGGGGGCCGCCGGGACCGCGAACGATCCGGTCCGTCTTCAGCTGGGGCGACAGACCTTGGCCTTGCTGCAGGCCACGCTGAGCGGACGGCCGTTCACGGTCGATGCGGATCACCTGGATGCCCTGGCCGCGTCCGGAGAGGCCGCTGATCGCGCGCGACTGCGCGTCCTCGAGATCGTGCACGGCACGTCGATGAAGCTCGCCCGCAAGGGCGTCATGCCAGCGCCGGTCTACCTGACGGATTTCGCGCGGGAGCAATCCGACGCCGGATGGGCGCGCCATGAGGACGGCAGTCGCGTCCATCACGGTGATCTCCTGCCGGACCTGCTGGCGGGGCGTCGAGCGCAGATCACGCGAGCGCGGACCAACGGCAGCGCCGACTTCGACGAGCTTCATCCGCTGTCCCGCCTGTTCGCGTTCATGCCGGACGCGAAGCAGCAGCTTGACCGGGGCGCGGGCACGATCACGATCGTCTGGCCCAGGACCCCGGAGGGACCGCAGGCCGATTCGGTGCTGCGGTTCGCGGCGGCCGATGCCATGCCCGGCTCGCACAGCCAGCGCCTTCAGGAGGCCGAGATCCGCGCGATCGACGAGTTCCTCGTCGGCGCGTTCTTCGACTCGTCCGTGTCGTCGTTGAACGCCGTGCCCGGCGACTTGAGGTTCGACGGGATCGCGCTGACCGCCGGCCGCGCCACCCTTGCCGAGCGGAAGGACGGCGGGTGGGTGCCGGTCCATGAAGCGCTCCGCCAACATGGGTCGGCCGTGGGGCACGGCGGAGGTTCGGCGGATCGATCGAAGCCGGTGTCGTCGTGGGACTTCGATCTCCACGGCCTGCGCTGGCCGAAGGAAAGACTCCCGCGCGGAGGCGCTTCGAAGCTCCGCGTGCTGCTGCAGATGGAGGACGATCCGGTCATGCTCCGTTATGCGCGTCGGAGCATCGTCCGCCATCGGGATGAGGTGGTCTGGATCCAGGTGGACAGCGCCGGCAACCACGTGATCCGGTGGGGAGCGCGCCTGCTGCGGCAGGCCGCCGCCGATCTCCCCGTCAAGATCGAGATCACAGGCCATGGACGACATGACCTGGCGACACGGTCACAGGCCCTGTCGGGCTATCTCTCCACGACGCTGGTGGACAGGGTAGCCCAGGTGCTCGACCAGCTCCAGCTGAAGGGCCGGGCCGAACAGGTCACGCTGGTCTCCTGCGCGCTCGAGACGCCGTCGGTCCAGCACAGCTTCGGCGCCGAATTCCTGGATCATGCAATCCGCCAGGGCGTGATCCGCCCGGACGCCGCACTGGTCTCGTACAGCGAGCACTTGAAGATGCACCTGGAGGCCGGCGAAGAGGCGCGGTCCCGGTTCACGCGACGGTATCCGGGCGCGGACGAGACGACCCGTGCGCCCGACGTGACCTGGGTCTTCAAGAAGGACCCCGGCACGGGCGAGATCGTCCGGACCGACAAGTACCCCGCCGGGGAGGGCGATTCCTACGGACTGGCCGCCATCCAGACCGTCGAGCCGTCCGAGGTCCGGGATCTTCGACCGGGCGCGGCCGGCAGGCTCTCCGAGCTGTTCTCCACGCTGGCATCGACTCAAGCCAGGGGCGGCCTCATGACACTGACGGCCGGCGCTCCCGACGCCGTGGTCGAGAACACGCGGGCCAACCTGGCAGCGCTGTTCTCCCAACTGGACGACGACATCCCGGTCGGCGCCTTGCCCCCTGTGGCGAGCTTGATCGCCGACGGCGTCTGGCAGCGGGATCCAGAGAAGCTCCGCGCGGCCTACCTCCAGCTGTCCGACATCGGCGATCCCCTTGGCCGGGATGTTGCGGAGCTGTCCTGGAGCGGCCTCCCGACGGGTCTGGTCGAACGGGCGCGGATGCCGTCGCAGTTGCTCCAGCGCTTCGACCCGTCGATGGACGTCCCGCTTCACGACGCGGCCCTGCTCTTCGGTGTGCAAAGCGCGGTGAGCGCCATGGACAGGCTGCCCCTCGAGACCCGGCCCGATCCCGTCGGGCGGTCCTATGCGCGGCAGACCCTGGCGCTCCTGGAGGTCATGCTGAGCGAACGCCCGTTCGCCGTCGACGCGGACGCCGTGATCCGGATGTCCCTGTCGGACGACGCGAATGACCACGCGGCACTGGACGTCCTGGACGTCGTGCACGGCACGGCGATGCAACTGGCCCGCGGCCATTTGCTGCAGACGCCGATCTATCTGAGTGATGCCCCGGCCCCGGCCCCGGCCCCGGCCCCGGCCCCGGGCGTGGGATGGACCTCGTATCCTGATGGCAGCCGGGTCCATCGCGGCGATCTGCTGGCCAGCCTGCTGCCACAACGGCAGGCGAGGATGGCCTCGCTGCGGACCCCGATCGATGTCGGCGTGGACGAGTCGACCCCGTTGGCGCGCCTGGCCCGGTTCATGCCCCAGGCGACACAGACGCTCGACCGGGCGGCGGGGACGATACGGATCGTCTGGCCCGGGATGAAGGACGGCCCGCAGGCCGACTCGCTGCTGAGGTTCAGGCCGTCCGATGCCGGGAGCGGCCCGGAAAGCCGACGGCTGCAGGACGCCGACCTGCGGATGCTCGATGAGTTCATCGTCGCCGAGTTCGGCCACTCGCCTGGCCTGGTGCGCAATGGCGTGCCCGGCGAACTGACGATCCATGAGGACCGGGTGACGGCGGGGCGGTCCGTGCTCGCCGAACGCAAGGAGGGGCAGTGGCGGTGGGACGTCCCGGCGCTGCAGGAGCTTCACGGAATTCTGGACCCACGGGAGTTGCCGATCAGGGCATTGGAACCGGCCACGTCGTGGCGCCCCGCCGATGACGGCGCGCTGCCGGACATGCGCGGCGCCGGCGAAGGGGCCAGGTTGCTCGTCCACCTGCAGATGGAGGACGACCTCGTCATGTGGAAGGGCGCGCATCGGACCCTCCGCAGCCATCCCGACGAGACGGTGTGGATCCAGGTGGATCGGGCCGGCCATCACGTGATCCGGTACGGGAAGGACCTCCTGGAACGGGCCGACGCCGCCCTGCCCGTCAAGATCGAGATCAGCGGCCACGGCAGCCACGATCACGCCACGCGGACGCAGCAGTTGTCGGGCTACGGCGCCACGGCGCTGGCGGATCGGGTGGCCTCGGTGATCGAGGACATCGGGCTGACGTCGAGGGCAGGCAAGCTCACGCTCGTCTCTTGCGCGATCGAGACGCCGGTGCTGGCGGACAGCTTCGCCGACGCCTTCATGGCGGCGGCAATCGACAAGGGCATCCTTCGCAAGGACGCGACCATGGTGGCGTACGGCGAAGTGCTGACCCGCAAGCTCGAGCTCGAAGGGAAGGAGCCGTCCCGCAGGACTGTCAGGTATCCGGGGGGCGCGGCCACGAACCATGCGCGCGGCGTGACGTGGATGTTCAGGAAGGATCCCGACACGGGCCGGATCGAGCGGATCGACAAGTATCCGGACGGCGGGCCGGGAGCCGGGGCTGAGGCCGACGATGAGGACTGGGCGTGGAACCGCCTCGCGGAGCATCTGGACGACCGGCACGCGGGGACGCGGGCATCGGTGGCGGACGGACTTGCCGGTCGCGTGCTGCATGTGGACGGCATCGAGGTGCCGATGGACTTCCTGGCCACGCTGGGAGCGCAGATCGACGGCGAGCCTTTGACGCGAGATCTGCTGCGCGCGATCGCCGATCTGCCGGGCGATCCCGTGGCTCGCCTCAAGATCGATGCCGACCTCTTCGAGCAATGGGTGACGCTGCTGACCGACCGGCCCGACGCCGGGATCGCCGACCGGCTGCGCGCCATGGGCGAATGGATCGGCGCGCGGGAGACGCAGTCCGGCGCAGGATCGGCGTTCATCGACGAGCCCTCGCCGACGGCCCGTGAGATCGCGGACAGGTTGACGGCGGCCACGACCCCCGACGCCGATGGGATCTTCGCGAGCGATGCCGAGCTGCTCAAGGCGGCGCGCGGCGACGACGCCGCCCCCACCAGCCTGCTCGGCGACATCCTGCGGGACCTGTCGCCCGAGACGCGCGCGGGCTTCGACGACTGGCTGGCAAGGACCGGTCAGCGCATCGACGACGTGGCGGGCATGGCGCCGCCGAGGGGCTCCCACGCGGCGGACACGCCCATCGAGAAAGTCGCCAGGGAGATCGGCCGACGAGCCAGCAACGACGATGGCATCGACTTCGACAAGATGCAGGGCCTGAACAGGAGCAACTCGCTCGCCAGTCTCCAGGAGATCGGCGTGGTGACGGCCGACGGCCGCGGGCTGCGATTGGATCCAGGGCGGCTCCAGACGTTCATCGACAGGGGCGATGGGGTCAAGCTCACCCATGCGTATCTCGCGTTGCACAAGCTGCCCGACAAGGTCTATCGAACGCTGGTCGACGCGGCGCCGGACAGCGTCCGGCCCTTCATGACGCAGGCACGCGAGCGGCCGTCGGCGAGCCGGAAATCCGTGGCCGTCTTCGCCGACAAGCTGGACGGTGCGATCGACTATGTGGACACGCTGATGGGCATGTATCAGATCCTCTCCAGTTGGGATCAGATGACCCCTGCCGTGAAGGGCCTGAGCGTTACGCAAAGCCTGAGCCTCGTCGTGTCGCCACTGGCCATGATGGCCGGCAGGGCGTTGAGCAAGCTCTCTCCGGTCGTGCGCTCCGGGGTGCTGCGCGGGATCAGCGCGGGATTGGCGGGCGGCGCGGCCAATGTCGCCTTCGCCGCCGTCAACATGGCGTCATGTGTCCTGCAGTGGGAGGAATTCAATGCGAGCGGGCAGTCACTCGACAGCTATGCCGGCAAGTCCCTGATCGCCAGCACGGCCATGACGGCACTCTCCGCCGCCATCATGCTGACGAGCGCAATCATCGGTACGGCGGTGTTCGTGGCGGGCATGACTGGTGCGATCGTCAGCACCGCCCTCGCCGCAGCGTCGGCCATCATGAGCAAGGTGGCGGGTCCCATCGCGATCGTGATGCTCGTCGCCACTGCGGTGACCCAGGCCTCGCTCTGGTTCGACGCGTTCGGCCAGTACATCCGCGAGTCGACCACCGTGGGGGACAGCGTCCTGGCCGCATTCGCCAAGGCTTTCGGCTTCTCGACCGATGTCACGCTGCGGGCCGAGGTGGAGAAGGCCGCCCGCGATGCTGCGGCCCAGCTGTCCAGCGCGCTGAAGGGACAGTTCTCGGATTCCACGACCTTCGAGGCCGGACAACTGGCGAAACAGGGCTACGACAGGTTCATGGTGCCGGACACCACGCATCCGGTGCAGCACGTGGTCTTCGCCGATCATCAATCGAGTCAGAAGTTCAACTACGCCCTTCAGCCGAAGCCGGCAACGGCAGAGAAGTTTGGCGAGGTCGTCATGGCGCGCAAGCGGCCGGATCTCCCGCCGGGCACGGCCTGGCTGTCGATGGACAAGGTGCACATGGTGGACAGTCGGCTGTTTTCAACCAGCGACAGGCAAGATCGCCAACTGTTCCAGATAGGCAATCTGGCCAGGGGGGGCGCGGTGGTGGGCGGCGACAAGGCCGATGTCTTCCAGGTGAAGAAGACGAATCTGGGCTCAATCTGGGGGAACCAAGAGGCAGACCCGCTTCGCGACGAAGAGGACGAGATCCAGATCGATGCCGAGGGGGCTACTCTGGAGATATCGCCGGTGGCGCCGCGGCCCTTCAGTCCGATGAAGCTGAAGTACTGGGGCAGCGGTGAGACCCAGCTCGTCGGCATTCGTCGATTCGTGGTCCGCAACGCCGCCAAGGCCGAGGTGAGCGGCTCCGAGCAAGACGAACGGTTCGACATTTCGGCCAAGGACGCGGACATCCGTGGCAACGGAGGACGCAACACCTATCTGGTGCGCGACGGCAACAAGATCTTGTCGACATCGAGCGACGTGGCCATCTGGACGCGAGGCGTCAAGGACGCCAGCGTGGACCTGGGGGCAGACAGCAGGTCGAGTCTGCTGCTGAAGGTCCACGTGCCGTATGAGTCTCTGTCCTTGCGCCGCAGTGGGCAGGATCTGAACGTTCTCATCGGAGAGGAGTCGCTGAAGCTGAAGCGCTACTTCGACCGGCTCAAGTCGCCGCCCGCGACCTCTGCGTCGGAGACCGGCGCGGTGCGAGAGCCGTCGCGCCAACCCTCCGCGCCGGCGGTGGTGGTCGTCGACGCGTTCGGGACGGTCATCACCCTGATCAATCCCGAGGTGATCAAGGAGGAGGTCGCCCTCACGGAGCTCGACAAGCACGTGGTGTTCAGCACCGCGCTTCCCGCGTCGAGCAGGACACTCTCCGGCGACAACGCCTACAGCCGTTTCCACCTGTCTTCCGGTGCAGGTGACATCCGCGTCCTGCCAATGACGGGGCTGCCGATGGACCTCTCCCTGGACATTCCCGCGGAACGCCTGACGCAACTCGCGGAGGGCGAAGACCTGATCATCGTCGAGACGCCGCCGATCGATCCCGGCACCGATTTCGCTCCGTTGCGCTTGAGGTTGTCGGGGCAGCGGCGTTCCTCCATGGAGGTGGGGCCGGCGGGGATCACGGTGTGGGCGAAGGGCAAGGATCAGACGCCCGTCATCCTGGTGCTGCCGGGGCGTGGCGAACCGGTCGTCGATGGACCGGTCCGCTTTGACACCGGGCTCGAGGCGGTCAGCACTCCCGCGAAGGACAAGCCTGGGACGGCCTCGTCGAAGACCTCCGTTCCGAAGGCGATCCCAGGCCACGGCACGAACAAGGATGACGTGATCGACGCCTGGGACTTCCCGGACGGCACCGTCCTCCGCGGCGGCAGCGGTGCGGATACCTATCGGATCCGGGCGGGGCAGTCGGTCATCATCGACAACAGCGCGTCCGATGCGATGCTGGATGTCCTGGCGGTGGAGGTCGAGGGTCTTCCCGGCCTGTCGTTGCCGGACGATCGAGCCTCCGCGGCTCCGAACGATCTGGTGATCAAGCTGCGTTCGCTGCTGGAGGACATCCGGTTCTCGCGACTGGAGGACGATCTCCGGATCCACTTGGCCGGCGCCACGATCCTCATCCGCAGGCACGCGACGATGCCGCATGCGCGCCACCTGTCATTGGCCATCGCCGGCCAGCGCTATGCACTGCCCGTCATCCAGGATGGCGTCATGGTGCATCGACCCTCCGACACTGAAGGGACCGTGCTGGCAACGGCGCCCGGGACACACCTGATCCTCCCTTCCGACGATGCGCCGTGGAACTTCCGTCAACCGACGAGAACTGTCCGGCTGGGCAAGGTCGGCGCGTGGCGCAGGCACGGTGCGATGGCAGAGGCCATCATCGAGGGAGCCCGCCCTGCGACCGTCCTGCTGCAGGACTACTACCTCAACCCGGAGGGGTGGGCATTGTGGCGGTCCGATCCTTCGATGACTCTGGACCTCCCAGAAGTCGTCGAGCACGCCGACGCGCTTCCCCAATCGGTCAAGGACATTGGCCGTGCGGTCCGATTCGTCGGGTCTGCCAACCATTCGTCCGATGACGTCGTGGCCTATCTGAAGGCCCGCGGGATGCCGGGGAAGATCGCCACGGCGCTTCGCATCAACACCACAGACCAGTTGCGGCGCCTGCATGCGCTGCTGGCCGTTGCGCTCGACAGGAATGGCTGGAATCTGCCGACGACCTTCATCAACGACTACGCGTCGAGCGACCTGATGCCGTCTCCGTCCCAGGGACCCATGCTCAGGCATCTGGCGTCACGCCGCTCGCCGTGGGCCTATGACGAGCGGGTCCTGCGCCGCAACCTCGCCATGGCGCAGCTCGAGGTCTTCGAATCGTGGGGGGCGGCCCGTTTCCGGGAGCGGTGGGGGGAAGACGCTCTCGCGGCGCTGGACGACTTCATCCGTCTGCTGGATGGCGAGATGCCGTTGACACCGCCCGACCTGCCATTGCTGACGATGGTCCTCGAATTGAAAGGACGCCCGGCCGCCGTGGCTCGAGAACTGGCACTCGCGATGCTGGCCGCGAAGACCATGAATGACGAGTGGACGGCAGGCATGCTGCAGGCGGGTGTTGTCCATCACGGCGCCTTGCAACGCCTTTGGGAGGCCCGCGTGTCGCCGCGGGACGTGGCGCTTGGCAATGCGAATCGCCGGCATTACGAGGGGTCGGGAGATCGCTCGGCGTTGATCGCCGTCGAAACCTCGGAGTCCTTCAAAAGCGCGCCGGGCATTGCCTTCCAGTACACGTTGACGCGCTACCTCAAGCTCAACCCTGCGGGTACCGACTTTGAAAGAGCCGACGAGACGCCTCTGGCCGGCATTGAGTACGACCTTGTTCCCGGCATCATCGTCGACCAGAACGGTGAGTCACCGGACCCCGATGCGGCTTATGAGAAGTGGGAACGGACCTACCAAGAATTGAGGGCGAAGGAGCGGAAGAAGGCCGCCGCGTTCGACGAGAAGGCAAGAATACCGACCGTCGGAGGCGCTCCCTCGGGCGGGTCGCTCGTTGAAGCGATGATGATTGCCGAGAACATCCCTCCGCTCTCCTCCGTGGTGCGCCTCAAGCACCAAGGATTCGCCACCGTGCAGGAGCTCAAGATGGAAGCCGCCTGGGATGGGCGGTCCACGCCAGGGAATCTGGTCGACGGCTTCGAGGGGCATCACGAGGTCGCCGCGTGGCGACCGGCCGCGACAAAGCATCTGTTCAAGGGCGATCAAGGCAAGCCGCGCATCCTGTTGGATCCCGGCAAGTTCATCCAGTTCGACTTTGCGCACCCGATCGCGTTGGACAGTCTGACGCTGAGTTCCTCGTCGACGCTGGCGTCCCCCGTCTGGTCCGAGGTGCTTCATTCCAACCCTGAATGGGTGGTCGAGGCCCGGCGTCCTGGTGGGCAGTGGGTCCGTGTCTCTCCCACCTGGATCCTTCGCGACATCGAGCACGGTCAGCAGGAACGCATGACGAAGATCGACACGGGAGGCGTTCCCTACCGCCACTACCGCCTCACCGGAGTCAGCGGCGCGTTTCCGTTGGAAGCCTGGTTCGGCGAGGTCACCTTCACCACCGTCGACGCCGGCGCGAGCCCGCATGCCGTCGTCGATGTGCTGCGAAGCGCCGGCTTTGGTGACGAGGATGTCCGGTCCTTGTTCCTGCTTGGCCTGAGTACCGAAGCACAGGCCGCGCGGGCGATCGACCTGCGCCGCCACTTCGGCCGACTGCCGCTGCCCGTGCTCATGGACGACGTGCGCAGTCATGATGCTCTGAGCGAGGCGGAAATCAGGATCTTGAGCGAGGTGAAGCGCAGCACGAGCGATGCGGGGGGATGGTCTCCGCAGCGCCTGCTCAATGCGGTGCGGGTTCGCGCCGCGGAGCGACAGATTGATCTGCTCAACGCGCAGTTGCCGTTCTTCAATGCCGCCTCGATCGAGGACGATGAACATCGCCAGGTCGTGTCGCGGATCAAGGACGCCCTGGCGCTCAGGCGTGAGCCGTCCGCGGAGGAGGGCCATGGGGATGCGACCACCGGTGGCAAGACCGCTCATTTCTCCTTCGAATCCGCCCGGCTCCTTCTGGACGAGGTGCGCGAGACCCTTCAGGCGCGCCACGGAGAGGAGAAAGCCTTGCGCATGACCGTGCCGTGGTATGCCCAGGTGGCCGCGCTGGAGGCCGCTGCCGGCGACCAGACACTTCGTCTGCCGGTGCAGCCCCTGATGTCCCGCACAGACGTGGTCGTCCATGCCGTGATAGAGGACGCCCTTCCCCGATTGCAGGCCGCGATGGACGAGGGCCTGATCGCGGTGGCGATCGCATCGCGGTTGCCCCCTGTCGGCGAAGCGGCACCGTGGACGCCGCCCACGCTGCAAGGGAGGGCCAGGTACGTGTCCCCCGGAACAGACCTCGCGGCCGAGTACCGCGCGGGGCAGGCTGGCCTGCCCTTGCCGCGTCTGACGGCCGGCGGCTTCACCGGGTCGGATGCGAAAGCCTTGTTCGCCAGCGGCGTCCGGACGCTGGACCAGGTGACCCGTGCGATCGAATGGCGCAAGCTCTTCAAGCGCCTGTCCTGGAAGATCATTGCCGAGGATGTGCTTCACCGGCGCCCCCTCGATGACGAGCAGCGCAACCTGGCGAGCTACCTGGGCTCGCTGCCCGCGTGGGACCGTCGACCGGAGGCCGGCGTCACCGCCGTCCGCGACGGTTTCACGCCGGAGCAACGCACCGAGTTGATCGGTGGACTGCTGCCGGGCGGCATGCATCGGTTGATTCCGATGTCCATGCTCCTGCCGTTTGTGGCGGAGGCGAAGTCATGGCTGCATGAGGCTCAGAGCGCCGATCCGCGAAGCGCCATGTCGTCCGCGAACAGCTCGATCGCACTGCGCCTGGCTCAGGCCGCGGGCGGGTTCCACCGGGCGCTGCAGGACGCCGTCGAGCTCGCCGCCCAGGCGAAGTTGCGCCGCCTCGGAGAGGCGACGGTGGTCGAATCGTCGCCCTGGGCGCCGCAAGTGCTGCATGGTTTCGCCTCGCTGGCACCGACGGGAGGCGCCACGCCGGAGGCGTCCTTCGATGCGCCGCTCTACATCGTCCTTGCCGTCTACGAGCGCCTCCTCGAGGCGCTGGGAGGCAAGCTCCGGAAGCAGGGGCATGGCGAGGCGCAGGTGGCCGAGGCCCTGCGACCGAAGTATCTCGATCTGGCCGTGCTCCGCGCCGCCGCGAGTGGCCATCAGCTTCGGCTGCACGTGCCGCCGGGAGAGTCGACGCAGGAGCAGGCGTTCAAGACCATGCTCGAAGCGAGATTCCCGGCACTTCAAACTGCGAAGGAGAGGAAGCTCCTCGACGTGAAGATCGCCTCGTCGATGCCTCCCGCCGAAACGCTTGAACCGTGGACGATCGAGGCTGTGGACGGCAAGACCTGGCACTTGTCGCCGGACGTGCCGCTGGAGGCAGCGTGGGGCGGCGCCAAGGCGGCTCAGGCGATACCGCGACTGATGGCCGCAGGCTACGGCGAGGACGACGCGCAGGCGCTGCTTGACGGCGGCATCCGGACGGTGGAGCAGGTCGAGCGTGCGATTCAGCTGCGCGGCTTCTTCGGTGGTCTGCCGACCAGGGACGTGTTGCAGGACGTGCTGACCATTGCGCCCTTCAGCCCGCGGGAGCTCGATCTGGCGTGGCGTTTTGGCAAGCTGTCGCGGCATTACGAGGTCGACGCGCTGGGGCTCGTCCGCGGCGGCGTGGACGGGATCGCACCAGTGGTCCTGATCGCCAACGCAATGCCGTTTGCAGATTGGCGCTTCTACTTCGACGAGAAGACTGAAAGTGGCCTTCGCGAGCAGTTCCGCGACTGGCTGTCGGAGTGCCAGTCTCCGGAGTGGTCGTCCGACGATGCGTCCATCAGCACGCTCATTTCCAACGTGTACTTCGCGGTGAAGGGGGACCTGAGCGCGCTGACGGCGGCACTGGTCAGCGGCAGGCGACTGCAGCTGCGGCATCAGGGTCAGGCCACCGTGATCGACGCGGGCGACTGGGTGCCGGAGTCCGTGGCTCGCCATGCGAAGCTCGTCGCCGCCGACAAGCAGGTCAAGGGCGTCACGATGACGGCTTCGGACTACATCGTTCTCCAGGGTCTCAAGCGTCTCATCGATGCGGTCGGTTCCCTGCCCATCGAACCGCACGCCTACAGTGGCTTCCGCGCGATGCTCAACAGGTCCTATCTCCATCTGCAGGTGCTGCGCGCCGCCGCGCTGGGCCAGCGGGTCGACTTGCAGCCACCGGAGGTCGGTCCCCAGGGAGTCGGTGATCTCCAGGAGAGGGCGGGGTCGGTTCGCCGTTCGTTGGAAGAGCTCCAGTCGTCGGGACTGCTCAAGGCCAGCATCCTGGCCGATGTCTCCGCCGGAGCGACCGACGAGCCGTCCGTCTCCGATGCACCTGACGCTCAAGCTCAGGACGGGGACAGCACGCACGGTGCGGAGGATGCGGCGTCGGACCACGCCCATGGTGGCGACTCCGCGCGCCAGGCCAACCTGCTCAAGCAGGCCATGTCGTCGCAATCGCAGGTCGACTTCGGCGGGACTTCGTCCTTCGCGCTGCCGCGGATCCCATCCGCTCAGGCGCTGCTGTCCGCGCAAACGACCTGACGCAGCGACTGTCGGGCGGTGAACCGCCGCGCCGTCGCTCTCACGGCGGCGGCGCGGACGGATACTCCCTCCGCCATGAACCTGCATCGCGTCGATCTCGTCTCGCTGTCGCTCTTCAGCCTGGTGGCCCGCACGGGCAGCATCAGCCAGGGGGCGGCGCTGGCCGCGCTGGCGGTCGGCGCGGCGAGCAAGCGCCTGAGCGACCTGGAGCATTCGCTCGGGACGACGCTGCTGGAGCGGCATTCGCGCGGCGTCACGCTGACGGCCGCGGGCCTGGCGCTGCAGCAGCACGCGCAGCGCATCCTCAGCGACGTGGACCAGATGACGGCCGACCTGTCCGACTACGCGTCGGGCCTGACCGGCGTCGTGCGGCTGTGGGCCAACACCTCGGCGGTGACGCAGTTCCTGCCGGCGCAGGTGTCGGCCTTCGGGCGCGACAACCCGCGCATCCGGATCGAGCTCGAGGAAGCCGACAGCCACGAGATCGTGGTCGCGGTGCTGGACGGTCGCGCGGACCTGGGCATCTTCGCGGATCGCACGCCGGCGCTGGGCCTGCACGTCCTGAACTACCGGCACGACCGGCTGGTGCTGGTCGCGCCGGCCGGGCATCCGCTGACGAAACGCAAGTCGGTCCGCTGGGAGCAGGCCGTCGAACACGACTTCGTCACCTTGGCGAAGGCCACCTCCTTGCAGAAGCGCCTGGAGATGGAGACCGAGAAACTCGGCCGGCGCCTGAAGAACCGCATCCAGGTGCGCAGCTTCGACGCGATGTGCCGCATGGTCGCCGCGGGCATGGGCGTCGCCGTTCTGCCGGACGTGGCGGTCGAGCCGCTGCTCAAGCCGCTGAACCTGCGGCGCATCGGGCTCGACGAGGACTGGTCCGACCGCACGCTGCTCATCGGCGTGCGCGACCTCGATGCGCTGCCACGGCATGTGCGGGTGTTCATCGATCATCTGTGCGAGCGCCGTTGAGAAGACTCGCCCGCAATCGGCAGCATCGTGCCGGTTAGAGATCAAGGGACCAGTCAACCGGCAGAGTGTTGCCGCTTGAGGAACTCCATCTCCGGGTCCGTCTGATCGCTCACGCATCGCCCATGCGATAAGCTGACAGGCTGCCCCGAAATCGGAACAAGCCTCATGCTCGACGCCATCAAGCTGGAACGATTCACAGCGTTCGAACAGCTCAATCTCAGGTTTTCCCCTGGGCTGAACATCTTTGTCGGCGAGAACGGGTGCGGCAAGACTCATCTGCTCAAGTTGGTCTACGCGGCGTGCGATGTCAGCACAAGCCAGAAGAGCTTCGCCGAGAAATTGAATCGTGTGTTCCTGCCATCCGGCGAGCAGATCGGCAGGCTTGTGCAGCGTCGATCGTCGAGTAGCACCTGCACCGTGGACGTCACCCGATCCGTGCAGGTGGACGGACAGTCGAAGTCGCTGTCATTGCGCCTGTCCATGTCTAACCATACGAAGGAGCCGGGAAAGGCGACGGTGTCCGGGGCGCACAAGCAGTGGCAGGAGCATCCGCTGACCTCGGTCTATATCCCCGTGAAGGACATGATGGCCAATGCGCCGGGCTTCCGGTCGCTGTACAGCCTTCGGCACATTCATTTCGAGGAGGTCTACGCGGACATCATCGACCGCGCGTTCCTAGGGACCTTGAAGGGCCCCACCGACATGGATCGCAAGCGCCTGCTGGACATTCTTCAGCAGTCGATGGACGGCAAGGTGGTCACGCGCAATGAAGAGTTCTTCCTGAAGAGCCCTCAAGGCGAGCTTGAGTTCACATTGCTGGCCGAAGGCATCAGAAAGCTCGGCTTGCTCTGGGTACTCATTCAGAACGGCACCCTGCTGGACGGCAGTGTGCTGCTCTGGGACGAGCCCGAGGCGAATCTGAATCCCAAGCTGATGAAGACCGTCGTGCAGATCCTGATCGAACTGCAACGTCTGGGTGTGCAGGTCTTTGTGACCTCGCACAACTACAACCTGCTCAAAGAATTCGATCTGCAGCTGCAGCCTGAGGACCAGGTGCAGTTCCACAGCTTGTTCCGCGATGAGCAGCGTAAGGTGAACGTGGCCTCCTTCGCGGACTACGACTTGCTTGAACCCAACGTCATTGACGAGACGCTGGGAGCGCTGGCCGATCGGGAGATCCGTCAGCAAATGGGGGACCTCGGACAATGAAGGTGCGCGCTGACGGATTTGAGTTCGACTTTCCGGACGCCATCGAGGCGCACGTGTTTGACGAGAAAGACAGCCAACACCCGAAGTTTCACGGGCTGTCCCACGCCATGAAGGCCGTGGACATTGTGGTGGAGCTTCCCAGCGACACTCTGTTCATCGAGGTCAAGGACTTCCATGCTCCGGATGACTACAACTTCAAGGTCGCAGCCTCCGACGAGGAGCGCGGCGCACGACGGGAGCGTGTGAATCACCTGCGGGATGTGCTCGTTCACAAGCTTCGCGACACCTGGCTCTATCGTTGGTCCGAACGAGCGACGGGCAGTCCGGACAAGCCCGTGCGCTACCTGTGCGTATTGACGTTGGACAACGGATTGCTCGGCGTGGTGAACAAGGAACTCAGGCGATCCATTCCGATCGGGCTGTCAGGACCGCGCTGGCAGCGTGAGTTGGCCCAGGTGTGCGTGGTGCTCAATCCCCAGCGCTGGGCGAGCGCGTTTCCAGGCTGGCAACTGAGTCGCTACTAGGTCTTTGGCGCTATCCAGTGCGCCCTCAGGTCCCGTAGCGGCATGGTTGGCCCGTCAGGGCGAACCCCACCCCGCTTTCGCGATCCGTGAAAGCTGGCGCCGCCACTCCGGCATTCCCACCGGAGGCGGACCTTCCCAGAATCCGTCTCCAATACAAGGAGACATCGAGCCATGGAAGGTCTGCAGGCCCTGCACGGGTTGCGCATCGTCGAGATGGGGCAACTGATCGCCGGCCCGTTCGCCGGGAAGACGCTCGGCGACTTCGGCGCCGACGTCGTGAAGATCGAGGCGCCCGGCAGCGGCGACCCGCTGCGCAACTGGCGCATGATCCAGGACGGCACCTCCGTGTGGTGGCAGGTCCAGTCCCGCAACAAGCGCTCGATCGCGCTCGACCTCCGCCAGAAAGACGGCCAGGACATCGCCCGGCAACTGATTGCCGAAGCCGACGTGCTGATCGAGAACTTCCGCCCCGGCACGCTCGAAGGCTGGGGCATGTCCTACGAGGAACTTGCGAAGACCAACCCCGGCCTGATCATGCTGCGCATCAGCGGCTACGGTCAGACGGGGCCGTATCGCGACCTGCCGGGCTTCGGCGTGATCGGCGAAGCGATGGGCGGCCTGCGCCACCTGACCGGCGAACCCGGCCGCGTGCCGGTGCGCTGCGGCATCTCCATCGGCGACACGCTCGCCGCGCTGCACGGCACGATCGGCGTGCTGACCGCGCTCTACCACCGCAAGGTCAACGGCGGACGCGGACAGGTCATCGACGTCGCGCTCACCGAAGCCGTGCTCAACGTGATGGAGAGCCTGGTCCCCGAGTACAGCGCCTTCGGCGCCGTGCGCGGGCCGGCCGGCTCGGCGCTGCCGGGCATCGCGCCGTCGAACGCGTATCCCTGCGCGGACGGCGTCGTGCTGATCGCGGGGAACGGCGATTCGATCTTCAAGCGGCTGATGCAGGTGATCGGCCGCGAGGATCTCGCCAACGACGAGGCACTGGCCAACAACGCCGGCCGCGTGGCCCGCGTCGAGGAGATCGACGCCGCCATCGGCGCCTGGGCCGCGACGCGCACCGTCGACGACGTGCTGGCGCCGCTCGCCGAGGCCAGCGTGCCCGCCGGGCGCGTGTACACGGCCAAGGACATCGTCGAGGACCCGCACTTCCGCGCCCGCGACATGATCATCAAGCAGCAGACGCGCGACGGCCATGAGCTCGACGTGCCGGGCATCGTGCCCAAGCTGATGGGCACGCCGGGGGCGGTGCGCCGCGCCGCGCCGCGCCTGGGCGGCGACACCGACGAGGTGCTGCGCGAGATCGGCCTCACCGCCGAACAGATCGACGCGCTCCGTGATCGCAAGATCGTTTCCTGAAGGCTCCGCGATGACTGCCTCCTCTTCCTCCGCCGCTTCCTCCTCCGCTTCCGCTTCTGCCTCCCCTTCGGCTGCCTCCGCTGCCACCGGCACGGCAGCCCGCGCGCCGTCCGATGTCTGGACCGGCGCCGGCCGCCGCATCTTCATGCAGGACGTCGGTACCCGCGACGGCCTGCAGGCGGAGACGACCTTCGTGCCGACGGCCGAGAAGATCGCGCTGGTCGATGCGCTGTCCGACGCCGGCCTGGCCAAGGTCGAGGTGACCGCCTTCGTCTCCCCGAAGGCGATCCCCGTGCTGGCCGACGCGTCCGAGGTGATGGCCGGCATCGTCCGCAAGCCGGGCGTGATCTACACGGTACTGGTCCCCAACGTCCGCGGCGCCGAACGCGCGATCGAGGCCCGGGCCGACGAGCTCAACCTGGTGATGTCCGCCAGCGAGAGCCACAACCTGTCCAACCTGCGGATGACGCGCGAGCAGTCCTTCGCCGGCCTGGCCGAGGTCGCCGCGATGGCGCACCAGGCCGGCATCGCGGTGAACGTGTCGCTGTCGTGCTCGTTCGGCTGCCCGATGGAGGGCGACGTGCCGGTCGACACGGTGCTCGGCTGGTGCGGCCACTTCCTGGACGACCTCGGCGCGCGCGGCGTGACGCTGTGCGACACCACCGGCATGGCCTATCCGACGCAGGTCGTCGCGCTGGTGCGCGCCTTCCGCGCGCGCTGGCCCGAGGTCCAACTCACGCTGCACTTCCACAACACGCGCGGCATGGGCCTGGCGAACGTGATCGCGGCGATCGACGCCGGCGCGGACCGCTTCGACGCGTCGCTCGGCGGCATCGGCGGCTGCCCGTATGCGCCCGGCGCGACCGGCAACGTCTGCACCGAGGAGATCGTCCATGCGCTGCAGTGCATGGGCTGCGACACCGGCGTCGACCTGGAACGCCTGATCGCCGCGGCTAAGCGCCTGCCGCCACTGATCGGCCACGCGGTGCCGAGCCAGATCGTCAGCGCCGGCCGCCGGCTGGACCTGCATCCGCGGCCGCGCGACTTCGACGCGATCCGCGAACGCGCGTTGGCCCGCGACGCCTGAGGTTCCGTTCGCCGACCTCTCGCATGACCTGTTCCCGCAAGACCTGTTCCCGCAAGACCTGTTCCCGCAAGACCTGGCACGCACGACTTTCCCGCACGAGCTTTCCGTTTCACCCCAACGACAACGCCGCCTCGAGCGGCTTCCCGGAGACAAGACCATGAACAGAATCCGCCGCCTCGCCGTGGGCGCACCTGCCGTTGCGCTGATCGCGGCCGCCGTGGCCGCGCTGGCCCCGATGAGCGCCGCGTACGCGCAGTCGCCGTATCCGAGCAAGCCCATCACGATGCTGGTCGGCGCCGCGCCGGGCGGCACCACGGACATCGCCGCGCGCATGCTGGCCGAGCCGCTGGGCAAGGCGCTGGGCCAGACCGTCGTGGTGGACAACCGCTCCGGCGCCAGCGGCGCGCTGGCCGCCGTCGCGACCAAGCGCGCGGAGCCCGACGGCTACACGATCCTGATGCAGTACTCCGGATATCACGTGATCACGCCGCACATCCAGAAGGGCGCGTGGGAGCTGAAGGACCTGCGCCCGGTGGCCAACGTGCTGACCGCGCCGCAGCTGATCGTGCTGCGCGAGGGCGTGCCCGCGAAGACGACGGCCGAGCTGATCGCCTACGCGAAGAAGAACCCCGGCAAGCTGTCGTTCGCGTCGTCCGGCAACGGCTCGCTGCAGCACGTCACCGGCGTGATGCTGGAGCAGCAGGCCGGCATCCAGATGATCCACGTCCCGTACAAGGGCACGGGGCCGGCGCTGCAGGATCTGCTGGGCGGTCAGGTCGACCTGACCTTCGGCACGCCGCCGCCGTTCATGCCCTTCATCGCGGCGGGCAAGCTGCGCGCGGTCGCGGTGACGGGCAAGGAGCGCCTGTCCTCGCTGCCGGACGTGCCGACCGCCGCGCAGGCGGGGCTGCCCAACCTGGATGCGGGATCGTGGTTCGCGGTGTTCGCGCCGGTCAAGACGCCGCAGGCGGTGGTGGACCGCTTGACCACCGAGATCCAGAAGATCATGGCCACGCCCGAGTTCAAGAAGAAGGCCGCCGAGCTCGGCGCCGCCGCGGATTACATGAACCCGCAGCAGCTGCAGGCGCATTCGGACGCGGAGTTCCTGCGCTGGGGCAAGGTGATCTCGTCCGCCAAGATCCAGGCGGATTGAGTCCACCCTGTCGCCGCTGCCGCTGCCGCTGCCGCTGCCGCTGCAACAGCCGCTACCGCAGCAGCAATCGCAGCAGCGGCAGTAGTAGCAGTGGCGAACGTGAAGGCTGCAGCGGCGCCTGTCCCGGCGGCCTCAGCCGTGCTGCGGCACGAGCAGCGCCGACGATGACATCCGGGGCGCCGGCGGGAGGGTCAGGTCTGAAGTCCTTGGACGTCCCTCCGCAGGCATGCCGGCGATGAAGGCACTCAACCGGAGCGCCTGCAACCGGAAGGTCGCCGCCGCCACGTGACCGGTCTTGTCCATCGTCAGCCGGGGCACCCTCGCGCGCGGGTCGTCGACGGTGGCGATGGACCAGTCGATCGCGCGTCCAGTCGAGCGGCCGACGCTGTCCTGCGCGGCCATCATGTCCAGCAGGTTGTCGTTGACGAGCTCGCCGAACGACCAGGATCCATCGTCCTGGCGGATCCGCGTCAGCAGCGCGCGGTCCGTGCGGGACGCCTCGGCGCCGCCGCCCGGCGCGTCGGGATCGAAGAACCACGGCAGACGTTGCTCGTCCCATCCGTCGCCCGATCGCGCGACGAGGTCGCCGCCGTCCCGCACCAGCGACAGACGACGATCCCTGAGCGTCAGGATCGGGACGTCCAAACGCTCGGCGGGCAAGGCGAGCGCCGTCGAGATCGGGGTCGTCGTCGACATTGCGGCAGCCCCCGTCCCCGTTGCCGTTGCCGTTGCCGTTGCCGTTGCCGTCCCGGGAACGCGCCGGGAGATCGACAACGCAGGATCGGGCATCAGCACGTGGCCGGAGGCGTGGTCCCCGACGAGCAGGGCGTCGCGGACGCGGATCAGGGGGGAAGCTGGCCGGGCGGCATCGAACACGAGCAGGTCCAGGCCGTTGTAGGCGGACCGGATGTCCGCGCCGGTCTCTGCGTCGAAGCGAAGGCGGCGAGGCGCTTCGTCGACCTCGGGCAGGACCACGGCCTCGTCGATGTCCCGCCTGCGCAGCGTCGACGAGAGGTCGATCTCGCGCCCGTCGCCCTGGATCAGCGCGCGGGAGAAGGGCTCGGGCGGTGTGGCGTCTCCGCGCCGGCGCGACTTGGGCGTCAGGTAGTCGTCGATCTCGATCAGCCGCCGCAGGTCCTCCCTGAACAGCGCCAGCGCATCGGCGTTGGCGTCGTAGCGGTCCTGGACGCTGCCCCGGTCCACGCCTCTCGGGGCGTCGGTGTTGTCGATCACGATGTCCACGCCGGCGCGCCGCAGGCGGAACACGAACTCGCGCGACTGCGCCGGGGTGTCGCCGAGAGGCACCCACGGTCGACCCCCGTCCATCGCCAGCGCGGTGAAGCGCTTCAGGTCGGTGAGCAGCGTCCTGCGCTCGGCACGCTGCAAGGCGCCTCGATCCGGCCAGCGCGGAGAGGACGCGCTGCCGGTCGACGACACGTCGCCGTTGTCCGCCGGCGCGACGACCGGCCCCCTCGTGCCGTCGCCTGTCGCCTCGTCGCCGGACATCGCCATCCTGAGCCACTGTGCGGCGTGATCGCGACGTGCCAGCGCGGAAGCGGATGCGGATATGGGCGAGGGTGAAGGCGACGTTGAATGCGAAGGCGACGGTGCGGAAGTCGCCGTGGGGTCGTGGATCCACAGGGTCTGATCGCCCTGCAGGACCGCATGACCGCTCTTGAGATCGACGTAGCCGCCGAGCGGCACGCGGCGGCCCGAGTCCGCCAGTGCCAGGTCCTGCGGCAGACCCGGCGTGAGGCGCACGTCATCGCCGGGGATCGGCGCGTCGACCGCGTCGGTCTGAGCCGTCAGCAGCACCAGCCCCTCGCCCCGTCGTGGCAGGACTTGCGCGGTCAATCCGCCCTCCAGGAGACGATGGCCCAACGCGTCGAGGTGGGTTCGAACCTCCGCCACCGGATCGATGTCGTAGGGCGCATAGCCAAGGTCGACCACCAGTGCGACGCGCTTCCGACCCAGGTCCAGCCACACGCCCAGCTCGGGCTGCCGGGGGTCGACCACGGTCACGGGTGTGCGTGGCATCGACTCGAACCGGATCGTCTGCCCGTTGAGCCGGAAGCCGAGGGCGGGGCTCTCGCCCTCGCCCTTACCCGCACTCTTATCCGCACTCTCACCCGCGCTCTTGCCCGGGCCGTGTTCGTCGAGGAATTCGAAGGCCTTCCCCCCCGCGCTCAACGCGCCGTCGAGCAGCACGGTCCATGACTCTCCGGGCCGCGCGGACGGGACGATCGTCACCGGGTTGCGGACCGTGCCGTCGGCGGGCAGCATCAGCACGACCCGACCCCCGCCGCCGATCAGCCGGCAGTCCACCAGCGACTGGTCCAGCGGGTGGATGCCGCGATCCGGTTCTCCGTCATGGTTCCTGAAGGTGAAGCGCGCGTCGTCCAGGCCGGCGCGACCCGGCAGCGCGAGCAGGCGCGCCTGCTCGTCGAGCACGACCGTGAGCGCGCTCTTGCGGTACGCGTAGCGCCAGACATCGGCGGACTTGGCCATGCTGCTGGAGGTGACGTAGTCGCCGACGAACTGTCCGCCGCTGCGGCGCTCCATCCGGTCCAGCCGCGCATCGCCGAGGACGGAGAAATCGCCGCCGGCCCGGCTGTTGGAATAGACCTCGAAGTCGATGTCCACTGCGGGGCTGGTTGCCAGCACCAGGACGCGGGACGGATCCCGTTGTTCCCCGGCGAGCGCGGCCACCGGGCGGATCGCGCGTCCCGGCTTCCACAGCAGCGACCAGAGGTCGAGGTCCATCCCGTCGCGCGACTTGGCGAATTGAGCGTCGGACCCGTCGTTGATCTTCCAGTCATGCGCATGGCCGCCGGACGTGTAGAGACCGGAGAGACGGACCGAGGTTTCCCCGATGGTGGCGTCGTCGAAGCCGACCTCGCCGTTGACGAAATCGATGCGGTTCACCGGCGCCCAGGCGGCGACGGCCAGGAACTGCCGGTCGCCGTCACCGCCACCGCCACTGCCACCGCCACCGCCACCGCCACCGCCGCCATTGCCGCCGCCATTGCCGCTGCCGTTGACACTGCCGCCGGCGTTGACGCTGCCGCCGGCGTTGGCGTTGGCGTTGGCGGTGGCAGGCAGCGAGCGGAGCGGCGCGTCGTATCCCTCGTCGATCCCGTGCAGCGGTTGCAGATTGAAGTTGAGCCGCTCCTCCTCTTCGGCGACGGCTCGCGCCAGGCCGGTGACGCCGATCGCGATGCCCGCGAGCGGCACGGCCAGTTCCCTCAAGCCGGTGGACAGCAGGGTGAAGCCGGCCAGGGCCGCGATGGCGCTGGCGCCCAGGAGGCCCAGTCCGGCGATGTCGAAACCCAGCTGCGTGCCCGCGACGCCGATCGCGGACGCCCGTCCCGAGGCGATCGCGTCGACCAGGTTCTTGATGTCCAGGCCGACGACACCGGCCTGGAGTACCGAGCCCAGGCCGCGCAAGCCCTGGGTCAGCAGTGCCGTTGCCTGGGAGAGACCCGAGACGACGGCCGCGTCCGTGCTCTGCATCGTCGTGCGGATCATGTTCGCCAGCGTCGCGGCATCCCCCCCCAGGAAGGCGGCCCCCTGCGTCATTCCGAGGTAGGTGACGGCCGCCTGATAGGGGGATCCCGCCGGTGAGGTCCTGGAGAGCTGGCTCAGCGCCAGTGCGAGCAGTCCCACATTGAGGCCGTCGGGCGCCTGGGCCTCGACGGGTTCCGCGGACATCGCGCGGGCGGTCTCGGCCGGCATCTCGTCGAGCAGCATGGACAGCTGCCGCAGGTAGGCGTCCACGAGCCGCGCCTCGGCCGCATCGTCGACCGGTATCGCCGCGGTCGCGCCGGTCGATTCGTCGAAGAAGCTCAGCGTCGACGGGGCGTCGTCGGGCGTCGCGGGCAGCAGGTGATGGCGCGCGGTGGGACGCAGGCGGTCGATGACGCGTCCGGCCGCGCCGAGGATGGTGCAGCGCTCGAGGCTGATCGCCGATGCTTCCCGATAGACCGTGTCCGCCGGTCGCTGACCGGGCGCGGCAGGGTACTTGTCGTGGCGCGCGATCCGACCGGTCGACGGATCGCGCGTGTAGATCCAGGTCTTGCCCGGGGCATGGCGTTCCTCGGCGGCGCCGAGGAAGCGCATCGTGACCCGGGGCACGTCCGGACGCAACAGCGGTGCCGTCCACCAGTCCCATCGGTTCAGGACGAAGCCCAGCAGCTCCGAGTAGGCGGTCACCTGCGCGTCGCCGGTCAGCAGGCCTTGCTCGATGCCGGCCTCCAGGAAGCGCTCGGCGAACGACCCGGGCGCGGCGCGGCTGACGAGCGCGCAGGACCGCAAGGTCACCTGGCTCGCGGTCCGGCGGATCCCCAGCTCGCGCAACGCCGTCTTCACCCGGTCGATGAGCGCCGCGGGGGCGTAGTGTTCGAACTCGAGCGACCCCGTGTCGCTCACGCTGTCGTGGCCTTCGATCTCGAGCTTCACCCGCGTGTCCGGGGTGAGGCGCGACAGCAGGGCCTCGCCGCCGACGATGCGCTGATGGCCGTGCCGATCGATCTGGATCCAGACGGCCTCGTCCGGATAGCGGTATCGCTCGAGCGCGAGGTTCGAGCTGTCCGCGCTCATCTGGAGAAACAGGCGCAGCTGCCGCACCTCTGTCGCACGGATGCGCGGCTCGAAGAAGCGGTACGCGCTGCCGTCCCACCATTGGTCGATCGTCGAGTGTGTGGACGGCCGCTCGATGACCGTCGTCACGCTCCGCGCCTCCTTGATGGCGTCGAGGTCCGGGATCCATGCGCCGCGGCGGGATCGGGTGGCGACGGGCAGGTCGCCGACCAGGATGTCATCGCCCTTGAGCGTGACGTCGAGCCGATTCGTGACCCCCTCCTGGAACAGGCGGACCAGCACGAAATCGCGAAGCAGCTGGAACTGCTGGTCCTGCCTGGCGATGTCCTCGGCGGAAGCGGTCGCCGGCAGCGGATCGACGTGGAGGGTTGCCCAGGATCCATGGCGGTCGGGCTGGAACACCCAGGTCCCGCGCTCGCGGTCGGACGGCGTGGGGCCGGGTTCGGGCACGCTCCGTGCGCTCCACGGGGCCGGGGTGTCCTGGGCGTCCTGCCCGGCGGGGCGGTCCGTCCCTCCGGCCTGGAGGGCCCGGATGAGCGCGCGGTCTTCCGGCGTCCGAGGCGAGGCGGACGTCGGGCCGGGGGAAACGAATCGGGTCGCGGGCACCAGTCCGCGGCGCACCAGGCGCTCCTGCGCCGCGACGACGTCGCGGATCGCCTCGAACGCGGGCGATTGCCGCGACGCCTCCGTACGCCACAGGGTGCGCGCGTGGCTCATGTCGACCTTGAGCGGCTGCTCGCAGAGCAGCGCCTTCAGCGCCTGCAAACGCGCGCGCAGACCGATCGTGGCCCCGGCGGGGCTGGCGAACCGCGCCGAGGCCAGGGCCACGTCGAGCAGCTTCAGCAGCAGGCCTTCCGAGAGCGGCAGCACGACCTCGGTCGCCTTGGCCGGGGCGGGCGAGAGGCCGTTGTCGGAGGTGAAGTGGCACAGACGTGGCGGCTCGCCGGGATCCTGGCCCAGCTGGAGCATGCTGCCCAGTCCGTGCGCGGCGTCGACGATGCCCGAGAAATCGGCGGTGCGAACCGCCGTCATGATCGACTCGACCATGCCCGACAGCATCGACGTCCACATGCCTTGCAGCTGGGCGAGCGAGAGACCCTTGCGGGGCAAGGCGCCCACGACGAAGTCCACCGCCCACGCCGTGAGGGCGTCCTTGGTGCCGGTGGCGAACTGGATGTCGCCGGCCGGTGATCCGCTCGCGCGGGGCGCAAGTTCGCGCACGAACAGGGTCAGCAGGCCGTGATGCGGATCCAGCGCGTCATCGATCCGGGATCGGTCGACGGGTTGCAGGCGAGGCAGGGCGTTGAAGAGGGCGGGGCTGAAGTCGGGCATGGCGGGAGGCTCGGCGGTGGAGCCTCCCTAGTGGCGTGGCGCGTGCCAGGTCTTGCCCCGGACGCTCGAAACTCTTCATGAAAATTTCTGCCCCGGCCGTGGATCCCGCAGGCCTCAGATCGCCACCAAGCCTCGGATCTCCGGCGTCTGCATGTCCGCGTTGTTCCCGCGGGCGATCACGCTGCCGCGTTCGAGCACGAGGAATTCGTCGGCCAGTTCCGCCGCGAAGTCGTAGTACTGCTCGCACAGCAGGATCGCGACCGGGTGGCCGTCGAGTCCCTCGTCGGCCAGGCGCCGGATGACGCGGCCGATGTCCTTGATGATGCTGGGCTGGATGCCCTCGGTCGGTTCGTCCAGGATCAGCAGCCGCGGCGATGCCGCCAGCGCCCGCGCGATCGCGAGCTGCTGTTGCTGGCCGCCGGACAGGTCGCCCCCGCGCCGCTTGAGCATCTGCTTCAACACGGGAAACAGCGCGTACAAGTGCTCCGGGATCGGCGTGCCGCCGGGCTTGCTCGCCAGACCCATGCGCAGGTTCTCCTCGACGGTGAGCCGCGCGAAGATCTCGCGCCCCTGCGGCACGTAGCCGATGCCCGAGCGGGCGCGCTGGTAGGGCGTCGCGCGCGTGATGTCCGTGCCGGCCAGCGTGACGCTGCCCGCGCGGATCGGGATCAAGCCCATCAGGCTCTTCAGCAGGCTGGTCTTGCCCACGCCGTTGCGCCCGAGCAGCACGGTGATCCGACCCGGCGAGGCGCTGACCGACACGTCGCGCAGGATGTGCGAACCGCCGTAGTACTGATGAATGGACTCAGCGGTGAGCATGGCAAGTCATCTCGAAGTTGTCGTCGTGGTGGATCCGCGCCGGTGAAAACCCAGCGGACCCCATGGAACGGGCTCCGCCGGGCCATCGGGGTCGCCCCCTTGAGGGGGCCGGCGAAGCCGGTAGGGGGGGGGCCTCACCTCCCAAGGTACACCTCGATCACGCGTTCGTCGGCTTGCACTTGAGCCAACGTTCCCTCAGCCAGCACCGAGCCTTCGGCCAGCACCGTCACCTTCTCCGCGATGCGGTCGACGAAGCCCATGTCGTGCTCGACGACGATGATGCTGTGCTTGCCCTTCAGCGTCAGGATCAGCTCCGCCGTGCGTTCGGTCTCCTGGTCCGTCATGCCGGCCACGGGCTCGTCGAGCAGCAGCAGCTTCGGGTCCTGCACCAGCAGCATGCCGATCTCCAGCCACTGCTTCTGCCCGTGGCTCAGCAGCCCCGCGGCGCGCGTCATCTGATCCTGCAGGCGGATCAGCGTCAGCACCTCCGCCAGCCGGTCCTTCTGCGCGCCGCTCAGCACGCCCCACAAGGACGCCCGCAGCGCGCGAGACCCCTGCAGCGCGAGCTCGAGGTTCTCGTAGACGCTGAGCGCCTCGAACACCGTCGGGCGCTGGAACTTGCGGCCGATGCCGAGCTGCGCGATCTCGGCCTCGCTGTGGCGCAGCAGGTTGATCGTGCCGCCGAAGAAGACGGTGCCGGTGTCGGGCCGGGTCTTGCCGGTGATGATGTCCATCATCGTGGTCTTGCCCGCGCCGTTCGGGCCGATGATGCAGCGCAGCTCGCCGGGCGCGATGTCGATGGACAGGCCGTTGATGGCGCGGAAGCCGTCGAAGCTGACGAACACGTCCTCCAGGTACAGGATGCGGCCGTGCGCCAGGTCCAGCTGGCCCGGCAGCACGACGCGGCCGTAGCCGGGGCCGCTGGCGGCGCGCAGGCGCTCGGCGCCCTGTTCGAGCAGGTCGGGGTTCATGGCGTCGTCTCCTCGGCCCCGTTGGCGGGCCGGCCGTCGGTCTTCTTCCCGAACTTGCGCTTGACCAGCCCCGCGATGCCGTCCGGCATGAACAGCGTGACCGCGACGAACAGCGCGCCCAGCAGGTAGAGCCAGTACTCCGGCGCGAACTGCGTCAGCCAGCTCTTCGCGCCGTTCACCGCGAAGGCGCCGACGATCGGTCCCACGAGCGTGCCGCGTCCGCCGACCGCGGCCCAGATGGCGATCTCGATGGAGTTGGCGACGCTCATCTCGCCCGGGTTGATGATGCCGACCTGCGGCACGTACAGCGCGCCCGCCAGGCCGCAGATCAGCGCCGACAGCACCCACGCGGCCAGCTTGTAGGGCAGCGGCGAATAGCCGCAGAACATCAGCCGCGATTCCGCGTCGCGCACCGCGCTGAGCACGCGGCCGAACTTCGCCCGCGTCAGCCAGCGCAGGCCGAGGTAGCAGCCGACCAGCGCCACGGCGCTCAGCACGAACAGCGTCATCCGCATGCCCGGCGTCGTGATCGACAACCCCAGCAGCCGCTTGAAGTCGGTGAAGCCGTTGTTGCCGCCGAAGCCGCTCTCGTTGCGGAAGAAGAACAGCATCGCGGCGTAGGTCATCGCCTGCGTGATGATCGAGAAGTACACGCCCTTAATGCGCGAGCGGAACGCGAAGAAGCCGAAGACGAAGGCGATGCCGCCCGGCACCAGCAGCACCAGCAGCATCGTGGCCAGGAAGCTGTCGCTGAAGGCCCAGTGCCAGGGCAGTTCCTTCCAGTCGAGGAAGACCATGAAGTCCGGCAGCGTGCTGCGGTACTGGCCGTCGGTGCCGATCTGGCGCATCAGGTACATGCCCATCGCATAGCCGCCGAGCGCGAAGTACAGCCCGTGGCCCAGCGACAGGATGCCGGCGAAACCCCAGATCAGGTCCATCGCCAGCGCGCACATTGCGTAGCAGCAGAACTTGCCGAGCAGGCTGATCCAGTAGCCGTCCACATGCAGCGGATGGCCGGCCGGCACCAGCAGGTTCAGCGACGGCAGCAGCACGCAGGCGACGGTCAGAGCGGCCAGCACGGCGACCCAGCCGGCGCCGCTCAGCAGGGCGGGGCGCTGGGGCAGCAGCAGGGCGGCGTGGGGTGCCGCCTGCGGCGCGGTCGGCGCGGTTGGCGATATGGCGGACGCCGCGGTGTCGGAGACCGCGGGCGGTGGGTTGGAAGCGGGAGAGGTCGCGGTCATGAGGGGATCCCTGCGCATTCAGGACTCCTGCGCGCGGCCCTTGACCGCGAACAGGCCCTGCGGCCGCTTCTGGATGAAGACGATGATGAACAGCAGCACGGCGATCTTGGCCAGCACCGCGCCGACGACGCCTTCGAGCGCCTTGTTGGCCAGGCCCAGGCCGAGCGCCGCCAGCACCGTGCCGGCGAGCTGGCCGACACCGCCCAGCACGACCACCATGAAGGCGTCGACGATGTAGCTCTGTCCGAGGTCCGGGCCGACGTTGCCGACCTGGCTCAGCGCGCAGCCGGCCAGGCCCGCGAGGCCCGAGCCGAGCGCGAAGGCGTAGGTGTCCACGCGCGCGGTGGGCACGCCCATGCAGGAGGCGATGGGGCGGTTCTGCGTGACGGCGCGGACGAACAGGCCGAGCCGCGTGCGCGCGATCAGCAGCGACATGCCGCCGAGCACCACGAGCGCGAAGACGATGATGACGAGCCGGTTCGCCGGCAGCGCGAGTCCTGGCAGCAGCGCGAGCGAGCCGCCCATCCACGACGGGCTTTCCACCGCGACGTTCTGTGCGCCGAAGAGCGAGCGCACCGCCTGCATCAGCACCAGGCTCAGGCCCCAGGTGGCGAGCAGCGTTTCCAGCGGCCGGCCGTAGAGCCAGCGGATCACGGTGCGCTCCAGCGCCGCGCCGACCAGCGCCGACGCGAGGAAGGCGGCGGGCATCGCGACGATGAGGTAGGCGTCGAACCAGCCCGGCAGCCATTGGCGGAAGGCGACCTGCACCAGGTAGGTCGCGTAGGCGCCGATCATCATCAGCTCGCCGTGCGCCATGTTGATGACGCCCATCAGGCCGTAGGTGATGGCCAGGCCCAGCGCGACCAGCAGCAGGATGCTGGCCAGGCTGATGCCGGTGAACAGCGCGCCCAGGCGTTCGCCCCAGGCGAGGGTGTCCTCGACGGCGCGCAGCGAGCGCTGCAGCGCGCGCTTGACCTCGGGGTCCTGTTCGTCGGACAGGCGTTGGTTGAGCAGCAGCCGCGTCTCGGGGCTGTGCGATTCGCCGAGCAGCTTCGCGGCGGCGAGGCGCTTGGTCGCGTCGGGGCTCGCGGCCAGCGCTGCCGCGCGGGCGAGCTTCAGGGCGTCGAGGACGGTGGCGTCCTGCTCCTTCGTGATGGCGGTCTCCAGCAGCGCGACGCGCGCGTCGTCGCCGCCGGCTTCCATCAGCGCCTTCGCGGCGGCCAGACGCTCGGCCTTGTCGGCGCTCGACAGACGCAGCCCGGCGAGCGCGCCATCGAGCTCGCCGCGCAGCCGGTTATTCAGCATCACGTCCTCGAGCGCGGCCTGCGCGTCCGGTGTCAGCGTCACCGATGCGCCGGTCGCGGCGTCGACGACGCCGGCCTCGGTCGTGATCAGCACGCGCTGATCAGGACCGAGCTTCACGCGCTCGTCGGACAGCGCCTGCAGCAGCACCGCGGTGCGTGCGTCGGGTGCCGCGACGAGCTTGCCCAGCGCGGCGATGCGGTCATCGGTCTCGCCCTGCGCGACGGACAGCGCCTGCGGCTGCGTCAGCGCCTGCGCCAGGGGCGCGAGGCCGCACAACGCCAGGATCCATCCGAGGAGCAGGGCGCGCCGCATCACTTCTTCGCCGGCTCGTCGGGCTTGCCTTCATTGCCCGCGATGTACGGGCTCCACGGCTTGGCCTTGACCGGGGCGGGCGTCTTCCACACCACGTTGAACTGCCCGTCCGCGCGGATCTCGCCGATGAACACCGACTTGTGCAGGTGGTGGTTCTTCTCGTCCATCTTGGACGTGATGCCCGACGGCGCGCTGAAGGTCTGGCCGGCCATCGCGGCGATCACCTTGTCGGTGTCCGTCGACTTGGCCTTCTCCACCGCCTGCTTCCACATGTTGATGCCGATGTAGGTGGCCTCCATCGGGTCGTTGGTCAGCGGCTTGTCCTTGTGGCCCGGCAGGTTCTTCGCCTTCGCATAGGTCGACCACTTCTTGATGAAGGCGTCGTTGGTCGGGTTCTTGATCGACATGAAGTAGTTCCACGCCGCCAGGTGGCCGACCAGCGGCTTGGTGTCGACGCCGCGCAGTTCTTCCTCGCCGACGGAGAACGCCACCACCGGCACGTCCTTGGCCTTCAGCCCGGCGTTGCCGAGTTCCTTGTAGAACGGCACGTTGGAATCGCCGTTGATCGTCGAGACCACCGCCGTCTTGCCGCCGGCCGAGAACTTCTTGATGTCGGCGACGATGGTCTGGTAGTCGCTGTGGCCGAAGGGGGTGTACTTCTCGTCGATGTCCGAGTCCTTCACGCCCTTGCTCTTCAGATAGGCGCGCAGGATCTTGTTGGTGGTGCGGGGGTAGACGTAGTCGGTGCCCAGCAGCACCCAGCGCTTGGCGCCGCCGCCGTCCTTGCTCATCAGGTAGTCGACCGCGGGGATGGCCTGCTGGTTGGGCGCGGCGCCGGTGTAGAACACGTTCTTGCTGAGTTCCTCGCCCTCGTACTGCACGGGGTAGAAGAGCAGGCCGTTGAGCTCCTCGACCACCGGCAGCACCGACTTGCGCGACACCGAGGTCCAGCAGCCGAAGATCACCGCGACCTTGTCCTGGGTCAGCAACTGGCGGGTCTTCTCGGCGAACAGCGGCCAGTTGGAGGCCGGGTCGACGATCACCGGCTCCAGCTTCTTGCCCAGCACGCCGCCCTTGGCGTTGATCTCGTCGATGGCCATCAGGACGGTGTCCTTGAGCACGGTCTCCGAGATCGCCATCGTGCCCGACAGGCTGTGCAGCACGCCGACCTTGATGGTGTCGGCGGCGAAGGCGGGCAGGGCGGCGAGGTTCAGGCCGGTCAGCGCGCCGGCGACGGCCAGGGTCTTGAGCGCGTGGCGGCGCTGGGGGCGAAGGGATTTCGGGTGCGAGGACATGGGGAGCTCCGGTGGAGGAAGGAAGACTTAGTACGGACTACGCAGGACTTCGGGAAGTGAGCGGATGCTAGGAAGGAGGGGACGCGGGGCATATACGGCACATGGCGTACATGCGGTGAGAATGGGTCATGCACATCCAGACCCACAACGACCGCGTCTTCACCGTGCCGGGTTTCCTCTCCCCCGAGGAATGCACCGAGGTGATCGCGCTGGCGGAGCAGAGCGGCTTCGACGCCGCGACGGTCCGCCTGGAGGCGGGCCAGCAGCTGCTGGCCCACATCCGCAACAACGAGCGGACGATGGTGGCGAGCGCCGCCTGGGTCGAACGACTGTGGGGACGATTGCGACAGTTGCCGCTGCCGGAGCTCGACGGCACGCGCGCGGTGGGCCTGCCCCGGGAACTGCGCTTCTACAAGTACACGGCGGGTCAGCGCTTCCGGATGCACAAGGACGGTCCGTGGCGCGAGGATGGGCTCGTCAGCCGCCTGAGCTTCCTGGTCTATCTGAACGAGGGCTTCGAGGGCGGCGAGACGGGTTTCCGCGACTTCGCCGTGCGGCCCAGGACCGGCGGTGCGCTGGTCTTCGTCCACGACACCTGGCATGAGGGCGCGCCCGTGACCTCGGGCACCAAGTACGTGCTGCGCTCGGATGTGATGTACGCGCCGATGGTCGACGCACCGGAGTCGAGGTTCGATTCGAAGTTCGACTCCGGGTTCGACTCGCGCTTTGACTCACGGTTCGACTCGACGTTCGGCGGTGGTGACCGCTCGTAACACCTCGAAGAAGTGTGCGTGCACCGGCGATCGTGTCACGCCGTTGATGCAACATGCTGCCCCTTCCCCGGGCGAGGCACTTGCCTCCCCGGGGACGAGGACTCAAGAAGAACTCCGAACAACAGGAAAGAACCAGGAGGTACCGCGATGACGATGACTGCAATGACGATGACGGCCCCGCGGCCGGACCGCGCGATGGGCCGGATGGCCAAGGCGCTGCTGGCGGCGCTGATGCTGCTGGTGGCGATGCTGACGGGCACGTCGGCCTGGGCGGCGCGCGATGACGGCCAGTGGCAGATCCTGAATGCGCGCTACGGCACGGCGCAGCGCAACATGGACGTGACCGACCGGCTGCGCGACCTGGCGCGGCGCGACGACCGCGTGCGGGTGACCAACGAGCTGTTCGGCAACGATCCGGCCTACGGCCAGACGAAGATGCTGCGCATCTACGCGCGCAACCGCAACGGCGACAACCGCACCTTCGAGTTCCGCGAGGGCAGCGTCATCGACGGCAACGACTTCACCGGCTGGCGCGGCGGCGACTGGGGCCAGGGCGGCGGCAACGGCAACTGGGAAGGCGGCGGCCACGACGACGGCGCCTACGCGATCCTGGGCGCGCGATACGGCGTGCCTGAAGCGAGCATCGACGTGACGCCCCGCCTGCGCGAGCTGGCGCGGCGCGACGCGAAGGTGCGCGTGACCAACGACCTGTTCCGTGACGATCCGGCGGTGGGCCGCACGAAGATGCTGCGCATCTATGCCCGCGACCGCAGCGGCCAGGTGAAGACCTTCGACTACCGCGAAGGCGCGTGGATCGATGGCGGCCAGTTCACGGGCTGGGGCCGCGGCGACTGGGGTCACGGCGGCTGGAACGGCGGCTGGGACGGCCGTCCGGGCAGCGCCACCAACCCCGGCGGCTACAACCCCGGCGGCCAGGGCCCGTCCCAGGACCAGCGGCTGAACATCGTGCGCGCCACCTACGGCAGCGGCGGACGCACGGTCGACGTGACGGACCGGATCCGCAACGCCAGCCGCGGCGGCGTGCTCGACCTCCGTGTCGACAACGACCTGGCCGGTCGCGATCCGGCCTACGGTGAGCAGAAGACGCTGCGCGTGACCTTCACGGTCGGCCGAGGTCGGGAGCAGACGCGGGAAGCGCGCGAGGGCGAGCGGATCCGGCTGCCTTGAGCGAGTGCCGAGAACGCGCTGAGCGCCACGCGATGTTCCGGGCCGAAGGGCCAGCGAGCATCGCGACTTGAAGTCGAGGGCCCCGCGAGGGGTCCTCGTCGTTTCAGAACATCGTCGAGCGATGGGCGCCGAAACCGGCCATTGCGCCGTCGGACACGGCGAGCGTGACGCTGCCAGCCGCGCGGGCCGCGTCGCCGCAGGCGAAGACGTGGGGCACGCTGGTGTCCTGCATCGGACCGACCTTGATGAACGGTCCCATCGGTCCGTCCTCCATGACGCAGCCGAGCTGCGCGGCGATCGTGCTCGACGGCGTCGTGCGCGGTTGGGTGAAGAGTCCGTCCATCGTCAGCGTCCGGCCATCCCGCAGCACGACGTCGGCGACGCCGTCGATACGAGCGATCGGCGTGGGCTCGACGCGAGTGCCGCGGCGGGCGAACTCATCGAGGTCGTCTGTGCTGGGCTCGTAGGCGCCGTTCAGGAACAGCGTCGGCACGCCCCAGTCCGGCAGCATCATCGCGTGGTGCTGCGCCAGCGGAGACGCGGCGACGATGCCGATGCGGCCCTGGTTCAGCTCGTAGCCATGGCAGTACGGGCAGTGAAAGACGCTGCGTCCCCAACGTTCGGCGAGACCGGGCACGGGCGGCAGCTCATCGCGGACACCGGTGGCGAGGATCAACCGCCCGGCGCTGACCGCGACGTCGCCCACACGGAACTCAAGCCGGCCGTCCGGCGCGACGCGTCCGTCGTCGGCGAGCCCGGACATCCACTGCACGGTCGGATAGAGCCGCAACTGACGGCGCGCTTCCTCCGCAATCGCAGCGGGCGCGCGGCCGTCCTGCGTCAGGAAGCCGTGCGCCTCGCCGCCGTGGTCGTCGACGCATTGGTTGCGTCGCTTCCCCGCGTCGACGACGAGCACTTGACGACGCGCCCGCGCCAGCTGAAGGGCCGCGGCCATGCCGGCATAGCTGCCGCCGATGATGGCGAAATCAATCTTCATGGTGATGCTCCTCGAGCCGATGGGGCGCATGGCCGAGCTCGACCATGCGCTGGTGGAAGTCGCGGGACAGCGTGGCCAGCGTCACCGCGCCGAGCCGCTTCAGCAGGAGCGCTTCGGCTTCCTGCACGGCGTTGCCGAGCGCGTCGTTGACGGCGCGCGCGACGAGGCATTCCGGGTGCTCCTCGCGGAAGCCGAGCGACACCAGCGACGGGCCGCCGAGCGCGTCATGCACGTCACGAAGGGTGATGCGGTCAAGCGGGCACGACAGCACCCAGCCGCCCCCGTGGCCCTTCGCGGAAGCGACGAAGCCCGCTTCGCGCAGGCCGCCCATCAGGCGGCGCAACACAACGGGGTTGGTCTGCATCGCGGCGGCGAGCGATTCGGACGTGGACGGGCCGTCGCCCTCGGCCATGTGCAGCAGCACGTGGAGGACGTCGGACAGCTGGCTGTTGGATTTCATGCAACATTATGAGTTGCGAGAAATTATCAATGTCCGGCGAGGGGGCTTTGTCGCTCGCGCCACATCGGATCTGGGAAGGAACGAAGAGTAGTGCTAGGCTGAGGCAAATTGCCACAGGAGTTCCCATGTCATCGAATTCGGTCCGCGTCAGTGCTGAACTCTTTCAGTCCGCTCAGGAGCAGGGCGAGGCCATGACACGTTCCGCAGCTCAGCAGATCGAGCACTGGGCGCGGCTGGGAAAAGCGCTTGAGGACGCCGGACTGTCGACAGATGAGATGGTTTCAGTGCTCCGTGGGGAGGCCGAATCGGGGGCAGGTTCGAAAGAGCGACGACCGAAGGGCCGGCTGAGCAGCAAGATCGTTCCCGCCGAACAGATGTGGGCTGAGAAGCGCGCCAAGCAGAAGAAGGACATGGAGAACGTCAGGTCCGGGAAGGTTCACGGCATGGCGATGGGATGGTTCTCCGCGAAGCGCATCAACCAGGTCGAAATCCTGGATTCGCCTTACTGAACATGGCCACTTCGCCCAAGCTTCCTGAGGATGAGGCACCGCTGACCGATGCGCAGATCGAGCGCATCTTTGTCAACGCGGGAGAGGACATGGTGCTCGTGGGCGGTCAGGCGCTGCACTTCTGGATGCGCAGATTCGGTATCTCTGCGCGAGGGTTGTCGGTCTCCAACGATGCAGACTTCCTCGGGACCGCCCAGCAGGCCGGTGAACTGGCGGATCGGCTCGGAGCCCACTTCCAGAAGCCTCCGGCATCCGCGCTCACCGCGCTGGTTGCCCAGGTGCGCCTGCCCTTGCGCAAGGGGCTTTTCGGCAACATCGATGTGCTGCATCAGCTCTACACGACCAGCACCCCGAAGAAGACCGTCGAATTCACGCAGCGGGTGAAGCGCAATGCGATGACAGTGAAGTGGACCGAGGATTCATACATCCGTGTCATGGATCCCTTCGACCTTCTGGAGTCCCGCGTGCAGAACGCGGTCGGCTTCGCGAGCGAGCAGATGAAGGGCGCGCATGTCATCACGCAGGCTCGTTGGGCAATCGAAGTGGTCAAGGCGGCGCTTTTCCTGCTCGCTTCCGGGGACGAAGAATTCACCTCGCGCGTGGGACACAAGATCCAGCAGATCGTGCGATTCGCCAGGAGTTCTCCGGGCCGACGCGCGTGGCATGAACTCGGCATCGACGTGCTGGATGCGATCGACGCCGACTTGATTCAGGCGATGGCTCCGACGAGTGCCGTCCAGTTGGTTCATGTACGCGTCATGCAGCGGCGGCGCGCGAAGGAAGGGGGCTAGGGATCCTCACACCTCCCACTGCGGATGCATCTCCCTCACCCTGGTGAGCGCCATCGATGCCGCCGCCGTGCGGGTCTCCACGCCGAGCTTGGCGTGGATGCGCTCCAGGTGTTTCTTCACCGTCGCCGGGCTGGCGCCGAGGATCTCGCCGATGTCGCGGTTGATCTTGCCCTTGACGACCCAGTAGAGCACCTCGGCCTCGCGCGCCGTGAGGCTGAAGGCCAGGCCCAGCGAGCGGATCACCGCAACGTCCGACACCTCGCGCATCACGATCAGCCAGTCGCCGCCGGCCGCCGCACCGACGCCCGCCACGCCGGGCGTGTCCTCGCCGCCGATGCAGTGGTGCAGCCGGAAGCTCAGCCGACGCGCGCCGAGCTCGGCGCACAGCCGCGCCGGCTCCTGCGGCGGCATGCCGTCGGCGGGCGTGTGAGCCGCCATCTCGTCGAGCGTCTTGCGCAGCCACGCCAGCACCGGCGCCGGCGTCTGCGGCGCGATCGTGCCGTAGTAGAGCTGCAGCAGCTCGCGCGCCAGCGGCGTCTGCCACAGCAAGCGGCCCGACGAGGCCCGCACCGCGATGCTCGCGTAGCCGAACGCGTCCAGCGCCTGGCGCGTCTGCCGCGCCTGCCGCGCGCCCTGCAGGTGGACCTGCATCCGCGCCAGCACCGCGCGCGTGTCCAGCGGCTTGGTCACGTAGTCGACGCCGCCGGCCTGCAGCGCGGCGACCAGGTGCTCCGTCTCCGTCAGCCCCGTCATGAAGATGATCGGGATGTGCGCCGTCGCGGGATCCGCCTTCAGCCTCCGCGCGACCTCGAAGCCGTCCATGCCCGGCATCATCGCGTCCAGCAGCACGATGTCCGGCCGGCCCTGCTGCGCGCAGGCGAGGGCGGCCTCGCCGCTGGTCGCCGCCAGCACCGTGTAGCCGTGCTCGTCCAGCGCGTCATGCAGCAGCGACAGGTTGTCGGGCACGTCGTCCACCATCAGGACACGATCGCCTTGCTGCTGATCCAGCAGCGCCGCCACGGCGGAAGGAAGCGAAGAGTTCATCGCAGGTCGTCCAACATCTGTCGCGGTCACGGCCACGCTCACCGTCATGGCCGCGCTCACGCGGGGTTCTCGCTGCGCGCCAGGCCGCGCAGCATCGCCTCGAACTGGAACTGCCGCGCCAAGGCGCGCTGAGCCTCGCAGAACGGGCGCCACGCGCCATCGACCGCCTCGATCGCATCGAGCTGCTGCAGCACGCCGCGGTAGTAGCCGAGCTGCAGCGCCTCGCGCAGTCCGGTCAGGCGCTCGGCCGGCGGCGTCTCGACCGGCTTGGCGGCCGGCTGAGGGTCGGGCGTTGCGCGTTCGGACCCGACGCGCCAGGACAGCGACAGCTGCTCGGTCAGCCAGTCCAGCAGCAGCTCGTGCCGGACCGGCTTGAGGATGAAGTCGCGCGCGGAGATGCCGGCATCATTGTCCTGGCCGCGCTCGAACGCGTTCGCCGACACCACCGCCACGGCCGGCGCGTTCACGCCGAGCTCGCCCAACATCCGCCGCAGCCGCCGGATCGTTTCCCAGCCGTCGATGCCCGGCATCGCCAGGTCCATCAGCACCGCGTCCGGCACCCAGCCGGCGGCGACGAGGTCCAGCGCGTCGTGGCCGCTCGACGCGTCGCGCACCGTGAAGCCGAGCGGCTCCAGCAACTCGGTCAGCAGCTGGCGATCGTCCGATTCGTTGTCGACGATCAGCACCCGCGGCGAGACGCCGTCCAGACCGAGGCGCTCCTTCGCCGCGCGGCGCATGCGCGGCGTGTCCCAGATGCGGCCGTGCAGCTCCGGCAGGAACAGCCGCACGCGGAAGGTCGAGCCGCTGCCGGGCTCGCTGGTCGCCGACATCTCGCCGCCCATCAGCGCCGTCAGCATCTTCGAGATCGTCAGGCCCAGCCCCGCGCCGGGCGCGCCGCCGGCGCCGCTGGTGCCGCGGGCGAAGGGCTCGAAGATGCGCGCCAGTTCCGCCGCGTCCATGCCGGGGCCGGTGTCGGCGATTTCCAGCGTCGCCATCTCGCGGCCGTGCCGCACGCGCAGCGTGACCTCGCCCTCGGTGGTGAACTTGATGGCGTTGCCCAGCAGGTTGATCAGGATCTGACGCAGCCGCTGCTCGTCCGCGCGGACCCACTCGGGCAGCGTGCCCTGCGGTTCGAAGCGGAAGCGCAGGCCCTTCGCCGCGGCCTGCGGCTCGAACATGTCGGCCAGCTCGCGCAGCAGCTCGTCGAAGCGCACTGGCGCGGGCTCCAGGCTGAGCCGGCCGGCCTCGATGCGCGCGATGTCCAACGTGCCGTCGATCAGCTGCATCAGGTGCTCGCCGCCGCGCTTGATGACCTGCACCGCCTGGCGCCGCTGCGGCGGCAGCGAGGCGTCCGCCGCCATCAGCTGCGCGTAGCCGAGGATGCTGTTGAGCGGCGTGCGCAGTTCATGGCTGATGGTGCTGATGTAGCGGCTCTTGGCCTGGTTGGCGGCTTCGGCGGCAGCCTGCGCGCGCTCGGCCTGCAAGCGCGCGCCCTGCAGTGCCTCGTCGGTGCGGCGGTGCGAGGCGATCTCGCGCATCAGCGCCTGCGTCTGCCGCTTCGATTCCTCCTGCGCGACCTCGCGGCTCTGATGCGCGAGCACCAGCCACCACGCGACCGTGCCCGCCACCAGCAGCAGCGCGAAGAAGGCCTTCAACATGCCTGCCTTCAGGCTGGCGCGGAGTGCGTCCTGCGCGGCGGCGTCGATGAGCGGCAGCTGCTGCAGCTGCTGGTGATAGAGCAGCCCGAACAGCGTCGCCAGCAGCGGCGTGAGGACCAGCATCAACAGCAGGTAGTGGCCGAGGCCGGTGTCGATGTAGCGCCAGCTGCGCTGCGGCAGCACGCGGCGCAGCGCGGCGGTCCATTGCGCGGACAGGCTCGCGTGCGGCTTGCACAGGTCGCCGCAGCGCGCGTCCAGCGTGCAGCACAGGGAGCAGATCGGACCGCGATAGGCCGGGCAGTGCGCCATGTCCGGGCCTTCGTAGTCGCGTTCGCAGATCACGCAGCGGCGCACGCCCTCGGCCGTTTCCGTCTGCAGCCCTGCGGCCTGGATCTCCGCCAGCGGCCGTGCGAGGTAGTAGCGCCCCTTCGTCGCCCACGCGATCAAGGGCGCGGTGACCAGCGCCGTCACCATCGCGATCGCCGCGGACCACGCCTGCGCCAGGTCGCCCATCATCCCGAGGTGCGCCGCCACCGACAGCACCGACGCCAGCGCCATCGCGCCGACGCCGACCGGGTTCACGTCGTACAGATGGGCGCGCTTGAACTCGATGCCCGGCGGCGACAGACCCAGCGGCTTGTTGATCACCAGGTCCGCGACGACGGCCATGATCCACGCGATGGCGACGTTGGCGTAGAGCCCGAGCACATGCCCGAGCGCCTCGAACACGTTCATCGACATCAGCATGAAGGCGATGAGCGTGTTGAACACGACCCAGACGACGCGGCCCGGATGGCTGTGGGTCAGCCGCGAGAAGAAGTTGCTCCACGCCAGCGAGCCCGCGTAGGCGTTGGTGACGTTGATCTTGAGCTGCGAGACGACGACGAACAGCGCCGTCACCGCGACCGCCCAGCCGTATTGCGGGAACACGTACTCGTAGGCGGCGAGGTACATCTGGTTGGGATCGACCGCGCGCTCGGCGGGCACCGCGTGGCTGACGGCCAGGTAGGCGAGCAGCGCACCGCCCAGCATCTTCAGCACTCCGAGCACGATCCAGCCCGGCCCGCCGGCCAGCACCGCGGCCCACCAGCGCAGGCGGTTCTCCTTCGTCTGGCGGGGCATGAAGCGCAGGTAGTCGGCCTGCTCGCCCATCTGGGTGATGAGCGCCACGCCGACGGTCAGCGCCGCACCGAAGGCGTGCACGTCGAAGGCCGCCGTGCCCGACTGCGACCCAATCTGGGTCGTGATGCCGTCGAACGCACCAGGATGAAGCCACCCGACCCAGGCGAAAGGCAGCACCAGCAGCGCCAGCCACAGCGGCTGCGTCCACAGCTGCAGCCGGCTGATCGCCGAGATCCCATGCGTCACCAGCGGAATCACCACCACCGCGCAGATCAGGTATCCCCACTGCGGCGGGATGTCCAGCGCCAGCTCCAGCGCGTAGGCCATCACCGCCGCCTCGAGCGCGAAGAAGATGAAGGTGAAACTCGCGTAGATCAGCGAGGTCAGCGTGGAGCCGATGTAGCCAAAGCCCGCGCCACGCGTCAGCAGGTCCATGTCGACGCCGTGCCGCGCCGCATAGACGCTGATCGGCAGCCCGGCCAGGAAAATGATCAGCCCGGTCGCCAGGATCGCCAGCGCGGCATTGGTCCAGCCGTAATGCAGCAGCAGCGTCGCGCCTACCGCCTCCAGGATCAAGAAGGACGCCGCACCGAAAGCCGTGTTGGCCACGCGCCAGGTCGACCAGCGGCGGAAACGGTGCGGCGTGTAGCGCAGCGCGTAGTCCTCCAGCGTCTCCCTCGCCACCCAGGCGTTGTAGTCCCGCCGCAGCTTGATGATGTGCTGCGGGGCGTCCTGAGGAGGGAGGGGAGCATCCATGGGCGGGGTGCCTGGGAAATGCACGAAACATGCCGGGACCGGGCGCGCCGGCCGAGGGACCGGGGGCCGTTTCCTCCGTGTCCCTCCTTCAACTGCCTCCCGGCAGTCGAATTCCCTCCTTGACCTCCGGAAACGGCCCCCGGTCCCTCGGCCTTCGATACGCTCGTGGTGCTCCGCCCTCTTGCCCCCCCGTGCGTCGACACGCGCGTGGCGCGCCTCCACCCTCTTACCCCCTCTCCCGCTTGCGGGAGAGGGTAGGGGTGAGGGCCAGCGGCCGCGGCAGTAACGCGGCCCGCCGCACCGGCATGGGGCTTGCTAGAGGAGGGAGACCATGGAATTGACGCCTCGCGAAAAAGACAAGCTGCTGATCTTCACCGCCGCGCTGCTCGCCGAGCGGCGAAAGGCGCGAGGCCTGAAGCTCAACTATCCGGAAGCCGTCGCCTTCCTCAGCGCCGCCGTGATGGAAGGCGCCCGCGACGGCAAGACCGTCGCCCAGATGATGAAAGAGGGCCGCGAGCTCCTCACCCGCGACGACGTCATGGATGGCGTCCCGGAAATGATCCCCGACATCCAGGTCGAAGCCACCTTCCCCGACGGCACCAAGCTCGTCACCGTCCACCAGCCGATCCCCTGATCGCGGATCTCCGATCCCAGATCCCCCGATCAATTGATTCCCTTGAGGACAGCGATGACCGCACGACTCCTTCCCGCGTCCCTCGCCGACGCCGCCGTGACCGCCCTCCAGGCGCTCGCCCTGACCGTCGCCGCCGTGCTCCCCGTCTTCGTCTTCGCCCACACCGGCGACGGCAGCCTGCACGACCACGGCACGCAGAGCGCCGGCGCCGCCTTCGGCGAAGGCTTCACCCATCCGTTCACCGGCCTCGATCACCTCGCCGCGATGCTCGCCGTCGGCCTGTGGAGCGCGCTGACGCAGACCGGCCGTCGCATGCTGGCCGCGCCGTTCGCGTTCGCGGGCCTGCTGCTGGCGGGCGCGTTGGTCGGTCTCGCGCTGGCCGACGAAGGACTGCAGGTGCCAGGTGTTGAGCCGATGGTCGCCGCGTCGGTGCTGGTGCTTGGGCTGGTCGCCGCGGCGCGCTGGCGCCTGGGCGCGACGATGTCGGCCGCGCTGGTCGGCGCGTTCGCGGTCTTCCACGGCCTGGCGCATGGCGCCGAGCTGCAGGGCAGTGCAGCGCTCGCCGGCATGGTGCTCGCGACCGCGCTGCTGCATGCGGGCGGTCTCGCTCTCGGACTGAAGCTGCGTTCGCTCGCGCCGGTCTGGTCGCGCGCCGCGGGCGGCGCGATCGCGCTGCTCGGCCTGGGTCTGGTCGCTCGGATGGTGGTCGCATGACGCCCGGCGAGCTGCTGGTCGACGACGGCGAACTCGCGCTCAATCCGGGCCGCCGCACGCTCGTGCTGACCGTGGTCAACGGCGCGGACCGGCCCATCCAGGTCGGCTCCCACTATCACTTCGCAGAAACGAACGGCGCGCTGGTCTTCGACCGCGAGGCCGCGCGGGGCATGCGCCTGAACATCGCGTCCGGCACCGCCGTGCGCTTCGAACCCGGCCAGCAGCGCACCGTGGAGCTGGTCGACTACGCCGGCAGCCGCGAGATCTGGGGATTCCGCGGCCTGATCCAGGGAGCGCTGTGATGGCCCGCATCGGCAAACGCGCCTACGCCGAGATGTTCGGCCCGACCGTCGGCGACCGCGTCCGGCTGGCCGACACGGCGCTGGTCATCGAGGTCGAGCAAGACCTGACCCTGCGCGCCGGCGGCTACGGCGAGGAAGTGAAGTTCGGCGGCGGCAAGACGATCCGCGACGGCATGGCCCAGTCGCAGCGCACGCGCGCGCAGGGCGCCGTCGACACGGTGCTGACGAATGCGCTGATCCTCGACCATTGGGGCATCGTGAAGGCGGACATCGGCCTGAAGGACCATCGCATCGTCGCGATCGGCAAGGCCGGCAACCCGGACACGCAGCCGGGCGTGGACATCGTCATCGGCCCTGGCACCGAGGTCATCGCCTGCGAGGGCGCGATCGTGACCGCCGGCGCGATCGATTCGCACATCCACTTCATCTGCCCGCAGCAGATCGAGGAAGCGCTGGCCAGCGGCGTGACGACGATGCTGGGCGGCGGCACCGGTCCGGCGACCGGCACCTTCGCGACGACCTGCACGCCGGGCCCGTGGCACATTGAACGCATGCTGCAGGCGGCCGACGCGTTCCCGATGAACCTCGGCTTTCTCGGCAAGGGCAACGCGAGCCGGCCCGAGGGGCTGGTCGAGCAGATCGAGGCCGGCGCGATCGGCCTGAAGCTGCACGAGGACTGGGGCACGACGCCGGCGGCGATCTCCAACTGCCTGGACGTGGCCGAGGTCACCGACACGCAGGTGGCGATCCACACGGACACGCTCAACGAGAGCGGCTTCGTCGAGGACACGGTGGCCGCCTTCAAGGGCCGCACGATCCACACCTTCCATACCGAGGGCGCGGGCGGCGGCCATGCGCCGGACATCCTGAAGGTCGTCGGCGAGGCCAACGTGCTGCCGAGCTCGACCAACCCGACGCGGCCGTACACGATCAACACGCTCGACGAGCACGTCGACATGCTGATGGTGTGCCACCACCTGGACCCCGCGATCGCGGAGGACCTGGCCTTCGCCGAGAGCCGCATCCGCAAGGAGACGATCGCGGCCGAGGACATCCTGCACGACCTCGGCGCGATCAGCATGTTCAGCTCGGACTCTCAGGCGATGGGTCGCGTGGGCGAGGTGGTGCTGCGCTGCTGGCAGACCGCGCACAAGATGAAGCAGCAGCGCGGCCGGTTACCCGGCGACAGTGAACGCCACGACAACGGCCGCGTGAAGCGCTATGTCGCGAAGCTCGCGATCAATCCGGCGATCGCGCACGGCGTGAGCCACGAGGTCGGCAGCATCGAGGTCGGCAAGTGGGCCGACCTGGTGATCTGGAAGCCGGCCTTCTTCGGCGTGAAGCCGTCGCTGATCCTCAAGGGCGGCGTGATCGCGATGGCCGCGATGGGCGATCCGAACGCGTCGATCCCGACGCCGCAGCCGGTGCATTACCGGCCGATGTTCGGGAGCTTCGGCGGCTCGCTGGCGCGGGCTTCGCTGAGCTTCGTGTCGCAGTCGGCGATCGCGGCCGGCATGCCGGAGCGTTACGGCTTGGCCAAGACCGCGGTCGCGGTGAAGGGCATCCGCGGCGTGGGCAAGAAGGACATGGTCCACAATGCCTACGCCCCGCGGATGGAGGTCGATCCCCAGACCTATGCGGTGCGCGCCGACGGCCTGCTGCTGCACTGCGAGCCCGCCTCGGTGCTTCCGATGGCGCAGCGCTACTTTCTGTTCTGAATGATCCAAGTCTCCAAACTGCTGGCCCAGGGCGCCGGCCTGGCCCCCGTGCTGCTCAAGCGCGCCGCCGCCGTGACGCTCGACTGGGACACGCGCCAGAAAAGCCGCTTCCAGGTCACCGACAGCCAGGGCCGCGAGCTCGGCGTCTTCCTGCCGCGCGGCACGGTGGTGCGCGGCGGCGACGTGCTGGTGGCCGAGGACGGCTCGCTGGTCCGCGTCGTCGCGGCGCCGCAGGTGCTGCTGCGGATCACCGCCTGCACCGCGCACGGCTCGCCCTTCGACCTGGTGCGCGCCGCGTATCACCTCGGCAACCGCCACGTGCAGATCGAGCTGAAGCCGGATCACCTCAAGATCGAGCCCGATCACGTGCTCGCCGACATGCTGCGTGCGATGCACCTGATCGTGAACGAAGTAGAGGAAGGCTTCGAGCCCGAAGCCGGTGCGTACGCGGCCGGTGGCCATGCGCACGGTCACGCGCATGCGCATGACGACGGGCATTCGCACGGCCACTCGCACGGACACGACCACGGCAAGGACCACGCGCACGAGCACGGCCATGCGCATTCGCATGATCACGGCCACGCGCACGACCACAAGCCCGCGGCCAAGAAGACCATCGCGATCCAGGCCGCTCCGGCCCCGCACGTGCACGGCCCGGGCTGTGGACACGATCACTGATCCCGTCACCGATCCCGTCCCGCCGCAGCTGCGGCTGACCTGGCTCGCGTCGCCGGCCTTGCCGATCGGCGCGTTCTCGTATTCGGAGGTGCTGGAGGCGGCGGTCGAGCACGGCCTCGTGCACGACGACGTCAGCGCCGGTGCGTGGCTGAGCCAGCAGCTGCGGCTGCTCGCGCGCGGCGACCTGGCGGCGATCGCGCAGGGCATCACGGCCTGGCGCACTGGCGACGAGTCCGCGCTGCGCGAGCTCGCCCGCTGGCTGCGCACGACGCGCGATGGCGCCGAGGCGCGCCTGCAGAGCGAGCAGATGGGGCAGTCGCTGCTGGTCTGGCTGCGCGGCCAGCCGATGGCCTCGCCCGGGCAGCTTGCGCTGCTCGTCGAGTGCGGCGAGGGCCAGCCGATGCCCCATGCCTTCGTGATGTCGCTCGCGCTCGCGACGATCGACGTCCCGGTGGAGCAGGCCTTGTTCTCGCAGGCCTTCGGCTGGGCCGAGAACCAGGTCCAGGCCGCCCTCAAGGCGGTGCCGCTGGGCCAGACCGCGGGCCAGCGCGTGCTGACGCGGCTCGCGTCCGAGATCCCCGCCGCGGTGGCCGAGGCCATCGCCACGCCGCCCGCGCGGCGGCAGCTGTTCGCGCCGATGCTGTCCGTCCTCGCGGCGCGCCACGAAACCCAGTACTCCCGATTGTTCCGATCATGAGCACGACCTCTTCTCCGACCACCGCGGCTTCCGCCCTCCATCACATCCCCGGCCGCACGAAGCGGCTGCCGCCCTTGCGCGTCGGCATCGGCGGTCCGGTCGGTTCCGGCAAGACGACGCTGCTGGAGATGCTCTGCAAGGCGATGCGCGACAAGTGGGACCTGGTCGCGATCACCAACGACATCTACACGAAGGAAGACCAGCGCCTGCTGACGATCAGCGGCGCGCTGCCCGCCGAGCGCATCCTGGGCGTGGAGACGGGCGGCTGCCCGCATACCGCGATCCGCGAGGACGCGTCGATCAACCTCGAGGCGATCGACCGCATGCTGGTCCAGTTCCCCAACGCGGACGTCGTGTTCATCGAGTCCGGCGGCGACAACCTCGCCGCGACCTTCAGCCCGGAGCTGAGCGACCTGACGATCTACGTCATCGACGTCGCGGCCGGCGAGAAGATCCCGCGCAAGGGCGGGCCCGGCATCACGAAGAGCGACCTGTTCGTGATCAACAAGACCGACCTCGCGCCGCATGTCGGCGCTGATCTCGAGGTCATGCGCTCCGACACCCAACGGATGCGGCCGACGCGGCCCTTCGTGATGACCAACCTCAAGACCCTCAGCGGGCTGGACGAGGTGGTCGCCTTCATCGAGCACACGGGCATGCTGGGCACCGCCTGACCCCCTTGCATCGCCGCCGGGAGCCTCCGGTCGCCCGACCACGCCCGAAGGAGGGAAGAACCCGTCCCCTGACCGCCGGACTGATGGGCGATGCATCCTTCCGCCTCGTTCACCTCCACGGCGTCGTCGGCCTCTTCCTGGGGCGACGACAGCCGGCCCATCCTGCCGCCCCCGCGCGCCGCCGCGTCTTCCGTCCGGCCGTCCCGCAGTCCGCCGATATCGGAGGCAGTGCCGACATCGCCACCGTCGCCGGGCTCCCCCACGTCGGAGGCGCTCCTGATCGACGGCGCGCTCGAGGCCCTCGGGCCGCGCGGCGTGGACGAGACCGCGGTGCTGGTCCGGCAGCTGGTCCGCGGCGTCGATCTGCAGGTCGTGCGAGGCTCGCCAGGCGAGGGGGTGGACCGCTTCGTCCGCGACGGCGAATGGCGGGACCTGCCACGGGACCTGCGCGGACCCGCGGCCCAGGCGCTCGAACAGGAGCGTGACCGCGACTGCCCGAGCGGCCGGCTGCGCGCGTTCATCGCGGCGCTGGGACGGGCGGCGATCAACCTCGCCCACTGCGGGGCGCGCAACTTCGCGTCGGTGGCGCTGCCCACGATGGCGCGCCAGGCCATCGGCCGCGCGCTGGATCTGGCGTTGAGCGACGGCGTGTCCGAGGCGGCGCGCACCTGGCTGTCCTGCGGTGCGCTCGCGGTCCCGGTGGTCGGCCAGGCCGTGCTGTTCATCCGCGACGAGGCCCGCGGCGAGGCGACGCGGTACTCCCGCGCCACGCGCGTCGCGCTGATGGCGTTGCCGGCGGGGGCGTGCGCGCTCGGCGCCTCGACCGGCACGATGCTGTTCGCCGGCACGCGCTTCGCGGAAGCGGTGCTCTATCCGCTGATGCGCGACAGCATCCAGGCGCGGTGGCCGATGTTCACCGAACCCGACAGCGGCCCGACGCGGAGCTCGCTCGCGCTCGCGGGGCTCGGTTATGCGATCAACCAGCTGGCGGTGAGCCGCGTGTTCAGCGCCGCACCCGATCTGGATCTGGACGCGCACGCGTTGCTGCCGGGCGGCATCGCGCTGCGCGGCCTGTCCAACTGGGGCGGCGAGGCGCTCGACCTCTGGACCCTGCTGATGATGCACCACGCCTGCCGCCATGGCTTCGGCACGCAGGTCCGCATGCGCATCGGGCAGGGCAGCCTGCCCGAGGCGATGCGCTCGCAGCGTCACTGGGACACGATGGCCGCGCGGGGCTGCTTCGTCGCGAGCCTCAACCAGCTCTACGACTCGCTGCTGGATGATCGGACGATGGCGCGATGGGTGCGTCCGACCTTCGGCGCCAGCGCGCAGGTGGCCGGGGACTGGCTCACCGAATTGATCGTCGGCAGCCTGACGGCGCCGAGCTACCTGTTCTGGACCGACCCCTTGCATTCACGCGGCGTGGAGTTGCAGACGCTGGACGAGCAGAACCGCGGACTGCCGCCGCCGCGCCAGTACGCGGGCAACAACGCGGAGCCGGCGGTGGCGTCGGACGAGCGCGCCGGCGGGGTGGCGCTGACGGCATTCCGCCGTCCGCCGCGCCCGTAAAAAAGCCGCCGGTCGTGGGACCGGCGGCTGAAGGTGGAAGAGCGCGCCCGAATGCGCTCGGCGCGGCGGCGAACGCCGCGCCGATGGGGATGAATCAAGCCACCTGCGGCGTCACCCCGCCGCCGTCCTTGCCCTTGGTGTCGTCGTCGTCATGGCCGCCGGCGGGCTTGGCGCCCTTGCGGTTGGCCAGGACGAACGCGATGAACTGCCACACGATGAACACCGAGATGATCCCCAGCAGCGTCGCGCTGATCGGGCGCTGCACGAAGACGTCGAAGTGGCCGCGGCTGATCAGCATCGCGCGGCGGAAGTTCTCTTCCAGCATCGGGCCCAGGATGAAGCCCAGCATCAGCGGCGCGGGGTCCATGTCCAGCCGCATGAAGATGTAGCCGGCCAGGCCGAAGGCCGCGGTGACGAAGATGTCGTCCAGGTTGTTGTTGACGCTGAAGGTGCCGATGCAGCAGAAGAACAGGATCGACGGGAACAGCACGTGATACGGGATCTTGAAGACCGACAGCCAGTAGCGCACCAGCGGCACGTTCAGCACGACCAGGAACACGTTGCCCACCCACATCGAGGCGACCAGGCCCCAGAAGATGTCCGGGTGTCCGGCGATCATGTTGGGTCCCGGCTGGATGCCCTTGATGATGAACGCGGCCATCATCAGCGCCATCACCGGGTTCTCCGGGATGCCGATGCTCATCAGCGGGATGAAGCTGGTGCGGGCGGCGGCCTCGTCGGCCGCGGCCTGGCCGGCCACGCCCTCGATGGCGCCGTCGCCGATCTCGTGGCGGTACTTGCTGACCTTCTTGTCGACGGCGTAGGCCGCGAACTGCGCGATCGTCGGGCCGCCGCCGGGCAGGATGCCCAGGATCGAGCCCACCACGCTGCCGCGCAGCGCGCTGGGGATGATGCGCTTGAACTCGGGCCAGGTCGGCATCAGGTGGATCTTGCCGTTGAAGGGCGTGCGCTCGTTCTTCGCATCCAGGTTCTTGGAGATCTCGGCGATGCCGAAGCAGCCCAGCGCGATGCTCACCAGGCCCACGCCTTCCGCGAGGAAGGGCATGTCGAAGGTGTAGCGCTCCATGCCGCTGTTGACGTCGGTGCCGATCTGGCCGAAGAGCACGCCGATCAGGCACATCGCCAGCCCGTTGAGCAGGCTGCCGGTGGTCACGAAGCTCACGCACAGGAAGCCCAGCAGCATCAGCGAGCAGTAGTCGGCCGGACCGAACAGGAAGGCCACCTCGCCCAGCGTCGGCGCCAGGCAGGCCAGCACGATGATGGCGACGGTGCCGCCGATGAAGCTCGAGATGCCCGCAGTGAACAGGGCCAGCCCGGTCTTCCCCTTCAAGGTCATCTGGTACCCGTCGATGCAGGCCACGATGGAGCTGGCATGCGGGATCTTCATCGTGATGGCGCTGACGCTGTCGCCGTACTGCGCGCCGTAGTAGATGCCGGCGAGCATGATCAGCGCGCCGTTGACGGGGATGGAGTAGGTCAGCGGCAGCAGCACGCTGATCGTGGCCAGCGGGCCGAGGCCCGGCAGCAGGCCCACGAGGGTGCCGACGACGCAGCCGATCGCGCAGAACATCAGGTTCTGCCAGGTCAGCGCGTGCTCGAAGCCGAAGGCGAGGTTGTGCAGGATTTCCATGATCGGTGCCTTACAGCAGCGGCAGGTTGAGGCCGAGGAACTTCTGGAAGGCGAAGGCGATGGCCAGCAGGCCGATCGAGATCACCACGTTGCGCTTCCAGGAGTAGCTGCTGCCGGCGGCCGTGGCGATGAAGACCATCACGACGATGCCGGCGGACATGTTGAGGAAGCGCGAGGTCAGCGAGAACGCGCACAGCGCGGCCAGGATCAGGCCGATGTTCTTCACCTTGAACTCGAGGCCGGGCCCGCCGGCGACGATGCCGCGCACGATGGTGGACAGCGCCACCAGGCCCAGCAGGATGCTGATGATCAGCGGGAACATGCCGGCGCCGGCATGGTCCATGCGGCCGATGGGATAACGCAGGGCGCCCAGTCCGAAGAACAGGGCCACCGCGGCGAGGAACAGGCCTCGTGCAAGCGAACGGTTGAGGGTCATGGCACACCGGGGAGGTATCGAGATGTGCCCATGGTTCCGGCGCCGCTCCCGCGTGTCGTACGCATTTCTGCGCAGCGGGAGGCTGTCGACGGGGTCTCGACAGCTTGCCGACAGCTTCAAGTCAAGCAGGCGTTATGCATGCGTTTGACGTACGTTGTGATGGCGTCGCCGCGTCGTTGATTCGCTACGCCTTGCCGAGGTCGAAGGCGCCGACGACACGCGTCAGCTGGCTGGCATGCTCGTCGAGCGTCGTGGCCGCCGAGGCGGACTCGACGACCAGCGCCGCGTTGCGCTGGGTCATCTCGTCGAGCTGCGCGACGGCCGCGTCGATGCGTCCGAAATCGCGGCGCTGCTCGCTGGCGGCGTCGGCGATGTCGTTGATCAGCGCGGCCACGCGCTGGACCGCGCCGACGATGTCGACCATCGTGCGACCGGCGTCCTGCACCAGCGTCGCGCCGGCGCCGACCTGCTCGGTCGAGGCACCGATCAGCGTCTTGATCTCCCTGGCCGCCTGCGCCGAGCGTTGCGCCAGCGTGCGGACCTCCGCCGCCACGACGGCGAAGCCGCGGCCCTGCTCGCCGGCGCGCGCCGCCTCGACGGCCGCGTTGAGCGCCAGGATGTTGGTCTGGAAGGCCAGACCGTCGATGACGCCGATGATGTCGGCGATGCGGCCCGAGGCGCGATGGATCTCCTCCATCGTCGAGACGACGCGCGTCACGGCGCCACCGCCGGCGTCGGCCACGCGCATGGCCTGATCCGCCAGCTCGCGGGCCTGCTGCGCCGCGTCGGCGGTCTGGCGCACGGTGGCGGCCAGCTGCTGCACGGAGGCGGCCGTCTCCTGCAGGCTGGCGGCCGCCTGTTCGGTGCGGCCCGACAGGTCGGTGTTGCCGGCGGCGATCTGTGTCGATGCGCTGCCGATGTGCAGCGAGGCTTCCCGCACGCGGGCCATCGCCGCGTTGAGCCGTTGCAGCGATTCCTTGATGCGGACGCCCGCCGGCGTGCTGGCCTTCACGTGGCCGACGTCCAGCGCGAGCCGGTCGTCGCGGCTGCCGAGCGCGCGCACGAGGTCGTGCAGCTCCAGGCCTTCCTTGGTGTTGCGGCGCATGTGGGCGGCCATCACCAGCTCGATGCCGGTCTGCGCGACGACGTAGGCGGCGTGCAGCACGATGCGTCCGAAATCCGGCTCGCTCAGGCAATAGGTGCCGAAGCCCGCGGCCAGCAGCCGGTCGAAGAGCAGGTGATGCACCGCGAAGAGCGCCGCGCCGAGCACGAGCACGCGCCAGTCGCGATACATCAGCAGGTAGGCCAGCGTCACGAAAACGCCGAAGTGCAGCTCCACCATCCCGCCGCCGAGGTGGATGTGCAGCATCACCATCAGCGCCTGCGCGGTGGTCAATGCCATCCGGGTGAGGATGGCGCCGGGCGCGGCGGCGTAGATCAGAGCGGCGCCCGCCAGGAGGGTCGTGCCCAGGCCCGCGGCGAGGCCGATCTGCGCGTAGCGCCAGCCCAATCCCAGCGCCAGCAGCCAACTGACCGCCAGGATCAGCAGCATGGCGCGGTCGCAGCCCGCATAGATCTTTCGGAATCCGGTCGGTCCGGTGACGTGTTCCATCCTGGTTCTCCCTTGGGCGCGGCGGCGGTCCTCGTGGCGGGACGGCTCACACCTCGCGGGGCGGATGTTCGTATCAGGATGTGAGCGAGCCCTTGGGGCAAACGCCAGGAGGTGCCCACCGCCGTGCGACGGATTTCACGACTCGACGCCGCCGGTGTCAGGTTTTGCGCGAGAGGCGGCCACAGCGTGGACCTGGTCGCGCAGCCATCGCTGGGCGGCATGGCCCTGGTTGCGCTCGTGCCAGACCATGGCGATGTCGAAGCCGTCGATCGGCAGCGGCGGTGGGAGCACCAGCAGGCCGGCCGCGCGGCCCTTGACCAGACGCTCAGGCACCAGGGCCACGAGGTCGGAACGGCCGACGATGTCCGGCACGAAGAGGAACGAGGCCGCGGAGAGCACGACCTGACGCTTCAGGCCGAGCCCGGCCAGGGCCTGGTCGACCGGCGTGGAGAACGCGCCACCGGCCGGCGAGACGATGACCTGCTCGAGTTTGGCGAAGGCTTTGGCGCTCAGCTTGCCGCCGGGCTTTCCGCCCTGTTTTCCGCCGACCTTTCCGTCCAGGGCCGGGTGGCCCCGGCGCGCGATCAGCACGTAGCGCTCGTGGAACAGCGCGCGCATGCGCAGGCTGGGCGCGGCCTCGATGGGCTGCATCAGGCCGAGGTCGATATCGCCGCGCGCCATCTGCGCGGCGTGCTGGCTCGGATCCATGTGCCGGACGGCGATGCGCACGTTGGGCGCCTCGCGGCGCAGGCGCAGCACCAGCGGCTGCAGGACGCTCGCCTGCAGGTAGTCGGAGGCGGCGATCGTGACCGTGAGGTCGGCGGTGGCCGGGTCGAAGTTCAGATGCGAAGTCGCCACGCCGCGCACCTGATCCAGCGCCTGGCGCAGCGGCTCCAGCAGCGACAGCGCCTTTGCTGTCGGCGTCATGCCGCGCTGCGCGGGGAGCAGCAGCGGATCCTCGAAGACGTCGCGCAGCCGCGCGAGCTGTGCGCTCACCGCCGGCTGGCTCAGGCTGAGGCGCGCGGCGGCGCGGGTCACGTTGCGCTCGGTCAGCAGCGCTTCGAGCGTCACGAGCAGGTTCAGGTCGAGGCGGTTGGTATCCATGCCATCGATGGTAGGACAGAGAAGACGTGATTTCACGGATGGCTCGGGGATCGTCAGACTGACGTTCATTCCCGATCCACTTCGATTTCCGGAGCCCGACATGACCCGTTCCCCTGACACCGATTTCCCCGATCGCAAGACCGTGCTGATCGTCCATGCACAGCCCGAGCCGACCTCGCTGACGCGCACGCTGGTCGATGTCGCCGGGCAGACGCTGCGCGCCGCCGGCCACGAGGTGCTGCAGTCCGACCTCTATGCGATGGGCTGGAAGGCCGTCTACGACGAGCAGGACTTTCCCGTCCGCGCCGACACCGGACGCCTGGACTTCGTGCGCGAGTCCGGCCACGCCTTCGAGCAGGGGCACCAGCCGGCCGACGTCGTCGACGAGCAGCGCAAGCTGCTCGCCGTGGATCTGGTGATCCTGCAATTCCCGCTGTGGTGGTTCGGCATGCCGGCGATCATGAAGGGCTGGATCGATCGCGTCTGGGCGCGCGGCCTGGCCTACGGCCGCAACGGCCAGGGCAATCGGCTGCGTTACGGCGAAGGCGGCTTCGAAGGCCGGCGCGCGATGGTGTCGGTGACGACCGGAGGTCCGGCCGCGGACTACGGACCGCGCGGGATCAACGGACCGATCGATCAGTTGCTGTTCCCGATCACGCATGGCACCTTGTTCTATCCCGGCATGTCGGTGCTGAAGACGCATGTGGTGCATGGGGCGGGACGGATGACGCCGGAGGCGGTCGAAGCCGCAGCGGCCGCGTGGCGTGAGCGGCTGGCGCATGTCTTCGACGAAGCGCCCGTGGCGTTCCGCGCGCAGAACGGCGGGGACTATCCCGATGGGCACGAACTCGCCGACGAGGTCGCACCGGGCCTCACCGGCTTCGCGGCGCACGTCGCTGCCTGATCGGCGAAGCGCCCGTGGAGCGCCGCGCGTCAGCCCCGTAGGGACGCCGAGGCGGCGATCGTCTGCAGCACGCGCTGCAGATGCGCCGGCACCGAGGGGTCGCCAAAGGTCAGCGACGCGCCCGATGCGAGCAGGTGGAAGCCCAGGTTCTCCAGCGCGATGATCCCGGCGGGCTCGCGCCGATCGCTGGCGCGGGCGGCGTCGATGACCGTCGCCGCGCCGCTGCCGACGACGCGCAGGCTGACCTCGGGGTGGATGAGCAGGGCGGTGTCCTCGTCGATGCCGACACCGAGCCGGCGCGGGTCGAGCGACACGAGGTGCAGCAGCCGCGCATGGCGCTTGCGCTGCGCGAAGTGCTGATCGATGACGAGCGCCGGCATCAGCCCGAGGGCGCGATGCAAGGCCCGCGGCGGACCGGCGAACTGCTCGTCGAGATCGCCGACGGGCATGTGCGCGCCGAGCGCGGAGGCCCCGGCGCTGGTGCCGGCGATGGCGAGCTCGCCGGCGCGGTGGCGCTCGCGGATGAGGGCGTGCAGCGACGTGTCGATGAGGACGTCGACCAGCCGCTCCTGATCGCCGCCGGTCATGAAGAGCAGGTCCGCCGCCCGCACGGCATCGAGGGTGTCGTCAGCGCCGGCCGCGTCGCGATCGCGCGGATCGAGCCAGCGTGGCGTCACGCCGAGCGAACGGAAGGCCGGTTCGTACTGGGACCAGAGCAGGTCCGGCTCCCCGCTGGCGGTGCTGAGCACGACGACCTGGAGCGGCGTCCGCAGGGCGCGCGTTTCATGACAGGCCGCGATCAGTTCGCGCAGCACGGCACCCGGCGTCAGCCGGTCCTCGTTGCCGCCGATGAGGGCGAGCAGGGCAGGGGGGCGTGCGGACGTGCGGGGGGTCATGGATGGCGGAGACGGTGAGATTCGAACTCACGGAGGGCGCGAACCCTCGGCGGTTTTCAAGACCGCTGCCTTAAACCACTCGGCCACATCTCCTGGAAGAAGGCGCGCATTGTATGCGCGGCCCGGGCGGCTCAGTCCCCTCCCGGCTTCTTCGCCTGCACGCAGTCCACCTGGATGATTTCCAGCGCCTGGCCGTCGGCCACGCGCGCGGCCGTCAGCGCGCCGCCCCAGACGCAGCCCGTGTCCAGCGCCAGCAGGTCCGGCCGCTGCACCAGCCCCAGCGTCGACCAGTGCCCGAACGCGATCGGATGCCCCGCCGTGCGGCGCTCCGGCACCTCGAACCAGGGCATGAAGCCTTCGGGCGCCGTGCCCAGGCCTTCCTTCGTCTTGAAGTCCAGCCGGCCCTTCGCGTTGCAGAAGCGGATCCGCGTCAGCACGTTGATGATGAAACGCAGCCGCGGCACGCCCGTCAGATCGTCCTTCCAGCGGTCCGGCTCGTTGCCGTACATCTGCGGCAGGAACTCCGCCAGCGCCGGACCGCGCAGCAGCGCGTGCACCTCGTCGGCCAGCGCCAGCGTCTGGTCCGCGTCCCATTGCGGCACCACGCCGGCGTGCACCATCAGCCAGCCCTGCGCGCGCATCGCCAGCCGCTGCCGGCGCATCCACTCCAGCAGCGCCTCGCGGTCGGGCGCCTGCAGGATGGCGTCCAGCGTGTCCCCTTTGTGCGGGGCCCGCACCCCCGCCGCCGTCGCGAGCAGGTGCAGGTCGTGGTTGCCGAGCAGGCATTGCGCCGCATCGCCCAGCGACTGCAGACGACGCAGCGTCGTCAGGGAATCGGGGCCGCGATTGACGAGGTCCCCCAGGAGGTAGAGCCGGTCGCGGGACGGGGAGAAATCGATCTTTTCCAGGAGACGCGCCAGCGCGTCGCAACAGCCTTGGAGATCGCCGATGAGGTAATGCATAGCGGGATTTTGCGGTGCCGATGTCACACAGGCTCTGCTAACCTTGCCGACCTTGTGTTTTGGGCGCGACTCGGGGTTAGTACCCGGTCCGCGCTGTCAATGGATACCGCCCTAGTTCTCTTCCTGATCCTGCTCAACGGTTTGTTCGCCATGTCGGAGATGGCCCTCACGGCTTCCCGCAAGGCACGCTTGCAAGTGATGGTGGAAAGCGGGGAGGCGGGCGCGCAGGCCGCGATGGACCTGCACGAGAACCCCACCAAGTTCCTGTCCACGGTGCAGATCGGCATCACCTCGATCGGCGTGCTCAACGGCATCGTCGGCGAGGCCGCCTTCTCCGGCCCGCTGGCCGACGTGCTGCGCGCCAGCACCCCGCTGAGCTCCCGCGCCGCCGACATCACCGCCACCGGCCTGGTCGTGCTGGTGCTGACCTTCGTGACCATCATCTTCGGCGAGCTCGTGCCCAAGCGCCTGGGCCAGATGTACCCGGAGAACGTCGCGCGCCTGGTCGCGCCGCCGATGGAGATCATGTCGCTGGTGACGCGGCCCTTCGTCAAGCTGCTGAGCTTCTGCACCGAGTTCACGCTGAAGCTGCTGGGCATGGGCGGCCGCGCCAACCGCGCGGTGACGGAAGAGGAGATCGCCGCCAGCCTCGAGGAAGGCCTGGACGCCGGTGTCATCGAGGAACACGAGCACCAGATGGTGCGCAACGTGTTCCGCCTGGACGAGCGCCAGATCGGCTCGATGATGATCCCGCGCGCCGAGATCGCGTGGCTGGACATCAGCGACCGCCCCGACCAGATGCTGCAGATCCTGCGCGCGCACGGCTACAGCCGCTACCCGGTCTGCCGCGGCGGGCTGCACGACGTGGTCGGCACGGTCAGCGCGCAGAATCTGCTGGCGCGCTCGCTGGCCGGTGAATCGATGGACCTGTCGACCGGCCTGGAACCGCCGGTCTTCGTGCCCGAGACGCTGTCCGGCATGGAACTGCTCGCGCACATGCGCGGCGCGGAAACCCCGCTCGTGTTCGTCGTCGACGAATACGGCGAAGTGCAGGGCGTCGTCGCGATGCGCGACGTCCTGGAAGCCATCGCGGGCGAGTTCAACTCGTCCGATGGCGCGGACGCCTGGGCGGTCCAGCGCGAGGACGGCAGCTGGCTGATGGACGGCCTGATCCCCGTCACCGAGCTGAAGGACCGCCTGGATCTGAAGGAACTGCCCGAGGAGGACCGTGGGCGCTACAACACCCTGGCCGGCATGGTGATGCTGCTGTTGGGGCGCTTGCCGCGCACGGCCGATGTGGCGGAGTGGGACGCGTGGAGATTCGAGGTGGTCGACCTCGACGGCAAGCGTGTGGACAAGGTGCTGGTCTCGCGACTGGCGGAAGACGGAGTGAATCAATGAGCAACCCCCCGATGTATGAGAACCTGGTCCCCGTGGACCGGGTGCAGCACAAGAACACGCGCATGAAGATCGGCGCCCCGGTGCTGGACCGCGTGACGCAGCTGAACTCGCTGTTCGTCGCCGTGGCCGAGTTCGCCGACGCCAGCCTCGAATACCCGGTGGTGTTCGTGCGCGTCGGGCAGGCGACCGACGGCCAGCGTCCGGCGGTCGCCCCGCTGGCCGTGTTCGGCCTGAGGCAAGGCAGCAACCTGTTCATCAAGGACGGCCAGTGGACCGGCCGCTACGTGCCGGCCTACATCCGCCGCTGGCCCTTCGCCATGGCGCGCATCGAGGAAAGCACCTCCGACATGGCGCTGTGCCTGGACCTGGGTTCGGGCGCCTTCTCCGAGGCTGGTGACGATGGCGAGCCGCTGTTCAAGGCGGACGGCGAACCCACCGAGCTGCTGCTCAACGCCAAGCAGTTCTGCGAGGACTTCGAGCGCGAGGCCGAGCGCACCCGCCAGGCCTGCGAGCTGCTGCAGGACCTGGACCTGCTGCAGGACATGCGCTTCGAGGCGCAACTGCCCAGCGGCGAGAAGCTCGACGTGGACGGCTTCCTGACCATCAATGAGAAGGCCCTGGCCGAGCTGCCCGACGCGAAGGTCGTCGAGCTGCACCGCAACGGCCTGCTGGAGGTCATCACGATGCATCGCCTGTCGCTGCGCCTGATGAGCCGCCTGGCCCAGATGTACGTGCCGGCGAACTGAGCCTGATTCGGCGGGCGATCACCGGCTGAGACAAACCCCAAGCGGGTTTGCTTGAGTACGGCGTACGCGGGAGCCTCGATAGCATCGGAAGTCCTTAAAGGACGTTGGATGCTGTTCGAGGCTTTTTTGTCGTCCACCGCGATGGAATCGGTGTTCTCGCCGACCGCGGTGGTCCAGTCGATGATGGACGTGGAGGCCGCGCTGGCCCGTTCCGCGGCGCGCGTGGGCTTGATTCCCGCGCCGGCGGCGCAGGCCATCGCCAGCCTGTGCCGGGCCGAGCTCTACGACGTGCCGGCCCTGATCGCCGCCGCGCCGCACAGCGGCAATCTGGCGCTGCCGGTCGTGCAGCGCCTGCGCGAGACGGTGGCGCTGTTCGACCCCTCCGCCGCGGTCTACGTGCATCGCGGCGCGTCCGCGCAGGACCTCGTCGACACCGCGATGGTGCTGCGCACCCGCGAGGCGCTGCGCCTCGTCGATGACGACCTGCAGCAGCTCTGCGGCCGGTTGCTGGATCTGGCGGAACGCCACGCCGCCGTGCCGATGCTGGGCCGCACGATGATGCAGCCGGCGCAGGTGATCAGCCTGCGCTACAAGCTCATGAACTGGTTGATGCCGCTGCTGCGCAGCGCCGAGCGGCTGCGTGAGCAGGGCTGTGCCTCGCTCCTGCTGCAGCTGGGCGGTGCCGTCGGCACGCTGGACGCGATGGGCGACCGCGCCGACGACATGCTGACCGCCGTCGCCGCCGAGCTCTCGCTGCCGCGGCCCGACATGTGCTGGCACACGCAGCGCGACCGCTGGCTGCGACTCGGCCTGGAGGTGGGCCTGCTCTGCGGCAACCTCGGCAAGCTGGCGCAGGACTTCGCGCTGATGGCGCAGGCCGAGGTCGACGAACTCCACGAACCGCCCGGCGAGGGCTATGGCGCCTGCCTGTCGATGCCGCACAAGAAGAACCCGGTCGCGGCGCTGCAGGCGATGGCGGCGGTGCAGCGCGCGCCGCAGCGGGTCGCCGGGCTGATGAGCTGCATGACGCCGGAGCACGAGCGCGGGCTGGGCCAGCATCAGGCCGAACTGGCCGAATGGAGCGGGCTGATGGGCGGCGCGCATGCGGCGGTGCAGGCGCTCAACCGCGCGCTGGCCGAACCGGTCATCCGCGTCGACCGGATGCGCGCGCATGTCCTGGAACGCCAGGGGCTGGTGGCCAGCGAGCGCCTCGAGCATCTGCTGATGCCGCGCCTCGGGCGTCAGCGCACGGGCGCGATGATCCGCGACCTGATCCACCGCGTGCGCCAGGGCGAGGGATCGCTGGAGCAGTTGCTGCGCGCGGCGATCGACGTCGGCGATCTGCCGGCGATGGCGATTTCGCCCATCGAACTCGCCGCCATGTTCGACCTGGATGCCATCGCCGCACAGGCCGACGGCCGCGTCGATGCCTTGATGGCTGAGGCGCGTCAGCGTCTGGATGCGCTGGCGGCGCAACCGTGCACCTGATCGGTTCGTGACCGGTTTCACGACCCACGTCGGGACGCAACGCGATACGAACTTTGTGATCGCTCAGCGATCAAATCGCGCCTGAAGCGACAAATATCCCCAGATGCCGTATGGATTTCCGCAAAAAAGTGGGGGTGACCTGTCCCATGAATTCGGCATTTGAACGAAAAGCATCCAGTTACACCTGCAACAAATGGGGCGCCGGGAGGCGCTTCGCCACGGGGCTCGGGATTCGATGAATACACACGCTGGCGAGGCCCGGCGCTGTATTCCCCGTAGGTGCCCGCTATGTAACGGAATTCCCTCAAATGCGGGGTTTCGTCCTGGCAAGGGATTGACCCGCGCCCGAACCCGGGACAGACCCGTAAGACGAGGGTCGCATTTGTTAACTATCGTAGCGACCTGCAGTAATTACTTTGAGTGAGCCATAGACTCGCCTTTGATAACCAAGCAGTCTGGAGTTGGGAATGAGCGACGAATCTCGCATGTCGAACATTGAAATGGAAGCGCCCGCAAGCCCTTTGCAGGCGCTGCAGTCCATTGGTTCGAAGATGTCGTTTGTCCGCTCCGATTCCGTGGAGCTCGTTTCCCGCGATACCGAGTTCGGGCGCATCGAGATCCGTGCGCTGATGGAAGGCACCGGACACGCGCTGCTGGAGCGCCGGTACGCGTCACGGGGTTACAGGCTGAGCCGTTCCGCGGACGTGACGCTGGGTGCGTATTGGGAAGGCCGGCTGGTGTCCACGCTGGGGTTGCGGCGTGACGGCGGCAACCTGGCCGCGGACCAGAGTTTCCCGGCCGAGATGGCCGGCATGCGCCAGCAAGGCTGGCAGCTGTGCGAATTCACGCGGCTGGCCGCCGATCCGGATGGTCCGTCCAAGCTGGTGCTGGCCAGCCTGTTCCACCTGGCCTACCTGCACGCGGCCCACCACTGGGGCGCCGAGTTTCTGGTGATCGAGGTCAATCCCCGCCACAAGGCCTTCTACCGCCGCATGCTGGACTTCCAGCCGCACGGCGAGGAGCGGCTGCACCGCAGCGTCGGCGCGCCGGCGGTGCTGATGAGCCTGTCGCTGGCCTACGGCCGCAAGAAGGTGGAGAAGTTCGGCGGATCGCTGAACGAGGACGAGGACAGCCGCTCCCGCACGCTGTTCCCGTACTTCTTCTCGCCGAAGGACGAGCCCGCGCTGCTGAGCAAGCTCGCGGACGTGTACGGCTACGACGCCTGACGGCCCGTCGCGTCTGAACGAAGACGCCTTCCGATCCCCAGGGGATGGAACCGATTCCGCCTTCTGCCTTCAAGCCTCCAGCCAATGCAGGCTGAACCAGCGCTGATCGTCCGTCCAATGCGCTGACGGCTTGAATCCGGCTTCCCGCGCCAGCGCCTGGAAGCTCTCCACGCTGTACTTGTAGGAATTCTCGGTGTGCAGGCTCTCGCCGGGCACCAGCGTGTAGCGGCGGCCCTGCAGCTGCAGGTGCTGCTCGCCGCGGGGCATCAGGTGCATCTCGATGCGGTGCTTGCGCGGGTCGTAGAACGCGTAGTGGTCGAAGCCGTTCGGATCGCATTCCAGCTTCAGTTCGCGCTGCGCGTGGCGCAGCAGGTTCAGGTTGAAGCGCGCCGTCACGCCTTGCACGTCGTTGTAGGCCGCATGCAGCCGTGCCGGATCCTTGATCAGGTCTACGCCGATCAGCAGCGCCCCGCCGTCGAGTTCCTCGCGCAGCAGGCGCAGGAACTCCAGCGCCTCGTCCGGGTTGAAGTTGCCGATGCTGGATCCCGGGAAGAAGCCGACGCGCCGCCCGTCCACCGGCGCATCGGGCAGCACATGCATGCGGGTGAAGTCCGCCACCACCGGCAGGATGCGCAGCGCCGGCTGCTCGCGCTGCAGCGACTCGCAGGCCGCCAGCAGATGAGGACCGGAGATGTCCACCGGGACGAAGCTGTGCAGCTGCTCCGCGCGTTCCAGCAGCAGACGCACCTTCACGAGCGCGCCGGCGCCGTACTCGATCAGCTGCGCGCCCGGGCCCATGCGCGCGGCGAATTCATCGGCATGCCGTTTCAGCAGGGCGAGTTCGGTGCGCGTCGGGTAGTACTCGGGCAGTTCGCAGATCTGCTCGAAGAGGGCCGAGCCCTGGGCGTCGTAGAAGTACTTGGGGGAGATCGCGTGCTCGGGGCCGGCGAGCGCCGCGTGAAGGTCCTCGGCGAAACTGCTCATGCGGGGGTCTCCGTGCGCGGGCGCGCATCGCGGGCCAGTCTCAGCCCGGTGAACTGCCAGCGCGCCGCCGGCGGAAAGAAGTTGCGGTAGGTCCGGCGCGTGTGGCCGGGCGGTGTCGCGAGACTGCCGCCGCGCAGCACCAGCTGGCCGACCATGAACTTGCCGTTGTATTCGGATGCGGCCCCGTCCAAGGGCCGGAAGCCGGGATAGGGGTGATAGGCCGAACGCGTCCACTGCCAGGCCTGGTCGTCGAGCTGCGCCATGCCGGGCAGCGTCGACGCGGCTTCCCATTCCGGCTCGCTCGGCAGCCGGGCGCCGGCCCACTCCGCATACGCGGCGGCCTCGTAGAAGCTGAGCTGCATCACCGGCGCGGCGGGATCCATCGGACGCAGTCCGTGCAGGCCGAAGACCGACCAGCGCGATCCGGCGCCGACCTTGTCAACGTGGCCGTCGCTGTCGTTGTCGTTGTCGTTGTCGTCCACCCAGTACAGCGGGCCTCTCCAGCCATGCTGCTGGACCGTGGCCCACCCGTCGGACAACCACCAGCGCGGCTCGCGGTAGCCGCCGTCATCGATGAAGCGCTGGAAGTCGCCGCAGGTCACGAGGCGGCTCGCGATCTCGAAGGGCTCGAGCCAGACGCGATGGCGCGGTCCTTCGTTGTCGAAAGCGAAGCCGGCCGACGCTGCGCCGGCGGCGCGCGTGTCGTGGCCGATGTCGACGAGGCCGCCGTCATGGCGCAGCCATTCGCTGGCGCCGACCGCGATCGGCGCGGGGGGGGCGTCGATCAGCGCCGGCCGCCACGGATGGCAGGACAGCAGGTGCAGCGCGTCGGTCAACAGCAGTTCCTGATGCTGCTGCTCGTGATGCAGGCCCAGTTCCAGCGTCGGCGCGATCTCTTGCCACTGGGCGTCGCTGCAGCGCGCGATCAGCTGCTGGATGTGCGTGTCCACATGGCGGCGGTAGGCGCGCACCTCGTCCAGCGACGGGCGCGTCAGCAGGCCGCGCTGCGGGCGCGGATGACGCGGCCCGAGGCCTTCGTAATACGAGTTGAAGAGGAAGTGGAAGGACTCGTCCAGCGGCCGGTAGTCCGGCAGATGCGGGCGCAGCAGCAGCGCCTCGAAGAACCAGCTCGTGTGGGCCTGGTGCCATTTGGCCGGACTCGCGTCCGGCATCGACTGCGCGGCCTGGTCCTCGGCGGACAGCGGCTCGGCCAGCGTCAAGGTGTGGCGCCGGACCGCTTCGAAACGGCGCGCGAGATCGCGCCGCACCAGCGGCAGATCGTGATCCGACATGCAAGCAACTCCTGCAGGCCCCAGGGGGAGGAAGGCCCGAACGACAACGGTAGCCGATTTGCCGTGTCCGCGTCCGGCGTGGGCCGCTTGCCAGACCACGGCGGGAAGGCTCAACTGCCACCCGATGTCAGGTAGGGCAAATCGGGTACCCGCGCAGGCCGCTCCCGCGATTCATGCGATTCATCGGCGCGTCATGCCGCGCGGGCAGGCTGACGGCGATCCGGCTCACGCCTTTGCCCATGCCCATGATGCCGCCCTCGATCTCCTCGTCGCTGCCGCCGCTGCTGCCCTCGACCGCTTCGCCTGCCGTGGCGCCGCCGGCATCATCGTCGGCGCTGCCGGCGATGGGCCTGCCGTTCCATGGCGGGGTCGACGGGGACGGCCTGCCTTTGTCCTGGTTGCAGGATCACGTGCTCGCCGAGCGCCTGCTGGAGGCGCTGTGGAGCGCGCGCCAGCCGGCGACCCCGGCGCAGTTCTTCGTCTGGAGCCAGAGCCGCCTGCAGCCGCTGCTGCCGCACCGGCTGATGGTCTGCGTCGGCGACCAGCCGCCGTCGCCGCGCCTGACGGCGCAGCTCTTCCATCTGAAGCCCATCGGCGACGGGCTGCACACGCAGCTCGAATCGGCCGATCACGGCCTGTGGCTGCACCTGGTCCGACGCTGGGGCGATGGCCGGCGGCCGCTGCACATCGACCTCGCGCGGGAATCGGACCTGGCCCTGTTCCAGCCGCTGCTGGAAGCCGGCTTGCGGGAACTGGCCCTGCACGGCGTGGCCGCCGATGGCGAGCGGCCGCAGAGCCTGTTCCTGTTCGCGGGCGAGGGCTGGCAGGACGACCACCTGCGCCGGCTGGAGCTGCTGACGCCGGCGCTGCACGCGGCCTGGCGGCGCGCGCGGCTGCAGGCGCGGGGTCAGGCCTTGCCGCGCCGCGCCGGGTCGCTGGTGACGCCGCGCGAGCAGCAGATCGTCGAGGGTCTGCGCGCGGGTCTGAGCAATGAAGGGATCGCGATCCAGCTGGGCATCAGCATGTTCACGGTCAAGAACCACGTGCGCAAGATCCTGCGCAAGCTGGGCGCGAACAACCGCGCGCAGGCGGTCGCGATCGCGATGTCGCGCCGGGAGCTCAGCGAGCCGGAGTCGCCCGGGGCGTGAGCAGGCGCAGGATCAGCGCGTGCACGGCGACGCCGATCACGGCGCCGATCATGTCGGCGAGCACGTCCTGCGCGTCGGCGTCGCGGCCGGGGATCTGCGACTGGACGAGTTCGATCAGGACGCCGTAGGCGAGCAGCATCGCCAGCACGATCCAGCGGCGGCGCGGGCCGGCGGCGAAGCACTGCATGCCGATGACGGCGAGCGTGCCGAAGGCGGTGAAGTGATTCGCCTTGTCCCAGCCCAGGTCGGCAGAGGGCGGCGGATGCGGTGAGAACGCGAGCCAGCTCGCGCCGACCACCACCGCCAGGAAGAGGAAGCGCCAGGCGTTGCGCCAGCGCGGGTCGTGCAGGACTTCAGACATGCGAGGCAGTGTGCCACGCACGTGTGAAGCGACAGTGAGGCGGCGCGCCGTCCGCCTCGTCGTCCCACCCACGTCGCGGCGCCCTGCCGTTCACTCCAGATGCTCGTGATGATGGCTGGCGCCGCGCTTCCAGTAGGCCGAGGCCCGGATCGCATGGCGATCGTGACCCTTCTCGTCGACGAGGATGCGGCGCACCGCGGCCATCGCCGCGGCTTCGCCGGCGCACCAGGCGTAGCCCTCGCCGGACGGCAGTGTCAGCGCGCGGGCGGCGGCCAGCAGTGCGTCGTCCCCGTCGACCCAGCGCAGGTCGAGATCGGCGCGGGTGTCGAAGCGGCGGCGATCGCTTTCCGGCACGTTCAGCAGCGCGACGACGCGCGCGCCGGACGGCAGTTCCTCGAGGCGGCGCGCGACGGCGGGGAGGGCGGTCTCGTCGCCGACCAGCAGATGCCAGGCGAAGTCCGTCGGAATGATGAAGGAGCCGCGCGGACCGCCGACGGTCAGCGTGTGGCCCGGCTGCGCCTGCGCGGCCCAGGCCGCGGCGGGGCCGTCGCCGTGCTGGGCGAACTCGATGACCAGTTCGCGCGTCGCGTTGTCGAAGCGGCGCGGCGTGTAGTCGCGCATGACCGGAGTGCCGTCGGCGTCGGGCGCGAAGATCAGCTTCACATGGTCATCGAAGGAGGCGCTGACGAAGTCGGCCAGCGAGTCGCCGGTCAGCGTCACGCGGCGGAAGTTCGGGGTCACGTCGTCGACGCCGGTCACGGTCAGCTCGCGGCGCTTGAGTTCGTGACGCACGCGCTGGACGCGGCTCGCGGCGGGCTCGGTGGTCGGCGCCGCAGCGGTGGAGAGGGTGGAGGAGGCGGTGGGCGTGTTCAGGGGATCGGGCTTCATTGCCGGTGGTCTCTATTTCGTTGACAATGTCATCCATCTTGCGACGAAACGATTGACAATGTCAACTAACACCACTGGCCGGAGGGGCAAGGACGACGACGTGCTGGAGCTGGTGCATTCAGTGATGCACCGCTACCGCGCGCTGCAGTACCGCTTCCTGCGCGACGGCCCGCAGGACATCACGCACATGGAGGGCAAGGTGCTGTTCTTCTTCGAACGGCACCCGGATGCGACGCAGAGCGACCTCGCGGCGCACAGCGGGCGGGACAAGGCGCAGTTGGCGCGACTGATCAAGACCTTGCGCGACAAGGGACTGCTCGAAGCGCAGACCGACGAGGTCGATCGCCGCCAGGTGCGGCTGCGTGTCAGCGACGCGGGCCTGACGGTGCAGCGCGAACTGAAGCGGCAGGCGCGCCAGGTCTCGGTGCAGGCTCTGGCCGGGCTGAGCGCGGACGAGCAGACGCAGCTCGCGGCGTTGCTGAAGCGTGTGCAGGCGAATCTGGGCGAGGAGTGAATCGGCTGCTGGCGTTGCCTTCGTGCGACGCGGGTGTGGAAGTTGTCGACGTCGAAAATCTCGGCTATAGTCTCAGACTCTGTTGTTCGCGACAGCGCCGATGTAGCTCAGTTGGTAGAGCAGCGCATTCGTAATGCGAAGGTCGGGAGTTCGACTCTCTTCATCGGCACCAATCTGGAAAAGCCGCTTGGGTTCCCAAGCGGCTTTTTCTTTTGCGGCGCGTGCTGGCGTCGGGGCGATGGTGTCGCCGGCAGCGCGCGAGACGCCGAGCGGTGATCGCCGGGCGCGTCACGCCACCGGAGCGCGCCGACGATGGCAACATGGCGCGCCATGACCGCACACGCCCCCGACGACACGCCCGGCCCTGCGCCGGTGACGCTCACCCTCTCGGCCCTCGAGGCCGAGCCGCTGCCCGGCACGCTCAAGGGCCTGCCCGCGGTGGCTGAAGGCGTGCCGCTGGCCGGGCTCGGCGCGCTGGGGCTTTCGCTGCTGGACGGCGACCTGCCGCTGCCGGCGGCGATCCTGAAGGACTCCGCGCTGACGCACAACGCGCGCTGGATGCGCGAGTTCACCGCGCGCGCCGGCGTCAGCCTCGCGCCGCACGGCAAGACGACGATGGCGCCGCAGCTGTTCCAGCGCCAGTTCGACGAAGGCGCCTGGGGCATGACGGCCGCTACGGCAGCGCATGTGCGCACCTACCGGCGCTTCGGCGTGCCGCGCGTGCTGCTCGCGAATCAGCTGATCGGCAAGGCGGATCTGGACCTCGTGTTCCGCGAGCTGGAAGCCGCCCCTGATTTCGATTTCTATCTGCTGGTCGACTCCGCCGCGGGCCTGGACCTGTTGCGCCGCGCCGCGGTCGAACGTGGCTTGAAGCGACCGCTCCAGGTATTGCTGGAAGTCGGCACGCCGGGCGGACGCACGGGCGTCCGCACGATGGAGGAGGGCGCCACGCTGGGCCGCCTCATCCGCGATGCCGCGCCGACGATCACGCTGCGCGGCGTCGAGGCCTTCGAAGGCGTCTACAGCGGCGCGGACACGGCGCGCGTGGAGCTCGGCGCGCTGACGATGATCGAGACGGTCGCGGAGTTGACGCGACTGGGCTGCGCCGAAGGCTGGTTCGCCGCGGACGAGGTGCTGCTGACCGCGGGCGGCTCGGCGTTCTTCGACATGGCGGCGAAGACGCTGGCCTCGGTGGAGGCCGCGGGCGCCGGCCACGCCTTGCGCGTGGTGCTGCGCAGCGGCTGCTACCTCAGCCACGACAGCCTGCAGTACGAGCGCATGCAGGACCGCATGCGCCAGCGCGCCGGCCCGCTGTGGGGCGAAGGCCCCGGCCTGCGCAACGCGATCGAGGTCTGGGCCTACGTGCAGTCGGTGCCCGAGCCGGGCCGCGCGATCTGCACCGCCGGCCGCCGCGACTTGAGCTACGACGCCTGCCTGCCGCAACCGCTGTGGTGGTACCGCCGCGGCCTGCATGACGCGCCGCGGGCGACACCCGCCGACTGGGCGGTCACGAAGCTGAACGATCAGCACGCGTACGTCGATGCCGGCGGGGAAGGCGGCACGCTGATGCTGCAGGTCGGCGACATGATCGCGTTCGGCGTCGGCCATCCGTGCACGACCTTCGACAAGTGGCCGCTGCTCTACACCGTCGACGACAGCTACCGCGTCATCGGCGGCGTGCGGACGTTCTTCTGAATCGACGGCGAAAATCCCGCCATGCATGAAATCATCTGCCCGCACTGCAACAAGGCCTTCAAGATCGACGAGGCTGGCTACGCCGACATCCTCAAGCAGGTGCGCGACACCGACTTCGAGAAGCAGCTGCACGAACGGCTCGCGTTGGCCGAGCAGGACAAGCGCAACGCCGTGGAACTGGCGCAGGCCAGGACCGCCGGCGAGCTGCAGAAGGCCGCCGCGCTCAAGGACGGCGAGATCCAGGAGCTGAAGGCCCGGCTCGATGCGGGCGAGGTCCAGCGCAAGCTCGCGGTGACGGAGGCGCTCACCGTGCTGGAGAAGCAGGCGCAGCAGGCCGCCGCGACGAAGGACGCCGAGATCCAGGCGCTGAAGGCGAAGCTCGATGCGATCGGGCTGACGCAGCAGCTGGCGATGACGCAGGCCGTCGGCGCGGTGGAGAAGGAACGCGACCAGCTCCGCAGCGAGCTTGAGCGCGCGGAGCTGGAGAAGCAGCTCGCCGAGAAGGCGCTCAAGGACAAGTACGAGACGCAGATCAAGGACCGCGACGACGCCATCGAGCGCCTGCGCGACATGAAGGCGCGGCTGTCGACCAAGATGGTCGGCGAGACCCTTGAGCTGCATTGCGAGACCGAGTTCAACCGCATCCGCGCGACCGCGTTCCCGCGTGCCTACTTCGAGAAGGACAACGACGCGCGCTCGGGCAGCAAGGGCGACTACATCTTCCGCGACGCGGATGAGTCCGGCACCGAGATCGTCTCGATCATGTTCGAGATGAAGAACGAGAACGACCGCACCGCCACGAAGAACCGCAACGAGGACTTCCTGAAGGAGCTCGACAAGGACCGCGTCGAGAAGGGCTGCGAGTACGCGGTGCTGGTGTCCCTGCTCGAGCCGGAGAGCGAGCTCTACAACACCGGCATCGTCGACGTGTTCCATCGTTATCCGAAGATGTACGTCGTGCGGCCGCAGTTCTTCCTGCCCATCATCACGCTGCTGCGCAACGCGGCGATGAACTCGCTCAAGTACAAGACCGAGCTCGCGCTGGTCAAGGCGCAGAACATCGACATCACCCACTTCGAGACGCAGCTCGAGAGCTTCAAGTCGGCGTTCGGGAAGAACTACGAACTCGCGTCGCGGCGCTTCCAGACCGCGATCGACGAGATCGACAAGTCCATCGACCACCTCCAGAAGACCAAGGAGGCGCTGCTCGGCACCGATCGCAACCTGCGCCTGGCCAACGACAAGGCGCAGGACGTGACGATCAAGAAGCTGACCAAGGGCAACCCGACGATGGCCGGGAAGTTCGCCGAACTCAAGAACGAGGACAAGCCGGCCGCTGCCGATCGCGGCAACGACGACAGCGACGACAAGCGCGACGAAGGCAGCCTGTTCTGAGGGCTGAGCCCCGAGGGCGTCCAGAAGCACGAAGGCCGCTCATCGAGCGGCCTTCTGCGTTCTGCGTTCTGCGTTCTGCGTTCTGCGTTCCGCGTGATGGACGTGAGGTGTCCGGGGTGAGTCGGACGGGGTCTCACATCAGTCGGCTCACTTGGCCTGGTCGGCCTCCAGGTGGTACTGCGTCACCCGCTCGACCTCGTTCTTCGAGCCGAGCACGACCGAGACGCGCTCGTGCAGCTTGCCCGGCTGCAGGTCCATGATGCGCTGGCGGCCGTTGGTGGCCGCGCCGCCCGCCTGCTCGACCAGGAAGGCCATCGGGTTGGCCTCGTACATCAGGCGCAGCTTGCCGGCCTTGTTGGGCTCGCGCTTGTCCCACGGGTACAGGAAGACACCGCCGCGCGTCAGGATGCGGTGCACGTCCGCCACCATCGACGCGATCCAGCGCATGTTGAAGTCCTTGCCGCGCGGACCCGTCGTGCCGGCCAGGCACTCGTCGATGTAGCGCTTCACCGGCTCGTCCCAGTGCCGCATGTTGGACATGTTGATCGCGAACTCCTTGGTGTCCGCGGGGATCTTCACGTCGTCGGCGGTCAGCACCCACGAGCCCTGCTCGCGGTCCAGCGTGAACATCGCCACGCCGTCGCCCACCGTCAGCACCAGCGTCGTCTGCGGTCCGTAGACGCAGTACCCCGCCGCCGCCTGCGCGGTGCCGGGCTGGTGGAAGTCCTCCTCGCTGATGCCCTTGGCCCCCTCGGGCTTCTTCAGCACCGAGAAGATCGTCCCGATCGACACGTTCACGTCGATGTTGCTGGAGCCGTCCAGCGGGTCGAACATCAGCAGGTACTCGCCCTGCGGGAAACGGTTGGGCACCAGGTGGATGCTCTCCATCTCCTCCGAGGCCATCGCGGCCAGGTGGCCGCCCCACTCGTTGGCTTCGATCAGCACCTCGTTGGCGATGATGTCCAGCTTCTTCTGGACCTCGCCCTGCACGTTCTCGGACCCGGCCGTGCCCAGCACGTCACCCAGCGCGCCCTTGTTAACGCTGATGGCGATGCGCTTGCAGGCCCGCGCGACCACCTCGATCAGCAGCCGCAGCTGCTGGGGGATGTGGCCGTGCAGCCGCTGCTGCTCGACGAGGTATTGGGTCAGGCTGACGCGTTGACTCATGAAACGACTCCGATGGTTGCAAATCTCGTGCGCCGCGGAACGGCCCGGCGCGCGGACCGCTCCGGGCGCGGAATCAGGGCTGCGTGTCCGCGGTGGCCGAGGTGTCCGAGGCCAGCGCGCGCTCGATGATCTCGCGCACGTCGTTGGACAGGTCCGGCTTGGCGGCGACGCGGGCGATCGCTTCACGGGCGGCGCTGCGATACGGCTGCGCCAGCGCGGTCCAGCGGTCCATCACGCGCGCCAGCCGACCGGCGACCTGCGGATTGATCGCGTCCAGCGCCAGCACCTGCTCCGCCCAGAAGACGTAGCCCGCCGCATCGGCGCGGTGGAAGGCGGCCGGGTTGAACATCGCCAGCGAGAAGATCAGGCTGCGCGCGCGGTTCGGGTTCTTCAGCGTGAAGTCGGGATGCTTCATCAGCTGCTTGACCTTGGCGAAGGTCTTGCCGTCGCGCTCGGCCGCGCGGCCTTGCAGCGCGAACCACTTGTCGATGACCAGCGCCTCGTCCTTGAACTGGGCGTGGAAGCGCGCCAGCGCGCTGTCGGCCAGCTCGGCATGAGCTTGCACCAGCGCGGACAGCGCGCCCATGCGATCGGTCATGTTGGTCGCGTCCTTGAAGCGCTGGTACGCGCGACCCGGCCACACGCCGTCGCCGCTGCGGGTCGCGTTCAGGACCAGCATCGCCAGCGACAGGTTCACCAGCGCGCGCTTGCCGCTCTGCACCGGGTCCGGGTTGTAGCCGGTCGTGACCTGATGCGCGTCGAAGGCCCAGGCCCAGTCGGCCTGCAACGCCGACGCCAGCTGCGTCTGCGCCGCCTCGACCGCGGCATGGATGGCTTGCGGATCGACGACGTCGAGCTGCTCGGCGATGTAGGCCTCGTCGGGCAGTTGCAGCGCCAGCGCCTTGAAGGCGGGGTCCAGCTCCGGATGACGCAGCACCGCGCGCATCGCGTCGATGTAGGCCGCGTCCAGCACCAGCGGCTGGCCCGAGCGCACGGCGCCCAGGATGCGGTTCAGCGCCAGGCGCTGGCTGGCCTCCCAGCGGTTGAAGGCGTCGCTGTCATGCTTGAGCAGCACCAGCAGCTCGGCGTCGCCCAGGCCGTCGTCCAGCACCACCGGCGCCGAGAAACCGCGCAGCAGCGACGGCACCGGCTCGGACGGCACGTTGACGAAGACGAAGGACTGTTCGACCTGGTCCAGGACCAGCACGCGCTCGGTGTCGGTGGCGCTGGCGGCGCCGCCCACCACGTCGTCCACGCCTTGCTGCATCAGCGGCAGCGACTGACCGTCTCGCGACAGCAGACCCAGCGACACGGGGATCACCTGCGGCAGCTTGGCCGTCTGGCCCTGCGAGGCCGCGCTCGACTGCGTCAGCGTCAGCGTCCAGGTCTGCGCGGCCGCGTCGTACACGCCGCGTGCCTGCAGGCGCGGCGTACCGGCCTGCGCGTACCAGCGCTTGAACGCATCCAGGCGCGTCGTCAGCGGCGAGCCCGGGTTCGCGTCCGCGATCGCCTGCGCGAAGTCGTCGCAGGTCACGGCCTGGCCGTCATGCCGCTCGAAATACAGCGCCATGCCCTTGGCGAAACCGTCGCGACCGACCAGCGTCTGGTACATGCGGACGACTTCCGCGCCCTTCTCGTAGACGGTCGCGGTGTAGAAGTTGTTGATCTCGACGTACTCGTCGGGGCGCACCGAGTGCGCCATCGCGCCGGCATCCTCGGGGAACTGGCGGGCGCGCAGCGCGCGCACGTCCTCGATGCGGCAGACCGCGCGCGCGCTCGGCGTGGCGGCCATGTCCTGGCTGAACTCCTGGTCGCGGAAGACGGTCAGGCCTTCCTTGAGCGACAGCTGGAACCAGTCGCGGCAGGTGACGCGGTTGCCGGTCCAGTTGTGGAAGTACTCGTGCGCGACGATGGACTCGATGCGGGCGAAGTCCGCGTCGGTCGCGGTGGCGGGGGAGGCCAGCAGCGCCGAGGTGTTGAAGATGTTCAACCCCTTGTTCTCCATCGCGCCCATGTTGAAGTCGGACACGCCGACGACCATGAAGCGCTCCAGATCCAGCGGCAGGTTGAAGCGCGCTTCATCCCAGACGACCGACGCGATCAGCGAGTTCATCGCATGCTCGGTCTTTTCCAGGTCGCCCTGGCGGACGTAGACCTGCAGCAGGTGGTCCTTGCCGCCGCGGGTGCGGATGCGCTGCTCGCGCGCGACGAGGTCGCCGGCGACCATCGCGAAGAGGTAGCTGGGCTTGGGGAACGGATCGTGCCACTTGGCCAGGTGGCGGCCGTTGTCGAGCGTGGCCGACTCGACCAGGTTGCCGTTGGACAGCAGCACCGGGTATCTGGCCTTGTCGGCGCGCATCGTCACCGTGTAGACCGCCATCACGTCGGGGCGGTCCAGGAAGTAGGTGATGCGGCGGAAGCCCTCGGCCTCGCACTGCGTGAAGAAGCTGCCGCCGGAGGTGTACAGGCCCGACAGCGTGGTGTTCTTGTCGGGGCAGCAGGTGTTGCGGATCTCGAGCGTGAAGTCCGCGTCCGGCACGTTGTCGATGATCAGCTCATGGCCTTCCTGGCGGAAGGACACGCTCTCGCCGTCGATCAGCACGCGCAGCAGGTTGAGCTCCTCGCCATGCAGGCGCAGGGGGCCGTGAGGCACCGCGGCGTTGCGTTCCAGGCGCATCTTGCTGGCGACCAGCGTCTTGGCCGGATCGAGGTCGAAGCACAGGTCGACGGTGCGGATCCAGAAGATCGGCGCGACGTAATCGGCGCGGCGGATCAGGGTGGCGGTGCCTTCACGCATGACGGACTTCCTTGTAGGAATGAAGAAGCCCCGGGCCGGGGATCGAGCACCGGGGCATGGGTCTCATTGTTTTTCTCAGACGCCCTGTTTGAGGGACGCCGTGATGAACGCGTCGAGGTCGCCGTCCAGCACCTTCTGGGTGTTGGAGATCTCGACGTTGGTGCGCAGGTCCTTGATGCGGCTCTGGTCCAGCACGTACGAGCGGATCTGGTGGCCCCAGCCCACGTCGGTCTTGCTGTCCTCGAGCTTCTGCTGCTCGGCCATGCGCTTCTTCATCTCATGGTCGTACAGGCGCGAGCGCAGGCGCTTCCAGGCGACGTCGCGGTTGCTGTGCTGGCTGCGGCCGTCCTGGCACTGCACGACGATGCCGGTCGGGATGTGGGTCAGGCGCACCGCCGAGTCGGTCTTGTTGATGTGCTGACCGCCCGCGCCGGACGCGCGGTAGGTGTCGGTGCGGACGTCCGACGGGTTGATGTCGATCTCGATCGAATCATCCACTTCCGGATACACGAACAGCGAGGCGAAGCTGGTGTGGCGGCCGCCCGAGGAGTCGAACGGGCTCTTGCGGACCAGGCGGTGCACGCCCGACTCGGAGCGCAGCAGGCCGAAGGCGTACTCGCCTTCCACCTTGATGGTGGCGCTCTTGATGCCGGCGATCTCGTCGTCGGTCTGCTCTTCGACGTCGGCCTTGAAGCCCTTGCGCTCGCAATACTTCAGGTACTGGCGCAGCAGCATGCCGGCCCAGTCGCAGGCCTCGGTGCCGCCGGCGCCGGCCTGGATGTCGATGAAGCAGTTCAGCGGGTCGGCCGGGTTGTTGAACATCCGGCGGAACTCGAGTTCCTCGACCTTCTCGGCCAGCTTGACGGACTCGGCCTCGATGGTCTGGATGCCGGCGATGTCGTTGTCGTCCTTGGACATCTCGTACAACTCGAGGTTGTCGGCGATGTTGGACGTCAGGTGGTTGATCGTCTCGACGACCTGTTCCAGCGTGCGCTTTTCCTTGCCGAGCTCCTGGGCCCGCTTGGGGTCGTTCCAGACGTTGGGGTTCTCCAGGGCGGCGTTGACTTCATTCAACCGCAGCGCTTTGCGGTCGTAGTCAAAGGTACCCCCTTAGCGCGTCGGTACGCGCTTGCAGATCGGTCAGCGTGTTGCCGATCGCATTGATTTGTTCGATGTCCATGATTCGCTCGAAGGGTGGAGCCCCTGAGAGGGGCCCGAAGCCGGGTATTTTCTCATGCTGACGCGAACGGGCTCCCTAAGATGGCGGGATGCGTCCGAAACCGCCTGTCCCCGATGCGGGTTACCCGTCCGGAACCCCCTCCGGCACCCCGTCCGGAACCTTCCGCGCCCGGCGCCGGTGGGTGCGCCGCGGCAATTGGCGGCTGACGCTGATGCTGCTCGTCGTGTGGGCGCTGGTGACCTTCGGCGTCGCGTACTTCGCGCGCGTGCTCAGCTTCGATTTCTTCGGCTGGCCGTTCAGCTTCTGGGTGGGCTCGCAGGGGGCGTTGATCGTCTATGTGGCGATCGTCGTCATCTATGCGACCGTCATGAACCGCCGGGAGGCGGAGGCGGGGGTGCAAGACCCGGCACCGTATTTCGATGAGGTGGAGTCGCGGCGACCGGAAAAGGAGCGCTCGGGGCCGATCACGGGGTTCTGATCGACCGCCCACCTGCTTTGGCCTGGGCGTTGGCCGCCGAGGTATGGGGCCCCAGCCGCAAGGGCTGAAACCCCACACCTCACCGTCCCCAACCACTGCCGCCCTTCCCCGGATTTGTTACCGAGGACTTTCACGATGCGTCGTGCGGGGGCTCGGTTCGAGTCGGCGCAAGCCGGGGTGGGGTCGACGATTTGTGGAGCCTGCGAGACGTATGAGGAGACCCCACCCCGGCTTGTGCCGACGGCGGAGGCAAAGGATCAGAAGGGCGAGGAAGCGTCCTGCTTCGCCGCGGCCAGTTGCGCCTGCAGTTCCGCGACTTGCGCGCGCAGCTTGATGTTCTCGTCCTGCAGCGCACCGACCTGCGCGCGCAGCAGCGCGACGGCCGGATCGGCCTCGAGTTCACCGTCCTCGTTCGTCGGCACGCCCAGCAGCTCCACGGCCACTTCGGCGACGGCGTCGCCCGCGGCCTTCTTGCCGACCTTGGACTCGCGCACGCGCTTGGCGGCCTGGCGCAGTTCCTTCTTTCCGCCGGCGGCGGCGGCGGCCTGCTCCTCGGCGGGCAGGTCGGCGATCACGGCGGCCGCGCTGATCGAGACCTCGCCCGACTTCACGGCCGCCACGAGTTCGGGCGCGGCGGCTTTCTGGATCTTCTCGATCTGCGTCACGGTGGCGCTGCTGATGCGCGCGGCGCGCGCGATCGCTTCGCGGCTCTTCAGCGGCGGGGCCTCAGGCACGGGCGTGGCGCCGGCGTCGGGGGCGGGGGCCTCCGGGGCCGGGTCGTTGAGCACGGCCAGCCGGCGCGCTTCCATGATCTCCTTCTTGCGCAGGGCGAGCACGCCGCGCTGGAAGTCGGAGACGCTGCGACGGCCCAGGTGCTGGTCGATCATCCACAGGTGGACGTCTTCCATCGACTTGAAGCGGGTGTTCTGCACCGTCTGGAAGGGGATGCCGTGCTTGGTGCAGATGCCGTGGCGGTTGTGGCCGTCCACGAGGATGTCGCCCCAGAGCACGAGCGCGTCGCGGCAGCCCTCGGCGAGGATGCTGCGCTCGAGCGCGGCGTATTCGTCCTCGGTCAGCGGATCGATGTAGGCCTTGAGTTCTTCGGTGACGATGATGTTCATGGGGACGGGCAGCGGGACGGCAGGGACAAGAGGCGAAGGCGCTGGCAGGGCATGACCCTGCCGCGCGGTGTTCGGAATGTGCGACTGGCGCGCGGGTCGCACGGGCGACGGACGACGCCGGAAAAGGGCGGCATTCTGCCTAACTCGCGACGCTAACCTGTCGCACCCCGAGCACGAGCGTCGGAAATCCCACGGAACCCACCCCCAGATGAGCGCCCCCCGATGAGCGAGATGAACGAAGCGATTCCCGCGCCGGTCGACCCGTTGTCCAGCGGCTGGGACTACCCGTCCCCCCATCGGTTGGTGGTGAGCCCCCAACCGGCGGACATCGACGGACTGAACCACACCAACAACGCGGTCTACGTGAAGTGGTGCGAGCAGGTGGCGTGGTCGCACTCGGTGGCGCTGGGGCTGGACATCGAGGACTACCGCCGCCTCGACCGCGCGATGGCGATCCGCCACGGCGGCTACGACTATCTGCTGCCGTCCTTCGAAGGCGAGGCGCTGGTGCTGGGCACCTGGCTGACGGCGGGGGACGGCAAGCTCGCGATGGAGCGCCGCTTCCAGCTGCGCCGCGCGAGCGACGGCCAGACGCTGATGCGCGGCCGCTGGGACCTGGTGTGCATCGACATCAGCGGCGGCCGCCCGAAGCGGATGCCGCCGGAGTTCATCGCGGCGTATCAGGCGGCGGTGGTCTCGCAAGACTAGGCGCGAACCTCGCCCTCGCTTGCTCCCTCTCCCGCTTGGGGGAGAGGACAGGGGTGAGGGCCGGGGTCGTGGCAGTGAGATGGGCGACGACTAGCCGAGAAACTCCTGCACCGCGCGCGCGAGCGCCTCGGGCTGGTCGTGATGCATCATGTGCGCCGCATGCTGGAGCGTGACGCGCCGCAGGTCCTTCACGACGCTGAGCCGGGTCTCGAAGTCCTCGCGCGGATAGCGGTCGCCCCACCACTGCGAGAGCTGGGTCTCGCTGCCCTCGACCCACAGCGTGGGCGCCTCGATGCGCGACCAGCAGGCGAGGGCCTCGGCCTTCTTGTACAGCACCGGATTGGTCCGCTTGTGCGCGGGGTCGCCGAGGATGTGCCAGCGCCCGTCGTCGCCTTGCCGCGACCAGTGCGGCGCGAGCCACGCGGCCTTGTCGGCGGAGAGCCGCGGATTCGTCTTCATCAGCCGCTGCGCGACGCCCTCGACGCTGTCGTAGGACTTGAGGCTGAGCGGCTCCTTGAGTTCGTCGAGCCAGCTCGCGAGCCGCGCCGGCGCCATGTCGGGCGTCGTGTCCGGCAGCCCGAAGCCTTCGAGGTTCACGAGCTTGCGCAGCCGCTGCGGCCGCACGCCCGCATAGGTCATCGCGATGTTGCCGCCCATGCTGTGGCCGAGCAGGTCGACCGGTGCGTCAGGACTGACGGCATCGAGCAGCGCATCCAGATCGCCGAGGTAGTCCGGGAACCAGTACGCATCGCTTCCGTTGGCATCGGTGAGCCCGAAGCCGCGCCAGTCGATGGCGACGACGCTGCGGTCCTCGCGGAACGCGTCCACCATGAACTGGAACGACGCGCCGACGTCCATCCAGCCGTGGACCATCACGAGCAGCGGTCGCTGCCCATGGGGCTCCGGTCCCCAGCGCAGCACGTGATGGCGCAGGCCGCGCAGTGTCATGAACTCGCTGCGATGCGGGCGGCGGACGGTGTACTCGGAAGAGGGCGCGGTATTGGAGTCGGTGCTCATGGACGGCGACTGTAGTGCGGCGCGGGGAAGGGCGCTTTCGCCATGGAGACAATGGTGCCCGCTTCCTCCTCCGCGACGGCGTCGGCGAGTCGGAGGACTCGACCGAAGGCTCGAACATGGCCCAGGGCAGTGATGCAGGCCAGGCTCTCAGCGCCGCGAGTGTTCGAAATCGAAGTCGAAGGCGAAGGCCCTTACGCCGATGCGTGCCCCGACGCCAGCAGCAGGAGACCTGCAGCAAACAAGGTCCAGTCGTTGAGCACATGCGCCAGCGTCGACACCCAGAGGTTGCGGGTCCACAGGTAGGCCAGCGACAGGACCAGACGCGCCGAGCCGATGACCACCACGCACTGCACCCAGTTCCATTGGTAGGTGGGCAGATGGGCCAGGCCGAAAATCAGCGCGGAGATCAACCACGCGGCCACGATCGCGGCCCGCCTGGACCAACCCGCGCGCGTCGTGAAGAGCGTCATCAGCGCGAGGAAGGGCAGCATCGTCAGCACTTCCTCACCCAGCAGTTGAGGCAGGGTCCTCAGGGCGAAGAGCCATCGGTCCGCGGTCGACTCATGCGCCAGGACGTCGAAGACGGGATTGGCGCTCACGCCGAAGAAGCGGGTGGTCAGCAGGCCCAGGGCGACCGTGACGACCAGATTGAGCAGGGCGATCCCCACCGCGATCGCGATCGCCTGGATGCCCACGCGTTGGAACAGCGCCCGCCAATGCCGGCCCGCCATGGCACGCAGCGCAAGCAAGGGAATGGCGGGGAAGAGGACGGCCGGGACGAAGGCCAGGAGCGGCGAGGACTCGCCGATCGGCAGGTAGAGCGTCAAGAAGCCCGCCACCACGGCCAGCATCAGCCACGCCCATTGAGCAGGGCGCAGGGCGATGGGTTCACCGTTGTAGAAGGGGAAGTCTCTGGTCATTCTGTTGGCGCCACCCGTTGTCGTGCAGATGCTCCCGTGGGACGCCTGCGATTGCAAGCCGCACAGGCCTGAGGAGCTTGGCGTACAGAATACCGACATGACCGCAACGCCCGACCCCTACACCCTCCGCCCCGCGCGCCCCGACGACCTGGGCGCCATCGTCGGCCTGATCGGCGAGCTCGCCGACTTCGAGAACCTGTCGCACCTGATGGACGTGACGCCGGAGAAGCTGCTCCCGCATCTCTTCGGGGAGCGCCCCGTCTGCGAGGCCATGGTTGCCGAGCACGACAGCGGCGCGGTCGTCGCGTTCGCGCTGACCTTCACCAACTTCTCGACCTTCCTCGGCAAGCCGGGGATGTACCTCGAGGACCTGTACGTGCAGCCCGCGCATCGCGGCGCGGGTCTGGGCAAGCGCATGCTGACGCGACTCGCGCAGATCGCGATCGAGCGCGACTACGGCCGCTTCGAATGGTGCGTGCTCGACTGGAACGAGAACGCCATCCGGTTCTACGAAAAGATGGGCGCGACCATCATGCCGGACTGGCGGCTGTGCCGTCTGACCGGCGATGCGCTCGCGCGCTTCAAGGGTTGATCCAGTCCCGGCCGATCACTTCAACCAGTCGTTCAACAGCTCCGGCGGACGCGCGATCAAGGCGCGGTCGCCCTGCACGACGATCGCCCGCTGCAGCAGCTTCGGACGGTCCGCGATCGCCTGCAGCAGCTGCGTGTCGGTCAGCGACGCATCGGCGAGGTTGAACTCGCGATAGTCGTCCTCGTTGTCGCGCACCATCGCGCGCACCGGCGTGCCGAGCTGCCGGTGCAACGTCTGCAGCTCGGGCAGCGTCAGCGGCGTCGCCAGGTACTCGACGACCTCGGGCCGAAGGCCACGGGACTCCAGCAACGCGAGCGCCTCGCGCGACTTGGAGCAGCGGGGGTTGTGCAGGATCTTGAGGCTCATGCGGCCCAGTGTAGGAGGCGTCCCGGCCCGCGGCTTCCGCAGCGCGCCCACGTTCACCTTCGCGATTCGGATATCGATATTCGGATCGACCGCCGTTGCCCATGCACCTCCCGCGGGCATCGCGATCCTCCCAGGCACCGACATGGCGCTACGGGCTTTCCATGACGCCCGCCCCGGACCCGCTCGCTAGCATCCACGCTCTTGTTCCAGGATGGAGACCCGATGACCGGCAAGACCGCCAAGGACGCCGGCCCGGCCGACGGCATCACCGTGCCCCGCGCGGCGACTCGCGCCGCGCCCGACGCCTATGCGCTGGTCCATGGCGCCTTCCGCTGGCAGGTGCCCGAGCGCCTGGCCATCGCCGAGCTCTGCTGCGGACGCTGGGCCCGCGAGACGCCCGATGCGCCCGCCGTCTTCTTCGACAGCGACAGCGGCTGCCGCGCGCAGTACTCCTTCGGCCAGCTGCAGCGCGCGGCCAACCGGCTCTCCAACGCGCTGAAGCGCCTGGGCGTCGAGGCCGGCGACCGCGTGGCGCTCGTGCTGCCGCAACGCTTCGAGACCGCCGTCGCGCACATCGCGATCAATCAGCTCGGCGCGGTCGCGATGCCGCTGTCGATGCTCTTCGGGCCCGATGCGCTCGAGTACCGACTCAGGGACAGCGAAGCCTGCGTCGCGATCGTCGAGGGCGGCGCGCTGGACGCGCTGCGCTCGGTGCGCGCATCGTGCCCGGCGCTGCGCCACGTGCTGGTCGTCGGCGAGTCCGATGCCCACGAGGGCGAAGCCGGCTGGATGGCCGTGCTGCAGGCCGAGGACGCGCGCTTCGCCGCGCGCGACAACGCGGCCGAGGACCCGGCGATCCTGATCTACACCAGCGGCACGACCGGCGCGCCCAAGGGCGCCTTGCTGCCGCAGCGCGCGCTGCTCGGTAACCTCACCGGCTTCATCGCGAGCCAGAACTGGTTCGGCTTCGATCCGCACGATCCGACCGTGCGCAGCGAGGCCGTGTTCTGGAGCCCCGCCGACTGGGCCTGGACCGGCGGCCTGATGGACGCGCTGCTGCCGTCGCTGTGCTTCGGCCGGCCCATCCTCGGCTACCAGGGCCGCTTCTCCCCGGAGAAGGCCTTCGAGCTGATGCAGCACTACCGCGTCAGCCATACGTTCCTGTTCCCGACCGCGCTGAAGGCGATGATGAAGGCCGTGCCGCATCCCGCCGAGCGCTACACGCTGCACCTGCAGGCCGTCATGAGCGCGGGCGAAGCCGTCGGCGACGCGGTCTTCGACTGGGGGCAGCGCGAGCTCGGCGTGACGATCAACGAGATGTTCGGGCAGACCGAGATCAACTACGTCGTCGGCAACTGCGCGCGGCTGTGGCCGGCCAAGCCCGGCAGCATGGGCCGCGCCTATCCGGGCCACCGCGTCGCGGTCATCGATGACGAAGGGCAGGTCTGTCCGCCCGGACGGATCGGCGAAGTGGCTGTGCATCGGCGCGACGCGCAGGGCGTGCCGGATCCGATCTTCTTCCTCGGCTACTGGCGCAACGAGGCGGCGACCGCCGCGAAGTTCACCGGCGATCCCGCGGACAGTTGGTGCCGCACCGGCGACCTCGCCCTCGCCGACGAGGACGGCTACCTCTGGTATCAGGGGCGCTCCGACGACCAGTTCAAGGTCGCGGGCTATCGCATCGGCCCGGGCGAGATCGAGAACTGCCTCGTGCGTCATGAGGCCGTCGCCAACGCCGCCGTCGTGCCCAAGCCCGATGCCGAGCGGGGTGCGCTGGTGAAGGCCTTCGTCGTGCTGGCGCCGGGCCGGCAGCCGTCGGCCGCGTTGACCGAGGAGCTGCAGGACTTCGTCAAGCAGCGGCTTGCGCCTTACGAGTACCCGAAGGAGATCGAGTTCCTCGACGCGTTGCCGATGACGACCACCGGGAAGGTGCAGCGCCGCGTGCTGCGGCAACTGGAAGCGGACCGCGCGACGGGACGCGCTGTCTGATCCGTTGACTGCCTGGGCCGCTGGCCCTCACCCCCGCCCTCTCCCGCAAGCGGGAGAGGGAGTAAGGCCGGGACCGCGAGAGAGCAAGCCCGGTCAGCTTGCGCGCGTGTTGCGCAGCTTCACGTAGAGCTTGGTGTTGGCGCCCGGTTGCGGCTGCAGCAGCGCCGCGTCGGGCCATTGCTCCTGGCCGGTCAGCACGGTGCAGGCGCGGGACGGCTTGCCCTTGGGCGTCTCGGGCTCGCGCTGCTGGGCCTCGGAGGACAGCGGCAGGCGCAGGTGCTGGCCGCCCTCCATCCAGTCGAGATTCCACTGCGGCTGGTCGCTGCACACGATGACGCCGTCGATCTGCGGGAACATCCAGCGCACGTACCAGGGCAGCAGCTCGGTGCGCAGCCGCTGCCCGACCGCGACGATGCGGCGCACCGTGGCCATGTCCAGCATCTCCGGCGGCGTCGCGAGGTCGATGCTCAGCCGCACGCCCAGATCCCCCTTGGGCACGTTGGTGCCGAAGTCCATGTCCTTGGCCTGCTGCTCGGGGAAGGTCGGCAGGTCGAAGCGGCCCTTGTCGTCGAGGGGGATGGGGATGTAGTCGTCGTCGCTCATCAGCGCGAGCTTGGTGCCGGCCGGCGGCGGTTTGGTCGTGTCCTTCGCGTCGGTCAGCACGAAGCGGCTCACGAACAGGCCTTCGCCCTCGGTGCGCAACTTCGACAGCAGCTCGTTGAGCCGTTTGTAGGGGAAGGAGGCGCCGCGCTTCATGTCGCTCTGCACCGTGGGCAGGGCGACCGCGCCGGAAGCCGATGGTGCGGCCGCGACGGCCGCCGACGTCTCGGAGGCGGTCGCCGCGGCGACCGGATCGCAGGCGGCGAGGGTGCTCATCACGGCGATGGCGATCGCGACGACTGGAACGCGGCGCGCCGCGCGGGTGAACTGCTGGGGCTTCACTTCGACTCTCTCCCTGTGTCGCAGGACCTGCGCCGCAAGCCCTGTGTCGCAAAACGCGATCTGCGCTGAACGGTGCGCGGCCGGTGTGGGTTGACGACGCGTGTCCCGCATCGGGGTGTCATCGATCGGGCCATGACGCGAGCGCGCTTCCGCGCTCATCGCCGGCACTTGCCGCGCGCCTCGGCGAGCAGCCAGAACGGCGCGCTCAGCAGGCCCGCGCCGCCGCCCGCGAACTCGCCCTTCAGGCAGTCGCCGCTGGCGCCTTTCATCATCTCGTTGCCGAGCTTCGTCGACGCATCGATCTTGTCGGGCGCGAGGCTGGCTTGGTCCGCCCGCTCGGCGAGCAGCGGCTGGCCCCGCGTCGACTGGCGGACCGCGCGCTGCGTCGCCGCACCGTACATCAGGTCCCGACCGGTCGCACCGGAGGCCGCCGAGGCCGGCGCCGGCGCGGCGACCACCACGGTGGAGCGCGGTTCTTCCTCGTGGCGGTCGACCTCGGGTCGCGGCGCCTGGACACGCGCTGACGGCGGCGTCGGGGCGGTCTGCGGGGACGGCATGTCGGGGTCAGGCCTTGCCTGACGATCCGGAGACTGGGCGACCGGTCTCGTCTTCTGCGACGGCTTCGGCAGCGGCGGCAACTGGATCGTCACCATGCGGAGGGCCGAGCTGCGCTGCTCCCGGTGGGCGTCGGCCCCGTGCCACGCATGCTGGAGCCAGCCGACCAGCGCGACGTGCAGCAGCAATACCGCGCCGATCGCGAGCGCGCGTGGACGGAGGCCGCGCTGCTGTCCACGCGGGGCACGAGGATCGAGAGGATCTCGGGCCTCACGCGCCGCCATCGGAGCCTCCGTCCTCGGGCTCGTCGCCCGGCTCCCAGGCGAGCAGGTCGCCGGGTTGGCACTGCAGCACGGCGCAGATCCGCGACAGCGTGTCGAAGCGCACCCCGCGCACCTTGCCGGACTTGAGCAGGGAGAGGTTGGCCTCGGTGATGCCGATGGCCTCGGCGAGCTCCTTCGAGCGCATCTTGCGCTGCGCGAGCATCACGTCGAGTCGGACGACGATGGGCATGGGCGGGGTTCCTGGGCCGGTCCGTTCAGACGAACTCGGCGTTCTCCTGCGCCATGCGCTGGGCCTCGCGCATCACCATCGCCATCGCGATCAGCACCAGGCCCAGCAGCAGCACGATGTAGTGCTGGCTGCCCAGATGCACGGCCAGCATCCGCTGACCGGGCGGGTTGCCCAGCGTCAGCGCGAGGACGGTGGCTGTGTCGGTCAGCGGCATGACAAGCGCCATCGCGGTCACCGATTGCCCCAGGCGCCGCAGGCCGTGGGTCGCGGCATCGGTGAAGACCTCGCCGCGCAGATAGGCGCCGAACAGGCGCCACAGGCACACCAGCGCATACAGCGACAGCAGCGCCAGCGGCAGGTTGACCGCCAGCCCCCCGGCGCGCGAGACCGCGTCGAATTGCATGGGGAAGTCCAGGTTCCACTCCTTGCGCGCAGTGCGCTCGACCATGCCGCGGTTGGTCCAGAACATCGCGTGGAAACCGACCACCACCGCCATCGCGATCAACGCCATCGCGCGCACGCAGTGGGCGATCCAGCGGATGCGCTGAAGGCCGGCAGGGAAGGAGGGAGCGTTCATGGTCTTACCGTTGGATGGCAATAAATTACTGTAAAACAATAATTTATCCGCCACAACGGCCCCCTGTGTAAAGGCAAGGGCGGGCGCTCGCGCGGCGATCGCCCCGCCGTCATCCCCGCGAGCGGCGACGCGGCGCCGCGTCATGCAAACTGGCTGGTTGCGGCGCTCGGACCCTGGCCGTTGCTTCAGGCCGGCTGGCAGGTGTTGGATCCCCGACCCTTGATCCTTGATCCTTGATCGCGCCGCGCATCGTCACGGAGAACAAGATGGAACGCATCACCCTCGGACAGTCCGACCTCTCGGTCAGCCGCATCGGCCTGGGCACGATGACCTTCGGCGAGCAGGTCGACGAGGCGGGCAGCCAGGCGCTGCTCGATCGCGCGGTGGCCGCCGGCATCAACCTGCTCGACATCGCCGAGATGTACCCGGTGCCCGCGCGCGCCGACACCTTCGGCCGGACCGAGGAGATCATCGGCCGCTGGCTGAAGGCGCGGCCGGGGATGCGCGAGCGGGTCGTCGTCGCGACCAAGGTCGCCGGCCCCTCGCGCGGCTACGACTGGATCCGTGACGGCAGCCTGGACCTGACCGGCGCGCAGATCGTGCAGGCCTGCGAGGACAGCCTGCGTCGCCTGCAGCTCGAGACCATCGACCTGTTCCAGATCCACTGGCCGGCGCGGCATGTGCCGATGTTCGGCGGCGTCTACTTCGAGCCGGCGAAGGACAAGCCGGTCGCGTCGATTCAGGAACAGCTGGAAGCGCTCGCGCAGCTGCAGCGCGCCGGGAAGATCCGCCACATCGGCCTGTCCAACGAGACCGCGTACGGCGTCGGCGAGTTCGTCCACCTGGCCGCGCAGCACGGTCTGCCGCGCATCGTCAGCGTGCAGAACCCCTACAGCCTGGTGAACCGGATCGTCGAGAACGGCCTCGATGAGGCGCTCTATCGGCATCAGGTCGGGCTGCTGGCGTATTCGCCGCTGGGCTTCGGCTCGTTGACGGGCAAGTACGACCAGCTCGGGTTGGGCGATCCCGCCAAGCCGGGCCGGCTGGCGATCTTCGACAGCATGAAGAAGCAGCGCTGGGCGCGGCCGGAGACACTGGCCGCGGCGCGTCGCTACAACGCGCTGGCGGCGGAGCTGGGCCTGTCGCCGGCCACGCTGGCCATCGCTTGGGTGAACGCGCGCTGGTTGACCGCGAGCACGCTGATCGGCGTCACGACGGCCGCGCAACTGGACGAGAACATCGCCGCCATCGGCCGGACCTTGGACGCCGACACGCTCGCGCGCATCGACCGCATCCGCTGGGAGATCCGCGACCCGGCGCAGTGAGCGCCCCTTCGCCGTTCACTCGATCAGCAGCTCGAACGTGCCGCCGGCCAGCTTCTGGCCGTTGACCATCACCTCGATCGCGTGCGTGCCCGCGTAATGCGTGCGCGTCGTGAAGTTGCGCAGCGCGCGACGGATGCGGATCGGCGTCGACGCGCCCGCTTCGAGCTCCACCGTCTTCAGCTTGAAGACCTTCGGCGACGCACGGCCGTTCTTCTTCACGTAGTGCACGGCGTAGTCGACGACCAGGCGTTGCGTGGCCTCGGCGGTGGAGCGCAGTTCGAAGGCGATCTCGACCTCACCGCCGATCGCGACGCGTGCGGGCTCGATCGCGAGCCCTTCGACGACGGCCAGCGCGCCCTCGCTGGCGCCGATCAGCTTCAACGCCCGCGCATCGCCCTGCTTGATCCGCGAGCGCAACGCATGCTTGACGATCCACGCGCTGCGCTCGTCGGCCAGGTCCCAGCCGGCCACGTGTGCGAAGACCCAGTCCGCATGGTCCTTGGTGATGTCGTTCAGGTTGTTGGCGACGGAGCGCCGCACGTAGAGGCTGTCGTCGGCACGCAGCGCCTGCAGGATCGCCGCCAGCGGCGCCGGGTCGGCGACCAGCGCGTCGAGCCGGAACGACCACGGCAGGCGCGGGCGGCAGCCCTCGCTGGCCAGGCGGCGGACGTGCTCGTCGCGATCGGTGGTCCAACGGGTCATCGTCTTCAGCGTGCCGGCCAGGTCCTGGCGCAGGAAGGGCCGGATCGCGAATTCGGCGCTGCCATGCGCGGTCATCCGCTTGAGCGCCTTCAGCGACGCGGCAGGGTCGTGCAGGCCGTAGCTCGCGACGAAATCGCACAGCCCCATGTTCACGAAAGCGCCGCCGGTGCGCGGCGCCGCGGCGACCACCGCATCGAGCTTCGCCGCGAAGCTGCCGGGCAGCGCGGCGTCGAGCGCCTCGGCCACGCGGTGCACGCGCTGCATGATCGACAGCGGTTCGAGCCCCTCGGTCGCCACGGCCAGGAAGCGCTTGCGCTGGAAGCCGGGCGCGGACTCCGCGAACACCGATGCCAGCGATCGCAGCGCGGTGTCGCCGATCAGGTCCTTGAGGTTGTAGCTGGAGGTCGAGGCGGTGTCCGTCATGGGGGCTCGGTGAACACGAAGTGCGCCGCAGCGTAGCGCGCGCGCCGCCATGGGCTGTCAGCAGGCCTGGCGCCGTCCGCACCACTCGCACCACCCGCACCACTCGCACTTCAGGCGCTGAACGGGCGGCTCGCGCAGCGTCCGCGGCGCCCGCAGCAAGCTCGTACAAGCATCGGGCGTGGGCAGCGCGGAGAATCACGGCATGAGCAAGAAATCCGCCCATGTCAGCGAAACGCTGGCGACGCAGATGCTGCGCCAGCACAAGGTCGCGTTCGGGGAACATGTCTACGACTACGTCGATCACGGCGGCACCGGCGAGTCCTCCAAGCAGCTCGGCGTGCCCGAGCACGAGGTCGTCAAGACGCTGGTGATGCAGGACGAGAAGGCGCAGCCGCTGATCGTGCTGATGCACGGCGACTGCACCGTCAGCCTGAAGGAGCTCGCCCGGCAGATCCCCTGCAAGAAGGTCGAGCCCTGCAAGCCGGACGTCGCCCAGCGCCACAGCGGCTACCTCGTCGGGGGCACCTCGCCGTTCGGGACGCGCAAGGCGATGCCGGTCTTCGTCGAGGCCACCGTGCTGGCGCTGCCCCGGATCCTGATCAACGGCGGGCGTCGCGGCTACCTGGTCAGCATCGAACCCCGGGTTTTGACGGAGCTGCTCGCGGCCCGCCCGGTCGAGTGCGCGCTGAAGTCCGGGGCAGAATAGCGCCCCATGCAAAGTGTCCTGTTTCCCTTGTTGGCTGTCGTGGCCGGGTATCTGATCGGCTCGCTGTCCTTCGCGGTGATCGTCAGCCGGCTGATGGGCCTGTCCGATCCGCGCAGCTACGGCAGCGGCAACCCGGGCGCGACCAACGTGCTGCGCTCCGGCAACAAGGCCGCGGCGATCCTGACGCTGGTCTTCGACGCGCTCAAGGGCTACGTCCCGGTTCTGCTGGTGCTGAAGTTCGGCGAGCCGTACGGCCTGGAGGAGGGCACCGCCGCGCTGGTCGGGCTGGCGGCCTTCATCGGGCACCTGTGGCCGGTCTTCTTCAGGTTCGTCGGCGGCAAGGGCGTCGCGACCGCGGCCGGCGTGCTGCTGGCGATCAATCCATGGCTCGGCCTGTCCGTGCTCGGCGTGTGGATCGTGATGGCGGCCGTGTTCCGCTACTCGTCGCTGGCGTCGCTGTCCGCCGCCATCGGCGCGCCGCTGCTGCAGATGCTGGTCTGGGACGTCGGTCCCGAGCTGCCGGCCATCGCGCTGATGAGCCTGCTGCTGATCTGGCGCCATGCGCCCAACATCAGGAAGCTGATGGCAGGGACCGAAAGCAAGCTCGGTCAGAAATCGGCCCCCGTCCCCGTCGTGCCGGCCGCCAAGTCCCACCGCCACGAGGAATCGCGCGCCCATCGGCACGATCCCAAGCGCGGTCACAGGGCTTCCAACAAGCCTTTCAGCAAGCCTTCCAGCAAGTCCAACCAGCACAGCAAATGAGCAACATCGAACGCTTCGACGTCGGCCCGCGTCTCTCCGAGATGGCCATCCACAACGGCGTGGTCTACCTGGCCGGCCAGGTGCCGGAAGACGCCACCGCCGACGTCAAGGGCCAGACCGAACAGGTGCTGGCCATGATCGACAAGCTGCTGGCCCGCGCCGGCAGCGACAAGACGAAGATCCTGCGCGCGCAGCTCTACATCGCCGACGTCAAGGACCTGGCCGGCATGAACGCCGCCTGGGACGCCTGGGTGCCGGCCGGCCACACGCCGCCGCGCGCGACGGTCGAGGCCAAGCTGGCCAAGCCCGAGTGGAAGATCGAGATCGTGATCACCGCGGCGGTCTGAGCCTCCGCGAGGCCTGCGGGCCTCTTCATGCAAAACGCCGGCTTCGCGCCGGCGTTTTGCTTGGTGCCTCGAACGGGCGTAGCACCCGCTCGCGAGTCACTCGTCGGCTTCGGCCTCTTGGAGTTCCAGGCCGAGGCAGGCCGGATCTCCGCAGCCGCGCCGCACGAGCACCGGCGGCTCGGCCGTGAGGTCGACGACGGTGGTGGGCTTCATCGGGCAGGCGCCCGCGTCGATGATCAGCTGGATCAGCTTGTCGTAGCGGGCGGTGATCTCTTCGGGGTCGTTGATCGGCTCATGCTCGCCGGGCGGGATCAGCGTGGTGGCCAGCAGCGGGCCGCCGATCAGCGCGAGCAGGTCCTGCGTGACGCGGTGGTCCGGCACGCGCAGCCCGATGGTGCGGCGCGACGGGTGCGAGAGCCGCCGCGGCACTTCCTTGGTCGCTTCCAGGATGAAGGTGAACGGCCCCGGCGTGGCCGTCTTGATCATCCGGTACTGCTTGTTGTCGACGCGGGCGTAGCTGCCGAGCTCGCTGAGGTCGCGGCACAGCAGCGTCATGTGGTGCTTGTCGTCGACGCCGCGGATGCGGCGCAGCGCCTCGGCGGCGGCCTTGTCGTCGAGCTGGCAGACCAGCGCGTAGCTGGAGTCGGTCGGGATGGCGCCGATGCCGCCCTGGCTCAGGATCTGCGCCGCCTGGCGCAGGAAACGGGCCTGCGGGTTGTCGGGATGGACTTCGAAGATCTGGGCCATGGTCCTCACCTGTGGCAATCGGCGTGCGAGCCGATCATGGAGCCGGTCTGCGCCGGCGGATGATTCCGGGGATCCCTGCCGCGACGCCCGGGGATCCGAAGCGATCCCCGGCGGTCCGCAGCAATCGGCGGGATCAGGCCGGCCAGTGGATGCGGTGCTCGAGCGCGCCCCACACCGGTTTCAGGCGGCCGGAGAGGTGCTGGTCGAGTTTGCCGACGTCCACGCGGCTCTCCTCCGGACTGTGGAAGTCGGAGCCGCGCGACGCGAGCAGGTCGAATTCGAGCGCCGTGTCGGTGTACTGGACCATGTCGCCCGACGTGTGGCTGCCGGTGACGACCTCGATGCCGCGGCCGCCGTGCGCGATGAATTCGGTGATCAGCGCGTACTCCTCGGTCGGCGTGAAGCCGTAGCGGCCCGGGTGCGCGATGACGGCCAGCCCGCCGGCGTCGACGATCCAGCCCACCGCGTCGCGCAGCGCCGCCCAGCGGTGCGGCACGAAGCCGGGCTTGCCTTCGGTGAGGTAGCGGCGGAAGACCTCGGGCACGTCCGAGCACTGGCCGGTTTCCACCAGGAAGCGCGCGAAGTGGGTGCGGGAGATCAGTTCCGGGTTGCCGGCGAACTTGAGCGCGCCTTCATAGGCGCCGTGGATGCCGGCCCTGGCCAGATCGTCCGACATCTCCTTCGCCCGCGCGCCGCGGCCGCCGCGCGTGGCGCGCAGGCCGGCGACGATGCGCGGATCTTCATGGTCGAAGCCCAGCCCCACGATGTGCACGACCTTGCCGGCGAAGGTCACGGAGATCTCGACGCCGGTCAGGTAGGGCAGCCCCGCCGCCCGCGCGGCCGCCATGGCGCGCTGCTGGCCGCCGACCTCGTCGTGGTCCGTCAGCGCCCAGAGCTCGACGCCGTTGGCCTTGGCGCGCGCGGCCAGCGCTTCCGGCGACAGCGTGCCGTCGGAGACGGTCGAGTGGCAGTGGAGGTCCGCGTTCGTCTGCGCGTGCAGCGCAGGCACCGCAATCTGCCCGGACGCGGCGGCGGAAGCCGGCGGCGCGTCGGTGGGGGCGGAGGAAACCGGCGGAGCCGGCAGAACGGGGGAAGGTGTATTCACCCCGTCGATTCTAGGAGCGGCGCCATGTCCGTGACGCCGGCGCTGGATCGGCGGCGGTCGACGAAGTAGCGGCTCGGTCCGGTGCCGCACTTGGCGACGTGCTTGGGCTCGGCCAACGCGGCGGACAGCGCGCGCACGCTGTCGAAGGCGCCGGGCTGCACCTGGATCACGCCGGCGCTCAGCGTCGGCAGCGGGTTGAAGGACTCCTGGTTCTGGCGGTTCAGCGTCACGTAGCCGCCCAGCGCCTGGTGTTCCGCCGAGAAGAAGGGGCGGATCTGGCGGTCGAACTCGCGGCAGACGCGCGTGATGCGGGCGGTCCAGTCGGGCGAGCCCAGCACCATCACGAAGTCGTCCCCGCCGATGTGGCCGACGAAGTCCAGCGCCGGGTCGGCGGCGTCCTGCAGGATCTGCGCGCAGAGCTTGATGATGTCGTCGCCGGCGGCGTAGCCGTAGACATCGTTGAAGGGCTTGAAGTGGTCGATGTCCCAGGCGACGACGACGAACTCGCGGCCCTCGTGCAGCAGCGCGTCGAGGTGCTGGTCGGTCGGCACGTTGCCCGGCATCAGCGTCAGCGGGTTGGCGTAACGCGCGCTGTGGACCTGCAGGTCGGAGACGGCCTTCAGCAGGTCGGTGCTGCGGCCGGTGCCGAAATATTCGCCGTTGCGGGTGACGATGAAGCCGTCGACCATCAGCCGGTCGTCGAGGCTGGAGATCGCGTCGCTCATCTCGCGCAGCGAGGTGCCCGCGTCGAAGATCAGCGGCTGCGGGTCCATCAGCGCGGTGCACGAGCGCTTCTCGTGGATGTCCATGAAGTAGCGCTCGGCGCTGCGCTTGAGCACCTGCAGCGAGCGCAGGATGCCGATCGGGCGGTTCGATTCGTCCAGCACCGGCATCGAGAACAGCTGCTCGTCGCGCTGGAACATGTCGGCCACGGTCTGGCAGTTGAGCTTGGGCGTGACGGTGTGGCTGCGGCGGGCCAGCTGCGCGGCGGTCGTGATCGCGTCGGGCGGCAGACGCATCCAGTCGGCGTTGCGGCGGCGGTGCTCGGGCGCGAGCAGCGCGTCCACCTCGGCCCGCAGCGCGGCGCGCGGCGCGGCGCTCGGACGCGCGAGCAGGTAGCCCTGGCAGACCGGCACGCCCAGGCGGCGCAGCACGGTGAGGTCGCTGAGCTGTTCCAGGCCTTCGGCGACGACGGTGCAGCCGGAGCTGGCGGCCATCTCGAGGATCGAGCGCACGAACTGCTGCTTGAGCGGTTCCTGCGCGATGCCGTCGATGAAGTGGCGGTCGATCTTGACGAAGTCCGGCCGGATGTCCATCCATCGTTTCAGGCTCGCGAAGCCCTCGCCCAGGTCGTCCAGCGCGACGACGAAGCCGAGCTCCCGCAGGCTGCGCATGCTGTCCTGCAGGCGTTCGGGCTCGAGGATGGGCCGCGTTTCGGTGAGCTCGATGACGACGCGCGACGCAGGCAGGTCGAGCTGCGCGAACTCTCGCGCGATGAGCGCGCCGCGGTCGCTGGTGGCGAGCAGCGTGTCGGCGGTGAGGTTCAGGAAGAGCTGGCCGGGGAGCTTGAGTTCCTTGAACCGGCGCAGCGCGCGGCGCACGACCAGCCGCTCCAGTTCCACGAGCCGGCCCAGGCGCGCGGCGGTCTCGAACAGCACCAGCGGCGAATGCAAGGGGGTGTCCGCCGGCCCGCGCGTCAGCGCTTCGTAGCCCAGGATGTTCGCGCGCTCGACCTCGACCAGGGGCTGGAAGTGGATGTCCAGCGCGCCATCGCGAATGATGGCGGACAGGGCGATGCTCAACGGGTCGGGCGGTTGCAGATGGGTGGTCGGCATGGGAGGACACCACGGCGGACGGTGCGCCGCGTGGTGTCCCCATTCTGGGTGGCCTCTATGTCATCGATTTGACAAACAGTTACAGCAGGGGTCAGGTGTGAACGACCTCACGGCTTCTGCTTGCTGAAGTCCCGCTCCGGGAACAGGCGCGTCGTCAGCGCGCCCAGGCTTTCGTGGACGACGTCGACGTTGGTCTCGTCGATGATCAGCTTGGTGATCTGCGGGCTCAGCGCCTTGCGCAGCAGGCCCAGGAAGCGCGGGGCGGCCACGACGCGCAACTGCGTCACCTCGCCGTTGTTGTAGCCGTCATCGAGGGTCTTGGCCACGCGCGCTGCGAAGCTGATCGCCTCCTGATGCGATTCATCGACGCTCGCCGACGAGGTCACGTTGTTGCCGCGCCGGCCTTCGGCGTCGCGGCGCAGGTCCGCGTTGTTCGCGTGGGCGGCGGCATCGGTCAGCGTCGTGACGTCCTCCAGGTCGCCACCTTCCTCCGGCAGCTTCAGCAGGCGCGCCACGCCCTCGTCGGCCACCAGCACCCAGAGCTTCCCGTCGTCCTTGTATGCAGTCATCTCGGTTCCTTCGATTGAGTTCTCGTCGAGGGAAGGGTGGCAATCGTCGTACCCCGGTCGGCGTCGGCCCGGTGTGGCCCCCCTTTGACCCCTTTGAACCCCTTCGGAACCCTTTGCAGACAGGCACGAAGCAGGGAACATCGCTTGCCCGCCGGTAGATCGCGCCGGCCCTTCGACACGAGACCGCCATGGACACCGACCACAGCTCCGCCGCCCTCAGCCTCCATATCGTCTGCGCGTCCTGCGGCGCGAAGAATCGCGTGCCGCGCGAGCGCCTGGGCGAGGCGCCCGATTGCGGACGCTGCGGCACGCCGTTGATGCGGCCGGAGGCCGTGGACCTCACGCCGGAGGTGTTCGACAAGTTCATCGCCGGCACTGAACTGCCGGTCGTCGTCGACTGCTGGGCGGCGTGGTGCGGCCCCTGCCGGATGATGACGCCGCAGTTCGAGAAAGCCGCCGCCATGCTGCCCGAGGTGCGCTTCGTCAAGCTCGACACCGAGGCCGCGCCGCAGCAGAGCGCGCGCTACGGCATCCGCAGCATTCCCACGATGCTGCTGTTCCTCGACGGGCAGGAGATCGCCCGGGAGTCCGGCGCGATGCCGGCGGCGGCGATCGTGGAGTGGGTGCGCAAGCAGTTGCTCGGCTGAGCGCCCCGGCCGACCTACTCGGCCATCGCCTCCACGACCATCTGCACGCGCTGCTGGCCCTGGAATTCGTCGAGGCTCAGGCGATACGCCAGCGTCACCTGCTCCGGCAACTGCTCGGTGTGGCCGAACCAGATGGCATCGCGGATCCAGGCCCCCTGACGCAGGCGCAGCTTGAGGTGGCGCTCGCCGACGATGCGCTGGTTCACGACCTGCACGCGGTCGCAGAACAGCGGCGCCTCGAAGGCCTGGCCCCAGACCTGCGCTTCCAGCTCCTGGACGGTTTCGGCGCAGAAGGCCTCCGGCGGCAGCGGGCCGTCGGTGCGCAGCGTGCGGGTGAGCGAGGCTTCGTCCAGCCATTCGCGCGCGACGTCCTCGAAGGCCGCGGCGAAGGCCTCGACGCCGCCGGGCGCGAGCGTGCAGCCCGCCGCCATCGCGTGGCCGCCGAACTTGCGCAGCAGGTCCGGGTGGCGTTTTGACACGAGGTCCAGCGCATCGCGCAGATGGAAGCCGGGGATCGAGCGGCCCGAGCCCTTGAGCTGGCCGTCCGCGCCCTCGGCGAAGACGAAGACCGGGCGATGCAGCCGGTCCTTGATCCGCGAGGCCACGATGCCGACGACGCCTTCGTGGAAGTCGGCGTCGAACAGCGCCAGCGCGGGCGGCGGCGCGCCGTTCAGGCGCGGATCCGTCATCAGGCGTTCGAGCAGCGCGAGCGCCTGCTCCTGCATGCCGGCTTCGATCTCGCGACGCTCGCGGTTGATGCGATCGAGCTCGCGCGCGAGGGCCAGCGCCTGCTCGCTGTCGTCCGTCGTCAGGCAGGTGATGCCCAGCGTCATGTCGTCCAGACGACCGGCGGCGTTGATGCGCGGGCCGAGCGCGAAACCGAGGTCGAAGCTGTTGGCGCGCGACGCGTCGCGGCTCGCCGCGGTGAACAGCGCCTGCACGCCCGGCTGCATGCGGCCGGCGCGCATGCGCCGCAGGCCTTGTGCCACCAGCCGGCGGTTGTTGGCGTCGAGCCGCACCACGTCGGCGACGGTGCCCAGCGCGACCAGGTCGAGCAGGCCGTCGAGCCGCGGCGGCGCGTTTTCGCCGAAGGCGCCGCGGCGGCGCAGCTCGCCCCGCAGCACCGTCAGCACGTAGAACGCCACGCCGACGCCGGCGAGGCTCTTGCCGGGGAAGGGGCAGCCCGGCTGGTTGGGATTCACCAGCGCGTCGGCGTCGGGCACGGTGGGCTGGCCGTCGGCGGTGACCGCGGGAAGGTGGTGGTCGGTGACCAGGACCTTCAGCCCGAGCGCGCGCGCGAAGGCGACGCCGGCATGGCTGGCGATGCCGTTGTCGACGGTCACGAGCAGCTTGGGTTCGTGCTTCAGCGCCAGCTCGACGATGGTCGGGGTCAGGCCGTAGCCGTGGACCGCCCGGTCGGGCACGACGTAGCTGACCGTGCCCGGCTTCGCGCCGAGCAGCGCCAGTCCGCGCAGCATCACCGCGCAGGCGGTGGCGCCGTCGCAGTCGTAGTCCGCCACGATGCAGATGTGCTCACCCCCGGAGATCGCGTCGGCCAGCAGCACCGCGGCCTTGTCGATGCCGAGCATGCCCAAGGGACCTTCGGGCGGCAGCAGGTGCTTCAGGTCGGGGTCGAGCTCATCGCGGGACAGCACGCCCCGCGCCGCGAAGAGACGCGACAGCAGCGGCGAGAAGCCAGCTTCCTGCAGTGCGTGGGCGGAGTCCGGCGGAACGTCGCGGGTCAGGATGCGGGGACTGCTCACAGAGGCTCCAGGGCGGTGGCGACGGCGGCGCTCGGCGTCGCGAATCGTTCCTTCAGCCGCTGCCAGCCGCTGGCCGGCTGGCGTCTCCAGGTGCGGGCCAGGCGCTCGCCGCTCAGGGTCAGCGAGACCGGCTCGCCCGCGCGCGCGGCGTTCAAGGCCTGCTCGATCAGGCCCTGGTCCAGCGCCTTCCATCCCTCGCTCCACGCGTACAGGTCGCCGGTCAGCATCGGCGCGCGCAGGCGCGTGTCGATGAGGAGTCCGGCAGGCAAGGCATTGCCGCGCTCACGGGCGCCGCCGCCGATCCAGACGGCGTTCAGCGGGCGCAGGCCACGCTCCTCGCGGGCCTGGTTGAGGGGATGGTCGTGCAGCAGCATCTGCGCCTCGTTGAGCAGCGTGCGCAGGCGGCGGGCGCGCGGGTACCAGGTCTCGACACCGCGGTTGAGCACGCGATCCGCGCTGGCGGCCTCCAGGCCGTCGAGTTCGTCATGGGCGATCGCCCATTCGCCGGTGGACAACCAGGCGGTCCGCCAGCCCTCGGCGGCGGGGAACAGCACGGTCGACAGCGCGTCGAGGAAGGCGCGGGATTCCGCCTCGTCCAGATCGAGCGTCTCGGGACCGAGCGCGGTGACGCCCTCGGTGCCAACGGCGAAGTGGGCCGGCGTCAGCAGCGCCCAGGCGGCGTCGGCCGGATCCTGCCCGGCGGCGCGCACGCGCCAGGCGGCGATCGGCGGATGGTCGTCGGCGACGCCACGGCGTCGCGCCAGGAAAAGGTCGTGCGGGGGGAGCGGGGAGGTCTCGTCGGCGTCGCCGACATCCTCCACCGGGGCCAGCAACCCGAGCAGGCGGCTCAGGTTCGGCAGCTCCAGCTCGCGCAGGGCGCCCTCGAAATGAGGGTCCAGCGAGCTGGCGAAGGGGATCATCAGGTGCATGGCGGGGGATTATCGGCGGTCCGGTCATCAAGCTTTCATCCAGGGTCGGCAACCTGTGGGGCCATGCTGACCGACACCCTCATGGCCGCCGCTGTTTCGAACGAACCGCTCAAGGCCGATGCCGCCGAGGCGGACGAGGGCGGGTCGATCCGCGTGCGCACGGTGTGGATCTCCGATCTGCACCTGGGTACGCCGGGTTGCCAGGCCCGGGCGCTGCTCGACTTCCTCAGGGAGGTCGAATGCGAGCAGCTCTTCCTCGTCGGCGACATCGTCGACGGCTGGCAGCTGCGCCGCAGCTGGTACTGGCCGCAGGAGCACAACGACGTCGTCCAGAAGCTGCTGCGCAAGGCGCGCAAGGGCACCCGCGTGATCTACGTGCCGGGCAACCACGACGAATTCGCCCGCAAGTACCTGCAGCACAGCTTCGGCGGCATCGAGGTCGCGCACGAGTGGATCCACGAGACCGCCGACGGCCGCAAGTTCTGGGTCACGCACGGCGACCTGTTCGACGGCGTCATCCAGCATGCGAAATGGCTCGCCCATCTGGGCGACACGCTCTATGAGTTCACGCTGAAGCTGAACCGCCACCTCAACTCGCTGCGTGCGCGCATGGGCCTGCCGTACTGGAGCCTCAGCAAATACCTGAAGCTCAAGGTCAAGCGCGCGGTCTCGTTCATCGGCGAGTTCGAGCAGGCGCTGGCCCGCGAGGCCCGCAAGCGCGGTGTGCAGGGCGTCGTCTGCGGCCACATCCACCATGCCGAGCTGCGCGACATCGACGGCATCACCTACGCCAACGACGGCGATTGGGTCGAGAGCCTCACCGCCCTGGTCGAGCATGCGGACGGCCACCTCGAGATCCTGGACTGGGCCGAGCGCCAGCGCCTGATCGCCGATCAGGGGACTGCCGAAGCGCTGGCCGCCGCGATGCGCCAGCCGGCCTGACACGACCCGACCCTGGCGGGGGGCTCCGTCGTCCTGACGGGGGACGGACCTCATCCTCGACCGCGGTGCAACGGGGTGTGACCCGCCCGAAAGAGGGTCACCTGACTGTCACACCAGCTTCATAGAATCAGTCCATGACTTTGCCTGACGTTCCGCTGCTCAACCGCGAAAACGCGATCCTCGAGTTCAACCGGCGCGTCCTGGCCCAGGCCCAGCGCGTCGACGTGCCGCTGCTGGAGCGGCTGCGCTACATCTGCATCGTGTCCAGCAACCTCGACGAGTTCTTCGAGGTGCGCTTCGCCGACATGCTGGACGTGCAGCGCGACGGCAGCGGGCTGGTGACGCCGCGCGACGTTGAGCGTGTCGGCCGCGCCGCCCACGACCTGATCGACGAGCAGTACGGGATCTTCAACGACCAGGTCATGCCCGCGCTGCGCGAGCACAACATCCAGATCCTGAACCACGCCGACCGCACGGACGAGATCCGCGCGTGGGTCGCCAAGTTCTTCGAGCGCGAGGTGCGTCCGCTGCTGGTCCCGGTGGGCCTGGACCCGGCGCATCCGTTCCCGCAGGTCGGCAACAAGTCGCTGCACTTCATCGCCCGGCTGTCGGGCAAGGACGCGCTGGGGCGCGACAACCGCATCGCCATCGTCAAGGTGCCGCGCGTGCTGCCGCGCGTGATCAAGGTCCCGCCGGCCATCAGCGGCGGCAAGCAGAGCTTCGTGCTGCTGACCAGCGTCATCCGCGCGCATCTGGAAGAGCTGTTCCCGGGCCGGCATGTCGAGGCGTTCTCGCAGTTCCGCGTCACGCGTGACTCCGACCTGGAGGTCGACGAGGAAGAGATCGCCAACCTGCGCCACGCGCTGCGCTCCGGCCTGACGACGCGGCACTTCGGGCGCGCCGTGCGGCTGGAGGTGGTCAACACCTGCCCCGAGGAACTGTCGCGTTTCCTGCTCGAGCAGTTCGATCTGCCGGAAGCGGCGCTGTATCGGGTCAACGGACCGGTCAACCTCGTGCGCCTGAACGAGCTGATCGACCAGACCGACGCCGAGGACCTGCGCTTCCAGCCCTACGAGCCGAGCTGGCCCAAGGGCCGGCTGCCGCGCGGCAAGTCGATCTTCGACAAGCTGCGGACAAAGGGCGACGTGATGCTGCATCACCCGTTCGAGAGTTTCGATCCGGTGGTGCAACTGCTGCGAGAGGCGGTCGAGGATCCGGACGTGCTGGCGATCAAGCAGACGATCTACCGGACCGGCAGCCAGTCGGTGCTGGCGGACCTGCTGATCGAGGCGGCACGCCGCGGCAAGGAAGTGCTGGCGGTCGTGGAGCTGAAGGCGCGCTTCGACGAGGAGGCCAACATCAACTGGGCGGAGCGGCTGGAGGCGGTCGGCGCGCAGGTGGTGTACGGCATCGTCGGCCTGAAGACGCATGCGAAGCTGATGCTGATCACGCGCCGCGAGGGCGGCAAGCTGCGCCGCTACGGGCATCTGTCGACCGGCAACTACAACCCGAAGACGGCGCGCTTCTACACCGACCTCGGGTATCTGACGGCCGACCCGGAGATCACGGCCGACATGGACCTGGTCTTCAGCCAGCTGGCGTCCTTGTCGAAGTTCAAGGCGCCGAAGAAGCTGCTGCTGGCGCCATTCAACCTGCACCGCACGATGTGCGAGCTCCTGACGCAGGTCGAGGAAGCGGCCCGGCGCGGCGAGACTGCGCGGGTGGTCCTGAAGATCAACGCGCTGACCGATGCCGAACTGATCAATGGCCTGATCCGTGCGGGCAAGGCTGGCGCGAAGATCGACCTGATCGTGCGGGGTGCCTGCATGCTGCCGCCGGGCCTGCCGGGCGAGACGGACAACATCCTGGTGCGCTCGGTGGTGGGGCGTTTCCTGGAGCACTCGCGGATCTTCTATTTCCGATGGGGCAAGGACGAGCAGGAGGCGCTGTACCTGTCGAGTGCCGACTGGATGGCGCGCAACATGCTGAGACGGATCGAGGTGGCGTGGCCGATCACGGACGCGAAGCTGCGCCAGCGCGTGATCGACGAAGGCCTGACGCCCTACCTGTACGACACCCTCGACGCCTGGCAACTGGGCCCCGACGGCACGTCACAACGCATCGGCACCGAGGGCAACCCGAACAGCGTCTGTGCGCAACAGGCGCTGATGCGCCTCTACCGCGAAGAGCTCTGACTGCCCCCAGACGACGCTGCCCCCAAACGAAGCTGACCCCAGACGAAGTCCTCGTTCCCGCTGGACGGGCATGGCCTGGGCCGGCGACGAAGTCGAGCTCCAAAAAACTGACTTGGGCGCCGTCTGTCTGAGCGGCGCGAACCGCAGGTGAGCAAAGCGAGTTGGCGCCTGCTCGACGCCCGGCGCCGGCCCAGGCCATGCCTGTCGCGCCCGGTGACGCCCGGTGACGTCAGGCTTCCAGCGCCAACTGGACCTTCCCGACCTTGGCCCACGCTTCCAGCTCCTCCCGGAGCAGGAAGTGAGCGCGGGGATGTGTATCGGCCCAGCCCTTGCGCATCTCGATGGTGACGCCCATGCCATCGCGGCGGATCTTGATATCGGCCGGATCGACGTTGCTGCGCGCGTGGCACTTGATGGCGGCGAGCCGGAGCGCGAGCAACTGCCAGACCATCGGTTCTTCCTGCAACTGCTCCTCCAGCTTGCGCAAGCCACCGCGCTGCCCGAGCGCGAGGTCGCCGAGGCGCCGCAGCTGGTTCTGCGAGAAGCCTGGCGCGTCGACATGCGACAGCAGATAGGCGCTGTGCCGATGGTGGTCGTGATGGGAGACCATCATGCCGATCTCGTGAAGCGCGGCGGCCCACGAGAGCTCGCGACGATGTTCTTCCTCGGCCTTGGGGGACAGCTGCGCGTGCAGACGCTGCGCCAGCGACTGCACGCGGCCGGCCTGTTCGCGGTCGACGGCGAAGCGGCGCTGCAGCTCGGCGACGGACTGTTCGCGCATGTCGCGGCCGGCGGCGAGCAGACGCGGATCGAGACGTTCCGCGAGATCGAAGATGACGCCCTGACGGAGCGCGCCCTTGGCGGGATGCAGGCGGTCGATGTCGAAGTGGGTGAGCAGCGTGTACAGGATGCACAGGCCGCCGCCGACGACGGCGCGGCGGTCTTCCTTCAGACCGGCGAGCTTGAGCGCATCGACGCGGCCGGCGACCAGACACTGCTCGATGCACCAGCGCAGACCGTCGAGTGTGATGGAGCCGTCGGGGCTGACGCCGTTGGCGGCCAGGATCTGCGCGACGGCGCCGACCGTGCCGGACGACCCCAGCGCCTGCTTCCAGCGCGGTTGCGCCGACTGGCGCGAGAACTGGGTGATGGCTTCCTCGAGCTCCGCGCCCGCGGCGACCTGCGCGGCGCGGAAGGCTTCGGCCGTGAAGCGGCCCTCGGGGAAGAAGCGCATCGACAGGCTGACGCTGCCGATCTGGAAGGATTCCGTGCTCACCGGCTGCGGGCCGCGGCCGAGGATCATCTCGGTCGAGCGGCCGCCGATGTCGATGACCAGGCGCGGGTCCTCGGCCGTCTGCAGCCGGGCGACGCCGGCGTAGATGAGACGGGCCTCCTCGCGGCCGGAGATCACCTCGATCGGGTGGCCCAGCACCTCCTGCGCCCGCGCGAGGAAGGCGTTGCGATTGCGCGCCTCGCGCAGCGTCTGCGTGGCGACCGCACGTACCTGCCGGCCGGGCAGGCCCGACAGGCGTTCCGCGAAGCGGCGCAGGCAGGCGAGGCCGCGCTCGGTCGCTTCCTCGGTCAGCATGCTCATCGCATCCAGACCCGCGCCCAGGCGCACCGTTTCCTTCAGGTAGTCCAGCCGGCGGTACTGCCCGTGCTGCAACTGGGCGAGTTCCAGACGGAAGCTGTTGGAGCCCATGTCGATGGCGGCCAGGATCAGGGGAACTTGCGCTTGCGTCATGGGGGCCGATTGTCGGGGTGTTTGGGGTCGTCTCCGGGAACGAAGTGCTTTCATCCTGCGGTTCATCGTGCTGTCGCACGGCACCCGCGCTAGCATCCGGCGTTCCGTCGACAACGCATCCCAACCGAGGAGCCGTAGATGACGAATTCCGATTCACGCGCCGAAGGCGCCGCCGGCCTGTCCCCTGAAGAGGCCGACGCGATCCGCGATGACATCGACACGCTGATGCCGGGCCGGACCTTCAGCCGGCGGGCCTTCGTCGGCACGGCGGTGGGCAGCGGTTTCGCGGCCGCGGTGCTGCCGGTGTCCGCGCAGACGATCACCACGGACACGCAAGGCCTGGATGCGGGTCCGGTGGCTATCCCCGTCGGCGACTTCAAGATGCCGGCGTACGTCGCCCAGCCGGCGGGCAAGAAGAACGCGCATGTCGTGCTGGTGATCAGCGAGATTTTCGGCGTGCACGAGCACATCGCCGACGTCGCGCGCCGCTTCGCGAAGCTGGGCTATCTGGCGATCGCGCCCGACCTGTTCGCGCGGCAGGGCGATGCGAAGGCGTATTCGGACATCGCCACGGTGTGGCGCGAGGTCATCCGGCACGTGCCCGACGCGCAGGTCATGAACGACCTGGACGCGACAATCGCCTGGGCGAAGCAGCAGGGCGGCGATACCTCGAAGCTGGCGATCACCGGTTTCTGCTGGGGCGGCCGGATCGTGTGGCTGTACTCGGCGCACAGCAAGGCGGTGAAGGCCGGCGTGGCCTGGTACGGTTGGGTGCAGGGCGAGAAGAATGCAATGACGCCGAAGCATCCGATCGATCTGGTGGGACAGTTGAACGCCCCGGTGCTGGGCCTGTTCGCCGCGAAGGACTACGGGATTTCGGTGTCGACGGTCGCCGCGATGCAGGAGGCGATCAAGCGAGAGGGCAGTGCCGCGGCCAAGGCCAGCCAGTTCGTCGTCTACCCGGACACTGACCACGCCTTCCACGCCGATTACCGTCCCACCTACAAGCCCGAGGCCGCCAAGGACAGCTGGGCACGTTGCCAAGCCTGGTTCAAGCAGCACGGGGTTTGAACGTCCTCCGAAGCAGGGGGCTTGACGAGTCTGAGACAATTTTCAGAACCCCAACCGGCGCACCCCCAGTGGTGCGCCTTTTTTATCCATGACCCTGACCTACATCCTGCTGGTGACTTTCGCCGGCGGTCTTGCCTCCGTGACGATCGCGGCGATGCTGACGGTCGGCCTGCTGAGCCGCATCGTCAAGCATCTGGTGAGTCTGTCCACCGGCGTGCTGCTGTCGACCGCGCTGCTGCACGTGCTGCCGGAGGCATTCGAGAGCGGGGCGGATCCGCACAACCTGTTCCTGGCGCTGCTGGGCGGGCTGATGTTCTTCTTCCTGCTGGAGAAGGCCGAGCTGTACCGTCACACCCACCACCATGAGGGAGACGGGCACCACCACCATCACCATTTCGACCAGGAGCAGGCGGGCCGGGGTGGGTTGTCGGTGCTGGTGGGGGACTCGATCCACAACTTCTGCGACGGGATCATCATCGCCGCCGCCTTCCTGGCGGACCACCACCTGGGCTGGGTCACCGCGATGGCGATCGTGGCCCACGAGATTCCGCAGGAAGTCGGCGACTACATCGTGCTGCTGAACGCGGGCTTCACACGCAAGAAGGCCTTGTTCTTCAACGCCGTGTCGGGGATGGCGGCGGTGGTCGGCGGACTGGTCGGCTACTACGTCGTGGGGCCCTGGCAGCAGCTGTTCCCCTACCTGCTGGTGGCCGCTTCGAGCAGCTTCGTCTATGTCTCGGTCGCCGACCTGATCCCGCAACTGCAGCGTCGGCTGCCCTGGAAGGACACCGCCTTGCAGCTGCTGTGGCTGGGCGTGGGCATCGTGTTCGTGCTGATCGTCGTGGGCGGAAAACACGCCCACTGAAGCCGGCCGGAGGCGCCCGGGAGGGCGCTCCAGTCAAGGCCACGGACGGGTCATCACTGCGGCGCGCCTTCGCCGTGCACCACCAGCACCGGGAAGGCGCAGTGCGTCAGCACCTTCTGCGTCTCGCTGCCGAGCAACAGGGCCTGCAGCCCGCGCCGGCCGTGCGTGGCCATCACCAGCAGGTCGGCGTTGACGCGCTTGGCGTGCTCGATGATGGCTTCCCAGGGGTGGAGCGCCTCCACGCTGTGGGCCTCGATCTCCAGGCCCTGCGCCTGCGCCAGTGCAAGCACCTGCGCCAGGCGCTCCTGCGCGATGCGCTCCTGGGCGTCGAAGAACTCCTGCGGCGGCGTCGGCTGCATTTCCGACACGGCGCTGTAGGGGAAGGGCTCCTTGACGCTGATGGCGAACAGCCGGGCGTCGTGGAACTTTGCCAGCTTGATGGCGGTGTCGATCGCCTTGGCGGTGATGTCGGAACCGTCGGTGGGAATCAGGATGCGCTGGAACATGGCGAGCCTCCTTCGAGCGAACGGGGTAGGGCTGAGTGGACCCGACCCCCACCACAGGCGGGGTCAGGGCTTGCCTTCGCAGTCTGACCTTCCCATGGTGCTCGCGCCATGCGCATTGTCAATAAGGGACCGCGTCAGCCCTTTGCCAGCGGGAAGCGCGGGTTCGCGCTCCATTCGCTCCAGGAGCCGGGGTAGAGCCGGCTGCCCGGGAGTCCGGCATGGTGCATCGCCAGTAGGTTGTGGCAGGCGGTGACCCCCGATCCGCATTGGTGCACCGTCCCGTCCGCGCCATGCGGGCCGAGCAGCGCGCTGAATTCTTCGCGCAACTGGGCGGCGGGCTTGAATCGGCCCTCCGGCGTCAGGTTGGACTTGAAGAACCGGTTGGTCGCGCCCGGGATGTGACCGGCCTGGGTGTCCAGAGGCTCGACTTCGCCCCGGAAGCGTTCGCCCGCACGGGCGTCGATCAGGCGGACCCGGCCGAGGCCGGCGAGCAGTTCCTGCGCGGACCACGGCGTCTCGAGTGGCGCGCGCGGTTCGAAGGAGGCGGAAGCGGCCGGTGCGGCGGTGGGGACGTCCGTCGACACCATGGCGCCGGCCTGCTGCCAGGCGGCGAATCCACCGTCCAGCACGGCCACCTGCGCATGGCCGAGCCAGCGCAGCATCCACCACACGCGTGCCGCGTACATGCCGTCGGCGGCGTCGTAGGCGACCAGTTGCCGGCCCGGTGTCATGCCGAGATCCCGCAAACGCGCGGCGAAGGCCTCGCGCTCGGGCAACGGGTGTCGCCCGCGGAAGGCGCCGAAGGCGTCCTGCTTCGGACCGCTGAGGTCGCGGTCCAGGTGCAGATAGAACGCGCCGGGGACATGGCCGGCCGCGTAGGCGCGCTCGCCCGCCGCGGTGTCGGCCAGGTCGAAGCGGACATCGACGATCAGCGGCGGCGTCGACGAGTTCATCAGCGCCTGCAACTGCTCGACCGTGATCAGGCCGTCAAGACCCGCTCCGGCGGGGGCGGTCCCGGGGGACGTCGAGGGAGAAACCGGGTGCGTCGCTGGAGTCGTCATGGCCGTTCAAGATTCCTGGACCGAGTGCTGGGCGTCCTTCGGCGTGTTCCGGGCGCGCAGCAGCGTCGCCCCCAGGCCCGCGACGACGATCAGCAGGATGCCGATCCACGAGAGCAGGCCCAGCAGGTCACCGAAGATCAGCACACCATACAACGCCGAGAACACGATGCCCAGGTACTGCAGCGACGCGTTCACCAGCGGCTTGCCGGTGCCGTAGGCGCGGGTCATCAGCAGTTGGGCGGCGGTGGCCAGCACGCCGACGGCCAGCAGCAGCGCCGCGCCGGTCCAGGTGTGGGTGTGCCAGCCGCCGTGCGACACGATCGTCGTCAGCGCGCCGGCGACCACGCCACCCATCGAGAAGTAGAAGACGATGCGGAATTCCGGCTCCCCCGCGCGACCCAGCGAGGTCACCTGCAGGTAGGCCATCGCCGACAGCATCCCCGAGGCCAGCCCGGCCAGGCCGTGCCAGACCTGCTGATCCTCCATCGCCGGCTGCAGCACCAGCCCGACGCCGACGAAGCCCAGCAGCACGGTGATGATCAGCCGCGGATCGACCTTGGCCGCGCCCATCAGCACTGCGCCGCCGATCAGGAACAGCGCCATCCACACCGAGGACATGTAGTTCAGCGTCATCGCCGTGGCGAGCGGCAGCTTGCTGATCGCGAAGAACCAGAGCGACAGCGCGATCACGCCCGACAGGCTGCGCCAGAAGTGCATCGCCGGTACGCTGGTCTTCAGCGACAGCCCCTTCGCCCGCGACAGCGCGAACAGGAACAGCGTGCCGACGAGGCCGCGGTACATGACGATCTCGCCCGCGCCGTAGTAGGCCGAAGCCAACTTGACGCAGACACCCATGGTGGCGAACAGCAGTGTCGCCAACACCATCAGAAGGGGTGCAGACATGCCGCCGATTCTCGCGCCGAAGGTCGGTCCGGCCTGTTGCGCGGAGCCGCAAAAACGAACGCCCCGCAAGAGCGGGGCGTTGTGCGCACCTGGATCGATGCGAAGGGGGTGGGGCGTCAGCGCGCCGTCGACACGGCGTCAGCGCTTCATCAGTCCGCGGTACCACTCGTGGAAGTGTTTCATGCCGTCTTCCATCGGGGTCTGGTAGGGGCCGACCTCGTTGTCGCCGCGTTCCATCAGCGCCTTGCGCCCGGCGTCCATGCGCAGCGCGATCTCGTCGTCCTCGATGCAGGTCTCCATGTAGGCGGCCTGCTGCGCGTCGATGAGGTCGCGCTCGAAGGCCACGACTTCTTCGGGGTAGTAGAACTCGACGATGTTGGTCGTCTTCTGCGGCCCCTTGGGGAACAGCGTCGACACCACCAGCACGTTGGGGTACCACTCCACCATGATGTTGGGGTAGTAGGTCAGCCAGATGGCGCCCTGGTCCGGGGACTGGCCGCCCGAGAAACCCAGCACCTGGTCGTGCCACTTGGCGTAGACCTCGGAGCCCGGCTTTGCCAGCGCCTTGTTCACGCCGACCGTCTGCACCGAGTAGTCGCGGCCGAATTCCCACGCCAGGTCGTCGCAGGTGACGAACTGGCCCAGGCCCGGGTGGAACGGGCCGACGTGGTAGTCCTCCAGATAGACCTCGATGAAGGTCTTCCAGTTGTAGTCGCACTCGTGGACGTGGACCTTGTCGAGCTGGTAGCCGCTGAAGTCCAGCGCACCGCGCGGGCCCAGCTTCGCCAGGTCGGCGGCGATGTCGCGGCCGTTGTCCTCGAACAGCAGGCCGTTCCACTCGCGCAGCTTGTAGCGGTTCAGGTGCAGGCAAGGGTCCTGCTTGAAGTGCGGCGCGCCGACCAGTTCGCCCTTGAGGTCGTAGGTCCAGCGGTGCAACGGGCAGACGATGTTGCTCCGCGTGTTGCCGCGGCCGCGCAGCATCACCGCCTGGCGATGCCGGCAGACGTTGGAGATCAGTTCCAGGCCTTGCGCGCTGCGCACGATGGCGCGGCCTTCGCCTTCCTGCGGCAGGGCGTAGTAGTCGCCGACCTCGGGCACGGCGAGCGCGTGACCGAGGTAGCGGGGGCCATGCTGGAAGATCAGTTCCTGTTCGCGGCGGAACAGGTCCTCGTCGAAGTAGGAGGTGACGGGCAGCTGGAGGTGGCTGGGGGCCGTGCTGCGTTCAAGCGCGCTGAGAGGGATGCTCAGGTCGGACATGATCCAAGAGGGTCTCCAAGACTCCAATGTCAACCGTGACGGCCGCCCCCCAGATTGGACGGGCCGGTATGGGGACTGAATGAAAAGCCCGCCGGCCCTTTTAGGGCATAGCAGCGGGCAAAGGAACCGGTGATTGTACCCGGCCCGCCTCTGGAGGGGAAACGAGCGGGTGCCAGGCATCACCCAGCGCCCGAAACACCCGCTGACGCCTGTGGCGGCACGCTCACATCCCCCGACAGTCGGAAGGCGGGCAGGGTGGTGGCGGTGCTTACAATCAGTCTTTTCGCGTTTTGAAATGAGCAAGCCTTCCGCCAGCGCCAAGACGGCGCAGCCCGCGATCCAGGAGCAGGAGCCCGCCAGCTATGAGCTGGCGGTCGAGGAGTTGGAGCGTCTGGTGCAGGCCATGGAGGCCGGGCAACTGCCGCTGGACCAGTTACTGGCCAGTTACCAGCGGGGAGCCGCCTTGCTCAAATATTGCCGCGCGCGACTTCAGGCCGTCGAACAACAAGTACAGGTCATTGAGGGTGGGAGTGCGCAGGCTTGGGGAGATGAATAAGTGGATGCGGGTATTTTCGAACGTTGGGTAAAGCAGTCGCTCGAGGACGTCGAGCAGGCGCTGGAGGCCTGGGTGCCCGAAGCGGCGCCGGCCGGCCTCGGCGATGCGATGCGGTATGCCGTCCTCGGCGCCGGGAAGCGCTTGCGCCCCTTGCTGGTGCTGGCCGCGGCCGACGCCGCGGGCGGCCAGCGCGAGGCCGCGATGCGCGCGGCGTGCGCGGTGGAGTTGATCCACGCGTATTCGCTGGCGCATGACGACATGCCCTGCATGGACAACGACGTCCTGCGCCGCGGCAAGCCCACGCTGCATGTGCAGTACGGCGAGGCGCAGGCCATGCTGGCCGGCGACGCGATGCAGGCGCTGGCCTTCGACGTGCTGACGCCGGACGAGGGCGTCGCCCCCGCGTTGCAGGCCAGGCTGTGCCGGCTGCTGGCGCGCGCCAGCGGTTACGACGGCATGGCCGGCGGCCAGGCGATCGACCTGGCCAGCATCGGCAAGCCGCTGGACGAAGCCCAGTTGCGAGACATGCACCGCCGCAAGACCGGCGTGCTGCTGCAGGCCAGCGTCCTGATGGGCGCCGCGTGCGGTGAGATCACGCCGGCCGCGTGGGAGTCGCTGAGCCGCTACGGCGCGGCGATCGGCCTGGCCTTCCAGGTCGTCGACGACATCCTGGACGTGACGCAGGACAGCGACGTGCTCGGCAAGACCGCCGGCAAGGATCAGGACAACAACAAGCCGACCTACGTCAGCGTGCTGGGCCTCGAGCCCGCCCGCGCGTACGCGCTCCGCCTGCGGGACGAGGCGCATCAGGCGCTCTCCGGCAGCGGTCTGGCCGACACCGCCTGGCTCAGCCTGCTGGCTGACAAGGTGGTGGAGCGCGACAACTGAGATCCTGCTCGGATCCCGCAAGGATCCGGCAACAAGGAGAGGCGACGCCATGAGCGACAACCCACCGAACGCGACGGCCGCGCAGACCCTGCTGGGCACCATCGAGAGCCCCGCGGACGTGCGCCGGCTGTCCCGCGGTCAGCTCCCGCAACTGGCGGACGAGGTCCGCGCGCACATCCTCAACAGCGTGTCCAAGACTGGCGGCCATCTGTCGTCGAACCTGGGCACTGTGGAGATGACGGTCGCGCTGCACTATGTCTACGACACGCCGCGCGACCGGCTGGTGTGGGACGTCGGTCACCAGACCTACCCGCACAAGATCCTGACCGGCCGCCGCGACGCGATGGCGACGCTGCGCCAGCAGGGCGGCATCTCCGGCTTCCCGCGCCGCGACGAGAGCGAGTACGACACCTTCGGCACCGCGCATTCGAGCACCTCGATCTCCGCCGCGCACGGCATGGCGATGGCGGCCCGGATCAAGGGCGAGTCGCGCCGCGTGGTCGCGATCATCGGCGACGGCGCGATGACCGCCGGCATGGCCTTCGAGGCGCTGAACAACGCCGGCGTCGCGCATGGCGGCCTGCTCGGCGACGTGCTGGTGATCCTGAACGACAACGACATGTCGATCAGCCCGCCGGTCGGTGCTCTGAACAAGTATTTCACCCGGCTGATGAGCGGCAAGTTCTACGCCGCCGCGCGCGAGGGCGCGAAGTCGGTGCTGAAGCACACGCCGCTGTACGAGTTCGCGCGCCGCTTCGAGGAGCACACCAAGGGCATGTTCGTGCCCGGGACGATCTTCGAGGAATTCGGCTTCAACTACGTCGGCCCGATCGACGGGCATGACCTGGACGCGCTGATCCCCACGCTGGAGAACCTGCGCGACAAGAAGGGCCCGCAGTTCCTGCACCTGGTCACGCGCAAGGGCCAGGGCTACAAGCTGGCGGAAGCGGACCCGGTCAAGTACCACGGCCCGACGCCGTTCAATCCGGCCGAAGGCATCAAGCCGTCGACCTCCCCGGCGAAGAAGACCTTCACGACGGTGTTCGGCGACTGGCTCTGCGACATGGCCGAGGCCGATCCGACGCTGGTCGGCATCACGCCGGCGATGCGCGAGGGCTCGGGCATGGTCGAGTTCCACAAGCGCTTCCCGACACGCTACTACGACGTCGGCATCGCCGAGCAGCACGCGGTGACCTTCGCCGGCGGCCTCGCCTGCGAAGGCCTGCGGCCGGTGGTGGCGATCTATTCGACCTTCCTGCAGCGCGGCTACGACCAGATGGTCCACGACGTGGCGCTGCAAAACCTGCCGGTGCTGTTCGCACTGGACCGCGCGGGCCTGGTCGGCGCCGATGGCGCGACCCACGCCGGTAACTACGACATCGCCTTCACGCGTTGCATTCCGAACATGAGCGTGATCACGCCGTCGGATGAGAACGAGTGCCGCCAGGCCCTGTACACCGGCCACCTGCACGACGGTCCGGTGACGGTCCGCTATCCGCGCGGCGCGGGCATCGGTGCGGAGATCAAGAAGGAAATGGTCGCGCTGCCCTGGGGCAAGGGCGAGATGCGCCGGACCTCGTCGCAGTCTGCGGCCGGCGGTCGCGGCGCGGCGCACGCGCCGCGTATTGCGATCCTGGCCTTCGGCACGCTGCTGCATCCGGCGCTGAAAGCGGCGGAGGCGCTCGACGCGAGCGTCGCCAACATGCGTTTCGTGAAGCCGCTGGACGTCGATCTGGTCAAGGAACTGGCCCGCACGCACGATGTGCTGGTGACCATCGAGGACGGTTGCGTCATGGGCGGCGCCGGCAGCGCGGTCCTGGAAGCGCTGCAGGCCGAAGGTCTGTCGCTGCCCGTGCTGCAGCTGGGCCTGCCTGACGAATATGTCGAGCACGGCGAGCCCGGCAAGCTCATGGCGCAGTGCGGCCTGGACGCCGCCGGCATCGAGCGTTCCATCCGCGAGCGTTTTCTGTCGACCGCGACTGCGACGCCGGCACCGGTGGCGATCAAGGCCGCCTGAGCCACCCGCGCTTCATGGAACGGCGCTGGCCTCGCGGTCAGCGCCGTTTTGCTTTTCCGGCGGTCTGCGCGCGCGGTGCGCCCGGCAGGCCCTGCCCTCTGGAGGCTTGGCTGGCGGTTTGGCTGGCCATCGCAGGCGCGAGGGCACGTTTCACCGCGTCGATGAAATCCTGCGTCAGCGCATGCGTGGCGCGGTGCAGCGGCCACAAGGCCTGGATGCGGAAGGGTACCGACACCGAGAACGGCCGCAGGTGCAGGGCGGGGCCGGCGCAGGCCCTTGCCGTCAGCGGATTCACGAGCGCGATGCCCAGGTTCTTCTGAACCAGTGAACAAACGGCGATCGCGCTGTGCGTCTCTATCTGCAGACGCCGCCGCACGCCGGCGGCTGCGAAGATCGCATCGAACTGGCGGCGGTAGGGATCCTCGACGGACAGGCTGACGAAGCGCTCGCCCTCGAAGTCCTGTGGGGTCAGGACTTGCCGTTCCAGCAGCCGATGGCCGGCGGGGAGCACGCACACCTCGTCGAGCTCAGCCAGCGTCTCGCTGCGCGTGCCGGGCACGGCGACGGAGACCTCGCTCAGGCCGATGTCGAAGCGCTGGGCCGCCATCCATTCCTCGAGCAGCGGTGACTCCTGCGGTGTCAGCGTCAGTTCCGCCTGGGGGTGCCGGCCGAGCCAATCGGCGCTCGCGTCCGGCAGCAGCGCGTGCGCCAGCGCCGGCAGCGTCAGGACGCGCAGGCGTTCATCTTCGGCGCGCCCCAGCGCCTGGGCGCGGGCGACAACCTGGTCCAGGCCCTGGTAGGCACGCTGGACTTCGTCGAACAGCGCCAGCGCCCGCGCGGTCGGGCGCACTCGCCCCGGGGTGCGGTCGAACAGGGCGTAGCCGAGCAGCGATTCCATCCGCGCCAGCTCCCGGCTGACGGTCGGTTGAGACGTGAACAGCAATTGCGCGGCGCCGGTCACGCTACCGGCGGTCATGACGGCGCGAAAGACTTCGATGTGGCGGTGCGTGATCGGCAGGGACATCGCGGAAGGATATCAGAGCATATCAATTGTGAATCCGACAGCCAAAACAAAGCATTTGATTGAATGGCTGGCCGGAGGGATGCTTGCGGCAGTTCCGATCTGCATCCGTCTGAAGGATTCCTGACATGCCGCAAGCCCTGACCCCCGCCCGCGAACAGCAGTTGCAAGCGCTCGCCACGAAATACGGCACCCCGCTGTGGGTGTACGACGCCGCCATCATCCGCGAGCGCATCACGGCGCTGGGCGGGTTCGACACGGTGCGCTTCGCCCAGAAGGCGTGCTCCAACACCCACATCCTCAGATTGATGCGGGAACAGGGCGTGAAGGTCGATTCGGTGTCGCGCGGCGAGCTGCTGCGCGCCTTCGCCGCCGGCTTCACCGTCGGCACGGGTGCGGACGCGGTGCACTCGGACATCGTGTTCACGGCCGACCTGCTGGATCGCGAGACGCTCAAGACCGTCGTCGAACACCGCGTCCCGGTGAACGCCGGCTCGATCGACATGCTGGAGCAACTCGGCGAGGTCTCGCCCGGTCACCCGGTGTGGCTGCGGCTGAACCCCGGCTTCGGCCACGGCCACAGCAACAAGACCAACACGGGCGGCGAGCACAGCAAGCACGGCATCTGGCATGAGCAGCTCACGGACGCGCTGGCGGTCATCGCGCGCCGCGGGCTGACGCTGATCGGGTTGCACATGCACATCGGCTCGGGCGTCGATTACGACCACCTGGGGCGCGTCAGCGGCGCGATGGTCGACCTGGTCCGCATCGTGAAGGCGCGGGGCCTGGACCTGCACGCGCTCTCGGCCGGCGGTGGGCTGTCGATCCCCTACCAGGAGGGCGGCGAGTCCATCGACACCGCCCACTACTTCAGCCTGTGGGATGCCGCGCGCAAGGAAGCGGCGGGCGTGATCGGCCACGACCTGGCACTCGAGATCGAACCGGGCCGCTATCTGGTGGCGGAGTCCGGCGTGCTGCTCGCCGAGGTTCGCGCGGTCAAGGCCCAGGGACGGCAGCACTTCCTGCTGGTCGACGCCGGCTTCAATGAACTGATGCGACCGGCGATGTACGGCAGCTTCCATGCGATGAGCCTGATTCCCGCGGACGGCCAGCGTCGGCCGACGCGCGAGACCGTGGTCGCTGGTCCGCTCTGCGAATCGGGCGACGTGTTCACGCAGGCGGAAGGGGGCGTGGTGCTGGCGCGGGAATTGCCACAAGCGCAGGTCGGCGACTTGCTGGTCATCCACGACACGGGTGCGTACGGCGCCTCCATGTCCAGCAACTACAACAGCCGGCCGCTGATCGCCGAGGTGCTCGTCGACGGCGGTTCGGACCGCCTGATCCGTCGCCGCCAGACGGTCGAGGAACTGCTCGCGCTTGAGGCGCTGTGAACGTTTCAGGTGCGGAGAAGCACCGGACGCGGCACCAGGAGACATCAGGCAACAGCCCGCGCTCACGCGGGTTGTGACGGAGTCATGAAGTTTTTGCTATCGCACAAACGATTTTTGATAGTTTGACTCAATAGGGATAGGCAATAGGCTGCATTGGGGAATTCAAACCCGCCGATAGCCTCAGCCCCCTATCATTCCGTCCATCCCATCAACCTGACAGCGAGTACGAAGCAATGTCCCTGATCAACACCCAAGTCCAACCCTTCAAGGCCCAAGCGTTCCACAACGGCAAGTTCATCGAGGTCACTGAAGAGTCGCTCAAGGGCAAGTGGTCCGTGCTGATCTTCATGCCGGCCGCCTTCACCTTCAACTGCCCGACGGAAGTCGAAGACGCGGCTGACAACTACGGCGAGTTCCAGAAGCTGGGCGCCGAGGTCTACATCGTCACGACCGACACGCACTTCTCGCACAAGGTGTGGCACGAAACCTCGCCGGCCGTCGGCAAGGCCAAGTTCCCGCTGGTCGGCGACCCGACGCACGCGCTGACGAACGCCTTCGGCGTGCACATCCCGGAAGAAGGCCTGGCCCTGCGCGGCACCTTCGTGATCAATCCGGACGGCGTCATCAAGACCCTGGAAGTGCATGACAACGCGATCGCCCGCGACGTCAAGGAAACGCTGCGCAAGCTGAAGGCTGCCCAGTACGTCGCCAAGAACCCGGGCCAGGTCTGCCCGGCCAAGTGGAACGAAGGCGACAAGACCATCGCCCCGTCGCTGGACCTGGTCGGCAAGATCTAAGGATCTCGCCCTGGCGGGGGAAGCAGGCGATCCATCCGGATCGACCTTCCCCCGGACCGGTGATCCGGATGAGGACGTTCCTCTCCCCCTCACTGCAGAAGCACCGCGCGTGGACCGATCCGGTCCGCGGGCGTGTGTTCGGCCGCCCCTCTGATCTGACAGGGAGGCCGGTTCTCGAAGTCGCTTAAGAAAATTGGAAGGAAGCAACGATGTTGGACGACAACCTGAAGGCGCAGCTCAAGGCCTACCTGGAGCGGGTGACGCTGCCGTTCGAGATCGAAGCCTCGTTGAACGACTCCGAGAGCTCCGCAGAGCTCAAGCAGCTGCTGCAGGACATCGCCGCGATGTCCGACAAGATCACGCTGAACCTCGACGGCAACGACGCGCGCAAGCCGTCGTTCAGCCTGAAGCGCACGGGCACGGCACAGAGCCTGCGCTTCGCGGCGATTCCCCTGGGCCATGAGTTCACCTCGCTGGTGCTGGCCCTGCTGTGGACGGGCGGTCATCCCCCGAAGGTGGAACAGTCCACCATCGACCAGATCAAGGGCCTGGACGGGGACTACCTCTTCGAGGTGTACATGTCCCTGACCTGCCACAACTGCCCGGACGTCGTGCAGGCACTGTCGCTGATGTCGGTGCTGAATCCGCGCGTCAAGACGGTGGTCGTGGACGGCGCGCTGTTCCAGGACGAAGTCAACGCCCGCGAGATCATGGCCGTGCCCACGATCTACCTGAACGGCCAGGAGTTCGGCTCAGGCCGCATGACGGTCGAGGAGATCGCCGCCAAGCTGGACACCGGCGCGGCGGAGAAGGACGCGGCCAAGCTGTCGGCCAAGGACCCGTACGACGTGCTGATCGTCGGCGGCGGCCCGGCCGGCGCGGCGGCGGCGGTGTATGCGGCCCGCAAGGGCATCCGCACCGGCATCGCGGCCGAGCGTTTCGGCGGCCAGGTCAACGACACGCTGGCGATCGAGAACTACATCTCCGTGCTGTCGACCGACGGTCCGAAGTTCTCGATGGCGCTGGAGTCGCACGTCAAGGATTACGGCGTCGACGTCATGAACCTGCAGCGCGCGGACCAGCTGATTCCGGCGGCCACGCCGGGCGGGCTGGTCGAGCTGAAGCTGGCCAATGGCGGATCGCTGAAGAGCAAGACGGTGATCATCTCGACCGGTGCGCGGTGGAGGAACGTCAACGTGCCGGGCGAGCAGGAGTACAAGAACAAGGGCGTGGCCTACTGCCCGCACTGCGACGGTCCGCTGTTCAAGGGCAAGCGCGTGGCGGTGATCGGCGGCGGCAACTCCGGTGTCGAGGCGGCGATCGACCTGGCCGGCATCGTGTCGCATGTGACGCTGCTGGAATTCGGCGACCAGCTGCGCGCGGACGCGGTGCTGGTGAAGAAGCTGGAGAGCCTGCCCAACGTCGTCATCCTGAAGCAGGCGCAGACCAGCGAGTTCACCGGCACGGCGGGCAAGCTCGACGGCCTGAACTACATCGACCGCGCCACCGGTGAAGCCAAGCGCGTCGAGGTCGAAGGCGTGTTCGTGCAGATCGGTCTGGTGCCCAACACCGAGTGGCTGCGCGGCACGGTGGAGCTGTCGCGTCACGGCGAGATCATCGTCGACGCGAAGGGCCAGACCTCGGTGCCGGGCGTGTTCGCCGCGGGCGACGCGACGACGGTGCCGTTCAAGCAGATCATCATCGCGGCCGGCGACGGCGCGAAGGCGGCACTCAGCGCCTTCGATCATCTGATCCGCAACTGACGAGCAACGCGCTCCTCTGAACTGACGCCCCGAAAGGGGCGTCAGTCGTTTTGGGGGGCGATCACCGCCGGCTGCGCCAGAGGCTCTCCGCGCTGTAGACGGCCAGCGCCGACCAGATCAGCACGAAGCCGACGAGCCGCGCGCCGGCGAGCGGCTCGTGATACAGCCAGACGCCGAGCAGGAACTGGATCGTCGGGGACAGGTATTGCACGAGGCCGAGCGTCGTCAGCGTGATGCGACGCGCACCGGCGGCGAACAGCAGCAGCGGCACAGCGGTCAGCGGTCCCGCCAGCAGCAGCCAGGCGATGTGACCGGCGTCGCCGGTCGCGAGCGCGCTGGTGCCCTGGTGCGTCCACCAGACCAGGGCGACGGCGGCAAACGGCGAGAGGATCAGCGTTTCCAGCGTCAGTCCCTCGAGCGCGCCGAGCTGCGCCGTCTTGCGCATCAGCCCGTAGACCCCGAAGCTCAGCGCCAGCACGAGCGCGATCCACGGCAACCGTCCGGCGGTGACCGTCAGCCAGATCACGCCGGCCGCGGCGAGCCCGATCGCCAGCCACTGCACCGGCCGCAGCCGCTCGCGCAGGAATACGAAGCCCAGCACCACGTTGACCAGCGGGTTGATGAAGTAACCCAGGCTGGCCTCGACGACGTGCCCCTGCTGCACCGCCCACACATAGACCAGCCAGTTGGTCGAGAGCAGCAGCGCCGACACGGCGCAGGTCCCGAGCAGTTTCGGCGATCGCAGCACCGGCACCAGCCACGCCCAGCGGCGCAGCGCCGTCAGGACGATCGCGACGAAGACCATGGACCACAGCGTCCGGTGCGCAATGACCTCGAACGCGCTGACGTCGCTCAGCCGCTTGAAGTAGAGCGGGAACAGGCCCCACGCGATGTAGGCCAGCGCGGCGTAGAGCATGCCGATGCGGGCGTGGCGGGTGTCGGCGGCGGTCGAGGGGGCGTTGGTCATGGGTCCAGCTTCGGGAATCGCGCAAGAAGCGGCGCAAGGGCCGCGCAAGGGCCCCGTGTTGGCCGCGTGGTGGCCGCCTGAGGGTGGCCCGCGATTCTGCCCGCACCGGGCTCACGGCGTTGTCGAAAGGACGGGCGCCCGTTCGTCGTGCTCGGTGGCCCCACTGTTCATGCGGGCTGCTTCGTCGCAGGATCGCACCCCATGGCGCATGTCGAATTCACCTCGCAACTGCATCGCTTCGTCGACACCCCCCAGCTGGACTGCGACGCCGGGACGCTGGGGGAGGCGCTGACGCTCGCCTTCGACTGCAATCCGCGATTGCGCGGCTACATCCTGGACGAGCAGGGCCACCTGCGTACGCATGTCGCCGTGTTCATCGACGGCCACCGCGCGCGGGATCGCCAAGCGCTCAGCGACCCGCTGACGCCGCAGTCCAAGGTCTACGTGCTGCAGGCGCTGTCCGGCGGCTGAGCAATGCCGCTCTCCGTCGTGTCGAGAACCGCGACGCTCAAACGTCGTGAGAGTTGAGGTCCGCCATCGCAACGCCAGCCATCGCAAGGAGACACCGATGACCACCACCGCCTGGGCCGCGACCCGCAAGGGCCTTTTCGAACTCCGGAACGATCCCGCCAACGGCGGATGGTCGATCGGCCGCCACAGCTTCGTGGGGGACCCGATCAGCATGGTGCTGCCCGCGCCACAGGGCGTCGGACGGATGTTCGCCGCGCTCAATCTCGGGCACTTCGGGGCCAAGCTGCAGGCGTCGGACGACGGCGGCATCACTTGGCGTGAACTCACGGCGCCGGCTTTCCCCGAGCAGCCGGAAGGCGCCGAGGGCCCGCCCTGGAAGCTTCAGCAGATCTGGGCTTTGGAGCGCGGCGGCGACGGGCGGCTGTGGGCGGGGACCATCCCCGGAGGCCTCTTCGTCAGCGACGACCAGGGCGAGACCTGGCAGCTCGTCGAGACGCTGTGGCACATGCCCGAGCGGCTGGGCTGGTTCGGTGGCGGCTACGACGCGCCGGGCATCCATTCGATCAACGTCGATCCGCGTGATCCGAAGCGGCTGCTGCTCGGCATCTCCTGCGGCGGCGCCTGGCGCAGCGAGGACGGCGGCGCGACCTGGCACATCAGCGCCAAGGGCATGCGCGCCGACTTCCTGCCGCCCGAACAGCAGGGCGAGGAGAACACGCAGGACCCGCACCGCATCGTCGCCAGCGCGGCGGATCCGGACGTGCTCTGGTGCCAGCATCACAACGGCGTCTGGCGCTCGGTCGACGGCGGTGCGAACTGGAGCGAGATCAAGCCGCCGCTGTCGGGCTTCGGCTTCGCGGTGGCCGCGCATGCGGGGGATCCCGGCACGGCGTGGTTCGTGCCCGGCATCAAGGACGAGAAGCGCCTGCCCGTCGACGGCGCGCTGGTGGTGAACCGCACGCGCGACGGCGGCAGGACCTTCGAGACGCTGCGCAACGGCCTGCCGCAGGCGCATTGCTACGACCTCATCTACCGCCACGGTCTGGCCGCGCACGACGACGGCCGGCGCCTGCTGATGGGCAGCACGACAGGCAACCTGTGGGCCACGGACGATGCCGGCGACCGCTGGTCGCTGGTGTCCGCGCACCTGCCGCCGATCTACGCCGTGCGCTTCGGCTGAATGCTGACCCCCTCTCCCGCTTTTGGGAGAGCAGCGCCGTTTTACCCCCTCTCCCGCTTGCGGGAGAGCAACCGTGTCAAGCGCCTTCGGCGTTTCTCCAGGGTTGGCCGGTTTTGAGGATGGCGTTGAGGATGATCAGCAGCTTGCGCATGCATGCAGTCATCGCGACCTTGAAGGGCTTGCCCGCCAAGCGCAGGCGTTCGTACAACGCCTTGATGGGCCCGTTGCATCGTTTGGCCGTGAGCGCAGCCATGTACATCGCCGTGCGGACGTCTGCTCGTCCGCCCTGGATGTAGCGCTGGCCGCGCCGCTTGCCACTGTCGTCGGCAAACGGCGCCAGGCCCACCAGCGCCGCCACGCGCTTGCGGTCCAAGCTGCCCAACTCCGGCAGGCGTCCCAGCAGCATCGTGATCGTGACTCGGCCAATACCCGGCACGCTGTCCAGCAGCTCGTACTTGGGCTGGTAGATCGTCGAGTCCTTCAAGCGACCGTCCAGATCCTTGTCGATCTCCTTGATCCGCTTATCCAGCCACTCGATGTGCTGTCGCACGCTCGTGCGCGCCACGTGCTTGACCGTGGACAAGCGGTTCTTTTCCTGTGCGCGCATGGTCACCAACTGCGCTCGCCGATCCACCAGTTCGATGATTTCCTGCTGCGTCTCATCCGGCAGCGCGTACACCTGCGGACGCATGCGCTGAGCAAACTCGGCCAGCACCTTCGCGTCCAGCCGGTCCGTCTTGGCAAGGACGCCGGCGGCCCGGGCGAAGTCGCGCACCTTCTTGGGATTGACCACCGCCACGGCGATTCCCGCCGCGCACAGCTCACCCGCCAGCGCCGCCTCGAAGCCACCGGTGGCCTCCATCACCACCAGCGTGGGCCCCAGCTTCTTGAGCTGCGACACCAGCACTGCTCGTCCGGGCTCGTCGTTGTCCACCCTCGTGGCCAACGCACCGGACTTGTCGGCAGGCGGAGCGGGCACCTGAGCCACGTCCAACCAAGCCTTGCAAACGTCGATACCGATGAAGATCTCTTCGCTCATGACAGCGCCCTTCCTTGCGTTCGATACGGCCTCAATGGACCTCACAACCGTTCGGGCTGTCCGTCATGGCGAATGAGGTCGGCCACCACGACCCTCGCTCTCCCTCGGCATGGCGCCGAAGCGCCTACCCTGGGCTGGTCGGCCTGTGACGGCCTGGGCTACTTTGCTACATACAAGGCGGAGCGGGCACCTGAGCCACGTCCAACCAAGCCTTGCAAACGTCGATACCGATGAAGATCTCTTCGCTCATGACAGCGCCCTTCCTTGCGTTCGATACGGCCTCAATGGACCTCACAACCGTTCGGGCTGTCCGTCATGGCGAATGAGGTCGGCCACCACGACCCTCGCTCTCCCTCGGCATGGCGCCGAAGCGCCTACCCTGGGCTGGTCGGCCTGTGACGGCCTGGGCTACTTTGCTACATACAAGGGTAGGGGTGAGGGCCAGCCGCGGCGGAAGTGCTGCGACGCCGATCAGAGGAATTGCCCCCACTCCGGCCCGGGCGGCGCTTCGAGCTCGAGTCCGGCGCCCGTGACCGGATGCGTCAGCGTCAGCCGCTGCGCGTGGAGCCACAGACGCTGCCGACCGAAGTGCGCCGCGAGCGCGCGGTTGAGCGGCCCCTTGCCATGGTTGGCATCGCCGACGATCGGATGCGCGAGGTGCTTCAGATGCCGGCGGATCTGGTGGCGCCGTCCCTGCACCGGCTCGCACGCGAGCAAGGCGAGCCGCGTCGTCGCGAAGCGCGGATCGGTGGTGACGGGGACCTCATGCCGCCGCAGGCAGGACCACTCGGTCTGCGCGTCCAGGTGCGGCTGGCCCGCGGAGGCCAGCTCCGGGTCGCGCGCCAGCGGATGGTCGATGACCCCGGCATCGCCGGCGGGCCAGCCACGCACGAGCGCCAGGTAGCGCTTGCGGGTGCGGCGCTCGGCCAGCGCCTGGCCGAGCAGGCTCGCCACCTCGGCGCTCAGCGCGAAGACCAGCACGCCTGAGGTGCCGCGGTCCAGTCGATGCGCCGGCCAGACAGGCCGACCCAGCTGATCGCGCAGGCGCTGCAGCGCGGCGTCCTCTTCATGGGCGTCGATCGCGGTGCGGTGCACGAGCAGTCCGGCCGGCTTGTCGATCACCGCGAGGTGCTCATCCAGATGAAGCAGTCGAAGCACGCGCGATGGCTCGACGGACGGGGCGAGGGACGCGGAGGGCGATGCGAGGCCGGCAACTGGATCGGGAGCGGGGATGGAACCGGAGACGGAACTGGGGACTGCAGGGGATGTCATCGCTGAAGGGGACGGTGTGCGCACGCCTGGAGCGCTTTTTGCCCTCTTTTCCCCGTTTGGGGGGAGAGGACAGCCACAGGGTGGTTCGCCAAAATCCTGTCATGTCGACTGTCCATCATCGCAGCAGGCATTCCGCGCCATCGGTGGTCGGTGGCGCGATCCCCTCGGTCCGCACGCACAGTCGCCAGCAGGAGTTCGCCATGCCTCAGGAATTTCACATCGGTCACCGGTCCTTCCTGGACCGGTTCGTCCTGGTCTTGGGCAGGGTGGTGCGGCGCACGCCGGCCGTGCGGGTCGTCAGTCGATCTGGCCGTCCACATACAGCCACGCCCCGTGCTCCCGCACGAACCGGCTGACCTCGTGCATGCGGTGCGCGCGCCCGCCGACCTTGCTGCGCGCGATGAACGCCACCGTCTCGTGGTCCGCGTCCTGGCGCGTGTGCTGACGCACCTCCAGGCCCAACCACTTCAGGTCCTGTTCCCCCCGCTCGAGCGACGCGGGACGGGTGCTCGGATGCCACGTCGCGAGCAGATACTCGATCAGATCCATCGTGTAGGCCGTGTACCGCGAGCGCATCAGCGCCTGCGCGTCCGCCGCGATGAGCGCGCCGCTCTCGGCGAAGGCCCGGTGCAGGGCCCCGCAGCACGATGCATACGGGAGCTTGCTGCCGCAGGCGCACGGGGCCACCTCTGATCCCGCCCGGCTGTTCCTGCCTGCCGTGTTCGCCGCGGTCTTGGATTTTTCTGTCTTCATGAGGGCAGCATGATGCCAGCCTCTCTAGAATGGCTGGATGAATTCCCAGGATTTCGGCGACGAGCGCCCGACCCCGCCGCAAGAGGACCTGTTCACGCCGCGCGCGCCGCGCGGCCTGCTGGACAACCTCAACCCCGAGCAGTACGCCGCGGTGACGCTGGGGCAGGAGCCCGCGCTGATCCTCGCCGGCGCCGGCTCGGGCAAGACGCGCGTGCTGACGACGCGCATCGCCTGGCTGATGAGCCAGGGTCATGCGACGCCGGCCTCGGTGCTGGCGGTGACCTTCACCAACAAGGCCGCCAAGGAGATGGTCACGCGCCTGTCCGCGATGCTGCCGGTGAACGTGCGCGGCATGTGGATCGGGACCTTCCACGGCCTGTGCAACCGTTTCCTGCGCGCGCACTGGAAACTGGCCGGCTTGCCGCAAGGTTTCCAGATCCTGGACTCGGGCGACACGCTGTCCGCGGTCAAGCGCGTCATCAAGGCGATGAAGCTCGACGAGGAGCGCTTCGTTCCCAAGCAGGTCTCCTGGTACATCGCCGGCGCAAAAGAGGACGGCATGCGTCCCAAGGACATCGACCTGCGCGATGAGCAGACCCGCAAGCTGGTCGAGATCTACCAGGCCTACCAGGACCAGTGCGAACGCGAGGGCGTCGTGGACTTCGCCGAGCTGATGCTGCGCTCGTTCGAACTGATGCGCGACAACCAGGCCGTGCGCGAGCACTACCAGCGCCGTTTCCAGTACGTGCTGGTCGAGGAGTTCCAGGACACCAACAAGCTGCAGTACGCGTGGCTGAAGATGTTCGCGCCGCCCGGGCGCGGGCAGGGCGTGTTCGCGGTCGGCGACGACGACCAGAGCATCTACGCCTTCCGCGGCGCGCGCGTGGGCAACATGGCCGACTTCGAGCGCGAGTACCGCGTGCGCCAGGTCGTGAAGCTGGAGCAGAACTACCGCAGCTTCGGCAACATCCTGGACGCGGCCAATGCGCTGATCAGCAACAACAGCCGGCGCCTGGGCAAGAACCTGCGCACCGAGGCCGGTCCCGGCGAGCCGGTGCGCGTGCACGAGGCCAGCAGCGATTTCGCCGAGGCCCAATGGCTGCTGGAGGAGGCGCAGGCGCTGCACCGCCAGGGGCTGGAGCGCAAGGAGATCGCGGTGCTCTACCGCAGCAACGCGCAGTCGCGGGTGATCGAATCGGCGCTGTTCAACGCCGGCATCCCGTACCGCGTGTACGGCGGCCTGCGCTTCTTCGAGCGGGCCGAGGTGAAGCACGCGCTGGCCTACCTGCGCCTGATCGAGAACCCGAACGACGACACCAGCTTCCTGCGCGTCGTCAACTTCCCGGCGCGCGGCATCGGCGCGCGCACCATCGAGCAGCTGCAGGATGCGGCGCGTCCGAGCGGACGCTCGCTGGTGCAGAGCATCGGCGCGGTCGGCGGTCGCGGCGGCGCGAGCCTGGCGGGCTTCGTCGGCCTGATCGACGCGATGCGCGAGGCCACGGCCGGGCTCACGCTGCGCGAGATCATCGAGCACATCATCGAGCACTCCGGCCTGACGGCGTTCTACCGTGCCGAGAAGGAAGGCGAGGACCGGCTGGAGAACCTGGGCGAACTGGTGAACGCCGCCGAGGCCTTCGTGACGCAGGAGGGCTTCGGCAAGGACGCGGTGGCGCTGCCGGTGGACGAGCACTCGCCCGGCGCGATCGCGGACGGGCTGCCGGCGGCGGTCGCCCCGGCCGCGGCCGCCACGCCGGACGCGGAAACCGGCGAGATCATGTCGCCGCTGGCCGCGTTCCTGACGCATGCCTCGCTGGAGGCTGGCGACAACCAGGCGCAGGCCGGCCAGGACGCGATCCAGCTGATGACGGTGCACTCGGCCAAGGGCCTGGAGTTCGACGCGGTGTTCATCACCGGCATGGAAGAAGGCCTGTTCCCGCACGAGAACTCGCTGTCCGACTCGGACGGGCTGGAGGAAGAGCGCCGGCTGATGTACGTCGCGATCACGCGCGCGCGTCAGCGGCTGTACATCAGCTTCTGCCAGACGCGGATGCTGCACGGCCAGACCCGCTACAACATCAAGAGCCGCTTCATGGAGGAGCTGCCCGAGGAGACGCTGAAGTGGTTGACGCCGCGCAACCAGGGCTTCGGCTCCGGCTTCGCGCGGGACTACCAGCAGGCGTGGCAGCGCGGCTCGGGGCTGAAGTCGATGGTGGGCGCGGGTCGCGTCGATCCGTCCGCGTTCCCGCAGGCGCCGGTGCCCAGCGCGATGAAGCAGTCGGCGGCCGAGAAGACCGGCAACGAACACGGCGGACTGCGCGTCGGCAAGGGCGTGTTCCACAACAAGTTCGGCGAGGGCGTGCTGCTCACGCTGGAGGGCACCGGACCGGACGCGCGAGCGCAGGTCAACTTCGGCCGGCACGGCACGAAGTGGCTGGCGCTCAGCGTCGCCAAGCTCACGCCGATCGATTGAGACGGTGACCGTCGGAACGGTGCTCAGGGACGAGACCTGAACGATTGAGCGGACATCGTACGGAGCACGCCGGGAGGCGTGTCTCCAGGCGCAGAATGGGCGGTGAGCGATAAAGATTCCAGCAAACAGGAATCACGATTGCCCGGGAGGGAGATCCGGCGAATACGTCTTTGATCCTGGAATCTCCATGCGCACTGTTGTACCGATTGATCCGCCCGACGACCCGATGATCGAGGACGCGCTGGCGCTGGGCGCCGCCGTCCGCGCCGCGCGCACCACCGCGCGGCTGCCGCTGGTCGAAGCCGCCGAGGCGCTGGGCATGTCGCGCCAGACGCTGATCAACATCGAGACCGGCCAGGGCGGCGTCAGCCTGTCCACCGTGCTCAAGGCGGCGAGGGCGCTCGGCGTGAGTCTGTTCGCCGTCCCGTCGCAGCAGCGGGAGGTCGTCAGACGCGCGATCCGCACCGCACGCGACTCGAAGTTCTCCGACCTGGATGACGATGCATGAACGGTCTGGAGGTCTGGCTCGACGAGCATGAAGTGGGCTGGCTGAGAGCGGCTGATGCGCCGCTTGGGCAGACGGAGGCGCCGCGCAGGCTGTCGCTGGCTTACCTCGAACGATGGACCTCGGAAGTGCTGGCCTTTGCGCTGGCACCTTCGCTGCCGATGCCGCCGCGCGGCGGGCCGGGCAGCGAGTCCACGGCGGATGCCGTGCTCGCGTTCTTCGATCATCTGCTGCCCGCCGGAGACGCCCGGTCGCGGACCTTGGCCGCGCTGGGACTCAGGGCCGATGACAGCTTCGGCGCGATGCGCCTCATGGGGCGGGATCTGGCCGGCGCGGTGCGGCTGATCGCGGACGGACTTCAACGACCGGCAGGACCGGTGCAACGGGCGATCGCACGCGACGAACTGTCGGAGCGCATCCGCCATCGCGATGAGTTGCCCTTTCCGGTCTGGGACGGACAGGTGCGCGGCGCGCTCGGCGGCGAGCGGGACAAGCTTGCGGTCTACGTTGAGCGGGACGGCGGCTGGCACTTCGTCGACGGACCGCAGATGGCGTCGACGCATGTGCTCAAGCCGGCGTCCGACGCGCAAGGGGCGGGCGATCAGCCCTTCGACGAATTCTTCTGCCTGCGACTCGCCGCGCGCGTGGGCCTGGACGTGACACCGGTCGAGTTGCACCGCGTGCCGGAACCGGTGCTGTTGGTCGAACGCTTCGATCGGCAGCGGCTCGAAGACGGCCGCGTGCAGCGTCTGCATGCGATCAGCGCCTGCCAGGCACTCGGCGTGCCGCCAGCTGACCGTGAGGGGGTGTCGCTGGCGCAGCTCTTCTCGCTGCTGGCGCACAGCCCCACGCCGCTGGTCGACAGCCGCGCGCTGCTGCGCTGGACGATGTTCCGCCAGCTCATCGGCTGCGAGGGCTCGGCGGCGAAAGACCTGTCGTTCTTCGTCGATCACGGGGGGCTGCGGGTGGCGCCGGCGCATGGCTTCGCCTGCGGCACTCATGACGCCCATGACGCCCATGGCGCCCACAACGCGCGCGCATTCGATGCGCAGGCATGGGCCGACTTCGCGCGCGATTGCGACATCGCACCCCGCAGCATCACGCTGGAATTGAAACGCCTGTGCGAGCTGGTGCGCGCACAGGCGGAAGTGGTGGCCGATGAACTCGCGGGTGAAGTGCCGCGTTCCGTGATCGAGGGCCTGCTCAGCCAGATCCTCGGCGAGAGCGACCGGCAGGCAGGCCTCGCTTCGGAGATCTCGAAGTAGAGGCGTTCGAAGACCCCTGCCAGCGCCTGGCGCGGGCACTCCACGACTCGGGGGGCGTCCCTCCGGGAACCCCCCGAATCATTCCGGCCCCAGTGAGAGCGAGGCGTTCGGGCCTTGGCGTTCGCTTTGGCCTTGGCGTTGTGTCGGCCCGGGCCTGGGCACGGGCCGACCTTGGCCTGCTTAGATGCCGATCTCGCCGCCGTCCTTGCGGGTGATGACCACCGTCGCGGAACGCGGACGCTTCTTCACCGTCGGGTCGGCCTGGTTGGCCGGCCAGTAGCTGCCGAAGGTCTTCGCGTTCCAGTCCGGCGCCGTTTCCTCGCCCGGGTGCTGGACGTTGAAGAACAGCGTCTTGGCGTCCGGCGTCATGGCGATGCCGGTGATCTCGCATTCCTTCGGACCGACCAGGAAGCGGCGCAGGGTGTCCGACGTCGCCTTGGCGCCCGCGCGGGTCTGCGTGCCGCCCGCGGCGTTGACCACGGCACCGTCACCGACCTTGCCCGGCAGTGCCGCCAGCATCATGCAGTTGGTGATGTCGGTGTACGCGCCGTCATCGGTCTGGATCCACAGCATGCCGCGCTTGTCGAAGTACAGGCCGTCCGGGCTGGAGAAGTCGTTGCTGTCGGCCAGGGCCGACAGGTTGACGTCCGCCGCCGCGTCGGCTTGCGCGCCGAACAGGTACACGTCCCAGGTCAGCTTGGTGACGTCCGCCGCGTCTTCCTTCCAGCGGATGATGTGGCCGTTCGGGTTGCCCTTCTGCGAGGCGGCACCCTTCATGTCTTCGTAGTAACGCGGGTTCGCGGCGTCCGGCTTGAGCTGGCTGCCGGTCGGCGTCGCGGTGTTGGCCACGCGGTTGCTGTTGTTGGTCAGGGTCATGTAGATCTCGCCGTTAGTCGGGTGCACCGCACCCCACTCCGGACGATCCATCTTCGTGGCGCCGACGATGTCGCCCGCGATGCGCGCGTTGATCAGCACGTCGCCCTGGTCGGCGAAGGCGTAGGTCGCGTTGGTGGCGTCCAGGCCGTTCTTGCCGAAGCTCAGCTCGACCCAGGTGCCGCTGCCGTCGGCGTTGAACTTGGCCACGTACAGCGTGCCTTCGTCCAGGTACTTGGCGCCGGCGGCCATGCCCTTGCCGACGTCGGCCGCATCCCAGTTGGCCTTGGAGACGAACTTGTAGATGTACTCGTTGCGCGAGTCGTCACCCATGTAGATGACGATCGGCTTGCCGGCGACGGCCTCGGCGGGCCAGGCGCCTTCATGGTTGAAGCGGCCCAGCGCGGTGCGCTTGGCGGGGACGGAGTCCGGCGCGAACGGATCGATCTCGACCACCCAGCCGAAGGTGTTGATCGTGTTGCGGTAGTCGGCGGTCGCGGCGGCGCCGGTGACCGACGAGTTCCAGCGCGCGAACAGGTCGGCGGTGCCGGCCGTTTCCCACAGGTAGGGGCTCTTGCGGTTCTGCGGCAGGCCGTAGCGGTTGAGGCTGGCCACGTCCTTGGCGCTGCGTTGCGCGTCGTCGCCGGCGGCACGGCTGATCACGTTGAGGTAGTTCTCCTCGCAGGTCAGGTAGGTGCCCCACGGGGTATAGCCGTTGGCGCAGTTGTTGTTGGTGCCGCGGGTCTGGACAGCCGTCGGGCTGAACAGCGTCTGCAGCTGGACGCTGCCCTTGGCCGGACCGGTGATGTCCATCGTCGTGGCCGAGGTCACGCGGCGGTTGTAGCGCGAGCCGCGCACCATGCTCATGCCGGTGCCCGTGGCGTCGCGCTTGACTTCGACCACGGAGATGCCGTGGGCGTAGATTTCCTTCTCGACCTCGGTGGCGTTGCGCGCGGCGCCGGCGGCGCGGCCGGCCGGGTGCAGGCCGTACGGGGCGACGACGTACTCGTGGTTGACGGCCAGCAGGCCGCGGTCCGAGCGCTTGGCGTCGAAGGCGCCGGCGTCGCTCATGCCGAACCAGTACATGCCATCGTGACCGTCGCCGACACGGCGGTTGTAGGACTCGGCCGATTCGGAACCGTCGTCCTGCCAGGACGTGTCGCCGAAGTGCAGCGGGTCGCCCAGCGCGTGCAGGATGCTGACGTTGTAGCCGTCGGCCACGGTCACCAGGTCGTTCTTGTTCTTGGCGACGGCGGTGAAGCCGATCTTCAGCGGGGCCGGCTGCGGCGCCGGGGCGGGCGCGGGGGCCGGCGCCGGCGAGTCGTCGCTGCTGCCGCAGGCGCTCAGGATCGAGCCGCCCAGCAGCGCGGACGCCGCCGTGGTGATGCCGCCCTTGAGGGCGACGCGCCGCGACAGGCGCGCGGCGAGGATGTCATCGAAATGCGGGTTGGCGGACGGATTGAGGACCGCGTCCTCGTCGTACTCGTTGATGCTGTCTTGGCTGGCAACGATGTCGTGCTGCTTGCTCATTCGTGAAGGCTCCGCTGCAATGGAAAGGCGGGCGGATTCTGCGAAGAGCAAGTGACGGTAACGTGAAAAAGCCGTTAGCAATTCCTTCGAGGCATGTTCGTGCGAATGGCGAAGCAATGACCGGGGATGCGACGGGCAGGCGCCGAGGCCAGCGCAGAGGCAAGACCCGGCACCTGCTTTCAGGTGACGTCGGGCGATCTGCGTCCAGGTCTGCCGCTCAGGTCTGGGTTCGGAACCGCGTTCAGACCTGCGTTCAGGCCGGCGTGACCGGCGTCTCGGGCAGGTCTTTCGGTGCGCCGAACATGAAGCAGTCGATGAAGGTGAAGTACAGCGAGCAGTAGAACGCCGTCGTCAGGATCATCGCCAGCGGCACGAGCAGGAAGGGCAGCAGATTGGCCAGGCCAAGCAGCATGCCGACGATGGTCAGCACCATCGTCGCGCCGAAGGTCAGCCCGACCCAGACCAGGCCCGACAGCGCGAAGGCGCCCTTGTTGCGCCACACCCCCAGCGTGCTGGAGAAGAGGGCCTGCAGCACGCCCTGGCCGCCCCAGTGGATCAGCGCCGGCGCGTGCCAGAACGGGATCGAGATCAGTCCCGTCAGCAGCAGCCGCAGGCCGATGCCGGTGGTCAGCGAGGGATCGGCGATGGTGGCCTCGATCGCCTTCTGATCGGGCTTGGCGGCGCTGCCCGCCGCGGCCACCTGTTCGACCGCGCGCACCAGGGCGCCGCCGTCCAGCCAGTGGGCCAGGAACATCACGGCGATCGTGCTGAAGGCGTAGACGAAGCCGAGGATCAACTGGTCGCGGCGGCGTTCCTTGGTCAGCTGCAGCGGCTGCGCGAAGACGGCGGCCGTCGGCGTGTGCGACTGCAGCACCTGGTGCGACGCCAGCATGAAGGAAAGCGACACCAGCGGCAGCGCCGCCAGCACCACCAGCTGACCCAGCAGCGGCACCAGCTGCAGCACCGACGAGACCAGCAGGAACACGGCGAACAGCCCGATCAGCGCGATCGGCTTGCGCCGCAGCACCTTCAGCCCGTGGCGCACCCAGAGCAGGCCGTTGCGCGGCGGGACCGTTTGCAGGTGCAGGATCATGACAAGGACTCCAGCGCATGCCAGGGTCTGGCGATGCGCTCGCGCAGGACGCGCTCGAAATGGGTGGGATCGTGGGGTGTGAGGAGGCTGGCCTCGCGCGGCAGGTGGAAGTCCCACAGCCGCGAGATCCAGAAGCGCAGCGCCGCCGCGCGCAGCAGGCCGGGCAGCAGGCGGTGCTCGGCACCGGTGAGCGGGCGCACCGACTCGTAGGCCTTGACGAAGGCGCCGGCGCGCTGCTCGTCGAGGCGGCCGCTGTCCAGGTCGATGCACCAGTCGTTCAGGCAGACGCAGAGGTCGAACAGGAAGCTGTCGACACCCGCGAAGTAGAAGTCGAAGAAGCCGCTGAGCTTCTCGCGCCCGGGCAGGCCGTCGAACATCACGTTGTCGCGGAACAGGTCCGCGTGGACGGGGCCGCGTGGCAGCGCCGCGGCACCGGCGGCGAGCTGCTCCTGGAAGGCCAGTTCGGCGCTCAGCAGCGCGGCCTGGTCGGGCGTCAGGTGCGGCAGCACGACGGGCACCGTCTCACGCCACCAGGGCAGGCCGCGCAGGTTGTCCTGGTGCAGCGGGAAGTCCTGGCCGGCCAGATGCATCCGGGCGAGCCCGGCGCCGACCTGCTCGCAATGGAACACGTCCGGGGCCAGCTGATGCCCGCCGCGCAGCTTGTCCACGACCGCCGCCGGCTTGCCGGCCACGGTGTGCAGGATGCGGTCCTGCGCGTCGGGCTGCGGCGCGGGCACCGGCACGCCCTTGCGCGCGAGGTGCCGCATCAGCTCCAGGTAGAACGGCAGTTGCTCGAAGCTCAGGCGCTCGAAGATCGTGAGCACGTACTCGTGCTGCTCGGCGCCGCGCGTCGTGGTGACGAAGTAGTTGGTGTTCTCGATACCGGCAGTGATCCCCTTGAGCGATTGCAGTTCGCCCAGGGCCAGCGTGTCCAGCAGCGCTTGCGCCTGCCCGGTCGAGACGTCGGTGAATACGGCCATGAAAAGGAAAAAGAACGGACCGGGGGCCGACCGCGGCGGATCAGCCTCGACGGGTCAGAAATTGAAGAGGCGCCAGACCCGCGCGCCCGCGTTGCCGCGGTCGTCGCCCTGGCGGGTGGGGATGTCGCGACCGGTGTCGCCGAGCAGGATCTCGTACTCGGGCGCCTTGCTGTCCTTGTTCTTGACCACGACCTTTTGGGTCAGGCCCCTCACCCGGGTTTCCTCGATGCGGACCTTGTCGTCTTCGTTGACGAGCTGTTCGACCTTCACCTCGGGCACGTCGCGGAACTTCGCGGGCTCGGCGGGGGCCGGGACCGGAGCCGGCGCGTCGGCCGCGTGAGCCTGGAACGCGAAGGCGGCCAGGGCGGCGAACAGAGGGGCGAGGCGGGTGGTTTTCATGGTGGAGCCGATTCTAAGGCTCGCCCCAGGAAAACCCCGCCCCCCCGGGCGAGTGCCGGTTGAAGTCCCGGGCTCCTGCCAGTCCGGGCGCTGCGCGCCTGCAACAATGTCGGGATGAGCAAACCTCTGATGCTGCTGGTCGACGGGTCCAGCTATCTCTACCGCGCGTTCCATGCCATGCCCGACCTGCGCGGTCCCGGCGGGCAGCCCACCGGTGCCATCCACGGCATGGTGGCCATGCTGAAGAAGCTGCGTGACGACTACGGCGCCGAACATGCCGCCTGCGTCTTCGACGCGTCCGGCCCGACCTTCCGCGACGAGTGGTACCCCGAGTACAAGGCCCAGCGCGCGCCGATGCCCGACGCGCTGCGCGAGCAGATCGAGCCGATCCACGAGGTGGTGAAGCTGCTGGGCTGGCCCGTCCTGACGGTGCCCGGCGTCGAGGCCGACGACTGCATCGGCACGCTGTCGCGGGTGGCGGCGCAGGCGGGCCACCAGGTGGTGATCTCGACCGGCGACAAGGACCTGGCGCAGCTGGTGACGCCGGACGTCACGCTGATCAACACGATGAGCAACGAGAAGCTGGACGAGGCCGGCGTGCTGGCCAAGTTCGGCGTGCCGCCGGATCGCATCATCGACTACCTGACCCTGATGGGCGACACGGTGGACAACGTGCCCGGCGTCGAGAAGGTCGGCCCGAAGACCGCCGCCAAGTGGATCGCCGAGCACGGCTCGCTGGACGGCGTGATCGCCCACGCGGACCAGATCAAGGGCGTCGCCGGCGAGAACCTGCGCAAGGCGCTGGACTGGCTGCCGATGGGGCGCAAGCTGGTGACGGTCAAGGTCGACTGCGACCTGTGCGTGCACGTCGCGGGCTGGCCGGCGCTGGAGGCGCTGGCCTTCAACCCGGTCGACGAAGCCGGCCTGCTGGACTTCTACACGCGCAACGGCTTCAAGACCTGGAAGCGCGACCTCGAAGGCAAGCTCGGCGGCGAGGCGCCCAAGCGCGCCGCGCCGGAAGCGGACCTCGGTGCCGCGCGCCCGACCGATCCCTATGCCGAGGCCCAGCATCCCGCGATCCCCGTCGACAAGCGCTACGAGACCATCGTCGACATGTCCCGGCTCGACGCCTGGATCGAGCAGCTGAACGCCGCGGAACTGGCCGCCTTCGACACCGAGACCGACTCGCTGGATCCGATGCAGGCGCGCATCGTCGGCATCAGCTTCAGCGTGAAGCCGGGCGAGGCCGCCTACATCCCGATCCGCCACGACGGCCCGGACGCGCCCGAGCAGCTGCCGATGGACGAGGTGCTCGCGAAGCTCAAGCCCTGGCTCGAGGATCCGCTGAAGGAGAAGGTCGCGCAGAACGTCAAGTACGACACCCACGTGCTGGCCAACCACGGCATCGCGGTCCAGGGGACCGCCTTCGACACGATGCTGGAGAGCTACGTGCTGGAGGCGCATCGCAGCCACGGCCTGGAGGCCCTGGCCGATCGCGTGTTGGGCCGCAAGGGCCTGAGCTACGAGGACCTGTGCGGCAAGGGCGCGCACCAGATCCCGTTCGCGCAGGTCGAGGTGGCGAAGGCGTCGGAGTACTCCTGCGAGGACTCCGAGATGTGCCTGCACGTGCACCAGACGCTGATGCCGCGCCTGGAGGCCGACGCCGGGCTGAAGTTCATCTACGAGCAGATCGAGATGCCGGTGTCGGCGCTGCTGGCGCGCATCGAGCGCACCGGCGTGCTGATCGACGCCGGCCGGCTGCAGGCGCAGAGCGCCGACCTCGGCCAGCGCATGGTCGCGGCGGAGCAGGCGGCTTACGAGATCGCGGGGCAGCCGTTCAACATCGGCTCGCCCAAGCAGATCGGCGAGATCCTGTTCAACCGGCTCGGCCTGCCCGTGGTGAAGCGCACCGCGACCGGCGCGCCGTCGACGGACGAGGAGGTGCTCGAGAAGCTGTCCGCGGACTTCCCGCTGCCGGCCAAGATCCTCGAGTACCGCTCGCTGTCCAAGCTCAAGAGCACCTACACGGACAAGCTGCCGCTGATGGTCAACGCCCGGACGGGCCGCGTGCACACGACCTACTCGCAGGCCGTGGCGGTGACGGGGCGCCTGTCCAGCAACGAGCCCAACCTGCAGAACATCCCCATCCGAACGGCCGACGGCCGCCGCGTGCGCGAGGCCTTCATCGCGCCGACGGGACATCACATCGTGTCGGCGGACTATTCGCAGATCGAGCTGCGGATCATGGCGCACATGAGCGAGGACCCGGGCCTGCTGAAGGCGTTCCAGGAAGGGCAGGACGTGCACCGCGCGACGGCGGCCGAGGTCTTCGGCGGCGGTCTGGACGCGGTCACGCCCGAGCAGCGGCGTTACGCGAAGACGATCAACTTCGGCCTGATCTACGGCATGGGCGCGTTCGGGCTGGCGCAGTCGCTGGGCATCGAGCAGAAGGCGGCGAAGGACTACATCGACCGCTACTTCACGCGTTTCGCCGGTGTGCGGAGCTACATGGACGACACGAAGCAGTTCGCCAAGGAGAAGGGCTACGTCGAGACGGTTTTCGGACGGCGCCTGTGGCTGCCGGAGATCAACTCGGGCAACGGTCCGCGCCGCAGCGGCGCCGAGCGCCAGGCCATCAACGCGCCGATGCAGGGCACGGCGGCCGACCTGATCAAGCTGGCGATGATCGCGGTGCAGCAGGCGCTGGACGAGCAGGGCAAGAAGACGAAGATCGTGATGCAGGTGCACGACGAACTGGTGTTCGAGGTGCCGGACGAGGAACTGGACTGGGTCAAGTCCGAGGTGCCGACGCTGATGGCTGGCGTCGCCGCGCTGAAGGTGCCGCTGCTGGCCGAAGTTGGCGTCGGCGCCAACTGGGACGAGGCGCACTGACTGCCACGGTCGCTGGCCCTCACCCCTCCCTCTCCCGCAAGCGGGAGAGGGGGTAGGAAGGACGCCGGCATGGCTCCTCGTCCGTAGGCCTCGACGCATCGCGGACTCCGGGGCGGGCCCCAGGCCGTTGGCGCATTGAGCCTCCAAAAAAACTGACTGGGGCGCCGTCTGTCCGAGCACAGCGAACCGCAGGTGAGCGGCGCGAGTTGGCGCCCCTGCTCAATGCGCCAACGGCCTGGGGCCCGCCCCGGAGTCCGTTGCTCATCAGCCAGCCCTAAGCGGCGAGGGCAAGGCGAGCGGTTAGCATCCACCCCCTATGAATTGGCCCTATGAGTTGCAGATCGGCTGGCGTTACACGCGAGCTGGGCGTGGAGGGCGCCGCAACCGCTTCATTTCCTTCATTTCTGGCGTGTCGATGTTCGGCATTGCGCTGGGCGTTGCCGCGTTGATCATTGTGTTGTCGGTGATGAACGGCTTCCAGAAGGAGGTGCGTGAGCGGATGCTGTCCGTGATTGCGCACGTGGAGTTGCTGAGCGACACAGGCGAGGGTCTTCCTGACTGGCGCGCGGTCGCGGACCAGGCGAAGAAGAACTCGGAGGTGGCCGCGGCTGCCCCGTTCGTGTCGGGTCAGGCGCTGATTGCGCGGGGTTCGGACATGCGGGGCACGATTGTGCGGGGCATTGATCCGGCGCTGGAGCCGGGCGTGACGCCGATCGCAGAGAAGCTGGCGAAGGACGGCCTGCTGGAGCGTCTGCAGCCGGGCCAATGGAACATCATCCTGGGCATCGAGCTGGCGCGGCAACTGGGCGTGCAGCGCGGCGACAAGATCACGCTGGCGATCCCGTCGGGGCAGGTGACGCCGCTGGGCGTGCAGCCGACGCTGCGGCAGTTCACGCTGGTGGGGGTCTTCGAGGCCGGGCATTACGAGTACGACAGTGGCCTGGCGCTCATCCATGTGGGCGATGCGGCCAAGCTGTTCCGCACCGGCACGCCGAGCGGCGTTCAGCTGAAGCTGCGCGACGTGCAACAGGCCCGCCAGGTCGGCGCGCAATTGCAGCGCGAGATGCTGCAGGCCGGGCAGGCGATCTACGTCCGCGACTGGACCCGCACCAACGCCAACTGGTACGACGCGGTCCAGGTCGAGAAGCGGATGATGGGCATCATCCTGACGCTGATCGTCGCGGTGGCCGCGTTCAACCTGGTGTCGACGCTGGTGATGACGGTGACCGACAAGCAGGCCGACATCGCGATCCTGCGCACGCTGGGCGCCAGCCCGCGTTCGATCATGGGCGTGTTCATGATCCAGGGCGCGTTGGCTGGCGTGATCGGCACCTTGGGAGGACTCGGCCTGGGGCTGGTCGTCGCGCACAACCTGGACGTGATCGTTCCCACCATCGAGAAGCTGCTGCACACCACCTTCCTGCCGGCCAGCATCTACGTCATCAGCCACATGCCGAGCGACCCGCAGTGGTCCGACATCGTGCCCATCACCGTGACCTCGCTGATCCTGGCGTTCGTCGCGACGGTCTATCCGAGCTGGCGCGCCAGCCGCGTCCAGCCCGCGGAGGCGCTGCGTTATGAATGACGCCAAGAAGAACGCAACGCCAGCGGCCGCTCGCATCCCCGCCGGACAGGTGGTGTTGCAAGGGCAGGGGCTGGGCAAGCGCTTCGTCGAAGGACCGCTCGATGTGCAGGTCTTCCACGGCCTCGACGTCACCGTGAAGGCGGGCGAGACGCTGGCGGTGCTCGGCGCCTCGGGGTCGGGCAAGAGCACGCTGCTGCATCTGCTCGGCGGCTTGGACAAGCCGTCCGCCGGCCGCGTCGAACTGATGGGACGCGACCTCGGCACGCTCGGCGAGAAGGCCCGCGGCGACTGGCGCAACCAGCACCTCGGGTTCATCTACCAGTTCCACCACCTGCTGCCGGAATTCAGCGCGCTGGACAACGTCGCGATGCCGCTGCGCATCCGCCGTGTCCCGCAGGAGCAGGCCCGCGAACAGGCCGCGAAGGTGCTGACGCGCGTGGGACTCGGCCCCCGCGTGCTGCATCGACCGGGCGAACTGTCCGGCGGCGAGCGTCAGCGCGTGGCGATCGCCCGCGCACTGGTCACGGGCCCGGCCTGCGTCCTGGCCGACGAACCCACCGGCAACCTCGACCGCTCCACGGCCGCGACGGTCTTCGACCTGATGCTCGAGATGGCCCGCGAGCTGGGCACTGCCTTCGTGATGGTGACCCACGACCAGGACCTGGCGGCCCGTTGCGAGCACCAGCGCCGGCTGGTCGGCGGCGCGCTGCAGCCGCTCGCGGCCTGAGGTTCCGGCGCCCCGGCGTCGCCGCCGAGGCTGGGTTGCCCGATCGCGAGGCCGCGGCCGCTCGTTCCGCCCGCGCCCGGACCGGTGCGGCACGACCGCTGCATTACGATGCGCGTCATCATGACCGCCTCGAAGCCTTCCTCGGAATCCCCGTCCACCCGCTTCATCCTGAAGCTCAGCTGTCCCGATCAGGCCGGCATCGTCCACGCCGTCACCGGCATCCTGCTCGAGCAGGGCGCCAACATCCTGACCTCGGCCCAGCACGGCGACGCCGATCACCGCCGCTTCTTCATGCGCATCGAGTTCGAGTGCGCCGAGGCCCGGCCGGCATCCGCGCTGCGCGACGCCTTCGCGCCGCTGGCGGCGCGGCTGGCCATGGATTGGGAACTGGTCGACGCGCAGCGCAAGACGCGCGTGCTGCTGCTGGTGTCCAAGCTCGGCCACTGTCTGAACGATCTGCTGTTCCGCGTGCAGACCGGTCATCTGGCGATCGAGATCCCGGCGATCGTCTCGAACCACCGCGACTTCTATCAGCTGGCCGCGTCGCACGACATCCCGTTCCACCATCTGCCGCTGCTGCAGGCGAGCGACGAGCAGAAGCAGGCGCAGGAACGCAAGCTCCGCGAGCTGATCGAGGAGCAGCAGATCGACCTCGTCGTGCTGGCGCGCTACATGCAGATCCTGTCGCCGGAGTTGTGCCGCTTCCTGGAAGGGCGCGCGATCAACATCCATCACAGCTTCCTGCCCAGCTTCAAGGGCGCGCGTCCGTACCACCAGGCCCACGAGCGCGGCGTCAAGCTGATCGGCGCGACCGCGCACTACGTGACCTCGGATCTCGACGAGGGGCCGATCGTGGAGCAGGACGTCGCCCGCATCGACCACTCGATGACGCCGGACCAGCTCGTGGCGATCGGCCGCGACGTCGAATGCGTGACGCTCGCCCGCGCGATCCAGTGGCACGCCGAACACCGCGTGCTGCTCAACGGCCATCGCACGGTGGTCTTCCGCTGAGCGACGCGAAGGTACGCGTCTCTTCCAACCCTCCCTGGTGTCGCCATGTGGACTGACACGCACTGCCACCTCGACGCCTCGGAGTTCGACGCCGACCGCGATGCCGTGGTCGCGCGCGCCGTGGCGGCGGGCGTGTCGCAGATCGTGATCCCGGCGGTGGTCGCGGGCAACTTCGAGTCGGTGAAGGCACTCGCGCATGCGCATGGTGTCAGCTACGCGCTGGGCATCCATCCGCTGTACGTGATGCACGCGCGCGACGAGGACCTCGGCCGCCTCGACCGGATGCTGGCCGAGTGCCGAGACGACCCGCGCCTGGTCGGCATCGGCGAGATCGGTCTGGACTTCTTCGTCAAGGACCTCGACGCGGCCACGCAGCAGCACTTCTACGTCGAGCAGCTGAAGCTCGCGAAGCGGCATGGGCTGCCGGTGATCCTCCATGTGCGTCGCAGCGCCGATCAACTGCTCGGCGGACTGCGTCGCATCGGCGTGCAGACCGGCGGCATCGGTCACGCATTCAACGGCAGCCGGCAGCAGGCCGATGCCTTCATCGATCTGGGCTTCAAGCTCGGCTTCGGCGGCACACTCACCTTCGACCGTTCGCTGCAGATCCGCAGGCTCGCCGCGGAGCTGCCGGCGCAGGCGCTGGTCCTCGAGACGGATGCGCCGGACATCCCGCCGCACTGGCTGTACCGCACGGCCGAGGAGCGCGCCGCGGGCGCCACTTCTCGCAACGAGCCGGGGGAGCTGCCACGGATCGGTGCGGTGCTCGCCGGGCTGCGCGGCTGGACGCCGGAGGAAGCGGCAGAGATCACGGGCCGCAATGCGCGCACCGCGCTGCCGCGCCTGGGCGCGCTGGATGCCCCTCGCGCGAATGGCTGACACGCCCGGCGCTCCCGACCTGCGCGAACCTGCCCGCTGGCAGGGGCTCGCGCCCGTCCACGCGCCGGACGCCGAATGGCTGCTGCTGGGGAGCTTTCCCGGTGTCGCCTCGCTGCAGGCGCAGCAGTATTACGGCCATCCGCGCAACCAGTTCTGGCGGCTGGTCGGCGAGGTCTTCGGCGTCGACCTGGTCGCCATGGGTTACCCCGAGCGCCTCGCCGCGTTGCGCGCCCACCGCGTCGCGGTCTGGGACGTGATCACCGAGACCGAGCGCGAAGGGAGCCTCGACAGTGCCATCCGCAATCCCTTCGCCAGCGACCTCGGCCGGCTGCTGCAGGAACTGCCGGCGCTGCGCACGATCGGCTTCAACGGCGGCACGGCCTTGCGCTTCGGGCTGAAGCAGCTCGGACCTCTTGCAGCCCGTTACCGTGTGCTGGGCCTCCCCAGCTCCAGCCCGGCCTACACGATGCCCTACGATGCCAAGCTTCGCGCCTGGCGAGAGCTCGCCGGGCCATCGACCGACAGATGACGAGACCGGGCCCCGCGGACCCGGCATGGGAACGACAGCCGTGAGCAAGCAACGGGACTCGAAGAAGGACAAGAGCGGCAGAAGGACCGACTGGGTGGAAGCGACGCTGAGTGAATTCGACGGCGTGCGTTTCCTTCACCTCGATTCGATCTGGGTCCAGGGCGCCATGCGGCTCAAGAAGCCGGAGAAGCTCGAGCTGGAATACGTCCAGCGGATGATGGCCTGGATGCTCTGGCGCGATGTCCGCGAGATGACCAGCGGGCAGGCGGTGCAGCTCGGCCTGGGCGCCGGCGCGCTGACGCGCTTCTGCCGCAAGCAGTTGAAGATGAAGACCACGGCGGTCGAGATCAACCCGACCGTCATCAGCGCCAACCGGCACTGGTTCCATCTGCCCGACGACGACGACCGGCTGCGCGTGATCAACGAGGACGCCGGCGCGTGGGTGGCCGACGCGGACCACTGGGGCAATGCGCAGGTGCTCAACGTCGACCTCTACGACCATGAGGCGGCCGCGCCGGTCCTCGACGACGAGGCCTTCTACGCCGACTGCCACCGTGTGCTCGCCGACGGCGGGCTGATGACGGTCAACCTCTTCGGCCGCAGCGCCAGCTTCACGCGCAGCGCGGCGCGGATCGCGAAGGTGTTCGGCTCCGACCAGGTCTGGCACCTGACGCCGACCCGCGAGGGCAATACCATCGTCGTCGCGGGGCGCGGCGTGGCGGTGCCGGAGCGCGAGGTGCTCGAACAGCGCGCCGCCCACATCGAGGCCCGCCATGACCTGCCGGCCACCAAGTGGCTCAAGCTCGTGCGCCCCCTGCCGATGAACGTCATCCACCAGCTCCACGCGGCCGCGGCCGTCGACTCCGACGAGTGACCATGAAACACAACACGTCGACGCCTCCCAAGGACAAGAGCGATACGCCCGGCTCCGCTCCCGCGCCCGCATCCAAGGCGGCCGCGCCCCTCCCGGCGCCGTCCGCCCCACCCGCGAAGCCCAAGGCCGCCGAGGCCGGCGGCACGCGGCTCGATTGGCGCCAGCTGCTGCACTGGCTGGCCGAGGACGGCGTGATCGACCAGGAACAGGTCCAGCGCACCGAGGCGCGCTTCGGCACCAGCCAGAGCGCCCAGCATCCGCTGACCCGGCTCGGCGCGGCCGGGCTCGTGCGCATCGCCAATGGCCGATCCCTGGACACCGAGGCGCTGACCGAATGGCTCGCGGGCCGGCTGAAGCTGCCCTACGTCCGCATCGATCCGTTGAAGGTCGACGTCGGCCGCGTCGCCGACGTGATGTCCGCCAGCTACGCCGAGGCGCGCCGCTGCCTGCCGATCCAGGTCGGCCTGACCGAAGTGACCATCGCGGTCGCCGAGCCGCAGGACACCAGCTGGGTGCCGCAGATCGAGTCGCACACCCGCAAGCGCGTGAAGCTGGCCCTGGCCAATCCGCAGGAGATCGCGCGCTTCACGACCGAGTTCTTCACGCTGGCCCGGTCGGTGCGCGCCGCGACGAAATCCGGCGAGGCGAGCCAGCAGGCGAGCTTCGAACAGCTCGTCGAGCTCGGTCGCAGCAACCGCCAGCTCGACGCCAACGACCAGGGCGTGGTGCAGGTCGTAGACTGGCTCTGGCAGTACGCCTTCGACCAGCGCGCCAGCGACATCCACCTGGAGCCGCGCCGCGAGATGGGCGTGATCCGCTTCCGCATCGACGGCGTGCTGCACACGGTCTACCAGTTGCCGCCCACGGTGATGGGCGCGATGACCGCGCGCATCAAGCTGCTGGGGCGCATGGACGTGGTCGAGAAGCGCCGCCCGCTCGACGGTCGCATCAAGACGCGCAATCCGGCCGGCGAGGAGGTGGAAATGCGTCTGTCGACGCTGCCGACCGCCTTCGGCGAAAAGATGGTGATGCGGATCTTCGATCCCGACACCGCCGTGAAGGACCTGGCGCAGCTCGGCTTCTCGACCCACGACGCCGAGCGCTGGAACCGGCTGACCGCGCGGCCGCACGGGATCATCCTCGTGACCGGTCCGACCGGCAGCGGCAAGACCTCGACGCTCTACTCGACGCTCAAGCGCCTGGCGACCGACGAGGTCAACGTCTGCACCGTGGAGGATCCGATCGAGATGATCGAGCCCTCGTTCAACCAGTCGCAGGTGCAGCCGGCCATCGACTTCAACTTCGCCGAGGGACTGCGCGCGCTGATGCGGCAGGACCCGGACATCATCATGGTCGGCGAGATCCGCGACCTGGAGACCGCGGAGATGGCGATCCAGGCCTCGCTGACCGGTCACCTGGTGTTCTCGACGCTGCACACGAACGATTCGGCCTCCGCGATCACCCGCATGGTGGACCTGGGCGTGCCCAACTACCTGATCGATGCGACGGTGATCGGCGTGCTGGCGCAGCGCCTCGTGCGCACGCTGTGCCCGAACTGCAAGGAGCCGGATCCGGAGGTCACGCGCGACTCGCTCAACGAGATGCTCAAGCCGTGGCGCCTGAACGGGGGCGTCAAGCCTTACCGGCCGGTGGGCTGCCTGGACTGCCGCAACACCGGCTTCCGGGGCCGTGCCGGGCTGTACGAGCTGCTTCTGCTGACCGACAGCATCCGCAAGCACCTGCACCCGAACACCGACATGACAGCCTTGCGCCGGCAGGCGGTCCAGGAAGGCCTGCGCCCGCTGCGCCTGGGCGGTGCGATGAAGGTCGCCGAGGGGCTGACGACCATGGATGAGGTGCTGCGCAGCACCCCCACCTGGGAGACCTGAACGGATCCGGCTGACCGGAGCCGGATCCATCCGCTTGCCGCCCCCCAGGCTCGTGGGGGCGGGTAAGCCCGCGCAGACAAGGCGCAAGGCCCGTGCCGAGCGGGCGCGTGAAGATCGCCATACGCCCCGTGCGAGGTGCGGCGTCACCCCTTACGTGATAACCACAGACCTCGATGGGGACCCGATTCCTAGAATCGCGCCCATTCAAGCCGATAGAGGTTCCCTCGATGAAGATCAAGAGTCAACGCGACTTCTGGTCAGGGCTGATGTTCGTGGTCGTTGGCGTCGCGTTCGCGTGGGGCTCGGCAACGAACTACAGCTTTGGCTCCTCGGCCCGCCCCGGGCCTGGTTACTTCCCCTTCGGGCTGGGCGTGCTGCTCGCGCTGCTGGGGGCGGTGGTGCTGTTCAAGGCGCTGACGATCGAGTCGGAGGGCGGCCAGCCCGTCGGCGCCTTCGCCTGGAAGCCTCTGGTGATCGTCGTCGGCGCGATCATCGTGTTCGGCCTCGCCCTGCCGCGGCTGGGCATGATCATCACGCTGCCGCTGCTGATCACGATCGCCTCGCTGGCCAGCGACGAGTTCCGCTGGCGCGATGCGCTGCTCAGCAGCGTGGTCCTGACCGCGGGCAGCTACGCGATCTTCTTCTGGGGTCTGAATCTGGTGATCCCCATCTGGCCAACCTTCCTGGGCGGCTGAGGAGTCACGCATGGATCTGATCAACAACCTGATGATGGGGTTCGGCACGGCGTTCACGCCGGAGAACCTCCTGTACGCCTTCGGCGGGGCGGTGCTCGGCACCCTGATCGGCGTGCTGCCGGGCCTGGGCCCGGTCGCGACCATCGCGATGCTGCTGCCGTCGATCTACGCGCTGGACGCGACACCGGCGCTGATCATGCTCGCCGGCATCTATTACGGCGCGCAGTACGGCGGCTCGACGACGGCCATCCTGATCAACGTCCCCGGCGAGTCCTCGTCGGTCGTGACCGCGATCGACGGCTACCAGATGGCCCGGCAAGGCCGCGCCGGCGCCGCGCTGGCGGCCGCGGGACTGGGCTCGTTCTTCGCCGGCTGCGTCGGCACGATCATCATCGCGGCCTTCGCGCCGCCGCTGACCGAACTGGCCTTCAAGTTCGGCCCCGCCGAGTACTTCTCGCTGATGGTGCTGGGCCTGATCGGCGCCGTGGTGCTGGCCTCGGGCTCGCTGGTCAAGGCGATCTCGATGATCCTGCTGGGCTTGCTGCTCGGCCAGATCAACACCGACGTGATCTCGGGGACGCCTCGCTTCTCATTCGATGTTCCAGAGTTGACCGACGGGATCAACTTCGTCGTGATCGCGATGGGTATCTTCGGCTTCGGCGAGATCATCGCGAACCTCGGCCAGCCAGCCGAACACCGCGAGGTCTTCACCAAGAGCGTCAAGGGTCTGTGGCCGACCAAGCAGGACTTCCATGACGCCTGGCCGGCGGTGTTGCGCGGCACGGCACTGGGCTCGGTGCTGGGCGTGCTGCCCGGCGGCGGCGCGCTGCTGGCGTCGTTCGCGGCCTACACGCTGGAGAAGAAGATCTCCAAGACGCCGGAGAAGTTCGGCAAGGGCGCCATCCAGGGCGTGGCGGGTCCGGAGTCGGCCAACAACGCCGGCGCGCAGACGTCGTTCATCCCGATGCTGACGCTGGGCATCCCGCCCAACGCGGTGATGGCGCTGATGGTGGGCGCGATGACGATCAAGGGCATCCAGCCCGGTCCGCAGGTCATGACCAGCAACCCGGAACTCTTCTGGGGGCTGATCGCCTCCATGTGGGTCGGCAACCTGATGCTGGTGATCCTGAACCTGCCGTTGATCGGCATCTGGATCAAGCTGCTGACCGTGCCTTACCGCTTCCTGTTCCCGGCGATCGTCGTGTTCTGCTGCATCGGCACCTACACGCTGAACAACAACAACTTCGACGTGTTCATGACGGCGGCGTTCGCGGTGGTCGGATATCTCTTCTACAAGCTGAGCTGTGAGCCGGCGCCGCTGCTGCTGGGCTTCATCCTCGGTCCGATGATGGAAGAGAACCTGCGCCGCGCACTGCTGCTGTCGCGCGGCGACTGGAGCACCTTCCTGTCCCGGCCGCTGTCGGCCGGCCTGCTGATCGCCGCGGCGCTGATGGTGGTGGTGGTGATGCTGCCGTCCATCAAGAACAAGCGTGACGAGGCGTTCCAGGACGCGGATTGACCGGCCAGACGCCTTCATGCTTCAACCAAGACCCGCCCCGGCGGGTCTTTTTCTTGGTATGTCGCCGCGGACCTTCCAGGAGAAACAAGGGCTTAGCGGCAGTCCGTGCGAGTTGCGGCCAGCTGTCAACAACTTTCCCCTGTAGCTCTTGCGAGCCGCTTCATCACCATGCTACAGTCGCTGTCTTCGCTGCACAGACATCTGTCTTGCAGCGGCCCCTGAAGGAACTGTCAGGGGTGTCGAATGACTAACTGGGTTTGTCCAGGT